>JADJLL010000052.1 GCA_016710095.1 Candidatus Eiseniibacteriota bacterium | reverse complement strand
ACGAGATCGCCCGCGGCGTCGCACACGCGCACGGTGCACGCCGCGCGCAGCCGGTCCCATGAAGTCCATGTGGCGGCCGAACGTGTCGCCCGCGACCGGCAGGCCGCTCCCACCGGACGTGCGCACGGTGCGGTTCGGCACGACCCACGCGCTGCCCTGCGGCCGTGCGCGCCTCGGCGCGCGGCGTGACGAGGAGTCGAGGTTCGTGAGCAGCGGCTCTCGAATCGCTCGACGAGCGTGAGCGGGAGGCGAGACGAGCGTGCGTCGCGTTCGCCGACCGTCGTGACCACGGAGAGTAGTCGAAACCGTCGTTCACTCGCCGGTCCTCGAGACGAGTAGCGCCCGATCGGGTACTGCTTCCGCCCGTAGCGCACGATGTCGTAGTCCACCGTCGAATCCGTGATCGACGCGAGCAGCGTCTGGCTCTGCAGCGTGTCCGTCGCGAACGACGCGATCATCTGAAGCGTTCCGGGCCGGGACCAGGCCGTGCGCTTCCAGTCGGACAACGTTAGACGTTGTGGCCGGAGAAGCGCACGGGCGCACCCTGCGCGCCGCCGTCGGCGCGACCAGCGCGACTTCGGGCGAGTTGTCCCCGGCGATCGCGACGTCGTCGCCCGGCGTCGCGTGAAAGGCCGGCGAGGGCGGCACGCGCGCCGGGATCGCTCCAGCGCGACTGCGTCTCGTTGCCGCCGAAACCGGTGCACGCGTCGCAATCGAGGTCCGCCCACACACAGGTGCCGTGCGGCATCGGCTCCATCAGGTCCGGCGGCCCCGTCGAAGTCCACCCGGGTACTCTGGAAGCAGTGCGGGTCCATCAAGAAGTTCAGCCCCGGCGGCGCCTCGTAGCAGGTCTCGTGTCCGGTGAAGCCGCTCTTGCCGGCGTCGTACTGGCCGATGGGCGCTCGCCGTCAGTGTCCGGCACCGCGAGATCCACGCGCCCCGCCGCGTGATCGCGGCGAGCGGAGCGTCGTGACGACGCTGTCGAGCACCGGCGCGCACACGAGCGCGGCTCGAACTCGAGCGTCTGCCCCGGCGCCATCCTGCGGAACGGACCGCACGACACGAGCGCGGCGTAGTCGTGCGCGATCTCGAGGCTCGGCGGACCGGGAAACGCTCCGGCCATCGCGCGGTAGCGGTCCGCGTCGAACACCGGCGGTCCGCCCTGCCCCGGCGGCAGGTCGAGCGCGAACCACGAGGCGCCCGAAGCTCAGCTGCGCGGCCGGTGATGTACGGGTCGGAGCGGTTGTCCACGAGCGCCGACTTCCGAATGATCGCGAGCGGATCGAGCGTGTGCGAAAGCGGCACGATGCCGAACACCGGAAGGCCGTTGCCCGCGACGCCGTCGCGCACGACCGCGCCCGTGCCGGCGAGCATGCCGACGCACGACTTCGTGTAGGGCACCGCCGGTGCGAGAAAGTCGGCGACGTTCACGCTCGGCACCGACGCGATGCCGTCGTTGTAGCCGATCTGCCAGTACACGTTCTCGGCGCGGTCGTTCAGGTGGCCGCCCGACTCGCCCGCGGCGCTCACGTCGAGGTCGGCGAACACGCCGATGCGCACGTCCTCGAGCGTCTCGGTGCCGTGGTTCGTGATCTTGAACCGCACGCCCGCGATCCGGTCGTAACCCGGCACCGACCAGGCCATCGCCTCCTGCTTCACGCTCAGGTGCAGCGCCTCGTGCGGCTCGCCGCCCGAGTAGCCGTAGTCGAGCGCCTCGGGGCGGTCGTCCACGTACTCGGCGTACAGCTTCTGCGCCGCCGACACGCCGAGGTCCTCGTCCACTTCGCCGTCCCCGTCGTCGTCGAGGCCGTTGAGCACTTCCTCGTCGAAGCGGCCGTCGCCGTCGTCGTCCACGTCGGGCTGCGTGCCGAGCTGGCCGCCGAGCGCTTCACGCACGTGGTCCTCCGGGCGAGAGCGTCGGGCGCCACTCGAGCAGCGGCCCGCCGCTCACGCGGTAGACGCCGTCGGAGCGGCGCGCGCCCACCCACAGGTCGGCGCTCTTGAGCCCTTCGGTGCCGCTGCCGCGCGGGTACTCGAACGACGGATCGAACGAGCGGCCGACGTTCGAGTACGGGTTCCCGAGCGCGCCGATGTTCGTCACCCGCATGGCGAACGCCCCCGCCTGCAGCGTGGGGCCGCGATTCTCGATGTCGAGCACGGCCTGCGCCGGCCGCGCGAAGGACAGCGCGCAAAGCGCCAGCGCCGCGGCCGCGGTGCGACGAGTGAGGGTCAACCGGTTCTCCGATACGAGGCGGGGATGCCCGAAGTGGTGCGGAAGTCTAGGAGTGTCGCACGGAACGGGCAATGAAAACGTGCCCGGAACGCATCTGGAGGTCATCGCCGCGCGGTCCCCGGCCGATAATCCGCTGGACAGTCAGTGACCGTGGTCGCGACAATGCAGCCGTGTGATCGCGTCCAGCGGTCAGGACATGGGGAGGGGTTTGGGGATGGATGCGTTTCCTGCCTGCGCGAAGTGCGGCAAGGGCGTGCTGCTTCCGTTGAGCGACTACGGACGTGACGGCGCGCCGATCACCTACAAGGCCTGGGTCTGCAGCAATCCGGCGTGTGGCTTCAACCTCCGGATCGACAACGGCGAGATCTCTCTCGGCCGGACCATCGGGCCTTCCACCAAATGACGAAACCGCGGGGCCGTAAAGCGTGATCCAAGCGATCGTCTTCGATCTCGACAACACGCTGACCGACTTCATGAAGATGAAGGAGGCGGCGATCCAGGCCGCGATCGACGGCATGATCGACGCCGGCTTCAAGCTGCCGCGCGAAGAACTGCGCGAACGCGTGCGCGCGATCTACGACGAGCGCGGGCTCGAGTTCCAGCGCGTGTTCGACGAGCTGCTGCAGCGCGAGTTCGGCGAGGTCGATCCCAAGATTCTCGCCTCGGGCATCGTGGCGTACCGGAGGGCGCGTGAGTCGAACCTCGTGCTCTATCCGCACGCGCAGATGACGCTGCTCGAACTGGCGAAGCGGGGCATCAAGCTGGGCGTCGTCTCGGACGCGCCGCGACTTCAAGTGTGGCTGCGGCTGTGCACGCTCGGACTGCAGCACGTGTTCGACGCGGTCGTCACGTTCGACGACACCGGCGAGCGCAAACCCGCGCCCGCGCCGTTCCGCGAAGTGCTGCGGCGGCTCGGCGTGGAGCCCGGACACGCGATGATGATCGGTGACTGGGCGGAACGCGACGTGGTCGGCGCGAAGAGCCTCGGCATGAAGACCGTGTTCGCGCGGTACGGCGACACGTTCGACACGAAGCTCTCGGGCGCGGACTACGACGTGGACGATGTCTTCCAACTGGTGGGCATCGTGGACGGACTCAACGGCGGCCGCTCCTGAAAACAGCGGCCCCATCGCACAAGGAGGCGTGATGTCGGCAGGCAAGATCCGGGCGGCCCGCGTGAAGGTGTACGCGCCGCCGGCAGGTGTGAAGGCGGACACTCTGGTGCACGTGTACACGTTCGACGTGTTCAACGGCGAGTTTCTCGAAGCGCACAAGTCGTTCGAGAACCTGGAGCGGGCCACCCAGCACCAGCGCAGCGAACAGGCACGCATCTACGTCGAACAGGAAGCCGAACCCGAACTGTTCGACCTGCCGTTCCTGTCGTCGGACCCCGACCTGCTGAACCGCGTGAAGTCGGACGCCGAGTACGCCCGCGTACTCAAGCGCGACCTGACTTCCGAAGCGCGGTCCCGCAACCGCAAGCACTGACGATGTTCCTCCTGACCGCCGCCGAGCAGCGCGCGCTCGATCGCGCGACGATCGACGGCGCTCACGCGACGGGTCCGGAGCTCATGGACCGCGCGGGCCACGGCGTCGCGCGCGCCATGGAACGCACGTTCGGCTCGCTGCTCGCGATGCGCGTGCTCGTGCTGTGCGGCACGGGCAACAACGGCGGTGACGGCTACGTCGCCGCGCGCTACCTGCACGGCTCCGGCGCGCGCGTGCGCGTCGTGGTCGCGGGGCCGCGCGCCAAGGTGCAGGGCGACGCCGCCGTGCACCTGGCGCTGCTCGAGCACGCGGGCGTGACGCCCGAGTTCTGCGAGGACGACGCGTCGCTCGCCGGGCTCGTCGCCGAACCGCAGGGCTGGGAGTACGCGGTGGACGCGCTCATGGGCACGGGCGCGCGCGCCACGCCCGAGGGCGTGCTCGCGACCGGGTGCGAGGCGCTGCTGCTGCTGCGCGCGCGCGGCACGCGCGTCGTCGCGGTGGACCTGCCGACCGGCGTGTCGGCCGACGACGGCACGAGCTACGAACACGCCGTGCGCGCCGACCTCACGGTGACGTTCGGTTACGCCAAGCGCGGGCACTTCCTCTTCCCCGGCCGCGAATGCCGGGGCGCGCTCGAAGTCGTGGACATCGGACTGATGACGCCGGAGCGCGCGGGGCTTTCGCCCGTTTCGCTGTCGCAGCCCGAGGCGCTCGCGCCGATCGTGCCGCGCCGCGACATGCGCGCGCACAAGGGCAGCGCCGGCCGCGTGCTCGTGGTTGGCGGCGCGATGGGCATGGCGGGCGCCGTCGTGCTCGCCGCGCGGGCCGCCAGTCGCGCGGGCGCGGGCTACGTGCGCGTCGCCGCGCCGTCGAGCCTGTGCGACGTGCTCGCGTCGCAGCTCGTCGAACAGATGCCGGTGCCGTGCGGCGAAGGTCCGCTGCGCTCGCTCACGACGACCGCGGTGACGCGCGTGCTCGAAGAAGCCGCGCTCGCCGACGCCGTCGCGGTCGGGCCGGGCATGTCGCGCAATCCCGACACCGTGCGCTTCGCGCACCTGCTGCTGCCGCGGCTCGAACGCCCGGCGGTGCTCGACGCCGACGCGCTGTTCGCGTTCTCGCCGCCCGACCACGACCTCGCGGCCGTCCTGGCGAAGGCGCCCGCGCCGCGCATCGTGACGCCGCACCTCGGCGAGATGGCGCGCCTGACCGGCCTGCTCCCCTCGACGCTCGAGGCGAGCCGTGTGGACGTGGCGAAGGAGTGGGCGAAGAAGTGGAACTGCGTGCTCGTGCTGAAGGGCGCACCCACCGTGATCGCCGACCCGACCGGCCGCGTGAGCGTGAACCCGACCGGCAACCCCGGCATGGCGACCGCCGGCATGGGCGACGTGCTCACCGGTGCGATCGCCGCGCTGTTCGCGCAGAAACTTTCGCCCTGGGACGCGACGCGTCTCGCGGTGTTCGCGCACGGCCTCGCGGGTGACCTCGCGGCGCGCGACGTGGGCGCGATCGGCCTCGTGGCCGGCGACGTCGTCGAGCGCCTGCCGCGCGCGATGGCGATGGTCGGCGAGAGCGGCCTGCGGCGCTGAACTCCCGCCGCGCGCCGGCCGAAAGAGAGATCGGCCCGTTCGCGGGATGGATCGCGAACGGGCCGGTGTTGCACAGCGTGAAGACTAGATGTGGCGCGAGACCATCGCGGCCAGATCGGCCTTCGGACGGTTGCCGAGCACGCGCTCGACGACTTCGCCGCCCTTGAACACCATGAGGGTCGGGATGGACGTGACGCCGTACTTCATGGCGACTTCACCCGACTCGTCCGTGTTGAGCTTCACGACCTTGAGCTTGCCCGCGAACTCCGTCGCGAGCGCGTCCACGGTCGGGGCGACGGCGCGGCACGGGCCGCACCAGGGCGCCCAGAAGTCCACGAGTACCGGCGTTCCGGACTTGAGCACTTCGGCATCGAAGGTGGTGTCGTTGACAGCCTGAGCGTTCGACATGACAAATCCCCGCAGCAATGGTCCATTCTCGATTCGGAGCGTCCGTGTAGATGTCGGCCGGTGCGCTCCGGATGCAAAACGTTTTCTTCGTACCGATCGCGGCGGAACATAGGCAGCCCTCCCGGGCAGCGTCAAACCTTTCCCCGATCCGCGGCATCCGACGAGTTTCCCGGCCCATTCCACCGTTCACGGAGCCTTCGCGCCGCATGTTCCCGATTCGCGACGACAACCCTTCGCAAAGCGTCCCGGTCGTCACCCGGGCGATCATCGCGATCAACGTCGTGGCGTTCCTGTTCGAGCTTTCGCTCGGGCCGGACAAGAACTGGTTCCTGAACAACTGGGGGCTCGTGCCCTCGCGGCTCATGTACGCCTCGCTCGGCGCGATGCCGCTGCAGGGGCCCGTGACGACCGTGCTCACGTCGATGTTCCTGCACGCGGGCTGGCTGCACCTGCTCGGGAACATGTGGTACCTGTGGATTTTCGGCGACAACGTCGAGGACCGCCTCGGCCGCGTACGTTTCACGCTCTTCTATCTCGCGGGCGGCATCGCGAGCGCCGCGCTGCACGTGGCGCTCAACCCGTGGTCGGAGATCCCCACGGTCGGCGCGAGCGGCGCGATCGCCGCGGTGCTCGGCGCCTACGCGGTGCTGTTCCCGCGCGCGCGCGTGGTGACGCTGATCCCGATCTTCTTCTTCTTCCAGATCGTCGCGCTGCCCGCGCTGCTCGTGCTGGGACTGTGGTTCGTGTTCCAGTTCTTCTCGGGCACGTTCGCGCTCGGCTCGACCGGCGGCGGTGTCGCGTGGTGGGCGCACGTCGGCGGCTTCGTGTTCGGCATGATCGCGATCACGATGCTGCGCCGTCAGGCGCGGCGCTCGGAGGCGTGGGTCGAGGACTGA
>JADJLL010000051.1 GCA_016710095.1 Candidatus Eiseniibacteriota bacterium | reverse complement strand
CGGCTTCCTGCTTCGCGCTACGCCGTGACGAAGCGGTCGCCCCAGTGCGGCGGAGCGTCGTAGACGCGCGGCGCGTGCACGTCCTCGAGCACGAAACGGCACCAGTCGCCGGGCGTCGCCCACACGATGTCGAGCTCCTGCGTCGCGCGGTCCACGCGCGCGCCGTACACGGGGCTGCCCCAGTGCGGTGACGGCAGGCCGGGCGCGGTGTGCGTCGCGAGACAGCCGAGCCAGCGTCGCGCGCGCTCGCGAATCTCCGAGGGCGAATCGCCGTGGTCGTACGCGACGACCAGCTCGTGCTCGCGGTGCAGCGCCCACAGGCGGAGGTTCTCGGCGCCGAAGTAGCGCAGCACGCCGTCCTCGAGGCGCTCGGCCACCGCCATGCGCGGCACGACGACGTCGCGAAGGCGCTCGAAGAACTCGCGCGTCCAGCGCACCGCGCGCGGGTCGTTCGCGTCACCACGGACCTGCGCCTCGTCGGGCGAGAGCGAGTAGTACAGCCGGCGTCGCTGGTTCTGCTCGATCATGCGGCGCACGACGGGATTGCCACGGCGGGTACCGATGGGTCGCATGGTCTCCTCCTCCCGGAAGGATCAGGCCAGTGACGAATCGTGCAGGCGGGTGGGGCCGCGGCCGCAATGTAGCGAACACGTGCTTCGAGTGCAGGACGAAAACGAATGAAACTGCGCGGCGGGCGAAATCACCCGCGCGCGTTCAACGCACTTCGTAGTTCGGCGCTTCCTTCGTGATCTTGATGTCGTGCGGATGGCTCTCGCGCAGGCCGGCGCCGCTGATGCGCGAGAAGCGCGCGCTCGTGCGCAGCTCCTCGATCGTGCGCACGCCGCAGTAGCCCATGCCGGCGCGCAATCCGCCGATCATCTGGAACACGGTCGAGGCGAGCGGACCCTTGAACGGCACGCGGCCTTCGATGCCCTCGGGCACGAGCTTCGCGAGTTCGTCCGTCGCTTCCTGGAAGTAGCGCTCGCGGCTGCCGCGCGCAGACGCCATCGCGCCGAGCGAGCCCATGCCGCGGTACACCTTGTACTGGCGGCCTTCGAGCAGCACGGTCTCGCCGGGGCTCTCCTCGCAGCCGGCGAACAGTCCGCCGAGCATCACCGAGTGCCCGCCCGCGGCGATCGCCTTCACGATGTCGCCGGAATACTTGATGCCGCCGTCCGCGATCACCGGCACGCCGGTGCCTTCGAGCGCCTTCGCCGCTTCGAGCACGGCGGTGATCTGCGCCATGCCGGCGCCGCTCACCACGCGCGTCGTGCAGATCGCGCCCGGGCCCATGCCGACCTTCACGGCGTCCGCGCCGGCGTCGGCGAGCGCCTTCGCGCCCGCGCCCGTGCCGACGTTGCCCGCGACGATCTGCGCGTTCGGGAGCGCGTTGCGCAGCGCCTGCGTCGCCTCGATCACGCCGATGCTGTGCCCGTGCGCGCTGTCCACGACGACTGCGTCCACACCGTGGCGCGCGAGCTCCTGCGCGCGCTCGAGGAAGTCGCCGCCCGCGCCGACCGCGGCCGCGACGCGCAGCCGGCCCAGCTCGTCCTTGCAGGCGTGCGGGTGACGGATGCGCTTCTCGATGTCCTTGACCGTGATCAGGCCCTTGAGCTCGCCGGAGGCGTTCACGACGGGCAGCTTCTCGATCCGGTGCTTCGCGAGAATGTCCTTCGCCTCGACGAGCGTCGTGCCGACGGGCGCGGTGACGAGCTTCTCGCGCGTCATCACTTCGGACACCAGCCGCGTGTGGTCGTCCTCGAATCGCAGGTCGCGGTTCGTGAGGATGCCGACCAGCTTGCCGTCCTCGGTGATGGGCACGCCCGAGATGTGGAAGCGCGCCATGATCGCGTGCGCGTCGGCGAGCGTCGCCGTCGGCGGCAGCGTGACCGGGTCCACGATCATGCCGCTCTCGGAGCGCTTCACGCGGTCCACCTGCGCGGCCTGCTCCATGATCGTGAGGTTCTTGTGGATGACGCCGATGCCGCCCTCGCGCGCGAGCGCGATCGCGAGCGCGGATTCGGTCACGGTGTCCATCGCCGCGCTCACGATCGGGATCGGGATCTCGATGCCGCGCGTGAACCGCGAACGGAGCTGCACGTCGCGCGGATGCACGGCCGAGTACGCGGGGACCAGCAGCACGTCGTCGAAGGTCAGGGCCTCGGGCCCGACCTTCTCGTTCCAGGCAATGCGCTCGCTCACGGGAAAGCTCCTTGCCGAAAACGTCGAAGCCGCAGCGTGTCGCGCTGCGGCTTCGTTGTGTCAGTGACCCGCCGGCGTACTCGCCGCGGGCTTCTTCTTGGCTCGATTGAAATCGAAGTAGTAGTGCACGCCGAACCGCGTCTCGAAGTTCAGCGGGTTGCCGTTGAACCCGCTCACGAACTGCTTGTCGCGGGTGGCGTACGCCATGTGCGAGGCGACGGTCCATTCGAGCGACGTGTTCGCGAGGCCCTTGTTGAAGCGCTCGATGCCGAACTCCGCCGTGCCGGCGAGGTACGTGCCCTGATGCAGCCGCTTGGACACCGGGTCCTTGAGCACCTTGCGGCGGTTCTGCACCACCACGCGGTACGCGCCGGGACCGGCGCCGACGTGCCAGCGCCAGCGATCGCCGCCGCCCGCGCGCTGCCACTGGGCATTCGCGCCGACGAGCTGCAGGAGCACCTGTCCCTTGGTCTCGTCCGCCGGGAAGTTGGGATCGGTGAACGGCATCAGCGTCGAGTTTCCGTAGGCGGCCCACGTGAAGTACGGGCTCACCTGCCACTGCCAGTTCTTGCTCATCACGTAGCGGTAGCTGCCTTCGAACGTGAGGCGGGGCAGCGCACCTTCGGTGTAGTCACCGTCCGCGGCGAACCAGGAACTGCCGAGCTGGAATCCGATAGCGCCTCGGCCCGCACGTGCGGGCGACTGGGTCGCGCGGGTGGAATCGGCCTGCTGGGCGTGGCTGACCGCGACGCTCGAAAGCAGCAGGAAGACCGCGACACTCGCGAGGCGAACGCGAGAGATCATGCGAGGGAAGCTCCTCATTCCGCGAGGGATAGGTGGGCCCGGTACAGTTGGCGCGGCACTATAGGAAGGCGCGCGAAGAGGTGTCAAGAAATCGGCCCGTCATCCTTGCTCGGTCCGCGCGAGAACGGATGCGCGTTTCGGGCGTGTGCGGGTGGCCGGGCGGACTTCGCGGGGTCTCACGCCGTCGCGCAGCGTCACCACCGTCGTCGGTTCGGTGACGGCGGCGACGGGCGATGGCCGCGATCCCCTCGAGCCGCCGTTGCGGCGAGGGCACTTGGGCGCCCGGGGCGTCGGGCACCGCCCTTGCCCATGAGTGCGGGCGGTTGCTCGCCGGCGGGGAACCCACCACCCCAGCCGCAGTCCCTCCCTCACCCCGACCCACCTCGTACCGTTCGAGTCATCGGGTCCGGCCGCCAACCGGACCCCGTCCCGGCCGGCGAGCAACCACTCCCACCTGTTCCGCCCGGCCACATCGAGCCTCCGGCCTCCCGCGCCCGCGGGCTCCGACCGCCCGCCGACCGCCTCCCGGCCACCTTCGGGACCCCGCGCCGAACCCCTTGCGTTGACACCCTGATAACGCGCCGCATAGACTTCGCCCCTCAATTTCTCGCACGCCGGGAGGGGACAAGCCTGCCCTCCCGGCGGTTGACCGTATGGGGGCATCCATGTCTCGCTCGGACCTTCTGAAGTTGGCGGGTGTCGTACTGGTGACCGCTCTGGCCGCCTGGTTCCTCTACCCGTCCTACACCTACTACTCGATGACGCCGGCGCAGCGGGACGCGCTGGCCCCGAAGAAGCTCGCCGAGCTTCGCAAGCAGGCCATTCACTTGGGCCTCGACCTCCAGGGCGGCCTGCAGCTGCTGCTCGAAGTGGACAAGTCGAAGCTCACGGCCGCTGAAGCGAAGGACGCCACCGATCGCGCGATGGAGATCATCCGCAACCGAGTGGACCAGTTCGGCGTCGCCGAGCCGCTCATCCAGCGCGAAGGCGAAGACCGCGTCGCGGTGCAGCTGCCGGGTCTGACCGACCGCGGCCGCGCGATCGAGCTCATCGGCAAGACGGCGCTTCTCGAGTTCAAGCTGGTGCGCACGCCCGAGGAGACGAAGGCGGCGTTCGACCGCCTCGACGCGTATTTCGCCGCGAACAACGCGGCCGAAACCGACTCCACGCTCCGCCTCCACCCGATCACCGGCCGCATGCTCGACCAGGGCGTGTTCCCGGAGACCGAAGCGTCGATCGTCGAGAAGCTGCTCGCTTCGACGAACCTCGACAGCATCCTTCCCGCCGACACGCAGGTGCTGTGGGAGAAGGGTGTCCGCGACATCGGCGGCGTGAACGCGCGCTCGCTGTACGTGCTCAAGCGTGAAGCCGAAATGACCGGCGGCTCGGTCGCCACCGCGGACGCCGCGGTCGGCCTCGACCCGAACCAGCCCGGCGCGTGGGGCGTCAGCATGAACATGACGCCGAAGGGCCGCACCGACTTCGCGCGCGTCACCGGCGCCAACGTCGGCCGTCAGCTTTCGATCGTTCTCGACGGCGTCGTGCAGTCCGCTCCGAACATCCAGGACCGCATCCCCGGCGGCAACGCGCGCATCACGGGCAGCTTCGACATCAACTCGTCGAAGGACCTCGCGATCGTGCTCCGCGCCGGCGCGCTGCCCGCCCCGGTCAAGATCCTCGAAGAGCGTACGGTCGGACCGTCGCTCGGCGGCGACTCGATCACGCAGGGCGTGCACGCGGGCCTGATCGGCACCGCGATGATCGTCGCGTTCATGGTCGTCTACTACCAGCTCTCCGGCGTCGTGGCCGTGGTGGCGATGGTCCTGAACACGTTCTACATCCTCGCCATCCTCGCCTACTCGGGCGCCACGCTGACGCTGCCGGGTATCGCCGGCCTCGTGCTCACCGTGGGTATGGCGGTCGACACGAACGTGCTGATCTTCGAGCGCATTCGTGAAGAGCTCCGCGCCGGCCGCAGCATCCGCCAGGCCGTGGATCTCGGTTACAACCGCGCCTTCCGCACGGTGTTCGACGCGCACTCGACGCAGATCATCTCCGGCCTCTTCCTGTTCCAGTTCGGCACGGGCCCGATCAAGGGCTTCGCGTTCACGCTGATCTGGGGCCTGGTGGCCAACCTGTTCACGGCGGTCGTGTTCACCCGGATGATCTACGACTTCTGGCTCAGCCGCGGCAAGGCCGACCGGCTCAGCATTTAAGCGAGCGAGGACACCATGTTCCAGATCCTGCACGACACCAACATTCCGTTCATGAAGCACCGGAAACTGGCCTACCTGTTCTCCGGGCTCATCGTCCTCGTCACGCTCTTCCTGCTGTTCACCAAGGGCCCGCGCTACTCGGTCGACTTCACGGGCGGCACGCTGGTCCAGATCCGCACGGCGCCGGCGGCTCACGCCGACGACGTCCGCGGCGCGATGGACGCGGCCGGCTTCAAGGGCGCCGAGATCCAGCAGATGACGGGCGAGTCCGCGGACGAGTTCCTCATCCGCGTGGCGAACGACGAGAGCGACGCGAAGCACATCTCCGAGCGCATCAGCGAGGCCGTGACCGCGAAGATCGCGGGCACGACCGTCGAAGTGCGCCGCATCGAGTCGGTCGGCCCCAAGGTCGGCAGCGAGCTGCGGTCCAAGGCCGTCTGGGCCATTCTCAGCAGCCTCGGGGTGATTCTGCTTTACGTCGGCATCCGCTATGAGTTTAAGTTCGCCCTCGGCGGCGTCGTGGCCCTGCTGCACGACGTGCTCGTGACGCTGGGCTTCCTCATGTTTACCGGGCGTGAGGTGTCCCTGACCGTCGTCGCCGCCCTTCTCACCATCGCTGGCTACTCGATCAACGACACCATCGTGGTGTTCGACCGCATCCGCGAGCGCAACAAGGCTCTCCGCAAGGAGACGCATTCGCGCGTCATGGACATCGCGGTCAACGAGACGCTCTCGCGCACCGTGATCACGGCCTTCACCGTGTTCCTCGCCTCGCTCGCGCTGTTCATTTGGGGCGGCGAAGTGCTCCGGGACTTCTCGTTCGCCATGCTGGTCGGCATCGTCTTCGGTACCTACTCGTCCGTGTACGTGGCGAGCGCGCTGGCGCTCGACACCTGGATCGCGCTGGATCGCCGCAAGGGCGTCCAGGCGGAGTAACGAAAGGCACAGGGCATGACCCAGTCACGTGCAGTGCGGGTCTTCGGCGCCGCGGTGGCGCTGTTCGTACTCGGCGCGCTCACCGGTTGCGCGCAGAAGGTGACCACGCCGGATTCCGGCTTCCAGACCCTCGAAGGCCAGACGACGTCGGACCTGCTGCTGATCGGCTACCAGCAGCCCGAGCTCACGGAGTCGCACTGGCTGCAGGCGACCACCGAAGGCGCTTCGCCGTTCTTCTCGAGCTCGACGGCCATCGCGGCGGACAGCACGGACCGGCTGTTCGGCATGGTGTTCGATCACACCGTCGCCGACGGCCTCCAGCTGTACCGCGGTGACGGCGCCGGCGGCCTGGCTCCGGTGTACGACTACACGCTGCGTCCGTTCATGAAGGACCTGCCGAACCAGCGCGACATCTTCTCGTTCCAGGATGCGAACGCCACGGGCGGCGGCGAACGCTACGTCGTCCGCGGCACGCTGAACGGACGCACGTCGCACGAGTCGCCGGTCTCGAACCTCGCGCTCGCCTCGGGCACGCTCGACCAGACGATGCTCCCGACGTCGGTGTCCCACTTCACGGACTCGCTCGGAACGTTCAGCTGGACGTCCGATCCGCGCGCGGTGCTGTACGTCGTGAACATCATCGACTTCAACGAGATCAGCGCGAACCGCAACACGATGGTGAAGTGCAACCTCCCGACGCCGGTCTATCCCGATCCGACGGTGACGCAGCGCGTCATCCTCACGACGGACCTGGGCATTCCGTTCGACCTGCGCGGGCAGCACTTCCCGATCCGCATGCTCATCCGAGTGGCGGCCGTGGACGCGAACTTCCGCATCGTCAACCGCCTGAACCCGGGCGTCCGGGATCTCGACACGGAAGCCCCGTCGGCGCTCGACCCCTACAAGTTCAAGCTGGTCGAGACCGCTCCGGCGAACTTCAACGCGTTCGCCGTGCTGCCCATGGGCGGCGTGCGCGTCGCGTTCGACCCGTTCAACCAGGACATCGGCGCTCCGAACCGCGCCGGTGGCTCGATGGCCGCCCGGGCCGTCGGTGGCCGCCTTCCGGTGGCCCACCTGCCGAAGGGGCTCACCACGAGCCAGGCTCGCAAGCTGATCGAGAGCCGCGCCGGGGTCGCCTCGCGCTAGTCACACTTCGCATCGCGCTCGTACGGGGGGAGTCCGAAAGGACTCCCCCCTTTGCTATGCTCCGGCCATGACTCGCGTCGCGGCAGCCGTGCTCGCCCTGCTCCTCGCCTTCGCCTCGTTCGCCGCACGCCCGTGCGCGGCCGAACCCACGCCGGCGGGATCGCGCGCGTTCGGGATCGGGCGCCTCAAGTACGGCGGCGGTGGCGACTGGTACGGCAACCAGACCTCGCTCAAGAACCTCATGTCGGCCCTGCGCCAGCGCACCACGATCGCGGTCGCCGGGGACGACGCGGCCGTGGTCGAGCCCGGTTCGGCCTCGCTCTTCCAGTACCCGTTCGTGTACGCGGCAGGCCACGGGAACATGAAGTTCACGGACGCCGAGGCCGCCAACATGCGGCGCTGGCTCGAGTCCGGCGGCTTCCTCTGGGTGGACGACGACTACGGCATCGGCCCCAGCTTCCGGCGCGAGATGAAGAAGCTGTTCCCGGACGCCGAACTGGTCGAGCTGCCGTTCTCGCACCCGGTCTTCCACGAGCCGTACGAGTTCCCGGCCGGGCTGCCGAAGATCCACGAGCACGACGGCGGACCCGCGAAGGCCTTCGGGATTGTTCGCGACGGAAGGCTCTGTGTATTCTTTTCCTTCGATTGCGACCTCGGGGACGGGCTCGAAGACGAGGCCGTGCACCACGACCCGCCCGAGAAGCGAGAAGCGGCCCTGCGTATGGCCACGAATCTCGTCCATTACGCCCTGACGCACTGACACGACACCCGACCGGGCCGCCCCGATCGCCATGACACCACGAGCACGAGGCCTCTTGCTCCGTCGAACGCTGCAGCGCCATCACGCCGCCGTGCGCGGAGCGATCGTGGCCCGCCGCGCGCTCCGCGCCTTCGCCGCCGGCGCATCGCTCGTCGCGATCGCCGTGCTGGTCGGCGCCGCGGGCGGCGGACCGAACGCTTCCACCGCGCGTCTCGTCGCGCTGCTCGTCGCGATCGCCGCGATGCTCGCGCTCAGCGTGCGCGCGCTGCTCGCCGAGCTGCCGCGCTTCGACCACTGGCTCGAGTCCGTCGAACGCGCCCGCCCCGACGTGCGCTCGTGGCTGCGCAACGCGCTCGACCTGGAGGCGAGCGTGCCCGCCGGCACGTCGAGCGAACTCGCCGGCGCGCTCGTGCAGGAAGCGGCCGAGCGGCTGGGGCGCACGGAGCTCCGCTCGCTGCAGGCGAAGCTCGCGCCCGCGCGGCCGGCCGCCGCGGTGGGCGCCGCGACCGTCGCGCTGCTCGCGTTCACGCTCCTCTCGCCGCAGACCGCTCTGCGCTCGTGGCGCACGCTGTGGGATCCCGCGCTCGCGGCACCGCCCGTGACGCTCGTGGTCGAACCCGGCTCGGTGAAGCTCGCGCCCGGCGCGACGCTCGCGGTGCGCGCGACGGTCGAGGGCACGGCGAACGCGCCGAAGCTTCTCGGCGACGGCGCGTCGCCCGCGCCGGTGCTGGAGTCCGACGCGAACGGCGCGCGTCACTGGCGCTTCGACCTGCCGCCCGTCACGCGCGCGCGCGACTACGCCGTGCGCGTGCAGCGCACCGAGAGCCCGCGCTACCAGATCGCGCTCGACGGCACGCCGCAACCGGTGTCGTTCACGTTCGAATACCACGCGCCGTCGTACGCGCGGCTGCCCGTGCAGACCGGCAGCGCGACGCGCGGCGACGTCGCGGCGCTGCGCGGCACGCGCGCGCGCGTCGAGGTGACGTTCGACCGCGACGTCGAGTCGCTCACCGCGGCGCTGCCGGGCGCGCGGCCGTTCGCGTGGCAGGCGATCACGCCGCGGCGCTGGCGCGGCGAGCTGCGCGTGGACGGCGACGGCGAATGGACGCTGCGCGCGGAGTCGCCGAGCGGTTCGTCCGCGCACCGCTACCGCATCGCCGCGCTCGCCGACGCGCCGCCCGTGCTCACCGTGGCGACGCCGCGCGGCGACACCGACCTGCCCGCAGGCTCGATGGTGCCGTACGACGTGCTCGTCGAGGACGACCTCGGCGTGGCGGACGTGCGGCTGCAGTGGAAGAAGGAGGCGACGTCGCCGTGGCGCGACGTGCCGCTCGCCGCGCCCGCGGGCCAGCCGCGCGAGGCGCGACTCTTCGCGCAGTGGGACGCGTCTTCGCTCGCGCTGCTGCCGGGCGAAGCGGGCACGTTCCGCTTCGAGGCGCGCGACAACAACGCGATCACCGGCGCCTCGCTCGCGCACAGCCCCGAGTTCCATCTGCGATTCCCCTCGCTCACCGACCTGTACGAGAAGCTCGACCAGAAACAGGAAACGGTCGCGCAGTCGCTGCAGCGCGTCGCGGAAAACGCGCGCGAGCTGCAGAAGTCGCTCGACCAGCTGCAGCGACAGGCGCCGCGCCCGCAGCAGGGACAGTCGTCTCAGCAGTTCGAGCGCGCCGAGGAGATGCGCAAGGCGCTCGAGCGCCAGCAGGAACTGTCGCGCCAGGTGGACCAGGCGGCGCAGCAGTTGCAGCAGCACGCCGCCGACGCGAGCGAGCGCGAGGCGTACCGCGAGGAGCTGCAGCAGAAGCTGCGCGAGATGGCCGAGCTCGTGAAGGAGATCCAGAGCCCCGAGTTCCGCGAGGCCATGGAGCGCATGCAGCGCGCGATCGAGCAGATGGACCGCCGCACCATGGAGCAGCAGCTGCCGCAGCTGCAGCAGGCGAACCGCGACATGCTCAAGCAGCTCGAGCGCTCGCTCGAACTGCTCAAGGCGCTGCGCGACGAGGAGCGGCTCGACGCGCTCGCCAAGCGCGCTGAGGACCTCGCGCAGCGGCAGGACGCGCTCAACCAGGAGCACGGCGAGCAGGCGAGCGGGCGCGACAAGCCGAGCGCCGCCGAGCGCGCCGATCTCGCCGAGCGCCAGAAGGCCGCGTCCGAGCAGACGGAAGAGCTCGCGAAGGACGCCGCCGAGGCCGCGCAGCAGACCGACAATCCGCAGGCGCAGCAGGGGCTGCAGGAAGCGTCCGAGATGATGCAGCAGCAGGCCGCGCCGCAGCAGGCGCAGGCCTCGTCGCAGTCGCAGTCCGGGCAGTCGCAGCAGGCGCAACAGTCCGGCAAGAAGGCCTCGGAGTCGCTGCGGCAGTCGTCGGAGCGCATGGCGCAGAGCAGCGCGCGCGCGCAGTCGCAGCGCGACGCCGAGCAGGCCGCGGCCATGCGGCGCGCGGCGCAGGACCTCGTGACGCTCGGGCAGCAGGCGTCGCAGAACATCCAGCCCGGCAACAGCGGCTCGCCGCAGGAACAGGCGAACCGGCAGACCGATCTTTCGGAGGGCATCGCGCGCGTCGCCGACTCGCTCGCCGCGCTCGGCGGGCAGACGACCGCGCTGCCGCCCGAAGTGCAGGAGAACCTCGGGCGCGCGATGAACCAGATGTCGCGCTCGGGCCGCGAGATGTCGCAGGGCAACCGCGCGGGCGGCGAAGCGGCCGGACGCGACGCGGGCCGCGCGCTCGCCGACGCCGTCAACGCGCTGCGCGACGCCGAGGCGTCCATGTGCAACAAGCCGGGCGCGAAGCCGGGCGAAGGCCAGGGCGGCGCGTCGGGACAGAAAATGGGCAAGCTCGGCCAGCAGCAGTCCGCGCTCAACGCGCGCTCCAAGGAACTCACGCAGCGCATGAGCCAGCAGATGCGGCTCTCGGCCGGCGATCAGGCCGAGGTGCGCCGCCTCGCCGACGAGCAGGCGCGGCTGCGTCAGGAACTCGAGAGCATCCAGCGCGACGAGGAGTCCAAGCGCGAACTGCTCGGGCGGCTCGACCAGACCCGGCAGGACATGGAGCGCGCGGAAGAAATGCTGCGCGCCGGCCAGCTCGACGACCAGCTCGAGGAACGGCAGGCGCAGATCCTCTCGCGCATGCTCGACGCGCAGCGTTCGCTCCACCGTCGCGAGTTCGACCCGCAGCGCGAGGCGCGCCGCGGCGAGGACGTCGCGCGCACGTCGCCCGCGCCCCTGCCCGACGCGTTGCTGCGTGAGAACGACCGCGTGCGCAACGGCCTGCTCAAGGCCGACGCCGACCGCTACCCGGCGCAGTACCGCGCGCTGATCGAGCGCTACCTGCAGAAGCTGAACGGGAACCCGAAGTGAGACGCGTGACGACGGGCGCCTCCGGCGCCGTGTGCTTCGCGGCGACGCTGTGCGTCCTCGCCGCGACGGCGTTCGCGCAGCCGCAGCCGCAGCCCGGCACGAAGGATCCCGGTCGCGCGGCACGGCTCGCGCGCGAGTCCATGATGCTCGTCGCGCCGGGCGGCAACGAAGCCCCGCGCTTCACCCGCCCCGGCCCGCCGCTCACGCCGGCGCAGTCCGAGCGCCTGCGCCGCGCGTACGACCTGCGCCTGCAGGGCCTCACCGACCGCTCGCGCGACACGCTCAACGCGCTGCTGCGCGAAGTCCCGCACCATCCGCTGTTCGTGACCGAACTCGCGCGCACGCTCGCCGTGCGCGGCGACTGGGCCGCGATCGTCACGTTCGGCCGCGACGAACGGCTGCGCAACCGCGACTCGCTGCTCGTCACGCGCGAACTTTCGACCGCGCTCGAACGCCAGGCGCGCCCGCGCGAAGCGGCGCAGGTCGTGCTCGAGTCGTGGGCGGCATCCGAGCGCGAAGGCACGTGGGCGCCGCAGCGCCTGCTCGAACTCGCGCCCGCAGACCTGCGCGGCGTGACCGAAGTGCTGCGCGCCGGCGCGGCGGCTCGCCCCGGACGGCCCGACATCGCGCTCGCGTACGCCGCGCTGCTGTCGCGCTCGGCGCAGCCGGCCGAAGCGGCACGCGTGCTCGCCGCGGCCGATCGCGTCTCGTGGCGCCCGCCGCTGCGCCAGCGCTTCGCAGACGGCGCGCTCACCCAGTTCAACACGCCGGATTCGCTCGCCGCGATCGAGGCGCTCGTTTCGCTCGCGTCCGACACGAAGTTCGAGCGCGTGCTGCGGCTGAACGCCGCGGTGCAGGCGCTCGGCACCTCGACCGCGCGCGGCACGGCGGCGGCGACCGCGCCGCGCATTTCCACGGCGCTCGCCGACGTGACGCCGTCGCAGTGGCCCTCCGACCTGCTCGTCACGGTCGCGCGCACGCTTCGCGAGAGCGGACGCGGCGCCGAATCGCGCGCGCTGCTCGAGCGCGATCCCGCGGCGGCGCTGCACGTGCCCGAACTCACGCTCGAACGGCTGCTCGCGCAGCTGCGCGAAGGCCCGCCCGCGCCGGTCGTGCCCGCGCTCGACTCGCTCGCGCGGCGTTTCCCTCGCGCGACGTTCATGCTCGCCGAAGCCGAGTTCTTCGCCGGCGCGTTCGACTCCGCGCTCGTGCACTACGACGCCGTCGCGCGCGATCCGCAGTCGCCGGACGCGCTCACGGCGCTCGAGCGCTGGTACCGCGTGGACGACGGCAAGTCCGAGCCCGCGCTGGGCGCCGTCGCGCAGCAGGCATACGCGCGCTGGCGCGGAGACGACGTGCGCGCGCGCTTCCTCGCCGACTCGCTGTTCCGCGCGCTGCCGCACACGTCACCGCTGTTCGCGAGCGCCGCGCTGGCCGCGGCCGACGCGCGCGCGGCGCAGAAGGATTTCGCCGGGGCACTCGTCGCGGCGAAGCTCGTCGCCGACTCGCTCGCCGCCGACCGCCTCGCGCCGCTCGCGCGCCAGCGCGCCGGCGAGCTGCTGCTGCGCATGGGCGACGCGCGCGGCGCGCTCGCACAGTTCGAAGAAGGTCTCGCGCGCTATCCGCGCGCGTGGAACGCTCCCGAAGTGCGCCGCCGCGTCGGCGGCTGCGCAAGGGCCTGCGCTCTAGGCCGCGAGAGAAGGACGCCATGCCGTTGCTCGGTGGTTCCGGCATTCCCGGTCGCCCGAACGGAAGCTCTCCCGGCGGGCCGGTCGTGCGCACGCTCGGCCCGATCGGCAGCGCGGTCGCGCTCGTCGCCGCGATCCCGCTCGTGCTGCTCGGCCTGCTCGCGCTCGTGTTCGCGCTCGTCTTCGCGCGCGGCGCGAAGGGAAGCGTGCGGACGTTCGTTCGGTGGCCCGATGCCGGGCGGCATGCCCGTACCGCCCGACGCCGAACCCGCGACGAGCGACGCCGCTCACGACGACGCGACGGCCGCTTCGAGCGATGCGTCCGGCGCCACGGGACGCGCGAAGCCGCCCGCCTCGTACGCCGAGGTCGTCGAGGCGTGGCCGCTGCTGCTCGCGGGCGCGCTCGTGCTATCGGCGCTCGCTCCCGGCGCGGCGTTCGCGAAGATGCTCGTGCCGATGGACGACACGCAGACCAACCACCTCAAGGCGTACGGGCTCGTGTTCTGGTCGCTGCAGCAGGGCGAGAAGAGCGAGTGGCTGCTCAACTATCGCGGTGGCTCGTTCCTGCTTCCGGGCGGGCCGGCCGAGGAGCGCGAGGCGAACATCCGCGGTGTGTCGTTCGAGACCGCCTCGCCCGCCGACGAGGCGCGCATCCGCGCCGAGATCGCCGATTCGAACATGGAGTCGGTCGCGCTCGAGAAGGCGCCGCAGGTCGCGGTCTACATTCCGCCGAACACGCCGCCGTGGGACGACGCGGTGACGCTCGCGCTGCAGTACGCGGACATCCCGTACGTGAAGGTGTGGGACGAGGAAGTGCTGCGCGGCGATCTCGCCAAGTACGACTGGCTGCACCTGCACCACGAGGACTTCACCGGACAGCACGGCAAGTTCTGGACCTCGTATCACACGATGCCGTGGTACATCGAGGAAGAGGCCGTGCAGAAGGCGATGGCCGCGAAGCTCGGCTTCGCGAAGGTGCCGCAGCTCAAGGCGGCGGTCGCGATGGGCATTCGCGACTACGTCGGGCGCGGCGGCTTCCTGTTCGGCATGTGCTCGGCGACCGACACGTACGACATCGCGCTCGCGGCCGCGGGGCTCGACATCGCGGACGCGATCTACGACGGCGACCCGGCCGACCCGAACGCGCCGCGGAAGCTCGACTACTCGCGCACGCTCGCGTTCCGCGACTTCCGGCTCGAGATGGATCCGTTCCTCTACCGCTTCTCGGACATCGACGTGACGCTCGAGGCGAACCAGCGCGGGCCGAACACGCTGTTCACGCTGTTCGACTTCTCGGCGAAGAACGACCCCGTCGCGTCGATGCTCACGCAGAACCACGTGAACGCGGTGCCGGAGTTTCTCGGGCAGAGCACGGGCTTCCGGCGCTCGCGGATCAAGCCCGGCGTCACGGTCCTGGCGGAAGTCGAGGGTTCGGACGAGGTGAAGTACCTGCACGGCCAGTTCGGGCGCGGGACGTTCACGTTCCTCGGCGGGCACGACCCCGAGGACTACCAGCACATGGTGGGCGACCCGGAGACGAAGCTCGACCAGTTCCCGCATTCACCGGGATATCGGCTGGTGCTGAACAACGTGCTGTTCCCGGCGGCGGAGAAGAAGAAGCAGAAGACGTGAGAGGTGGCGGCCTCCGGCCGCCTCGACGCGGGGTGCGCCAGCCGCCTCCGCCCGACGCGTGCGCCAGCCGCCTCCGGCCGCCTCCACACCGGCGCGGTGGCGAGAGACCTTCCGCATGCGCGCACGCGCCTCCGCGGTGATTTCCTCCCCGGCGCGCTTCAGGGAACGCACGGTGCGTCCGATACGACCACGGTGAAGACGCCCGTTTCCCTCGAACGACGGCGCCGCTCGGACCTGCTGTTTCGCGACTCCGACCCGAGGTCGAAACCGTCATGAACGCACCCCGCCCGCGCCGCACCAAGCGCCCCGCGGTCATCGCCGAACCGAATCTCGCCGCCGCGCCCACCCCCGAGCCGGTCGCTCCCGCTCCCGCCAGCGCCCCGACACGGACGGCGCCGGAGGCGCCGGACTCTCACGACACCACCACCGCGTCCCTCCGCCGCCAGATCGAGGCGCTCACGCAGCTCAACCGCGAGCTCGCCTTCTCGCGCGACATCGCCGAGGCCGCGAGCCGCGCCAAGAGCGAGTTCCTCGCGACCGTGAGCCACGAGATCCGCACGCCGATGCAGGGCCTCGTCGGCACGCTCGACCTGCTCGTGAACTCGTCGCTCGGCGGTGAAGCCGCCGACCTCGCCGAGACCGCGCAGTCCGCGAGCAACTCGCTGCTCGCGATCGTCCACGACCTCGTGGACTTCGCGTCCAACGAACCCGTGAAGCGCCTCGCCGAGCCGGTGCCGTTCGACCTGCGCCGCACGGTCGAGGACGTCGCCTCGCGCTTCACCGAGCGCGCTCGCCGCCAGGGCATCGAGGTCGTCGTGCAGTACGCCGAGGAGGCGCCGCGCCACGTGATCGGCGACGACGAACTCGTGCGCAGCCTGCTGCTGCAGGTCGTCGACAACGCCGTGCGCTTCACCGAGCGCGGCCACGTGCTCGTCGCGGTGGACGCTCCGGTCGCCACGGAGACGGACCTGCTCGCGCGCATCGTCGTGCAGGACACGGGCTGCGGCATCGCGCCCGACCGCCTGCCGCTCATCTTCAACCGCTACGACGCGTCCACCACGCGCCGCGCCGACACGCGCGCGGCGGGCTCGGGTCTCGCCGTGGCACGCCAGCTCGCCGAGCGCATGGGCGGCACGATCCTCGCCGCGAGCCATCCGGGCGAAGGCTCGACGTTCACGATCACCGTGCGCCTCGCGCGCATGGTCGAAGGCGCCGAGTCCGGCGCTCCGACGCCGCTCACGAACGTGCACGCGCTCGTCGTGGACGACGTGGCCGTGCACCGCATGGTCATGCAGCGCCAGATGACGGGCTTCGGCATGCGCGTCGAGACCGCTCCCGACGGCGAAACCGCGCTCAAGATGGCGCGCGAGGCCGCGTCGGCCGGCGATCCCTTCCGCGTGCTGCTCGTGGACCAGAACATGCCCGGCATGTCGGGCGAACAGACGGGCCTCGCCGTGCGCGCCGACGCGGCGCTGAGCGGCATCGCGATGATGCTGTTCACGGCCACCGTGGACCGCGAGGAGATGCGCAAGTTCGCGCGCGCGGGATTCGACGGCTACTTCGTGAAGCCCATTCGCCCGTCCGAGCTGCAGGACGCGCTCACGGCGCTCGTGCGCTCGAAGCGCCGCGGCACGCCGCGCCTGGAGCTGGTCGCGAAGAAGGCGGCGCCGGCGACGAAGGGACCTCGCGCGCACGAACACCGGCGCGTGCTGCTCGTCGAGGACAACACGATCAACCAGAAGGTGGGCAAGCGCATGCTCGAGAACCTCGGCTGCACGGTGGACGTCGCGTCCAACGGCGCCGAGGCGCTCACGAACTGGGGACTGCACCAGTACGACGCCGTGTTCATGGACTGCGACATGCCCGTGATGAACGGTTTCGACGCGACGCGCGAGATCCGGCGTCACGAGGCCGACACCGCTCGCCGCACGCCGATCGTGGCGCTCACGGCGAACGCGCTGCCGAGTGATCGCGAGCGCTGCCTCGCTTCGGGCATGGACGACTTCATCGCGAAGCCGGTCCGTGAAGAGGCGCTCAACGCCGTGCTCGGGTCGGTGCTCGGCGTGGCGGTGTAGGACCACTTTCACGATCGAAGCGGTACCACGCGAGCGGCTGCCGGCCTTCGACGCCGGGGGCCGCTCGCGTTTTCCGTTCGTCGCGTTCTCGAGTTGCGGAATGCACTCGGCACTCGCAGGTGAATGGCATTCCGAGGCGTGCGCCGCTCAAGTTTCCCCCCCATGCGCCGAACCCTGCCTGTGAGGACGAACGGCTCGCAGCGAGTCCCTCGTCTCCCCATTCCCCCTCGGAATGTCCCGCCCTCCGCGCGAGCGGTGGACGGACCGCGGCATCGCCAAGCGTGCCGCGCATGCACGAACGATTGTCGTCACGGGTCGTACGGCCGCAGCGCCGTGCGTGCCTCTGTCGCGTTTCGAGACGCATACGAGGACGGGTGTCATGGGCATGAACGAAGATCTTCAGAAGCAGCTCATCAACGATCTGCTCATCGAGAGCTTCGAAGGTCTGGACCGCTTCGACCAATACCTGCTCGACCTGGAAAAGGGCGACGGCGGGACGGAAACGCTCAACGGCATCTTCCGTGTGATCCACACGATCAAGGGTACGAGCGGCTGCATCGCGCTCACGCGGATCGAGAAGCTGGCGCACGTCGGCGAGAACCTGCTGAGCCTCCTGCGCGACGGCAAGATCACCGTGAAGCCCATGATGATCACCGCGCTGCTCCGCCTTTCGGACGGCCTGCGCGACATGCTGCGCACGCTCGAGCGCGACGGCAACGAAGGCTCCACCGACTACACC
>JADJLL010000050.1 GCA_016710095.1 Candidatus Eiseniibacteriota bacterium | reverse complement strand
CGCGTCTCGAGCCGGTCGAACTCCCGCGCTTCGGCATCGCGCCACAGTCGTTTGAGCGACCCGCGGATCTCGCTCAGCAGCAGGTTGGCCTCTTCGACGGTGAAGAGCGTGATGCGCACGAGAGACGAGTCGACCGTCGATGCGAGCCGCAGCCGCCGGAGCCGCAACCGCAGCCACGCACGCCGCCGCCCTGCGCCTTCGCCGCCGCTTCCGCCTCGGCCTCTTTCCGACGTGTCGGGCTGACTTGC
The DNA here is from genome assembly GCA_016710095.1 of Candidatus Eiseniibacteriota bacterium. Classification (GTDB taxonomy): domain Bacteria; phylum Eisenbacteria; class RBG-16-71-46; order RBG-16-71-46; family RBG-16-71-46; genus CAIXRL01. Next base: position 59,459 of record JADJLL010000050.1, on the reverse strand, counting down.
CACACAGCCGCACGGGAACGCACCGCGTTCGGGTTGTGGATCGTGAAGCCGGTCGCCTGCAGCGTCTCGACGTAATCGACCTGCCCGCCGTTCAGCACGGTCGCGCTGTCGGCATCGGTGAACACCTTCTGCCGTTGAACTCGCCGATCCAGTCGCCTTCGACGGTCTGCTCGGCGAACGCCATGCCGTACACTGGTAGCCGGAGCAGCCGCCGGGGATCGCGCTCAGGCGCAGGCCCAGCACGCCCTCCTGCTGCGGAAGGAGTTCGGTCAGCTTCTTGGTCGCGGCTTCATTCCCGTTCAGCATGGAACTATTCACTCCAGAGAGGGTGAGTCACCCCGAGGACGTCAGGTGGCGATGTCTTCGGCCTTCGACGCGCGTCACGCCAGCAGCGCATGCAGCGTCTCAAAGATGGCAGCAGGCGCGGTCTCGTCGTAGCCGAGCAACGCCGCCAGCTCCTGTGTCACGACTTCACGGACTTCCTCGAACGTCAGGACGCTGGGCCCGAGCAGCTCGGCCATGCTCGTCATCTCGACGCCCTTCAAGCCGCACGGATGGATGAGCGAAAAGCCCGTGAGGTCAGGCAGACATTCGAGACGAAGCCCCGATAGCCGACCCAGCGGCGCACGGCGACGCCGATACTGGCCAGGTTGCGCGGCCCCACCCGACTCGAGTCCGCCCTTCCGAGCGGTCCGCCACGATCCCATGGCAGCTAAAGGCGCGGATCAGTACGCCTCCTCGATGGGGCGCAGGTACTTGTGCAGGTCGCGCCCCACCCGGTCGAGCCCGACGATCGGATAGCCGACCAGCTGCCCCGGGCCGTGCCAGGTGACGTCGCCGCCCCGCGGGACCTCGAACAGCTCGACCCCGAGGCGTTCCAGCGTGGCACGGTCCACGAGCAGGCTTTCCTCCCCCGTGCTGCGGCCCGCGGTCAGGACCGGCGGATGGTCGGGGTACAGCAGCCAGTCGCCCGCGTCGCCGGCCGCCCGCGCGTCACCAGCGCGTCCTGTCGCGAGTCCCTCGCGGTACGAGGTGGCGCCAGCGCACGCACGGTGAGACGACCGGGCAGAAATCGAACTCCTAGGCGTAGAACCAGAGCAGCTCGGGGGCTTCTCGAGCAGCTCGCACGCGGCGCGGGAACTTGACCGCCATCTCGCCGTCGATGACGCGGTGATCGAACCCGATCACGGTGTTCATCATGGGCGCGATCACGATCTGGCCGTTCTTCACGACCGGGCGATCGACGATCTTGTGCGCACCGAGGATGGCGACCTCGGGCACACGCTGATGACGGGCGCCGAGTTCACCGCGCCGTAGACGCCGGCGTTCGGAGATGCTGAACGTGCCGCCCATGATCTCGTCCGGCAGGCGATCCGCGCTGCGCGGCCCGCGACGTCGGCGAGAGTTCGATCGCGATCTGCAAGGGGTTCTTGCGATCGCAATCGCCTGATGTTCGGGACGATCAGGCCCTTCCGTCACGGCCGACCGCGAAACCGACGTTGCTGGTAGTGCTTGATCACCATGGCGTCGCCGGCTTCGTTGACCGAGCCGTTCATCCACGGGAACTCCTTGAGCGCGAGCACGGCCGCCTTGATGAAGAACGGCATGTACGTGAGTTTCACGCCCTGCTTCTCGAGCTTGGGCGCCCACTCCTTTGCGCAGCGCGACGAGCGTCGAGAGGTCGCACTCGTCGAAGCAGTGCGTGTGCGCGGCCGTGTGCTTGGCCTTGACCATGTTGTCGGCGATGACCTTGCGTACGCGCGTGAACGGGATCGTCTCCTCGCGCGGGCCCGTGGCGGCGGCGCCGACGGAAGCGCGCATGAACGACGGCAGCGCGGCGGGCGCGGCGGCGGGAGCCGCGGCGGCGACCGGCGCGGCAGCGGCGACCGGGCGGCCGTGCGCGTCTTGAGGTAGCCGAGCAGGTCGTCGCGCGTCACGCGGCCGGCCGAGCCGGAGCCACGAATGGCCTTCACCTCGGCGAGCGAGACGTTGTTCTCGCCCATGATGCGGCGCACGGCGGGCGACAGCGTGCGGGATTCGATACTGCCAGTCCCACCTCCGGTGCTGGTGAAGTCGGCGCTGACAGCGGCAGGGGCGACGGCCGCGGCAGCAGGCGCGGCGGCAGCCGGTGCGGCGGCAGGCGCAGCGGCAGCCGGAGCCGGCGCGGCGGCGGCGCCACCGGCGGCGTCGATCGAGCCGATCTCGGTGCCGACGAGCACGGTCGTGCCCTCGGCGATCACGATCGAGGCGAGCACGCCGTCGGCGGGCGACGGGATCTCGACGTTGATCTTGTCCGTCTGGATCTCCACCAGCGGCTCTTCCTTGCGCACCTTGTCACCGACGGCCTTCAGCCACTTGGCGACGGTTCCTTCGGCGACGCTTTCGCCCAGCTGGGGCACCACGATCGAGATGGCCATCTCGCTCTCCTTGAGGTTCGCTTGCCTCGCGGCGTTACCGCCGCGTTCAGTCTCGTTTGAAAATCGTCGCCGCGAATCCCGCTCGAGCGGCGATCCGCGAAAGTCGTCATTCGTTCGCGTGCGCCTTGCGGCGCTCGAGGCGAAGCCGGCGGCGCTCGAGGGCGCGCACGTGCTCGGCCTTCTCTTCTTCCGTCTCCAGCACCAGCGGCGGCACCGGCGCCGGCCGCTTCGTGACCGGGTCGAGCGCCACGAACGTGACGAACGCCGTTCCGGTCTTGCGCCGCTCACCCGTGAGCACGTCCTCGGAGACCACGTCCACGCGGATCTCCATGCTGCTCCGGTCCACGAGCGTCATGCGCGCGTGGATGAGCGCGACCTGCCCGACCATGACCGGCGCCAGGAACGCCATGTCGTCGAACGCCGCGGTCACGACCGGCCGCCGGCTGTGGCGGTTGGCGACGATGGCGGCCGCGAGGTCCCGCAGTGCATCACCGTGCCGCCCAGCAGCGAGCCGTGAACGTTGGCGTGCTGCGGAAGGACCAGCTGGGTCATTTCGGTGGCCGAATCGGCCACGCGGCGGCCTTCGCGCTGGGGATCGGGACTCACGTCGGGGGGTGTTCCTCGGGTCCAGGATGGAGGAGCCCCCTGAGTGCGCGCTCACGGGAGGCGGCAGTATAGGGGGCCGGTCAAAGTGGCGCAAAAACCAGCGGCCGGGATCCCGAAGGACCCCGGCCGCTTGGGTACGAGCTGCTTACTTACTGGAGCTTGATCGAGCGGGTCGAGTAGACCTTGCCGCCGACGAGGCGATAGAAGTACACGCCGGGCCCGTCTTCGTGCCGGCCGAGGTACGGCCGTCCCAAGCGCGCGAGTACTCGCCCGCCGGGAAGTGGCCCTTCTCGAGCGACACGATCTGGCGGCCCGTCACGTCGTAGACGCCGAGTTCGACGTCAGACGCCTGCGGCAGCGCGAACACGAGGCGCGGACGCACCGACGGGTTCTGAGCGACCGAGAAGCTCACCTGGCGGATCGAGCCTTCGACGCCAGCGCCGACGCCGAGATCGATGATGTCCGACCAGCTGCGCGGCATGATGCGGAAGCTCGTGCTGAAGCCGAGGATACCGGTGACCTGGACCGTCGTGCCCATCGCCGGAGGCGTGATGGGGTTCGCGCCCAGCGCGCTGTTGAAGTTCGACACGAAGATCGTGTCCGTGCCGGCGATGTTCGAGATGTGGAAGCCGTTCGTCGGCGGAACCAAGAGGCCCTGAGCAAGGATGACCTTGCCGTAGTTCACGCGCATCAGCACGCCTTCGTAGTCTTCGGCGTCTTCGACGAGGCCGGTCGCGTCGCAACCGCCGTGATCGTACACGGCGAGGAGCGGCTGGGCGGGCGCCGGAGCGGAGGCGACACCCAGGTCGAACGCGGCGGTCACGAAGTTGAACTCGGTCTCACCGTAGAACTCCTGGACCGCACCGACCACCATGTACTTGCGACCGAGGATCATCGGCATCGGCGGCGCGAACACCTGCAGGCCCGAACGAAGGCCACCGGCCTCGTCAGCGAGGTAGTTCGACGGCGTGAACTTGGCCGTCATGACGCCGACGACCGTGGCACGCGTGCCACCGGCGCCCTGCGACGTCTGGCCGTTGCCGCCGGCGAAGCGCGACATGTCGATGCAGCCCGCGACGCGCGCGAGCGAGTCCGGGTTCGCAGCCTGGATCTCGGCGACGCTCAGCACGCCGTTGATGAACGTGCGCGACTGGCCGCTCGTCATGGCGATGTTGTTGCCGAGACCGGCGACACCGTTGACCGTGACGGTTTCGTTGACGCCGTGCGGCAGGCCGTTCGTGACGGTGATGTCGGCGGCACCCGTGCCGGCCAACGCGGCCGCGTCCACACTGCCGAACGAACCGAGCGAGTAGTTGTTGATGTCCGTCGCAGTCGCCGAGGTCACGTCACGATCGAACACGACGCGGATGATGTTGTCCGCGATCGGGTAGGCGTCGATGACGTTCGGGGGCGTGGCGGAAAGGATGTCGTTACCGTCGCGGAGCTGGATGCGGTAGCCGCGCGTGCGCTGGTTCAGGATGCCCTGCACGAACGTGACCGGCGTGCCCAGAGCGGGCGCCGCGTACGTCGCAGGCGTGTTGCCGTCGATGAAGACGGAATCGCTCGGCGCCGCGCTGTCCACGAGGATGAAGGCGTTCGTGCCGAGGCCGACCGTACGGGCGACCTTCAGCGTGCCCGCACCCGACTGGTTGATGCGCACGAGCATGCACTCGTAGGCCTCACCATTCGTGTTCGTGGGCGTCTCACGCAGCAGCGTGGTCGAGCCGATGTAGAACGGCGGCAGCGCGTTGCCGGTGGAGATACGCCGGACGATCATGTCGTCGGTGCCCTGGACGCCGTCGTAGCCTTCGAGTTCGGTCTCGCCCTGGAACTCCTGCTTGCGGCCGTACACGATGACCGAGTCGCCGAGCGACAGGTTGTAGGGCGCGCCCTGCTTGTTGTACGAGCCCGTGAAGACGTCGACGCCGCCGAACTGGGCGCCGTTCGAGATCTGCATGTAGAACGCGTAGCCCGAGGACTTCGCGTCGAAGCCGGTGATGACGCCGCCGGTGCCGTACACGGTGTCGAGCACCGCGACGAACGGGACCGCGGCGGAGTTCTGCACGTTCACGACCGAGAGCGTGTCCGTGAACAGCCCACCCGGACCGGGCGGGTACTGGGCGGCGACCGCCGTGCCGGCGACGCATACGAGTGCAGCGACGCTCATGAGACGAGTAAGCAGCTTATTCATGTGATCTCACCCCTGGTTGCAGGTCAGTGTTGCGGAAAGGGCTGTCCGTAGGGTTGATCGAACTCGAGGCCGGTACGACGTGACAGCAGGCGGCGAGCCAGCTGCCCTCCTGAGTGGGACATCCCGCGGTGCAGTGTGTGCCGGAGGGGATTGTAACAACGCACCCGCCCCCAGTTGAAGGGAATTCACGGACACGGCGGGTTAATGCGGGTAACCCATGGGATACCACACACGAACCGGGCCGGCTCCCCTTCGTGGGGAACCGGCCCGGCGGAGGCTGCGACTTGGGTGCCCTCCCCAGGTCAGGGGGCCAGGAGCCCGAGCAGGCCGAAGACCTTGGCGATCAAGGCCGGGGCCCGGCCACCCGTCGGCGGAGCGATGCTCGTCGACAGGGGAATCGTGCTCACGACGACCCGCCCGCCACCCGGACGGTCGTTCATGACGGCCACGGGGAAACTGTCCGCCACGGCCGGGCTGAGTGCCCCGGGCAGCGCCCAGAGGAGCGCCTTGGAGTTGTCGCGGACGAGGAAGGCCCGGATCCCGCCCGGCTCCCCCGTGCGCGTGGAGAGCGCCTGCTGGCGGGAACTGTCCGCCAGGACGGTGCTGCGGAAACGCGAGCCGTTCAGGTTGCTCCAGCCGGCGCTCGAGTCGAGGACCGCGGGAGTCACCGCGAAGCAGTTGAGCATTCCGTAGCAATCGAGGTAGTTGGTCACGAAGCTGGAACTGAGCGCGCCCACCGCGTTCGTACCCGCGATCAGGTAAAGCCCTTCGAGGAAGAGCTTGCCGCCGTGATCGACGTAGCCTTCGACGCCGGCCTGGTAGTCGCGCAGGAACGAGGAGAACGTCGTCTCGTTCGCGCGGTACCAGATCACCGCCTCGAACTGCTGGAACGTCTGCTGGACGTCCATCGCCGAACGGAACGGCACGCGGTTCTGGAGCCGCAGCACGGCGAACTGATCGGCGGGCAGGTTCCGGAGCGCGGTGTTCGCGTAGAGCGAGTCGAACCGGACGTTGCTCGAGTTGTTCGACGGCACGTCGTCGATGATCAGCAATCGCGCCCGGGTTCCCGTCACGGGGCGGCGCACGAACCAGCGCACGCTGTCGACGTTGCCGTAGCGGCCGCCGTCGTCACGCGCCTGGACGTACAGGGTGCGGAACCCGTTGTTGTAGGTCGTTCCGCCGTTCATGAACCGCGCGGACGGCATCGTGTACGTGACCGACGTCGTGCTCTCGGGCGTCGCTTCCTGACCGTCGAGCCAGACGAAGTACTTCGCGTTCGCGAGATTGCCGTCGATGTCCGACGGAACCCACGTCACCGTCACGGAAGCGAACGTCGTGTCGGTGAGCGCCGGCTTGTTCGTGAGCAGGATCGTCGGCGGCTTGTTGCTGAACTTGAAGTCCTGCATCGCCGGCGTGGGGTCACGCATGCCTTCGTTGTCGACGGCGCGCACCTGGAACACCGGCGCCGCGAAACCGGTGGGCGCGAGCACGGTGACGACCGAGTCGGCCCGCAGCGTCGCGACCCAGGTCGTTTCTTCCGGCTGCGCCGGGTTGAGCAAGCGGACTTCGTACCGGATCACGTTGCCGTCGGTGTCGGAACCGAACCAGTGCAGGTGCGCGACGTGATTGATCGTGTCCACGTCGCCCGACACGAAGATCGTGGTTTCGGGAGCCTGGTTCGGCTGGATCTGGCCTCGAAGGCTGCACCCCGCCACCGCGGCGGCGAGGAGGCCCAAAGGCAGGAGAAGTCGCAGGACGGTGCGCATCAGTTCACTCCCTCACGGTCGGACTTCACGATGAGGAACTTGCCCACCGAGCGCTTGCCCGTCGACTTGTCCTCGACCGACCACATGTACAAACCAGTGGCGGCCGCCTGTCCGTTGCGGGTGATCAGGTCCCAGCCGAAGCTCGCGCCGGAAAGTCGCGAGGTGAGATCGGAGCGCGGATCGTTGACACCGCGCGCGTTTCGGCCGTCGTACGTGGCGCCGTCGAAGTCGTACTCGTAGACGAGGTCTCCGGACAGCGTGTAGATGCGGATGATGGCCTTGTTCGGAACGTTCGCGAACCACAGGAAGTGATCGCGGACGTTCTCGCCCGCATCCCAGCGAGCATCGACGCGATAGGGATTCGGGAAGACCGTGACTTCCGCGCCGGTCCGCTCGTTCTGCGCCGGGGACGGGGTCGCCATGACCTCGTTCTGCGGAATACCCGACTCGAGCGACTCGATCTCGGAGTTGCCGAGGTCGTAGGCCGTCACCGCGACGTAGTAGCGGAAGCCGTTCCGCAGATGGTCGACGGAGTACTTGTAGTGGTACGTGCCGCCGTCGATCACGACGGGCGTCGCGAGCCGCACGGCGCCGAAGCCCGTGTTGAAGCCGAGCGAATCACCGGGCGCCGTGGCCTTGTCGAACTGCGCCACCATGCCGAGCGTGTCGCGGCCCTCGCCGACGTAGATGCGATAGCCCTCGAAGTCGAGCGTATCGGGGCTCGTGCGATCGGCCGCGAACTCCGGACTCTCGTCCCAGTAGATGTCCATCGCCGACTCGCGCGGCACGACCTTCATGCGGGGCGACGGCGGAGGCACCGGCACGAGGTAGTTGCGGTCGTAGGCACGCTGGGCGAAGCGAGCGTAGCGGCGGATCAGCGCGAGCTTTTCGGTTTCCGTCGCGCCGATCGAGCCGAGGTAGGCGAAGTCCACCGTGATGCTGTCGCCCGGGTTCAGCTGCTCGAAGGGTCCCGCGCTCATCAGGAACACGGGGTCACCCGAAGGCGGCAGCAGCGAATCCGGAACCGGCGACAACGACGCGATCGCGCCCGTGCTCATGAGGGCGTAGCGCTCGGTGTCTTCGTCACGCGCCGCGCTGCCGGGCGAATAGCTCCAGACGCTCAGCGAGACCTGCTTGTGACCCGCCACGGTGTCCACGACCGTTCCCGGCCGTGCGCCGAGCAGCATCATGCCGGCCATCGGAGGGGCGATGTTGTTGCGGCAATCGATGATGTTCTGGCAGTAGCTCTCGGTGAAGAGCCGGAGCGAGTCGGTGTAAGCGACCTGCTTCTTCGCGAACCAACCGCCGACGGAGCTGCAGCCCGAGCTCGGCGGCCAGCAGTTGTACAGGTTCTTGCTGCCAGTCTGGAGTTCGTCGTACATGCCGACCCAGACATTGCGCAGCGGCGGACCGACGTTCTTGATCGTGTAGTGGAACACCACGAAGTGAGCGTACTCGGCGAAGGACCAGGCGTAATTGTCCTGCCTCACCTCGAGCTTCATCGGGCGATGGTCTTCGTTGTTGCCGAGCGCGCGCTTGGCGACGCCGTCCCAGAACGTCGAGCTGTAGTCCAGTTCGCTGACGGCCTCCGGGTTGAAGTAGCGGCTGTTCGGCAGGGTGCTGCGTATTGCGATCTTGGACGAGATCGGCGTGAACTCGGTGGCGTCGGCGCTCGCGCTGCCCTGCGAACCGTCGATCGCTCCCGCGGAAACTCCCGTGAACCCGCCGTTGTCGTCCACGGCGAGCGCGCCGACCCAGAGGCCGCCGCGCACGAGATGTTCGTAGCCGGACCCCAGCGGGTACTCCATGGACGCGGAGCGCGTCGTGAAGTTGTTCCCGATGAAGCCGTAGTTCGTGATCGACACGCCCAGCTTGTTCTGCCCCATCACGCGCAGGTCATAGTTCACCGCATCCAGAACCGACTGCGAGATCACCGGGTGCGCGCCGGGCGCGAAATGATCCACGTCCACGGCGGCGGACGCCGGAGAAACCGTCAGGCAAATCCCCAACAACAACGCTGCATTGCGCATCATGGACGCCTCTTGAAGCGGATGACCTTCCCGCGGCCGCGGTCGGCGATGTACGCGAGCGAATCGTCCACCGCGACGGCCACGGGGTCGAGCAGCTCTTCGGATTGCGCGTTGGGTTCGTTGTCCACGCGCTGGATGTATTCGCCGCTGTTCGCGTCGAAACGCAGCACGCGGCGGTTGCCACGGTCCACGACGTAGAAGAAGCCCGCGAGATCCGCACTCACATCGGTGGGATCAAGGAAGTTCGCGCCTGTTGCGGAACCATCCGTCTGCACGAGACCAAGGTTGGTCACCATGCTGGAAAGCCCCTTCACCTTGTTGTTGCTGCGATCGGCCACGTACAGCGGGTGGCTGCCCGAGCGCGTCCAGTAGATTCCCGCGGGATCGAACACGGTCGAGTTGCCCGAGCCGTCCTCGATGACCCACGTCGTGTCGCGGTGCCAGTTGCTGCCCGGCATGTTGACGTCCTGCGCGTTCGGGGCGCCCGGGTACTTCGGGCCTCGCGCGTATCGATAGATTCGCGAAATGATGCGGCGCGTACGGATGCGCTGGTCGGTCTCGAGCGTGTCGAGCACGATCGCCTGGCCCGAGACGTACACGTAACCGTCCTCACCCGCGGCCACGCCCGCCACGGTCGCGAACGTGGTGTCCGTGAACGTGCTGACGGTGTCGCCACCGCCGAGCCCGTATTCACGGACGCGCCAGTAAGCGGAAAGGTTGCGGATGAAGTTGCCCTTGCGAGCGGGGTCCGTGTTCGCGCGGCAGGTCATCAGCGTGTCGTTCCAGTGCGCCATGCAGGAGTCGCCGGCGTCGAGCACGAACAGCTTGTTCTGCGCCGAGGCGACCGCGATCGGGTTGAACAGGCCCGAGAGCGGCTGGAAGTAGTCACCGACGATCGGCGTCGGGCGCGACAGCGGATACAGCCCCACCGAACCGTGCGACGTGATGGCGCCGGCCGGATCGATCGGCGCACCGTCGTTGAAGAGCAGGAAGAGCTGCGTGCCCGTGCCCTGCGTGAGCAGCACGTCCTGGATGCCGGTCATGCCGGTCCAGGTGGCGATCATCTGGTAGCTCTTGTCCGACGGAACGCCGATGTCGCGCGGGCGCTCCGTGGGGAGTTCGTACTTTGCGCCGCAGCCCGCGAGGAAACCGAGGGCCAGCGGCAGCGCGAGAAGCGAGAGAGGCCGGCGCATCAGAAACGCACTCCCAGCGAAAGACGGTTCACGGCGCCGAGCGGGCCACCATCCGTGTACGCATAGTCGAGGTTGACGCGCTTCTGGCCGAGGTCGGCCATGAAGCCGGCGCCGGCGGAGAACTTGAGCGCGTCCGCCTGGAAGTTGTAGCCGCTGCGCACCGCGAACTGGCGCAGGTACGACCATTCGAGGCCCATCTTCACCAGCCGCTGGTTGTCCGCGGGCTGGTTGACCTCGAGCGCGTACGTGAGACGGCTCTTCGCGTTTTCGATCGGTTCGAACGCGACGCCGTACCGGAACATGAGCGGCGGATCGTAGCCGTCGTAGGTGCGCGTTTCGCCGGTGTACGGCGAGACCCACTCGCCCGAGGGCTTCAGCTCGGAGCCGAAGTTCGTGAGGCTCGTGGCGATGCGCACGCTGCCGAGGCCGAGGTAGTAGATCGAGCCGACGTCGAACAGGAACGCGCTCGTCGTGGGACCGCCGACGTCCTTGCCGAGGTCTTCGTACACGTACTTGATGCCGGCGCCGACGAGCAGCTTGTCGGTCCAACGACGCGCGTACGCGCCGCCGACGAGGAAGTCGGAGTACGTGAACGTGCGGCCCGTACCGAAGGGCTGCAGTTCCGTGGTCTCCTCGATGTCCGTGCTGAGCAGCGCGACCTGGAGCGCGAGCGAGCCGCCGAGCTTCTGCGACGGCTGCACGATCGTGATGTGCTCGTACGAGATGTCGGCCGGCCAGTCCACGTGCGAGAACGCGACCTCGCGGCGCTGGAGCGACGCGAGACCGGCGGGGTTCCAGTAGATGGCGCTGGGATCGTTGGCGACGGCGACGAACGACTCGCCGAGGCCGGTCGCGCGCGCGCCCACGCCGATGCGCAGGAACGTGCCCGATGAAGTACCCGCGCGCTGTCCGCCGAGCGACGCCTGGGCGTGCGCGGACGGAGCGGCGGCGGACATCGCCAGTACGCCGAATGCGGCGGCGGCGACGAAAGCGGTGAGACGCTTAGAAGTCCACATCGAGCGTCATCCTCCACTGTGCGCCGGAGCCGTAGTTCGACGGATCGCCGATCGACGAAACGAGCACGTAGTCGTTGAGCGTCCGGGTCACGTAGTCGGGGTCGAAGGAACCCTGACCCCACACGTAACCGCGACCCGTGATCGGGTCCACGCGATAGATGAGGCGGTTCGAGAAGATGTTCACGCCCTGCAGCGAGATGTCGAAGCGGCGCGTGCCGACCTTGAACCAGCGGTTCAAGCGCATGTCCGTCGTGATCTGCACGGGCGCGTTGGCCGAGTTCGGCTCGCCGACCGCGAAGTCACCCGTGCGGTCGTACGGCGTGTACGCACGGCCCGACTGGCCCTGGACGAACATGTTCAGCCCGGTCTGCTTCATGAACTTCAGCGCCGCCGGGGTTTCCTTGTCGAAGCGGAGGTCGAACGAGCCCGAGATCTTGTGCGGGCGGTTCCAGCGCACGAACACCTCGGAGAGACGCGTTTCGTTGCTGCCGCCGATTTCCTGCAGCACGCGGTCTTCGTTCGGGTCGCTGCTCTTGCCCTTCGTCTGCTGGTACGAGTACGACAGCTTGCCCGACCAGTGGTTCGACACCTGCTTCTCGACTTCGATTTCGAAACCCTTCGAACGCGAGAAGTGCCCGTTCAGGTAGATGAAGTACGACGACAGGTTCGTGCCGGCGACCGGGTCGATTCGCGTCGACGCCGGGTAGTCGTAGACGTCCTTCACGAAGAACGAGACGTTGGCGGCGGCCTTCGGGTGGAACTGGTGCTTGGCGCCGACTTCGTAGTTCACCGAGATCTGCGGGTTCAGGTTCGGATTGCCCTGCAGCGGGAACGACTCCGACGAGATCGAGTTCAGCTTCGAGTACACGTAGCGGTACGACGGGTTCTGCGTGAACTCGCCGTAGTTGAAGAAGAAGCTCGAGTACTCGGTGATCGGATGCGCCACGGAAACACGCGGCGAGAGGTGCATCTTGTAGCGGCGGCCGAAGAACGAGCGCGTGTCCTCGAAGAACTGGTTGCGCGTGGACGCCGCGATGTTCGCGCGGCTCGTGTCCGCGAGCGCCATCTCGGCTTCGCGGCCGACGAACCAGTAGTCGGCGCGGACGCCGACGTTGGCCGTGAAGCCTTCGAACTCGAGCTTGTCGCGCAGGTACATGTCGCCGACCCACGGATGCGCCTGCCACAGATCGTGCGAGGCGCCGAGGCCGTCCTGGTCGTACACCCACGGACGTTCGATCGTGATGTACTGGACGGACTGGAACTGGTGCTCGATGCCGACCTCGATCTCGTGACGGCGAGCGACGCGCTGCGTCAGGTTCCAGGTGAGCGACCAGCTCGTGGAGCGGCGGTCCTGCCAGGTGTCGCCGTCGCCCGTGTCCACGAAGTAGTCGTCGCGGCGCGGGTCACCGACCGGGAATGACCGATCGTCCGGCTCCTCGTACTCCAGCCAGTTCTTGCCGAGCACGTCGGTGCGCTGCGCGAAGAAGTAGCGCGACACCTGGAACTCGGTGTAGCCGGCGGTGGACAGCGTGCGGCGCCACTGCAGCGACGTCTGGACGTTGTCCTCGAAGATCGTCGGGGCGTTCGTGATCCGGTGATCCCACTGCCACGGGTAGGCCGGGTCGACCTGATCGCCCGAAGCCGTGATCGAGCTGCGCGAGAAGCCCTGGTCGATCGCGATGCGCTTCGAGAAGTTGTAGTTGATCTTGTCGCGGTTGGTCGGCTTCCAGGTGAGGCCGTAGCGGCCCGACCAGCGGTTGTCGGCCGAGGGCGACCACATGTCCGAGTACTTGAACTTGTGGCCGAAGAACGAGTCTTCGTAGCCCGAGTGGATGCGCGGCCATGCCGGAGGGGAGATCGAGCGGTCCCAGAGGCTCGCGTTCGGCGTGTTCATGTAGCGGAAGCGCGTCTCGAACAGGCTGCCGGAAAGATCGAGGATCGAGCTGACCGTGCCGGGCACCTTGACGCCCATGGCGCGCAGGCCGCGCGACCAGATCGGGTCCGGGCCGGAGACGAGCACCTGCCACGAGCGGCCGCCATAGCTGCCGGCGGTGGTCGTGATGCCGCCCTCGAACTTGTCGCGGCCGTCCTTGAGGCGGATGTCCACGACGCCGGAGAGCGCCTGGCCGTAGCGCACGTCGAGTGCGCCGGTGTTCACGTCCATCGCCTCGACCGAACGCGCATTCAGGTTGCCGGCAGTCGACTGGCCGGTCACGAGGTCGCGGTTCGTGACGCCGTTGATGTTGAAGATCGTCTCGTCGGCACGGCCGCCGCGCACGTGGATCTGCTCGGCGTCGGTGCTGATGCCGGCCTGCCGCTGCATGACGTCACCGACCGTGGTGACGGGCATGTTGCGGATGTCCTTGGCGTTCACCGAGCGCACGGTGGCGCCCTGGCGAGCCTCGACGAGGCGGCGCTCGGCGGTCACTTCGACCGCCTTCTCTTCGCGCACGACGATGTCCTCGAGCGCGACGTTGAGCGTGGTGGCCTTGCCAGCGGTCACGACCACCGCGGCGGCTCCACCGGGCTTGTAACCGAGGTATTGGACCTTCACCTCGTACGTGCCGGGAGGAACGCCGGAAATGGTGTAGTGGCCTTCGGAGTCGGTCAGCCCGCCACGCTTCTGGCCGACGAGGCCGACGCTGGCGAATGGAATGGCATGACCGGTCCGACGGTCCGTGACCCGGCCGGTGATGGTACCCACGTCGGCAGCGAAAACATCCGAGGCGAGACCGAGGAGGAGAAGCAGCGGAAGGGCGAGTAATGCGAGTCGAAGTGTTTTCATGAGGTGGGTGAAGGTTGGACGGCGACCCTAGTGGCGCGGCTCCGGCATGGTCAAGCGGTCCTTTTGTGCCGGTGCCACTACACCTTGGGCCGTTCTCCCCCGACTACTCCCGATCGGATTTCACGAGCAGCAACTTCCCGCGAGACATGGCACCGGAGTCACGGTCCTCGACGGACCAGACGTACAACCCCGACGCCGCGGCTTGTCCGCGGGCGGTGATCAAGTCCCAGGCGTAGGCCCCTCCGGACTGCGAGGGCGCCTGGATGTCGCGATCTCGAGTCGGATCATACAGACCCGACGCGCTCTCGCCGTGATAACTACTGCCGTCGAAGGCGCTCTCGAACACGAGATCGCCCGACAGCGTGTACAAACGGATCGTGCATCGCGAAGGAAGTCCGGCAAACCAGACGTAGTGCCGTCTCGCCGAGGCTCCCGCGTCCCAGGCCGCGTCCACGCGGTACGGGTTCGGATACACCGTGACGCCCCCGCGTTCGCCCGCGCGCGCGTTGGGCACGAGGGCGAACTTGTTCTGCCCGAGCCCGCTTTCGAGCGGCGGCGCTCCGGGATCGCCGGTGTCGTAGCTCGTGATCGCGCCGAAGTAGCGAAAGCCGTTCTTCAGGTTCGTGAGCTCGTGGCGATAGCGGTACGTGATGCCGTCGGCGACCAGCGGCTGCGGCGCGAGCGCGCGCGTCAGTCCCGTGTTGAAGCCGGTCGTGTCGGGCAGGTCGTACTGGGCGAGCATGCCCGGCCGCTCGCGATCGAGGCCCAGGTAGAGGCGATAGCCCTCGAAGTCGCGGCCGCCCGGGGCGGGACTCGTCGGGTCGGACGCGAACTCGGGCGAGTCGTCCCACCAGACCGTCGCTCGGCCGTTGCCCGACTCGATGTGCACTCTCGGCGAGGGCGGCGGGCTCGGCAGGTGGTAGTCGATGCTCGCGGCGAACGAGGCGTAGTCGGCGTAGTCCGTGAGCCTTGCGCGATCGTCCCCACCCACCCACGCGAAGTCCACGACCAGCGAATCGCCCGCCTCGATGCGCGGGAAGGGCCCGACGCTGAGCAGCTGGATCGGCGAGCACGACCCGTCGAACGGGCACAGGTCGGGGTTCGGCGCGCCACCGCCCGACATGAGCCGGTAGCGCTCGAAGTCCTCGTCGCGGGTCGTGTCGCCCGGCGACCACACCCACCAGCGGTGCACGGTGCGCGGAGTGGCCGGCGTGTGCGAGATCGAGCGGAGGTACTGCAGCCCGACCCATGGCGGGCAGTACGAGACGACGCAGCCGTCGAAGACCGGCAGCGCGCGGCAGTAGCGCTCGGCCACCATGGAGTGCGTCGAGTCGTACTCGAAGTACGTCTTGTAGTACCACGAGCCCGGACCCGTTCCCGCCGAGGGCGGCCACATGGTGTAGGCCTCGCGGTTGCCGCTCACGATCTGCGCGTAGAGCCCGACCCAGACGTCCTGCAGCGCCGGACCGTCGTTGTGGATCGTGAAGCTCGACACCACGAACGCGTCGGCCGCCTGCAGCGTGAACCCGAGCGTGCGCTGGGTGATGCGCAGGTGCATGGGCCGGTGCGGCTCGCGCTGGAAGCCCGAGGACGGCTTCGCCGGCGTGTCCGCGTACTCGGCGATCAGGTCCTGGTCCGAGATCGCGTCGGGCGAGTAGCGGGCCGCGTTCTGGATGCGGGAGCGCTCGGTGAGCGTGCCCTTGATCGGCGTGTACTCGGTTTCGGCGGGACCGCTCGAGCCCTGCGAGTTGTCGACGATCGCGGCCGAGACACCCGTGAACACGCCCTCGTCGTCGAGGGCGCGCGCGCCGACCCACAGTCCGGCGCGGGACAGGTGCTCGTAGCCCTGCCCGAGCGGGAACTCGAACGAGGGCGAACGCGAGCCGAAGTTGTTCCCGAAGAAGCCGTAGTTCGAGACCTGGAGCCCCACGCGGTTCACGCCCGCGATGCGCACGGCGAAGTCCGCCGCGCGCACCGGCTGCGCCAGGGCCAGAAGGGCCGCGGCGACGAGTGGGGCTGTGAGAAGGGGCCTCGAGCGCACCTCGCGCTCAGTAGCTTCCGCGCAGGTCGTACTCCTGCGGAAACGCATCGAGGAAGATGCGATCCATCTCGAGGTTCACCTCGCGCAGCATGCGCGCCTTCTGCGGGTACGGCATGAACGCGCTCTTGAAGCCGTTGATGATGATGCGCTTGATCTCGTACGGGCTGAGACCGAACGCCTTCACCGCGAGCTCGATCTCGTCGGACACCGTCGTCGCCGACATGAGGCGGTTGTCGGTGTTGAGCGTCACGCGCAGGCCCTGGCGGAAGTACTTGCCGAACGGGTGCGCCTGCGGCGTCTTGGAGACGCGCGTCTGCACGTTGGACGACAGGCACATCTCGAGCGGAATGCGGTGATCGCGGACGTAGCGGAGCAGGCCGTCGTCCTCGAGGAGCCGCGTGCCGTGGCCGATGCGGTGCGCGCCGCAGTAGTGCAGCGCCTGCCCGATGCTCTCCGGGCCGAACGCCTCGCCCGCGTGCACGGTCGAGTTGATGTTGTTCTTGTGGATCAGCTCGAACGACTCGCGGTGCGCCTTGGCCGGGTAGTCCTTCTCCTGGCCGGCGAGATCGAACGCGAGCACGCCGCGGCCCTTGTAGGCGACCGCGAGTTCGGCGAGTTCGATCGAGACCTTCGGGCTCATCGAGCGGATGCCGCAGATGATCACGCCCGTGGACATGTTGTTGCGGGCGCCCGCGTCGCGCAGGCCGGCGATCACCGGGTCCACGATGTCGGGGAACGAGAGCCGGCGCTTGCGGTGCAGGATGGGCGAATAGCGCACTTCGAGGTGCCGCACGTTCTCTTCGGCGCAGTCCTCGACCAGTTCGTACGCGATCCGGTAGAGCGCCTCCTTCTCCTGCATCACGCTCAGCGTGATGTCGAAGATCTTGAGGTAGTCGCCCAGGTTGCGCGTGCGCTTGCCCGCCTGCATGAGGCGCGTGAGCTTGGCGAGGTTGGTCGTCGGGAGCTTGACGCCCTGCTCGGTGGCCAGCTCGAGCACGGTCTTGGGCCGCACGCTTCCGTCGAGGTGGCAGTGCAGTTCGGTCTTGGGCAGGCGGCGGATGACGTCGTGCGAGAGCTTCATGAAGAGGGCTTCCTCTGGCGCCGAACTGGGCACCTACGAAAAAGCGCCGGAGTCAGCTTCGCTCCAGCGCCATGATCTTCTTGACTCGGCGCTCGTGTCGGCCGCCGGCGAACGGAGTCTGCAGGAACAACCGCACCATCTTGGTCGCCGCGCCGCGATGCACGATCCGCGCGCCGAGGGCGAGAACGTTCGCGTCGTTGTGCTCACGGCTGTTGAGCACCGTCGCGTCGTCGTGACAGAGCGCGCATCGCACGCCCTGCACTTTGTTCGCCGCCATCGTGGAGCCGATGCCGGCCGAGTCGATCACGATGCCGCGCGCCGCGCGGCCGGAGGCCACTTCGCGCCCGACCGCGGCGGCGAAGTCCGGGTAATCCACGGCTTCGGTCGAATGCGTCCCGCAGTCGTGCACTTCCCAGCCGAGGTCCTCGGCGATCGCCCGCTTGAGCACTTCCTTCAGTTCGAGACCGCCGTGGTCGCAGCCGATCGCGACGCGCTTGGGTGAAACGACCTGCGGCGCGGAGGCGGGCTTGGAGGCAGGGGCTGCGGCGCTCGCGGTGCCGGCCGGCTTGGCCGGTCCCAGCGCGCGCTCGACGGCCTCGCGTACGAGGCGTCGGACGGTGGCTTCGTCGGGGGTGCTCATGGGTCGCGCAGGATAGCCGCGCCCCGGTTCTTTCACAACGGCAACACGGCTCCCGGCCCATGACGCGTGCTAGACTTTCCGCCCGGTGCCTCCCCCAAAGGTCCGTTTCCTCCGCAGGAGATCCCGTGTCGAGCCCTCGATTCCTTCGCCGCGCCCTCACGTTCGCCCTGCCGTTGCTGCTGCTCTTCGCCCGCCCCGCGGCGGCCGGGCTGCTGCCCGACAGCACGATGTTCGACGGCTGGAAGCTCGCGAACGGCCTCGAAGTCCGCGCCCGCCACGTGCCCGGCGCCTCCGGGGTGGCGATCGTCGTGGCGTACCGGGCCGGCTCGTCCTACGAGCCGCCCGCCCGTGAAGGCATGGCGCAGCTGCTCGCCGAGCTGCAGTTCCACGCGCCGGCCGGGGACATTCCCGAGCGTTCGCGCGAGGAAATGGCGAGCCTCCGCCCGCTGGGCTGGGGCGTGCAGGTCAACGAGCGCCTCGCGACGCTCACCGAGATCGCCGCGCCCGACCGGTTCCCCGGCGTGCTCCACCAGGTCGCGACCCGCATGCGCGGCGTGAAGTGACGCCGGCCGACTTCCAGATGGCGGCCGACGACGTGCGCGACCTGGCGCTCCGGCACTTCGGACGCGCCGACCTGGCGCTGTACTACCGCGTGCGCGAGCTGGCCCGTGGCGCGACCGACGAGCAGATCCTGCGGCTGTCGTCCGGTGCGGGACTGAAGACTCTCCCGCTCAAGGAAGCCGTGGCACAGCTCCAGAAGCTGTACGTCCCGGCCAACGCCTCGCTCGCGATCGCCGGCGACTTCGGCGACGTGGACATCCGCGCGCTCATCGAGCGCGAGTTCGGCTCGATCCCTGGCGGCACGGCGCAGCCCGAAGCCGCTCCGGCGACGCTCCGCCCCGTCCTGCGCGCCACGCCCTTCTCCGGGCTCGACCACACGATCGGCGCCGTGGGCGTGTTCGCGCCGGCGATCGAGGACTCACTGCACCCGGCGTTCTTCCTGTCCATGGTCATCACCGGGCCGTGGCTCACGAACAGCCTCGGGCGACCCGCGCCGCCGTTGTCGTCGCGCTTCTCCTACTCGATCTACGACGAGGCCGACCTCGTGCGCTTCTATCCCGAGCCGCGCCCGGGCGAGACCGTGCCGGCCGCGCTGCCGTCGCAGCTCGCCGCGCAGATGGACAAGCTCGCCGAAACGACGATGGATCGCGAGATGTTCGAGAGCGTCCGCCGCAGCGTGGCGTGGCTGCTCGGTGGCGACCTGACGCGGCCCGTGAAGGACCAGATGCGCCGTCAGCCCGGCGCGCTCGGCACGCTGGCGAACGGCATGGCGTCGCGCGCCCTTTGGAAGGGCGACGCGTTCTGGGACGAGTACCTCATGCGTTTCATGACCACGAACCGCGGCCACAGCACGTTCTTCCCGTGGCTGACCGACCCGTCTCATCAGGCGACGCTGTTGTTCACGCCGAAGCCCTGACGCACCGAACGAAGTTCATGAACGCGCGTCGTTGACCGCGCGCGAGGCCCAAGCTAGGGTGCGGCTCGTATGGCGCGACGCATCCTGATCGGCATCGCCGGTGGTTCCGGCTCCGGAAAGACCCTGGTCGCACGCACCATTGTGCGTGAACTCGGGTCAGAGAAAGTCGTCATCGTCGATCAGGACTCCTATTACAAGAACCTCGAGGAGATCCCCTTCCGGGATCGCGAGGCGCGCAACTTCGATCATCCCGACGCCTTCGACAACGAACTCCTGGCCGCGCACCTGCGCGAGCTGCTCGAAGGCAAGGCGATCGACCAGCCGGTGTACGACTACACGCATCACTGTCGGCTGCCCGAGACGCGTCGCATCAGCGACCACCTGATCGTCGTGCTGGAAGGCATCCTGATCTTCCACGATCCCGAGCTTCGTGCGCTGATGGACATCAAGCTCTTCGTGGACGCGGACGCCGACGTGCGCCTGATCCGCCGCTTGAAGCGCGACCTCATCGAGCGCGGCCGCGCGGTGGACTCGATCCTTCGTCAGTACGAGGAGAGCGTGCGCCCGATGCACCTTCAGTTCGTCGAGCCGACCAAGCGCTTCGCCGACGTGATCATTCCCGGCGGCGGCCACAACAAGGTCGCGATCGACCTGCTGAAGACGAAGATCCGCGAACTGCTGCGCGAGCGCGGCGTGTCCGTGGATCCGACGACGATCACGGCGTAGGGCGGCGGCGCGGGATGGCCGCGCAGACCGGAAGACGAAACGTGCGGGCCCGCGAGGATCGCGGGCTCTTTCGTTTCTGGTTCGCCGGTGCGTGCGCGGCGAGCGTGGCGCGACCACTCGCCCCGGGGCGAGGCACCTTCGAGCCGCGCACGAGCAACGATGGCAAGGGCCCGCGGCCCCTCCGACGTCGCCGCGCGCAGAAGAAGCCCGCCCGCCGAGAGAGCGGCCGCTCGAAGACCGCGACGCGCGCCACAGGCCCCCTTCGACCCACGTAGAGACCACCGCCCATCGCGAGGTCCCACGCGAGTGCGAGCCCGCGTCCCACGAGCGTTCGACAGTTCCGCACGCCCGTCCCGCGCGTGTACACGTGCGCCGCACACGCGGCCGCGCAGCCGAGCAAAGCGCCACGCGGCCCATGGCTGACCCCGAGCGCAATGCGACCGGCAGTGCACCGCCCGCACGAGCGCCGACGCGCGCCGCGAGGACACCGCGCCGCGTCACGTCCCGCGACGAGCTGAGAACGCATAGCCCAGTCGTGTCGTGAACCGTGCCTGCTGCCGACGAGCGTCCGCCGGCCGAACGCCGAGGCCCATAGACGCGGTACTCGGCGAGATCGTTCTCGGCGTTGCGATGCCAATGCAGCCACGTGGAGCTCGGCCCGAACGCTGCCGCGAACGCGGCGGGCGCGGCGGGCGGCAGGTTGTCGACCGAATGACCGCTGTCCGCTTCGGACGACCAGTAGACAGCCGAACGAGGCGCCGTCGACCATGCAGCCCGCTCGCGAGCCCGCCGGAGTCGGCAGCGTGGACCACGAACAGTACGAGATCTGTCCGCGCGCCGGAGGACGCAGTCCCTCCCACCATGACTCTCCACCCCAAGAGTCCCGCGACTGTCTGCGTGGCCATGCCGCCCCCTGCGAGCTGCGCCATGGCGTACTCACCCGTCACCTGCCGCCACACGCCGTAGGTCGAGATCTCGAGCGACGGACGCGAGCAGCGACCGCTGCCACTTGATGCGCACCTTGCCGCCCTGATCGTTCGGCACGTCGGCGACCGAGAGCAGATGCGGCTCGGGGTTACCGGGCTTGCCGGAGAGCGTGATGTTCTGGGCGTACGTGTCGTAGCCCGTGCCGCTGCGTAGTCACGCCACGCGATGATCGCGCCTGCGATGTTGGAGGGCGTGATCGTGGGGTAGCCCTGCTCGCGAGGGGCGGCGGAGATCAGGATGCCGTTCGTCTGCCAAGCAGGCGTGGCGCTGTTGGCGGACGTGAAGCGCTGGGCGTAGATGTCCCAATCGCCAGTTCGGTTGTCCATCCACGTCACGATGGCGCCACCGAACCCGTCAGGCTTGCTCACCGGCAGCTGCCCGCGCCCGCAGGGGGGGGGGGCCGGGGCGGGGGCTCGCCTGGCGAGCACGCTGCGCGTAGGGGGGGGCCGCCCCCGCCCAGAGGGCGCAGCACCCGCCTGGCCCGGAACGCGGGTTCGCCAGTTCGATCCATCAAGACCCGCCGGAACGGGCCAACCCGGCCCGTCCACCGGCAGACCACCGCGGCCACGAGCACCCGCCGACCCACCCCCCCGGCCGCCCACCCCCGCCGCCACGCCCCCCGCCGCCCGCCCGCGGGCGTTCCCTGAACTCTGCATTACGGCCCAGCGCGATCATCGCGCCAGACCACGAGGACGCCACCGCACCATCGCCACCGCCGGGGAGTCCGGCCGTGGCGGGGGGCCCGTCGCAGGCCACCGACCCACCGCCCGCCGGCCCGCGAGATGTCGCGCTGTTGTTCCAGCGCCAGACCACGAGGCACCGCTGGAACCGTCCAGCAGCCGCGGGCGCCCGCCCCCCCGCCCCCGGCCCGCCCGCGCCCCGTCCCCGCCGCCCTCCCCGGCCACGCCCCCCGCGCGCGCTCGCGCCCCGACCACGCCCCCGGCCAGCCCCCCACGCCCCGCCCCCCGCGCCGCGCCACGCGCGCGCCGCCCGCGCAGCCCCGCGCGCCCCCCCCCCCCCCCGCCCCCCCCCCCCCCCCCCCCCCCCCCCCCCCCCCCCCCCCCCCCCCCCCCCCCCCCCCCCCCGCCCCCAGCCCCCGCGCCAGCCCCCCCCCCCCGCCCCCGCCCCCCCCCCCCCCCGCCCCGCCGCCCCCCCCCCCCCCCACCCAAACGAGAGAGCCACTGGTTCCGCGACCAGTGGCTCTCTCGTATGACGTCTCTTTCGCCGGGGCGATGGGACCGGATGCCCCCGCGCGATGCGCTACTCCAGCACGAGCATCCTTCGCGTCGCCGTGAAGCCCGGCGCGGTCATGCGCACGAAGAACACGCCCGAGCGCAGGCGCGACACGCCGGGAACGCCGCTGCCGAACGGCAGCGAGTAGCGGCCCGGCGACATCTCGCCGTCGGCGAGCGTCGCGATGCGCTGCCCCGCAACGTCGTACACGTCCACGCGCACGCGCGCACGGCGCGGCACGTCGAAGCGCACGAGCGTGCGGCTGGTCGCGGCGAACGGATTCGGCGCGTTGGGCGCGAGCGCGAAGGCGGCAGGCGAGCCGCCATCCACACCGAGGAACAATCCGGCGTTGCCACGCACGAGCAGCGTGTGCGGCGAGTTCGCGTCGTTGCCGTAGACGGTCAGCTGCGCGCTGTCCGGCCCCGCCGCCAGCGGGCGGAACCACACGCCGAGCGTGTCGCTGCTGCCCGCGAGAATCGAGAAGCTCGTGCGCACCGGCGTGAAGCGCGGGTTGTCGCTCGTCACGTTGCCGACGACGAGCGTCGCGGTGCCGGGATCGCTCAGCGTGAACGTCGAGAACTCGCCCGTCGAAAGCTCGACGTTGCCCATGTCGAGCAGCGCCGGCAGCGCGTCGTACTGCGGCGTGAGCACCTGCACGATCGAGAACACGGCGTTGCTCGCGTCGCTCGGGTTCGAATCCGCGACGTCGCGCACGCGCACTTCGGCGGTCGCGGTCGGGTCGTTCGGCACCGTCCACGCGTACGTGCCGGCGTAGCCTTCGACGTCCGCGATCGTCACCCACGGATCGCCCGCGCTCTTGCGGTACTCGAGCCGCGCGAGCGCCACGTTCGCGCCGTTCCAGGTGATCGCGTGCACGCTGCCCACGTCCCACGCCTCGCCGCCGTTCGGCGCGGTCATCACGAGCGACTGCGCGCCCGCGGACGGCGTGTACGTGTACGCGACGCGCAGCTTGTAGACGCCGCCGCTCTGCTGCGCGAGGAGCGTTCCGCGGTCGCGCGCGAGCAGGCTGTAGTTGGAGCCGCCGAGCGAGGAACCGGCGAAGTTCGCGCCGCCGTCCCAGCTCAGGTAGCCGACGGCGCCGGAGTACACGCCGACGAGCACGACGTTCGGATCGTCGCCCGCGACGTCCGTGCCCCACGACGAGGACACGGTCTGGCCGATGCGGTTGAGGTCCGACACGAGCGGCCACGTGACGCCGAAGTCCGACGACGCGCGCACGCCGGCGGACGACCAGGTCGTGCCGAACGAGACGTTGTTGCGCAGGCGGCCGCAGCTCATGCCGGGAATCTCGGAGCCGTTCGCGAGCTGGCGGCGCGTGTAGGAGACGCCGCCGTCGCTCGACTGCCACAGTTCGCCGATGCCGCTGCCGGTGATGCCGTCGGCGACGAGCACGTAGTTGTCGGCGTCGGGCGTGATGATGATGTCGCACGGGCTGCGGAACCACTGGTGACCCCAGTACTTCCAGGTCGCGCCGCCGTCCACCGAACGCATGAGCGAGTCCGAGTCGCCACCGAAGAGCAGCGTGTCGGGCTTGTCGGGATGGCGCTCGAGCGGAATGCCGTACTCGCCGAACGCGTGCGTGAGCGTCGGCGTCCAGTTCACGCCGCCGTCGGTCGTGCGCCAGAGCTGCCGCGCGCCACCGCTCGTCACGATCGCCGCGACCATCTGCAGCGTGTCCTTGCCCGAGATCGTGAAGGCGTTCACGTGGCCGCCGTTGTTGATGCGGCGCACGAAGCGCCACGTCTCGCCGGCGTCGGGCGAGCGATAGAGCGAGTCGCCGCTCCAGTCGTAGATCACGTCGCGCTGAAGCGGATGCACCGCGAGCGAGCGCCCGCGGATGCTCTGCGTGCCGCTCGTGTTCATGGTCTTCGACCACGTACGCGTGAGCGTCGTGCTCGCCGGCAGCAGCATGGACGAGCCGCCGTTCCAGCGCGTCACGATGCGGTTCGTGCTCGAGACCGCGAAGCCGGCCGTCGCCGTGAACGCGATGCCGGTCGTGGGGCCGTACTGCTCGTGCACGGGGAACTGCCAGGTCGTGCCGCCGTCGGTGCTGTGGCGCACGAAGCCGCCGCCGCCACCGACCCACACGTCGTTCGCGCCGGGTGCGGACAGAGCGCGCACGTCGGGCTGGAAGTCCGCGCGCAGGTTGACGGGCGAGAAGCTCGAGCCGCCGTTCGTGCTCTTCAGCAGCGTGCCGCCCGCGCCGCCGACCCAGACGGTCGAGCCGCTGCGCGCGATCGCGAGGAGCGTGTTGCCGGTCGAGAGCGAAACGGTGGACCAGTTCGCGCCGCCGTCGCTCGTCGAGAGCAGCGTGCCGCCCGCGCCGGCCGCGAAGCCGTGGTCGGCGTCGGAGAACGCGAGCGCGTACAGCGTTTGAATGCTGCCGCTCGACTGAGGCGCCCACGTGGCGCCGGCGTCGTCGCTGCGCAGGATCGCGCCGCCGTCACCGGCGGCGTACGCGCGCGTCGCGCTCGCGAGCGACACCGCGCGCAGCACGGGCGCGCCGGGAACCGCCTGCGTCGTGAACGAAAGGCCGTTGTCCGCGCTGCGGAACACGTAGCCCGAGTCGCCCACCACGATCACGCCGAAGCCGCGATGCGTGATCGCGCGCAACGTGCGGATACCGAGCTGGGACGAGGCGAACGTCGTGCCGCCGACCAGCGAGCGGTAGACGACGCCGTTGTCGCCGACGGCCCAGACGTCGGTGCCGTCCTTGGTGGTGACGGCCTGGAATCCCTGCGCCGACGAGACGGCGGGAGCCAGAGCGAGCGCGGTAAGCAGGAACGTGGCGAAGCTGGGGATTCCGAGGCGGCGCATGCGTTACTCCCAGGCGAGTCGAGACAGGGTGGTGATCTCGGCGAGACCGGTGATCGGTCGTCCGCGCAGCTTTCCGTCCACGGAAGTGGGACGGAACTCCAGCGCGTCCATGCGAACGGGCGGAAAATCGAAACGGGTTCCCTCCGCGGACAGCTCACGCGCGACGGGCACCCGCCCCACTTCCCGACCCTTGTGATAGAGGACGAGCTCGCCGCGCCGCACGCGCCATGGCCCGCCTTCCTTTGACCTTGCCGCGCACAGCATAGAGGACCACCGCGCGGGTCTCCATGATTTCTTGCCAATCCAGTCTCAACCACTGGGCCGCGCTCGTGTCGGCCAGCCAGGCGACCTGCGCCGGATCGTGAACCACTCGGCGTCGCCCGCGCTCACGGCCACGGCCTGCGCCGAGTGCCCGGCATGGCAGCCGACGCACTTGGTGCCCGTGCCCGGCCGCGTCCAGTTGAAGCCGGCGACGTGCGCGGGGCCGGAGGCGGACCGGAGCACCTTCCCGTTCGCGTCCACGATCTGCTCGAACATCGGCAGGTCGCTCGGCGCGGTGTCCACGTGCACGCCGCCCTGCGGCGACACGACGGCCTCGCGCATGAGCACGAGGCTGTCGGCGCCCTCGGCGTCGGGACGCGGCAGCGCGGTGTAGAAGCGAATGTGCAGTCCGCGCTGGGCGGGCAGGCCGTCGGGGAAGGGCGCGTCGACGTCGGCGTTCGCGAACACGTTGAAGCAGTCGAAGCGCGTCGTGCGCTCGTCGCTCGTCACCTGCTCGACCGAAGTGCGCGGCGCGGCATCGGCGGGATCGGGCCAGCCCTTGCCGTAGAGCGGCGGCGGCGGCAGCGGTCGCGCCGCGAGCACGGCGGCGTCCAGCTCGAGCGTGCCGGGCGCCATCGTGACGGGCATCAGGTTCGCGCCGTTCGCGTCGCATGCGAACAGATCGAAGTTGCCCGTGCCGTTCTCGTCCATGCTGAAGAGGATGCGGCCGTCGGGCAGCGCGACCGGCGCGCACGCGGACCAGCCCTGCGCCGCGCCCCAGCCATACAGCGGGCGCGCGGTACCGAAGCGCTTCGCGAACGCCTGGAGGCCGAGCCGGCCCGCGCGCACGAGATTCGTGCGCTGCGCGCTCACGCCGACGAACGTCGTGTCGCGGAGCATGATCGGCTGGTACGCCTGCTGGCCGCTGCGCGTGCGCGGCTCGCCGCCCGCGAGGCGCAGGTGATCGCCGTCGTACTCGATCCCGCCCGCGTGCCAGAGGTCCACGGTGTCCGCGGGCATCGCGCCTTCGAAGCCCGCGACGATGCCGGCCGCGTTGTCCGCGGCGCGATAGCGGTTGAAGAACCAGCGTGCGTAGAGCAACCGGCCGTCGGTGGGATCGACGCTCGGCTCTTCCCCGCCCTGACGCTCGGTCGTGATACGCGTGAGTCCCGTGCCGTCGACGTTCGTCACGAACAGGTTGCTCGCGACCGGTCCCTGCTGCGAGAGCACGGGAAAGCGCGTGCTCGCGAACACGACGCGGCCGTCGGGCAGCCAGCACGGATCGAAGTCGTCGTAGCGCGCGAACTTCGCCGAGCCGCCGACCGCCGGGCGATCGGTGCGCGTGAGCGGGCGCACTTCGCGGCCGCCCGCGTCGCAGATCCACACGCGCCACGCGCTGTCGCGCGCGGTCACCGCGGCGAACGCGACCCAGCGTCCGTCGTACGAGACGGCCGGATCGGCGACGTCGAAGAACTGTCCGTCGGGAACGAGCGGATGCAGCCGTCCGCCGGGCTCGAGCACCACGAGGCGGCCGCCGGTCACCACGGTACGGCCCGCGGGGCCGACCCCGGGCACGAGGCCCGATCCGGGCACGTCGTTGCGCTGCACGAACACGATCGGCGGGAGCACGTCACGCTTGCGTGCGCCGGTGAGCAGGACGATCGCGAGCGGAGCCAGGGCCGCGAGCGCGAGCAGCGCGCCCAAGGCACGGCGGGTATGCGAACGGCCGAAGGGGGCGGTCATCACGGATCCTCGTCTGTCGAAAGCACCGGGGCGCTCACCCGGACGGCGAGCGCCCCGCAGGGTATCGGCCGGGAGCGGCGGCGCTCCAGCGGCACGTGTCCGCGTCAGTCGCTCGTGGCCACGGTGTTCTTGGCGCGCTTGGGCGCCGCCGCGCGGGCGCGCGGCTTCGTCCTGGGTTTCGCGTCCGCGAGCGTGTGCCACGCGCGCAGCGTCTCACCCACGGTCCACGCCTGCGCGAAGCAGCCGCGCGGCGTGTGCGGCGCGTCACCGTCGGCCACCTCGGGCAGCGTGCCCATGGCCATCGCGTTCATGAGATCGGCGTAGGGCGCGAGCACCGCGAGCGCGGCGTCTCGGTCGCCGTACGCGCGGAAGTGCGCGAGCGCGTAGTGCGGCAGCAGCCACGTCCACACCGTGCCCTGATGGTAGGCGCCGTCGCGCACGCGGCGATCGCCCACCATGCGCGGGCGATAGCCGGCTTCGCCCGGCGCGAGCGAGCGCAGGCCGTGCGACGTGAGCAGGCTGCGCCCGACCGCGTCCACGACGGCGCGCCGCTGCGCCGCGTCGAGCGGCGTGTCGGGCAGCGACACCGCGAAGACCTGGTTGGGACGCACGGAGGCGTCGGGGCCGGTCGGCGTGTCGAGCACGTCGAACAGGCACTGCTTTTCTTCGTTCCAGAACTTGCCGAACGCGAGCCCCACGCGACGGCCGAGCGCATCGTACGCCTCGTGCGGACGGCCGAGCTTACGCGCGAAGCGCGACATCGCGGCGAGCGCCGCGAACCAGAGCGCGTTGATCTCGACCGGCTTGCCGCGGCGCGGCGTGACCACCCACTCCTCGACGCGCGCGTCCATCCACGTGAGCGCGACGCCGTCGGCGCCCTGCGACACGAGGCCGTCGCGCGGGTCCACGCCGATGCCGAAGCGCGTGCCGCGCTCGTACCACGCGCCGATGTCCTCGAGCGCCGGATACACCTGTTCGAGCAGCGACGAGTCGTCGGTCGCCTCGAGGTACGACTGCACGGCCTGGAAGAACCAGAGCGCCGCGTCGATGGTGTTGTACTCGGGCGGTGAGTCGTCGTCGGGGAACATGTTCGGCAGCATGCCGCGGTCCACGTGCGCCGCGAAGGTCGTGAGCACCGCACGCGCGAGTTCGTGCCGCCCGGTCGTGAGCAGCAGCCCCGGCAGCGCGATCATCGTGTCGCGGCCCCAGTCGGTGAACCACGGATAGCCCGCGAGGATGCTGCGCGGCGAACCCGAAGCGCCCATCACGAGATCGTCGCCGTTCGTGCGCGCGCGCTCGACCACGAACGCGTCCGCGGCGAGCACGAGCTGGCGGATCCACTCCGGCGCGTCCTTCGCGCGCTTGCCCTGCGCCTTCGTCCACGTGTCGAGCAGCTGCTTCTCGTGCGCGCGGCGGCGCTGCAGCGCGCTCGCCACCGACAGCGCGCCGCGGCCGGAGTCGTGGCGCGTGCTCGCGACCACCGTGAACGCCTCGCCGGGCTCGAGCGTGCGAACGATCTCGCCCGCGAGCAGGAGGTCCTGTTCGTCGTCGAGCCCGCGCTCGGTCTCGACGTCGAGCGTGTAGTGCCGGTACCAGACGTGCGCGGGCTTGCACTCCGCGCCGTCGGCGAACAGCCACAGCGGCATCGTGTCGCCGCCCATCTTGATCTCGAGCCCGCCGGTCACGTTCTCGATCACCGCCAGCGTCTCACCGAGCGACGTGGTCTCGTGGTGATCGCGATGGTCCACGAACGCGCGCAGCGACAGCGTGACGGGCGCATGCGCCGAGACGAGCCGGTACTGCACGTAGGTGATGTTGTGCCCCTGCTCCATCCACACACGCTTCTCGAGCCGCGTGTCGCCGATCGCCCAGGTCCACACGGGCACCGCGCCTTCGAGCGCGAACGATTCGAGATGCAGGTGACCGAGCGGAGTGGTCGTGCCACCGCGCCAGTGGTTGCAGTCGAGGTCCACCCACTCGCCGTCGATCTGCACGCGCTCGGCGAGCTTCGCGAGCAGCAGCGTGCGTTCGACGGGAGGCTTGCGCGCGGCGATGAGCAGCCCGTGGTAGCGGCGCGTGAGCGCTCCGCCGACCGAGCCGGCGGCATAGCCGCCGATGCCGTTGGTGACCAGCCATTCGTGACGGGACGAGGCGGCGAGGTCTCCGAGTACTTCGCGGCCGATACGCGTGGGCGACATGATTACCTCCGCCGAGGGGGACGGCGGGCAGGATACGGCGGGACCGGCGGGCGTCCAAGAAAGGCGGCCGCGGCCGCCGGCACCCGTGGTCCTACTCGGCCGGTTATCCTCGCAGCACCTTCTTCGCCCGTTCCAGCTTCAGCCTCAGACGTCCGGCGAGCGGCACGGACATTTCCGCGGGCCACAGCCGCAGCGCTTCGGAGCGCGCCTGCTCGTAGTTCGTCGCGCGCACGCCGATGCGGCACGTGCCGAACGTGAACTGGATCACGGCGTCGTCCGGCACCCGGATGGAGTCCGCGGCCGCCATGAGCTGCTTCGCGTCGTACCACCGTTCGGGGAACACGCTGTGCGGATAGATCCACGTGTAGTCGACGGCCCACAGACTGTCGGCGTTCAGCACGCGACAGCAGCGCGCGCCGTTCTCGAGCGCGTACACGACCGTGTCGAGCTTCGCGCGCTGGTCGATGCCGTTCGTCCACAGGTCCGCGTGCAGCATGAACGGCTGGAACGCCTGCTTCGTGCCCGGCGGGTCCATGAAGTCCATGAGGTGCGGCTGCTGTCCCGGCGTGAGCGACGGCGGCGGGATCACGGCCGGCGGCTTCTCGGCGCGAGCGCCGGTGGCGGCCGGTGGCGCCGCGCACGCCGCGCTCATCACGAGCGCGGCGAGCAGGACGAAGAGCGTGACGGCGAGCGGCGTGCGCCGCGCGCGGTGCGTCATCGGAGCATCACGAGCCGGCGCGTGAACTTCTCGCCGCTCGCCTCGAGGCGGAGCCAGTAGATGCCGGGCGCGATCGCGCCGCGGCCGCCGGACTCGCCGTTCCATTCGATGTGGTGCATGCCCGCAGCATAGATGCCGTGCGCGAGCGAAGCCACTCGGCGGCCGTCCACACCGTAGAGCGACAGGTCCACGGGACCGGAGCGCGCCAACGCGAACGACAGCAGCGAAGCGCCGCGCGCGGGATTCGGCGCGGGTGCGAGCAGCGCCGTGCGCGCGGGCACGAGCTCGCGCACCTCGCGCGCGAGGCGCGAGGACTCGATCGTGCGATTGTTCGCGTCGCGCGCGAGCACGTCGGCGCAGCGGATGCCGGGATCGCCCTCGCGCAGCGCCTTGAAGCGCAGACGCGCGACTTCGCCCGAGCCTTCGACTCCGCTCGCACGGCGGCCGAGCAGCGCGGCGTCCACGCGGCCGGCCTTCGGCGAGAACAGCACGCCGCCCTGGCCTTCGATCCAGCCGCCGCTCGTCGTCGAGACCGGCTCGACGACTTCCGGGTTCCACGCGATGCCGGCCGAGAAGCCCTGCATACTTCCGCTCGCGTCGAGCGTGAGCGACACGTCGAACGTCTGTCCGGCCTCGACCAGCGACGGCGCCTCGACCGCGAACACTTCGTTCGTCGAACGCGCGCCCGCGATGCGCGCACCGTCCTGCGGCGCGGACACCGTGCGGAAATCGAGCGCGAAGAGGAGGAGATCCTCGAAGTCGATCGCGTTGTCGGTGAGCGGACGCGAGGTCGTCTGGCCGTCGGTCGTCGGGCCGACGTCGAGGTACGCGACGCCGTCGGTCACGAGCGTCGCGCCCGAGATGCCGTAGTGCGCGCCGAGCAGCGAGACGTCCTCGAGCGCGACACGGTTGTCGCCCGCGCCCGCGGTCACGCGGTTCGAGACGTCGCCGAGGTGATAGTCGAGCGCACCGCGCGAGAGATTCGAGACCGCCGACGTGTTGCCGCACGAGTCCGTGAAGAACGCGACGTAGTGCCAGAAGTCGCGCGCCGGCGGATGGTCCACGATGCCGGGCGAGGCGTTCGCGCTCACGAGCGTCCACGGGGCCGAGGGTGCGAGCGACGAGTCGGGCGTGACGCCACCGGCGTCGTCATATTCGGGCCACGAGCCGAACGGCGCGCGGTAGAGCGCGACGCGGCCGGCTTCCGCCGTGCTCCAGGTGACCGTGATGCCGGTGCGGCCCGAACCGTCGTTGCCGGTCGTCACCTGCGCGGCGTCGAGGTTCTGGATCGCGGGCGGCGCCGTGTGGCTCACCGCGAGCGCGCCGATCGCGCCCGGCACGACCGGGAGCGGCAGGCCGGAGCAGTCCCACGCGTTCACGCTCGTCACCGTGAGGTGGCCGATGCCGTCACCGGCGGCCGCCTCGAGGTCCACGGTGAACAGCGTGCCCGACGTGTCGGGGCCGCACGGCGAGCCGGTGAGCGCGTAGCTCACCGTGTACGAGCCGCCGCCGTTGTCGGCGACCGAGAACGTGCGATTGACGTACGGCAGCAGCCACGAACCCGGATGGATGCTGCTCGCGGGCGAACCCGGCGTGACGAGCGCGAGCACCGACGTCTCGATCGAGAACGTCACGCTCACGCCGCGCGCGTGCGCGGTCTCGCCGCGCGTGTAGGGGAACGGCACGCTGACGGTGGGATGCACGGACGACAGACAGAGGCCGTTGGTGCGCGCGGCGACGTTCGAAGCCGCGGGATCGAGGAACACGGACAGGCCGTAGCTCTCGCTGCCCGTGCAACCCGCCGGATCGGTCGCGGTCGCGGTGAACGACGCGAAGCCGGCGGCGAGCGGCGTGCCGGCGATCTCGCCGGTGGTGGGCGAAAGCGTGAGGCCGGAAGGCAGCGCACCGGTCGTGACGCTCCACGTGACGGGCGCGAGCGCGCTCGTCGCGATCAGCGTCTGGCTGTACGGGACGCCGACCTGCGCGAAGGGCAGCGACGACGGCGTCACGGTGATCGGCGAGCAGGTGACCGAGAGCGTGTACGCACGCGAGCCCGGAACGCCGTGGTCGTCCACGGCGCCGGCCGTGAACGAGAACGAGCCCGTCACGGTCGCGATTCCCGAGAGCACGCCGGCGCCGTCGAGCGTGAGGCCCGCCGGCAGCGCGCCCGAGAGCACGGAGAACGTGTACGGCGCGTCGCCGCCCGAAGCGGTGAGCGCCTGCGAGTACGACACGCCGGCCAGCGCGTTCGGCAGCGTGGAGGGCGCGATCGCAAGCGGCGTGTTGTGCACGCGCACGGTGTCCTGCGCGCCCGCCATGACGGGCACCGGCGTGTTGTCGCAGTCACGCGACTTCACCGCGGTGACGCCGATGAGCGCGTCGCCGTCGGGACCGGCCGACGTGACGTGCACGTCGAACAGCGTGCCGCCCGTCGTGATGCCGCAGGGCAGGCCGAGCGTGACGAGGTCCACCTGGTACGCGCCGCCGCCCAGCGCGACGACCTGCAGGATCGTGTTCGGGTAGGCGTCGGCCCACGGACCGAGCGTGATGCTCGAGTCGGGATGCGCGGGCGTGCAGAGCGAGAGCATCGCGGGATCGAGTTGCAGCGTGACCTTCACGCCACGCACCGGCGTGGACTCGCCGCGCGTGTAGACGACCGGCACGGTGACGCACGGGTTCGCGCTCGAGATCGAGAGCGGACCGGGCACGGCCGCGATGGTCGAGACCGGCGCGACGGCGAACACGTCGAAGACGTAGTCCACCGACGCGGTGCAACCGGTCGCATCGGTGACGCCGACCGAGAAGAGCGACTGCCCCGCGGCGTCGGGCGTGCCGGACAGCACGCCGCCACCGGAGAGCGAGAGGCCCGAGGGCAGCGTGCCGGTGATCACGGCGAACGTGAAGGGCGCCGTGCCCGCGGTGGCGGACAGGGCGTACGAGTAGGCGGAGCCGACCGCGCCGTCGGGCAGCGTGGACGGCGAGACCGCGATCGCCGGACAGTCCGCGGTCACGATGTATTCGCGCGAGCCGATGCAACCGCCCGCGTCGGTCGCGGTGATCGTGAACGTGTCGGTGCCCGCCGCGGTGACCGCGCCGCTCAGCAGGCCGGCCGGCGACAGCGTCAGGCCGGGCGGCAGCGTGCCCGCGGTGATCGCGAACGTGGTGCCGGGGGCCGAAGGCGTCGACGTGATCGTCTCGCTGTACGCGGCGCCCGTGAGCGTGTTGGGCAGCGACGCGGGCAGCACGACGATCGGCGTGGTCGAGCCGTTGATCGAGCCGGCCGCGCCGAGGTTCACGGCGAGCGGCGAGCCGTCGCACGCGAGCGCGACGACTTCGTCGAGCGTCACGGCCGCGGTGCCGTCGAAGCCGAGCGACTGGAGGTCGAGCGCGAACAGCGTGCCGCCCGTCGTCGGACCGCACGCGCCCGACGTGATCGCCTGGTGCACGGTGTACGAGCCGCCGCCGTTCGAGACGGCGCTGAACGACATGTTCGGGAAGCCCGCCGCCCAGTCGCCGGCGTGGATGCTGTTGCCCACGGGTCCGGGCGCGCAGAGCGCGAGCTTCGCGGACTCGACGTGGAACGTGACCGTGACGGAGCGCAGCGGCGTGGACTCGCCGCGCGTGAGCGCGAAAGGAACGGTGACGCACGCCTGCGCGGGATTGAGGCAAAGCCCCGTGGTCTGCGGCACGACCGCCGTCACGGCCGGTGCGCCCGCGATCACAAACGAGCGCACGAGCGTGCCCGTGCAGCCGTTGACGTCGCGCACGGTGATCGTCACCGCGGTCACACCGGTCGCCGACGGCGTTCCGGAGATCGCGCCGGTCGAGCGGTCGAGCGTGAGGCCCGCGGGCAGCGTGCCGCTCGAGACGCTCCAGCAGAACGGAGCGGTGCCGCCGGTGCGCGTCTGGACGAGCGAGTACGACACGCCGACGACGCCCTGCGGCGTGAGCGCGGGACCGATCGTGATGAGCGGGCAGCTGATCGTCGCGTCGGGCGACACCGCGGCGAGATTGCCCGAGGCGACCGAGCCGAGGCCGGTGAACGCGCCGCCGAGCAGCACGTCGGCCGGCGCCACGGCGATCGAGCGCACGGTGCCGTTCGGCGCGGGATTCCAGCTCGTCACGGCGCCGGTGCTCGGGTTCACGGCCGCGGCGCGGCTGCGCGGCTGGCCGCCGACCGAGGTGAGCACGCCGCCCACGTAGATCGCGCCGGGCGCGGAGGTGAGCGCGAAGACGGGTCCGTCGGAGTTGGGATTCCACGCGAGCGCGGCCGCCGTCGACGGGATCGAGCGCGGCGAGGCGATTGCGCGAGGCGCCGCCGATCAAGGTGAAGAAGCCGCCCACGTAGACGCGGTCGCACGTCGCGAAGATCGCGCGCACGGTGCCGTCCGCGTTCGGGTCCCAGGTCGTCGCGAGGCCGGTCGACGCGTCCACCTCGCCGACGAACGTGCGCGGTTCGCCGCCCACGTTGAGGAAGCTGCCGCCGAGATAGATCGACGTACGCCGCCGGCTCGATCGCGAAGACCTGATCGTCCGGCTCCGGCAGCCACGCCGCCGCGAGGCCCGTCGTCGAGTCGAGCGCGGCCGCGTTCGTGCGGGACTGACCGCCCACGCTCGTGAAGAGTCCGCCCACGTAGATCGTCGAGTCCAGGCGCGCGAGCGCCGAGACCTGGCCGTTCGCGTTCGGGTCCCACGCCGTGGCGGCGCCGGTCGTCCAGTCCACGGACGCGACGCTGTTGCGGATCTGGCCGCCCATCGTCGTGAAGTTACCGCCGAGGTAGAGCGAGCCGGGCCCGGCGAGCAGCGCCTGCACCTGGTTGTTGACGTCGGGATTCCACGACGTCGCCTGGCCCGTCGCGATGTCGATCGCCGCGAGGTTGTTGCGTGCGACACCGCCGACCGCGGTGAACGCTCCGCCGACGAACACCTCGGGC
Source organism: Candidatus Eiseniibacteriota bacterium (assembly GCA_016710095.1). Taxonomy (GTDB): domain Bacteria; phylum Eisenbacteria; class RBG-16-71-46; order RBG-16-71-46; family RBG-16-71-46; genus CAIXRL01. Next base: position 24,578 of record JADJLL010000050.1, on the reverse strand, counting down.
ATGGCCGCCGCGATCACGTTGACCGTGCTGAACGCCGTGGGGTTCCAGTCCGTCGCGAGCCCCGTCGTGCGGTCGAGCTGCGCGATGCGGCTGCGCGCCTGTCCGCCGATGCTCAGGAAGTCGCCGCCAGCGTAGATCGATTCGCCGGCGAGCCAGAGCGTCTGGACCGTCGCGCTCGCGTTCGGGTTCCACGCGGTCGCGAACCCCGTGGTGGAATCCACCGCCGCGATGCGGTTGCGCATCGCAGGACCGACCGCGTTGAACGCGCCGCCGGCGTAGACCGTCCCCGAGTCGTTCACGATCGCGTTCACGTTTCCGTTCAGGTTCGGATTCCACGCGAGGGTGCTGCCGGTCGCGAGGTTGACCGCAGCGAGTCGGTTGCGCGCCTGCCCACCGACGTTCGTGAACTGGCCGCCCACGTAGAGCGTGTTGCCGGACACCTCGAGCGCGAAGACCGACGAGTTCACGTTCGGATTCCAGAACGCGTTCGCAGCTCCCGTCGTGAGATTGAGTTCGGCGATGCGATTGCGGGCCTGACCGCCGATCGTGGTGAACTGCCCACCCACGATCATGAACGAGCCCGACACGTGCATCGCCCGCACGGTGCCGTTCGCGTTCGGATTCCAGGAAGTCACGACGCCGGTGGTGACGTCCACGCAGCCCGCGCGCGTGCGCGAGGTCGAACCGAGCACGGTGAAGTCGCCGCCCAGGAAGAGCTGCGAGCCCGAGAGCGCGAGCGCGCGCACCGCGCCGTTCGTTCCCGGGTTCCACGGATCCACGGAGTGGTCCGCGAGCACGTGCGCGATATTCGCGCGCGCGACGCCGTCCACCGACGTGAACTGGCCGCCGATGAACCAGCCGCCCGCGCCGTCGCTCTCGGCCGCGTACACGACGCCAGTCACGCGCGGGACGCCGGGATCGGGCAGTCCGGTGGTCGAGTCGATGGGCAGGCCCGCGCCCGTCACGGCGCCGACCTGCGTGAAGGCGCCACCCACGTAGAGCAGTCCGTCGCGCACGACCTGCGCGTTCACCTGGCCGTTCGTGACGAAGAAGTCCGTGCGCACCGTCTGCGCGCGAGCGGGCCGCCAGCGCCAGCGCGACCCCAGGACGAGCGCCACCGCGAGCGGCATGGCGGCGGAATGCCGAGCAGCGGCCGAACGACCGGACGTCGCTCATGGCAGCCACGCGATGCGAGTGAGCCGGGATTCGGCGCCGCTGCGCACGCGGACGAGATAGATGCCCGCCGGAACGCGCGCGCCGGAATCGGTGGTGCCGTCCCAGACGAGCGAACCGCCGCCCGAGGGCACGTTCATGCCACGCGAAAGGTGGCGCACCGCGCGGCCGGTGACGTCGAGCACGTCCACGTCGCGAGGACCGGAGCCCGCGCCGCTGATCGTGAGCCGCACGCTCCCCCACGCCGGATTCGGATCGGCCTGCACGCGCAGCGAACCGGGTTCGCGCGCCGGCACGTCGAGCGGAATGCCGATGCCGACCTGGCAACTCGTCGCGGTGACGGGCGTGACGAGGATGCCGGCGGAGAAGAACTCCTTGAAGCGGATCGAGAGCGAGGTCACCTGCGGCGTGTTCGACGCCCGGAAGCGCAGCGTGTAGAGCGTTCCCGGGCCGGTGAGCGAGCCTCCATTACAAAGGAGGAGTTCGTGATGCTCAGGCTGTCACCTGCGGCGGCGAAGAGGTGGAACGTGCTCGCGGGAGAGCATCCTCCCAGCATGAGCGCGCCCTGCTGCAGCGAGGTCGGCGACTGGGGCAGGAACGTGAGCACTGCCGGGTCGTACTGCACGACCACCTCGTAGGCGTTGAAGGCCGAGCCCGCGGAAGGGATCTCGACGCGCACGTCGAAGTCGCCGCCGGGCGCCACGGTCTGGAGCGCCGGAGACAGCGCGACCGAGATGGCTGCCGCCGCGGGACCGGTCCACGCGCTCCAAAGGAGCAGCGCCAGACCCATCGCGAAAATATTTCGAAACGGCGCAAAGCCGCCTCGCTTCAGCAGCACCATGACCTCCGCGGAGGGCAGAGAGGTTCGAGCGGGGAAGAGACCGCGAAAGTGGCAAGCCATGGGTTCCAGCAGACATGCGTCCCGCCGTAAGGCGGGAACACGTGACCGGGAAGCGGGGGCCAGGACATTACCGGCACATAAGAGTGATTGTTCGGAGGGGGGCCTGACAAGGGTTTTGAAAGATTTCCGTCGCCCAACACGTTTCTTTTCGTTGGAAACTCGCCCGGCCGTGTTATTTTCCCCTCGTCGTCGTCCGGTCAGGGACAGTCCATCCGCCTGGGCGGACCGGTGCCCCCCGCGCCGTATCAATGCAGAAGCTCACTACTCGAGGGAGGCCGAACCATGAAGCGTGTTGCGACCATTGTCTTCAGCGCCGCGATGCTCGTCGCGCTGGCCAGCTCCGCTTTCGCCGCGCTGCGCGTTCCGCAGATTGCCGTTCAGGGTGGAACCCTTCAGGGCTACCTGAACAGCCAGGGCGAATCGATCAACGTCCTCACGGACCAGAACGCCGTGCAGTCGTGGTCCACGACCGTGTCGAACAACTCCACGTTCTCGCTGCAGATCGAACTCGCCGGCAACGCCGCGAGCAACACGATCGGCATCTACAACGCGGCTGCGGGTTCGCCGGTGCTGTACCAGGTGTTCCCGGGCGCTGCGGCGACCGGCTGGTTCGCGACGGCTTCGTTCCGCAACCTTCCGACCCGCGTCGTCGTGAACCTGAACGACGCCAACGCCGTCAACGTGGGACAGGTGACGTATCTCGGCGCCGACCGTTCGAACTTCGGCTACTACCTGCAGGGCCCCGGCGGCCTGTTCTACACGCAGGACGTGCGCAACGCCGGCAGCGCGGCGCAGGCTCTGACCTACGCCGGCACCGGCTTCAACAGCGGTTCGTGGTGGCTGGCCTGGGAAGATTCCCCGGTCGCGACTTCGGACAACGACTACGACGACGCGGTGCTGTTCCTCGAGTCCGTCAACCCGACGCCGGTCAGCACGACCACGTGGGGCCAGCTCAAGACCCGCATCCGCTAGTCGCACGCAGTAAAGAAGAGACGCCCGGAGTCGCTCATCGACTCCGGGCGTTTTTTCGTGCCTTCCAAGCTGTCCGGATCGTGCAAGCCCGGCCTTCGACGGCCTTACGGGTGGACCCTGACCGTGAAGCGTTGGTAGCCTTATCGGCGACTCGGGACGTGTTGACTGCCTTCACATCGTTGGCCAACAGCTCGTCCACATCTCGACGGTCCTGCGTTCGCCCCCGAGGCAGTGCTGGAACCGCGGAGACCGAATGCCCCCGATCCGCTCTTTGCGTGCGGCGCTCGCCGCCGTGTGCGCCAGTGTCACGTTCGCGACGTTCGCCGCGCCGGCCTCGGCTGCCGTGACGCCGAACGGCCGCCTCCAGATCTATCACCTCGACGTCGGCCAGGGTGACGGCGCGCTCATCGTCACGCCGCTCGGTCAGGTCGTGATGATCGACAACGGAGTCTCGCCTTCGCATCCGACGGCCATCGGCAAGTCGGTCGTGCTGCAGTTGCAGGCGCTCGGCGTCACGCACATCGATCACCACTTTGCGAGCCACTATCACGCGGACCACATCGGCAACACTGTCGCGATCGCGTCGGCGGGCATCACCATCGCGAACGGCTGGGACCGCGGCGGCTCGTACACGACCGCGACGTACACGAACTACAAGAACACGCTCGGCGTGAATCGCAAGACGCTCGTGAAGAACCAGGTCATCACGCTCGACTCCCTTTCGGCGCACCCCGTGACCATCAAGGTCGTGGACCTCGCCGGCGCAGGCGCCTCCGGTGTCTCGGGCGACGAGAACGCGCTCTGCCTGATGCTGAAGGTCAAGTACGGCGAGTTCGACGAGACGTTCGGCGGCGACATGCCCGGCCTGAGCCCACAGCCCATCGTCGAGCCGATCGTCGCGACCGAGATCGGCACGGCCGAGGTCTACAAGGTGCACCACCACGGCTCCGCCACTTCGAGCGACGCCTCGATCCTCGCCGCCATCCAGGCCCAGCTCGGCGTGATCTCGTGCGGCAACGGCAACTCGTACGGCCACCCGACCGCGGCCGCGCTCACGCGCCTGCACGCGGCGAACATGAAGACCTACTGGACCGAGACCGGGTCCGGCGTCGCGCCCGTCGCGGGCCAGGACTACGTCGCGAGCGGCCAGGTGTACATCTCCGCCACGTGGGAACCGGGCGGCGTGGACACGATCCGCAACATCAACAGCACCGGCGGCAACACGTTCGTGCACACCTTCTTCAACTCCGGCCCCGCGGACGGCACTCCTCCCGTCGCGACGATCACCTCGCCTGACGGCGGCGAGTCCTGGAAGGTCGGCTCCACGCACGCCATCACCTGGACCGCGACGGACAACGTCGGCGTGACCACGGTGGACGTCGCGTACTCGACCAACGGCGGCACGAGCTGGACCAACCTCGCGACGGGGCTCTCCAACACCGGCAGCATGCTGTGGAGCGTCCCCGCTCCCGGCACGAGCCAGGCGCGCCTGCGCGTCCGTGCGCGCGACGCGGCGGGCAACCTCGGATCGGATTCGAGCGCCACGAACGTGACGTTCGACTACTGGCAGATCGCGGCCTCGGGCGCGACGGGCGGCACGATCTCGCCGAGCGGCCTCGTGGACGTGATCGAGGGCTTCTCGAGCGCGTTCACGATCGCACCCGGCAGCGGCTGGGGCATCGGCAACGTGATCGTGGATGGCGTGGGCGTGGGTGCGGTCTCGAACTACACGTTCAGCAACGTCTCCGCGAACCACACGATTTCGCCGCTCTTCACGGACGTCGCGCCTCCCGTGGTCGCGGTCGAAGTGCCGCTGGGTGGCGAGTCCTGGGCCGCCGGAAGCACGCACGACGTGACGTGGAATGCGTCCGACAACGCCGGCGTGGACTCGATCACGATCGCGTACTCGTCGCACGGCGTCGGTGGCCCCTGGATTCGCGTGGCCGGTGGCCTGCCGAACTCGGGCACCTACGCGTGGACGCTGCCGAGCATCAGCTCGGACAGCGCCGTGGTCCGCGTGACGGCGTACGACGCCGCGCACCTGAGCGGCTTCGACATCAGCAACAGCCTGTTCTCGATCAGCCTCGGCACGGCCGGCGTCAACGACGGCCCGCTGGCGTTCGCGCTCGCGTCGCCGACTCCGAACCCGAGCGCCGGGAACACGCGCCTGTCGTTCACGCTCCCGCGTGAAGGACATGCCCGCCTCGAAGTGCTCGACCTTTCGGGCCGCCGTCTGTGGGCGATCGAAGGTGTCTTCTCCGCCGGCCGCTACTCGACCGAGTGGAACGGCCGCACGACCGACGGCTCGACCGTGGGCGCCGGCCTGTACTTCGTCCGCCTGAGCACGCCGTTCGGCACGCGCACCGATCGGTTGGCGCGCCTGCGGTAGGCATCGGTTCTCGCAGTCCGCGGGCGGCCTCCCGAACTGGGACGGCCGCCCGCGACATTTCCCTTGCCGACCATACCAACCGGTCGGTATGGTTCCCGGCCATGAACGCTCCCACCGCTGATTCGCGCACCCGGCTGCTCGACGCCGCGCTCCAGGTCATCCGCGCGCGCGGCTACTCGGCGACGCGCGTGGACGACATCTGCGCCGCCGCCGGCCTGAGCAAGGGCAGCTTCTTTCACCACTTCGAGTCCAAGGAGCAGCTCGCGGTCGAGGCCGCGCGGCACTGGTCCACCGTGACCGACGCGTTCTTCGCCGCGGCGCCCTACCACCGCGCCGACGATCCGCTGCAGCGCGTGCTCGGCTACATCGACTTCCGCAAGTCCATCCTCATGGGGCGGGTGCCCGAGTTCACCTGCCTCGTCGGCACGATGGTGCAGGAGACGTACGACACCAATCCCGCCATCCGTGAGGCGTGCGACCGCAGCATCAGCGGCCACGCGTCCGAGGTCGCGCGCGACATCGCGCTCGCGCGCGAGAAGTACGCGCCCGACGCGCCGTGGACCGCCGAGAGCCTCGCGTTGCACACGCAGGCCGTGCTGCAGGGCGCGTTCATCCTCGCCAAGGCGCGCGGCAGCGCGAGCGTCGCCGAAGATTCCGTCGATCACCTGAAGCGCTACGTCGAGTTGTTGTTCCATCCCAACCACCCGAAGGAGCATTGACCATGTCCGAGACCACCGGAACCGTGCGGCTGCACCGCGTGCTGCGCTGTCCCCCCGATCGCGTCTACCGCGCGTTCCTCGATCCCGACGCGCAGGTGAAGTGGCTTCCGCCGTACGGCTTCACGGCGAAGTCGCACCACTGTGATGCGCGCGTGGGCGGCACGTTCAAGATGTCGTTCACGAACTTCGGCACGGGCAAGTCGATGTCGTTCGGCGGCACGTACCTCGAACTCGTTCCCGGCGAACTCCTCCGCTACAACGACCAGTTCGACGACCCGAACCTGCCCGGCCAGATGAACGTGACCGTGAAGCTGAAGAAGGTGCTGTGCGGCACCGAGCTCGAGATCGTGCAGGAAGGCATTCCCGCCGTGATCCCCGTCGAGTTCTGCTACCTCGGCTGGCAGGAGTCGCTCGCGATGCTCGCGAACCTCGTCGAGCCCGAGATTCCGGACGGCGCGTAGTTCCGCGCCATCTCCCGCGCTCCCCGCGCCGAAATCCCGCCCCTCACCTCGAACCCCTGGAGTCACGCATGAGCACGACCCGTCCCGCGGGCATCTTCATCTGGTACGAACTCATGACGGCCGACAGCGCCGCGGCGATCGAGTTCTACTCGCACGTCGTCGGTTGGACCGCGGCGGCGATGCCGTCGTCCGGCGTGCCGTACACGCTTCTTTCGTCCGGCGGCGTGAACGCCGGCGGCGTACTGCAGCTGTCGCCCGAGATGTGTGCCGCGGGCGTCCCGGAATGCTGGATCGGCTACATCGGCGTCGCGGACGTGGACGCGATGATCGAGAGGCTGAAGGCCGCGGGCGGTGTGGTGCACCGCGCGCCCGAGGACATCCCGACCGTCGGACGGTTCGCGGTCGTGGCCGATCCGCACGGCGCCGCCTTCCAGATCATGACGCCGATCAGCAAGGAGCCGCTGCCCGAGATCGCGCCCGACGCTCCGGGGCACGTGGGCTGGCGCGAACTGCACGCGGGCAACGCCGACGAGGCGTGGACGTTCTACTCGGAACTGTTCGGCTGGACGAAGGACATGGCCGTCGACATGGGCCCGATGGGCGTCTACCAGACGTTCGCGACCGGCGGCGCGCCGGTGGGCGGCATGATGACCAAGCCGGCGCACTTCCCGAGCGCGTTCTGGGCGTACTACTTCACGGTGCCGACGCTCGACGCGGCGATCGAACGCGTGAAGGCGCGCGGCGGCCAGTTGCTGAACGGCCCGCACGAGGTGCCCGGAGGAAGCTTCATCGCCAACTGCATGGACCCGCGTGGCGCGATGTTCTCGCTGGTCTCACGCTCGCGCTGAAACGCGGTCGCGGCGGATCGCTCGTCGCGGCAGGAAAGCAGGACGGCCGCTCCTTCGGGAGCGGCCGTTCGCGTTTCAGATGCCCATGTCCGAGAGCTTGCGGCTCACGCCGTCGAGCATCGCGGTGACGTCGGGGTGTTCGGCTTCGAGCTGCGTGATCGCGTCCTGCAGCCGCGCGAGCAGCGGCGGCTGGTGCGCCGCGGGGACCTTGCCGTCCGCGAGCACGCCGTCGATGTCGGCGGCGAGCTGACGGAGCAGCTCGCGATCCTTCTCGCTGACTTCCGGCGTGAGCTCGAGCTTGTGATGGAGCTGCTTCAACAGATAGGTGATCGCGGGGTCGCTCATGGCGCTCTCCTGCGCGAAGGGAAGTCGAAGGGGGTTCCTGCCCGAGGAATCGGCAGGCGCAGCTTACTCCCGCAGCGCGTTCTCGCGCCGTTCGCCCTCTCGACTTCCCTCCCTCGCGGGGCGCGGCTCAGAGCCCGAGCATCACCACGCGCTTCGACTCGTGCGTGTTTCCCGCCGAAAGCCGCGCGAAGTAGATGCCGGGCGGCGCCGTCGCCCCCCGATCGTCGCGGCCGTCCCACACGATTTCGTGACGTCCGGCGGCTCGCACGCCCTGCGCGAGCGTCCGCACGAGCCTGCCGTCGACGCCGTACAGCGCGAGCCGCGCCTCGCCCGCGCGCGGCAGCTCGAACGCGATCGCGAGCCGCGAAGCCGCCGGATGCGCCGACGCGAAGCCCAGGCGCGGGCGTGCCGCCGTCGCGCCGCCCGGTGTCACTCCCGCGACCGGCGGCGTCGTGACGACGAGCACGAGGCGCGGCGCGTGGCCGCCTTCCTTGCTCCAGTAGTCGGTCGGATTGATCGAGGGAGTCGTGAGCGTGAAGCCTACGGTGCCCACGGAGTCCGCGCGGACCGTGGTGGTGACGTTCGCGCCCCACGTGCCGTCGCGCGAGGACTGCGGCAGGCTCATGAGCAGCGGGCCCAGCGTTGGAGCGGTCGCCGAAGTGACGCTGCCCTCGTTCCACGACCAGTCGTCGAGGCGGCGCAACTGACCGCCTCCGATCGTGAGCACGCGCAGGCTGAGCTTGGCGAGCAGCACGGAGTCGGCGAGCACGCCGTGCGTGTCGAACTTCAGGTGGATCGCGCGCACGTCCGTGCCCTGCGACGCGTAGAGCAACGTCGAGGCGCCGTAGTTGGTCGACGGGAACGCCGCGCTCACGTGCGCGTCGTCGGTCGCGTCGAACACGCGCAGCCGTGCGCCCGGCTGCGCCGGCCACCACGACGCCGCGGTGACGTCCGATGCGAAGAACGCGCTCAGCAGTCCCGCGACCTTCTGCTCGCCGGACGGCGCCGGATGGACGCGATCCGTCTCGATGTCGGTGATCGGCCACGTGAGCCCGTCGGCGCGCGGCGACGTGCCGTTCGCCCACAGGTACGGGCCCCACAGCAGCAGCGGCGCGCGCACCGGGCCCGCGGCCGCGTCGTGATTGAGCAGCGGGTCGCCTGCGATCTGCTGCTCGATCAACCAGCGCACGGAGTAGCCCGACTCGAACGCCTGCGGCTCGGGACTCGTGCCGCCCTGCAGCTGGTAGCCGCCGTAGATGCGGCTCGAGAGATACACGATCTTCAGGTTGGGAAACTTGTCGTGGAGGTTGCGCACGACGTGCGCGATCGAATCGCGCAGCGCGAGCGCGTGCACGGGAAAGTCGTTCGCCGGTCCCGGGATCGCTTCCTTGAGCCACGCGACCTGCACCTGCGCCGCCGTGAGCCCCATCGCCGTGATGCGCTGGTTCATCGTGGTCCAGTAGGGCGCGAGCGGGTTCGCGATCACGTCGGCCGACATGCCGCCGAAGCCCGTGTCGATCAGCACGACGCGCGCGTTGCGCGTGGTGTCGGTGTCCGCGTTGCGCTCGAACGCGCCGAACTCGTGCGTCGTGTTCGACATGCCCACGGCGATCATCCCGATCCAGCCGTTCGCGTTCGGGGCGCCCGCGGCGTCGCGCGGGACGATCTCGGCGGCCTTGGCGAGCGCGGCCGTCAGGTGCGCGGCCGGCGGCACGTTGCTGCCGCCGCCGTACAGGCCACCGGAGTACCCGAGGTAGGTGCCCGCTCCCATGTCGGTGAGCGGCACCAGTCCCGTCGTGGACTGCGCGAGGGCGGTGGCGGCGAACGAGAGCAGCGACCATGCGACGGTGACGGCGAATCCAGCGAGGTGCGAGCGGCGCATCGGGGCCTCCGGCCGAGGGAACCATCGGGACTGTCCGCAGAATATGTCGCACGCGCGGCCTGGGCATCACATGAAAAAAATCGCCCCCGCTCGATCGTGCCGGGGCACGGTCGAGCGGGGGCGGCAGGGTGCGAAGCGCTACTCGCCGTCGTAGCGCTGGTAGACGCGCTTGAGCTTCGATCGCCGGGGCGCCCTTCGGGCCGCCCGTGGCCTTCGCCCGCACGGTCAGCGTGCGGCCGTCGGCGGAGAACTCGTACGTCTCCACGAGCGCGCCCGAGCGGCCGAGCGGCAGCGTGGTCACGAGCGAGCCGTTCTTCCAGCGCGCCACCGGGCCGGGCAGTTCCTGCACGCGGCCGTGCGCGTCGAGCGAGTCCTGCAGCGCGAACGTGAGCGCGGGCCGCTCGTCCTCGGTGATCTCGACGTTCTCGGACAGCACGAAGATCACGAGCTGGGCGCCCGGGTGCATGATCCGGCGCATCGGGTCCTCGCGGCGCTCGCCGCCGGGGCCCTCGCCGTTCTCGCCCTGTTCGCTCGTGCCGTCACGGTCGGGCGGGCCGCCCATGCCGCCGGGACCGCCGCCACCGGGACCGCCGCCCATCGGCGGGCCGCCCATGCCGCCGCCCGGGCCGCGTCCGCCCGGACCGCCACGTCCGCCGGGACCGCCGCCGGGGCCGCCGCCCGGGCCGCCGCGCGGCATCGCCTTGGCCGGGTCGTCGGAGTGCTTCGCGTCGAACCGCCAGATCCCCTCGAGCGCGCGGTCCGGCGTGGAGAGGTCCGCGGCACGCGCGAACAGCGGGCGCGCCGCCTGCGCCGCGGAGAGCGCGAGCGCGGCGAATGCGAGCAGGGCGAGTCGTCGGGCGATGCGATGCATGGTGGGACCTCCTCCGGTGACCGGTCGGCGGAATGGACGAACGAGACGGGCGTGCGTTCCCGGTCGCGGCGACGGCGGCGCGATTGACACCTTCCGCGGGGCCACCTGGCCTGCGCCCACCATGGATGAACACATTCCGCCACGCTCAGGTTCCGGCTGGATCGAAGTCGTCGTCGGCAGCATGTACAGCGGCAAGACGGAGGAGCTGATCCGGCGACTCCGCCGTGCCCAGATTGCCCGCCAACGCGTCGAGATCTTCAAGCCCATCATCGACGACCGCTACGCCAAGGACCACATCGTCTCGCACAGCGATCTGCGCATTCCCTCCCGGTCCGTGAAGACCGCGAAGGAAATCCTGCGCTGGGCGCACGAGGCGCAGGTCATCGGCATCGACGAAGGCCAGTTCCTCGGGCCGGCACTGCTCGACGTGGTCGAGCGACTGGCGCGGCAGGGCAAGCGCGTCATCGTGGCCGGCCTCGATCAGGACTACATGGGCCAGCCGTTCGAGCCCATGCCGCAGCTGCTGGCCATCGCCGAGTACATCACCAAGACGCTCGCCATCTGCATGGTGTGCGGCTCGCCGGCCAACCGCACCTACCGCAAGGTCGCCAAGGGCGGCCGCGTGGTGGTGGGCGGCGCCGATCTCTACGAAGCGCGCTGCCGCCGCTGCTACGACCTCGGCCGCCGGGCACAGGCCATGGCGCCGATCCACGAGTTCACGGGAGAAACCGATGCTCGTCCGCAAACTCCTCGCCGCACCGCTGGCGCTCGCCGCAAGCCTTCTGCTCCTGGCCGGGTGCGCAAGCAAGACCGCTGACAAGCCCGCCGACGCCAACGCCCCGCTCGAAGTCGGACTCGTGTTCGACGTCGGCGGCCGTGGCGACAAGTCGTTCAACGACGCCGCGTACGCGGGCCTCGAGCGCGCGCAGAAGGAACTCGGCGTCCACTTCACCACGCTCGAGACGAGCGAGGGCGCGGACCGCGAGGTGCAGCTGCGCCAGCTGGCGGCCGGCCCGGCGAAGATCATGTTCGGCGTCGGCTTCCTGTTCTCGGACGACATCCGCGCGCTGGCGAAGGAATTCCCGGACAAGAAGTTCGCGTGCGTGGACTTCACGGTCACGGGCGACTCGCTGCCGCCCAACCTGGTCGCGCTGACGTTCAAGGAAGAGGAAGGCTCGTTCCTCGTGGGCGCGCTCGCGGCGATGACGTCGAAGACCGGCAAGATCGGCTTCGTCGGCGGCATGGACGTGCCGCTGATTCGCAAGTTCCAGGCGGGCTACGTGGCCGGCGCGAAGGCCGTGAACCCGAAGGTCGAAGTGCTCGTGAAGTACGCGGGCAACACGGGCGCCGCGTTCAAGGACCCGACGAAGGGCAAGGAACTCGGTCTCGCCGAGTACCACGCCGGCGCCGACGTGATCTACCACGCCTCCGGCTCGACCGGCCTCGGCGTGTTCGAAGCCGCGCGCGAGCTGAACAAGCTGGCGATCGGCGTGGACAAGGACCAGTACGAGGACGCGCCCGGCTTCATCCTGACGTCCATGGTGAAGGTCGTGGACACGGCGGTGTTCGAAGCCATCCGCGCGACGCAGCAGGGCACGCTGGTCGGTGGCGTGCAGCACCTGGGCCTCAAGGAAGACGGCGTGAAGTGGGTGTACGACGACCACAACAAGGCGCTGATCCCCGACGCCGTGAAGGCGCGCGTGGACTCGCTGGCCGCGGAGATCATCGCGGGGCGGATCGTGGTGCCGAGCACGACGGACTGATCGCCGCCGCACGCTGACGCAGATCGCCCCGCGGGCCTCGAAGGCCGGCGGGGCGATTGCTTTCGCGTCCGCGCGCCGCAATGTGGCACCGGCAACGCGCAAGTCCCTCGCGATTCAATGGGACTACTGGTTCCGGAACCAGTAGTCCCGTCGGCGCGCGCCATCGAGCGCAGGACGAAGGGCCGGTAGCACGCGGTCTCGGACGTCGGCGACGAGGCGCGCGACGGTCTGCGGTGGTCCGCGGCGACTCGCGTTCCGGGGTTGCGACCGGCACTCCACTGCGCCACTCTGCCGCTCGCCCTGCCCTTCGCGGAGGCCGCATCCCCCTCGGCGCCGCGCCTCGGAACCCTTCCCGAAAGCTGCCCTCATGTCCGCGTGGACCGACCTCGGCGACGGCGTGTTCGTCCGCCAGAGCCGCTGCTGCCAGATGAACTCGACCGTCGTCATCCACGACGGGAACGCGATCGTGTTCGACCCGGGCGTGCTGCCCTCGGAACTGTCCGACATCGCGGCGTTCGTCGAGCGGCAGGCGCCGCGCTTCGAAAACACCACGCTCGTCTTCACGCACCCGCACTGGGATCACGTGCTCGGCAAGCCGTGGTTCCCGGCCGCCGCGACGATCGCCCACGTGGGGTTCGGCGACGAGATCGAACGCGACGCGGCGGACATCGAGGCGAGCACGAAGAAGTGGGTCGAGTCCGAGGGCGAATCGTGGACGCGCCCGTTCGAGGCGTTCACGCCCGCACTCACGCTGCGCGGCACGATCGGCGTGCGGATCGGCGGACGCGAAGTGCTCGTGTACGACGTGCCCGGCCACTCGCCGAGCCAGATCGCCTGTTACTTTCCCGAAATCGGGCTGTTCGTCGCGGGCGATACGCTCTCGGACATCGAGATCCCGTGGCTCGACGGACCGCCGTGGGTGTACCGCCGCAGCATGCAGGCGTTGCACTGGGTGTTCGAGCAGGAGAACGTGAAGCACCTCGTGCCCGGCCACGGCGGCATCGCGCGCGGCCGCACGGACTCGTACAAGCGCCTGCTGCGCGACATCGACTACCTGCTGCACCTCGAGAGCGAGGTGGGCAACGCGTTCACGCTGGGCGCGTCGCTCGAAGAGACTCAGGACCGACTGGCCAAGATGAGCTATGTGGGCAAGGATGCGGACTACTCCATGAATGACGTGCATCGCGCCAACGTGAAGTTCGCGTTCGACGGGCTGCGCGAGCAGTCCGAAACGCGGCAGGAAAGCCGCACGAAAGAGACATGATCCAGACCAAGAGTTTCTATCGCAGCCTCGAGAAGATCCTCGCCGCCGCCGGCAAGGTGAAGAAGCGCGAAACGTTCGCGGTGCGCATCGCCCCGGCCCTCCTCGAGGGCATGAAGGGCTCGCTCGGCGTGACGGCCGTGCACCTGTACGAGCGCAAGAAGGACGGCTTCGGCGCGCCCAAGACGTGGGGCGCCAAGCGCGCCGACCTGGGCGCCGACCTCGCGCGCCGCTTCGCGAGCACGGGCGACGATCACATCGGCGAACTGCCGTGGGTCGGCGACGTGTCGTCGGAGCGCGTGGGGCTGCTCGCCGTGGGCGGCGTGGACGGACCGTTGCTCGTGATGTTCGGGCCCGCTCGCGGCGCGCTCGAGAAGGGCGCCTCGCGCGCCGAGTTCGCGGCCGCGCTCAATGCGCTGCTGTTCGCGATCCGCCAGCACCTCGAGAAGAGCGAGCTGCACGATCTCATCGAGCAGGCGCGCGCGATCCAGATGAGCCTGCTGCCGCCGGCGAAGTGCGAGTTCGCGGGCTACGACATCCACGCCGAGAGCTATCCGGCCTCGAGCGTGGGCGGCGACCTGTACGACTTCCTGCCCGTCGCGCCCGGCACCATGGGCCTCGCGGTCGCGGACGCTTCGGGCCACGGCCTGCCCGCGGCGCTGCAGGCGCGCGACGTGGCCGTCGGCCTGCGCATGGGCGTCGAGCGCGACCTCAAGCTCGTCGCGGCGATCGAGAAGCTCAACCGCGTCATCCATCGCAGCGGCCTCACGTCGCGCTTCATCTCGCTGATGTTCGGCGAGCTCGAGTCCAACGGGAACTTCGCGTACGTGAACGCGGGGCATCCGCCCGCGCTCATTCTCGACGATCGCGGCATCCACGAGCTGTCCGTGGGCGGCATCGTGCTCGGCCCCGACCCGACCGCGGCGTACAAGCTCGGTTTCACGCACGTGGACCGCGGCGCGACGCTCGTGCTCTACAGCGACGGCGTCGTCGAGCGCGGCACGACGTGGGGCGAGGAGTTCGGCATGGCGAAGGTGCGCAAGTGGCTCAAGGACACGCGCAAGATGACGTCCAAGGAAGCCGTGGACGACCTCATGCGCCGTCTCGACGAGCACGCGCCGCGCAAGCCTTTCGAGGACGACGTGACGGTGATGGTGGTGAAGAGGCACAAGTAGAGCGATGGACGACCGGCGACTTCTTTCTTCGAACGATGCACTGCCGGGTCGCGCGGGCCTTTGGCTGCTCGCGATCCTCACCATCGCATGCGCGCTTCGCCTTGTCGGGCTCGCGAGCGCTCCGCCCGGGGTGAATCAGGACGAAGCGCTGAGCGCGTGGAACGCGTGGTGCATGCTCCGCGAGGGACGGGCGCTGAGCGGCGAACCGTGGCCGGTCTTCCACTGCCGCAACATCGGCGACTACCCGACGATGTCGTTCTTCTACGTTCTTCTTCCCTTCCAGGCGATCGGGGGGCTGTCCGTCTTCACCACTCGCCTGCCCGCCGCGCTGTCGGGCGTCTTCGCCGTACTCTGCACCTGGCACGTCGCGCGAGCGCTCTATGGCGAGCGTGCGGCGGCGTTCGCCTCGGCGGCGCTCGCCATCGCACCGTGGAGCATTTTCCTCGGCCACTTCGGGACCGGCGCGAGCCTCGGCCCGCTGCAGGCGGTGCTTCCGCTCTCGATGCTGCTTGCCGCGCGGCTCCTGCCCGGGCGCAGCGGCGAAGATGCGCCTCCCGTCGCGGGCTGGGCGCTCGCGGCCGGCCTCACGTTCGGCATCGGCACGTACGGCTTCCACTCGCTCCGCCTGCAGCTGCCGCTGACGCTCTTCCTGCTCGTCGCGCTCTTCCCGAGTCATTGGCGAAGAGTGATCTCGTCGCCCGGGGGACTCCGTGCCACGCTGTTGCTCGCAGCAGGATTCCTCGTCACCTTCGGGCCGATGGCATGGGTGAGCTTCACCGACCCCGACTCGCTGCGGCGCTGGCAGATGACGAGGTCTGGCCCGACGGCGCGCCGATCACGACGATCGCACGCCTGGTACTCGAGCGCTGGACGCTGCATTTCCTGCCCGACTTCCTCTTCGTGCGCGGAGACCACTTGATCTTCCTGAACCCCGCGAAGGCCGGTGCGCTCGCGTGGTGGATGCTGCCCGGGCTGCTGCTCGGCACCGGCGCGATGCTTCGAGAGGCGTGGCGACGTCCCGCATGGAGGCTGGGCCTGCTCCTGCTCGTCCTCTATCCGGTCGGGGATCTCGTGAGCGTCGCGGACGGCGTCAACTCCCTCCGATCGGCGGCGGGACTTCCCGCGCTCGCGCTGGTGGTCGGCGCGGGCAGTGCGCTGCTGCTGAACGCGGCGCGCGATCGTGTCGTGGTCGTCCGACTCGCGGCGATCGCGTTGATGGCGGCGGCTCTCGTACAGGGAGCGACCTTCGCTCGCGACTTCTTCGGTCGGGTCCTCGCGACCGCCAGATCCAGATCGAGTACCAGAACGCGTTGCTGGAAGCCGGCCCGACGCTGAAGTCCTACGCGCAACGGGGCGTGCCGCTCTACATCACCCACACGGGAATGAATCAGCCCTGGGTGATCGTCGCGATGGGCGCCGGCATCGAGCCGAAGGAATGGCTTGGAGCCGAGAAGCGGATCGTGCCGGGAGCTTTCGAGGAAGTTGCTCGCTTCGGCCTCTACCACTTCATCGTGGACCAGGCGACGATCGACGAGCTGAAGGCGCTCTCGGCCGATCGCCAACCGGACCGCGTCGTCTTCGTCGTCCGCCCCGGCGAGTGGGGCCTCTCGAAGCCGGTGCACCGCGTCCTGAGTCCCACCGGCGAAGAGATGCTCTGGATCTGCGAAGAGACCCTGTAGTCGTCGCGAGACGAGCCCGAGCGCTCAGCGAATCTTGAAGAGGTACATGCAGCCGGCGGGCCGGGCGAGAGGCTCGACCTGAAGCAGCGGCCCCATGTTCAGCACGATGCTCCGCTCCGATTGCCCGAGATAGGTCGTCATGCGCGCGGGCAACCCCACGAGGTAGTAGCTGCTGATCGCGAGGTAGTCGCTTTCGGGGCCGGGCTGCCCGCCGACATACGGCACGTAGTCGATGCCGTAGAGCCGCGGATCGATGGTGCCGTGATAGGCGAGATGAACTTTGCGGATACCTCTCTTCTGCAGTTCGTCCCGCAATGCGACGAGCCCCTGACCCCAGTCCACGTTCGCGTCGTTGACGATGCGATCACCGCGGCCGGGGCCTCCCGCGAAAACGTTGAAGAACGACAGTGGGTACGGAAGCGCGCGCACGCCCTCGACGCCGGCCAGCAGGACGAGCACGGCGGCGACCGATGCGATCGGGCGCGTGCCTTCCTTGCGTGACTGGCGCGTCACGAAGAGCACGCCGATTCCGGCGCATAGGAATGGCAGGAGCGGCAGCACGTAACGCACGCCGAAGTTGAAACTCGTGGTGGTTGCGAACGCGAGCGCCACGATGGGCGAGAGCAACAGCACCGCCTCGCGTCGACGGCGGCGGCGCGGCCCTCGCCGAGGCTCGCGCGGATCCCGGCCCAGATGCGCATGCCCGCGAGCGCGAGCAGTCCCACGGGATACTTCACGAGCAGGGCCAGCAGGAAGTACCACACGACGTGATCGCGCGTGACCTGGCCGAGCACGTAGCTCTCCTTCACGCCCGGCTGCGCGAGGAACGAGATGTAGTCGAGCCCTCGAATGTAGTCCGCCGGGAGCGGAAGCCGCAGGCCGGGCGCGAGCCGCTGGAGCGTCTGGAATCGACTCGATCCGAACTCGTACACGGAGAGCGGCGTGAGAGTCCCCTGGAAGAGATAACCGGCGTTCACGACGACGAGCACGACGACTGCGAGTGCCGCGAGTCCGAGCCAGGCTTCGCGCGGCCGGCGCACCGGCGCACGCCATTGCAGCACGAGCAGCAACAACGCCGCGGCGGGAAAGAGCTGGACCGCGCTGAACCTCACGAGGAACGCGGCCGAGAACCAGGCGGCGACGATCAGCCAACGGCGGAGTCCCCCTCCCACGGCGAACGCGTAGAAGGCGATACTCGAACCGAACACGGTCAAGGCCGTGGCGAGATCGTCGCCCACGACCGAGCCGTGCGACAGAGATTCGGGTGACAGCACGTAGGCGGCGAGCGACATCACGCCCGCCAGCGGCCCGAACCACACGGAGGCCACACGCCAGATGAGCAGCGCGAGCGCGAGGGACAGAACCATCGTCGGAACGCGGCCGGCCGCATACACGCGCTGGAAGCGATCTGCGTTGATGCGCATGAACGAGTAGCCGACCTGTCGCTCGAATCCCGGCCCCGACACCGAATCGGGTGGCGTCCGTGCGCCGGCCATCAGGCCCGCCACCGCGTTCAACGACTTGGTGAGCGGGGGCTGTGCGTGCGAGGCCCCGAAATCCCCGCGCGTGAGGATTCGCACCCCGGCCGGAAGGTGGAAGCTCTCGTCGAAGCAGACCGACTGACGGCTCGAAACCCAGACGAGGAGCGCCGCATGGAGGAGCAGAAGCCAGACCACCCACCATGGGTTGCGGAAGGGCGAAGCGGATGACCTTGACGATACGACGGGGCGCGAGGGCTTGGGCGTGCGGGACATGTCCGGACTGTAGCCGACGGCGTGACCCTCACCAATCCGCCGAGCGCTTCGATCGGGTGACCTTTCGTCGCTCTGGACCGGCTCGGGCCGCGCCGCGTACTCTCGCCCGTCCATGTCCACCCCTCACGTCACGCTGCGCGGCATCACCCGCCGTTTCGGCGCCCTGGTCGCCAACGATCGCGTCACGCTCGAGCTGCCCCCGGGCGAGATCCACGCGCTGGTCGGCGAGAACGGCGCGGGCAAGAGCACGTTGATGAAGGTGCTGTTCGGGCTCCTGCAGCCCGACGAGGGCGAGATCGTCGTGGACGGCCGGAACGTCCGATTCGCCGACCCTCAGGCCGCCATGCGCCACGGGCTCGGCATGGTTCACCAGCACTTCATGCTCGTGGACACCCTCACGGTGGCGGAGAACGTCACGCTCGGCCGCGAGACGCAGGCGCGCTTCGGCCTGCTGGCGCCGGGCGACGCCGAGCGCGAAGTCGCCGCGCTGGCCGAACGCCATCGGCTTCCGGTGGACCCGAAGGCGCGCATCTCGCAGCTCTCGGTCGGCGCGCAGCAGCGCGTCGAGATCCTCAAGGCGCTCTACCGCGGCGCGCGCGTGCTGATCCTCGACGAGCCGACCGCCGTGCTCACGCCGCAGGAAGTCGACGAGCTGTTCGCCGTGCTGCGCGCGCTCGTCGCCGAGGGCGTATCGATCGTGCTCATCACCCACAAGCTCGCCGAGGTGAAGGCGCTCGCCTCGCGCGTGACGGTGCTGCGCGGCGGCAAGGTGGCCGGGAGCGCGATGGTCGCCGACACGAGCATCGAACGCATGGCGGAGCTGATGGTCGGGCACGTGCCCGCGCCGCTCACCGAGCGGTCGCATCGCGCGCCGGGCGCGCCACTGCTCGAGGTGCAGGGGCTCGAGGTGCGCGACGCGCGCCACTTGCCCGCCGTGCGCGACGTGAGTTTCGCGGTCCGCTCGGGCGAGATCGTCGGCATCGCGGGCGTCGAGGGCAACGGCCAGCACGAACTGATCGAGTGCCTTGCGGGCCTCTGCCCGCCGGCGCGCGGCGCCGTGCGCATCGCGGGCGTCGCGGTGAGCGGGCACAGCGCGCGCGAGCATCGCGCCGCGGGCCTCGCGCACATCCCGAGCGACCGCCTGCACCGCGGGCTCGTACCCGACATGTCGCTCGCGGAGAACCTCGTGCTCGGCCTGCAGCGCCGGCCCGACATCGGAACGGGGCCGTGGCTCGGCGGGCACACGCTCGAGGACGCCTCGCGCGCGCGGCTTCAGGAGTACGACGTGCGCCCGCCCGATCCGCGGGCGTTCGCGGGCCGGCTGTCCGGCGGCAACCAGCAGAAGCTCATCGCCGCGCGCGAACTCACGCAGGGAGCGAAGGCGATCCTCGCGGCGCATCCGACGCGCGGCGTGGACCTGGGCGCGATCGACTTCATTCACCGCCGGCTGCTCGCCGAGCGCGACGCGGGCCGCGCGGTGCTGCTCGTCTCGAGCGAGCTGTCCGAGATCCTCGCGCTCTCCGATCGCATCCTCGTGCTCTACGAAGGCCGCATCGTGCACGAGACGACGCCCGCCGCGACCGACGAACGCACGCTCGGGCTGCACATGACGGGCCGCGCCTCGCACACGGATGCACCGCTGCCGCCGCGCAACGGCACGCCGCACGCGAGCGGAGGCCTCGCTTGAGCGACCGTCGCGCGCAATGGCAGTGGCTCGTCGCGCTGTCGCCGCTCATCGCAGTGGCGGCCGCGCTCGCCGCGGGCGCGGTGTTCATCGCGGCGATCGGCGAGAAGCCGCTCGAGATCTACGCGCTGCTCTTCCGCGAGGCGTTCGGCACCGGCTACGGACTCGGCCAGACGCTGTTCCGCGCCACGCCGCTGCTGTTCACCGGACTCGCGGTGGCGCTCGCGTTCCGCGCCGGGCTGTTCAACGTCGGCGTCGAGGGCCAGCTGTACGTCGGCGGATTCGCCGCCGCGCTCGCCGGCGCGTACCTGCCGTTGCCGGGCCCGCTGCTCGGCGTGGCGGCCGTGCTCGCCGCCGGCCTCGCGGGCGCCGCATGGGGCGCGATCCCCGGCGCGCTCAAGGCGCGCTTCGGCGCGCACGAGGTGATCAACACGATCATGCTCAACTTCATCGCGTTCTCGCTCGTCTCGTGGGCGGGCCGCGCGGTGTTCCTGCCGGCGACCGTGCACACGCGCGACGTCGGGCTCGGCGCGCAGCTGCCGCGTCTCGACACGTTCGTGCCCGCGCTTCGCGGCGCACCGGTCAACGTGTCGCTGCTGCTCGGGCTCGTGCTGGCGCTCGTCGTGGCGCTGCTGCTGTTCCGCACGCGGCTCGGCTACGAACTGCGCGCCGTGGGCCAGAACGCGAGCGCGGCGGAGTACGGCGGCGTGTCGATCGGCCACGCGCAGATGCTCGCGATGGCGTTGTCCGGCGCGCTGGCCGGGCTCGGCGGCAGCAACTTCGTGCTCGGCTACAAGCACTACTTCGAGCTGGGCTTCTCGGGCGGCGCCGGCTTCATCGGCATCGCCGTGGCGCTGCTCGGCCGCAACCACCCGAGCGGTGTGATCGTGGCGTCGCTGTTCTTCGGCGCGCTCGCGTACGGCGGCCTGGTCGTGAACCAGCGCGTGCCGCGCGAGCTGGTCGAAGTGCTCATGGCGCTCGTGATCCTGTTCGCGATCTGCACGCGGCCGCTGCTCGAGCGCGCGGCCCGGAGGTGGGCGTGATGGACGTGCTCCTCTTTGCCGCCGCCGCAGTTCGCATTTCGGTCCCGTACGCGCTCGCCGCGATGGGCGCGTCGCTGTCGGAGCGAGGCGGCGTCGTCTGCATCGCGCTCGAAGGGCTGATGCTCAACGGCGCCCTCGCGTACACGCTGGGCGCGCACGCGACGCAGAATCCGTGGATCGGCGTGCTGTGTGCGTTGCTCGCCGGACTCGCGACCGCGTGGCTGCATGCCGAGGCCACCGTGCGGTTCCGCGCGGACCAGATCACGACCGGGCTCGGCATCAACCTGCTCGCCGCGGGGCTGACGCGGTTCGTGCTCGTGCGCGTGTTCCATTCGTCGAGCAACTCGCCGCGCGTGCCCGGCCTGCCCGAGTGGCGCATTCCCGGCGTCGCCGACCTGCCGGGCGTGGGCGAGTTGCTCAGCTCGCCGCTCGTTCTGATCACGCTGGCGCTCGTGGTGCTCGTGCACGGCCTGCTGTTCCGCACGGTGTTCGGCCTGCGGCTGCGCTCGATCGGCGAGCGACCCGAGGCCGCGGCGACGCTCGGGATCTCCGTCGCGCGCTACCGGTTCGCGGGCGTGCTGCTGTGCGGCCTGATGGCCGGCCTGGCGGGCGCGTACCTGTCGAGCGAGCAGCACTCGTTCACGGACGGCATGACCGGCGGCCGCGGCTACATCGCGCTGGCGGCGATGATCGTGGGCAAGTGGAACCCGGTCGGCGCCGCGGCGGCCTGCCTGCTGTTCGGCGCGGCGGAGGCGCTGCAGATCAAGCTGCAGGGGTCGGCGTTCCCGAGCGAGCTGCTGCAGGCGTTGCCGTATGTGATCACGATGCTGGCGCTGGCGGGGTTCATCGGCCGCGCCGTCGCCCCCCGCGCCGTCGGAACCCCTTACGATCCCGAGTCCTAGGTTGTGCTCGGAAGATTGGTGAGAGGCCCTTCCGAGCCCCCGAACGCCCTGACCGCGCGGCCAGTTTGGCGGAAGATCCGACCGCATCCCGGCGTCCGCCGGGGCCCGAGGCCCCACCCCAAATCTTCCGAGCACAACCAAGTTGACCGGGGCTTGATGGTTGGGAGGGTGTTGAAGCAAGTTTCCCCGCTCGACCCGGACAAACCCCGTTGTATAGTCCCGCCCACGCTTCCGGCGCGCAGCTTTCGCGCCCAACGTACCGGGGACCTTCGCGAGGACCTTCTCGTGCTCTTGTTCCGACGTGCCGCCGTGATCATCAGCGTCGTCGCCATGTGTGCGACTCCGGCGCTGGCGAAACGCGTGGGCGCTCCCGCCTCCCCGGAAGAAAACGTTTCGCGCACGCAGCCGCACACGCCGGCCGCCGAACTCCAGGCGCCGCGTCCCGCGACTCCGACGCACACGGGGAATCCGATCCCCGAAGAAACTCCCGTCTGCCTGACGCCTCCGTCGCGGCTCGCCAGCACCGGCCGCCCCGAGAGCGCTCGCCTCAATGTTCCGGAGCCCACGCGCCAGCCATCCGCGCCTGAGCCCTCGCAGGAACGCCGAGAGAAAGCCAAGCCGGCCATCTCTCCCATGCCGCGTGCCGCACGCCACGGTGCTCCGCACCGCCCGCGCGTGACCACGCGTCCGCTGCCCGCCGCTCCCGGCATGGGCACGTTGATTCGCATGGGGATGACCGTCGGCCGCGAGATCTCGTTCCTCGAGGAATCAGTGCCCACCCGGCCGAACCGGCCGCAGGCGGGGCGCGCCCCTCCCGCTGTGCGTGTCTCCTCGTCTTTCGCGCAGGCCTCCCCGGCCGCGCCGCTTCATCCGGCGGAACTCCACCTCACCGGTTCCGTCCCCTGCGATTCCCACGAACTCCACAACGCCATCGCCATGCCCCAGCTCGAACACCTGGGCGCCGCTCTCGCCTGCCCGGTGGGATCGGGCCGCGCGCTGGCCGTCACCTTCGGAGGATCGATCTCGTGAAGCTCCGCCACCTCGTCGCACTCGTCCTCACGCTCACGCTCGCCACGCTCGCGCCCGCCGCCACGGACGTCGCACGCGCGGCGGCCGCCGCGAAGCCGGCCAAGCCCGCCGCGGCGCCCGCCACCCCGGCGCCGGCGACCGCCGACGCCAACAAGGTGGACATCAACAGCGCGACCAAGGACCAGCTCATGAAGCTGCCGGCCATCGGCGAAGCCATCGCGGGCAAGATCATCGCGGGCCGTCCGTGGGCCAACAAAGCGCAGCTGCTGTCCAAGAACGTCCTGACGAAGGCGGCCTACGACAAGGTGGCGCCGCTCATCGTCGCGAAGCAGGCGGGCAAGTAACGCCCGCCCCCGGGTTGGAGGGTCGCGGCTGATTCGGCTGGTGCGTGGGGCTCCGCCAATCGGTTTTCGATTCCTCCAACACTCATGCGAAGGGCCGCGCGATCACTCGCGCGGCCCTTTCGCTTCGCTCCTGCGTCCACTGCGCCGCGCCTTCAGCGCGCCCCGGCGCGCAGTGAATCGCGGGCGATGCGCTCCCGCTCGTCGAGCCCTTCCATCCACGGCACCGCCTTGCGCGCCGCCTGCACGTGCACGAGCGCCTCGGCCCAGCGCCCCGCGCCCAGCTCGAGGTTGGCGGCCATCGCGTGCAGGTGGCCCGTGTACGGCGACGCCGCCAGCGCGCGATCGAGTTCCGCGCGCACCTCGGCCCGCACGAGCGTGTCCGCAAACGCCGCATCGCCGACCGCGTTCAGCCGCTGCGTGCCCGCGGGCAGCCAGCGATAGCGCTCGCGGTTCGCGAGCGCGCCCATCGCGCCGTCGCGCCGCAGCCACAGCGCCCCCGCGTCGTCCAGCTGGACGAGCGCCCACGTCGTCGTGTCGGCGTCGAGAAAATCGGCCAGCCCGGCCTGCATGTTCTTCGGGTGCGGCCACAGCACGTAGTCGAAGCGCCGCTCGCGATCGAGCGTGCCCCACGCCACTGAATCCTGCGGCACGAACGCGACCGTGTAGCGGTCCTGCTTGGTGCCGCTCTGGTGAATGTCCATGAACGGCAGCCGGTCGCGCTGCGGCCAGAACCGCCACAGCAGGTAGCCGCCCTGATCGAACGCGTTGAACCCGCGCCCGCGCACGTCGTGCCGCTCGATCCAGTCGCACGCGCGCACCGGGAAGAACTCCCAGCGAAAGCCGTAGCCGGGCGCGAGCGCGGGATCGCGCAGGCTCGGCAGCGGCAGCGCGAGCATCACGGCGGCCACGCACAGCGCCCGCAGCCACGGCGAACGCAGCACGCCGCCCGTGAACGCGCCCATCGCGGCGTCGAAGTCGCGCGCGAACACCGGCGCGACCATCACCGCGAGGTAGCCGAGGAAGCGCTGCGTGCCGAGCGCCTGCGGCACGAACACGGCGATCAGCGCGAGCTGCACCCAGTCCATGCCACGACTGCGCCAGCGCCACACGGCGAGCCCGCCGAGCAGCGCGAGCCACAGCGGCAGGAACACCTTCGCGTACACCGACCAGTCGACGGGCTGCAGCTCGCCGATCGTCTGGTAGATGGGCTCGTGCCGCCACACGAGGAAGTAGTCGAACGGCTGCGCGAGCAGCGCCCAGCCGAACGGGTTCACGAACGACACGGCCACGCACGCCGCGAGCGCCGCCCACAGCATCGCGGGCCGCTGCGCCGGCGCGCCCTCGGCCGGCCGCCCGCGCGAAACGATCGTCGCGGCCACCGCA
>JADJLL010000049.1 GCA_016710095.1 Candidatus Eiseniibacteriota bacterium | reverse complement strand
TCCGTGCACGCGATCTGTTGGAGGGACCCTCAGACCAGACCCTGATCCATCATCGCGTTGGCGACCTTCAGGAAGCCGCCAATGTTCGCGCCGTTCAGGTAGTTGCCCGGCGTGCCGTACTTCTCGGCCGTGTCGAAGCAGTTACGGTGAATGGCGATCATGATGTTGTGCAGGCGCTGGTCCACTTCCTCGCGCGTCCACGAGAGCCGCATGCTGTTCTGCGACATCTCGAGACCCGACGTGGCCACACCACCCGCGTTCGCCGCCTTGGCCGGTCCGTACAGAATGCCGGCGTCCAGGTAGATCTTGATGGCGTCCAGCGTCGAAGGCATGTTCGCGCCCTCGGCCACCAGCGACACGCCGTTCTTGATCATGTTCGCGGCGTCCTTGGCGTTGATCTCGTTCTGCGTCGCGCTCGGGAACGCACAGTCGGCCTTCACGTCCCACAGCGGGTTGTAGTCGAGCTTCGAGTCGACGGCCGTGTACTTCGCGGTCGTGTACTTCGTCGCGTACTCGGAGATGCGGCCGCGGCGAGCGTTCTTCAGATCCATCACGAACGCGAGCTTCTCGCGGTCGATGCCGGCCGGGTCGTAGATCATGCCGGCGGAATCCGACAGCGTCACAGGCTTGCCGCCCAGATCCAGCACCTTCTCGACGGTGTACTGCGAGACGTTGCCGCTGCCCGACACGAGACAGGTCTTGCCTTCGAGGCTCAGGCCCTTGGCCTTCAGCATTTCGGCCGCGAAGTACACGGTGCCGTAGCCGGTGGCTTCCGGACGAATCAGCGAGCCGCCCCAGCCGAGGCCCTTACCCGTGAGCACGCCGGTGAACTCGTTACGAAGACGCTTGTACTGCCCGAACAGGAAGCCGATCTCGCGGCCGCCCACGCCGATGTCGCCGGCGGGAACGTCGGTGTCCGGCCCGATGTGACGGAACAGCTCGGTCATGAACGACTGCGTGAAGCGCATGATCTCGCCGTCGCTCTTGCCGTGCGGATCGAAGTCCGAGCCGCCCTTGCCGCCGCCCATGGGCAGCGTCGTGAGCGAGTTCTTGAACACCTGCTCGAAGGCCAGGAACTTCAGGATGCCCAGATTGACGGAGGGGTGGAAACGCAGACCGCCCTTGTAGGGGCCGATCGCGCTGTTCATCTCGATACGGAAGCCGCGGTTCACCTGCACTTCACCGCGATCGTCCTGCCACGGCACGCGGAACATGATCACGCGCTCGGGTTCGACGATGCGCTCGAGAAGGCGAGCGGCCTTGTACTCGGGATGACGATCGAGAACGGGAACCAGCGAACCGAGAACTTCGCGCGTCGCCTGATGGAACTCGGGCTCCGCGGGGTTCTTCGCAATCACACCGTCGATGACGGAGGAAACGTAGTCTTTAGCGCTCATGGTCTTGCTCGTACCCTTGCCCACTGCCACGTCCATTCCACTCATGAGTTGCTCCTTTCGCGGGCCGAAAAGGGGCCCCGACAAGCAGCAACAGACGAGCCACACGCGCCATGGCGGACGGGATCCACCGCACGCGGGAGCGCCCTCGCTCCGCGCGCATCCTACTCCCGCGAGCGGACGCGCGTAGCGCAAAAGCCTGAACGGCTTTGGCCGGAGAACGCCGACGGAATCCCGAACGAAACCGCGGGTCCGTGGCCATTTGGTCCCCGGCGAAACAGCCGGAACAGCCGCCCGCACTCCGGAAAGAGGCGGCCAGCCTGACAGGTCGGCCCGTCCGTTCTGGCAGGAGAGCACGCCCCTAAGCCGGATCCGCCCGCCGCGGCCGCTCCCGCCGGCAAGGGCATCCACTACGTCTACCTGATCCGCCACGGCATCTACGACCGCGACGACAAGGTCGACGATCGCGTGGGCAACGGACTCAACGCGCTGGGCAAGGAGCAGGCGGGCTTCATCGGCGACCGGCTCGCCTCGACGCCCGTGAAGTTCCGCTCGCTCGTCAGCAGCACGCTGCTGCGCGCCATGCAGACGGCGGACATCATGAGCGGCCCGATGCACATGAGCGTCGTGCGCGACTCACTGATCAGCGAGTGCACCATGACCTCGAGCCGCGCCGACTACATGGCGAACCACACGGCCCAGGAAATCGCCGAGTGCGACGCGCAGGTCGCGGCCGCGTGGGACAAGTACTTCGGCGCGACGCCCGACAAGGACACGTACGACGTGCTCGTCTGCCACGGCAACGTGATCCGCTACCTGGTCTCGCGCGCGGTCGGTCTCGACGCCAAGGAGTGGGGCCGGTTCGACATCGGCAACTGCTCGCTCACCGTGATCCAGGTGATGCCCAACGGCAGCACGCGCCTCGCGATCTACGGCGACGTCGGCCACATCCCGCTCGCCCGCCAGTCGTTCAGCGGCAAGGGCGGCGGCTGGGGCTCGGCCAAGTAGCGCGCGACACCCCAGCTCACCTTCGGACGGACATCGTCGGGCTCCCTTCCTCCGGGAAGGGAGCCCACTCTTCTTACAGCCCCACTCCCAGATGCCACGACACGCCGGCCTGCAGCGTGAAGAACGACCAGTCGTTCACGTCGTGCCCCGCGCCCATCCACGGGAAGTCGTAGGCGAGCGGGCCGGAGTAGTCGAGCAACGCGACCACGCCCAGCGACAGCCGGTCGTTCCACGCGTAGTCGCTGCCGATGCCGCCCATGAACCCGACGCGATCGTCACGCACCTCGAACACCGTCGTGCCGGGATACAGCAGCGCGACCTCGGGCGCGAGCTGCGTCCTGCGGTCCACGTGCGCCGCGCCGCCGAGCACGTAGCTGGACCACGCGCCGCGCTCCGGCAGGAAGTACTTCGCGTACAGGCCGAGTTGCGTCGTGCGTCCCTCGAGCAGGCGCTCGTACGTGCGCCCGCCCGACGCGGCGCTCACGGTCACGTCCTTCATGTACGCGCGCCCCGCGGCCACGAAGCCGCCGAACGCGAGGCGCTGCGTGAAGTAGTAGTCCGCGTACGCGCGGCCGGACAGGCCGCGATCGAGATTGAGTCCGCTCGCGGCCGAGCTGCCTTCCAGCGCGATCGCGCGGCCGAGTTGTCCGAGCGGCTGCGCCATGCCGCCGGTCACACCGAGAGCGACTTGTCCCTGGCGTGGAATGGCCGACCCGAGGGTCTGCGAATCGGCGGTCGCGGGCAGAAGCGACATGAGCATGATCAAGAGTGCGAGGGCGAAGAAAATCTTACGCATCGCGATGCTCCTCGGGAGGCCCATGCGCTTGTCGCGCGTGACGTCCCGACCCGGCTGCCTGACCGTTCAATCGACATGTCGCTCGTCCTGGCGGCGCCTCCGAGGGCAGCCGGCCGGCCCGGAAGGCCGCCGACGAGTGACCCAACGCCCGGGACGCTAGACCCGCGCGCGAGCGCCGCGTGAATCCGGGCGTGCCCCACGAGGAAAACGCCACGGGGCGGAAGCCGTGTCGCGGCCTCCGCCCCGTGAGTGCTTCTCGAATGGCGACTTACTTCACGCTCTTGTTCGGGTACGGCGGCGCGGCCGGGCGCTTGACCGGGTCGCGCGCGAGTTCGCCCATCAGGTGCTTCACCGCGGCCTCGAGCTGCGCGTCGCGGCCGTCGAACGTCTCGCGCGGCGCGTTGTCCACGGTGAAGTCCGGGTCCACGCCGTGGTTCTCGATCAGCCAGCGGCCCTCGGCGCCGTACACGCCGGTCTCCGCCGCGGTCGCGATGCCGCGGTCCACGAGGAAGTTGTCCTGGCTCAACCAGATTTCCCCGCCCCACGTGCGCGTGCCGATCACCTTGCCCAGACCGAGCCGGCGGAAGCCCTCGGCGAGCGCCTCGCCGTCGGACGCCGTGCGCTCGTTCACGAGCACGGTCATCTTGCCGTCGAACGCGAACGGCATGTTGCCGAACGGGCGGCCGTTGCGCGGCTGCCACCACATCCACGAGCGGCGAATGAGCCGGCTCAGCACCCACGCGTCGATGTTGCCGCCGGTGTTGTTGCGCGCGTCCAGGATCAGGCCGTCGCGGCGGTAGACCGGGTAGTAGTCGCGCGTGAACTGCGACATGTCCTCCGAGCCCATCGAGCGCAGGTGCACGTAGCCGATGCGCCCGTGGCTCAGCGAGTCCACGCGCGTGCGGCGCTCGTACTCCCACGCGTCGTAGCGCAGCTCGGTGTCCTTGCCCGCGTTGATCGGGCGCACGATCACGTCGCGCGCCGCGCCGCCGCCACGCTTCACGCTCAGCAGCACTTCCTTGCCGGACTTGCGACGCAGCAGAGCCGACGGATGCGCCACGCTCAGCGTGGACACGCCGTTGATCGCGGTCACGACGTCGCCCTCGCGCACGTCCACGCCGGGCTGCTCGAGCGGCGAGAGCGACTCGGGCTGGTCGGGATCCGCGTGGTGCACGTGCGTCACGCGCCAGCCGCCTGCCGCGTCGTCACGCTCCCACTCCGCGCCGAGCGTCGCGGGATCGCTCATGTCCGTGCCGCGGCGCGCATCGCCGCCGTACACGTACATGTGCAGCGCGACGAGCTCGCCGATCATCTGCTGGAACACGTCGGCCAGCTCCGCGCGCTCGGTCACGCGCGCGGCGAGCGGACGGTACTTCGCGCGCATCGCGTTCCAGTCCACGCCGTGCAGGGCGGGGTCGTAGAAGTAGTCGCGCTCGAGCCGCCAGCTTTCCTCGAACATCTGCCCGAACTCGATCCGCGGCGTCACCGGCAGCTGCCAGCCGTCGAGCGGCAGCTTGGCCTCGGCCAGATCACTCGGCCCCTTCGCGCCCGCGTCGAACACGTAGAACGCGTCGCCCTTGCGCGCGAGGATCTTCTTGCGGTCGGCCGACAGCTCGTACGTGCGCACGTCGGCGAGCACGGTCGTCGGCTCGTCGCCGTCGTTGCCGATCGCGTACGAGTGCAGCGTCTGCTTGCGGTCGGCGCTCAGCTCGGCGTTCAGGTACCAGAGCCGCTTGCCGTCGGTCGTGAGCGTCGAATAGTTGCCGTTGCCCGCGGGCACTTCGATCAGCCGCGACTGCAGGCCGGCTTCGTCGATCGTCACGGTCGCGATCGCGGCCGGCTTGTCGTCGGACGCCGCCGCCGCGGGCTTCTTCGCGCCGCCCGCCGCCGGCTTCGCGGCCGGCTTCTCGTCCGCGCCGCCTTCCAACTCGTCCGGCGCCGCGAACGGCGAGCGGTACTTCGCGCGCAGCGACAGCGCGTAGATGCGCGTCGTGCCGTCGTAGAACGGCTCGGGCTGGCGCGAGCCCCAGATGCTGCCGACGAGCGACTCGTACGTGCGGTCGCTCAGGAAGTAGAGCCACTTGCCGTCCGGGCTCCACGCGGGGCTGTAGCTGTCCCAGCGGTCGGTCGTCGCCTCGAGCGTCTTCTGCGTGTCGAGCGAGTAGAGCAGCACCTGCAGCAGCAGGTTGCGCGCGGGCCGCGCGTACGCGATCCAGCGGCTGTCGGGCGACCACGTCACGTCGAGGATGTCGTTCCAGTCGTCGCACTTCGCGATGCGCGTCTGCTTGCCCGTGGCCAGCTCGAGGATCCACAGCTCCTGGTCGCGGTTCGTGTGCGCGATGTACTTGCCGTCGGGCGACGGAATGCCGTCCCAGCGGAGCACGCGGCCGTCGCGGCTCTGCTGCGCGGGCGCGCCGACGCCGTTGGCGGGCAGCGTCCACAGCTCGATCTCGCCGCTCGCGTCGCAGAGCGCCGAAAGCTTCTTGCCGTCGGGCAGGAAGCGCGCGTTGCGCCAGCGCGTGTTCGCGTCGCGCGTGACCTCGACGAAACGCCCGGGCTTGAGCGGCGCGACGAACACCTGGCCGCGCGCGGTCAGCACGACGCGATCGCCGTCCGGCGACAGGTGCGCGGCGGTCACCCAGTCGACGGGGTTGCCCACCCAGCGCTCGCGCAGCTGGTCGAAGTCCGACGCGAGCCGGATCGCGAGCGGCGCGTCCTTGCCCGCG
This sequence comes from Candidatus Eiseniibacteriota bacterium, assembly GCA_016710095.1. Classification (GTDB taxonomy): domain Bacteria; phylum Eisenbacteria; class RBG-16-71-46; order RBG-16-71-46; family RBG-16-71-46; genus CAIXRL01. The sequence goes on along the minus strand of JADJLL010000049.1, from coordinate 59,258 downwards.
GCGACGTCGTACACGCGCAGGTCGGCGCCCAGCTGGTAGACGATCTTGCCGTCGCTCATCGACGCGTAGCGCACGTCGAAGCCCTTGTGGGCGGTCAGCTGCTTCAGGTCGCTGCCGTCGCTCTTGCACGTCCACAGGTTCATGGTGAGGTCGCGGTCGCCGATGAAGTACACGCGCCCGTTCCAGACCATGGGATTGCGGCTCGTCGCGGAATCGCCGGGGAACAGCGCGCGCGCTTCCGCCGCGCCGCCGGCCCAAGCCCACAGCTGCTGCACGCGGCCGCCGCGATAGCGCTTCGTGTGGCTCGGCTGCGCTTCGAACCGCGTGAACACGAGCTTCGCGCCGTCGTACGCGCCTTCACACGCCTGCGCGAGCGGCACGCGCGTGCGCGCGAACGTCGTCGGATGAATCGTCACGAGCTGCAGGTTGGGCAGCGTCGAGTGCTTGCGCGTGGTCACGATCACTTCGCCGCGCGGCGTCCAGCCGACGACCGCGCTGCGGTCGCCGTCGTACGTGAGGCGCGCCGGCAGTCCGCCGTCGAGCGGCATCACGTACGCCTCGGTCGGGCCGTCGTAGGTCGCGGTGAACGCGACCCACTTGCCGTCGGGCGAGATCGCCGCGTTGGTCTCCTGCCCCTGATGGCTCGTCAGCCGGCGCGCGACGCCGCCGTCCAGCCCGACGCGCCAGAGATCGCCCTCCGCCGTGAACACCACGGACGAGCCGTGCACCGCGGGGAACCGGTAGTAGCCGAGCGAGTCGGGCGTCGAGCCCACGGCGACGGCGCCGGCGGAGCGGTGTGTGACCAGAGCCGCGAGCAGCGCCACCACGAGCGCGCGCGCGAAGCGACCGAACGACATGGGCGGACCTCCGGGAGAACGGCGGGATCGAGACGTCCAGTGGGGAGAACGGAGCGCAGGGTGCTCCGGGGCTTTCGGCGGGGTCAAGACTCGGGGCGACGAACGCGCCTTCAGGAGCGCTCGCCGCGCTCGCCGCGCTCCCCGCGCTCGCCGTGCCGACGCTCGTCGCCCACGCGCACGGTCCAGCCCAGGCGGTCGGCGTGCTCGAGCAGCGGCACCGCGTACTTGCGCGACGCACCGGTGAAGCTGCGCAGGTCGGCCACCGTGAGCGCTTCGTGCGCCGCGAACCACTCGTCGAGCGACGCGCGCAGCCGCGCCATCTGCGCGGCGGTGTACGTGAACTCGGTCGTCACGCGCACGAGCCGTCCCATGAAGTGCCCGAGGCTCGCGACTTCCGCCGCGGCCGCGCCGAGCTTCGCGCCCCACTGCGCGTTGTCGGGCACCAGGTAGCCGTCGGCTTCGAGCAGGCGTTCGAGTTGCTCGAGCTGCGCCAGCGTCGCGGCGGGCGGCTCCCACGGCAGCCCCGCGGTCCGCACGCGTTCACCCTGCTGCTCGATCTCCTCGTCCGCCACGAGCGACGCGAACGCCGCGTCGAACAGCTGCGCGTCCACGGCGGCCTTGAGCGCGCTCTTGAGTTCGCCCTTCATGACGCCGTAGCGCGCCGGGTGCTTCTCGGCGTATGCGCGCACCGCGTCGGCAATGGTGTCGCGCGCGCCGTTCCAGCGCTCGCGCGCCACCCAGCGGCCGGCGGCCGGCGCCGCGAGCTCGCCCGCTTCCGCGAGCGCGGCGAGCGTCGCCGCCGCGGCCGCCTCGCTCTCGCCCACCGCGGTCGCGAGCTGCGCGGTGGACTGCAGCTTCGCGGCCGCCTCGAGCTTTTCCAGCAGCCGCGCGGCCACCGAGCCGCTCTCGTGCAGCGCGAGCTGCGCGAGCGCCGCGCCCGCGCGGCGGCGCTTCTGCCCCACGGGCTCGATCACCACGCCGCCGCCGATCGTGCGCGAGGGCGACCAGCTGCGGATCACGAACCGATCGCCGCGCGCCGCGACGGCGGGCGTTTCGAGCCGCAGCTGCGCGAGCGCCGACTCGCCCGGCGCGAGCGTCTTGCCCTCGAGCAGCACGAGCCGCCCGATCAGCTCGCTCGCGCCCAGATGGAACCGCACGCGCGTCTCGCTCTTGAACTCGCGCGCCGCGTCGGCGAGCAGCTCGAAGCGCACGTCGAGCAGCCGCGAAGGCTTGAGCATGTCGCCCGCCACCAACCAGTCGCCGCGCTCGACCTGCGAGCGCTCCACGCCGTGCAGCGCGAGCGCCGTGCGCTGGCCCGCGACCGCGGCGTCCACCGTGTCGCCGTGCACCTGCACGCGCCGCACGCGCACGTCGCGCGCGTCGGGCAGCAGCTGCAGCGCGTCGCCGGTGCGGATGCTCCCGCGCCACAGCGTGCCGGTGACCACGGTGCCGAAGCCTTCCATGGTGAACACGCGGTCGACGGGCATCCGCGCCGAATCGTGTGCCGCGCGCGCGTCCACCTGCGCGAGCTCGCGGTCGAGCGTCGCGAGCAGCGCGTCCACGCCTTCGCCGGTCGTGGCGCTGCACTCGACGATCGGCGCGTGCTCGAGCGCCGTGCCCTTCACCAGCTCGCGCGCGTCGCGCGCCACCATGGCCGCCCAGTCGGCGTCCACGAGGTCGCGCTTGGTGAGCACCACGATGCCGCGGCTCACGTGCAGCAGCTGCACGATGGCCAGGTGCTCGCGCGTCTGCGGCATCACGCCTTCGTCGGCGGCGATCACGAGCATCACGAGATCCATGCCGCCCACGCCCGCGAGCATGTTCTTCACGAACCGCTCGTGCCCGGGCACGTCCACGAGCCCGACGCGCACGCCCGCGGGCGTCACGAGCGGGGCGAAGCCGAGATCGATGGAGATGCCGCGCTTCTTCTCTTCCGGCAGCCGGTCGGTGTTCACGCCGGTGAGCCGGCGCACGAGCGCGGTCTTGCCGTGATCGATGTGGCCGGCGGTGCCGACGACGGCGGAGCGAGGGGTGGCGTTCACGGCGCGCAATCTATAGGAGCGCCCCGGCGTTGCGCTATCCTGCGGGCCCATCCCCCCACGACACAGGGAGACCCGACCCATGAACGCGAAGCCGCTGCACGTCGTCTTCGGAGCCGGACAGATCGGACCGCGCCTCGCGCGCCAACTGCTCGCCAAGGGCTGCGCCGTGCGCGTCGTACGCCGCGGCAGCGCCGCGCCGCCCGAAGGCGCCGAACTGCGCAGCGGCGACGCGACCGATCCCGCGTTCGCGGCCGAGGCCGCGAAGGGCGCCGCCGCGATCTACCACGTGATGAATCCGTCCGAGTACAGCGCGAAGGTCTGGGGCGAGCTGTGCCCGAAGTACATGGACGCGATGCTCGCGGCCGCCTCGCGCAGCGGCGCGCGCCTCGTGACGCTCGACAACCTCTACATGCACGGACGCGGCGGCACGATGCCGATGAACGAGTCCACGCCCGTCGCGCCGATCAGCCCCAAGGGCGAGATCCGCGCGCGCGAGGCGGCCAAGCTGTTCGCCGCGCACGAGCGTGGCGACGTGCGCGCGATCAGCGGCCGCGCGTCCGACTTCTACGGTCCCGGCGGCGTGGGCACGCACTTCGGCGAGATGCTCTGGAAGCGCGTGCTCGCGGGACAGAGCGCGCAGGTGCTCGTGAACCCGGACATCGTGCACAGCTTCCACTACACGGAAGACGTCGCCGCGGGGCTCGCGGCGCTCGGCACCGGCCCGGACGACGCGACCGGTCGCTGGTGGATGCTGCCCGTCGGCCCGGCGCTCACGCCGCGGCAGATGATCGGCGAGTTCGGCCGCGCGCTCGGGCGCGACGTGCCGACCGAGCAGATGCCGGGCTGGCTGCTCGGCGTGGCGGCGATGTTCGTGCCCCTGCTCAAGGAGCTGAAGGAGATGGGCTACCAGTGGGAGCAGCCGTTCGTCGCGGACGACTCGGCGTTCCGCGCGAAGTTCGGCGTCGCGCCGACGCCGGTGGCCGAAGGCGCGCGCGCGACCGTCGAGTGGGCGAAGGCGGCGTTCACCGCACGGTAGCCATGGGGACCGTTCTGTTTCGCGGCCCATACGAAAGTTGTAGGGTTCGCCGCGTTACTGGCGATCGGAGCAATCGCCGACATTCGATGGGAATAGTTCGCGCCCCCGGCGTTCCCGTCACGACACGCGAGGTGCCCTCGTGGCGAACTCTTCGAAGCGTGCGTTGCGCGAACGACTCGGCGCGGCGATCTGCCTGCCGGCCGCCCTCTGCTCCGTGTTGCTCGGCATCGTGCCGCCTCCGGCGGCAGCCAAGCCGAGCATCAGCGCGGACGCACAGCCCGCGTCGATGTCGCGACAGATCCAGCTTGCGGCCCGTCAGGGCCCGGTGACGCTGCTCCTCGTCGAAGGCCTGCCGATCTCCGGGCGCCTCTCCGCGATCGCCGGTGACTGGAGCGACAGCACCCTGGCCGAGGACCGCTACGAAGCCTGGCGCGCCGCGCAAGCCGAACGCGCGCCGCGCGCGGACGAGCGCATCGCGGTCGTCATGAACGACGGCGACACGCTGCGGGGCGCGTTCGAGGGCGTGACCGGCAATGCGATCGCGCTGCGCACGACGACGTCGTTCGCCGCGACCCCGGCGTACTTCGCGCGCGTCCGGCAGGTGCTCGCCGCCGAGGGAGAAGTCTTCGGGCCGTGGGCCGAGTTGCGCGTTCGGCTCGCCGAAGCGCCGGATCTCGCGGTGGTGAGCTTGACGCGCGGCGTCGCGGGTTCGGTGGTCGTGAGCCGCGCGCGCATCGTGGATGTGGAGGGCGTGGGCCCGGCGTCGAGCAGCACGGCGAGTGGCGACCTCGCGCTCGGGCTCGTGATCGGCGTGATCGCCGCGCTCGCGATCTGCGCATTCGCGGTCAACAACGCGATCGAGGATGCGACGACCTGCAACGTCCCCGCGAGCAGCGCGAACTCGCGCGACCGGCAGTTCGGCGCCGCGACGTTGAACTCGGGCCCGCCCGCGTGGCCGCGCGGGGACACGCGGCGGCCGTAGTACTCGCTCGCGGCCGCGCGGCGGCCGTCGAGACATGGGAGGTGCTCTCGTGACGAGCTTCCCCAAGCGACACCTGCGCGACCGCATCGGCGCGGCGGTGTGCCTGCCCGCCGCACTCCTCTCCGTCCTGCTGAGCGTCGCCCCCGCGCCCGCACACGCCGCGCCGAATCCCGGTCATGTGCCGAACGCGCCGACGCGCGAGCGGCTGATCTCGATCGCCGCGCGCGGTGGCCCGATGACGCTCGTGATGTACGAGGGACCGACGCTGTCCGGGCGCCTCGCGGGCTTCTTCGGGGACTGGCAGGACACGGTCCAGTCGGACGTGCGCTACGAGGCCTGGCGCGCGGCACAGACCGCGCGGGCGCCGCGGCTCGACGAGGCGCTCGTGATCGTGCCCGTCGCGGGCGACACGTTGCGCGGCACGTTCGAAGGCGTCACCGGCGACATGATCGCGCTGCGCACGACCGCGACGTTCATCGCGACACCCGTGCGGATGGACGAGATCCGGCACGTGCGGACCGTCGAGGGTGACGTGTTCGGTCCCTGGCCCGAGTTGCGGGAACGTCTCGCGGGCGCGCCGAAGCTCGTGGCGGTCGGACTGCTGCGCGGCGTTTCGGGCTCCGTGCTCGTGAGCCGGTCGCGCATCCTCGAGGTGGCCGCGGTGCCGGGCACGTCCTCGGGCCTCGACGACGGCGGCTTCGGAATCCTGCTCGGGCTCGGACTCGGCGTCCTGATCTGCGTGAGCGCGGACGAGCAATCGCGATCGCTGCTCGCGGTCGAAGCGCCGCGCGGATTCGCGCGCGCCGAGCACGTTGCCGATGTAGAACGGCAACGCCACGCTGCCCACGATGACGGCGGCGGGCACCTGCTCGTTGCTCGCGAGCGCATACACCGTGTAGCCGAGCGCGGCGTTGAAGAGCAGATGGCGCAGCCCGTCACGCACGTGCCCCGCGTACGCCTGTCCCGCGCCGGGCACGAACGTCGACAGCGCGCCCGCGAAGACCGGCGAGCGGTGCGGCAGCGCGCGGCCCTGCGCGACGAACGGCGACAACCGCTCCGCGCGCATGCGCCGATCGGCCGCCGGCGCCACCTGTGCCGCGAGCGCGAAGTCGCGCTGCGCGACGTCCCAGCTGCCTACCGCGAACGCGCACAGCCCTTCGAGCGTCGCGACGTTGGCGCGTGCGGCCGCACGCTCGCCGGGCGCCATCGTCGTGGGCGCGAGCGCGGAGTCCGCGAGCAGGCTCGCGCACGCGACGTACGCGCCCGCGTCGAACCGGCTGAGCGCCGCCGTGTAGCCGATGGCCGCGCGCTCCGACGGATCGCCCGCCAGCATGGCGGCGGTCAGGTAGGCGCGGTCGGCGAAGAACCATTGTTCGCCACGGAACCAGCCGTCGCCGACGCGCGTGAACGCCCACGCCTGCGCGGGAAGCGTGTCGGCGAGCATGCCCGCGCGCTGGAACTCGGCCGAGGCGCGCTCGTGGTCGCCGCGCTGCTCGAGCTGCAGCGCGAACTCGATCGTCTCGGCGAGGCGTTCGCGGCGACCGGCGCTCGAGCGACGCGGCGATCGGCGGCGCGTCCGCGGCAGGCGGCGGCAGCAGCCACCTCGGCGCGCGGATCTCCTGCACGCTCGCGCGCGGCCCGCTCGCGGGGTCCGACAGCAGCCCGTCGGTGCCGCGCGCGTAGCGCGTCTCCGCGGACTCGCTGCAGCGCATGAGCCGGTCGGCGGCGCGCGCGCTGCCCTCGACCACGCCGTACGCGGCGATCGCGTCGAGCGCGTACTGCGAACAGCTCGGCGTGAAGCGGCAGTGCATGTGCCGCATGGCCGAGAGGTGGCGCTGGTAGAACACGATCGCGCTGCTCGCGGGATCGGCGCTCGCGTCCGCGGACTCGGCGCGCGCGGGAGCGCTCGTCAGCGCACCCACGAGCAGGAGCATCGGCGTCACGACGCGCGAGAACGGCGCGAGCACGCGACGCGCGGCGTTCATGCGCGACGCCTGCTGCCGCTCGCGGCGCCCGCGGCGCCCTGCTCGAGCGCCGTCAGCGTGTGCATCGCGGCTTTCGTCACGTACACGTGCAAGCCCATGGGCACGAGCCCCGCACCGGCGATCAGCTTCCGGTAGCGCGCCGGCGAGCGGTCCTGGAAGTGGTCGTGATCGCCGTCGATCGCGTCGGCGTTCGTGAACGCCTCGATGAACGCGGCGCCGCGCGTGCGCTTGGCGATCACGCCGAGACCGGCGCGCGCCTCGGCGTCCGACACGTAGTGCAGGACGTCGGCGCAGACCACCAGGTCGTAGGAGCGTGCGAGCCGCTGGCTCGCGAGTTCCGCCAGCCCTGCCAATCGCAGGTTCCGCTTCGCGCCCCAGCGCGCGACCGCGTACTCGCTCGAGTCGAACCCGAGGTACGAGATGCCGGGCCGCAGCTTGAGCAGCGGCGCGCGCCAGATGCCCTCGCCGCAGCCGACGTCGAGCACCGAAGCGATGCGGCGGCCGAGCACGAACTCGGCCGCCGCCACCGCCAGCATCACCTTGCGCGTCACGAACTCGCGCTGCCCCACTCCCACGTCGGAGTGGCGGTACCAGCGGTCGAAGTAGGCGCGGTCGTAGCGTTTCACTCGCGGATGCGCTCGACGCGGGCGCCCAGGTCGCGCAGCTTCTGGTCGAAGTTCTCGTAGCCGCGATCGAGATGGTAGATGCGCGACACCTTCGTCTCGCCCTCGGCCACCAGCGCGGCCAGCGCGAGCGCCGCGCTCGCGCGCAGGTCGGTCGCCATCACGGGCGCGCCCGAAAGCCCCTCGACGCCCTTCACCACGGCGACGTTGCCCTTGAGCTCGATGTTCGCGCCCATGCGCGCCAGCTCCGGCACGTGCGTGAAGCGGTCGAGGTAGATCGTGTCGGTGATCACGCTCGTGCCGCTCGCGATGCTCGCCACGGCCATCATCTGCGCCTGCATGTCGGTCGGGAAGCCGGGGAACACCATCGTCGTCACGTCCGCCGCGCGCGGGCGCGACGGGCCGGTGATCGTCACCTCGTCCACTTCGCGCACGACCGTGCAGCCGGTTTCCTCGAGCTTGCGCAGCGACGCTTCGAAGTGATCGGGGATCACGCGTTCGAGCGTGATCGTGCCGCCGGTCATCGCGGCGGCCGCCGCGAACGTGCCGGCCTCGATGCGGTCCGCGATGATCGCGGTGTCGATCGGGCGCAGCTCCTTCACGCCGGTGATCGTCATCCGGCGCGTGCCGAGGCCCTCGATCTTCGCGCCGCACTGCACCAGCACTTCGCCGAGCACCGTGATGTCCGGTTCGATCGCGACGTTCTCGAGCACCGTGACGCCGTCGGCGAGCGTCGCCGCCATGAGCAGCTGCGCGGTCGCGCCCACGCTCACGACGTCGAAGTTGAAGTGCGCGCCGTGCAGCTTCACGTCCTTGCCGGTGATGTAGCCGTGCTCGATGTCGAGCTGCGCGCCCATCGCCTGCAGGCCGGTCAGGTGCAGGTTGACCGGACGCGGTCCCCACGCGCAGCCGCCGGGCAGCGAGACGCGCGCGGCGCCGAAGCGCGCGAGCAGCGGCCCGAGCACGTAGATCGACGCGCGCATGGTCTTGACCAGTTCGTACGGCGCCTCGACCGAGTTCACGCCGGTCGTGTCGATCACGCACTCGTTCTTCTGGAACGTGACCTTCGCGCCCAGCTTCTCGAGCACCTTGCCGAACGTACGCGTGTCCACGAGCTGCGGGCAGTTGCGCAGGCGGTGCACGCCGGGCGCGAGCAGCGTCGCGGCCATCACGGGGAGCGCGGCGTTCTTGGCGCCGGAGATCGCGACGCGGCCGGCGAGCGGCCGGCCACCTTGAATGAGTAGAGCGTCCATGGTTCCGGAGTTCCGTGAAGAAGAGGGAGCGGCAGAGGGCAGCACGGAGGTCGCCACGTCCATGTGGAAAATCCTCTGAGGGGAATCGCGCACGCGCGAGCGAGCAGTCGTGTGTGAGGGGTTCCGAAGTCGCGCGGGATTATCGTCGGCGTGGGTTGTGCTCGCAAGATTGGTGAAGGAACGGGTCATGCAGGGGTGCCCCTGCATGACCAAGACGCCTGCCCCCCAGGCGCCCCCGTTCTGTCCCAACCCCGGATGTCCATTCCACACTGCGCCAGAAGGTTGGCGCTACCAGCGCGACGGCTACCACTCGCGCCAAGCCGCGCCGCACCGTGTCCAGCGTTACCGCTGTTGTCACTGTCGGCGACGGTTCAGCGACCAGACCTTCCTGCTCACCTACTGGCTCAAGCGCCCGGAACTACTCGTCCCGGTCTTCCACGGCCTGCTCTCGTGCTCGTGCCTGCGGCAGATCGCGCGCGCCCAGGAGTGTTCGCCGCAGACGGTGCTCCTGCACGCGAACCGGCTCGGCCGGCACTGCCAGCTGTTCCACGAGCAGCTGCGCCCAAAGGAAGGCATCACGGAGTCCGTGGCCATGGATGGGTTCTTCTCGTTCGAGTTCAGCCAGTTCCACCCGACCAGCTACAACGTGCTTGTCGGGCGGAAGAGCTACTTCCTGCACGGGTTCACGGTCACGGAGCTGAGACGCTCGGGAACGATGACGAAGGCTCAGCAGGCGTATCGCAAGGAGAACGAGGCGAGATTGGGCAAGCCGGATCCGCGCGGCACGGAGAAGGACTGCGCCGAGCTCCTGTCCATCGTGGCGCCGAAGCCCCAGTCACTGGTGCTCTACACCGACGAGCATCGTGACTATCCACGCGCGATCGCGCGGGCGGCGCACTTGGACGTCACGCACCGCACGATCAGCTCGCGCGCCGCGCGTACGCCGGCGAACCCGATCTTCAGCGTGAACCTGAACGACATGCTGACGCGGCACACCGGCGCGAACCACAAGCGCGAAACGATCGCGTTCCCCAAGCGAAGGCAGATGGCGATCTGGCGGATGGCCGTGTTCATGGTGTGGCGCAACTACATGAAATGGGCATCCGAGCGAAAACATCACGACACACCGGCGATGCGGCTGGGGCTCACGGATCACCGGTTGAAGCCGCGAGAGGTGCTGACGACGAGGTTGTTCCCGAGCAGGGTGACGCTGCCGGAGCGTTGGAACGAGTACTACTGGGGGAGGGTGAAGTCGCGAGAGATCCCGAACGGTCGGGAACACACGCTCAAGTACGCCGCCTGACAATGAAGCGGGCGGCCACCGCGAAGGTGACCGCCCGATGTCCTCACCAATCTTCCGAGCACAACCGTCGGCGTGCCGCGCGAGTGCAACGATGCGTGCGCTCGCGCGGCCCCGGAATCACGGCCGGCTACTCGGTGGCGAACAGTCCCCGGATCGCCGCGTCGAGTTCGCGCGCGGAGTGCGGCTTCGCGAGCACGGCGTCCACGCCGTGCTGCTCCAGCACCTCGGGCTCCGCGTGATCGGCGTAGCCCGAAACCATGAGCACGGGCAGGTCGGGCCGGATGGCCACGATCTCGCGCGAGAGCGCGAGCCCGGTCATGCGAGGCATCGTGTTGTCCGTGATGAGCAGGTCGAACTCGCCCGCGTGCGCGCGGAACACCTCGAGCGCGTCGGGGCTGCTGTGATGCAGCGTCACCGTGTGCCCGAGCGACTCGAGCTGGCGGCGCTCCATGCGGCCGAGCACGTCCTCGTCTTCGACGAGCAGGATGCGCAGCGGGCGCTGTTCGGCTTCCGGCGGCGCCGGCGCCGCACCGACCGCGCGCGGGGCGACGTGCGCGGGCAGCCACACGTCCACGCGCGTGCCCTGGCCGGGTGCGCTCGTGACTTCGATCGTGCCCTCGAGGGCCTGCACGATGCCGAGCGTCACCGAGAGCCCGAGCCCCGTGCCGCGGCCCGCAGGCTTGGTCGTGTAGAACGGCTCGAAGATGCGCTGCTTCACCTCGGGCGACATGCCGACGCCCGTGTCCACGACCGAAAGCCGGGCGCACCAGCCCTCATGCATGCCGGGATGCTTCGCGGCCCACGCGGCGTCCGCGTGGAACGACGACAGCTCGACGCGCAGCACGCCGCCCGTGGTCATCGCCTGCGCGGCGTTGGTCGCGAGGTTCATGACGACCTGGTGCATCTGCGTGTCGTCGGCGAGCACCTGCGGCGTCGCGCCTTCGAGGTGCGAACGGATCTCGATCGTGCTGGGCATCGAGGCGCGCAGCAGGTCGAGCGCCTCGCGCACGACGCGGTCGAGGCTCGTGGGCACGCGCACGATCTCGCGCTGGCGGCTGAACGCGAGAATGCGCTGCACGAGCTGGCGCCCGCGCTCCGCGGCGCGCAGCACGTTGTCGAGATCGTCCTGCTCCTGCTGCTGCGCGGGCAGGCTGCGCGAGACGAGTTCGGTGTAGCCGACGATCGCGAGCAGCACGTTGTTGAAGTCGTGCGCGATGCCGCCGGCGAGCGTGCCGAGCGACTCGAGCTTCTGCGACTGGCGCACGCGCTCCTCGGACTCGCGCAGCGCCTTCGCGGCGGCCAGGCGCGCGGAGATGTCGACGACCGACGCGACCACGACGACGCCGTCCGGCGTGCGCACCGGATTGAGTCCGATCTCGACCGGGATCTCGGTGCCGTCGCGATGCAGGCCGTTCAGGTCGCGGCCCGAGCCCATGCGGCGCTCGGAAGGCTGCCGGAAGAAGCCCTCGCGGTGGGCGCCGTGACCGTGGCGATACGGCATCGGCACGAGTTCGTCGATCGAATGCCCGAGGAGCTCGCCGGGGCCGTATCCGAACAGGCGCTCGACCTCACGGTTCGCGAGCAGGATCACGCCCGCTTCGTTCACGGCGAGCATGCCGGACGGTGCGAGATCGAATGCGAGACGGAAGAGATCGCCGGATTCGGCGGAGCGGAGTTCGCCCATGAGGCACCCCCAACAAGTGCACGGCGTGAACGCGCGCATTATCGAAACCTCACCGCTTCGACTCAACAGTTATATGCATCCACACGGGGGATTCTTCGATGACGCCGCCAAGTGGCACCGCTATCCTGCACGGAGCGGTCCCTACCTCTCACTGGAGCACGATCATGTCCGTCTTCCCGAGCTTCCTGCTCGCACTGCTGGTCGCCGCGCGCGCGTCCGCGCCCGCGCCGGCCGGTCCCGTTTCGCTCACTCCCGCCGTGCGCGATTCGCTCACGCAGGCGCTCGTGCAGGGCCGCGCCGAATCGGCCGAGTGGCTCAAGTCGTCGCCTTCGTCGTATTTCGCGGCCGTGCAGCGCGTCGACTTCGGGAACTCGACCGCACTCACGGTGGGCCGCGCCGCCGACAACAGCGTGCGCGTGGACGATCCCGAGATGCCCGAGCACGCCGTGATGGTCGTGGTCGAGGGCGATTCGTTCCGCGTGGTCGCGTCGTCGCCCGAGGTCACGTTCCGCGCGAACAAGCTCGAGTACCGCGAGGCCGTGCTGCCGCCGTCGGCGATCCAGATCGGGCGCTGGACGGTGCGACTGTCGCATCAACGATTCCCCGCTCTCATCGTGTTCGACCCGAAGAGCCCGCGTTACGCCGAGTACCACGGCCAGGACTGGTACGCGCCGGACATGTCGTATCGGTTCGAGACGGCGATGACGCCCAATCCGAAACCCGACACGACCATCATCCAGTCCACGCGCGGCAACCTGCGGCGCGCGGTGCGCGTCGGCTGGTTCGACCTGAAGGTGCACGGCAAGGCCGTGCGGCTCGAGGCGCACCGCCTGCTCGAGCCCGGCGTGGACGAGACGAGCATCAGCGTGTTCTTCCGCGACGCGACCACCGGGCGCGAGACGTACGGCGTCGGCCGCTACGTGGATCCCGAGAAGCTGCCCGACGGCCGCTGGCGCATCGACTTCAACGACGCCTACAACCCGGCGTGCGCGTACAGCCCGCACTACAACTGCCCGATCCCCTCGCGCGCGAACACGCTCACGATCCCGATCAAGGCCGGCGAGAAGGATCCGCACTACGAACACTGAAGCGCGGCACGCGCGGAACGCGCGGAGCGCGCGCGACACCCGCGCGGCGTGGATCGTGTGGGCGCTGGCCGGTGCGGCGGCGCTCGCCGCGGCGATCGTGCTGCGGCGCTGGATGCCGTCCGACGATCCCGCGCTCGCGATCTGCTGGCTGCGCCGCGTCACGCACCACGACTGCCCGACGTGCGGCATGACGCGCGCCGCGGCGCACCTCGTGCGCGGCGAGTGGGCCGCGGCCGTCGCGCGTCATCCGCTCGCGATCCCGCTCGCGGCCGAAGCGGCGGCGCTGTGGCTCGTGGCGCCGGTCGCGATCGTGCGCCGCTGGCGCCCTTCGGGGCGCACGGCGCGCGCGTGGCTGTACGCGCACGTCGCGCTGCTGCTCGCGGTCTGGATCGTGCGGCTGTTCTCGCACGCCTGACGCACGCGCGTCAGCGCCGCTCTTCGCCCCACTGCGCCGGCGCGATCGCGGGACCGCGTTCGCGGCGCGCGAGCAGCACGCGCGGCCGGCCCGACAGGTCGTCGAGCACGCGCACGTCGCGCCAGTCGTGCGCGCCCTCGAGCCATGCGGCGACTTCGTGCGCGTGCGACTCCGAAAGCTCGAGCGCGAGCAGGCCGCCCGCGACCAGGTGACGCGGCGCGGTGTCCACGATCTCGCGCGGCGCATCGAGACCGTCGAGCCCCGAGAAGAGCGCGGCGTGCGGCTCCCAGTCGCGCACGTCGGCGGGCAGCGAGCCGGCGTCGGACTCGGCGATGTACGGCGGGTTCGACACGACGACCTCGAAGCGCTCGTCGTCGGCCACGCCGCCGAACCAGTCGCCGTGCGAGAACGTCACGCGATCCGCGAGCGCGCACGCTTCGGCGTTCGCGCGCGCCACCTGCAGCGCTTCCTCGCTCGCGTCCACGGCGCTCACCTGCGCGTGCGGCGCCTCCTGAGCGATCGCGAGCGCGATGGCGCCGGAGCCGGTGCCGAGGTCGAGCACGCGCGGACGCTCCCAGCGCGAGCGCTCGGCCGCGAGCACTTCGAGCACGGCTTCGACGAGGCCTTCCGTTTCGGGGCGCGGCACCAGCACGCGCCGGTCCACCGCGAGGTCGAGATCGCGGAACGCGGCGCGTCCCGTGACGTACTGCACGGGCTCGCCGGCCTCACGGCGCGCGAGCCAGCCCTCGAACCGCTCCGCCTCGGCCGCGCTCAGTTCGCGCGACGACAGCAGCCGCAGGTCACCGCGGCCCGTGCCGAGCACGCGGCTCAGCAGTTCCTCGGCGTCCGAGCGCGGTGATGCGGGCACGCGTTCGAGGCGGGAGATCGCGTTCTGGAGGGCGAGGGCGACGGTCAGGGCCATGGCGCGCAGCATAGCGGCGGAGGGCGCGGGCCGCGATACCCGCACCTCGGAGGGCCGTTCGCGTGCTAGCATTCCGGCCCGTTCCGGCGAGTGCTCGCCTCGTTCCCGGCCGCCTTCGATGAGGTTTCCCGTGCGTCGTCGCTCCCCTGCCCTGCTCCCCTCGCTCCTCGTCTTCGCGCTCACGGCGCTCGCCGGCACCGCCACGCCGGCCTCGAGCGCGCCCGACGCCCGCGCCGCCGCGCTCGAAGCGCGCGCGACCAGCGGCGTGCTCTACGACCGCGTGCTGCCGTTCGCGCGGCTCGACCAGCTCGACGGCACGCCCGGCGCGCCGGTCGTGACCACCGCGCGCTTCCGCCAGGCGGCCTCCGAATGGACGCGCGCCTCGCTCGTCGCGCCGTTGCGTGGCGGCCTCGCGACGCTCGACGCCGCGGCCCGCGCCGGACGCGCGGCGCACGCAGTGCCGCTCGCGTTCCTCGACGCGGACTTCGATCGGGTCGCCGCGGGCGCTGCGCTTTCCGAAAACACCCCGCTCGTGCGCGCACGGACGTTCGCGTTCGCGCCGCTCGTCTCGCGCACGTATCACGGCGCGGACGTCGTCTTCCGCGCGGACGCCTCGACCTGGCTCGGCGACGGCGCCGCGCCCGTGCGCTTCGCGTTCGACGCGGACGACGGCGCGGGCTGGCGCGAGGTGGCGACCGGCACGGAAGTGCGCGTGCGCTACTCCTCGCCCGGAGCGCGCGTGCTGCACGCACGCGTGACACGCGCCGACGGCACGGTGGCCGAAGCGCGCGCGGCGTTCGAGGTCGCGGCGCTCGCCGCGCCCGCGCCCGACGACACGCTCGCGATCACCGCGAACGTCGCGTACCAGGGCCAGTTCGGCACGGGCTCGGCGTACGTCTACCGCGCGCCCGGTCACGCGACGCTGCTCAATCCCGTCGTCGTGGTCGAGGGCTTCGACACCGACAACTCGATGGGTTGGGACGAACTCTACGCGCTGCTCGATCAGCAGGGCCTCATCGAGACTCTGCGCGCCGACGGCTTCGACTGCGTCGTGCTCGACTTCGCCGACGCCACCGACGCGATCCAGAAGAACGCGTTCGTCGTCGCCGCGCTCGTGAGCGAAGTGCGATCGCAGATGCCCGGCGGCGCGACCATGGCGATGGTCGGCGCGAGCATGGGCGGGCTGTGTTCGCGCTACGCGCTCGCGTGGATGGAGCAGCAGCAGATCCCGCACTCCGTGCGCACGTGGATCTCGTTCGACTCGCCGCACGGCGGCGCGGACATTCCGCTCGGACTGCAGTACTGGATCGACTTCTTCTCGTCGCAGTCCACGGGCGCCGCGGACTTCCGCGCCACGCTGCAGCGCCCGGCCGCGCGGCAGATGCTCCTGCACCACTTCACGACGCCCGCCACCACGAGCGGCGTGCCCGACCCGCTGCGCGCGACGCTGCTGTCGGATTTCGCCGCCGTGGGCGACTGGCCCGCGCTGCCGCGGCTCGTGTCCGTCGCGAACGGCAGCGCGAACGGCGTCACGCAGGGCTTCGCGCCCGGCGCCCAGCTGATCCGCTACGAGTTCAACAACATCGTCACGGCGATCACGGGGAACGTCTGGGCGGTGCCGAACGTGACGAGCACGACGATCTTCCGCGGCAGCATCCGGATTCTCTTCAGCACGACGAGCCAGACGGTGACCGTGAGCAACACGCAGCCGTGGGACGGCTCGCCGGGCGGCAACCGTGCGTCCATGGCGGAGCTCGACACGACCGCCGTGCCCTACGGCGACATCGTCTCGCTGTACCCGTCGCACTGCTTCATTCCCACGGTGAGCGCGCTCGCGCTGAACACGACGAACCCGTTCTTCGACGTGGCGGGCACGCCCGGACTCGTGGGGCTCACGCCGTTCGACACGGTGTACGTGCCGGCCGCGAACCAGGAGCACGTGTTCATTTCGCCCGAGAACGCGGTGTGGGTGCGCAACGAACTCTGGCAGGGCGTGCTCGACGCCGCCCCGGGCGCGGCCCGGGCGCGCCTCACGCTCGCGGCCCCCGCGCCGAATCCCTCGCGTGGCGGCGTGGCGCTCGCGTTCACGCTGCCGCGCGCCGGCCGCGCGGACCTGCGCGTGTACGACGTGAGCGGCCGCGAGGTCGCGGCGCTCGCGAGCGGCACGCACGCGGCGGGCCTGCACGAAGCGCGCTGGGACGGACGCGGCGCGAATGGCCGTCCGGCTCCGGGCGGCGTGTACTTCGCGCGCCTCGTCACGGACGACGGCGCCGAGACGCGGCGCGTGCTGCGCCTGCGATGACGCGGTGCGTCACGACGGGGCGCGGCCGGCCCCGTCGTGACGCACGCCCCGGCGCTCGCCGCTAGCGCGGCGAGTCGTCCGAGAACCACGCGTCGAGCACGGCGAACCCGCAGATCACGGCCGTGACCGTCACGACGATGGGCTCGGGGTAGATCGTGGCGACGCGTGCGCTCGCACCGCAGGCGATGGCGAACAACGCGCCCCCGATGCTCTGCGACTCGACCGGCCCGCCGGACGACTGCGCCCGCGCCGCCGGAGTGAGCGGCCCGAGCAGCACGAGCGCGAGTGCGAGCGCCGCCGTGGCGCGGCGCAGTGAAGTGTTTCGCATGACTGGTGACGCTCCTTTCAGTTCGTGGCGTGTTCGACTTCGTCCATGACGATCTTCAGGCAGCCGCTCAGTGCGACGGCGAGCGCGGGCGTGCCGGCCGACAGGAAGATGCTGACGGCACAGCCCACGTAGGCCGCGAGCTTGCGCGCCCCGTTCCCCGTCTCGGGCTCTCCGTCCGCCGTCTGCGCGCGTGCCGGTGCGACCGGCGCGAGCAGGAGCGCGGCGAGCAGCGCGGCGGCGAGACCGGCGCGTGATGCGTGGCGATGCGTGTGGCGCATTGCGATCACCCCCTTTCGGGACAACGTGCGGGGGCGATGCGATGGCGCTTACCGCGCGGGGAGCACCCGCCAGTCACCGTCGGTGGCGATCACGCGTTCGAGCGTTCCGTCGGTCGAGAACACGAACGTCTCGCCGTACACGCGCCGGCCCCACGCGTCGCGCCAGACTCCGGCGGAGTCCCACCAGATACCGCCGGGCAGGGGCACGCCGAGGTCGGGGCGCTCCGGGCGCGGCTCCACGTCCACGAGCAGCGCGGCGAGCGCGGCGCCGCACGAGTCCGCGGCGCCGTCGCGTGTGAGCGAGGCGAGGCGTTCGCGGCAATGCGAGCAGCCGGGATGCACGGCGACGAGGAATCGCGGCCGCGAAGCGAACGCGGACTCGGGCGCCGCGACGGGCGCGAAGCGCGCCGGATCGAAGCGCGGCGTCTCCCAGGTGCGCGAACGATCGCGCCACCACAGCACGCCGATGGCGGCGAACAGCACGAGCGACGCGGCGAGCGCGAGCTGGTTGATCCGCTGTTGGAGCGTCGCTCCCATGCCGAACGAGTTTCCTTTCCCGTACACGATGCTTCGCCACGCGCCGTCACGACGCGCCCAGACTGCGCCCGCGCGAAAGCTCGACCATCCACGCGAGCAGCACGTGCGAGACGAGCCACACCGCGAGCACGAGCGCCGCCGCTTCGCGCAGGCGCCGCCCGGCGAGCCGCGCCTGCGCGGCGGCCGACAACCCGATGCGCAGCGCGGTGAGCAGTCCCGCGCCCGCGAACGCGAAAGTCCATCCGTTCGCGCCCGCGGCGCTTCCCGCGAGCGCACGATAACCGACCCACGGCGCGAGCCACACCGCGCCCGCGCTGCCCGGCGGCACGCGCGCGAGCGCGGCGACCGCGAGCGACTCGATCGTGGTGAGCAGCCACAGCACGAACGCGAGCGGCACGAACGGCGGCGTCACGCCGCGCGCGCCCCACACCATGCGCAGGCACACGGCTTCGGCGAGCACCGCGCCCACGGCCAGCGTGAGCGCGAGTGCCACGAGCGCCCCGGGCGACATCGAGCCCGAACGCGCGAGCGCTTCGAACGCTTCGTGGGCGCCGGCCTGCGCGTACAGCCGTCGCGCCGACTCGATCCATGCCGCGAGCGGCAGCAGCAGCAGGACCGGCGCCCAGGCCGCGGGAAGCCCGGCGGGAAACCGCGCCGGGCCGGTGGTGGTGGTGTGCGTGGGACGCTCGACGGTCATGCGCGGCGCTCCGCGGGGGCGGGTGCGTGTCGCGCAGGACAATGGCAACGCGCGTGCCGGATGCGAGCGACCCACTGGCGCGCGATCAGCGCGCCCGGCGAGCGCCGGCGTCGTCCACGGAATGGACGACTCGCGCGCGACGTGGACGCCACAGGCGCCGAAGGCACCCGGCGCGCCCGGCTCAGCTCTCGAGCACCTCACGCACCTTGCGCAGCAACACTCCGGCCGAAAACGGCTTCTGCAGGAAATTGACCTCGGCGCGCGAGATGCCCTGCCGAACGATGCTGTCGTCCGTGTAACCCGACAGGTACAGGAATCGCAGCCCGGGGCGCTTTTCGTGCACGAGCGTCACGAGCTCGCGCCCGCCCATGCCCGGCATCACGACGTCCGAGACCAGCAGGTCGAGCGTGCCGGAGTGCGCGTCGAGCAACTCGAGCGCTTGCGCGCCGCTGCTCGCGGTGAGCACGCGGTACCCCTGTTCGCGAAACACCATCTCGATCAGCGAACGCACCCCGTCGTCGTCCTCGACGAACAGGATGGTCTCGCCCAGGGCGGCGGGGGGCGCTCCGTCCTCGACCGGGCCGAGCGCGTGCGCACTCCGCTCCGCATGCGGCAGGAAAACGTGGAATGAAGTGCCGAGGCCCGGCCCGCTCGCGACCTCGATGAAACCGCCGCACTGGCGCACGACGCCATGGACGACCGCGAGGCCGAGTCCTGTGCCCTTGCCGTGCTCCTTGGTCGTGAAGAAGGGCTCGAATAGACGTTCGCGCACTTCCGAAGTCATGCCCGAGCCGGTGTCCGCGACTTCGAGCTCGACGAAGCGGTCGGTCGGAAGCCCGGCTTCCGCCCTCGGCGAGAGGTCGCGCCGCAGCACTTCTCGCGTGCGGATCGTGAGCGAGCCGCCGAGGGGCATCGCGTCGCGCGCGTTGACGGCGAGATTGAGCAGCACCTGATGGATCTGGCCCGGATCGCACTTCACCATCGGGCTCCGCGCTCCGAGGTCCGTGCGCAGCCGCACGTCTTCACCGATCAGACGGCGCAGCATCTTCTCGATGTCGTGCACGACGTGATTGAGGTCGAGCACGACCGGCGACCAGACCTGCTTGCGGCTGAAGGCGAGCAGTTGGCGCGTGAGCGTGGCGGAGCGCTCGGCCGCGGCCTGGATGTCCCGCAGCAACTGCCTCGCGTCGTCGTCGAGGTCCTCGCGTTCGAGCAGCAGCTCGCTGCACCCGAGGATCACGACGAGGAGGTTGTTGAAGTCGTGCGACACGCCGCCGGCGAGCTGGCCGATCGCTTCCATCTTCTGCGCCTGCTGCAGCTGCTCCTGCAGGCGCCGGCGTTCGGTGACGTCGGTCTGCACGCCGACGAAGTGCGTGAGCCGCCCGGCATCGTCCCGCACCGCCGAGACGGCCAGCTGGTTCCAGAACGTCGTCCCGTCCTTGCGGTAGTTGAGCAGCTCGACGCTGCAGTTGCGGCCGGCCTTCACGGCGTCGCGCAGAGCGCCTCGAGCCGCCGGGTCGGTCGCGGGGCCCGAGAGGAAGCGACAGTTGCGCCCGATGGATTCTTGGGCCGAATAGCCGGTCATCTGTTCGAAGCCCGGGCTCACGAACACGATCGGCTGGCCCTCGGCCGTCGCGTCGGTGACCACGATGCCCTGCGACGCGGCGTTGATCGCGCGGTCGCGCTGGCGCAGCGCCAGTTCGTCGGATTGGCGGACCCGTTCCTGTTCGTAGCGCTCGAGCGCGAACGAGATCGTCGGCGCGATCTCGGCGAGGCCGGCGAGCAGTTCCGGAGTGAAGAAGCCCGTGAGCGGGGAATACAGCGAGAACGCAGCGACGATCTTGTCACCCATCCGGATCGGCAGCGTGAGCGCCGCGCCGACGCCCGCGCGCTCCGCGAGCCCGCGCCACGGCGTCGTGGACAGCGCGGTCCGGAAGTCGTTCACGACGACGACCTCACCCGTGCGCAGGGCGATGCTCGTCGGCCCCTTGGAACGCGGATCGTCCTCGTCGAGCGAGATGACGGTGTTCGCGGGGATGCCCGCGTCGCTGCCCGCCATCGCGGCGATCCGCACGTTGGGGTAGTCGGGCTCGGCGAAGAACGCGTGCAGGTAACCGCCCACGTCCACCGCGATCTCACAGACCTGACGATACAATTCCTCCGCGGTGCGGCATCGGCTCACCGCGCGATTCGTGCGCGAGAGCATCGAGTAGAGGTCGTTCCGAAGACGCAGGTCGTGCTCGATGCGGCGGCTTTCGGTGACGTCCTTCACGAGCACGCCGACACCGGCGATCGTGCCTTCCACCTCGATCGGATAGTGGCTGGCGAGAAAGACGCGCGGCAGTCCGTCCGCTCCCGGGGGCGCGAGCACCTCCTCGTCACGCAGGGCTTCGCCGCGCATCGCGCTCCGGAAGTAGGGCTCGATTCGCGCCCACATCTCGGGCTGCACCTCGGCGACCGTGCGGCCCACCATGTCATGAGGCGTGAGCCCGTGAATGTCCGCCATGGCCTGGTTCGCGTGCACGAACCGCGTGTCCGCGTCCACGAACGCCACGCCGACGGGCGCGTGCGCGATCAGCGTCTCGAGCACGGCCATCTGATGCTGGATCTCCGGATGAAGCGAAGGCATGAGCCCCTCGGCCCGTGATGGGCGGTCGAAAAGGCGCGCTTCTCGAGGAGGGGGCCCGGAGAGCGTGCGACGGTTCCCCAGCACTATCGTCCGGTACTCACGCCGTCCATCGGAAAATCTCTTCCGAGGGGCGGTTCAGTCGCCCAGTTCCGCCCACTCGCCCGCGGCGATGCGCTGCAGCAGCGGGTGCAGGATGCGCTCGCTCGCGCCCCAGAGCCGGTGGCCGCCGATCGGGAAGTAGGGCAGGCGAACGGCCTCCCACCCCGCGGGCAGCAGGTCGTTGGCATGCATGCGCGCCTCCGGCGCGCGGAGCTCGGCGAGCGTGGGCTCGAGGATCTCGGCGACCTCGGCGACGGCGGGCGTCCACGCGTGCGGGCGCTCGGCGATCGCGAGATACGGCGTGATCGCGAAGCCGGTCGAACGCGTCTCGATGCGCGGCAGCTCGGCGAGCACGCGGACGCGATCACGCGGCAGCCCGATCTCCTCCCACGCCTCACGCAGCGCGGTCTCGAGCGGCGAGGCGTCCGAGGCGTCCACGCGGCCGCCCGGGAACGCGAGCTGTCCGGAATGCACGCCGCCGGGCGTGCGGCGGATCACGACGACACGCCACTCGCCCGCGGGCCCGCGCACGAACGGCACGAGCACCGCGGATTCGACCAGGCTCGAAGGCGACACGGACGCCACCTGCGCTACGACGACTCACCCGCCAGCGCGGCGAGCCGTTCGGCGGCGTCGGCCACGATGAGCGACTCGGTCATTTCGGCGATGTCGCCTTCCATGAAGTTGCCGAGCGAGTAGAGCGTCAGGTTGATGCGGTGATCGGTCACGCGGCCCTGCGGGAAGTTGTACGTGCGGATCTTCGCGCTGCGGTCGCCGGTCGAGACCTGCGACTTGCGCGCGGCCGCGTACTTCGCCTGCGTCTCCTGCAGCTTCGCGTCGTAGAGGCGCGCGCGCAGCACCTTCATGGCCTTCGCGCGGTTCTTGATCTGCGAACGCTCGTCCTGGCAGGTCACGACGACGCCGGTCGGAAGGTGCGTGATGCGCACGGCCGAGTCGGTCGTGTTGACGCCCTGACCGCCCTTGCCGCCGGCGCGGTACACGTCCACGCGCAGCTCTTCCTCGCGGATGTCGATGTCGACGTCCTCGACTTCGGGCAGCACGGCGACGGTCGCGGCCGACGTGTGGATGCGGCCCGAGGCCTCGGTCGCGGGCACGCGCTGCACGCGGTGCACGCCGGACTCGAACTTCATCTCGCGGTACACGCTCTCGCCTTCGAGCAGGAAGATCACTTCCTTGTAGCCGCCGACTTCCGTCTCGGACAGCGACATGAGTTCCTGGCGCCAGCCGTGCGCTTCGGCGTACTTGCTGTACATGCGGTAGAGCTCGGCCGCGAACAGCGTCGCCTCGTCGCCGCCCGTGCCCGCGCGGATTTCGCAGATGACATTCTTGTCGTCGTCCGGGTCGCGCGGCAGCAGGAGCTTCTTGAGTTCGGCGGTGAGCGTCTCGATCTTCGCGCGCAGCTCGGGCAGTTCGGCCTGCGCGAGCTCGGCGAGTTCGGCGTCACCGGAGGCGATCGCCTCTTCGTCGTCGAGCACCGTCTTCTCGATCGTGCGGTACTCGGCCGACTTGCGCACGGTCTCGTCGAGCCGCGAACGCTCCTTGGAAAGATCGCGGAGCTTGCGCGGGTCGCGCGCGACGTCGGGCTGCGAGAGCAGCGCTTCGATTTCGGCGAAGCGCGTCTCCACCCGGCGCAGCGCTTCGATCATGTTCGGTTCCATCATTGGATGAAGCTCACTTCCTTCATGCCGCCGGCCTTCTGCATGGCGAGCACGGTGGGATCGTCCTTCACGAGATTCAGCGAGGCGATCGCGGTGGCGCACATGTCGAGATCGGGTTCGCGCGTGGTGAGCAGCTGGAACTGCATGCCCGGCCACATGACCGCGCGGACGATCGGATTGCCGAAGTACTTCCCGCCGAGACGGATGAACTCGAACGCGATGCCCGCGATGAGCGGCATGCACGCGATGCGCAGCAGGTGCTGCCCGATGTTCGCGGGCTTGCCGATGAACGTGAAGAGCACGATCGAGATGACGACGACGATGAACAGGAACGTCGTGCCGCAGCGCGGATGCAGCCGCGAGAACTTCTGCACGTTCTCGGGCGTCAGTTCGACGCCGGCTTCGAGCGCGTGGATGGCCTTGTGCTCCGCGCCGTGGAAGCCGAGCACGCGCGCCATCTCGCTCCACTGCGAGATGAGCAGCAGGTAGAGCACGAACACGATCAGGCGCAGCGCGCCGTCGACGAGGCCGAACGCCATGCGGCCGTGCCAGCCGAGCAGGTTCTGCAGGATCGGCGTGAGCTTCGCGGGCATGACGACGAACAGCAGCATGCCGAGCGTGA
Organism: Candidatus Eiseniibacteriota bacterium; assembly: GCA_016710095.1. Lineage (GTDB taxonomy): Bacteria > Eisenbacteria > RBG-16-71-46 > RBG-16-71-46 > RBG-16-71-46 > CAIXRL01. The sequence continues at coordinate 35,897 of JADJLL010000049.1, read as the reverse complement.
GCGAGAACGCGACGGTGAGCGCCTGCACGAGCGGCGGGATGCCACCTTCGGACGGCTTCGCGCCTTCGGCGCCACCGGAGGCGGCGGTCTTGGCGACTTCGCTCGGATCGTCCTTCGCGGCCTCGTCGGCGCTGAAGTTGAGCGCGGTGATCCCGATGAACATGGTCTCGAAGAGCGACACCGCTCCGCGCACGACCGGAAGCGACAGCGGCTTCACACGGCGCGTCACGGATTCGAACGTGCGCTGCATCGTGGTGAAGCTGCCGTCCGCGCGCCTCACGGCCACGGCGATGCGCGAAGGCGAGCGCATCATGACGCCTTCGATGACGGCCTGTCCGCCGACGGGCAGGAAGGGCATGCGTGTCTCCGGGAAAAAGACAGGCTCCCGGAGCGGACGCGAAGGTCCGCCACGGGAGCCGTGTGTACGACGCTAACCGTTGTTCGCTTCGGTCTTGACGTTCGCGTACCGCTTGCGGAAGCGGTCCACACGACCGGCCTTGTCCAGAAGCTTCTGCTTGCCCGTGAAGAACGGGTGGCACGCCGAGCAGATGTCGAGGTGAACCTTGCCGTCGCTCGTCGAGGGCTTGAGCGTCGTGCGGGTCTGCCACTCCAGGCCGCAGCCGTAGCAGTGGAAACCGCGCATCTCGTACGTCGGATGGATACCAGCCTTCATCTTGGGTACATCTCCGCCACGGCGGCGTTCCCCGGCGTCCGGGCCGGTGTCGCCTGAGCGACCTGCCGGACTGCGGATGTTGCCGAGCGCTCCGCCTGGGTAGGGGTTGTTGAGGCGGGAGATACTGCCAGAGCGGCGCGGGCGCTGTCCAACCGGGGTGGCCGGCCGGGCTTTCAGCGCGCCGGCCCCCCGATTTCCGGGACCACCGCGCCCGGCGGGGCGTCCGCCGGGACGGCCGACTCGAACACGAGCGCGTTCCAGAACCGTCGCAGCAGCTCGGCGTACGGCCGGCCCTCGAGCACCTCGCCGGCGAGGGCGCGCGCCAGCGTGTCGGCGGCGGGCGCGGATGCGGCGCTCGACGCGGCGAGGCGTTCGGCAGCGGCGCGCTCGCCCGTGCCCACGAGCAGCACGACCTCGCACGCGGCCCAGCGCGGATCGCCCGGCGCGCGTTCGCGCATCGGACGCAGCGCGGCCAGCGCGCGCGCCGGCTCGCCCGCGAGCGCGAGCGCGTCCACGAGCCGCAGCCGGTAGTTGTCCTTGTCGGGCCGCAACGCGCTCGCCTGCGCGAAGTGCGCGATCGCGGCGCCGACGTCGGCGTCGTCCATCGCGAGCAGGCCGAGGTGGTAGTGCGCGGCGTTGTTCGCGGGATTCACGGTCACCGCGCGGGTCAGCCACAGCTTCGCGCGGTCGCGATCGCCGTGCTCGAGGTACCACTGCCCCACCACGGTCTCGGTGCGGCCGAAGCCGAGCGGCAGCGTCTGGAAGCGCGCGAACGAACGGTCGAACGACGCGTTCACCGCGACCCACGGCGCGGTGTGCACGACCGACGCCGCGAGCGCGACCGCCAGCCACGCCTCGCGCACGCGCGCGCTCGACGGCTGCGTGAGCAGCAGCGCGAGCGCCGCCACGGTGAACACGAGCGCGAAGGGCGCGAACAGGTCCCAGTCGCGCGGATAGCCGAGGTTCAGATCGCCCGTCACCCACGCGGCGCCGAGCGCGGGCAGCGCCGCGGCGAGCACGAACACCCCGGCGTCGCCACCGAGCCGGCGCGAGCGGACGGCGAGTGCGAGCGCGACGAGCAGCGCGAACGCGCCGAACGGCCCCGTGAGCACGTGCTCGTTGAGGAAGTCCATCGCGTGCTGCGCGGAAAACAGATACGCGAGCCGGCCGCCTTCGCCGTGTCCGCGCAGAGCCATCGCGATCACTTCGGCCAGCGCGCGGTCGAATCGGTAGCCATCGCCGATCCGGCCGAGTGCGAACTGCGCGACGATCGCCGTGCCCAGCACGAGCAGGACGTCGCGTACGGTCGCGTCGCGGCGCGATGGTTCGCGGGCGGCGAGCGTGGCCGCGACGCACCAGGCCGGCACGAACAGCACCGCGGACAAGTTGAACGCGACGGCGAGCACGATCAACGCCCCGGCCGGCGCGAGAGACGCACGGCGCTCGATCGCCTCGAGCGCGGCGAGCAGCGCGGCCGCCAGCGCGACGAGCGCGTACGTGTAGTTCTCCGCGTAACCGAAGCACAGCTGCATGTAGCCCTGCGCGCACACGACGAGCGTCGCGAGCATCGCCACGCGGCGCGTCGGCGTGCCGGACAACCGCGCGAGCGCCGCGCCGAGCGACGGCGCGAGCCACACGAACACGCCGCCCGCGAGCACGCTGCCGAGCGCGACCGCGTCGCGCGCCACCTGTGCGCCTTCGCGCGCGGCCTGTCCCGGCAGCCCTCGCACGAACGTCCAGAGCGCGTGGTGCAGCACGAGCGTGAGCGGCTCGTGATGATGGAAGCGCTCGCCGAGCGCGAGATTGCGCGTGAGCGGCGTGCCGTCGCCGAGCAGCGTGTGCCCTTCGCGCGCGATCCAGAAGAGCGCCATCGCCGCGAACGTTCCGGCGAGCCGCACGGTCCACGCGGGCACGAGCGCGCCGCCGTCGTGCGGCGACGTGCCCTCGTCCGAGCGCGCGTGCCGCCACGCCAGCGCGGTGGCCGCGAGACCGGCGCACACCGCGGCCACGCCCCACGCGGCCGGAAGGAACGCGTACGCGTCCGCGCCCCACAGCGCGCCGCCGCCCACGGACTGCGCGGCCGCGTGCAGCGCCGACGCGATCGCGCACCACGCGAGCACGGCGGCGAACACCGCCGCGTCGCCGCGCCCGCGCGGAGCGAGCGGAGCGCTCACGCCTTCGGCTTCACGGCCGGCAGGCCGAGCGCGCGCTTGAGCGCGACGATCTGTCCGCCGTGCCAGAGGTTGTGCTGCACGGCGCCGTGCAGCTGCACGTACGCGCTCGTCGCGCCTTCCTTGAGCGGGCGGTCGAGTTTCGCGGCCGGGAACCTCGCGGCCGCCTGCTCGAGCGCGCGGTTCGAGCGCTTCAACTTGGCGAGCGCTGTCGCCCAGGCCGCGGCCGTTGGCCGCGCCGGCTGCGGCGGCCAGTCGCGCGGGCCGCCGAGCACGATCTTCGGCCAGCGCCCAGCGAGATGCGCGCGCACGGCGTCCTGCCAGACGATCGCGTGCAGGGTCAGCTCCCAGATGCTCTTCCATTCTCGAATCGGCCGCGCGGCGGCGTCCTTCGCGGACACGCCCTCGAGCGCTTCGAGCAGCGAAGGCCCGCTCCATGCGGGGCCGTGCACGCTGCGGCGGATCTGATCGGCGATGCGGCGTGGCTCGGTCATCCGGCCCCGGGGCCGCCCCCCCCCCCGGCCCCCCCGCGGCCCCCCCCCCCCCCGGCCCGCCCCCCGCCGCCCCCCCCCCCCCTGCCCGCCCCCCCCCCCCCCCCCCCTCCCGCCCCCGCCCCCCCCCCCCCGCCGGCCCCCGGCCCGGGGGGGGCGCCCCCCCCGGGGGGGCCCGGCGCCCCCCCCCCCGCCCCCCCCCCCCCCCCCCCCCCCCCCCCCCCGCCGGGCCCCCCCCCCCCCCCCGGGGCCCCCCGGGCCCCCGGCCCCGCCGCCCCCCCCCCCCCCCCCCCCCCCCCCCGCCCCCCCCCGGGGGGGGGCGGCCCGCCCCGGCCGCGCCCCCCCCCCCCCCCGGCGCCCCCCCCCCCCGGGCCCCCCCCCCCCCCGCCCCCGGCCCCCCCCCCGCCCCCCCGCCCCCCCCCCCCCCCCCCCCCCCCGGGCCCGCCCCCCGCCCGGCCCCCCCCGCCGCCGGGCCCCCCCGGGCGCCCCGCCCCCCCCCCCCCGCCCCCCCGCGCCCCCCCCCCCGCCCGCCCCCCCCGGCGCCCCCCCCCCGGGCCCCCCCCCCCGGGGCCCCCCCCCGCCCCGGCGCCCCCCCCCGGGCGCCGCCCCCGGGGGCCCCCCCCGGGGCCGGGCGCGGGCCGGGGCGGCCCGCCGGCCCCCCCCCCCCCCCCCCGGCCCCCCCCGGCCCCCCCCCGGCCCGGGGCCGGGGGGCGGGGGCCGGGCCCCCGGCGGCGCGGGGCGGGGGGGCCCCCCCGCCCCCCCGGCGGCGGGGGGGGCCCGCGCGGACACGCTCCTTTCGCGGTGCGTCAGCCGTTCGCCCGGCGCTGCTGCTCCAGCCACTCGCGCGCCGAGTCGAGGTCGCGGAACACGTTCGTGGGCCCGAAGACGCTCTCGAGGATGACCTGCCCCATGCGGAACATGCCGAACTGCGCGGAGTTCACGGCCGCCACGGCGACCGCGGCGAACCTCACCTTCCCGCGCATGAACTCGACCATGTCCTTCGTGAACTGGATCATCGCCAGCGTCGGGATCGACGTGAGTTCGATCGCGTCCATGAGCACGTAGAGCGTGCCTTCGCACTTCGGGTCGTCGCGAAGCTCCGCGAAGTGCTCGCGCACGTCCTCGGGAGTCATGACGCCGATCATCCGGGTGTGGATGACGCGCGTCTCGGTATCGATGCTGTATCGGACGGGCATGCCGTGCGGGCCTTCGTCGTCGATCAGGAGTTCATGTTGTCGAGGAACTTCTTGTTCGTCTTCGTGTCGTTCATCCGGTTGATCAGGAACTCCATCGCCTCGACCGGATTCAGCTCGTTGAGGAACTTGCGCAGGATCCAGACGCGCGACAGCAGGTCGGGCGCCATGAGCAGCTCTTCCTTGCGCGTGCCCGAACGGTTGATGTCGATCGCCGGGAAGATACGCTTGTCCGCGATCTTGCGGTCGAGCACGAGCTCCGAGTTACCGGTGCCCTTGAACTCCTCGAAGATCACTTCGTCCATGCGCGAGCCCGTCTCGATGAGCGCGGTCGCGATGATCGTGAGCGAACCGCCCGCCTCGATGTTGCGCGCCGAACCGAAGAAGCGCTTCGGGCGCTGCAGCGCGTTCGCGTCCACGCCGCCGGACAGGATCTTGCCCGAATGCGGCACGACCGTGTTGTGCGCGCGCGCCAGACGGGTGATGGAGTCGAGCAGGATCACGACGTCGCGCTTGTGCTCGACGAGGCGCTTCGCCTTCTCGATCACCATGTCGGCGACCTGCACGTGGCGCTCGGCGGGCTCGTCGAAGGTCGAGGACACGACCTCGCCCTTCACGGAGCGCTGCATGTCGGTGACTTCTTCCGGGCGCTCGTCGATCAGCAGCACGATGAGCATGACCTCGGGATGGTTCTCGGCGATCGCGTTCGCGAGCTTCTGGAGCAGGACGGTCTTGCCGGCCTTGGGCGGCGACGTGATGAGCGCGCGCTGGCCCTTACCGATCGGCGAAAGCAGGTCGATGATGCGCGTCTCGAGGCAGCGGTCCTTCGTCTCGAGGTTGAGCTTCTCGATCGGATAGAGCGGCGTGAGGTTGTCGAAGAGGATCTTCTCCTTCGCGACCTCCGGGCTCTCGAAGTTCACGGCCTCGACGCGCAGGAGCGCGAAGTAGCGCTCGCCCTCCTTGGGAGGGCGGACCTGGCCGGACACGGTGTCGCCGGTGTGCAGGTCGAAGCGCTTGATCTGCGAGGGCGAGACGTAGATGTCGTCCGGGCCCGGCAGGTAGTTGTACGTGGGCGAGCGCAGGAAGCCGTAGCCCTCGGGCAGGATCTCGATGACGCCCTCGGCGAAGATCAGGCCGTTCTTCTCGGTCTGCGCTTCGAGGATCTTGAAGATCAGCTCCTGCTTGCGCAGGCCGCTCGTGCCCTGCACCTCGAGCTCGGCGCACACCTTGAGCAGCCCGGACATGGTCATGCCCTTGAGCTGCGTCAGTTCGAGCGTCTCGGCGGAAGCGTTCGGCGAAGTCTCGGCGGGCGTGACCGGCGTGTCCTGGGATTCCATCGGATGTGCGCCTCTGTGGGATGGCTCTCGGCCGGGCGGCGCGAATCCCACCCGAAGGGTGGCTTCGTGCGATCGGCTGATGCGGCCGTGGGTGCGAGCGGGGGCCCGCGGGCCTTGGGAAGGAGATGGAGTGGTTCCGGAGCGACCGTCCGGAAGGTGCGCGGAGGCTGTACTCGAGGATGCGGAACTGCGCGAGATCGTGGAGCGATGGATGGAAGGAAGGCTTGCCGTGGGGATACGGCGTGCAGCGCGCCGGAACCGGGGTTCCGTCCGTGCCGGGCCGAGTGCGCTCGTGTGAGATGAGCGGTGTGTCGGCGCCGGGAAAACTAGTGTCGCCCTCTCGGGAGCGTCAAGACCCGAAGTGACCGGTGCGGCGCCGGTCACGCCGGCGCCACGGGGGATATCGGCGCGCGTCCGGCGGGCCTGAACCCCGGCCCGGCCCGCGGCGTCGCCGCAACGTGCAATCCGTGGACGATTCGTCCATGCGGTTCGCAGTGCGAACGCGCTCGCGGCCGGTCCGGGGCGCTCGGGACGCGATCGCCCGGACCCGCGTCTTTCGCGGTGATTGCAGGCATCTCCGCGGCCGCGCCCCGCGTGGCACCGCCGTTGCTGTATGTGATCGGTGCGGGGCGCGTGGGTCGCGTCCCACCATCCGAGCCTGCCATCTCCAGCGCGGCTCGCGCTCCCGCAAGAAGTCTCGACAGGCGCTCCGGCACCCAAGGGCCGGGGCGCTTCGTCGTTTCGCGCGGCGCTCCCCCGCCGCGCGCGGCGCCGCGTTCGCACGCCGCCGCCCCGCGCCCGTGACCGAGAGCAACCTTTCGGCGATCCGCTCCGTCAAAGTGACCAGAACGCAGGTTTGGTCATTCATCCGGAGCTCGCCCGATGGCACGCACCGCCGATCCCCACATGCGCACCCGCATCCTCGACGCCGCCGACCGGCTGCTCGCACGTCACGGCTTCCGGCGGATGACGATCGCCGGGGTCGCGGCCGAAGCCGGCGTCGGCAAGGGTTCCGTGTACCTCCACTTCGAGAGCAAGGAAGACGTGGCGCTCTCGTGCATCGACCGCATGGCCGCCGGTGTCGCCGAACAGCTCGAGGCGCTTTCCGCGCAGCCCGGCGATGCGGCGTCACGCCTGCGCGAGATGCTGCGCGCGCGCGTGCTCGTCCGGTTCGACTATGCGCGCCGTCACGCGCCGAGCATCGACGAGAAGCTCGCCGTGATGCGCCAGGCGATGCTCGACCGGCGCTCGACGCACTTCGGCGAAGAAGCTGCGTTGCTCGCGCGCGCGATCGACGAAGGCCGCCGGGCCGGCACGCTCGGCGGTCCGCTCGAACCCGGCCCTGCCGCGGCCGCGCTCGTGAACGCGACCAACGCGCTCCTTCCCTACAGCCTCAGCGTGCGCGAACTCGGCAAGCGCGACGAGCTCGCGCGCCGTCTCGACGACGTGATCGAAGTTCTTCTGTCCGGCCTGCGCCCCGTGCGCCCGGCCCGTGCCGTGTCCCCCAACCGTTCCCGGAGGTCCTCATGATCCCGATGCTTCGACGACTCTCGCTCGCCGCGCTCGCGGCGGCCGCACTCGGCGCCGCGCCCGCGCTCGCGCAGACGCACGCCGTCGCCCCCGCCGGCGGCCCCGACTTGCCGCTCGATGCCGCGACGCGCTCGGCCGTGATCGAGTCGCTCGCCGTCGCCGTGCAGCGCTGGTACGTGTTCCCGGACAAGGGCGCCGCGCTCGCGAAGGACCTGCGCCGCCGCGCCGCGAAGCACGAGTACGACGCCATCACGAGCCAGCGCGTGTTCGCCGATTCGCTGCTCGCGCACATGCAGGCGTTCACGCACGACGGGCACATGCGCGTGCACTTCCGCGCCGAGCCCTGGCCGAAGAAGGCGGAAAACGAAGGGCCACCGCCGCCGGAAGAACGCGCGCGCCAGTTCGCCGCCGAGCGCCGGCAGAACTTCGGCTTCCAGCGCGTCGAGCGGTTGCCCGGCAATGTGGGCTACCTCGACCTGCGCTCGTTCTCGGGACTGCCGGAAGCGCACGCGACGGCGGTCGCGGCGATGAATTTCCTCGCGAACACCGACGCGGTGATCATCGACCTGCGGCGCAACGGCGGCGGCGATCCCGAACTGCTGCAGACCGTGCTCACGTACTTCGTCGCGCCCGGCGACCGGCTGCACATCAACGACTTCTACCTTCGCCAGGGCGACCGCACGGAGCAGTACTGGAGCGCTTCGCAGGTGCCCGGGCCGCGGCTGAACGGCAAGCCGCTCTTCGTGCTCACGAGCCCGCTCACGGGATCGTGCGCCGAGGAGTTCGCGTACGACGTGCAGACGCACCAGCTCGGCACGCTGTACGGCGCGACGACGGCCGGCGCCGCGAACCCGGGCGGCCTCTTCCCGCTCAGCGACCACCTCGCGGCTTTCATCGCGACGGGCCGCGCGATCAATCCCGTCACGCACACGAACTGGGAAGGCGTCGGCGTGAAGCCGCACCACGACGTGCCGCCCGGCGACGCGCTGCGCGAGGCGCACGTCGCGGCCATCAACAAGCTGCTCGAGCACCCGGCGGACGACGATCACCGCGCGCTGCTCGGCCGTGCGCTCGACCGCGCGAAGGCGACGGCGAGCGATCCGGCGGAGGACTTCTCGCGAGGACCGCGGCGCCGCTGAACGGACTCCGCGAAACGACGAAGGGCCGGAGCGCTCGAAACGCTCCGGCCCTTCGTGCGTGCGGCGGTCGCAGCGCTAGGGCGTGCGGCGTGCGAGCACGAGCTTCACGAGCACGGTCGCCGGCTCGACCGTGCACCAGTCCGGCAGCGATGCCGGAGCGACTTCGGCGCGCACGGTGTCGCGCTTGCCGTCGAGGCGGATCGTCGCGAGCGGGATCGAGTCGAGCTTCGCGAGCACGGCCTCCGGTCCGGTGACGCGAAGCAGCGCGGGACGCAGCACCGAGGCGCCCTGCCACACGTAGCCGTTCGCCGGCGCGCCCGCGGTCTGCACGGCGACGGGAATGTCGCGGTGCACCTTGCGGTCGAGATCCACCTCGATCACGCGCGGCCCGATCAGGTTCTCGACCGTCACGCCCGCCGAGGGCAGCGGCAGGTCGGTGGGCGCGAGCGCGCGGCTGAAACGCCCCACGCCGATGCCGAGCAGCGACAGCTTGAGACGCGGCTCCTTCACGCGCAGCCCGATGAGCTGCTTGCCCGTCGCGTGCAGTTCCGCCTGCACGACGGCCGGGGTCGGGCCCGACAGCGACAGCGTGTCGGCCAGGTCGGTGAACTCGACCGGGAACGAAACGAGCATGGTCTGTTCGCGGTCCGTGTACACGTTGAGGTACACGACCACCGCGAGCAGAAGGGCCGTGAACTTGAGCCCGAGATTGTCGAAGAGCCAGCCGCGCAGGACGTTCATGACGCGCGCAGGATACCCCAGTCGGAACGATGTGGCGCGGCGCTACTCGGCCGCGTCTTCGGTGTCGTCCTCGCCACCGTCCCCGCCTTCCCCGGGACGGCGCAGGCCGTGTTTCTCCATGCGCGAATACAGCGTGCGGCGCGTGAGTCCGAGCAGCCGCGCGGCGCGGCTCTTGTTGCCCTTCGCGCGCTCGAGCGCCTTGAGGATCAGCTCGCGCTCGAGGTCCTCGAGCGAGAGCCCTTCCTCCGGAATCTCCGGCACCCAGCCGCGCGTGGCGGAGGGCGTGCCGGACGACGCGAAGCTCAAGTGCTCCGTGCCGATCGGATCCGGCCCCGCGAGGATCAGCGCGCGCTCGACGACGTGCTCGAGTTCGCGCACGTTGCCGGGGAACGCGTACGCCGACATCGCGCGCAGCGCGGCGGCGTCCACCTTGTCCTCGGCGGCGCCATGCTTGCGCAGGAAGTGCTGCACGAGGCGCGGCACGTCGCCCGGCCGCTCGCGCAGCGGCGGAAGCACGAGCGGGAACACGTTGAGCCGGAAGAACAGGTCCTCGCGGAACGTGCGCTCGCGCACCATGTCCTCGAGCGGACGGTTCGTCGCGGCGAGGATGCGCACGTCCACGGTGATCGGCTGGTTGCCGCCGACGCGCGTGAACGTCTTCTCCTCGATCACCTGCAGCAGCTTCACCTGCAGCGATACCGGCATCTCCCCGATCTCGTCGAGGAAGATCGTGCCCTTGTGCGCGTCCTCGAAGCGCCCGGGCTTCTGGCGCACGGCGCCGGTGAACGCGCCCTTCTCGTGACCGAACAGTTCGCTCTCGAGCAGCGCCTCGGGCAGCGCACCGCAGTTCACCTTGACCCACGGCCCGGCCGAACGGCGGCTCAGCGTGTGGATGCTGCGCGCGAACAGGTCCTTGCCGCTGCCGCTCTCGCCGCGCAGCAGCACGGTGGAGTCCGTCACGGCGACGCGCGCGGCCAGGTCGAGCACGCGCATCGTCGCGGGAGCCTCGCCCACGACGGGCAGCGTCTCGCGGCGCAGCGTCTCGAACGACGCGGCGAGCCGCTGGTTCTCGTTCGCGAGCTGGGACTTCTCGGCGAGCTCGCGCAGCGACAGCACGAGCACGTCGGTGAAGTCGCCTTCCTTCTCGACGTAGTCGCGGGCGCCCAGCTTGAGCGCGCGGCGCGCGGTCTCGAGCGCGGCGTACGCGGTCATCACGATCACGGCGGTCGCGGGCCAGCGTTCGCGCACCTGCTGCAGCAGCGCCATCCCGTCGGGCGGCGCCATGCGCAGATCGGTGACGACGGCGTCGAAGCGCTCGGCCTCGAGGCGCTTGATCGCCGCCGCGCCTCCGTTCGCGTACTGCGTCTCGAAGCCGGCGTCCGCGAGCTCCGCGGCGACCAGCTCGGCGTTCTTCACCTCGTCGTCGACGACCAGTACCTTCACCCGATCCTCCGTGATGGGCAGGCGGTCAGTTGCAGACCTGGACGACGCCGAACGATTCCGACTGCTCCGACCACGCGCGGCCGTCGATGCGCACGCGGATGTATCCGTTCACCGTGCGCTTCTGGATGCGAACGCAGGCGAGCGACCCGATCACCTTGTAGCTCGAGTTGCCGCAGCCGGTGATCGCCTGGTCGTTGTTGACGAGCCCGTCCCAGCACGTGTCGGACTGGATCTCCACCTTGTAGCGCTTCGAGCAGCCGGTGCCCGCCACGAGCAGCAGTGCGGCGAACACGAGCAGAGCCACGTTCTTCTTCACGTCGGTCTCCGGTCCGGATACGGGGAACTCGGGGCGCGCGAGGACGCGCCGGGTGCGCAAGTTATCGTCCTTTCCCCGCTGCACTTCAACCGTGGATGAGGGGAATCTCCACGCTGACGGTGGCGCCGCCGCCCGGGCGGTTCTCGACCCGGAGCCTTCCGCCCGCGCCCTCGGCCAACCGGCGGGTCAGGAACAGCCCGAGTCCGCTGCCCTTCGCCTTGGTCGTGAAGAACGGCTCGCCGAGCCGCTTGAGCACGTCGGCCGGGATACCGGGACCGTCGTCGCGCACCGTGAATCGCGCGCGTCCGCCTTCGGCCACGAGCGAGGCGCGCACGGCGCCGCCCTCGGGCGTGGCCTCCAGCGCGTTGAGCAGCAGGTTGAGCGCGATCTGCTTGAGCGACTCGCCGTCGAGCGGAACCGACGCGGCGCCCGCGGGGGCCTCGCGCTCGAGCGTCACGCGCCGCGCGGCGAACTCGCCCTGCACGAGATCGAGCGTGGCGGCGAGGGCGGCGGCGAAATCGCCGCGGTCGCCGGCCTCGCCTTCGACGCGCGCGAACTGCAGGTAGCGCCCCACGGTGCCCGTGAGGCGGTCCACCTCCTCGATCACGGAGTCCGCCATGCGCTGCGCTTCGGGCTCGAGCTTCGCGAGCCGCTTGGCGGAGCCGCGGATGATGGCGAGCGGGTTCTTGATCTCGTGCGCGAGCGTGGCCGTCAGCCGGCCCATGGCGGCGAGGTTCTCCGAGCGCGTGAGGCGGCGCTCGAGCGACAGCTGGCGCGTCGTGACGCGCAGCAGGATGCCGGTGAGCACGGCGATCGCCGCGAGGCTCATGCCCGCGATGAACGCGAGGCGGCGCGCGAGGCGCTTGAGTTCGACGTCCCACGCCGGCTGCGCCTCGGCGACGAGCACGGCCTGCACGGCGCCGTCGAGCCGCACGGGCACGAACGCGGCGCGCGTCTCGACGCCCGCGCGGCGCCACGGCCGCGGCGCCACGACCCGGCCGGCGAACGCGGCCGCGAGCGAATCGTGCGCGAGCGAGTCGTACGCGCTCGGCGCGCCGACTCCGGTCTCGCCGCGCACGACGTCGTAGAGCGTGGCGCGCGTGGTGTCGAGCACCGAGAGGTTGGTGAAGCCGGTCACGCTGCGGAGCGGGTCGAGCTGCGCCTGCAGCGCGAAGAAGCCGCCGCTGCCGCTGCCGAGCTGGCGCACCTCGGCGAGGTCCTCGGCGCTCACCTGCGAGGCGGCGATCCCGGCGACCTGGGCGAGGCGGGCCTGGAACTCGCGCTCGAACGCCCCGTGCAGGCTCCGATAGGCCAGCCAGGTCGTGAGCACGGTCACGAACGCGGCGGCCAGCGCGAAGACGATCATCCAAGTCTGGGTGCGGTGCACGCTTCCTCCTGACGTGAGCGGCGAAGCTAGCCGCCCGGCTTCGCCGCCCGCAAGGCGCCGACAGGCGCCGACCGGCGCCGAGGGCCCCGGCCCTCACCGCTGGTCCCCGGCGAGACACCGCTTCTGGGGCAGGTGAACCAGTCCCCGAGGAGCCACTCGCATTTTGCACTCAAGGTCCACAACTGCCGGTCCGATGACGCACTTGTCGAGCGCATCCGGCTCGCGCGGCTGCTCCGTTCCCGGCAGGCACGGGCCGCCGACGACCGCGCCGGTACGCACGACGTTGCGGAATACACACTCGAGATCCCACGCGGACTTCACGCGAAACGCAGACCGGCCACCCCTCGGACGGCATGCGGAGCGCGTCACGCGGCCTTCGGGCCGGGAGCCACGGCGGGGCATCGGGGAACCACGCGTGCACGAGTCCCGTGCCCGCATACGTTCGAGACGGCCGCCGAAAGCGGCCGGAATCCGAGGGGTCCGCCTTGAAGCTGCATTCGCGAAGCCCGCTGCACGTCGCGCTCACGAGCGCACTGTTCGCACTCTCGCTCGTTTCGACGCCCTGCTTCGCACCGGCCGCGCACGCCGCCGACGCGCGATCGTTGATCGCCGACAGCGGCATGTCCCCGGAACAGCTGCGCGCCAAGCTGCGCGACGCCGGCCAGAGCGACGCCGCCATCGACGCGCTGCTGCAGTCGTCCGGCGCCCCGCGCCGCGCGGCCGCCGCGCCGGCGACGGCGCCCGCCGCCGCCGAGACGCCGCAGCGTCCCGACACGGCCCGCGTCCAGCGTCCCGCCTTCGACGCGAACGGCGACGAGCCGTTCGGCTTCGAGATGTTCCACTGGTCGCCCGCCACGTTCGAGCCGCTGAGCTACGGCCCGGTCGACGCGGACTACCCGCTGGGCCCCGGCGACGAGCTCGCGCTCACGCTGTGGGGCGACAGCCAGCTCGCGCTCACGCTCACCGTGAACCGCGAAGGTTTCCTGACCCTGCCGGACGTCGGTCAGGTGGGCGTCGCCGGTCTCACGCTCGAAGAGGCCAAGGCGCGCGTGCGCTCGGCGCTGTCGCGCGTCTACTCGGGGCTGCGCCCCACCGGCCAGCGCTCGACGACGTTCGTGAGCCTCTCCATGGGCAAGCTGCGCACGATCCAGGTGTTCCTGCTCGGGCAGGTCGTGCGCCCGGGCGCGTACTCGATCAGCTCGGTGTCGCGCGTGCTGAACGCGCTGTACGCCGCGGGCGGTCCGTCGCGTGACGGCTCGCTGCGCGACGTGCGCATCCTGCGCGGCGGCCAGATCGTCGCGCACGTCGATCTCTACGACGTGATCCTCGGCGGCGCCGCGACCCAGATGGCGCGCCTGCAGAACGGCGACGTCGTCTACGTCCCCACCGCGGACCGCCGCGTGCGCCTGACCGGCGCCGCGCGCCGCACGGGCATCTACGAACTGCGCGAGGGCGAGCAGCTGCGCGACCTCCTGCGCATCGCGGGCGGCGTGCTGCCCGAAGCCGAACTCCAGCGCGCGCAGATCGACCGCGTCACGCCGGTCGCCCAGCGCGACAGTCTTCGCGGCCAGGGCCGCGTCGCGGTGGACGTGCCGCTCGGGCGCGTGCTGACCGATCCGTCCGCCGACGTGGCGCTGTTCGACGCCGATTCGCTCACGTTGTTCGCGCTGCCCGACCGCCGCTCGAACACCGTGCACATCACCGGACGCGGCATCACGCGGCCCGGCACGTACGAGTACCGCCCGGGCATGCGCATGGCGGACCTCATCGCGCTCGCCGGTGGGCCGACGCCGGACGCCTACCTCGAGCGCGCGCTCGTCACGCGCACGATGCCGGACAGCACGCGGCTCTCGCTGCGCGTGTCGCCGGAACGCGCACTCGCGGGCGAAGCGTTCGACAATGTCGCGCTGCAGGTGATGGACGACGTCTCGATCCGCTCGCGCTGGGACCTGAAGGACCGGCAGGAAGTCACGATCCACGGCATGGTGCGCTCGCCCGGCACTTTCGAGCTGCTCGAGGGGATGACGCTCTCCGATCTCATCATGAAGGCCGGCGGCCTCGCCGAGGACGCGCTCGCCTCGCGCGCCGAGCTCGCGCGCGTCGCCGAGTGGCCGCGCCTCGCCGACACGATCAGCGTGCCGCTCGAACGCGACCTCACGAAGTGCGCCGAGGCTTCCGCCCTCGTGCTCCAGCCGCACGACGCGGTGTTCATCCGCCGCGACCCGAACTTCGTCGAACCCGAGTACGTGACGATCGAGGGCGAAGTGCGCTTCCCCGGCACGTACGCGCTCACGCGGCGCGACGAGCGCGTCGCCCAACTCGTGCAGCGCGCGGGCGGCCTCACCGACCTCGCGTACGCCCGCGGCGTGACGTTCCGCCGTCTCGGCGGCGGCAAGCTCGCGATCGACCTGCCGCAGGCCATGCGCAACGAACGCTCGCTCGCGAACATCACGCTCACCTCGGGCGACACGCTGCGCGTGCCGCGCTTCACGCCGACCGTGCAGATCGAAGGCGCGGTGCAGTCGCCGGTGACGGCGCTCTACCAGCCGGGCGCGGGCGTGGGCTTCTACGTCACGCAGGCGAGCGGCTTCCGCCAGGACGCCGACCGCCGCGGCGTCGTCGTGATCTCGCCGTCCGGCCGCGTGCGCAAGGGCGGCCGTCCCGAACCGGGCAGCCGGATCATCGTGCCGGCGCGCGTGCAGGAAGAGCAGAAGGACCATCTCAAGGACTTCGCCACGCTCATGAGCATCCTCGCGAGCGCGGCCACGACCGTCTACCTCGTGGGACAGAGCGCGAAATGAGCGACCGCATCGTGGAGCTTCCGGCCGCCCGCAAGTTCGAGGGCTCGGTGATCGAGGAACCCGCCGTCGCGGGTCCGGACTGGGGCGCGCTCGCGCGCTCCGCCTGGAACCATCGCGGACGTCTCGCGGCGGGAGCCGTCGTGGGTGTGGCGCTCGCGGTCGCGCTGTCGTTCGTGCTGCCGCCGACGTACGTCGCGAACGTCGCGCTGCTCGAGGCTCCGCGCCCGGGCGGCGGTTCGGCGCTCGACCAGCTCGGGCTCCAGGCCGAGATGCTCGGCATCAAGTCGGGCGGTGGCAGCAACGCGCTCACCTACCCCGACATCCTGCGCAGCCGCCGGCTCGTCACGACGCTGCTCGAGGCGAAGTACACGGACCAGAAGGGCGCTTCGATCAAGCTCATCGATCACGTCATGGGCGGCACGCCTTCGCCGCAGCGCAGCGAACTCGCGGTGGACGAGATGCGCGAGCGTCTCGACATCGGGCTCGATCGCCGCACGAACCTGCTGCGCGTGGGCGTGAAGGACCGCGATCCCGTGCTCGCCGCGGCGGTCGCGAACCGCCTCTGTACCGCGCTCCAGGACGTGCTCACGCACGCGATGATGACGCAGGCCAGCGCGAACCGGAAGTTCATCGAGGAGCGTCTCGCGGGCGCCGAACGCGAACTCGCGGGCGCGGAAGCCTCGCTGCGTTCGTTCCGCGAATCGAACCTCCACGTGGATTCGCCGCGGCTCGTGCTCGAACAGGCGCGGCTCGCGCGCGAGATGCGCGTGCGCGAGGAAGTCGTGATCGCGCTCACGCGCCAGTACGAGATCGCGCGCGTCGACGAGAACCGCGACGTGCCCGTGCTCAACGTGATGGATCCCGCCGTCGTGCCCGCGTTCCGCAGCTCGCCGAAGCGCGCGCCCATGGCGCTCGCCGGCCTGCTGCTCGGCGTCGCGGTGGCGGCGGCCGCTTCCACGGAACAGTGGCGCCGCATCCGCGCCTTGGGGCTCCCGTCTGCGCCGGCCGCCACGGAGGCGAAGGCGGCATGAGCGCTCCTGCGGAACTGCGCCCCACCGCACCCGCGGAGGATCCGATCAGCTTCGACTGCGCCGAGGAAGGCGCGTGGCCGCGCGAGGAGCTGCGGCTCGTCGAGTCTCCCGCCGCGGCGGGAGCGCGAGGGAACGCGCTCTCGCCCGCGGCGCCGTCACACCCGTGGGCGTCGCGCTTCGCGGGCCAGCTCGCCTGGAACATCGTGAGCGAGGTCGCCGCGCGCGGCGCGTCGCTCTGGCTTTCGTTCTGGTGTGCGCGCGCGCTTCCCGTGAGCACGTTCGGACGCTTCACGTTCGCGCTCGCGCTCACGCAGTACCTCTGGCTGCTCGGTGACGCGACCGCGAACGGCGGCTTCGCCGCGCGCGAGATCGCGCGCCTGCGCGGCGTGCATCCCGGCCGCGCCTCGCGCCTCGCCGGACGATTCCTGTCGCTGCGCTTCGGCGCCGGCGTCGTGATCGCGGCGCTCGTCGCGTGCGTGACGCTCGCGCTGCCGCTCGATCGCGACACGCGCGGCGCGCTGCTCGGCGCGACGACGTTCCTGCTCGCGTACGGCGCGTTCGCGGACTGGGCGCTGCGCGCGTTCGAGGACTTCCGCGGACTCGCGTTCGCGAGCCTCGCGGCCGCCGCGACGCTCGTCGTGACCACGATGTTCTGGCTGCCCGCGCACCCGCAGGCTTCCGTCGCCGCCGCGCTCTGGGGCGCGTCGTTCGGCGTCGCGGCGCTCGTCGCGTTCGCGCGCCTCGCCGTGCTCGGCCGCCTGCGCTTCGCCCCGCCGCATCCGGCGGACGCGCGTCACTGGCGCCGCTCGGCCGTGTTCTCGCTCGGCGCCGTCGCCGGCATCGGCGCCGCGCAGGCTCCGCTGCTCGCGATGGGCCTGCTCGGCACCGCGCACGAAGGCGGACTCTTCGGCGCTTCGTACCGGCTCGTGATCGCCGTGCTCGGCGTGTTCACCGTGCTGTGGTGGCCGTTGTTCCCCGTCCTCGCGCGTTCGCGCCCGGACACGGACGAGTTCCGCTCCGCGCTCTCCGCGCTCGCGCGCACGGCGTGGCTGCTCGCGCTGCCCGCGGCGGTGACGTTCCTCGTGTGGCCGCGCGAGGTGCTGTCGCTCGCGTTCGGCGAGCGCTACGTGGACGGCGCGACCGCGCTGCGCATCGCGGCCGTCGGCATTCCCGTGTACGCGACGTCCGGCCTGCTCGAGCAGGCGTGCCTCGCGACGGGCGGCGAGGCGCTGCGCGCCCGCGCGTTCGGCATCGCCGTGACGATCGTGGCCGTCGGCTCGCTGTTCGTGGTGCCGATGTTCGGCGGCGCCGGCGCGGCCGCGCTGCTCGTCACCGCGTACGGCTTCACCGCGACGGTGTTCGCGATCGTGCTGCGCGACCAGCTGCCCGGCGAACGCCTCGTGCGCGAACTGCGCCCGGTGGCCGCGCTCGGCGCCGCGCTCGCGATCGTGTGGAGCGCGTGCCGGATGCTGCATGCGCCGTTCCTCCCCTGCTTCCTCGCGGGCGCCGTGGCCTACGCCGGTGTCGCGATCGTCAGCGGCCTCGCGCCGCTCGGCTTCGGCCGTCCTCGATCGGAGCGCGCATGAACCGGCCCGCACTCGTGCGCGAACCGCTCGCGCCGCTGCCCGAGCGCCCGTTCGTGACCGTGCTGCTCGCGGTGCGCAACGAGGAACGCCACATCAGCGCCGCGCTCGACGCCGTGCGCGCGCAGGACTGGCCGCGCGACCTGCTCGAGATCCTGGTCGCCGACGGCCGTTCGACCGACGCGACGCGCGCGCTCGTCGAGCGCGTCGCCGCGCGCGATCCGCGCGTGCGGCTCGTGGACAACCCGGAGCGGTTCGTGGCGCAGGGACTCAATCGCGCGCTCGCGGAATCCCGCGGCGACGTGATCGTGCGCGTCGACGGCCACTGCCGCGTGCCGTCCGGCTACGTGCGCGCGGGCGTCGAGGCGCTGCGCGCCCACGCGCTCGCGTGCGCGGGCGGACCCGTTCGCGCGCTCGGCGAGACGCCGGTCGCGCGTGCGATCGCGCTCGCGATGAGCACGCCGTTCGGCGTCGGCGGCGCGACGTTCCGCTGGTCGCACACCGCGTGCGACGTCGAGCACCTGCCGTTCGGCGTGTGGCCGCGCGAGGTGTTCGAGCGTCTCGGCGGCTTCGACGAAGCGCTCGTGCGCAACCAGGACGACGAGTTCTCGGACCGCCTTCGCCGCGCCGGTGGCCGCATCCGGCTGCTGCCCGACCAGGCGTCCGACTACTGGAGCCGCGCCTCGCTCGGCGGACTCTGGCGCCAGTACTTCGGCTACGGCTATTGGAAGGTGCGCGTGATCCGCAAGCGCGGCGGCTGGCCGTCGTCGCCGCGGCATCTCGTGCCCGCCGCGTTCGTGCTCGGGCTCACCGCCGGCGTGCTCGCGGCGGCGCTGACGCAGGTCTGGGCGCTCGCGCTCGCCGTGCCCGCGCTGTACGCGTCGTTCCTCGCGCTCGCGACCCTGTCCACGTGGGTGACGCGCGGCGACGACGCGGCGGCGCTGCTGCCGTTCGCGCTTCCCGTCATGCACGCGGCGTACGGCGTCGGCTTCCTGCGCGCGCTCGCCACGGGCCAGCCGCTCGTCTCCGCGGCGCCGGCGATCGCGCCGCGCGCGCCCGAAGCGCGCGAGGTGGCGGCGTGAGCGCGATCGCGTTCGACCGCCCGGTCACCACGCCGCGCGCGCTGCCGGGACTGCCGGCCTCCGTCGTGGGCGCGATCGCGTGGGCCGCGATCGCCGTGCTCGCGAGCGCCGTGTGGACCGACGCGTTCGTGTGGATCGCCGGACTGGGGCTCGCGTGGGCCTGCGCGCGGCCGTTCGTGGACGGCTTCCGCCGCGGATTCGACGCGTTCGACGTGCTGCCGATGTTCACGCTGTACTACGCGCTGTCGCTGCTGCTGCGCGGCATGGGCCTGCTGTCGTTCGTGGACAGCCCGTACCTGCGCGAGCTCGGCGACGCGCGCACCGAGCAGTACCGCGCGCTCGTCGGCTGGGCGTTCTTCTACTCCGCGATCGGCATGCAGGCGCTCTACACCGGCTACCACTCCTCCGCCGCGCGGCGCTGGGGCGCTTCGCTCGTGTCGCGCTTCCCGTCGCTCACGCGCCCGTGGGGCACGCGCGCGCTGCCGTTCGTCGTCGTCGCGCTCATGGTGATCGGCTTCGGCGCCGCGACCGCGCGCGTGAACGGGCCCGCCGGATTCCTCACGGCCGCGTCGAACCCGATGAAGACGAACACGGAGGCCGCGATCGGCTACTGGTGGCTCATCGCCGCCACCGAGTTCGCGCTCGTCGGTTTCCACGTCCACATGCTCGGCCTGCTCATGCGCCGCGATCCGCGCTTCCTGCTGCACTACTTCGTGCTCGGGATCGGGCTCGGCGTGCCGCTCTACCTCGCGAGCAGCTCGAAGTTCGTCCTCCTGCGCATCTTCCTGCTGCCCTGGCTCTACCGGCACTTCGTCGTCAAGCCGCTCCCGATGTGGAAGGTCGTCACGTCGTTCGCGGTGTTCGGCGCGCTGTTCCCGTTCTTCTACGCGTACCGCGCGCTCGGCATCCTGCGGCTCGACGCGCTCCAGGTGTACATCGCGCAGGTCGAACAATCCGCTGCTGCTCATGTTCAACCGCTCGTACGGCACCGACAGCCTCATGCTCATCATCCACCGCACGGGCGTGACGCTGCCGTTCCAGTGGGGACACTCGCTGCTCGACCTGTTCACGTTCTGGGTGCCGCGCCTGCTGTGGCCCGCGAAGCCGCTGAGCTTCGGCCTCACGTTCCCGGCGTCGTACATGCCCGACATGCACTGGGGCAACATGACGTACGCGTCGTGCTCGCTGCCGGGCGAGCTGTACCTGAACTTCCACGTGTTCGGCGTCGCCGCCGGCTGCGCGCTGCTCGGCATGGCCATGCGCGCGGCGTACTCGATCGCGCACCGCGGACCGGGCGCGCTGCTCGTGTACGGCTACGTGTTCCTGACCGCGATGCACCTCGTCGAAGGCTGCATCGCGTCGCAGCTCGAGACCGCCATCACGCACCTCGTGCCCACCGTGATCGCGCTCGCCGTGCTCGGCCGCGCCGCCGATTCGCGGAGGGCCGCGTGAGCGTGCTCACGATCGTCTTCGTCGGCCCGCTGTACGTGGGCAGCACGACCCGCCAGCGCATGCTCGCGTTCCAGCGCATGGGGCACACGGTCGTCCCCGTGGACATCGTGCCCGGCGGGCTCGCGGCGCGCCGTCTCACGTTCGGCTGGCGCGTGAAGCGCCGGCTGTTCGGCGACTTCGACGAGTCGCGCGCGAACGAGCGGCTGCGCGAGCTGCCGGAGTCGCTCGCGCCGGATCTCGTCTGGATCGAGAAGGGCCTGACCATCGAGCCCGACACGTTGCGCGCGCTGCGCGCGAAGTGGCCGCACGCGCAGATGGTCTCGTTCTCGCCCGACGACATGTTCAATCCGCGGAACCAGTCGCGGCAGTGGCTCGGCGGGCTCGGCCTGTACGACCTGCACGTCACGACGAAGACGTTCAACGTGCCCGAGCTTCGCGCGGTGGGCGCGCACGACGTGTTCTATTTCGACAAGGGCTTCAGCCCGCAGGTGCATCGCCCGCATCCGGTCACGGCGGACCTGCGCGAGCGCCTCGGTGGCGACGTGGGTTTCGTGGGCTGGCCGGAAGGCGCGCGCGAGCGTTCGATGCGCTACCTCGCGGCGCACGGCGTGCCCGTGCGCGTGTGGGGCCCGTGGCCGCGGTGGAAGAACGCGAAGAACCTGATCGTGGAAGGCCGCCCGCTCTGGGACACCGAGTACGCGCAGGCGCTCTCGGCGTTCCGGATCAACCTCGGCTTCCTGCGCCGCGTGAACCGCGACAAGCACACCACGCGCAGCATCGAGATTCCCGCGTGCGGCGGATTCCTCCTCGCCGAGCGCACGGAAGAACACCTCGCCCTCTTCCGCGAGGGCGTCGAAGCCGAGTTCTTCTCGAGCGACCAGGAGCTGCTCGAAAAGACGAAGTACTACCTCGCGCACGAGGAAGAACGTGCGCGGATCGCCGCCGCCGGCCTGTCCCGCTGTCTCACGGGCGGGTACGACAACGAAAGCCGTCTCACGTCCGTGCTCCGCTACGCGCTCGCTTCGCGCGTGGCCGGCGCGGCGGGCGCGGTCGCCTGACCGGGAGCCCCATGGCACGCATCGCGTACTTCTATCGTGAGATGTCCGAGTACATCGAGATCGACCTGCGCGCGCTCGCCGAGCGCCACGAGGTCACCGTCACCGGCTGCCCGTCGCGCTTCGTGAACCCGCTGCGCACGTGGCGCACGGTGTCCGAGGCCGACGTCGTGATGAGCTGGTTCGCCTCGTGGCACGCGTTCCTGCCCGCGCTGTTCGCGCGCATGCAGGGCAAGCCGGTCGTGCTCACCGTGGGCGGCTACGACACCGCCTGCATGCCGGGCATCGACTACGGCCACCAGCGCGGCGGCTTCAAGTCGTGGGTCGCGAAGCGCGTGATGTCGCTCGCGACGCGCCTGATCGCGATCTCCGACTTCACCGTGCGCGAGCTCGACGTGATGGGCTTCCGCGGTGAGCGCGTCGCGCTGATTCCGCTCGGGCTCGATCCCACGCGCTACGCCGCGCGCGAACACCGCGACCGCTCGCTCGTGCTCACGACCGGCGGCGTGAACCGGAACAACCTCCATCGCAAGGGGCTCGAACCGTTCGTGCGCGCGGCCGCGCTGCTGCCCGAACGCCGCTTCGTCGTCGTCGGCGCGTGGATGGACGACGCGGTCGACCACCTGAAGTCGTTCGCGACGCCGAACGTCACGTTCACGGGCCGGCTGTCGCACGAGGACAAGGTCGCGTGGATGGCGCGCGCGGCCGTGGTCGTCCAGGCGTCGCAGCACGAAGCGTTCGGGCTGTCGCTCGCCGAGAGCATGCTGTGCGGATGCGTGCCCGTGGTGACGGCGGCCGGCGCACTGCCGTGGGTCGCCGGCGGCACGGGCGAAGTCGTCCCCACGCAGGACCCGGGCGCGATCGCCGCGGCCGTCGACCGGGCGCTCGCGCGCCCCGCGTCGGCGAGCGAAGCGCCGCGGGAACGCATCCTCGCGGAGTTCACCGTCGAGAGGCGGGCGGCCGGACTCGAGGCGCTGCTCGCCTCGGAACTGCGGGTGGCTCCGTCATCCGCGGCGAAGCAAAGCGGACGAGGGGACCGATCGGCCGAAGAGGCCGAACGCCACGCCGCCTGAGCTGATTTTCACGCAGTCGAGGGCAGATACCGCTACATGTCCGGCATTGGTGTGCCGATGTCCGGGGAGTCACCGCCACCGCTCCGCGGTGCGATGTCCCCCCTCGGACATCCGATCGAGCAGGCAGCAAGGCTTCCGCAGCACACAATCGAAATCGAGTACCACCGGCTTCGTCTTCCTCCCTCGGAACCAGGCCGGGAACCTCCGTCTTCCGGAACGCAGTGCCGGAGGCGCGACTCCCCCTGGTGGAATGAAGACCGCCCCCCGCGGCCCCGGTGTGCTCGGCAGGGATGCACTCACGCAGCAGGGCCCCACGCCCCACGCGGCGGACGGCAGAATCCGAGGGAGGACCGCAGCACATGCGTACTTTGGCGCTCGAGGGGGGACGTCCCGTCCGGCCGGATTTCCTGGTCTTTGGACGGCCGCTGATCGGTGAAGAAGAGATCGCCGAAGTGGTGGACACGCTTCGCTCCGGTTGGATCGGCTACGGGCCGAAGAGCATCCGGTTCGAGGAAGACTTCGCCGCGTACACGCGCGCGCCGCATGCACTGTCGATGAACTCCGCCACCGCGGCCCTGCACCTCGCGCTGATCGGCGCGGGCGTCGGCCCCGGTGACGAAGTGATCACGACGACGCTCACGTTCACGGCCACCGCGAACGTGATCGCGCACGTCGGCGCCAAGCCGGTGTTCGTGGACGTCGAGGAGCGCACGCAGAACATCGACGTGTCGAGGATCGAAGAGGCGATCACGTCGCGCACGAAGGCGATCATTCCCGTGCACATGTGCGGCTGGCCGTGCGACATGAACGCGATCCAGGCGATCGCGAAGCGCCACGGGCTCGTGGTCATCGAGGACGCCGCGCACGCGAGCGAGACCTGGTACGAAGGCAGGAAGGTCGGCTCGATCAGCGACTACACCGCGTTCTCGTTCTACGCGACGAAGAACATGACGACGGCCGAAGGCGGCATGCTCACGATGAGCGAGAACGCCGCGTTCGATCGCATCAAGGCGCTGCGCCTGCACGGTCTCGACAAGGACGCGTGGAAGCGCTACTCGCCGGGCGGCTTCCTGCCGTACGAGACGCTCGAGCCGGGCTGGAAGTACAACATGACCGACGTGCAGGCCTCGATGGGGCTGCACCAGCTCGCGCGGCTCGAAGCGAACCTGCTCGTGCGCCAGGACATCTGGCGCCAGTACGACGCGGCGTTCGCGGGACTCCCCGGCGTCACGACGCCGCAGGTCCACGATCACGGCCAGACGCGCCACGGGCGCCATCTGTACACGCTGCGCATCGAGGCCGAGGAGTTCGGCTGCGACCGCATGCAGTTCATCAACGCGCTGAGCGCGGAGAACATCGGCTCGGGCATCCACTTCGTGCCGCTGCACCTGCACCGCTGGCACCGCGAGCACCACGGCACCGGCCGTGGCGACTTCCCGGTCGCCGAGGCGATCGGCGACACGACCGTGTCGCTGCCGCTGTCGGCGGCGATGAACGCCGAGGACACGAAGGACGTGATCGACGCCGTGAAGAAGATCGCGGCGCACTACCGCTCGAACCCCGTGGCCGTTCCCGGCTGGCGGGTCGCCGAACACCGGGAGGCCGCATGACCACGCAGGAACCCATTCGCCGGGGCGCCGAAGCCTCGGCGCTCTCGGACGACGCGGGCCGCAGCGAAATGCTCGGCCGGCTCCGGCAGACGCTCGACCGCGTGGCCGAAGGCCGCTTCTCGGACCTCGAGGAGAAGCCCGCCGTCGCGTCGTGGTCCCGCGTGGGGCACTACTCGCGGGCCGGCGAAGCCGTGAAGGACGTGATCGACCGCGTGCTCGCGACGTTCGGCCTGCTGCTCATCTCGCCCCTGCTGCTGGGCGTGGCGCTCGCGGTGAAGCTCGATTCGCCCGGTCCGGCGTTCTTCCGCCAGACGCGCATCGGGCGCGGCGGCCGGCCGTTCACGTTCTGGAAGTTCCGCGGCATGTACGTGGACGCGAAGGAACGCTTCCCCGACATGTACGACTACCGCTACTCGGCGGACCAGCTCCAGAACCTGCGCTTCCATCCGGGCGAGGACCCGCGCGTGACGCGCGTCGGGCTCTTCATCCGCCGCACGAGCCTCGACGAGCTGCCGAACCTGCTCAACGTGATCACGGGCGACATGAGCCTCGTGGGCCCGCGCCCCGAGATTCCCGAGCTCATTCCCTACTACGGGCGGTCCGCGAAGACCGTGCTGAGCGTGAAGCCCGGCATCACGTCGCTCGCCAAGCTCGTCGGCCGCGACAACATCACGTTCCAGGAAACGCTCGAGTTCGACCTGCGCTACATCCGCGAACGCTGCCTGCGGGTGGATCTCGGCATTCTCTTCGGCACCGTCTGGATGGTGCTCACCGGCCGCAGCGTCGGTCACTGATCGCGAGGACGGAACGATGAACCGACTGCCCGAAACGCTCGCCTGGTCCGAAACCGAAACGCTGCCGGAACTCGACGGCAGGCACCCGTTCCCCACGGGCCTGCCGGCCGCATTCGCCGCGGCCGCGCCGCTCGAGCGCAACGGCTACGCGCTGATGGACGACCTCGAGTCGCCCGTCGTGCGCTCGCTCCTTCGCGAGATGGAGCGCTTCCAGTCGCGCTTCATGGCGAAGACGCGCCCCGTCTGGAAGGACGGCTTCAAGCACACCGGCGACCGGCTCGACAATTGGAGCCGCCGCTGGGAGTACCCGTACTGCTGGTGGAACCTGCTCGACCGCGATCCGGGCAAGGTGCTCGACGCCGGTTCGGGCATCAACTTCTTCCCGTTCTTCTTCGCCTCCGGCGGCTGGGACGTGACGTGCGCGGACACGAACCCCGCGCTCGAACCGTGCTTCCGGCAGGCGAACGCGCTGCTCGGCTCGAACGTGAAGTTCGACGTCGCGCCGATCGAAGCGCTGCCGTACAACGACGGACACTTCGACTCGGTCTACTGCGTGAGCGTGCTCGAGCACGCTCCGGCGCGCGTGCAGGCGATGGACGAGTTCGCGCGCGTGCTCAAGCGCGGCGGACGGCTGTCGCTCACGATGGACATCAGCCTGTCGCGTGACTGCGACATCAAGCTCGAGGACGCGGCGCTGATCCTCGACCAGCTCGAACAGCGTTTCGAGCCGGTGCACGCGCTCGACCTGTCGCGGCCGGCGAACCTGCTCACCACGGACCGCTTCCGCCAGCACGAGAGCTGGCGCCTGTCGTGGCGGCAGCACAAGAACCCGCTGCGCCGCTGGATCTCGCAGATGCGCCACGGCGACGGTTTCCGCTCGCTCGCGGTGCTCGGCACGACCTGGGTCAAGCGCTGAGCGTCACCAGCGCAGCGTGAAACGTGTGGCGGCGAAAGGCGCGGATTCGTCCGCGCCTTTCGCATGCCCGAGCGCGGTGACCTGCGCCCAGCCCGCCGTCACACCGGCGGTGAGTCCCGGCGCCGGTGACCAGTCCGCGGTCAGCGCCGCGCGCGAGTCTTCGTCGATGACGCCGGTCAGCACGAGCCGGTCCTCGAACGGAGTGCCGGGCTCGTAGGCGTCGCCGATCGTGCTCTCCCCCTTGCGCCGCCACGTGCCTTCCGCGCCGAACGCCCAGTCGGGCCCGGTGCGCCATTCGAGCCGCGCGTTCGCGCGGTCGACGTCGGTGCCGAGCGGGAAGCCGGTCGGGTAGCCCGCGAACTCGAAATCGTGGTGGTGGTACACCGAGTACGTGTACCGGTAGACGCGCGCGTACTCGGCGCGCAGCGTCCACGCCTCCACGCCGCGCACGCGGCGCGCGTCGAAGCCGAGCTGCCAGGCGAGCGCACGCGGACGCTTCGTGGAGCTGAAGCTGATGTCGTCCACCGCGACCTCGCCGTACGCGCGCAGGCCGGGACGCCAGCGCCACGCGACGTCGGCCGCCCACATCACGTTGTTCTTCGCCCAGCGGTTGGTCGAGTCGTCGTCCGCGGACGTGGACTTGAGCAGCCGCTTCTCGAGCAGGCTGTACGGCGTGATGCCCAGCAGGTAGCCCGGCACGCTCGACGTGCCGTCGAAACGCGCGAGCTCGGAGAACGACAGGTCGAGCCGGTCCCACGTGCGCAGCTCGAGCCGGTGACCGGCGAGGTACGACTGCGTCACGGGATCGAGCGACGCGACGAACCAGTCGAACTGCATGCGCGCGGGCAACGCGACGCGCGCCTCGACCAGGTCGAACGCGTGCGCGCCGTCGGACAGCGCCATCGTGCCCCACGCGCCGGGCCCCCAGCGCAGCCACGTGTGGCCCGCGGTGACGCGGCCGTACTTGCCGCGCCACGTGAGCGTCGCGCGATCGAAGTAGCTGTTCAGCTGCACGCCCTCGACGAGCCCGAACCGGCGGCTGTCGGTGGGATTGCCGTGCGGGCCGGCCGACGACGTCCCGACGTACGTGTCCGCCCACGCCAGCAGGTTCTCGCCCAGCGCGAGCGACAGCTGCGCGCCGGCGCGGAAGTCGCGCACGATCTCGCGGCGCGCGCGGTCCTCGGAGTAGTTCGCGCGCACGTACGGCGACACCTCGAGCGACGAGCGCTCGTCCTCGGCCGTCACGAGCGCGTCCCAGCCGCCGAGGCCGCCGGGAGCGTCGAGTTCGCGGCGCAGGCGCACGACGAGCGGATCGTCCGCGGCCGCGGGCCGGTCCGCGACGAGCTGGTCGAGGAAGCGTCCGAGGTCCGCGCGGTCCCACGGCTGCGTGTGCAGGAACGCGCCGGCGAAGCCGTGGCTCGCGGCGAGGTCCTCGACCATGCGGTAGACGGGCGACTCGACCGGCAGGCTCTCGAGCGCGTGCGTGGCGGACGTGGCGACACCGGGCGAGCACAGCAGGAGCGCCGCGACGAGCGGCGCCGCGAAACGGCGAATGGGAGTGCGCATAGGGCGCGCAGGATACGCGAGGGGCCGCGCGGGCCGCCACGGGCGTGGGCCCGCGCCACCTCCACCGGGCGGACGGACCGCGCCACCTATTTTCGGACCGGCGCAACCTCGCCGGGACCCGGGGCGTAACGACCGGGCCTTCCCTGCGAATCCTGCCGCCCCCCGAACGACAAAGCTCACAGGAGTTCCCATGCTCGAGATCACCGGACTCGTCAAAGTCTATCCCGGACCCGTGGCCGCCCTGCAGGGCATCGATCTCGACGTACCGCTCGGCATGTTCGGCCTTCTCGGCCCCAACGGCGCGGGCAAGTCCACCTTCATGCGAGTGCTCGCGGGCCTGCTCGAGCCCACGTCGGGCCGCGTGACGCTCGACGGCATCGACGTGCTCGACAAGCCCGACTGGCTGCGCGAGCGCCTCGGCTACCTGCCCCAGGACTTCGGCTTCTACGCGCACCTCTCGGGGCGCGACATGCTGCTGCACCTGCTGCGGCTCAAGGGCGTGCAGTCGCCCGGCGGCCTGAACAAGCTCGCCGACGAGCTGCTCGAGCGCGTGAACCTCACCTTCGCGGCGAAGCGCTCCGTGAAGTCGTACTCGGGCGGCATGCGCCAGCGCCTCGGCATCGCGCAGGCGATCGCGGGCAACCCGCGCCTGCTCATCGTGGACGAACCGACGGCCGGCCTCGATCCGGAAGAGCGCCTGCGCTTCTACCACCTGCTCGCGCAGCTCGCCGAGGAGCGCATCGTGCTGCTCTCGACGCACATCGTCGAAGACGTCGCGGTGCTCTGCCCCCAGTTCGCCGTCATCCGCGGTGGCCGGCTGCTCGCGCGCACCACGCCGCGCAGCGCGCGCGAAGCGGTCGCCGGGCTGATCTTCGAGGGCGTCGTGAGCCCGCTCGAGCTTCCCGAGATGCGCGCGACGCGCCAGGTCACGCAGGAGCTGCTCGTCGAAGGCCACACGCGCGTGCGTCTGTACGAGCCCACCGGTGAGGCGCCCGCCGGGTTCGAGAAGGTGACGCCGACGCTCGAGGACGCGTACCTCGTGCTCATGCGCGCGGGCGCGCTGCCGGGCCTGAACGCGCCGCAGACCGCGGCCACGGCGGAGGTGCGCCCGTGAACCTCGCGCGCACGTTCGAGGTCTTCCGGCAGGAGTTCACGCACAACCTCAAGCGCCCGCTGTTCTGGGTGCAGATCCTCCTGCTCGGTTTCATGATCTACATGATGAGCACGGGCAAGGCCCAGATCGGTTCGGGCGACGCTCGCGTCGGCGGCAAGAAGGCGTGGATCACGTCGGAGTTCGCCGTCGGCCAGATGCTCATCATGCTCATGGCCATCATCTACGTGTTCTTCATCTCGGTCGCGGCCGGCATGGCGCTCATTCGGGACGACGAGCAGAAGGTCGGCGAGCTGCTGCACTCGAGCCCGCTGCGCGCGGGCGAGTACATCTGGGGCAAGTACGCCGCGGTGCTCGCGACCTACGTCGTCATCCTCGCGTTCCACATCGGCTTCTCGATGCTCTGCAATCACGCGCTGCCGCACGGCGGCAACGCCGAGTTCATGGGGCCGTTCTCGGCCGCGAACTACCTGCGGCCGATGTTCGTCTTCGGGCTGCCGCTGCTCGTGCTGTTCACGGGATCGTGCTTCGCGATCGGCGGCGCGACGCGCATGCCGGTGCTCGTGTTCTCGTTCCCGATCGCCGTGCTGCTCCTGGACGCCTTCTTCCTGTGGGACTGGTCGCCCGCGTGGCTGCCGCTCGGCGTGAACCGCCTGCTGCAGTTCGCCGACCCGACCGGCCTTCGCTGGATGAAGGAGACGTGGCTGCTCGTGGACAAGGGCGTGGACTTCTACAACAAGCAGCCGATCGGTCTCGACGCGCTCGTGATCGCGCAGCGCTTCGCGATCGTCGCCGTGGGACTCGGCTGCGTCGCGTGGTACTCACGCCGTTTCGCGTCGCAGCTGCGCGGCGCCCGCGTGTCGCCCGCCGTGGCGCAGGCCGCGCTCGCCGCGCCGCGCGTGCAGGCGTCCGCCGCGCCGGCCGCGACGCTCGCCCCCCTCGCGTCGCTCGGCATGCAGGCGAAAGCTCCGGGCGCGTTCGCGATGACGATGGAAGTCGTGCGGACCGAGCTCTACCAGCTCGTGCGCACGCCGGGCCTGTACCTGTTCGTGCCGCTCATCCTGATCCAGACGCTGCTCAACGAGTACGGGGTCGGCGCGTTCGACACGCCCATCCTGCAGACCGCGGGCACGCTCGCGAGCGGGATGTTCAACACGCTCACGCTGCTCATCTGCATGGTCATCCTCTTCTACACGACCGAATCGCTGCAGCGTGAGCGCGGCACCGGCATGGGCGCGATCTACTACGCCACCCCGCTGCGCACCGGCGCGATGCTCGCGGGCAAGGCGCTCGCGAACACCGTGCTTGCGCTCGCGATCGTGGCCGCGTGCTTCATCGGCTGCGTGGTCGTGCTCGCGATGCAGGGCAAGGTGTCGCTGAACCCGGCGCCCTTCGCGATCGTGTGGGGACTGCTGCTCGTGCCCACCTACCTCGTGTGGACCGCGTACGTCTCCGCCGTGTTCGCCGTGACGAGCAACCGCTACGCGACGTACGCGATCGGACTCGGCACGATGGTGCTTTCGGGCTGGTTCCAGATGCGCGGCAAGATGAACTGGGTGTTCAACTGGGACCTCTGGAGCGCGACCAAGTGGACCGACATCGCCACGTTCCAGTACGACGCGCTGCCGCTCGTGCTCAACCGCGTGACCTGGCTGCTCGTGGCGGTGCTGCTCACCGTGCTCACGGTGCGCTGGTTCGAGCGCCGCGAGCGTGACGCGACGAACGCGCTGTTGCGCATGCGTCCCGGCTCCATGGCGCGTGCGATGGGCGCGCTCACGCCGTTCCTGCTGCCGCCGCTCGTGACGGGCAGCGTGCTCGCGTGGCAGGTGGGCGACGGTTACCAGGGCGCGGCCGCGAAGAAGGCGACGCTCGACTACTGGCGCAAGAACGTCCAGACGTGGAAGGACGCGCCCGCGCCCGTGCTGACCGGCGTGGACCTCGACGTGAAGTTCGATCCGGCGAAGCACGCGTTCACGATGAAGGGCGCCTACACGGTCGAGAACGCGACGGACAAGCCCATGGTGCGATTCCCGGTCACCGTGAACCCGCGCTGGAAGAAGCTCGTGTTCACCGCGAACGGCAAGCCCGCGAGCACGGAGAACCGCGCCGGGCTCGTGATCGTGAACCCGCCGCTGCCGCTCCAGCCCGGCGAACGCATGACGCTCGGCTTCTCGTACGACGCGCGCCATCCCGACGGCACGTCGCGCAACGGCGGTTACGAGATGGAGTTCGTGACGCCGTCGAGCATCGTGCTCACGGGCTTCTCCGGCGTGACGTTCACGCCCGCGATCGGCTTCTTCCCCGACGAGGCCGTCGAGGAGGGCAAGAACAACTCCGATCCGCGCGAGTGGCCGGAGGACTGGTGGAAGCACGAGCACGGCGCCGCGATCCCGACCGCCGGCCGCTGGTTCGACGTGCACATGAAGGTGGACGTGCCCGCGAACCTGCAGGTCAACGCGACCGGCGAGAAGGTGGCCGAGAGCGTCGCGAACGGCCGCCGCGTCACCGAGTGGCGCACCGATCACCCCGTGCGCATCTACAACCTGATCGCGGGCGAGTGGAAGGTGAAGACGCGCGAGGGCGTGGCCGTGTACTACGACGCGCGTCACCCCTACAACGTGGACGAGATGCTCGACGCGCTCGAGGGCGCGCGCCGCTGGTACGGCGAGTGGTTCGCGCCGTACCCCTGGAAGAAGCTGCGCCTGTCCGAGTTCGCGGGCTGGCCGACCTACGCGCAGGCGCCGGCGGGCAACATCACGTTCTCGGAGGGCATCGGCTTCCTCACGCAGTCGAAGCCCGACGCGAACGCCGCGTTCTGGATCGCGGCGCACGAGTCCGCGCACATGTGGTGGCCGAACATGGCCATGGTGGGTGACGGCCCGGGTTGCGAAGTGCTGTCGGAGGGCATGGCGCACTTCTCGACGCTGCTGCTCGTCGAGAAGATGCGCGGCGAACGCCAGCGCCAGTCGTTCGCGAAGCAGATGGAGGCCCGCTACGGCCGCCTGCGCCAGAAGGACTCCGAACGCGCGCTCGTGAAGATCGACGGCAAGCTGCCGGGCGACACGCGGATCTGGTACGACAAGGGCGGCTGGGCGCTGTGGATGCTGCACCGCTTCATGGGTGAAGAGCGCGGCCTCGCGGCGGTGCGCGAGTACATGGCGAAGTACCGCGACGCGAAGGTCCCGGCGTCGCTCGAGGACTACCTCGCCATCCAGCGTTCGCACGCGGCGGACACGACGGCGTTCGACGCGTTCGCGAAGCAGTGGTTCTTCGGCGTGGTCGCGCCCAAGTACCTCGTCGAGAACGCGCGGCTCGAGAAGGACGGCGACGGCTGGAAGGTCACGGGCGTCGTGCACAACGTCGGCGACGGCCGCATGACGATCGACGTGGCCGCGGCCGCGGGCGTGCAGTGGCCCGAAGCCGGCAAGAAGGCCGCGCCCTGGAAGACCGAGCGCACGACGATCACGATCGGCGCGGGCGAGCGTGTGCCGGTGACGCTGCGCTGCGCGTTCCGGCCCGAGAAGCTCGTGGTGGATCCGGACGTGCGCATGCTCATGCTCGAGCGCAACAAGGCCGAGGTGAAGCTGGCGCCGGTGACGGGAACGATCCCGATGCGCTGACCGCGGACCGCTCGCGCGCCGCAAACGAGAACCCCCGCCTCCCTTCTCGGGACGGCGGGGGTTCTCTTTGCGAACGCGGCGCGGCCTACTTCACCGTGAACCGCCACTCGCGGGGCGTGAGCGCCTCGCCGGCCTTGGAGCGGAACCCGAGATCGGCCGGGCTGTTGAGCCCGAGCACGTACGTGCGGCCGGAGTCGAAGCGCACGCGCACGGAGAACACCGTGTGCCCGGCATTCCACGTCGGAGCGCCGATCACCTCGGGCGTGTCGCCCATGAGGCTCACGGCCCCGTTCATTTCGCGATCGAACGCGATCTCGAGCACGCCTTCACCCGCCGCCACGTCCGTCGCTCCGTTCGCGGGAACGAGGCGCGTCACCTGCGGCCCGGTGCGCGCGGCTTCCGCGGCGGCCGCCGCGTCGTTCGCGCGCGACTGCTCGAGCCGCGCCCGCGCCTCCGACGCCCACGTCGCGAGGCATGCCGCGACCCGCGGCGCCGCGGCGGCGTCGAGACGGCCGGCCGCGGCGAGCGTGTCGGCGAGCTCGCCGGTCCACGCGAACGCGCGGCGGCGGTCCTCGGCGGCCATCGCTTTCGCAAGTGCGCCGTGGCCGTGCTCGCGCGCCCAGCGGATCGCCTGCGCGCGCACGACGGTCTCGTAGAGCAGCACTTCGGGAGCGCCGTAGGCGTTCGCGCGCATCTCGCTCTCGGTCGCGGCGAACAGCGTGCGCCCGGAAGGCAGCAGCTGGTCGAGATGCGCGTCCACCCAGGGATTCACGAACGGGTGCGACAGCTCGTGCGCGGCGAGCCCGAACAGCCCGTCGCCCGAGAGATGCAGGTCGCTCGCGCGACGGGCCGACGGCACGGCGAGCACCTGGTAGGCGATGAACGTGCCGTCGCCGAGCACCACGTGCGCGCCGTAGTTGCCCTCGCGGCTGAACAGCGCCGGGACCACGGTGAGGCGCGTGCCTTCGCCGAAGCCGTACACGCGGCGGAACCAGTCGAGGTCGAGCGCGGAGCCGAGGCGGCGATCGAACTCCCGCTCGACGGCGGCGACGTCCGCCTGCTGCGCGGCGAGGAACTCGGCGAGGCGGGCGTCCCGCGCGAACGCGCGCAGCGCGGCGGCGAAGCCGTACGCGCTCGCCGAGTCCCAGCGCGCGTCGAGGAAGCCGGGGCGCGGCCAGAGCGGCACGAGCGGCTCGAACGTCACCGGGTCGAGCGCGAGCGCGAGCCCGACCGGCGCGTTGTACGCGATGCCGCGTTCGGCGCGCAGCGTCCGCGCGAGCGCGACGGCGGGGTGCGCGGCCTGCGGCGCGAACCACCGCATGGCGGCGCCGTCGTACGAGGCGATCGTGGGCTTCTTCCATTCGTCGTAGCCCGCGAGCCGGCAGACGATGCCGACGGCTTCGACGCGGGGATCCACGTGCACGGGAAGTTCGGCGGCGAGGGAAGGCACGGCGGCGCTGCACAGCGTCGCCACGGCGGCCGCGGCGAGCATCGTTCGGTGAAGCATGGTCACTCCGGAGGTCGGGAACGGGCGGTCGGGCCCGTGGGGCGCGGCCACGTTACGCCTCCGGCCCGCGTCAGGTTGCCCGGGGGGGGGGGGGGGGGGCCCGGGGGGGGGGGGGGGGCGCCCGCCCGGGGGGCGCGGGGGGGGGGGCGCCGCCGGGGTGGGCGGGCGCCCCGGGCCCGCCCCGCCGGCCCCCCCGCCCCCCCGCGGCCCCGCCGCCCGGCCCCGCCCCCGGCGCCCCCCGGCGCGCCGCGGGGGGGGCCGGGCGCGGGGGCCGGGCCCCGGCCCGCCGCCGCGCCCCCCCCCCGGCCCCGCCCGGCCCGCCCCCCGCGGCCGGCCCCCCCGCCCTCCCCGCCGCGGGCGCCCCCCGCGCCGGCGCCCCGCCCCCCCCCGCGCGCCCCCGGCGCCCCGGCCCCCCCCCCGCCCCCCCCGCCCCCGCCCGGGCGCGCGCGCGCCCCCCGGGCCCCCCCCCCCCGCCCCCCCCCCCCGCCCCCCCCGGGGGGAACGCCCGGCCGGAAAGGCGGACGCCCGGGGCTCGAGGGAACCCGCGGGCGTCGTGCTTCCGTGCTCGCTGAAGAGACCGGTCAGTGCCTTCCAGCCGCCTTCGCATCCGTGCGCAACAGGTGGATCGCCAGCCCGTCGGCGTCTTCCGCGGCCTCGCCGATCGGTTCCATCATGGTCGGGTGCGCGTGGATCACCTGCGCGAGGTCGGCCATGTTGAGGTCGGCCGCGATCGCGAGCGAGCACTCGTGGATGAGTTCGCTCGCCTTGGGTCCGAAGATGTGCGCGCCGAGCACCTGGTCGGTGTCCGCGTCGCCGATGAGCTTCACGAAGCCGGTCGTCTCGCCGTCCGCGATGTTGCGGCCGTGCGCGCGGAACGGGAAGCGGCTGATCTTTAGCTTGCGGCCCTCTGCCTTCGCCTGCGCTTCGGTGAGGCCGACGCTGCCGATCTCGGGATTCGTGAACGTCGCGCCCGGCACCGCGCGCCAGTTCGTCTGCGCGGAGTGACCCGCGATCATCTCGGCCGCGGCCTTGCCCTGCGCGCTCGCGAAGTGCGCGAGCTGCTTGAGGTCGGTCACGTCGCCGATCGCGTAGATGTTGCTCAGCTTGGTCTGCAGGCGGTCGTTGACGGTGATGCGGCCGCGCTCGCCCGGCGTCACGCCGAGCGCGTCGAGCCCGAGTCCTTCGCTGTACGGCCGGCGGCCGGTCGCGACGAGCACGGTGTCCACGTCCACGGTCTTGCCGCCGCTCAGCGTGAGCGTGATCGAGCCGTCCGAGTTGTCCTTGCGGTCCTCGACCTTCGTGCCGAGGTGCACGCCGATCTTGTGCTTCTTCATCTCGCGCTCGAGCGCGGCCGAGACCTCTTCGTCCTCGACCATCACGAGGCGCGGCAGCAGTTCGATGAGCGTGACCTGCGTGCCGATCGCCGCGAAGAAGCACGCGAACTCGCTGCCGACCACGCCGCCGCCGAGGATCGCGATGCGCTTCGGCTGCTTCGTGAGGTCGAGCGCCTCGCGGCTGCTCACCACGCGCTCGCCGTCGAGCGACCAGCCCGGAGGCATCCACGCGTACGCGCCCGTCGCGACGATCACGTTGTCCGTCGTGACTTCCTGCGTGCCGCCGGCGTTCAGCGCGACGGCGAGGCGGTTCGCGCTCGTGAGCTTCGCGACGCCGCGATGGATGTCGATGTTGCGGCCCTTGAGCAGCGAACCGACGCCGCCCGTGAGCTGCTTCACGATCTTGTTCTTCCGCTCGACCAGCGCCGGCCACATGATCTTCGGCTCGCCGACTTCGATGCCGTACTCCTTGGCGCGCTGGATCTGCTCGTAGAGGTGCGCGGTGACGACCCACGCCTTGGTGGGGATGCAGCCCCAGTTGAGGCACGTGCCGCCCAGTTCGTCCTTCTCGACGACGGCGGTCTTGAGACCCATCTGCGCGGCGCGGATCGCGGCGACGTAGCCGCCGGGGCCGGTGCCGACCACGACGACCTGATAGTGCGGATTGGACATGGAATGCTCGCGGGAAAGGGGTGCTCGGGATGGACCGGGCAGCCCCGGGAAATGGGCGAGTGAATGTGGGCGGACATTAGAAAGGCCTCCGGCGAGCGTCAAACGGTTCCCGACCGGCGGTGCTAGCGTGCGCCGCATGAACCGACTCGGGGTGTTCGCGCGTCATCCGGTGGCCGGCACGGTCAAGACCCGGCTCTCTCCCGCCCTGCCCGCCGCGCTCGCCGCGCGGCTGTACGAAGCGATGCTCGCCGACACACGCGCCGAGGCCG
>JADJLL010000048.1 GCA_016710095.1 Candidatus Eiseniibacteriota bacterium | reverse complement strand
CCGCCGTGCGATCGCGTGGTTCGAGCGCTGCCTCGAGCGCGTCGAGAGCGTGCCGAACATCGCGGGCTTCGCCACGTTCAGCTTCGAGCGCGACCGCGGCGGCGAGTACGTCGAGGACGCGGGACTCCTGACCGGCGCGGCCGGCACCGGGCTCGCGCTGATCGCCGCGATCAGCGACCACTCTCCGGAGTGGGATCGCTTTCTCCTGCTCGATTCGGCCGGCTGAGTTCGGCGTAGAGCCCGCCCGCGCGCAGCAACGCGTCGTGGCGGCCCTGCTCGACGATGCGTCCCTGATCCATCACGACGATCAGGTCGGACGACACGACGGTCGACAGCCGGTGCGCGATCACGATGCGCGTGCACGGCGTGCGCGCACGCGCAAGCTGGACGCGGCGCCCGTGCCGCGCGTCGAGGTGGCCAGGCCTCGTCGAGCATGAGCACCGCCGGGCGCTGCAGAGCCCGCGCGAGCGCGACGCGCTGGCGCTGGCCGCCCGAGAGGTTCGTGCCGCCCGCGACGAGCCGCGTCTCGAACCCGAGCGGCATCGCCTCGATCTCGGCCGCGAGATCGGCCTCGCGCACCGCGCGCCCGATGTCGGTGAGTTCGGCGTGCACGTCCGCCATCGCGATGTTCTCGCGGATCGTGGCGCCGAACAGGTACGGGTGCTGCGGCACGAATCCGATCTGGCGCCGCAGCGACACCACGTCGAACTCGCGCAGGTCCTCGCCGTCGAAGCGCACGCGGCCGCCGGTCGGTGAGTAGAGCGCCGCGATCAGCCGCGCGACCGTGGACTTGCCCGAGCCCGACGGGCCGACGATCGCGATCTGCATGCCCGGCTCGATCGTGAGGCTCACGCCGTCGACCGCGAGCGGCGCGTGTTCGGCGTAGCGGAACGACACGTCCTCGAGCGCGAGCCCGCCGCGAAGCCGTGGCGCGGGCGGACGCGCGCCTGCTGCTCGGGCTCGCGCACGAGCACTTCTCGACGCGGTCCACGTAGCTGCCGAGCTGCTGGAACTCGAGCGCCTTGGCGACGAGCGAGCCGAGCGGATGCAGGAACGCGCCGGCGAGCGCCGCCACGGCGAGCATGGTGCCGAGCGAGAGCTGGCCCGCGAGCACGAGGTGCGCGCCCACGAGCAGCACGACCAGCGGAGAGGCCGTCTCGAGCGCGAGCAGCAGCGAATCCACGACCGCCGACAGCCGGCCGCGCTTCACAGTCACGTTGAGCACGTCGACGAACAGGTTCGACCAGATCTCGGTCGCGCGCCGCTCGGCGCCGGACGACTTGAGCGTCTCGATGCCCTCGATGGACAGCTGCACTCGGGTAGTTCGAGGAGTCCGCCCGGCGCCTGCAGCGCTCTCGCTCATGAGCTCGCGGTAGCTCGCCTGCGACGCGGCGAACACCGCGAGCCGCACGGCGCCGAGCGCGAGCACGAGCAGGCCGAGGCCCGCGTGCGTGAGCAGGATGACCACGAGGTAGCCCGTCACGAGCAGGCCGTCGAGCAGGCCCGTCATCGCGGCGCTCGTGAGCGACTCGCGGATGACCGAGTTCGAGTTCAGCCGCATCATGAGATCGCCCGTCTGCCGCATCTGGAAGAACGGGAACGGCAGTTTGAGCAGGTGCTCGAGGAACCCGATCGGTCATCCGCGGATCGAGCCGCGCGCAGCGTCAGCGGCAGGTGCGCGCGCACGAACGCCGCGAAGAGGTGAAGAGCGCGACCAGCGCGACGCCCGCGCCGAGGACCGCGAGCAGCGAGAAGTCCTGACGCGGCAGCACGCGATCCACGACGGTGCCCGTCACCACCGGCAGCGCCATCGCGAGCAGTTGGAGCAGCAGCGACAGCGCGACCGTGCGGCCGAGCAGGCCCGAGCGCAGCAGCACGCGCTTCGCGTACACCCACAGGCGTGACGCCTCGCGCGCCTGCAGCGTGAACTCGTCGGTGGGTTCGAACAGCAGCGCGACGCCGGTGAACGATCGGCTGAGCTCGTCGGTGGGCACGACGCGCGGGCCGCCGTCGGGATCGACGATCTCGGCGCCGTCGCGCCGCGGTTCCTGCAGCACGACGAAGTGCGTCATGCGCCAGTGGAGGATCGTGCCCGGCGGCAGCAGCGCGAAGTCCTGCAGTTCGAGCCGCACCGCGCGGCCGCGCAGCCCGAACGTGCGCGCGGCTTCGAGCAGGTCGTACGCCGAGACGCCGTCGCGGCCCGAGCCGATGCGTTCGCGCACTTCGTCGAGCGACACGTGGCGGCCGTGGAACGCGAGCACCATGGCGAGGCTCGCCGCGCCGCAGTCGGCGAGGTTCAGCTGCTGGATGTGCGGCACACGCGGGCGCCGGAGGTGCCCGAGGCTCGCAAGGAAGCCGGCGCTCACGGCGTCACCTTCTGGAAGAGCAGCGCGCTCAGCAGCGTTTGCTCGCCCGTGCGCACCCCGGCCGTGCCGCTAGTGCCGGGCAGCCACGCGCGCGAGCCGGCGGCGGGCGCGGGCAGCGGCGCGCGCACGAGCACGACGGGACCCGCGATCGCCGCGGTGGACGCGGCCTCCGCGCCGAGCGCCTCGCGCGCGTGCGCGGCGTCGTACGCGAACGCTTCCGCGAGCGGCGTGAGAGTGAGCCGTTGCGGCGTCGCGGCGCCGAAGTCCACGACGACGCGGCGCCGCGGAGCCGTCGCGCCGGGGCGCGCGTCCGCGGGCAGCACGCAGACCACTTCGAAGCGCGTCGAGTCGTCGGGCACATGGCGGACGATCGCCTGGCCGCGCACGTCGGTGCCGATGCGCGTGAACGCGGCGAACGCGACCGCGCCCGCGAACACCGCGAGCAGCAGCGCGAACGACCACACCGACAGCAGCGGCGAGACGTTCAACAGATGACCGTGGTCGCGGCCGCGCAGGTATTCCTCGACGGCTTCGCGGCGGAAGAGCGGATCGTCTTCCGGCATGCGCGGCGCCGGAGGCGCAGGAGGCGTCGAGGGCGTCACGTCGTCGCTCATCGCGCATCCTCCGGGCGGGCCTTCGCGCGTGCGAGCCGCGAGACGTAGGCGTTCTCGAGCCAATGGTGCAGCACGAGTTCGTGCGCGCGCTGCGACGAGCGCAGCACGCGGTTGGCGTGCATGTGCAGCACGCTCGACAGCAGCTCCTCGAGCGACACGGTGAGCGCGCCGGCCGCATCGAGCGCGTGCAGCTCGCGCACGTGCGGCGCGATCGCGGCCGAGCGGCGTTCGAGAAGCGCGAGCCCCGCGGCGAGCGGATCGTCGTCCGCCACGTTCCCCGCGAGCAGCGTCTCGACGCCGCGGCGCTCGTCGCGCCAGCGCGCCATCATGCGCTTGCGCGCGGGCGAGTCGATGCGGAACTCCTCGGCGAAGGCGTGCGCGAGGTCGTGCATGTGCGCCGCGCGCTGCTCGAGCGTGCGGCCGAAGTCGGCGAGCAGGCGGTCCATGCCGAGCAGCGCGAAGCGCCAGCGCGCGTCGAGCCCGCTCTCGCCCTGTGCCTCCGTCACGAACGCCATCGCGGCGAGCGAGTCGTGCAGGAACAGCCCTTCGCACTCGCGCACGCCGGCCGTGCCGCCGTAGCGCACGGTCTCGCGCACATACGGATCGAGCTGCACGCGGTGCACGGCGCGTTCGGCCGCGAACGGCGCGACCGCGTCGCGCAGCGCGGGGAACACTTCGGCGAGCAGCCGCTGCGGCTCGCCCGTGAAGCGCACGCGCAGGTGCCAGTCGGGATCGGCGTAGCGCACGAAGAACCCGCCCGTGGCGGCGCCGGAGCCGAGCGCCCGCGCGAACACCGGCTGCACGGCCTCGACGAGCACGCGGTCGGCCGTCGCGGGTCCGCAGTAGAGCTTGACCGTGAGCCACTCCGAGCCCGGCGCGAACGTGCCCTCGTGCGCCGTGCGATCGTGGCGCGCGCCGGTGGGGCGTTCGCGGCCGTCGCGCAGCGCACTCGCGCGTCGCACGACCGGGATCACGATCTCGTTCGTGAGCGTGCCTTCGGGCGAGCGCACGGCGTCCGGGCGTTCGCCCGGGAGCAGCTCCTCGACCGTGAACGGATCGCGGCCCGAGATCTCCGAGAGGAACGCCTCGATCGAGAGCGGCTGGTCGAGGTCCACCGGCAGCACGTTGTCCGCGTACGACAGTCCGACGAAGCGCGGCAGGCCACGTTCGGCGCGCCAGCGCTGCACCTCGCGGAACGCCGCGTGGCCGCCGTGCGCGCGCAGGCGCTTCGCCTCGGCGGCGCTGGCGTTCCACTGTTGGCGCGCGAGCACGACGCGGCCCAGCACGACGCGCGGCAGGCGCGGCTGCATCTCGAACGGGCCCCAGCTCCACGCCGCGCCGCCCGTGCTGCCCTGTGTCTGCAGCGCGACGAGGAACCGGTAGATGCCGAGCGAGCGTCCGCCCGTGAAGTGCGCGGACGTGAGTCGCGGCAGTACTTCTCGGCCGAGCGAGCGCGAGTGGAGGACCACGCGGCCCGCGTCGAGCCGCACGGTGAGGTCGGCCACGGTGAGCACGCGCTCGCGCGGCGCGCCCGACGCGCCGAGGTACTCGAGTTCGTGTTCGCGCAGCAGCGGCCGCGCGAGCACATTGCCGACGCGCCCTTCGGGCAGGTGCACGACCTCGGCGTGGATCGCGTGCGGGCGCAGCGCCGCCTCGGCGGCGAGGTGCGCGCGGATGCCTTCGGCGAGCACGACGTCGCCGTGCGCGAAGCGGCCGAGCAGCCGTGCGCCGGACGGACCGGCGGCGCCTTCGAGCACGGCGTGCGGGGCGGTGGACGTCGCGGGCGCCGCGACTGGCCGTCGGCGTTCGCCGCGACAGCCGCCGGCGCGAGCAGCGTGGCCATCACGTGGAAGGCGTTCGGCAGCCCGGCGATTCCTGCGTCGCGGAAGCGTTCGAGCTCCTGCGGCTCGAGCCGCAGCTCGGCGTCGCTTTTCGCGATCGCCTCCGCGACGCGCCACTGCAGGAACTGCGCGCGGTCGCCCCACGACATGCGGTTCTCCTCGACCGCCGGCGGGAACTCGAGCCCCGCGAGCAGCGGCGAGGGATCGGCGCCCGGTCCCTGCGCCGCGCCGAAGCCGATGCCCAGCTCTTCGTCGAGCGCCTCGGCGCAAGCGGCACCTCGCGATCGCCGTACCGCTCCTCGAACGCGCGACGGAACTCGTCGAGCGAGTCCGCGCGCCCCTTCATGAAGAGCCCGACGAGCAGGTCGGTCGCGCGCAGCAGTTCGTCCACGAGCGATTCGCCGAGCGTCGCCTGCGGCGCCGGCCGGTGCACGTCGACCTGGAACAGCCGCGAGCGATCGGCCGGAGCGAGCGTCTCTGAGCCGTTCCGCCAGTCGTGCACGTCCCGGCGTCGCGCCGACCCCGGCGCGTCGAGCGCCGCGAGCGCATCGCGCGCCTCGGCCAGCGCCGGGCGCAGCGGATGCGCCGGCGCGTGGCGGGCGAGGCGTGCGATGAGGTCGTCGAGCGCGTCGGGGCCCGTGACGACCGGGCCGAGGTCCGGCACGAGCACCTGCGCGTCGACCAGCTGGTGCACGAACGCGAGCGCGTCAGCGTGCGTGATGCCGTCGCCCACGAGCGAGGTTGCGATCGTGTCGAGCGTCGCGCCCCCCTTCGGCCGCCGCGAGCGCCACGGTGATCGCCTCGTTGGCGTCCACGCGCACGAGGAAGTACCCACGCATGCCGTTCGTGACGCGTGCCTCGGCGTAGCGGAGCGAATCGCCCGTGCGGTGAAGGCTGGAGTTGGGGGAGTGCGGCACGCGCGCGCGCACGTCCGGATCCTCGCCCAGCCGCGCGGCGAGCGCGCTGAGGAAGTCCATGTCGAGCCGCGTGTGGCGCACCGCTTCGCTGCGCGAGGGCAGCGTGAGGCACGTGGCTTCCGCGACGCGTCCGGTGCTGTTCGAAGCGAACGTGCCGAAAGGAGTCGGGCGGACCGCCATGCGCGAGAGGTACTTGATCAGTCCCGCTTCGACGCCGGGTTCCGCGTCGGGCGCGGCGAACCATGCGCCCACGCGTTCGTCGAGCGAAGGCGAGGCGAGCCAGACCGCTTCGCGGACCATGGCGTTCGCGACCCACGCGCGCAGGCGTTCGCGCGCCGTTTCGCGATCGCG
>JADJLL010000047.1 GCA_016710095.1 Candidatus Eiseniibacteriota bacterium | reverse complement strand
CGACCGGCGTGAGGAACAGCGCGATCAGCGCGACCACGATGCCGGCGATCGCCAGTGCGAGCCCGCGCTTCTGCAGCGGGCTTCCGCCCTTGAACATGAAGAACGACGAGCACGCCATGAACAGGAGCATCGCGCCGTAGGTGAGCGTGAGCCAGTGGATCGGCATCCCGCTGCGCGCGGTGTGCAGTTCGGTCATGCGGTCGAAGGGCGCGATCCATTCCTTCTGGATGCGGTCGGCCTTGCCGGTCGCGGCGTCGTAGGAGCCGCCGCGGAAGTACGTCACGCTGCCCTCGGTCTTCTCGACGCGCACCTCGCGCATCTTGAGCGCGGGCGCGAGCGCCTCGGCCGCGAGCCCGGGCTCGAGCTGCACCGGCGTGTGGATTTCGCGCTGCAGGAAGTTCGTGTCGCGGAAGATCTGGGCGATGCCGCTGAGCGCGAACAGCAGCGTGAGGCCGGCCGTGACGAAGCCGATGTCGCGGTGGAGCGTGCGCATCTGCTGGCCGAGCGTCTTCTTTTCGGTCGAAGGCATTTCGGGTTCCCCGGTGATGTCGAATCCCGGGCTCGCGGCCGGGAGGGTGAATGAGGCGCGCGAGAATCAGGCAACACGCGCGAGATGTCGAGGGCGTTCGAGAGGAGGGACCAACCAGCGCGCGACTCGTTCCCGAATCGCGCTGCCGCTCGGGATCGTGGAGGACGCTTTTCCGGAGTAGTAGTGTGGCGCACGTTCATCGCGCCCCGGCCGCCGTCATCGAGAGGGGGAAGTCGTGTCGCACCCGCGTGTGTCGTGTTTGCTCGCCGTCGCCCTGCTCGTTCCTTCGCTCGCGTTCGCGCTGCCGCCCGAGCTTCCGCGTGCGGATGATCCCGCGGTGCAGGTGTTCCTTTCGAACGATCTCGAGCGCGCATTGCCCATGCTGCAGAAGAGCGCGCAGCGCTCGCCCAAAGACGCGGATGCGCACGCCTGGCTCGCGAGTTGTCAGCGCCGGCTCGGCAAGTACGACGAGGCCGAACGTTCGGCGCGACGCGCGCTCACGCTCGATCCGCGGAACGCGTTCGCGGAGGACGTCCTCGGGGACACGTACAATCCGGTCTATTCGAGCTGGGAGCACGCGAACGCGGACAGCTCGTGGACGCACCTGGTGCGCTCCGCCGAATGCGACTCGACTGCCCCCGACGCATGGCCAGCACTCTGGATTCAGGCCATGGAACGAGGCGACATCGTGCTCGAGAAGCGCTCGCTGCGCTCCATGGTGAGCACGGGCATGCTCACCCCGGGACTCCTGGCGTATTCGCGATGGGTGTTGCGGTCGCTGCCCGAGCGCGCGGTCATCGTCTGCAATGGTGACATGGACACCTACCCCCTCGTCGCGCTGCAGGAGATCGAAGGCCTGAGGGCGGACGTCGCGGTACTCAACGTGGGCATGCTCAACCTGTCGTGGTACCGGCGGCTCATGCGGGAGCGTCATGCATTGTCGATGGCCGGTGAGGACTCGGAACTTCCAGCCGTGCCCGGCGCGCTGGCACTGAAGCGGGAGCACCCGTCATGGAGCATCAACTGGTCATGGGAGCGTGGCTGGATGCCGTCCGTGAAAAGCGCTTCGGTCGACCCTTGGTCGTCGTGATGGGGCTCGAGGACGATGCGTATGCACCGGGCACCGCGCGGCACGAGGTGCTCGGCGGGCCGTACTGGGAGCACCCGGAAGTGCGCGTCGATGCCGTGGTGGACACCGCGCGAGTGCGCGCGAGCTTCGCGCTGCTCGATCGTGCGGCGGCCGGTGCGTCCTATGTGGGTGCCCGGGACCGCAGCCCCGTGCGGCGCTCCTTTACCGAGTTCATGCGGGACAACATCGCGGACCTCGCGAGGCGCTATGCGGACGTGGTGCGCTCGGGCGGAGACGAAACGCGCAGTCGCGAAGCCCGCGAGTGGGCGCTGCAGATCGCGCGCGAGACGCACGCGAGCGGGGAGGTTCTCCATTCGCTGCAGCCGAGTGGCGGCGACGACGCGGGCAAACAATAGAACGGCTGCGACTCCACGACCGGTGATGGGCACGCAAGGATTCGGCGTGCGTGTGCATCGAGTGCTTGGAAATCTCGCGCGCATCGTGGA
The DNA here is from genome assembly GCA_016710095.1 of Candidatus Eiseniibacteriota bacterium. Taxonomy (GTDB): domain Bacteria; phylum Eisenbacteria; class RBG-16-71-46; order RBG-16-71-46; family RBG-16-71-46; genus CAIXRL01. The sequence continues at coordinate 3,748 of JADJLL010000047.1, read as the reverse complement.
AAGTGCGTCCTCGTCCCGCACTGCATGCATCGTCGCTCGTGACCGGCATCGCGTTCCGCCGCGAGCGGCGCACACGGAATGCTCTTCACCACGGAGGGTGGACTCTTGGCCGCAGGTTCGCGTGTCACCGAGACGGCGCCGGGGCAGCTTCGCGCCTCGGGCAAACTGCTGCGCTGTGATTCGGAGTTCGTGGGTGTGCACGTGGGCGAGAACGGCCGGCGTCTGGTGGCCATTCGCCCCATTCCGCGCGGCACGCGCGTGTTCGCCCTGATCGGCCGCGAGCATCCCGCGCCGACCAGGTACTCCGTGCAGGTCGGGCCCGAACTGCACCTCGACCAGGACTGCGCACGCGACGAGTTCGAGCTCGTGCGCAAGTACTTCTGGCGCTACCTCGACCATCACTGCGAGCCCACGGTGTTCATCCGCGACCGCGAAGTGATCGCGACGCGCGACATCTGCGAGGGCGAAGGCGTGACGTTCGACTACAACACGACCGAGTACGACATGGCGTCGCCGTTCGACTGCGAGTGCGGCAGCGAGCGCTGCGTCGGCACGGTGCGTGGTGCGCGGCACCTGTCGGACGATCAGCTCGCGCGCGTCGAGCACGTGCTGCCGGAGTGGCTGCGCGCGGACGTGAGGGGATGACCGCGACGCCGTGACGCGCGCCGAGAGCCCACCGCCGATTCCCGCGGAGTGGTTGTGGGGTTGGGATCCGACCCCGGGCATCGTCTCGGTCTGGGCGCAGCCGAACGGCCTCGCGCACGTGTGGCGGCGCTCGCCCGAGAGCGGCGAGCTGCTGCGCGAGCAGGCACGCTTCCGGCCGTGGATGCTGCTCGACCGGCTCGACGACCTCGCGCACCTCGGCGACGCGCTCGCGCCGGACGGCGATGCGCGTGCGGCCGTCACGTGGCGAGAGCTCGAAGGCCCGGGGCAACTGCGCTATCTCGTGAGCGCGGGGGACGGGCACGCGTTGTCGCGCGCCGTGCTGAAGGGCGCGTCCAAACGGCTCGGTCGCGCGGTCGCGCACGTGCGCGATCTCGACAAGTCGGAGCTGTGGTCGCTGCCGCCGGAGGAGCAGTACCTGGTCGCGACCGGACGCACGTACTTCCGCGACCTCGAGTTCGACCAGCTGCACCGGCTGCAGTTCGATCTCGAGACCACGGGCCTGAGCGCCGAGCGCAGCCGCGTCTTCATGATCGCGGTGCGCCATCCCGACGGCCGCGAGGAAGTGCTCGAAGCGGCGGGTGAGGGCGACGCCGCCGAGGCCGATCTCATCCGCCGATTGATCGCCACGGTCGCGGCGTCGGATCCCGACGTGATCGAGAACCACAACCTGCACGGCTTCGACCTGCCGTTTCTCGAGCGGCGCGCGCGCAAGCTGGGCGTGCGGCTCGGGCTCGGACGGCTGCCCGAACTCGGGCTCATGCCGCGCGGCGCACGCCGCGACCAGGTGCGGTGGGTGCTGCCCGGGCGCGAGTGCATCGACACGCTCGACGCCGTGAGGCGCTACGACTTCGCCGTGCGCGAGCTGCCGAGCTACGGACTCAAGGCGGTCGCGCGGCACTTCGGGATCGCGCCGCCCAACCGCGAACTCGTGCCCGGCGACCAGATCTACTCCACGTGGCGCCGCGATCCCGAACGCGTGCGGCGTTACGCCACCGCCGACGTCGTCGAGGTCGCGGCGCTCGCGCGCATGCTCGGCGGCGCGGCGTACGCGCTCGCGCAGCTCGCGCCGCGGCGCTACGAACGGCTCGCCGACGCGGGCGCCGCGACCGGCGTGATCGATCCGATGCTCGTGCGGGCGTACGTGCGCGCCGGACAGGCGCTGCCGGCGCACGAGAGTGGCGACGGCACCGTGCACAGCGGCGCCGCGTTGCATCTGTTCGCGTGCGGCGTCGCCGAGCGCGTCGTGAAGGCGGACGTCGCGAGCCTGTATCCGTCGCTCATGCGCACGCATCGGATCGGGCCGAAGCGCGACCGCCTGGGCGCGATGCTCGCGATGGTGGACGGGCTCGTCGAACGCCGGCTCGCCGCCAAGTCCGCGGCGAAGGCGGCCGCGCCGGGCTCGGCGGAGCGCTTCGGGCACGAGGCGATGTCCGCCGCGATGAAGCTGGTCGTGAACACCGCATACGGCTATCTCGCCGCGGGCGGTCTCACGCGCTTCGCCGACGTGCACGCCGCCAACGAAGTCACGCGGCGCGGGCGCGAGACGCTCGACCTGCTCTGCCGCGAACTGCGCGCACGCGGTGTGACGCTGCTCGAGGCCGACACGGACGGCGTCTACTTCGCCGTGCCCGCGCAGTGGACGGAGCGGACGAGCGCCGCGTGGTGGCCGAAGTCGGCGCGTTGCTGCCGCCGCTCGTGCAGCTGGAGTTCGAGGGGCGCTACGCCGCGATGCTCTCGCACGAGCCGAAGAACTACGGGCTGCTCGGTTACGACGGGAAGCTCACGCTGCGCGGCGTCGCGTTCCGTTCGAGCCGCGCGGAGCCGTTCGGCGAGGCGTTCCTGCGGCGCGCCGCGGCGTGCCTGCTGAGAGGAGACGTCGCCGGTGTGCGCCAGGCGTACGTCGAGGCGGGCGACGCGCTGCGCCGGCGCGACGTGACGACGTACGACGTGTCGTCGCGCGTGCGGCTGACGAAGACGCCCGAGCAGTACGGCGTCTCGCGCGGCGCGCGGCAGGAGCACGCATACGAAGCGCTGCTGCGTGCGGGGCGGAGCGAGTGGCGTCGCGGTGAGCGCGTGCGCGTGTATCGCGTGGCCGGAGGCGCAAGGCCCGGTTCGCGAGGGAAAGTGCCGCCCACGCACGGCCCGACCCGCGCGACTACGACGTGGAGCACTACCTGCGCGTGCTGCGCGCGAACTTCGCGTCACGCTTCGCGCGGGCGTTCACGGCGGAGGACTTCGCGACGCTGTTCGCCGATCCCGACCGCCCGTCGCTGTTCGAGCCGGACTACGCGTGCCTGAAGGCGGTGCTGCGCGAGGTGTGAGTGTGGCGACACGGCATACGACGGCCCGGGGCGAGCGACACGCCCCGGGCCGCCTGCTTCAGTTCTGAGTGATGCGGATGATGCCGTACCCCGTGCGCGTCACGGTCGCCGAGGCCACCGCAGGCGCGGATTCACCCGGCGGCCGCGAATGGTCGTCTTCGCGGTGTAGGCGAGGTACTTCGCGTACGCGGTGTGAGATGCCGGGGTGCAACCGTGAGCCGTCTGGCCGGCAGGAATCACCTTGTGGACCCAGGTGTCCATCCAGACTTCGACGGAGTACGGGCTCGAGTTCGTCACGGTGAGATCCAGCACCTGTGCGCTGGGGATGGGTGCGAAGGGAACCGCGGCTTCCGAACCGCGAACGGGCGCCACCGCGACGGCGTCGTTCTGCTGCTGGTGGATCTGCGGGCCGTTCGTGTGCTCGCCGACACCGCAGCCGCTGAGACCGAGGACGGTGCTCGAAAGCAGCACGCCCGCGAGACAGAGGGTGGAGATGAAGCGCTTCATGAGTCCTCCGGATTCTGCAAGGGGTTGGAGTTTCGCGGAGAAGTGGGGACGGCTCGCGCGCGGGATGCGCGCGAAGGCCGCGTGATGCGGGCGTGTCGCTCATGCGTCTCCTCCCGGAATGAGGTACGGCCGGCACCACCGGGTGCGCCAAACCCGTGACTCTCTTCCGCGCCGGCGTGCAAGGCCGGGCAATGGGAAGAGGACGAGGGTCCCCGGTGTTGCGTGAACGAGATCCGCAACGGCGCCGCGCGCCG
>JADJLL010000046.1 GCA_016710095.1 Candidatus Eiseniibacteriota bacterium | reverse complement strand
AGACGACAGGCTGTTCGCTGCCCGTGTTCGTGTCGCAGGCGAAGTTCTTGTTGAGCACGCCGCCGTCGCCCATGCAGGCGTCCCAGCGTAGGTTCATTCCCTGCGCGGCGTGAGCGGCCGTGGCGAAGCAGCAGAGAACGAGTGCGGCGAGGGTGTGCGGCGCATGGCGGGCACGGGACTGCGCGGACGTCGGGGGGGCGTCGGCGTGGGTGAGCTGCGCTGCTTTCGAAGCTGCAGTCGGGATTATCCCAGTCCGCCCCATCGGGGCGCAATGCTCCATTCGGACCCAAATGAGACCGGCCGGCGCCTCGAAGGCGCCGGCCCGTGTTGGTACTGGAAATCAGAACGCTACTCGTCCGAATCCAGCCACTTCTTCCAGCCGGTCTCGTTGAACGGGCGGCCGAGGAAGTCGGAGACGAGCTGCGCGGCGGGCTTGGAGCCGCCGGGCGCGAGCACGGTGTCGCGGTAACGCTTCGCGACGCCGGGCGCCATCATGTCGGCGTGATCGAACTGCGAATAGAAGTCCTTCGCGATCACGAGCGACCACATGTACGTGTAGTAGACCGCCGAGTAGCCGTCGAGGTGGCCGAACGCGCACTGGAAGTGCGTGCCGTCCACGAACGGGTACGGCTGATACTTCTTCGTCATCTCGGTCATGATCGCGTCGGTCGTGAGGGTCGACGGATCGCGGTCGTAGCACGCGAGCGACGTGCCCGCGTAGACCATCTGGCGGCGCACGTCGAGCGCCTTGGCGAACGCGTTCGCGCGGTTCATCTGCTGCACGAGCGTCGCAGGGATCGCCTCGCCGGTCTGGTAGTGCTTCGCGAACATCGCGAGCACCTGCGGGCTGCGCACCCACTCCTCGAGCATCTGCGAGGGCGCCTCGACGAAGTCGCGCTCCGTCTTGATGCCGCCCACGCCGGTCCACTGGTGACCGCCCGCGAACAGCGTGTGCAGCAGGTGGCCGAACTCGTGGAAGAACGTCTCGACGTCGTCGTACTCGCACAGGCCCGGATCGCCCGGCTTGCCGCCCGGCAGGTTGCAGACGAGCGCGGCTTCGGGAATCTGCTTGCCCGCGATGCCGGTGCGGATGTCGAACTGCGCGGCGTGGTTGTACTTGTTCGCGCGCGGGTGCATGTCGAGATAGAACCGGCCGGCGAGCTTGCCGCCGTCGAACATCTCGTAGCACTCGACCGACGGATCCCACACGGGCGCGTTCGGCACGCGGCGGAACTCGACGCTGAACAGCTTCGCCGTCACGTCGAGCACGCCCTGCTTCACTTTGTCGAACGGCAGGTAGGGGCGAATGCTCTGCGAGTCGAAGTTGTAGTCCGTGCGGCGCACGGCTTCCTTGTAGTAGTTCACTTCCCAGAAGTTCACTTCCGTCGCGCCCGGGACGTCCTTCTGCTTGCGCGCGAGCAGCTGCTGGTATTCACGCACCTGCTTGTCCTGCGACGCGGCCACCACGCGGCCGATGAAGTCGCGCGCGTTCGTGGCGCTGCCGACCATCTTGTCGGCCGTCACGTAGTCCGCGAAGTTCGAGAAGCCCATCGTCGTCGCCAGCTCGTGACGGCGCATGCGCATGCGGTCGAGCACGCCGATGTTCGAGGGGAACGCACGGTTGTTGTAGGCCATGAACATGCGCTTGCGGAGCGATTCGTTCTTCGCGTAGTTGAAGACCGGAACCGCGTCCGGGTACTCGCACGTGAGCGTGATCTTGCCGTCGGCGCCGGGCTTGTGGCCGGCGATCCAGTCGGCCGGCATGCCCTCGAGCTCGTCGGCGGTGCAGACGACCGTGCTCTTGTCTTCGCGAATGTTGCGGCCGAACTCCTGACCGATCAGCGTGAGCGAGTCGCTCAGGTCGCGGATGCGCTGGCGCGTCGCGTCGTCCTTGTCGACGCCCGCGAGCCGGAAGTCGCGCAGCGTGCGCGTGACGTAGAACTGCGTCTCGGCGTCGGCCTTCGACACGTCGAGCGCCGCGAGCGCGTCGTACACGCGGCGGTCGAGCGACAGCTCGGTCGCGTACGCCGACACGTCCTGCATGCACTTCTCGGCCGCTTCGCGCGTCGCCTGGTTCGGGCTCGTTTCGGAGATCAGCAGCGACTGCGAGCCGGCCTGCTCGAGCAGGTTGAGCGCGTCGTCGTAGGGCTGGAGCGTGTTCGCGATCGTGCGCGGTCCCTTCACGCCGGCCATCTGCGCGATGAGGGCCTTGGCGCCGGCGAGCCGCTTGGCCTGCGCGGCCTTGAACGCGGCGGCGCCCGGCTTGCCGGTCCAGAACGGCAGGTTGGCGGCCGCGGACGCGGCGCGCTTGGGCGCTGCGGCGGGCGTGGCCGCGAACGCGGAACAGGCCACGCCGACGAGCAACATGCCGGCGAGGGCGATCGAGGTGAGGCGCTTCACGGGACCTCCGATGGAAATGACGCGAAGCCGGACGCGCCGCGGGGGGCGCGGGCCGGCGGGGGGGATACGGGAAGGGAACGCCGGGCAGGTTACCGAGCCGTTCCGGCGGCGACAACGCCGGGCAGTCCGGGCGTGGCGAATTGCCGCCCGGGCGCGGGACCGGTATACCCGGCCGCGATCCGAGGCCGCTTCACCCCGCACCTGCCCGAAGGAGTCCCTCATGTCCGCTTCCCACGGAAAACTCGCCCTCGTCACCGGCGGCAATCGCGGCATCGGCCGCGGCATCGCCGAAGCGCTGGTCAAGGACGGCGCGACCGTCGCCATCACCGCGCGCAAGCAGTCCGACGCCGACGCGGCCGCCGCCGAACTCGGCCACGGCGCGCGCGGCTACGCGCTCGACGTGCGCGAGTACGCGCAGGTCAAAGCCGTCATCGCGAAGGTTGCCGCCGACCTCGGCGGTCTCGACATCCTCGTGAACAACGCCGGCGTCGGGCTGTTCGCGCCGATCGCCGACATGAGCGCGGAGGACTTCGACACGGTCATCCAGACGAACGTGAACGGTCTCTTCTACTGCACGCGGAAGCGATCCCGCACCTGCGCGCCAGCAAGAGCGCGTACATCTTCAACGTGTCGAGCCTCGCGGGACGCAACGCGTTCCCGAACGCCGGCGCGTACTGCGCGAGCAAGCACGCGGTGAACGGGCTGAGCGAAGTGCTGTTCCAGGAAGTGCGCAACGACGACATCCGAGTGACCTACCTCATGCCGGGCAGCGTCGCGACGGACTTCGGGCGCGGCACCGCGGCCAAGCAGGATTGGGCGCTGCAGGCGTCCGACGTGGGCGAGATGGTCGTGGACCTGCTGCACACGTCGCCGCGCGCGCTGCACTCGCGCGTCGAGATGCGTCCGGCGAAGCCGCAGAAGGGTTGAGCGAATCCGCTGAGCCGTGAAGCCGGCGTGCCGGGCGATCAGCCCTGCACGTCGGCCGAGCGCACGACGCGCACGAGGCGGCCCTTGCGCTTCGACTCGTGCAGCTCGATCTGGACCAGCGTCCCCGGCGAGAATCCCGGGTCGTCGCCCGTGAGGCCGCCGCAGAGCAGCCCGACGAGCGGCAGGTGCGACACCACGAGCACGTCGCCCTCGGGCAGCGGCTGGTCGAGCACCGCCTGCCAGGCCTCCTCCGGCTCGAAGTCCGGGGTCAGTTCGCGCAGCCGGGTCACGTCGGGGCGCTCGGACAGCTCGCTCATGACGATGTCGGCGGTGTCCCGGGCCCGCAGGAACGTGCTCGAGAAGGCCGCCACGGGGCGCAGGCCCTCGCCGCGGAGCTTGCGGCCGAGCGCGCGGACGTAGTCCGCGCCCTCGGGCAGGAGTTCGGCGTCGGACCCCTGTCCGGTGGCGCGGCCATGGCGCATGAGCCAGAGCATGGTGGACATGGCGACGCATTGTGCCGACCGGGCCGCCCGGGTCAAGTCGGAGGTTTGCGCCGGGGCCCGTGCGGCCGATAGCATTCCCTCCAAAGACACCCGACCCACCTGCCGTGCCCGCCGCGCGCGGCCCATCCCGGAGCACCCCCGAAAGATGAGTCTGTTCCTCGACACGCTGCGCGAACGCGTCCTGTTCTTCGACGGTGGCATGGGCACCCAGGTCCAGGCCCGCGACCTGACGGACGAGGATTACGGCGGCAAGCCGTCCTGCATCGACTACCTGAGCCTCACGCGCCCCGACGTGCTCGAATCGATCCACGCCGCCTACTTCGACGCGGGCGCGGACATCGTCGAGACCAACTCGTTCCAGGCGTCGCGCATCCGGCTCGAGGAGCACGGGCTCGCCGATCGCACGCTGGAGCTGAACCGCGCCGCCGCCGCCAACGCGCGCCGCGTCGCCGATCGCTATGCCGCGGCCGACGGCCGCCCGCGCTTCGTCGCCGGCTCCATGGGACCGTCGGGCTACCTGCCGTCGTCCGAGGACGCCGACCTCGGCCAGCTGACGCTGCAGGACCTCGTCGAGACGTTCGTCGACCAGGCGCAGGGCCTCATCGAGGGTGGCGCCGACGTGCTGATCCTCGAGACGTGCCAGGACATCCTCGAGATGAAGGCGCAGATCATCGCGTCGCGCGAGGCCATGGCGCGCACGGGCAAGAAGATCCCGATCCAGTGTTCGATCACGCTGGACCCGACCGGGCGCATGCTGCTCGGCACCGACTATCGCGGCGCGCTCGCCACGCTCGAAGCCATGCACGTGGACATCATCGGGCTCAACTGCTCGACCGGTCCCGACCTCATGCGCGACGCCGTGCGCTACCTGTGCGAGAACGCGAGCACGTTCATCCACGTGATTCCCAATGCCGGCCTGCCGATCAACGACGGCGGCCGCACGCTCTACCCGATGAAGCCGGGACCGTTCGCCGACACGCTGCGCGAGTTCGTGCTCGATTTCGGCGTCAACATGGTCGGCGGCTGCTGCGGCACCACGCCGGACCACATCAAGGCCGTGGTCGCGGCGATCGGCCGCGTGGCGCCCAAGAAGCGCGCCGGGCGCAGCCAGTGGTTCGTGTCCAGCGGCATGACGGCCGCGGCGCTCGTGCAGCAGCCCGCGCCGCTGCTGATCGGCGAGCGGCTGAACACGCAGGGCTCGCGCAAGATGAAGCGCCTCGCGCTCGAGACCAAGTACGAGGAGATGATCCCGATCGCGCGCGAGCAGGTGGACGGCGGCGCGCACGTGCTCGACGTGTGCCTCGCGCTCACCGAGCGCACCGACGAAGCGGCCATGATGCGCACGCTGGTCAAGAAGCTCTCGCTGTCGGTCGAAGCGCCGCTGTGCATCGACTCGACCGAGGCCAACGTGATCGAGGCCGCGCTGCAGGCGTGCCCGGGCTCGGCGATCATCAACTCGATCAACCTGGAGAACGGCCTCGAGCGCATCCAGACGGTGATGCCGCTGGTGATGAAGTACGGCGCGTCGGTGATCGCGCTGACCATCGACGAGACCGGCATGGCGAAGACCGCCCAGCGCAAGCTCGAGGTCGCGCGCCGCATTCACGACCTCTGCACCAAGGAATACGGGCTGCCGCCCGAGCGGCTGATCTTCGACGACCTCACGTTCACGCTCGCGACCGGCGAAGCCGAGTTCCTCGACAGTGCGGTCGAGACCATCGAAGGCATCAAGCTCATCAAGCGCGAGCTGCCCGGCGTGCTCACGTCGCTCGGCGTGTCCAACGTGTCGTTCGGCCTCGGCAAGGAAGCGCGCGCGGTGCTGAACAGCGTGATGCTCTACCACTGCGTGCAGGCCGGGCTCGACGCCGCGATCGTGAATCCCGCGGACATCATTCCGTACGCGGAACTGTCGGCGGAGGACCGTAAGCTCGCCGACGACCTCGTGTTCAATCGCGACCCGCAGGCGCTGGCCAATTACATCAACCACTTCGAGGGCCGCGCGCCCGACGCGCGCAGCCGCGAGGACGAGTCGGCCGAAGCCGCGATGAGCGTCGAAGAGCGGCTGCACTACCAGATCCTGCACCGCAAGCCCGCGGGCATCGAGGCGCTGGTGGACGAGGCGGTCAAGCGCCAGCCCGCCGTGGACGTGCTCAACAACGTCCTGCTGCCGGCCATGAAGGAAGTGGGCGACAAGTTCGGCTCGGGCGAACTGATCCTGCCGTTCGTGCTGCAGAGCGCCGAGGTGATGAAGAAGTCGGTCGCGCAGCTCGAGAACTATCTGGAAAAGAAGGCGGACTCGAGCAAGGGCCGCGTGGTGCTCGCGACCGTGTTCGGCGACGTGCACGACATCGGCAAGAACCTGGTCAAGACCATCCTGAGCAACAACGGCTACACGGTGTACGACCTGGGCAAGCAGGTCCCCGTGCAGAAGATTCTCGACAAGGCGCGCGAGGTGGACGCCACGGCGATCGGCCTGTCCGCGCTGCTCGTGTCGACCAGCAAGCAGATGCCGATCATCGTGAACGAGCTGCACCGGCTCGCGCTCGAATATCCCGTGCTCATCGGCGGCGCCGCGATCAACCGCAACTTCGGCCGCCGCGCCGCGCTGGTGGACGGCGAGATCTTCTATACGCCTGGCGTGTACTACTGCAAGGACGCGTTCGAAGGGCTCGACGTGATGAACGCGCTCGTCGAACCGAGACGCGCGCCGAAGCTGGTCGAGAAGAACGCGCGAGGCGTTCGAGTTCAAGGCCAAGGCCGCCGAGCTCGAGGCGCGCGTGGCCGAGTCGAGCGCGCAGCAGCAGGATTTCAAGGTCACGGTGTCGCGCGACCACGAGATTCCCGCGCCGCCGTTCTGGGGCGCGCGCGTCACGCCCACGCGCGACATTCCGTTCGCGGGCATGTACGCGGGCATGGACCTGAAGACGCTCTACCGCCTGCACTGGGGCGCGCGCGGCACGGGCGCCGAGTTCGACAAGCTGATCGCCGAGGACTTCGAGCCGCGCCGGCTCAAGCTGCAGGCCGACGCCGAGTCGAAGGGCTGGCTGCGCCCGGTCGCCGCGTACGGTTACTTCCCCTGCCAGTCCGAGGGGCAGGACCTGGTGATCTACGACCCGACGGCGTTCGTCGCGGGCTCGCTCACGCCGCGCGGCAAGATCGAAGAAGTCGCGCGCTTCACGTTCCCGCGCCAGGCCGACCGCGAAGGGCTGTGCCTGAGCGACTACTTCCTGCCGGTCGAGTCGAGCAAGTTCGACGTGATCCCGATGCAGGTGGTGACCGTGGGCAGCAACGCCGACGAACTGTGCGCGGCGCTGGATGCGCGCGGCGAATACGCCGACTCGCTGTTCATTCACGGTCTCGCCGTGGGCGCGGCCGAGGGGCTCGCCGAGTGGCACCACGCTCACATCCGCAAGGAGCTGGGCCTGCCCGAGGAGCGCAGCAAGCGCTACTCGTTCGGCTACAGCGCGTGCCCGGAGCTTTCGGATCAGGCGAAGCTGTTCGCGCTGCTCGGCGCGGAAGAGGCGATCGGGGCGACGCTGACGGAAGCGTTCCAGATCGTGCCCGAGGCCAGCACGAGCGCGATCGTCGTGCATCATCCGCAGGCCACGTACTACATGGTCCGCGAGTGAGCGGCGTCGTCACGACCATCGGTCCGGTGACGCTCGAGGGCGCGCACGTGCGCCTCGAGCCGCTGGATCTTTCCAAGCACTGGGACGGGCTGCGCGCGATCGGGCTCGACCCGGAGCTGTGGCGCTTCACGGCGTCGAAGTGCTACGACGAGGGCGCGCTGCGCAGGTACTTCGAGACGGCGCTCGAGGAGCAGTCGCGCGGCGTGACCGTGGCATTTGTCACCACGCTGGCCGCGACGGGTGAGGTGATCGGCTCGACGCGCTTCGGCAACATCGTCGCCCGGCACAAGCGCGCGGAGATCGGCTGGACGTGGCTGTGCTCGGCCCACCAGCGCACTCGTGCGAACACCGAGGCCAAGTACCTGATGCTGCGTCACGCGTTCGAGTCCTGGGGGCTGATGCGCGTCGAGTTCAAGACGTCCTCGACCAACCTGAAATCGCAGAACGCCATGAAGCGGCTGGGGCTGGTCGAAGAAGGCACGTTCCGCAAGTGGATGTTCAACGAGGACGGAACGGTGCGCGACACGATGTGGTTCAGCGTCGTGGACGACGAGTGGCCGGCGATGAAGTCGCGGCTCGAGGCAATGCTGGCGCGTTAATCTATCGCGGGAGCACGCGCCAAACACTAGCCCCCGTGTTTCGATATTTCCCTTGCCAAGGGGGGGCGAGGGCGTAATACTCATCGCAGTTGGGGCCGACCACGAAGTATGAAGAGTCCCCGCTGCGAGGGTTCAGCGATGATTCCCGTGTTCCGATTCGAAGGTGCCGAGTTCGTTCCGAGCTCTTCCCCGGATGCTCCCGTGAATGGTGCGACGATCACCGTCCTCCCGGAAGGGCGCCGAGGTGGCTGAAAACGTCCAGTTCTCGAAGAGGAGACGCACGACGTCGCCGTCGTCGATGCCGGTGACCTCGTGGTGGGCCAGGACCTCGCGCTTAGGGGCACCCCTACCCCGATATCCAACTGCACGTGGTCGCGATCAACTCTGCTCGCACGGTACTGACCCTGCAGAACTACGGAGGCTACATCACGACCGCTGTCGGTGAGTGGTTGACTCCGGAGAATCTCGACCCCGTGGTGCTTTATCGTGACCCGCTGGGCACCGAGGCGCTCGGCACGCACGTGCCGCGCACCGACAGCGCGGGCCGTTGGCTGCTCTACGCGCGAGCGCACCCTCGACATGGTGTTCGAAGGTGGCGGTCTGAGCTCACCGATGATTCGTGTTCAGCGCCCCGGCATTCAGTCGAATCCCGCCGCCATCACGCAGGACGTGCTCAACTACCCCAGCCTGCAGGAAGCGATCGATGCACTGCCCGCTGGAGTGGGAGGGAGGCTGACGATTCCGGCCGGCACGTTCGAGTTGCCAAACACGCTGGTCTTCCCTCAGGGCAAGGTGGTGCACTTCGAGGGTGCCGGCATCGGGCGCACGATTCTCACGTGCTCGGACCCGGCCGTGGACATGATCCGCGTGATGGGCAACGAGTGCACGCTGAAGGGTTTCACGCTCCGCGGGCCCGGCGGTACGGCGACAT
>JADJLL010000045.1 GCA_016710095.1 Candidatus Eiseniibacteriota bacterium | reverse complement strand
GCAACTCGCGCCACTGCGGCGAGCGGAACGCGCCTCGGCCAGCTTCCCACGCACGCAGCGCGGCGAGCGTCGCCTCGCGGCCCTGCGCACGCTGTCCCAGGCGGAAGTGCGCGACCGATTCGCCCAGGCGCGCGTACCAGTACTTCACGTGCCCGAGCGCCGCGCTCGTGTCCAGGCTCGGCGGTGATCGCTTCCCAGCGCGCGCCGCGCCTCCGCGTCTCGCGCGCCGCGACAGCATCTGCATCGCGCTCGCGCGCGCCATGAGCGCGTCTTCGCGGTCGAGCCGGATCGCCGGCATGGCGAGCCACGCGTCCACGAGCGCGAGCACGCTGTCGGGGTCCCCGCGCTCGGTGGCCAACTCGGCGCCCGATCGCACCGAGAAGCTGCCGGCGCGGGCCGCTAGTGCGAGGCGATCGCCAGCTCCACGCCTGCGCCGCCAGCCGATCGGCCTCGGCTCTGAGGCGCTCCTCGCGCCAGCGGATGAACGCGAGCAGCGACAGCACGTCGGCGCGCTGCCACGGCCGCAGGTTCGCGCGCGTGGTGTCGGCGAACTCCTCGAGCACCGCGCACGCTTCGTCGTTCCGGCCCAGGCGCTGGAGCGCGTCGGCGAGGTTGGTCGCCGTGGTCGCGGCGTCCTGCGTGCGGCCCGCGGCGCGTTGGAGTGCGAGCGCGCGGCGCCAGTTCGGCACCGCGTCGTCGGGATCGCCGCCGAGCAGCGCGTGCACCGCGAGGTTGTTGAGCGCGACCGCCTCGTTGACCGTGTCGCCACTCTCGCGCGACTCGCGGACGATCGCGACGTCGATCCGGCGCGCCTCGCGCGTGTGCCCCTGGTTGAACACGGCGCGCGACAATCCGATGCGCGCGACACGGCGGGCGGACGCGTCCCACTCGGGCGACAGCCCGCGCAGCGCGGCGCGATAGCCGCGCTCGGCGCTCGCGTGGCGTTCCGCCAGCACGTCGAGGTACGCGAGCGTCAGCCGGCCGTACGCTTCGTCGCGTGGCAGGCGCGCGCGGTGCGCGAGCGCGACGAGGCGCCGTGCGTGCGCCGGCGCGGGCGCGACGTCGCCCGAGAGCGCGTGCGCCATGGCGAGCGCGTAGAGCGCGCGGCACTCGAGCAGCGTGTCGCGCGTCGCGTGCGCGTGCGCGATCGCGGCGTTGGCCTGTGCGGCGCACGAGGCGTAGCGCGCCGTCGTGAGGAACTGCCGCGCGCGCAGCGCCGCGGCCACCGCGCGCGCCGTCGTGTCGGCGCTCGCGCCGCACTCCGGTCCCGTCACCCAGCGCCCGACGCTGTCCGAGGGCGCGTGCGCGGCGAGCGTGTCGAAGCGCGCGAAGAGCGCGCGGCTGCGCGATGCCGAAGGGGCGGGGCGCGCGAACGCCGCGGCCGTGGCGCATGTGAGCAGCGCCACCGTCGCGGCGATCCGTCCGAGGGTGGGCGGGCGGAGGAGGTTCGGGGTCACCCGGTGAGTATCTTGGGCCTCCCCCGCCGCGCGATATGCGACTTTTGGGCGAAGTCGCGCGACTACGGCGCTGAACACGCCTTCCTCACGAGCGTGCACCCGGCGGCCTCGAGGCGCACGAAGTAGAGCCCCGCCGCCGGAGCGCGCCCCGAATCGTCACGGGCGTCCCAGCGCGACAGGTGCTCACCCGCGGGCAGCGTCGCGTCCGTCACCGTACGCACGCGGCGGCCCTGCGCGTCGTACACGGCGAGCGTGACGCGTGATTCGACCGGCAGCGCGAAGCGCAACACGGCCTCGCCACGAACGGGGTTCGGCGACACGGGCGCGAACGCGAACGCCAGCGGCGGTGCGTCGCCCACATCCGTCGTGCCCGAGGGCGCCGTCCAGCGCGCGGGACTCGCGTTCCCGTGCACGTCCACCGCGACGAGCTTGTAGCCGGTCGGATGTGCCGCGGCGTGCGTGTACCCGGTGTCGCTCACGGTGGCGACGAGGGTCGAGGCCGACGGCGTGAAGTTCGGCCAGTCGCCCGCGTAGATCCGGTACTCCTTGAAGTCGCTCTCGGCGCTCTTCGGCCAGTGCAGCTTCGACTGGCCCGCCGACCAGACGGCGAAGAAGCTCGACGGGGACGCCGGCGCCAGATTGTCGGCCGACGTGCCGGACACCGGATCGGAATACCACCACTGCGTGCCGTCGCCGCGGCGGCCTTCGATCATGAACTGCGTGGCGGGATTCGAACCCGGCACCGAGTCGCTCGCGGTCGCGATGCTCGCCGTGTAGAGCGCGCGGCCGTCGGCGAGCATCTCGCCCACGTACTCCCAGTACTCGGAGCCGCCCGTCGCACTCGCCAGCTGCAGCAACGCCGGCGCACCGCCTTCGAGCACGTCGTCGCCCCCGTGCAGCAGGCACGCGCCACGCGAAGCCTCCGCCTGCGCGGCGAGCGTCGGCACTTCGCGCCAGAAGCGGTACTTGTTCACGCCCGCGGACGGCGGCGTGTCGAGCGGACTCTTGGTCCACGTGGCCTGCACGTAACCGCCCTGGTCGTTCGGCGCGTCGATCACCTGTGCGATCGTCGGCTGCGGCCCCAGTTGGCCCCAGCGGTCGACGCGCTGCGCGTACGGGGTCGGCATGCCGTAGCGTTCGTCGAGCCAGGCGGCGATCATCCCGCCCGCGCCGTCGAGCACCATCGGCGAGTACAGGAAGTTGCCTTCGCTCTGGCAGACCATGATCGGCGCTCCTGGCGACGGCGTGCCGTCCGCGCCGACCGGGATCGCGAGCAGCTGTGCGGTGGGCGTGCTCGAGCAGAGGAGCACCCAGGTCTTCCCACCAGCGTCCACGGCGGCGCACACCACGGCTCGTGCCGCGCTCGAGGAGTGGAGCAACCGGCCGCCCGCGGTCCACCTCCCCGGTGCCCGCGCCGTCGAGCTTCTGGGCCCACACTCGATAGGTGCCGCCCGAAACGTCGTCGCCCCCAGGTCACCACCAGCTGGTTCGACTCGGTGAGCGCGTCGCCGAACCCGAGCATCGGTCCCGACGCGCCGGAGAGCGCGACGCCACCCGCGGCCCAGAGCGGCGTGCCGCTCTCCCCCAGCCGTTGCGCGCGTACGCGGCTGCCGACGCCACCCTGGAACTCGACCGCCAGCAGGTAGGCGCCGTTCCCGCCATCGGACAGCACCCTCGGATACACCCAGGTCGTCCCGACCTGCGCGTTCACACCGTCGAGCGTCCAAAGTGGCGTGCCGTTGCGATCGAAGCGCTGCGCGTACAGCGCCGCGTAGCTCGACGAGGTGTTCTCACGCCAGTCGAGCCACGTGACGATCAGGCCGCCCTCGGCGGTCGCGACGACCGCCGGCCCGTACTGCCGCTCCGCATGCGTGCAGACCGGCACTCGGCCGCATTCCACAGCGCGCCGGACGCGCTCGCACGCTGCGCGCACGTCGCACGTCGTGGCGTCGATGAACGTCCATGCGCAGTAGAAGCCGCCCGTGCCGTCCGGGGTGAGCACCGCGTCGCTCCGGCTGCCCGCGCCCGTGGCCAGCACGAGCCCGGACGCTCCCACGCCGCGTCCCGTCGGGTCCGACGCGCTGCATGCGCAGGTCTCGCCCGTCGCGGTGGGTTCCTCCACACCACGAACACACCACCTGATCCGTCGGCGATCAGCACCGGGTTGTACTGACTGCTCGACGAGGGGACCGTGAACTCGGTCGCCCATGCCCGCCGTCCACGCGCGTCCACGCGCTGCACCGCCAGTGAGTCGCCGCCACCGGCCTTGAGCCTCGACCAGCACGCGAACATTCCCCCCGCGCCGTCCGGCACCGCCAGCATGCGCTGGGGCAACGCTCGCGCGCTGTCCGAGCTGACGCGATTGCCCACCGCGGGATCGTTCGACCACGCGGCCAACGCCGCGCATGGGCACGCGAGCAGCGCCAGCACCAGCAGCCATCTCGTCGTCCGCATCACTCACCTCACTCGTACGATCCGGTTCACGAATCGCCGCCCGTCCGCTTCGAGCCGCGCGAAGTAGAGCCCGCGGCAAGCGCGCGGCCGGCATCGTCGTCGCCTTCCCAGCGCATCACGTGCTCGCCCGCGGGCAACCTCGCGTCGGCCAGCAACCGCACGCGGCGTCCCTGCGCGTCGTACACGGCGAGCGTGACGTGCGCCTCGGTAGGCAACGCGAACCGCAGTGCGGCTTCGCCGCGCATGGGTTGGGCGTCACGGGCGCGAAGGCGAACGCCACCGGCAGTGCATCCCCCACGCCGGTCGTGCCCGAGGGCTGCGTCCAGCGCGCGACGCTCGCGTTGCCGTGAACGTCCACCGCGACGATCTTGTAGCCGATCGGATGCGCCCTCACGTGCGTGTAGCCCGTGTCGCTCACCGTGGCGACCAGGTTCGACGGCGACGGCGTGAAGTTCGGCCAGTCGCCGCTGTAGATCCAATACTCCTTGAAATCGCTCTCGGCGCTCTTCGTCCAGTGCAGCTTCGACTGCCCCGCCGACCACACGGCGAAGAAGCTCGCGGGCGATGCCGGGGCGAGGTTGTCGGCCGACGTGCCGGACATCGGATCGGAGTACCACCACTGCGTGCCGTCACCGCGACGGCCTTCGATCATGAAGTTCGTCGAAGGGTTCGCACCCGGCACTGGAGTCGCACGCGGTCGCGATGCTCGCGGAGTAGAGCGCGCGGCCGTCGGCGAGCATCTCGCCCACGTACTCCCAGTACTCGGAGCCGCCCGTCGCACTCGCCAGCTGCAGCAACGCCGGCGCGCCATCCTCGGGCACGTCGTCGCCCGCTTGCAGCATGCGCTCGCCACGCATCGCGAGCGCCTGCGCGGCGAGCGTCGGCACTTCGCGCCAGAAGCGATACTTGTTCACGCCCGCCGACGGCGGTGTCGAAGCGGGCTCTTCGTCCAGCTCGCCTGCACGTAGCCGCCCTGGTCGTTCGGCGCGTCGAGCACTTGCATGAGGTTCGGCTGCGCGCCGAGTTGGCCCCAGCGGTCGACGTGCTGCGCGCGCGGCTGGACGCCGTCGCCTCTGGCGAGTGATTCGAACAGCAGCCCTCCACCGCCGTCCGGCACCACCTGAGCGGGCTCCCGCTGACCGGGGCCCGGTGCACGAGCATCGGAGTGGCCGTGGCGGGAGTGCCGTTCTCCCGCCACGTGAAGTGCGGACAGCTCGAGCGAGTTCACGTAGCCAAACACGGCGATCCAGCAACTGCCGTCCGCGAGGGCCACCACGTCGTTCGGGATACGCCACACCGTCGACGTGTGCACGATGCGTCCGCCCGCGGTCCACTGCGCGGCGCCCGGAACCGTCCAACCGCTGCGCGCGGTGACGTACTGCCCGGGAAGCGTGTCCGCCCAAGCGACGATCAGGTGCTGCGAGCCGTCGAAATCGGCGCCGAAGTCCGCCGAAGTTCGCAGCGGGGTGCCGAGCGAAACGCCGCTCGCTCCCCATCGTGCCGAGCCGTCCTCACCCAGCCGCTGTGCACGGAACACGGTGCCGAGGCTGTACGAGAAATCCAGCCACGCGAAGACGACGCCGTTCTCGCCATCGGCGAAAACCTGGAGCCGCGAGGCCACGAACCCAGTCAAGAGATCGACACCGTCCGCGGTCCACGCGGGCACACCCTGCCGGTCGAGACGCTGTGCGAACTCGGTGCCATACGAACTCGAGCCCGGCTTGCGAAAGTCCACCCACATGACGAACAGGCTGCCGTCCGAGGTCGT
>JADJLL010000044.1 GCA_016710095.1 Candidatus Eiseniibacteriota bacterium | reverse complement strand
CTCGTGCCGTCGTCGCGGAGGATCGCGGGACCCGCGGGCGCTTCACCCGCGGGCGCGCCGCTCGGCACGATCGCGAGCGCCGAGCGCTGTTGGCCGGTGAAGTCCTCCTGCATCGCGTCAGCCGCGAGCGCTGGTCGGCCAGCAGCCGGCCCAGCTGGTCGAGCTGGTTCTCGAGCGTGCGCGAGTTCCGTGACGCTGGCGAGCAGCTGGCGGCGCTGGTCGGCGTCGGCGGCGATCGCCGGGCCGGATCTCCGGCCGTCCGGGCGATGCGACCATGTCCCGGTAGGCGGCCAGCGCGGGTCCACGCGCGCCCGCGGTGGTCCCCTCGAGCGGCTTCTCGCGCGGCCGGTCCAGGCTCAGGCGGGAAGTCGCGGTTCGTCTTGAAGGAAGCGCAGCGGTGGGCGGGGGGGGCTGCGCGGGCCGCACCCGCTCGACGCGCACGCTCGCCGGGGCGTCGTCCGCGCCGTCGGCGGCCAGCGCGCAGGGCGCTCAGGCTGCCGGCCGCGGCGACGAGCGCGAGCGAGCGGCGCAAGATGCGATCGGGAGGGAGCCATCGGGTCAGCCCCTCCACGAGCGGAAGACGCGACCCTCGGCCGCGTCCACCACCATGAAAGGGACGGGGCGTTCGGCGCCGTGTAGACCACGGTCCACGTGGTGGCGTCCGGGCGGGCTGCTGGATCGCGCCGCGCAACAGCAGCATGCTGCCGACCCGCCCGCCGTGCTCGCGGCGGAACTTGCCCCCCGCCGTGCTCTCGGCCGCCTTCAGCGCCGCGTCGCTGTCCATCCAGCCGGCCGCGGGCGGCGGAAGCTTCAGCTTCATCTCGAGGTTCTCAGCCACCACGATGCGGCCGTCGCGAACCGAATAGGAGCGGGCCTGCTGCAGGCCGGGCGAATAGAACAGGTAGCCCCAGCGCGGCGCGCCGCCGGCGTCCTTCAGTTCTTGTTCTTGGGGGCTCGGGAAGCCCGGCGCGCGGCGTCCGGGGCGCGGACCCCCGCCTGGGGCGGGCCGCGCGGCGGCCGGCCCCCGGCCGGCCGCCGGGGCCCGGACCGCCCGGCCGCCCCCGCGGGGGGGCGCAGCCCCCGCCGGCGCCCCGGAACCCCCGGCCCCCCGCCAACCCCCGCCGCGGCGCCCCCCGGTGGGCGCGGTCCGCGGGGAACGTGGGAGCGGGTCGGGTGTGGACGCTCCTGAAGAGGACTTCGCGCCCGAGCGTGAACTCGATGTTGTCGTTCTTGATCTCGGTCGAACCCGTGTGGTGCGTGAAGCGGTAGTCGCGCACGTCCCAGCGCATCGCCGAGCGGCGCGACAGGAACAGCCGCACACCGGCGCCGTAGTTGAACGCGGGTTCGCTGCGGCCGAGCAGCAGCGTGGAGCCGGCGCCGACGCCGACGTACGGCACCATCTGGCGGCCGGGCAGGATTTCGTACGTGAGGTTCATCTGGTAGAAGAGCATCGAGAAGTCCTCGGCCTCGAGGCGCAGGCCGAAGAGCGACTCGACGATCTCGGCGGGCCGGTGGACCTTGGTCCACGACACGCCCGCTTCGGTCACGATGCGATCGAAGACGTAGTAGCCGACGCGGCCGCCCAGCACGGCGGAGTTGGACTTGCGGTCGAAGGCGTACGCGCCGCCGTACGCGCTCAGCAGGTAGCTGCCGGTGCGCGAATAGAGCTTGGCGTTCGGGCGGAACTCGAGATCGGAGAGGTCGTCCTCGACCTTGCAGAGCGAGGCGTGCACCCAGCCGGTCTGCGTGCTCGAGATCCGCACGCCGTACCAGTCGCCGGCCTTCGCGATCACGGGGAAGCGCTGGCCACGGGGCCACGTGCCGAGGATCGCGTCGTCCGCGCCGGGGCCGGAGCGCACGACGTTCTCACCCTTGCCGGTCAGCTCGACGAGCTTCTTGCCGACGACGGGCCGCTGGTTCGGCAGCGCCGCGTCGGTCGACGGCGTGGCCGGCGCGAGCGCGGGCACGTCGACGACGGCGCTGTCGCCCGTGGAGCCGGGCACCACCGGCGCGTCCTGCGCGCGGGCGGCGCACGCGCCACCACACACGATCGCCGTGACGAACACGGCCAGCCACAGCGACACGTGCATACGACCCTGCTTCATCGCGTCCGTCCTTCCGCGCCGAGCGCGAACGTGCGCGCCACTTCCAGGCGCGCGTTCCAGTCCCCGAACGTCTCCTTCGCGTACACGATCTGTTCGCCCGCGCGATGCGCGGTGTCGAGCGTCACGAACCGGCGCTCGGCGGCGAGCCCGAGCTGCCAGCGCCCGGCCGACAGCGCGCACACGGCGCCCACGGCCGCGCTCGGCGTGGCGACGGGGGCGAAGCGCACCGTGGTGACGCCCGAGCCCGTGTTCACGTCCACCTGTTCCGGCGTCCACGCGTACCACGTGCGGCCCGCCGCGCAGGTCAGCGCCAGCGACGCGCCACTCACGCGCGCGACGCGCACGCGCGCGATCGCCTCGAGCGACGTTCCGGTGATCGCCGCTTCTGCGGGAGCCGAGGCGCCCAGCTCGAGCGCCTGCGCGGCGCCCGTGCGTTCGACGCGTACGCCGGCGCCCACACGACCGCGAGACAGCAGCGCGGACGCGCCGTACGCCGCGTGCGCGCGCTCGTCCCAGCGGTAGCGCGCGCGCGAAGCGTCCGCGCGCGAGAGGCCGCCGGTCCCGGCGAGCGTGAGCGTGGACTGCGCGCGCGATGGCGCCGCGAGCGCCAGGGCGCACGCGACGCTCGCGAGTACGAAGAAGGCGCGCCTCACGGCTGGCTCCCGAGTGTGAGCCCCACGGGCAGCACCTGGTAGGCCTCGGAGCCGAAGGGCGTCACGACGAGGGAGTCCTGCATGCCGAGACGGCGAAGGCGCTCGCCCGAGCCGAGGTAGCAGACGAGGAACAGTCCGCCGCCACCGGCGCCGGTCGTGTCGAGCGTCGCGGGAACGTTGGCGCCGAAGGTGAAATCCACGCGCTCGATGAGATGGTCCCAGCCCGTGACCGCGCGCGTCGCGCGGCCGATCGACACCGAGTGCGCGAGCAGCGTGTCGATGCGCTGCGCCATGGGCAGCCGTGCCATGTCCGGCGTGAGCGACAGCGTCGTCGGCGTGAACTCCGTGCTCATGCGCAGGTCGGCGACCGCGAAGCCCGTGAGGATCGAGCGGTAGGTGACGTCGACCGAAACGGCGAGCGACTCGCGCGCGCCGAGCGTGAGCGGCTGGAACGCCGCGACGTTCGAGCTCACGAGGTCGAGCCGCGTCCAGCGGTCCTCGAGCTTGGGTTCGTCGAAGCAGCCGGTGGTCACGAACGCCCCGAGGAGGGCGATCGTGACCATGCCGGCGCCGGCGCGGATGCGAAGGAGCGCGCTCACTTCAGCGCACCACCACGATGCGGCGGCCGAGGCGCACGCCGGGCGCTTCGAGCCGGTACCAGTAGACGCCCGCGCGCACCGAGGCGCCCGCGTCGTCGTGACCGTCCCACGTCACGTGGTGCGTGCCGGGGGAGAGCGCCGTGCCGAGCGCGCGCACGTGGCGGCCCTGCGCGTCGTACACGTCGAGCGTCGCGGCGCGCGACAGGCCGGCGGGCAGCGCGAAGGCGATGTGCGCGGACTCGCGCACGGGGTTGGGCCAGTGGCCGAGCAGCGCCGCGGCGGCCGGTGCCGTACCGGCGCCGCCCGCGCCGAGCGCGGCCTGCGCGGTGGCCGTGGCGCCCTGCGCGTAGCGCGCGGTGGCGGTCACACGGACGATCGTGTTCGGCGCGTCGGCGCCGCCCGAGACCAGGCCGGAGAGCGTCGCGTCGTGGGCGCCGGCGTCCAGCGTGCCGAGCGCGCGCCGTCCCACGACCTGTCCGGTCGCGGTGTTGGTGACTTCGATCGCCACGTCGGCGGGATCGGTGAGCACGAACTGCGCGGAAGGCGCCGCGCCGCCGGTGATCGCGAGTTGCTCCACGGACACGCCGAGGTTCCAGAGCGCGAGGCCGCGGTCGTCCGCCCACGTGTCGAGCGAGAGCGCGGACGCCTGGCCGCGGCGCGTGACGCTGCCGTCGCGGTGGTCGCGCACGGTCGTGAAGGGAATGCGGAACGAGCGCGGGCGCGCGACGGCGCCGCGCAGTTCGGCGACGGGCTGGAGCGCGCGGTTGAACTTCCGCACGAGCCCCTGCTGCGGGGCGGCCGCGTAGACGTTGCCCCAGTGGTCGGTGTCGAGCGACGTGACGACGTCGGCCCCGGCTTCCGCCGCGCCGGACCAGCGCAATGCACCGCCGCGCAGCGTCACCTGCGCGATGCGCCGGTTGTGCGCGTCGGCCACGTAGACCGTGCCCGTGTTCGCGCCGGCCTCGCGGCCGAACGCGACGGCGGTCGGACCGGCGAACTCACCGTCGCCGCTGCCGAGCGCGCCGAGCGCCGCGGTGCGGCGGGCGCCGTTGCCTTCGAGCGCGTACGCGACGATCTCGTTGCGGCCCGTGTTCGCGACGACGATCGCGTCGTCGCCCGCGTCGAACGGCGTCCCGCCGTCCGAATACGCGACGTCGTACGGCGCGCTCAGGCCGTCGATCGCGTAGAGCGGCGTGAAGGTGATCTGCTCGAACTCCGTGTGCGCCTGGAGCACGAGGATGCGGTCGTTGCCGGTGTCGGCGACGTATACGCGGTCCTTTTCATCCACCGCGAGGCCGTGCGGGGGACTTGGCGGGCGGGAGCCGGCGCCGCCGACGCCCAGGCCCTGCCTCCGGCACCGTCGTAGGCGACCAGTCCGTGCCCGATCTCGCCGGCGACGAGGCGGTTCCAGGTGGGGTCGGAGACGATCTGGAACTGCCGCGACTCGACGTACGGAACGCGGTCGTAGAGATCGAGGTGGGAGAGCGTCACGGTCGCCCACGGCTGCGCGAACACGGCGCGCCCGGTGAACTCCCGCGCCACGGCCCGCGTCAGACCGCCGAGTCCCTGCTCGGGCGCGATCGGCGCCGAGGCGAACGTCGCGGCATACGCCGCCGTACCGGCCGCCATCGTCATCGCCGTCGCGAGTCCCATTGCCAGGCTCTTCTTCATGCGTGCCTCCTCGGTCTTCGGATCCGCGTTCAGCGGAACCGGAAGTCCAGCCCGGCCTCGAGAATGTTGGCCGAGTAGTTGTTGCTGTTGAAGTAACGCTGCCAGTCGAGCCACAGCGTCGAGCGCTGCAGCAGACCGTGGGCGTCACCGAACGCGCGCAGGTCGAGGCGCAACGACGCCCCGAACAGGTGCGAGGCGAGCGCGTCCATGCGGTAGTCACCGGAGAAGTAGCCGTCCACTCCACCGAGCGTGGCGTACTCGTCCCGGTAGAAGTCGGCCCGGCTCTGCCGGTACCAGCGGTACTCGTAGGTGATGGCGGCGTCGTGACCGACGTACTGGCTCAACGACGTGCCGACCTCGTGAGACGTGATGCCCCAGTCGTCGTTGTAGAGCCGGTAGCTCGTCTTGACGCTCGAGCGATTCGCGAACCAGCGATGGTAGCGCACAAACGCGTCGCGGCGTTCGCGATGCTCGGGATGACGCTCCGGCACGTGGCTGCCGCCGGCGTACACGTTGCGATACGGGTTGTGCTGCAGGCCGCTGACGACGTTGTACTCGAGCCCGTAGCGCAGCATCGACGTGGGCGAGAGCACCTGCGTCGCGACCACGTTGCCGTGAAACGTCTGCTTGTGGTCCGCCGGCGCCTGCGCGCCGGCGTTGCTCAGCGGCTGGATGTCGTCCCAGCCGTAGCTCGTGCCGAACGACAGGTTCAGCTGCTGGTCCGCGAAGTCGCGATCGAACGTCGCGCCGAACTGCTGCGCGAGGTAGTCGGACTCGCTCGAGACGTAGTAGGTCGCCGAACCGTGATCGAGCACGACGTCGCTCGTGACCTCGTTGCGGACCTTCACGTACTCCACGTACGGATTGCCCGCGATGGGACGGCTCGCCGTCGTGACGGCGTCCACGGCTTCCTGGCTTCCCGCGGAAGCCGAGATGCCGGGAATCGTCACGCGTTCGTTGTTCCAGTGCACGCCGAGCTGCGCCTTGCGCAGCGGCAGCGCGAACTCCTGCACGAACGACCGGACGGACACCTTGCCCGAGTCGTCGAACAGCCGGAGCAGCGACTGGCTCGTCGTCTCGTTCGAGGCGCCCTGCGCGAACACGCACGGCGCCGCCGTCACGAGAGCCGTGACGACGAGCGCGCCGGACGCGGCGCCGCGCAGGACGAGCGAACGGATCACTTGCACGCGCAGCCTCCGCCGGCGCCGCCGACGCCGCCCGTGGAGCCCTCGCGCGCCTCGAACGCCTTCATCTTGCGCATGTCGAGGCGCGCCTGAGCCTCGAACGACATGATCGGGTCCACCAGGTGCTCGCGGCGGTACAGCGGCGTCTGCGCCGCGCAGCCGGTGAGGGCGGCGCAGAGCGCGGCGCCGAGCACGAGCGAAAGCAGGCGGCGGGAGCGGAGCGCGTTCATCGCGCACCTCCCTCGAGCGCGACCGGCTGGCCCGCGGAGACGCGGCGCACCGCGTCGGCGAGGTCGGCGAGTCCGCGCTCGTCCGAGCGCGCCGTGACGTACGCGATCGCCCCCGAGCGGTCGAGCACGATCGTGCAGGGCACGTTGCGCAGGTCGAGCGAACGGGCGAGCGCTTCCGGCCCGTCGAACGCGACGCCCAGCGAAGGCGCGTTCGCGCGCAGGAAGCGTTCGGCGTTGCGGCGATCCTCGTCGATCGAGATCGCCACCACGCGGCCGCCGGAGGAGCGCAGTTCGCGGTCGAGGGCCGCGAGCCGCGGCAGTTCGCGGCGGCAGGGCGCGCACCAGCTCGCCCAGAAGTTCACGACCGTCACGCCCTTGAGATCGGCGATCCGGAACGAGCGGCCGTCCGCCGCGGCCAGGACGTGCGTGCGCACGAGCTCGGCCGCGCGGTCGGACGACACCCCGAACGCGGCGGCGTCGCGCGGCGCCGCTCCGCCCGCGGCGCCGGCCGCCGCCACGGACAGCGTGGCGCAGACGGCGAGCGTCGTGAGGGTGGAGCGCAGGGAAGGCTTGCGAACCGTGTGCGTCATGTCCGCCTCCGCTCAGCGGTACTGGGCGCCGAGCAGCACCCAGAGGTTGAAGTCGCGCTTCTCTTCGGCGGTGAGCGAATCCGGCCCGGCCGGATGCGTGCCCTGGCCCGCGCGGCTGCCGAGTCCGAGGACGTAGTCGATCAGTCGCGACTGGCGCGGGAAGCCCGGGCGCACGACCTGGTGTTCGAGCTTGCGCGACTCGCCGGAGAGGTTGATGTAGCCGCGCGGGAAGACGCGCATCTCCATCGCGGTGTCCGGCACGGCGGTCAGGTCGAGGCCGCCGGGCGCGGGCGTGTCGCCGACCGGCTGGTGGCACGAGACGCACTTCGCGACGACGATCGGGCCGATGCGGTCCTGGTACTGGATCGTGCGGAACTGCGCCCGCGGCACGTTGAGGTCGAACGGCTCGTGCGTCGCGGCCATCGGGTTCGGGTTCGTCGGCGGGTCGCCGCCGGCGACGCGGTTCTCGTGGCAGCCGATGCAGTTCTCGAAGCGTTCGCCGGGCCGCACGTAGATGTGCGTGCGCTTCACGACGAAGCCGCGGCTGTACTCGTCCAGCGTCGCGAACGACAGCGGCGTGTTCGCCGGCACCTTGATGCGGAACGAACCGTCGCTCAGCACGGGCGCCATGCCGATCAGCGCGCGGCGCTCGTAGTTGTTCGCCGAGAAGTTGTTCGCCATGCCCTCGGTCGTCGGGATCGAGGCGATGACCGCGATGCTGTCGATCCGGTCGCGGCCGCGCACGGGAATCTCCTGGCCGTCCACCGTGCCGCGATTGAACACGTCCTGGGCGAGGAAGATGCCGTAGTCCACGGAGTGGTCGAGCGTCGAGGCGACCACGGGCGGCTTCGCGTGCGGCGCGAGCAGCTGCGCGTCGTACTCGTTCCACGCCGGGTCGTTGTAGAGGAACGTCAGGCTGTGCACGGCGAAGGTCGCGGGATCACCCACCGTGCCGGCGCCGGCCTGGTCGAGCGTGAAGGTGTAGAGGCCGTAGTCCGCGTCTTCCTCGGTCGCCGCGGGCAGCGTGTACGAGACGACGTAGCGGTTGCCGCCGATCGAGCGCGGGTACTTGAACGCGCCGTGCGACCAGGGCTCGCCGTCGTTGTTCACCTGCGGCGTGACGACGTCCCAGTGCAGGTCGTTGCCGCTCATCGCCGGGTCCGCGGGGCCCTGCTCGGGCTTGAGCACCGCGAGCGGACCGAAGTCGCCGTTGACGCGCGTGGATTCGATCGCGAGCAGGCGGCCTTCGGGCGTGACGGTCGAGTGGAAGAAGTTGCGCTCGTGCGGACCGAACTGGTGGAACGTGCCCGAGCCGTCCGGGTTCGTCACGAACAGCGGGAAGCGGTTCATGTCGCCGAAGTGCTCCCAGCGCGTGTACACGATGCGGCCGTCGGGAAGCAGTTCGGGATCGAAGTCGTCGCTCTGGTTGAAGCTGATGCGCTCGAGGTGCGAGCCGTCCATGTCGCACGTGTAGAGCGTCGCGCTCAGCGCGTGGTTGTACTCGTCCATCTCACCCGAGCGCGTGCTGGTGAAGAGCACGCGGCCGTCGGGCAGGTAGAGCGGATCGAAGTCGTCGCCGCCGCCGGTCGTCACCTGGCGCAGGCCCGTGCCGTCGGCCGCGATCTCCCAGATGTTGTGGTGCGAGCCACCGGACTGCCGCATCGAGAACAGGATGTGCGTGCCGTCGAACGACACCGCGGGGTCCGAGATGCTCGCGCCGGTGAAGTTCGTGATCGGGGTCACCACGCCGTCCGGCGAGATGGGCGAGAGCTTCACGAGGTTGCCTTCGGCGAGCGAGCGGTTGAGCGTCTCGGTCGCCTTCGTGCGCACGAACACGAGCGCGTCGGTCGTGGACTCCTGCTGGATGATATCGTCCGGCGCACTGTCACGGCAGCTGCTGAGCAGGAGCGAGAGCAGCGCGACGCCAGGAGCGCGAGCGTGGACCAACGACGAATGCAGTGAGGGGTGGTCATGGTGAGGGGGTCCTCCGGCGGGATTCCGCTCAGGGTTGGATCGAGCGGTAGAACGACAGGCCGAGCGTTCCCTGCAGGTACGGATAGGCCACGAGGCCTTCGCGGTCCCTTTGTTCCCCGAACACGGTCGCGTGCCGCACGTCGATGCGCAGCGCGAGGTCGTCCCGGAGGTACATCTCCATGCCGCCACCCGCGGCGAGCGCGTTCTTCGTGACGGCGATCGCGTTGACCGCCTGTCCCGGATACACGATGACCATGCCGTAGCCCGCGCTGAGATACGGCTGGAAGCGTCCGCTCATCGGGCGGCGCACGATCGCGGTGAAGCTGTGCATCATCGCGTGCACCGACTGCCCGGGCGTGTGCGAGAGGGCGGCTTCCCAGCCGAGCCAGGGCTCGGGGTTGTAGGCCGCCATGACGGCGAAGAGGCGATCCGATCCGAACGAGCCCCACGCGGGGCTCACCGACAGCCGGCGCTCGAAGGGCCGCGCGCCCGGCGCGAGCTGGTACGGATGCCCGGCGATCGCGGGTACGAGCGGCTCGAGCGGACGCGCGCTCGGCGGCGCGCGCGACGGTCGCGCACAGCAGCGCGGCCGCGACGAGCGCGACGCATCGGGTGCCGGAGCGCGCGCCGTTCACTGGAGCACCCCGGCCTGGATCCAGCCGCGCACCGCGACGTAGTCGGTGTCGGCGGTGCTCGCGAAAGCCTTGTACGGATGCGGCCGGCCGCCGGCCTCGTCCGCGAGCGGGCGCAGGAGCAGCGCGCTGCTGTCGCGGGAGACGGGGTTGACCTGCAGCGAAAGCTGCTCGAAGTCGTACGCGAGATCCTTCGCGCCCTGCGGCGAGAGCTGCAGCGTGCCGCGGATGCCGCCGCCGTGACAGTCACCGCCGGCGTCGCAGCCGTGCCGCATCACCACCGGCGCGACGCTCCGTGGAGTAGCGCGTAGCTCAGGACGATCCGCGTACCGCCGCCCGGGGGTGCCGGAGGCGCCGATGGCGAAACGCACCCGCTGAGCGAGACGGCGGCAGCCGTCAGCGCGAGCGAGGCACGCAGCCATCCACGGGACGTCGTACGGAGCATCGAGGGGCCTTCCGGTGGAGGGAGTGGGCGGACACGTCGTCGGACACGGACGGCCGGCCGCCTCCGCAATCGAGCAGGGCCAGAATCCTTCAAAAAGGTGCGGATTGGAAACCGGGCCGCCGGGTCAGAACACCACGACTCGGAATCGCTCCTGCATTCCCGGCTCGAGCGTGAAGCGATCGGCGAGGCTCGACTCGACCCACACCGTGTCCACGCCGTCGGCTCCGGGCTCCACGAGCACGGCGGCGAAATCGGCGTGGGCCTTGGCCTTCGCCGTGCCTTGTACCCACCGAGAACAAAGAACGGCGTATCCCAGGCATCGCACAGGAAGGCGCTGCGCGAGATGACCGTGACGGAAATCAGTCCTTCCGCCGGACGCCCTTTGCGCGGGTCCATGATGTGTCCGTAGGTGCGTCCGTCCTGCGCCACGAACTGCTCATATTTCCCGGATGTCGAAATACACTCGCCCGGGTCGAGCCGCAACCTTGCGAAGTACGGGACACGATCGTGCGGATCGCGCACTCCGATGACCCAGTGGTCGGCCCCCGGCAGGCGTGCCGAGCGCCGCCATGTTGCCGGTAAGATCCACGAGCGCATTGCGTACGCCGGCATCCCGCAACGCGCCGGCAGCGTTTTCGACCGCATAGCCCTTGGCGATCCCGCCCAGATCGATGCGAATGCTGTCACTGTCGAAGCGCAGCGTGCGGGTCGCACGCGCGTAGTGCACGTGCTGGGCGCCCACGCGCCGCGCCGCCGCCGCGGCTGCTTCAGTCGTGGGCACGCGGCGTGGTCCGCCGAGGAATCCCCACGCGCGGATGAGTGGCTCCACCGTGATGTCGAACGCGCCGTCGCTTTCACGCCAGAGCTGCAGCGAGGAGTCGACGACCGTGGCGACCTCGGGGTCGAGTGCGACGTCCTCATGGCCCGCGAGCCGGTTCGCCCGCGCGACCTCGCTGGTCGTGGTCAGTTGCTCATGAGCGAGTCCACCCGGTGCAGCACGGCCTGCGCTGCCGCCGCACGCGGGGCGTCCGCGGCCGAGTCCGCGCTCACGAGCACGACATGGGCGTAAGTCCCCATGGTGCGCATGGCGTACGTGACCGAGCGGCGCGGAGCGTCGCCGGCCGGGGTCGGGCGTGGCCACGTCATGACCAGCACGGCCAGAAGTACCAGGCAGCGCCCGATCGGGCCCACGCGACTCACGCCGCCTCCTGCATGTAGTCCGGTTCGCTCTGCGCGGGAACGCTGCTCCCAACCATGGTCAGCGCGCGCGAGCGCCACACGGCGCCGCCGTACAGCATTGCGTCGACGGTATCGCCACCTACGATCAGTCCGAGCGCGAGCACGGCGCCATTCGCGTGCGGCATCGCCTGCACGATCGCGCTTCCGGCCAGGCCATGGCGGCGAGCTTGACCGGCGAGAGCGCCAGCAGTTGGCCGCCGCGACCGCGGGCGAACAGCAGCCTGGGCGATCGCGCGCGCCGAGAGCACGAGCGGCTCCAGCACGAGCAGGCCGAGCGGGGGTGACCACGCGCTGCAGTTCGGGTGTGAGCGCGAATGTCTGCTGCAGCACGAGCGTGCGCAGGGGCGACCAGGCGACCGCCGCGAGGACGCCGGCATAGCCGAGCGATGTGAGCGCGGCGTAGCGGATCAGCGCACGCGCGTCGGCCCCGTTTTGTGGCAGGACGAGCGTGACCTCGAGAATCCACAGCGGCGCGCGCAGCCCACCATGAGCAGCGGGCAGGACCACACCGAATCCCGCCTGCGCCAGTTCAGGATCGGCCAGCCGCCCGAGCACGGCGCCCACGAGCGGACGCACCGCGCACCAGACGAGACTCGCGGCGGCGAGCGGTGCCACCAGCCGCAGGACCGCCAGCATGGCCGTGCCGCCGGTGTCTCCGGCCGGACGTACCTGCTCGTCGGGGCGGCGCGCGAGCATGGCGCCGCACAGGAAGAGCGCTTCGGCGGCCGTGCCCAGCAGC
>JADJLL010000043.1 GCA_016710095.1 Candidatus Eiseniibacteriota bacterium | reverse complement strand
CCGCCGCTCGGGCCCGTACACGACGCGCCCGGGAGCGCCGATCAGTTCCGACTCCGCGTCGCCCTCCGAGAGCCAGCGCATCGTCCGGAATGCACGCGCGCCCAGCGGGCGCACCTCGAGGTGCCGTTCACTCTGGAGCCCGATGATCGCGGGCCGCCCGGCGAGCACGCCGCGGACGCGGATCGATTCGAGCAGCGGGTCACCCGGTTCGGCCCGCGGCACACGGATGAGAACGCTGCATTCGGTCGTGTCCCCGCGCTCGACCGCGAGCGGGACCAGCTCGCCTTGCACGTGCATGGAGTTCGCCCGCTTTCCGTAGGCGACGCGCATCCAATCCGACCGGACGTAGGAGGCGACCTTCACGCCGGGAACGATCGGTGGCTTCGATCCCCCGCCCACCATGCTCCATGCGAGTGTAACGATGGCCACGACCGTCACGACGCGAGACCACAGGCGGGGCGGACGTCTCCCCATCGCCGCACCGAGCGCGAACCGCACGAGCATCAGCGCCAGCACGACACCCGCGAGCACCTGCAGCGCGGCCGGGACCGAGTGCCACCGCGATGCGAGTTCGCCGAGGCGGAAACCCGCCATGGTGATCGGCTGCGTCAGGCAGTTCCCCAGCGCGTGCGCGAGAACGGCGGGCCAGAGCGAGCCGCACTGGAGCGTGAGCCAGCCGTACGCGACTCCGGAAAGGAACTGTGGCCAGAAGGCCGGGTGCGCCAGCGCGAAGACGATCGCGGAGAGCAGGACGGCCCAGCTACGGGGCAGTCGTTGCGCCAGCGCCGCGAGCAGCAACCCCCTCACGAGCGCTTCTTCGCAGAGAGGCGCGGCGATCACGCTTTGCACGAACGAAAGCCAGCTGTCGCTCGGAAGCACCGGCGCGACTTGGCTCCGGCTTCCGGCACTCGGAGTCACCGCGCCGCTGAACGGCCTCATCGCGATCGCGACGATCGTGACGGACAGCGCGGTGGCCAGGGCAGTCGCGAGTTCGGACATGCACCGCTCGTCCGAACCACTCGCGGGTCGCGGGCCCGAGCGGCGTCCGGGCCCAACCACCGGGATCGCGGCCGAAGGCGACGAAGAGCCCACCGAACGCCACGAGGGCGCCGGCCAGTTGGAACCCGACCGATCGCCAGTCCGTCTCCTCACCGTGCCAGGAGAGCGCGAGCGAAGCGGCGAAGGTCACGAGCACCAGAGCCCACGGGATGCGGCGCGGGGCGGGCGATTTCTCCACGACGATCTCCGGCGCGGGCGTGCCCGGCTCCGCGTCGGCGGTCGCGGCTGGCTCGTCCGGTCCGGCTTCGCTCTCGGTCAACGATCCCTCGTTCGTGCGTGAGTCTCACCCGGATCGGCGTGACGTTCGTGTGCTCCCGACTTCAATGCGTCATTCGAGCGCACGAGCGGCAACGAATCCTCCTCGCGGCGACGGCGACGCGCTCACGGTCTCGTGTAGATCGGCTTCCACGAGTGCCACTGCGAACCGAGCAATGCGCCGAGGGAGATCCCTCCGCCGAGGGCGAGCACGCTGAGGGAACCGGGCGAGAAGATCATTCCCGAGGAGGCCCCTCCGGTCCCACCGCCTTCGAGCGAACTCGAGGTGACGGCGAGCAGCGCTCCCGTGGCCAGCGCGCCGATCAACGCCCCACGCAGCGTGTTCGAGCCGAGCACGTCCGCTCGCCTGAGGTCGGCCAGCGCGATCGGATTCGGAAGCTCGCGCTCGGAGTGGCGCACGGTGTCGGGCCGCACGCTCGCGTAGTGCAGCAGCGCGCCTTCGACACGAGGCGACGTGATGCGCGCGAGCCCCCACGACCCCTTCACGCGCAGCATTGGCCGGCCGTCGAACACGACCCGGAGCGAGTCGTAGGAAACCTTGTTGCAGTCCTGTGCGTGAGCGCCGCGGGGCGTTGCGGCGAAGCATGCGACTGCGAGCGAAGCGAGCAGCAGGATGCGCGCGAGGTTCACGGCGGCCTCCGTCCTCGAGTGGCTGGGTCACGCCGACCAGTGATGCGCCGACACGCGGACACTCGCGCCTGCCCGCTCATCTCGCGAGCGGCATGCTCCCGCCGGGCGAACGCGACGCCGTTGCCGGCCCGCGGCCCGGCGCTCCTACTTGAGCACGATGGTGTCGATCGCGCCCCAGCTCGCGCCGCAGCCCCAGCTCGAGCCCGGCGTCGAGCGCAGTTCGATCGTGTGGGTACCGGCCGCGACCGCCCCCGACCACTGCGCCGTTCCCGTGATCCAGTCGCTCGTCGCCGTGTTCGTCGCGATGTTCTGGACCAGCACGCCGTCCACGTAGAGATTCAGGTCCACGCGACCCACGCCGAGGCGCGCCATGTGCCCCGAGGTCGAGATCGCCGCGGGCACGCTCAGCGAAATGGACTGCGAGAACAACACGCCGTTGGCGGGAGTCACGGACGGGCAACCCGGGCGCGGGTCCGGCGTGTGTACGAACGTGGGCCCTCCGGAGGCGAGGCCGGCGGCGATGTCCGCCTGCGCCGCGCGCAGCGCGTACGGCACGCTGGCGAGCGAGCGCCGCGGCGCAAGAGGAGTGCCGTCCACGCGGGTTTCGAGCCACACGAGTGCGCCGGAGAAATAGCCCGTACCCAGGGGCGACGTCGTGCCGAGCAGCGTCGCGAACGCGCCACCCGCGACCACGACGCCCGGATGCGCTTCCTGCCAGAGCGGAGCCCCGCCGATCGAGTCGGCGTACAGCGCGAACTCGAGGGCGTGCTCGCCGTCGAGCGGCTGGCCGGCGAGAGCGGTGAGGAATCCCTGGTACTGCACGAGCGTCGGCACCGCCGCATCCGCGCGACGGGCGGATCCGGCCCCGGCGAGCAACAGGCTGCAGACGAGAAGCGCGAGCGGGAATCGGCGGAGCATCGGACACCTCATGAACGTAGTGAGCGTCAGTGCGTGAGAACGAGCCGACGAGTGAGAGTCGTGCCGCCGGTGCGCAGGCGAGCGAGGTAGACACCCGGTCGCGCTCGCGTGCCGCGAAGGTCGTTGCCATCCCAGCGCAGCAGGTGTTCGCCCGCCACGCCGGGCCCTCCGCGCGCAACACGCGAACGAGCCGGCCCGTGACGTCGTAGAGGCGGACTTCGAGCGGCGCCGCTTCCGTGCCGGAGCCCGAGGCCGGAAGCCGGATCGCGAACTGCGCTTCCGCGGGCGATGGATTGGGGCGCACCGAGAACTCGGTGCGTGCGACCTCGGGCGCGGGCACGGGAACTCCGACGATGGAACTCCCGGGGCGGCGCATCCAGCCCGCGACCTCCACGAAGTTCCCTCCGACCGCGCGCCCCGCTCCCGCCTGTCCCGCGGCGGACGTGAGCCACTGCGAACCGGTGAACGAGTGCCCGCCGCCGGAAGTCGGTCCCTGCGCAGGCGCGCGCACGTCGGCGTGCGCGAACGTGGAGAGCGCGCTCACGAGCAGGACGCATGCGAACGCGGCGCGAACGCGGGCACGAGCGCCGTCATCAGGTGTCGGATCGTGCGCGGGGACTCCTGAGCGAGAGGCGGCGAGTGCGCGGCGACGATCGCCGGACGGCGCGGCTACGGGTGAGTGTCGGGGGCCACCACGGCGGTCAATGCCGAACTTCGCGGGCGCTGATCGCGATCCCTATTCCCACCTCACGTCGTCCAGCCAGAACGTGACGGGCACGCCCTGCCCGCCGAGCGACCACCAGAACCCGGTCTTGATGCGGCGAAGCGCCTTGCCGCCGAGCCGGATCTCGACGCGCTGCCAGTCCCTCGACAGCACGACTTCGCGCTCGCCCTTCGACGTGTCGAAGAACTTCTTGTCCGCGCCGATCATGCCGTAGCCGAACTTCACGCGTTCACCGCCGCGCGCACCGCGCACCCAGAACGACAACGTGCGCGCGCCACTCAAGTCGTAGCCGCCCGCGCGATCCCCCCAGTCGTTCGGCGGATCCTGCCACGCGACGCCGCACCAGCCTTCGAGACGCGAGTACGAGAACTTCACGCACGTCGCGCCGGAGCGCGGCTGCTCGGTCGAGCGCGCGTCCATCGTGAGCGCCGTGTGCTCGCCCATCCATCCCGACGGCGCGTACGCCGGCACCGCGCCGTCGCCGATCACGACGAACGGCAGGTCCACGGGGTCGGCGAGCGGTTCGTCCGCGGCGCCGCCCTTCACTCGCAGCGGCACGTTCGCGATCGCGCCGCCGCCCTGGCCGTCGTGCACGACGACCGACAGCCGGTACTTGCCCGCGCGCTTCGGCAGGCGCACCTGGGCGCCGCTCGCGTCGCCGCGCACGATCGCTTCCGTGTACGTGCGCGGCGCGGGCCGCACGTCACCGCCGGTCTCGTACGACAGCGCGTCGGCGCGCAGCGTCCACTCCACGCGCAGCGAGTCGCCCTCCGGGTCACGCAGCGCGAGTCGTGCACGCACCATTGCGCCCGGAGCAACGTCGCCCGGGCCGTCGAGCACGAGCGAGTCGATCGCCGGGCAACGGTTCGCGCTCGGGCGGCCCGACCAGAGTTCGGTCATCGCGTCCACCGCCGCGAGCTTCGTGCCGTCCGGCAGCAGCATGCCGTACCACGTCGCGGTCGCCTCCTGCTTCGCGCCCCACGTGAACGCGTACGAGCCGAGGCAGAGCGCGGAGTCCTGCGCGAGCCGCGTGTACGTGGCGGCGTAACGCTCCGCCTTCGCGGTGCTCGAGAGTTCCTCGACCGCGCCCCACGCGTTGCGTCCGATCTCCCACGTGCCCTGCGGGCCGTACTCGGTGATCACGTACGGCTTCGTTCCGCCCGCGGCGCGATAGCGCTCGGGAATCGACGGCGCGCCGCCGTAACTGTTGATGCCCATGATGTCGATGCTCGGGCAGTAGCGATGCACGCTCTCGACGCGCTTCGCGCCGATGTCCGCGGTCACGGTCATGGTGGGGTGGTTCGGGTCGAGCGTGTGCGCGAGCGCGGCGGCGGCTTCGACCGCGGCCCAGATGCGCGGGTTGCCGCCCTCTTCGTAGCCTTCCATCTCGTTGCCCATCGCCCACGCGAGCACCGCGGGATGGTCCTTGTACTGAAGGATGCCGCGCCGCACGCGCTCGAGCTGCGCCGCGACCTGCGCGCTGTCGCGATAGTCGAAGCCGTGACGCTCGTGCCCGAACCAGAAGCCGACCGTCACCGTGAGCCCCAACCGTTGCGCCTCGTCGAGGCGCGGGCCGATTCCTTCGACGTCCCACGTGCGGATGCTGTTGCCGCCGCTCGCCGCGAACAGCGCGAGACTGGTGAGCGGCGGCGGAGGCGACGGCACTCGCGCCGATCGCGACCGCCAGCAGCAGCGCGAGGCGACGCGTGAATCGCCGCGCGCTCACTTGCACCACTGCTGCATCGCGGTGCGCAGGTTCGCGAGCGCTTCGCGCGCCTCGGGCACGTCGGGGCCGAACGCCTGGAAGTCGTGGTTCATCTCGGGCCACACCTGGAGCGACACGGATACCCCCTGCGATTTCGCGGCGTCCGCGAACTCGACGATCTGGTCGTGAAGGATCTCCCGGCCACCGGCCTGGAGGACGAGCGGCGGCAGCCCGCGCAGGTCCGCGCACAGCGGCGAGACGCGCGGGTCGTCCGCCGGAATACCGGCGCGATACCACGCACCGAACTGGATCGCGTGCGCGCCCTGCACCCAGTCGTACGGGTCGTTCGCGGTCAGGCTCGCACCCCGCGCGCCGGTGTGCGTCCACGGGCAAAGGCCCATCGCGACCGCGGGCAGCGGCTCGCCCGCGTCACGAAGCGCGAGGACGAGCGAGAGTGTGAGATGCCCGCCGGCCGAGTCGCCCGCGACCGCGAGCTGCGACGGACTCACGCCGGAAGCGAGCAGCGCGCGATACGCCGCGAGCGCGTCCTCGAGCTGCGCGGGATGCGGATGCTCGGGCGAGAGCCGGTAGTCGAGCGCGAACGTGCGCGCGCCGGTCGCCTCGGCGACGAGTGCGACGAAGTTCGCGTAGCCCTCGCCGTGAAACGCGTAACCGCCGCCGTGCAGGTAGAGCAGCGTGCGGCCGGAAGTCTCGCGCGGCTCGAACCAGCGGCCGCGTGCGGGCGTGGTGACGGGCTCGCTCATGCGCACGCGATCGAGCGCGGGCGCGGGAAGACTCATGCTGTCGCCGAACGCGCGCGCTTCGGGCGGCGTCATCGTGAACATGACGCGCATCTGTTCGCGCAGCAGTTCGGTGCCCATCTCGAACGTCCACGACCACGAGCGGACGAGCGGCCGGCCGAGCATGCGGCGCAGCGAGACCTTCAGCGTCACGCTCCAGAGCGCGACGAAGTTCCGGAACTGGTGTTCCGGACGACCGCGAAACGTGAGACCAGTGCTCATGACTTCGGCTGTTCCTTGCGGACCGTGAGACGCGGGGAGGCGTTTCGCGCCGCAGCATAGTCTCCCCCGCGCATCCGGGTCACGCGCGGGCGAGCGCGCGGATGCACGCGGATGCGCCGGCCCGCGCGAGAAGGGCTAGACTGCGCCCGATCGCATGTGCCACTTCCGCCACGTGAGGACCCTCGCCATGACGAACGCCGACACGCCGTACTCGCCCGCCCCGTGGAAGCCGCTCGATCCGAACCAGCGCCGCGTGCTCGGCGTGCTGATCGAGAAGGCGATGACCACGCCCGCGGGCTATCCGATGACCGTCAACGCGATCGTCACGGGCTGCAACCAGAAGAACAATCGCGATCCGATCACGACGCTCGACGACATCGACGTGGGCAACGCGCTCGTCGAACTCGCGGAACTGGGCGTCGTCACCGAGATCGACTGGATGGGCCGCTCGAGCAAGTACAAGCACAAGGCCTACGAGTGGCTCGGCGTCACGCGCGCCGAGCTCGCGGTGATGGGCGAGCTGCTCCTGCGCGGAGCGCAGCAGCTGGGCGAGCTGCGTGCGCGCGCCGACCGCATGGAGCCGATCGCGGACCTCGCGGCGCTCAAGCCGATCGTCGAGGGGCTCGTCGCACGCGGACTGATGATCGAGCTGACGCCCCCGGGCCGCGGGCAGATGGTGACGCACGGGCTCGGGCAGGCGGGCGAAGTGCCCGCGATCGCCGAACACGCCGCGGCGCCGATCGCGCGCGCGCCGGAGCGCGCCTTCACGCCGGCGTCCGCGCCGGCGCCCGCTCCCGCCGCCGCGAACGAGATCGCCGAACTCCGGGCCGAGGTCGCGCGGCTGAACGAGCGCGTCACTCGACTCGAAGCGTTGCTGCAGGTGGAGCCGGGCGAGGACTCCGGCGCGCAGGGCTGATGCGCGAACGGCGCGCCGTGCCGCGTTCGTCGCGGATCGGCGCGCCGTTCACCTGCCGGACCGCTACCGCAGCATCACGAGACGCTGCGAGCGGGATTCCGCGGCCGAGGTGAGCCGCACGAAGTACACGCCTGCCGGGGCGCGACGGCCTTCCGCGTCGAGTCCGTCCCAGTTCGCGCGATGCTCGCCCGCCGCGCGCCAGCCGCGCTCGACCGTGCGCACGAGGCGGCCGTCGAGCGACCACACCGCCAGCTCGACCGCGCCGTCGGAGGTGAGCGCGTACTCGAGCGCCGCGCCGCCGAGCGACGGATTCGGCCGCGCGGGCCGCAGCGTCGCGGTGCGTGCGCCCGGCGACACCGCGAGCGGCGCGACCGGATTCGCCTCGCCGTAGTACTCGTGGTTGTCCGCGTTGTCGATCGCGAGCGCGGGATTGGTCACCGCGAGCGTGTGCGCATCGGACTGGCCGTAGGCGTAGTCGTCGGTGCCCGAAAGCACGTGGCTCATCTCGTGAATCAGCGTGCCCGGCTTCGTGTCCACGCCCGTCATCGGCGCGCCCCAGAAACCGTCGCACACGTACACGGTGGGCGGCACCTGCTGGGGATAGACGTACGCGTACACGCCCGAAAAGCAATCGGGGCCGTGGCACCAGAGCGTCATGGGCAGCGAACAGAAGCGATTCATGATGTCGAGGTAGTGCTGGTGCGTGACATCGCAGCGCGCCGAGTTCCACGTGCCGAACCAATACACCCAGTCGGTGTCGGCGCTGCCGCGCGAACAGCTCGCGGCGAACGCGCGGCTCGCCATCGCGCACGCCGCGACGACGGCGTCCTGCGCGGCGGTCAGCTCCGGCGCCGAGCACCCGACGTACGTCACGTCGCCGGACTGCGACTGTGCGGGAATCGCGACCCGGCCCATCGCCCAGGGCGCGACGAACGCGCGCGCGGCCTGCGGCTCGATCGCGATCGTGACCGGCTCCGACTCGAACTCACCGCGCCACTCCGGCACGTCTTCCGCGGCGCCTGCGGACGTGCGCGAAGCTCTTCCCTGCGCGACCGCGCGCAGGCGCACGGTGTACGTGCCGGGCTGCGAGAAGTCGTACAGCGCGCCGAGGTCCACACTCGTCGTCCGCGACTGCCCGGGCGCGAACTCGAGGAAGTCCTCCGCGGTCGCGGGCGCGTACTTCACCATGCGGCCCTGGTACGCGACCGGCTGCCCGTCGCGTTCGACGATGAACGCGGGGCCGTCGTTGAACTGGGTGAACGGCGTGAATCGGCGGAGCACTGACTGCGGCTCGACGCCGGCGTTCTCGAGCGTCACCGTCACGAACACGCTTCGCGAATCGGTGACGCCGCTCGCGGGCGTGGCGAGGCGTGCGCGCAGCGTGGCGGGCGTGGCGGCGTCGGCGGGACCGGGCGTCGCGACGCACAGCACGCCGAGCAGCGTGAGCAGCGCGACCGGGAGAAGGACGAAGTTGCGGCGCATGAAGTGAGCACTCCTCGAGGATGGATTCGGGAAGGGAATCGAGCGGAAGAGTTTGCCGTCGCCGGAGCCCTCTCCGCAATGACGGAATCCTCACCCCCGCCGGCGTTCAGCACGCGGAACCGCATGCTATGTTGCCCGCCATGCTCGATTCCGCAGACGTCCTCAGCGCGCTGGCCGGCGCCGCGCTCGTGCTCGCGATCCTGTGGGACGCGTTCGAGACGATCCTCGTGCCGCGCCGCATCGGGCGCCGCATGCGGCTCACGCGCTGGTTCTACGTGTCCGCCTGGCGCCTCTGGCGCGGGATCGCCCGCCGGATCACCACGCCCGCCCGGCGCGAAGCGATGCTCGGGTTCTTCGGGCCCCTCTCGCTCCTGCTGCTGCTCGGCGTCTGGGCCTTCGGCCTCATCGTCGCGTTCGCCCTGCTCGCGATGGCGACGCACGGCGAGAGCGAAGCGCCGCGCGCGTTCACGACCTGGCTCTACCTGAGCGGCGAGACGTTCTTCACCCTCGGCTTCGGCGACATCACGCCCACGACCGCGGCCGGCCGCGCGCTCGCGGTGTTCGAGGCGGGCACGGGCTTCGGCTTCCTCGGTACGGTCATCGGCTACCTGCCCACGATGTACGGCGCGTTCGCGCAGCGCGAACTCGAGATCTCGCTCATGGACGCACGCGCGGGCTCCCCACCGACCGCCGCCGAGTTCCTGCGGCGCACGCCGCCCTCCGGACGCGGCGCGTTGTGCGACGACCTGCTCGCGGCGTGGGAACGCTGGGCCGCGCAGCTGCTCGAGACGCACATCTCCTACCCACAGCTCGCGTACTACCGCTCCCAGCACGTCAACCAGTCGTGGCTGGGCGCGCTCGTCGCGATCCTCGATTCGACCGCGCTGATCCTCGCGCGCGACGAGGACGACACGACCTCGCAGGCGTCGCTCACGTTCGCGATGGCGCGCCACGCGCTCGTGGACATCACGCAGATCTTCGTGCCCGCGATGCCGGCCGAGCGCGCGGACCGGCTCACGTCCGCGGCGATGAAGCGGCTGCGCGAGCGTCTCGCGTCCACGCGCGGGGCGCTTCCGGACGATTCGGCGTTCGAGGCGCGCCTCGCCGCGCTGCGCCTGCGCTACGAGCCCTACGCCCAGGCGCTCGCGGCGCACCTGCTGTTCGATCTGCCGCCGTGGACGCACGACGCACCGCGCCGTGACAACTGGCAGGGCGGTCCGTGGGACAAAGCACTCTCGTCGCATCGCGAGCCCGCCCACCGCAGCGAGGAACACTTCGGATGAACTTCCCAGACACTTTTCCCGTGCTCACCACCGAACGCCTCGTGCTCCGCGGCATCGCGGACCACGACGCCGAAGCCATCTTCGAAATGGAGAGCGATCCGGTCGCCATGCGCTACTGGAGCCGCCCGCCCATGCAGGAGATGTCCGAGGCGATCGCGTCGCGCGAGCGCGCCCGGACGTTCTTCCCGGAGCGCACCGCACTGCGCTGGTCGGTGACGCGGCCCGCGGACGACCGCGCGCTCGGGCAGGTGTCGCTCTTCGGGTTCGTCGAGCCGAGCGATCGCGCCGAGATCGGCTACGGGCTCGCACGCCGTCACTGGGGCCAGGGCTACATGCACGAGGCGCTCGTCGCGGTCGTGGACTACGCGTTCGGGCCGCTCGCCCTGCGGCGGATCGAGGCCGACGCCGATCCGCGCAACACGGCGTCCGTGCGCGCAGTCGAAAAGCTCGGCTTCCGCCTCGAGGGCACGCTGCGCGAACGCTGGAAGGTCGGCGAGGAAGTCTCCGACACCGCGCTCTTCGGCCTGCTCGCGCACGAATGGAAGGCACGACGAAACTCGGAGTAAGCGGCACGAAACTCGGCGATTCCCCTCGCCGCGCCTGCCTCCGGGCGTGCTAACGTCCGCGTCGCTCACGCGCTCCGACGCGCCCTCGAAGCCCGCATCCTCCCGGGAGTCCCCATGCGTCCGTACGCCTTCGCGCTCGCCGCCGTCCTGCTCGCCGCTCCCTCCGCCGCGTTCGCCGCGTGCACGCCCGGCATCTGCACGGGCGCGTTCCACGGCGTCACGTTCGAATCGTTCGCGCCGGGCACGGTGGTCGAAGGACTCGGCGCGGTCGATCCGCACCTGAACATCGCGAGCGTCGCGTGGAGCTTCGGCGCCGGCTGCGCGCTCGGCACCACGCGCGTGATCGAGGAAGGCAACACGTCCCCCTACAGCAGCTACTCGACCGGCGTGAGCGTGAGCAACGGCTGCCTCGACGGCGTGCGCGGCATGGGACATCCGGGGAACTGCGTCCTCGACTACGACTTCACGTTCGCGCCCGGCGTCACCGTGGGCTGCTTCTCGATCAAGCTGTTCGACTTCGGTGACTACTACCCGTACGGCGGCGCGGTGCACAACGCCACGCTCACCGCGTTCAACGCGAGCAACACGATCGTCGGCGTGGGCACGCTCACCGGCGGCGCCGCGGTGGACAGCACGAGCGGCGACGCCTGCCTGAGCCAGGCCGGCCTGCCCGGCAACTTCACGTTCTCGGTCGCCGGCACCGGCATCACGCGCATCGAGCTGCGCTTCGGCGCGAGCCCCGATCCGAACATCGGCTTCGACAGCATCGCGTTCTGCGAAACGAGCGCGGCCGTCGACGTGCGCCGCCGCACGTGGGGCACGATGAAGACGATCGCGCGCTAGAGGGCGCTTTCGCTCCCGCCTGCCCTCGCAGGCGACCGGACTCGACGAACCGCAAGCAGAGCGGGCCTTCGAGTGGGATACTGCGCCTCCCCCCGTCCGCCCGCCGCGCCTCGAGCGCACGGCCGCGGCCACCCTCCGCGCTCGGCCGGACGCTTCGCGTGTCCGGAGGAGACTTCATGAGTCGCAGGCTTCCGCTGTTCACGACGCGGCTGCTGGCCCTCGCCGTGCTCGCCCTGTCGCTCGGCTTCGCTCGTACCCCGGTCGCGTCCGCCGCGAGCGGGATCACGGAGTTCGAAGCGCACTGTTCGGACTCGGGCATCGTGGTCCACTTCACCTACGTCGAGGATCCGTCACAGCCGACCGGTCACCCCGAGTGGACGCAGTTCGCGTTGCATGCCGGAAGCACGTTCCAGACGCTCCCGGAGTGCCTCGACTTCTACGGGGTGACGACGCTGGCGTACATCCCACGGACGGGTGCCACCCAGAGCTACACGTACGTCTATCATCCCGAGCCCTGGAACGTGACGGACTACTTCGACTTCAGCGTCGAGCCCGTCACGGCGACGTTCCAGTCGATCTACGGTCTCTTCGGCGCATACGACCGCTCCGGATGCCCGCTCGAAACCGCCCCCGCGGTCATGGGAACGATCGAGGACCTCGGGTGGGCGGTGATCACCGTGCCGTGCCTCGGGTACGGCTGCGCCGGGCTCGCGCTCGTGAAGGAGCCGTGGGCTTCGCAACTTCGCCCCTATGCGGGGACGGGGCAGGCGATGCTTCTCTACGGCGAGGTGAACTGCAGCCCGATTCCGGAAGCCGGCGTCGGCTGCAACATCACGCTTCAGCACTTCGAGCTCATCGATTGCCCCACGCTTCCCGTGCCCGCTCGCCGGAGCAGCTGGGGACAGCTGAAGGTGATGCACCGCTGAGCGAGTGGCGACGGTGCTCCGTTCGCGGCCGACGCGGACGGAGCGCCTCGCGGCTTCAGCCCTTCAGGTCCCAGCCCGGTCGCCCGAGGCCGCGCGTCGCGGCGATCTTGAGGCAGTCCGTGCAGCGGTCCATCGCGGGAGCTTTCGTTCCGAGGTGATCGCTCACGTTCGCGCCGCAGAGCGCGATCGGCCAGTCGGACTTGAGCACGAGATGCGCGACACGTTCGTTCGTCTTCGTGTCGTCGAGCGCTTCCTCGAGCAGCGTGGCGACGGCGGTGTCCTTCGAGTCGTTCACGGTGTCCCTCCCTCGATCCATTGCGGCGACGAACGGCGAGCGCCCGCGCCCTGTTCGCGGCGTACCTTCGCGTTTTTCGCGGCTGCGGGCAACGTGGGGCGAATGCCCCACGGCCGCGGAACTCGGAATGTGTTCGCATTCGCGTGGCCGGACGTAAGGGAACTCGTACGGGGCGTCCAA
The DNA here is from genome assembly GCA_016710095.1 of Candidatus Eiseniibacteriota bacterium. GTDB lineage: Bacteria > Eisenbacteria > RBG-16-71-46 > RBG-16-71-46 > RBG-16-71-46 > CAIXRL01. The sequence goes on along the minus strand of JADJLL010000043.1, from coordinate 938 downwards.
GACCCGCCCCGGCCGAACCCTCATGCCCGGAGCCCCCATGCGCCCGATGTTCCTCCTGCCCCTGTTGCTCTCGCTCGCCGCACTCCACTCGACGACGCCGGCGCACGCTTCGTGGCCTTCGACCAACTCGGCGAGCGTGCCGCTCTGCTCGGACTGCCTGCTCGCGTCGCACCCCGTGGCCGCGAGTGACGGAGCGGGCGGCGCGGTCGTCTTCGCGCTGGACTCGGTCCCGCCGGCCAACAACGGGACGGGTTTCGGCCTGAGCGCGCACCGCGTGCGCGTGGATGGCACGCGCGCGCCGGGATGGCCGGCGAACGGCGTGCCCGCATGCCCCACGGCCCAGACGATCGGCGTCGTGGCCGCGGCGGATGACGGCGCCGGCGGCGCGTACGCGGCGTGGACGGATGGCCGGAGTGGCGCCTCCGAGCTGCGCGCGCAGCACGTGCGCCCCGACGGCGCCGTGGATCCCGCGTGGCCCGACAGTGGCTGGGCGTTCTGCCCGGCGGCCGTGTTCCCGGGCTCGCTCAAGGCCGCGGCGGACGGTGAAGGCGGGCTGTTCGTGTGGTGGTCCGACCAGCGCGACACGGACAACCACGGAATCATGATCGTGCTGCAGCGCCTCAAGCCGAACGGCATGATCGCGGACGGCCTGCCAGCCGACCGGGGTGATGGCGGGTTCGTTCGTCGGCGGCACGACGACCGCGGTGCTCGTGCCGGACGGCAGCGGCGGCGCTGATGGCTTGCCAACTGGGGCGGGGAGCTTCACCACGACGACCGGGCTCCAGCACATCCTCGGCGACGGCACGATCGATCCGGCATGGCCCGAGGAAGGAATGACACTGCTCGCGGATTCCGCGGCGGTGTTCTCGTGGCCGCAGATCGCGACCGACGGCGCGGGTGGCATGTTGGTCTCGTGGATCGATCTTCGCGACGAACAG
>JADJLL010000042.1 GCA_016710095.1 Candidatus Eiseniibacteriota bacterium | reverse complement strand
CGATAGAGCTCGACCTCGACACCGGGCCGCGCGTCGTCGAGCCCCGGCTCCGCGGGCAGCTCACGCGATTCGGTCGCCAGTTCGTAAGCCGCGGGCTCGGGCTGTTCGCCTTCGAAGCGCGCGCTCAGCGTGGTGCCGACGATGCGCACGCGCAGCCGCACGCGCTGCGCGAGATCGTTGCGCAGCCGCAGGTCCTTCGCGCCCCACGCGATCGTCGCGTCCTCGCCGATCGCGATGTAGTCCACCGGCGTCGAGTGCCGCCAGCGTTCGGCGACCGAAAGCCCGGACGTGAGCCCCGCGACGAACATCGTCGAGGCCACCTGGCAGATGCCGCCGCCCGCCTGCAGCTGACGCGTCTCGTGCAGGATCACGGGCGCCATGAGGTAGCCGCGCTCCGGCGTGCGCACGCCCACGCGCTCGTTGAACGACAGCACGTCGCCCGGCAGCAGGATCGCGCCGTCGAGCGCCTCCACGGCGAGGCGGATGTTTTCCGTGCGCTCGGGGCGGCTGCCGTGCAGCGTCGTGGTGAAACTGCCGAGCAGGACGGGAAATTGCTCGGCTGGGCTGGAGCCGGGGCCTCCGGCCCCGCGTGCGGCGGCCGCGGAGTCCGCGGCGTTCGCGAGCGAATCACCGGGCAGCGGCGCGGTGACGCCGGGCGGCGTTTCGGCGCGCGCGTCCGCGCGGGCGGCGAGCAGCAGCGTGAGTGCGAGCGCCGCGCGAGCAGCGGCGGCGCGCACCATCGTCCATGACGGAAGGGCCTTCACGCGCGGCATGCTAATGGAGCGGGGCGGAAATGTGAGAAGTGATTTTCCGGCGAGGGCGCATCGGGTTCCGAGGCCGTCCGGGACCGTCCGGCGCCGAGCCCCGGCGGCGATCAGCCGACCAGCGCCGCGCGCACCTGCGCCTCGAGCGCCGCGTTGACCGCGATCCCGCCCAGTCCTTCGGGCGTCCGCACGCCGTTCCAGTCCATGAACGTGCCGCCGGCTTCCTCGACGATCACCTGCACGGAGGCCGCGTCCCAGACGTTGAGCCGCGGGTCCATCATCACCTCGGCGCGGCCGGTCGCGACCATCAGGTATCCGAAGCAGTCGCCCCACGTGCGCGCGACGGACGCGCGGTCGCCGAGCGCGTCCCAGCGGGCACGCCGCGGGTCGCCCGGCTCGAACGCGGTGCCGGTCGAGAGCACGGTGGCGTCCGCGAGCGTCGCGACGGCGGACACGGCGCAGCGCGCGCCGTTCCACCATGCGCCTTCGCCGCGCGCGGCCGCGACCAGTTCGTGCGTGGCCGGGAACGCCGCCGCGCCCGCGATCACTTCGGGACCTTCCATGACCGCGATGAGCGTTCCCCACAGCGGCACGCCGCGCACGAACGACTTCGTGCCGTCGATGGGGTCCGAGATCCATTGCCGGGCGGCACCTCCGGCGCCGGTCGTGCGATTCCCGGTGCGCTCGGGGTGCGCCGAACTCCTCCCCCACAATGGCGTCGTGGGAAGCGCTCGGCGATCCACGCGCGTGCGAAGCGTTCGGCTTCGCGGTCGGCGATCGTCACGGGCGAGCCGTCGCCCTTCGTGTCCACGGCGATGCCGGGACGCGCGTAGGACGCGGCGACTTCGCCGGTCAGGCGCGCCAGCTCGGAGACCGCCTGCAGCAGCGTGCCCGGGGCCTCAGCGCCCACGGCGGGGCTTCTTCGCCGGCTTTCGCGCACTCGGCGTGACGGAAGCAGGTGACCAGGTGGTCGTTCACCACGCCGATCGCCTGCATGTAGGCGTAGATGATCGTCGAGCCCACGAAGCGCATGCCGCGCTTGTGCAGCTCCTTCGACACGCGATCGGACAGCTCCGTGCGCGCGGGCAGCTGCTTCGTGCCGTTCCACGCGTTCTGCACCGGCTCGCCGCCAACGTGGCCCCAGAGCCACGCGTCGAAGCTGCCGAACTCCGCCTGCATGTCGAGAAACACGCGCGCGTTGCCGATCGCGGAGGCGACCTTCTGGCGGTTGCGCACGATGCCCGGGTTCTTGAGCAGCGACTCGACCTTGCGCGAGCCGTAGTGCGCGACCGTCTCGATGTCGAAGCCGTCGAACGCCTCGCGGTAGCTCTCGCGCTTGTTCAGGATCGTCTCCCACGACAGCCCGGCCTGCGCGCCGTCGAGGATCAGCTTCTCGAAGAGCGCGCGGTCGTCGTGCTCCGGCACGCCCCACTCGGTGTCGTGGTAGTGCACGTAGAGCGCGTTGGTCGCCTTGGGCCACGTGCAGCGCGGGCGGCCGTCGGACAGCGCTTCCGCAATCGGGAGGACCTTCGCCGCCTTCGGCGCCTTCTTCTTCGCCGCGGTCATCGCATGCCGCCGAACGAGAACCCGATCAGCGAGAGCACGAAGCCCGCGAGCGTGATCACGGAGAGCAGGCCCGCGGCGATCAGTTCGCCCGGCTGCTCGCGGCGTCCCGCGGTGGGCATGAAGTTCGCGCACACGAAGCCGCCGACGAAGCCGCCGGCGTGCGCGAAGTTGTCCACGCCCGACATGAGGAAGCCCATCACGAACATCATGATGGCGCTGCCCCAGAGCTGGTTGGTGATGTGCGACTGCCCGGTGCGGCGCCCGTACGAGATGAGCGCGCCGAGCAGTCCGAAGATCGCGCCCGAGGCGCCGACCGAGTTGTGCCCGCCGAGGAACACCGACGCCACGAAGCCGAGGATGCCCGCGACCATGAAGATCAGGAACGCGCGCACCGGCCCGAACAGGTGTTCGACGTTCGGCAGGTACATGCGCATGACGCCCATGTTGAACAAGATGTGCAGCACGCCGCCGTGCAGGAAGATCGCCGTGCACAGCGTCCAGAAGCGTCCGCCGTAGATCGCGTAGCGCCCGGTCATGCCGAGGCTGAAGAGCGCTTCGCCCGAGGGCGACAGGATCCCGAAGATGCCGCCCGTGAAGCGGAAGATCGCCATCGGGTCGAGCGCGAGCGACAGCAGGTAGGTCGCGATGCAGACGATCGTGATGACGTTCGTGATGTCGAGCTTGCCGCCGAGCCAGCGGTAGAGCACGGGCCCGAAGCCGAACATGCCGGGCTGCCACGTGCCGCAGTTGGGGCAGCGTTTCTCGTTGGCGGCGATGAGCCGCTCGCAGCGGGGGCACACGATGGCGCCGGTTCTCTGTCTCATGGCGCGGCACTATAAACGACGGCGGCCCCGCTCGCGCAGGGCCGCCGTGGCCCCGCCCCGCCGCCCCCGCCCGGCCCTGGGGGCGGGGGAGGGCCGGGGGGGTGGCGGGGCCGTGGGGCCGTCCCCCCCGGCCCCTCCCCCCCCGCGGGCCCGGCCGGGGGCGGCCCGCGGGGGCCCCGCGCCCGCCCCCCCCCCCCCCCCGGCCCTCCGCGCGGGGCCCCGGGTCCCCGTGGGGGGGGGGGGGCCGCGGGGGCGGCCCCCGCGGCGCCCCCCGGCGCCCCCCCGGGGGGGGGGGCGTGTGGGCGCCCGGGGGGTCCCCGACGCGGCTCGGGGGGGCCCCCGGGGCCCCCCGGGCCCCCGGGCCCCCCGGCCCCGCAGCGCCCCCCGGGCGCCCGCCGGGGGCCGCGGGGGGGCCGGGCGGCGGGAGCCGGCGGGCGGAACCGCCCCCCCCGGGGGCGGCCCCCCCCCGGCCGCCCGGCCGGCGGGCGGGGGGCGGGGGCGGCCGGGGGCCGGCCGCCCCGGGCGGCGGGCGGGCGGGGGCCGGCGGGGGGCCGGGCGGGCGGGTGGCGGGCGCGCGGGGGTGGCTCGCCGGGGCCGGGCCCCCGGGCCCCGCGCGGCCGGGGGGGTTCCCCCCGGGGGGGGGGGGGGGGGGGGCGGGGGGGGCGGGCGGGGCGGCGCGGGGGCCGGGCGGCGCGGGGGGGGGGCGCGCGGGGGGCCGCCGTGGTGGGGGGGCCCGCCGGCGGGGCGGGGGGGGGGGGGGGCGGGCCGGGCCGGGGGGTGGCGGCGGCCGGGGGGCCCGGCCCGGCCCGGGGGGGGGGCCCACCGGCAGGCCGCCCCCCCCCGAGGGGGGGCGCCCCCCCCCCTGCACCGGTGACCGGGCTTACCGGTACATGCTCTTGACCGCGCCCCAGCTGCTGGTGCGCGCGGGCGTCGGGCAGTCGATCTTCGCCGTGATCGTGATCACGTCGCCCCAGCTGCCGTACACGCGCGTCGGGTTGCAGCTCGTGTCGAGGAACGCCGGGTACGTCGCCGGCTTCGGGGCCGCGTCCGTGTCGCCACCGCCGACGCCGTTCGCGATCGCGAACGTCAGGTTGCACGAGCCGCCGTCGAACATGCCGCTCGTGTTGATGTTCACCACGGCCGCGTAAGGGATGCCGGCAGCGTACTGCACGGTGACGCTCTCGATCGTCTGGTTGATGGTGCCGGTACAGCTCGCCGTCGAGCACCACGGGCCGTTGTTGAAGTAGAACGTGCCGCCGAGGAACGAGTTCGTGAACACGACCGTGCCCGTGCCCGAAACGCGGTTGTCCTGCACGAGCTGCGGCGCGTTCTGCGTGCCGCACGAGATCGCCCACTGCGTGCCGAGCGACGAGCCGTTCCACGACTGGGCGTTGAACACGTCGCCGAGGCCCTGGGCGCCGTTGGCGGGCGCGGTCCACGACTGCGACGAGCGGCCCTCGAGCAGCGGACCACCGAAGAACGTGGACTGGTAGACACCGGGCACGGCGGCCGCGAAGGCGGAACCGGCGAAGCCGGCAAAGGCGAGACAACAGACGGCGGCGAGGAAGATCTGGGAGCAACGCTTCATGGGGAGACACCCTCCTGATCGAGTGAACGGCGCGATGAGCGGAAGGGGGGACCTGGCCCACGCACGGGTACTTCCGGGTACTTGCGTTTGAACGCGGGTCTATGATGAGCGCGTTCCCACACCGAATCGGGCTTCCTCGGCCTCCGGGGCTCCGACCGCGTGATTCGCGGCGATCATGTTTGGTGGAGGAAATCAGCCACGGATTTGCTGGGGATCTCGGGGGCCGCCCGCGGGGTCGAGTTTGGCGAGGGGCCGCTCCCGTTCGGGCGGGCCGAACCCGGGGCACATTGCAGCGCCGCCACTGCAGGATGAGCGCGCCGCGCCCCCCGCGGGCCCGCAGCCCCAAGCGGACCTCGCCGCCCCGACATCCGTGGCCTGCTTCCTGCCCATTCCCGGGCCGGAGAATCCATGTCCATCGAGATCTTTCACGCGCTCGTCTTCTGGCTTCCGGCCTTCCTGTTCTCGACGACCGTGCACGAAGCCGCCCACGCCTGGGCGGCCCGTCGCGGCGGGGACTCGACCGCGTCCGACGCCGGGCTCGTGACGCTCTCGCCCCTGCCCCACATGGCGCGCTCCCCGATCGGCATGGTCGTGATCCCGGTGCTCACCTCGCTCACGCACGGCGTCACGCTCGCTGGGCCAGCGCGCCGTTCGATCGCGAGTGGGCCGACCGTCACCCGCGCCGCGCGGCGCTCATGGCGGCGGCCGGCCCCGCGGGCAACCTGGCGATCGCGGCGGCGGCGTTGCTGCTGATTCGCGTCGGGCTCGTCGTGGGCTGGTTCGAGCCGCCCGCGCAGGCGACGCTCGACCGGCTGGTGGACGCCGCGAGCGGCGCGGCGAACGGCGGCGCCGCCGACTTCTTCGCGCACGGACTCAGCGTGCTCGCGATGCTCAACGTGATCCTCGCGGTGTTCAACCTGCTCCCGCTCCCGCCGCTCGACGGCGCCTCGGTCGTCACGCTGTTCCTGCCCGAGAAGCTCGCGCGCCGCGTGGCGGAAGTGCACCGCGCGCCGGGGCTGTCGTTCGTCGGCCTCGTCGCCGCATGGCAGCTGTTCCCCATGCTCACGCGGCCGCTGTTCGACCTCGTGGTCGCGCTGCTGCACCCGGGCCTCTACTGAGCGAGGCCTCGCGCGGCGCGGTTGCATCGCCCGCGATCCGTGGTGCATGCTGCCGCCCGTTCGCTTCTCGAAGCGGACTTGTCGTTCGGGGTGGCCGGCATCGGACAAGCGTCGGCCTGAGATCACACCCGTCGAACCTGAACTGGTTGAGACCAGCGTAGGGAAACGGCCTAGACGATTCGGTTGTCCCCGAGTTGCCTTCCCAGCCGTCCCTTCGCGGACGGCATTCGACTTCGGAGCCTCTCGCGCCTCCGGCGCGAAGTGTACGAAGCCGCGGCCCGCCCGGAAGGCACCGCCGAAATGTTCTCCAACAGCCCGCTCGACTGGGCGCTCGTCGTCGCGTACTTCGCCATGCTCGCGGTCATCTGGCTGCGGCGCTTCGGCGCGCGTCCGACCACCGAGGACTACTTCGTCGCCGGACGCGCGGTCACGCTCCCGGCGTTCGTCGCCACGCTCGTCTCCACCTGGTACGGCGGCATCCTCGGCGTCGGCGAATACTCGTGGCGCTACGGGCTCGCGAACTGGCTCGTGTTCGGCGTGCCCTACTACCTCGGTGCGCTGCTGCTCGCGCTGTTCTTCGCCAAGCGCGCACGCGAGACGAAGCACTACACGCTGCCCGACCTGCTGCACGCGCACCACGGCCGACCCGCGGCGCTGGTCGGCGCGGGCGCGGTCTTCCTCACGTCGGCGCCCGCGGCGTACGTGCTCATGCTCGGCACGCTGTTCGCCGCCATGTCGGGCTTCGCGCTCGTGCCGTGCGTGCTCGCGGCCGCGGCGCTGTCGGTCTTCTACGTGGACCGCGGCGGCCTGCGCACGGTCGTCTTCACCGACCAGATCCAGTTCGCGCTCATGTACGGCGGTTTCGCGGTGCTGCTCGCGTTCCTGTTCGCGCAGCACGGCGGGCTGTCGTTCCTCGTTCCCCGCGTGCCGCACTCGCACTTCGTGTGGCACGGCGGCAATCCGCCCGCGGCGATCTTCGTCTGGTACTTCATCGCGCTCGGCACGCTCGTGGATCCCGGCTTCTTCCAGCGCGCGTACGCCGCGCAGGACGCGCGCACGGCGCGCAACGGCGTGCTCTGGTCGATCGCCTTCTGGATCCTGTTCGACTTCATGACCACGGCGTCGGGCCTCTACGCGCGCGCGCTGCTGCCGAACCTCAAGGACCCGGTGTTCGCGTTCCCCGAGCTCGCGCGCCTCACGCTGCCGCCGGTCGCGCTCGGGCTTTTCTACCTCGGCATGATCGCCACCGTGATGAGCACGATCGACTCGTACGCGTTCATCGCCGCGACCACCGTGAGCCGCGACTTCGTGTGGCGGCTGCGCGGCGGCGACGAGAGCACGCTGCCCGCGCTCTCGCGCGTGGGGCTCTGGGTGGCGACCGCGTTCGCCACCGTGCTCGCGCTCGCCAACCAGTCGGTGATCGGGCTGTGGCACGACCTCGGTTCCATCACCACGCCGGCGCTGCTGCTGCCGGTCGCGCTCGCGCTCGCGGGCCGCGGCCGGCCGGGCAAGCGCGGCGCGCTCGTGCTCATGGTCGTTCCGTTGCTGCTGTCGCTGTCGTGGGTGGTGTACGCGCACGCGTTCGCCACGCCGCGCGGCGGTTACCCGTGGTCCATCGAACCCGTGTACGCCGGGCTGGGATCTTCCCTGCTCGTCTGGCTCTCCCTCCGAGCCTTCGGCGCCCTCGAGCGCCGGGAGATTCGCGCATGAAGACCCTCCCCGCTGCCGCCCGTGCTGCTCGCCGCTCGCCGCTCGCGCCGCCGCCACGCCCGCCGCGCCGAAGCCGCGGCGACACGCTTCGCCGGGTCGTCGTGCTCCCGGTCTCCGAGGTCAGCACCACGCGCTTCGACGAGCGCTCCGCCACGGCCAACGACAAGCTCGGCGCCGCCGCCATCCGCCGCGGCAACTTCGGGCAGGACTCGCCCATGCTGCTCGCCAAGCTGCCGGGCGCGTACGCCTACTCCGACGCGGGCAACGGCATCGGGTACTCGTACCTCACGCTGCGCGGGTTCCCGCAGCGCCGCATCAGCGTGCTCGTGAACGGCATCCCGCTCAACGATCCCGAGTCGCACGAGGTCTGGTGGATCGATCATCCGGACCTGTTCGCGTCCGCCGAAGCCGTCACCGTGCAGCGCGGCGCGGGCGCGGCGCTCTACGGCGCCGCCGCGCTCGGCGGCACGGTGAACGTCGAGACCGGCGCGTTCGAGCGCCAGCCGCGGCTCACGGCGTCCACGAGCGTGGGCTCGTTCGGCACGCGCCGCGTGTCGTTCGAGGGCGTGAGCGGCGTGCTGCGCAACGACTGGAACGTGCAGGGGCGCTACTCGCGCATCGAGACCGACGGCTATCGCGACCGCTCGTGGTCGCGGCTCTGGTCGTACGCGCTCTCGGCGCGCCGCACGACGCTCGACCAGCAGTGGGACATCCGCCTGTACGGCGGCCCCGAGAACACGCACCTCGCCTACCTGGGCGTCTCGCGCGACCGGCTCGAGGGCCGCGTCACCGGCGACGCCGACCGCGATCGCCGCTTCAACCCGATCGCGTACGAAGGCGAGCAGGATCACTTCTTCGAGCCGCACTACGAGCTCGAGCACACGCGCGTGCTCGGCGCGCACACGACGCTCACGCAGACCGCGTTCTGGTTCGACGGCCGCGGCTACTACGACGAGCAGCGCCTCGGCCGCAGCCTCGCCGATTACCGGCTCGCGCCCTGGCTCACCACCGACACGACGCTCGCGCCGCACGACTACTACGCGCTCGACGGCAACGGCAACGTCGTGCTCGACGGACAGGGCCGCGCCACGGTCGAGCGCACGGACCTCGTGCGCCGGCGCGAGGTGACGAACCGCCACTTCGGCTGGCTGCCGCGCCTGCGCCGCACGTGGGATCGCGGCGCGACCACGTTGGGCGGCGAGCTGCGCTTTCACGACGGACGCCACGTGGGCCGCGTGCTGAGCGGCAGCGCGCTCACGCCGGGCACCGCGCCCGACGTCGCGTACTACGACTACCACCCGCGCACGCTGTCGGCCGGACTCTTCGCGCGCGAGGAATGGGACGTGCGCCCCGACGTGCGCGTCACCGCCGACCTCGCGTGGCGCCATCAGGGCTATCGCATGCGCGACGACCGCTTCGACGGCATCGCGTTCACGCAGACGTACGACTTCGCGAACCCGAAGCTCGGGCTCGCGTGGACGCCGTCCGAGCGCTGGAGCGCGTTCGCGAGTTTCGCGATGGCCGCGCGCGAGCCCGCGTTCCGCGACCTGTACGACGCCGAGGGCGCGGGCAGCCTGCCGCTGTACGAAACGGTGGACGTCGCGAACGGCGTGTACGAGAACCCGCTGGTCAAGCCCGAGCACGTGCGCGATTACGAAGCCGGCGCCACATGGCGCTCGGCGCAGGCCACCGCGAGCGCGGTCCTGTATCGCATGGACTTCGACGACGAGCTCGTGTGGGCCGGGCAGTACAACTCCGACCTCGGCTACCCGATCCTCGGCAACGCCGCGAAGTCCGTGCACCAGGGGCTCGAACTCGCGGGCGCGGTCACGCGCACGCTCGGCGGCGGCGCGAAGCTCGACGCCGACGCGAACGTCACGCTCGCCGATCATCACTTCGTGGACTACGTCGAGCACTACGGCCCGACGAGCGCGGACGACGTGAGCTACGCGGGCAAGGCGATCGGCTTCGCGCCCGCGACGATGGCGAACGTGTCGGCGCGGCTCTCGCGCTCGGGTCTCACGCTGGGCGCCGAGGCGCACCACGCGGGCCGCATCTACGTGGACAACACGGAGAGCGACGAGAACTCGATCGAGCCGCGCACGACGTTCGACCTGTCGCTGGGCGCCGCGCGGTCGGTCGCGGGCATGCACGCCGAGGCCACGTTCCGCGTGCTCAACGCGACCGACGTGCGCTACGCGACGGGCGGCTGGATGGACTACGACGAGAACGGGAACTACGGCCCGCTGCTGCTGCCCGCGGCCCCGCGGAACTGGCAGTTCGCGCTGCGCGTGGACTGGTAGGCGCGCATCGCCACGCAAAGCGAAACCCCCGGCCGCGCGAGCGACCGGGGGTTTCGTGTATCGGTGATGCGAAGGACTAGCGGACCTCGACCACGCACTTGTCGAGCGTGAGCTTCTCGGTCGGAGCGCCACTCTGCGAGCCGGCCGCTTCGAGCGCCTTCAGCACGTCGAGACCTTCGACGACTTCGCCGAAGATCGTGTGCTTGCCGTTCAGCCACGGCGTGGGCACGAACGTGAGGAAGAACTGGCTGCCATCGGTGCCGGGGCCGGCGTTGGCCATGGAGAGCAGACCCGGTCGATCGTGCTTGGCCCGATCCGAGAATTCGCCGCCGAAGCCGTAGCCCGGGCTGCCGCCGCCCGTGCCGGTCGGGTCGCCGCCCTGCGCCATGAAGCCGGGGATCACGCGGTGGAACGGCGTGTTGTCGTAGAAGCCGATGCGCGTGAGGTAGAGGAAGTTCGTCACGTGCAGCGGCGCGATGTCGGGCATGAAGCGGATCAGCACGTCGCCCTTGTTGGTCGTCATGCGCACGAAGTACTGCTTGCCGGCCGTGAAGGCGACAGCCTTCGGCATCGGCAGGTTCATCTTCCAGCCCTGCGCGCCCTTGTTCACCTTCGCGGCGGCGATCTGCGCGTCGATCGCGACGATGGCCTTGTCGGTCGCGGCGGCCGGCTTGGGCGCGCCCGCGGCGGCGGCCGGCTTGTCACCGGGCTTGCCCGAGGCGGCGATCGCCACGGCGGCGATGGACACGAGGGCGACGGCGGCGAGGATGCTCACCTGCATGCGGAACGACTTCATCGAGGACGACCTCCAAGAAAGTTTGGGGAACCCGAGCCGGGCCCCAAGGGAACGAGGCGCGGCGACGACGAAGCATCGGGGTTGACCCGATGCCGAGGCAAGTCAGGTCACTGCAAGGACACGATTCGGCTCGTTCCGGAACGCCCGCCCGCCGTCCAGCGGAGCAGGTAGACACCCGGCTTCACCCGTACGCCGGCGGCATCCCGGCCATTCCACGGGAGGACGTGTTCGCCCGCGGCGAGGCCCCGACGTGACAGGTTCGCCACACGGCGGCCCGTGACGTCGTAGACCTGCGCGTCGAGATCGCCCGCCGTGGCCAGCACGAACGACAGCGCCGTGCGGTCCGAGAACGGGTTGGGAGCGGCGGCGCGGAACGCCGTCACCCCCGCCGCGGCGACCGTGCCGGGCGTGGCGATGCGCACGACCAGCCGGCGCGGGTCGGTGCCCACGGCGAGCGCGACGACGTCGCCGTCGTGCACGACGCGCGACCAGGCGGCGGCCGGGTCCGAGAGCGTCACTTCGCGGTCCGAAGACACACCTTCGAGCGAGACACGCAGCGACGCCGGCGCGAGCGCGGTCGAGGACGTCGCGAAGACGTCGAACGCGAGCGCACCTTCGTCCGCGGCGGCGACCGACGAACGCTCGACGCCGTCGGCGACCGTCCACAGCGACAGGTCGCGGCCCGGCGAGACCGGCACGCGCGAGTACGTGCGCGCGCGCGTGCCCGAGCCGATCGAGACGTGCGCGTCGGGCGCGCCGTCCTGCGAGAGCGCGAGCGAGACCGACCAGTCGCCGGGAGCGGCCGGAGGCTCGAGCCCGGTCGCGAACGCGCCCTGGCTGTACTCGAACGGCACGCGCAGCGAGACGTTCGCAGGCGTGCGCTTGTAGACCCAGAAGGTGCGGCCGGCGAGCATCGTGCTCACCGGCTGGTAGCCACCGCCGGCCGTCCAGCCGATGACGACCGGATCGGTGCTCGTCTGCGACGGCGACACGAGCGACTCGTACGCCCCCGCGCCCGCACGCACCTGCAGCGCGGAGACCGCGATCGGGAAGCGGAACGGATTGGCGATCTGGTTCCAGCCGGTGGACTCGGCGGTCGCCGGGCCGAGCGACGTCGTGAAGTCCACCTCGGCCACGGCGGTACCCGAGAAGTTCAGCGTGTCGGCGACCTTCGTCACGAACCAGTAGCTCTCGGCCGGACGCACGTGCACGAGCGTGGGCGGCGCGTCGTAGAGCTTCGTGACGGGATCCCAGCGGCCCACGCGCCAGCGCGTCGCGTCTGGCGGCCAGACGTCGGCGAACACCGTCGCCGGCGCGTCGACTGAGAACGTGAACGGGAACGAGATGCCCTGGAACTGGTCGGGCGTCGTGATCACCTGCGAAGTCACCGGCGAGTTGTCGAACGACACGACGAGCGTGTGGTTCGCGGTCACGTCGTGGAACGTGAGGTTCGGCACGGCGGGATAGGCATTGCCGTCCGCGAGCATCGTGGTCACGTGGTAGCCGCCCGTGCCGACCGCGCGGAAGCGCAGCGAATCGTGCTCGGCGACGATGTGCGTGCCCGCGCCCGGCGTGAGCGTGCCGTTGCCGCCCGCGGTCGCGACGACGCGCCAGTACGCGCCGACGACGCGATTCGGCCCGAGTCGCTGCGACGATGTTCGTGTCGGGCGAGCCGCCCGTGTCGGCGTCTTCCCACGCGGCGATGAAGTCGCCGGTCGGCAGCAGCGTGCCGGCCGCGTTGCCGCGCGTGCGCGACGTGGCCGGGGACATCGTGACGGGCGTGTTGCCCATCGGCAGCGTGCCCGCGGCGAGCACGTGCTGCGTGCGGACCGCGTTGCCGTCGGTCCACGTGACCCACGCGCCGTCGGCGCCGTCGGGAATCGCGCCCACGCCGGAGGCCGCGACGGGCGCGACGCCGGAGAGCGATGGTGCCCCAGCGTCGGTGCCGCTCGAACCCCGGCTGGCTGACGCGCGGCACTTTGGTCGGCGAAGCGTAGACAGAAGAGTCGCCTGCCCGTTGGCGCGGAACGACGCCGACCGGGCAGATTGGTGAGGCGTTCGCCGACAGGGACCGCGCGATTGCCGGCGGCGTAAGCGACGCTGCCCGCGGAATCGAAGCGCATCGAACAAGGAACAGCTGCCGCTGCACGACGTGTCCGAAGGATCACGATCGTCGTCGCGCAGGCTCGCACGGCGATGCGCGCGTGGTCGAGCGTTGCCGTCCACCGAGAGACCGTTGGCGCTGACGTCGCGCGCCGCTCGACGGCGAAGCGCCGCACGTACGTCTGCAGTGGTGGGAGTGCCGCCGGTCTTCCCAGCTCACGACCGCGCCGCCGATGCGGTCGGCGACGATCTGCGGGGATTCCTGCGTGCTGTCGTCGTTGCAGACGACGACGCCGCCCGCGCCCCACGCGAGCGTGCCGTCGGAGAGCACGTGCTGCGCGAAGATGTCGGGGTTGCCGTTGCGCGAGTCCTGCCACGCGACGAATGCCCCCCCCCGTAGCCGGCGCCAGCGATCGCGGCGTCGCTACGCGCGCCTTGCGCCGGTCGCGACACGGACCGCCCTTCGACGAACACATCGGCAGGCAGGCAGGCGGTTCACCAGACGCTGGCGTAGACGAACGCGGTGTCCGTCCGCGAGCCGGACCACACGAACAACGTGCCCGTCCGTCGAACCGGGGAGCGCCGTGACCGAGTGGGGTCAGGCGGGCCGAGCGAGCGCTTCCGGCCTCCATTGAGCTGTAGGCCCGTACCGCTCACCGGATCCACCCAGACGCCGGACGTGTCGCGGCGATCCGTCCACGCGACGAAGATCCCGTTGGGCGCGTTCACGACGATCGGTCCGGTCTGCGCGCCGGTCGACGACGCACGAGTGGGTGCGCGTTCCACCAATCGGCATGCGCCTTGGCGCGCGAAGCGCAAGCCCAGCGACGAGCGAAAGCAGCCGGACTGGGAGGAACACGAGCGAGCGCTACGGATGGGCGAAGGCGAGCGTGACATGGTCGGTGCGTACCTCTGGCGCACGGTGGGCGGAAGCCCCGCCGAAACCGGTGGATTTCTGGTAGCGTGCGCGCGGCATCGTCGATGGGCGGCGTCCGCGCGGAATCCGTTGCCGCGCTGCCGTGATCGCCTCGACGTCCTGCCGGGCCGTGAATGGGACGACTCCGCGAGCAAGGTGCGACGGGAAGCGCTGGGAAGCAAGCGCGAACACTTCCTCGCCAAGGCTTGGACGGAGGCCCCGTCGACGTCCCCGGCCGGAGCCCCACCGGTGGCCGCGACGAACGCGCCCACGACCGAAACCCCGATTGCCAAGGAGTCCGAGATGAGCTTGATGCCCTGGCGCATCGTCGTGGTCACCGATGTGGGCGTGGACAGCGGCAATCCGGCCGAAATCACGCCGGGAGCGAAGGGCGCCGACGCGTGGTTCGCCTCGCTCGGGCTGACCCTGCCCCTGCCCGGCGCCGGCACCCCCGACGCCGTGCTCCACGACCCGAAGACCCAGCGAGTCGAAGCCGCCTGGCGCGGGCTCAACCTGCTCGCCTCGCACGCGGCCGAGCCGCTGCTGCTCGAGGCGCTGTCGGTGCCGCGCGCCCAGCTCGTCGCGCGCTTCCGCGAGGAGCTGTACGAGCCGGCGCTCGAGTCCGGCGCGCCGCCGCTCACGCTCGTCGTGCTCGACTTCGATTTCACGCACAAGGCGTCCGACGTCGCCGACCTCGCGGCGCTCGGCGCCATGGCGGCCGACCTGCAGGCGTGCGTCGTCGCGCACGCGCACGCCGGCATCCTCGACCTGCGCTTCCTCGTGCAGGCCGCGGCCATGCAGGAGGTCGCGACCAAGCTCACCGACTCGGCGCACGCGGGATTCGCGGCGCTGCAGAAGTCCGACGATGCGCGCTGGCTGTCGCTCACGCTCAATCGCTTCCTGCTGCGCGAGCCGTTCGACGGCGAAAAGTGCGCCGAGTCGAACCCCGACTCGTACCTCTGGGGCCGCGGCGGCTGGCTCGTGGGCGCGGCGCCGCGCGCAGCATCGCCGCGCACGGCCACGCGCTCGACCTTTCGGGCGCGGGCGGCCGGTTCGAGAACATGGCCACGCGCGGCTATCCGGTGAAGACGAACGAGTCGCAGGCGCTCGCGACCGAGATCCCGTTCGGCGAGATGCAGATGCTCACGCTCGCGCACGGCGCGTTCGCGCCGCTCGTGGGCGCGCTGAACGCGTCCACCGTGAACCTGCCGCTCGTCACCACCATTCACCGCCTGTCGCCGGGCAAGCTCACGCTCGAAGGCACGCTGTCGTACCAGCTCACCGCGGCCCGGTTCGCGCAGGTGTGCGGCGCGATGCTCTCTCAGACGCCCTGGGGGCGCAAGCGACGAAGACGCTTCGGCGTGATCGTGACGGTTGCGCGCCGATCTCGGCGGGCTGCTGAAGAACGCCGCGGACGAAGCGCTCACCGTGGCGGTCGAGACGGACGAAGCGGGCGAACGCACGGCGGTCGTGACGCTCAAGCCCACCGTGACGCTTCCGAGGGCAAGCAGCCGGAGTTCGTGCCGGGCTGCCGATCGAGTAGCGCGGATCGAAGAAAAGGAATCACCTCGAACGTGAGCACGAAGATCCTGGCGACCATGAATTGAGCTCCCGGCGATCGGCAAGGCGGCATGGCGCATGTCTACCGTGCCTACGATCGCCAGCTCGACCGTCACGTCGCGATCAAGATCCTGTTCTCCAACCTCGCCGAGGAAGTGCGCACGGCGAAGATGTTCAGCGCGAGGCGAGGACCGCCGCTCGGCTGAATCACATCCGAACATCGTCCACATCCTCCGTTTCGGCGAACACGAAGGGACGCCCTTCATCGCCATGGAGCTCGTCGAAGGGCGTGATCTCAGCAAGTGGCTCGAGCGGCATGGGCTCTCTGCCACGCGCAGTCGCGCTGATCGTGCTCCGCGACTTGCTGCGCGCCGTCGAGCACGCGCATGGCATGGAACGCCCCGTCATGGATCGCGACATCGCTCCTCCAACCTCATGCTGGGCAAGGACGGCACCGTACGGCTCATGGATTTCGGGCTCGCCCGATTCGAAGCCGACGACGGCCA
>JADJLL010000041.1 GCA_016710095.1 Candidatus Eiseniibacteriota bacterium | reverse complement strand
CTCGATCGTGACGCCCTTCTCGGCCGCGATGCGCTTCGCCGACTCGACCACGGCGAGCGTGATCCCTTCGCCGGGAGCGCCCGCGCGGAACTTGGGCACGACCACGTTGCGCAGCATGCGCGCCTGCCAGCCGTCGGGCAGCGCGCCTTCGAGCCCGTAGCCGGTCTCGAAACGCAGCGCGCGCTCCTGCATGGCGACGAGCAGCAGCACGCCGTTGTCCTCGCCCTTCTTGCCGATGCCCCACTCCTTGAAGACGCGGGTTTTGAAAGCTTCGGGCGCCTCCGGCGCCGTGGTGGCGATCGTCAACACGGCGAACTCGGCGCCCGTCTTCTTCTGGAGCTGGTCGAGGAATCCCTCGAGCTCCGCGCGCCGCGCGGGGTCGATGACCTGCGCGGCGTCGGTGACGTAGCCCGCGTGCGGAGGAATCGCGGCGAGGCCGTCCTGCTGGGAGCGCGCCGGCTGCACGAAGACCGCCGCCAGAAGCAGCGTCCCCGCGACGAGCACGCGCGCGAAGGCGCGTGCGCTCATGTGGTGCGCAGTCCGTCGATGGCCGCGATCAGCCGGTCGATCTCGCGAAGGAACGCACGGTAGGTGTCGCGCACCGTGTCGGCCGAGGGCTTCTTGGCGCCGGCCCGCCGCAGCAGGTGCGCGCCGAGCAGCGCGCGCGCGTCGAGCCCGTAGGCGTCGGCGACGCGCTCGATGAGCGCTTCGGTCTGCGCCGGCGCTTCGTCGCCGCGCAGGCGGAGCAGCGTGCGGAAGATCGTGTGGAAGCCGCTCGACAGGCGCGACAGCACTTCGGCGAGACGGTCGGCGCGTCCGGCGGACGCGAGGTATTCCTGGCGCAGGCGGATGTGCTTGCCGCGCAGTTCGTGCTCGCACTGCAGCCGCAGGTACGTGCGCGGGACTTCGACGCCGCCGAACACGTCTTCGCCTTCGAGGCGCAGGTGGCGTTCGCTGAGGTCGAGCCATTCGATCGGGAACACGTCGAGCGACGCGAGCATCTGGTCGCGCGTGAGGAACAGCGGATCGAAATGCGGCGGCTTGCGCGTCTCGGGGATCGCGGTGGCGATCCGGTCGAGCACGGCGCCTTCGAGCGCGCGCGCGATCACGAGGATGTTGATGCGGGAATGCGCGGCGTCGAAGCCCTGCGTGAGGACGCTGCCGGTCAGGTACGCCGACAGGAACTCGGGGCCGAGCGCCTCGCGCACCGGCGTGAGCCAGCGGCGGGCGGCATCGAGCGTCGCCGCGGGCGGCTCGATGCGTGCGTGGGAGTCGGACATGCGCGGGACAGTAGGGCTTTCACTCGGCCGGTCAAGCGGGAGGCGACCAACCGTCAGGGGCGTGTGACGAACGGAAAAGCGTTCGGGCCCCCGCCGTTTCCGGCAAGGGCCCGAGGCGAAAGTCCGGCGGAGGTCAGGCCGCCTGGCGCTGTTCCGTTCCCATGTCGCGGATCTCGGCCCACTTGGCCAGCTCCGCGTAGAGCTCGGCGGTCTGGATCGGCTTCGCGACGAAGCCGTCCATGCCGGCCTCGAAGCAGCGTTCGCGCTCCTGCGCCAGTCCGTGCGCGGTCATCGCGATCACCGGGATGCGGTGGCCGGTGCCGGTCTCGTTGCGGCGAATCTCGCTCGTCGCGTCGAAACCGTTCTGCCGCGGCATGAGCACGTCCATGAGCACGAGGTCGAACTGCCCGGTCGCGACCGCTTCGACCGCGGCGCGGCCGTCGGGCACGACGGTCGCGGTGATGCCCCAGCGCTGCAGCATGCGCACGGCGACCTTCTGGTTGACCGCGTTGTCCTCGGCGACGAGCACGCGCAGTTCGAGCGGGCGCATCGTGAGCGAGAAGTTCGGCGCCTGCGACGGCTTGGGCGCCGCGGCGACGCGCTCGAGCGGCACCTCGACCGAGATCGCGCTGCCCTGACCGGGCTCGCTGCCGACCACGATCGTGCCGCCCATGAGTTCGACGAGACGGCGCGAGATCGCGAGCCCGAGTCCGGCGCTGCCGGACAGGTGCTGCTTCTCCCCGCCGACGCTGCGCTGGTCCATGAGCGCCGCGAGGTTCTCGGCGGACAGCGTCGTGTCGGTGTCCTGCACCTCGATGCGCAGCGGCACGCGGCCGTCCGCGAGGATGCCCGGCGCGCGCGAGAGCGCGACCGTCACGCTGCCTTCCTCGGTGAAGCGCACGGCGTTCGAGGCGAGGTTCGTGATCACCTGGCGCAGGTGCGCCGCGTCGCCGCGCATGCGGTCGGGCACGGTCGAGGCGACGGTCGCGCTGAACGTGATGCCCTTCGCGACGGCCTTCTGCGCGAGGAGCCGGGCCACGTCGTCCACGACGTCGCGCACCGCGAACTCCTCCGACTGCACTTCGATCTGGCCCGCGCCGGCACGCGAGAAGTCCACGATGTCGCCGACGAGGCGCACGAGCGACTCGGCGCTGCCGCGAATCGTGAGCGCCTGGTCGCGCTGCTCTTCGGTGAGCGATGAGTGCAGCAGGAACTCGATCATGCCCAGCACGCCGTTGAGCGGGGTGCGCAGGTCGTGCGCCATGCTGGCGATGAACTCCGCCGACGCGCGCGCGCTGGCGGTCGCCTGATCGCGCTCGCGCGCGAGCTCTTCGGCTTCCGCGCGCACGAGCGACGCGGCGGACTCGGCGTCGGCGCGCGCTTCCTGCGCCTCGTACGCGAGCTGGCGGAGTTCGTCCTCGAGCTGACGGCGTTCGGTGAGGTCGGACAGCGTGCCCGCGAGGCCCGTGACCTTGCCGGCCGCGTCGGTCTGCGCGTGCACGTGCACGGCGAGCCAGCGCTTCTCGTCCTCGGCGGTGCGGAACCACGCTTCGTGCTGCGCGGTCGCACGGCGGCCGTCGAGCACCTGGTGGTGGCGCGCGAGACAGAGGTCGCGCTCTTCCTCGATCACGAAGTCCACGACGTCGTGACCGATCGCGTCGGAGATGGGAATGCCCGTGATGCGCGACCATGCGGCATTGACGTACTGCAGACGGCCCACGGAGTCGGTGGTGAACACGACTTCGTTGAGCTGGTCGAGCAGCCGCCCCTGCGAATCGTTGGAGTGGCTGTGCGATTCGTTCGAACCGCCCGCGCCGTAGCTGGGAGTGATCACGGTCTGCGCCTCTTCCGGAAAACAGAATGGTGGAGCGATGCCTTCGTGGCTTCGCCGGCGCGAGGGAGCGCCGTCGGGGCGTGAAAGCCCCTTGCACACCTCGCTTATCGGTCGCGGACCGTGAAAGCCGAAGGGGCGCGGGCAAATTTGACCCCCCGGGAGGGTGCGCCTACGGTCGGCCGCGACTCCTCATCAACGCCCGGACGCGTTCGCGAGCCATCCCTCGGACCGCCCGGCCGAGTCCTCGCCACCTCCAAGGAGCGGGTCGCAAGACCCGAACTTCCCGTGAAATCCGTCGTCAACGACTTCAGCATTCACGTCGCCACGGTCAACGGCTCGGGCAGCCAGACGGCGAACAACGTGCTGCTCCGGTCCATCATGCAGATGGGCGTCCCGGTCAGCGGCAAGAACTTGTTCCCGTCCAACATCGCCGGCCTGCCGACCTGGTTCACGATCCGTGTGAACGAAGACGGGTACATCGCCCGTCACGCCCGCAACGACGTCCTCGTCGTCATGAACCCCGAGACCGCCGCCACCGACGTGGCCGCGATGGGGCCGGGCTCGCTCATCATCGCGAACGACTCGATCAAGTTCCCGGACGTGCCGGAAGACCGCACGGTCTACCGCGTGCCCATGGCGAAGCTCATGGAGCCGATCACGAACGACGTGAAGCTGCGCCGTCTCGTGGTGAACATGATCTACGTCGGCATCGCCGGTCAGCTGCTCGGCATCGAGCAGGCCGAGGTCGAGAAGGCGCTCCACGCGCAGCTCGGCAAGAAGCCGAAGGCGCTCGCGCTGAACGCCGCCGCCGTGAAGGCGGGCTACGACCACGCCGCGGCGAATCCGGTCGCGCTGCCGTTCAAGGTCGAGCGCCGCAACCTGACGGGCGGCAAGATCCTGATCGACGGCAACACGTCGGCCGCACTCGGCTCGATGTTCGCGGGCGTGACGGTCGTCGCGTGGTACCCGATCACGCCGTCGAGCTCGCTGATCGAAGCGCTCATCGGCTACCTCGAGCGCTATCGCCGCGACGAGAAGTCGGGCAAGGCGACGTTCGCGGTCGTGCAGGCGGAAGACGAGATCGCGGCGATCGGCAACGTGCTCGGCGCCAGCTGGGCGGGCGCGCGCGCGATGACCGCGACGAGCGGTCCCGGCATCTCGCTCATGGCCGAGTTCTTCGGCTACGGCTACTACGCCGAGATTCCCGCGGTCGTGTGGGACATCCAGCGCGTGGGCCCGAGCACCGGCCTGCCGACCCGCACGATGCAGGGCGACCTGTCGTTCGCGTGGGGGCTGTCGCACGGCGACACGAGCTTCCCGGTGCTGCTGCCGGGCTCGGTCACCGAGTGCTACGAGTTCGCGGGCACGGCGTTCGATCTCGCCGAGCGGCTGCAGATGCCGCTGCTCGTGCTGAGCGACCTCGACCTCGGCATGAACAATTGGATGAGCGATCCGTTCGAGTATCCGGCCCAGCCGTGGGACCGCGGCAAGGTGCTCGACGAGGCGGCGCTCGACAAGATCGACCAGTTCCAGCGCTACGGCGACGTCGACGGTGACGGCATTCCGTGGCGCACGCTGCCCGGCAACCGCAACGCGAAGGGCACCTACTTCACGCGCGGCTCCGGTCACGACGAACTCGCGCGCTACACCGAGAACACCGCGGCGTACGTGCGCGGCATGGACCGCCTGAAGAAGAAGATGGAGAACGCGCGCGCGCTGATGCCGCAGCCCGAACGGCTCGACACGCCGGGCGCCGAAGTCGGCCTCATCGCGTACGGCTCGTCGCACTGGGCGCTGCTCGAGGCCCGCGACCTGCTCGCGAAG
Source organism: Candidatus Eiseniibacteriota bacterium (assembly GCA_016710095.1). Lineage (GTDB taxonomy): Bacteria > Eisenbacteria > RBG-16-71-46 > RBG-16-71-46 > RBG-16-71-46 > CAIXRL01. Next base: position 37,733 of record JADJLL010000041.1, on the reverse strand, counting down.
CAGGGCGTGAAGGCGTCGTACCTGCGGGTGCGCGCGCTGCCGCTCGCGCAGTCGGTGCACGAGTTCGCGCGCAAGTACCCGCGCGTGTACGTCGTCGAGCAGAACCGCGACGGCCAGCTGCGCGAGAAGCTGATCACCGAAGTGCCGGACGTCGCCGCACGCGTGCACTCGGTGCTGCACTACGACGGCCTGCCGATCGACGCGCAGAGCGTCGTGGACGGCGTGCTCGCCCACGAAGGCCGCACGGTCACGGAAGGAGCCACGCGATGAGCGCCCCGACCACTCCTCCGGCGGGACAGCCGGTCAACCGCGTCGGACTGACGCGCGCGGACTACGACGGAAGCAAGACCACGCTGTGCCCGGGCTGCGGACACAACGCGATCACGGGCGGCATCATCCAGGCCGCGTGGGAAGCCGGACTCGAGCCGCATCGCGTCGCGAAGCTCTCGGGCATCGGCTGCTCCAGCAAGACGCCCGCGTACTTCCTCGGGCACTCGCACGGCTTCAACGCCGTGCACGGCCGCATGCCCAGCATCGCGACCGGCGTGTCGATGGCGAACCGCGAGCTGCTGCTGCTCGGCGTCTCCGGCGACGGCGACACGGCGAGCATCGGCATCGGCCAGTTCATGCACATGATCCGCCGCAACGTGCCGGCCATCTACATCGTCGAGAACAACGGCGTGTACGGCCTCACGAAGGGGCAGTTCTCCGCGACGGCCGACCTCGGCAGCACGCGCAAGTCGGGCGAGGCGAACCGCCTCATGCCCGTCGATCTCTGCGCGCTCGCGATCGAGCTGGGCTGCGGGTTCGTGGCGCGCTCGTTCTCGGGCGACCAGAAGCAGCTGCGTCCGCTGCTCAAGGCCGCGTTCGCACACAAGGGCACGGCGATCATCGACGTGATCAGCCCGTGCGTGACGTTCGCGGACCACGAAGGCTCGACGAAGTCGTACGCCGCGGTGAAGGAGCACGACGCGCCGCTGCACGACATCGACTACGTGCCGTACTTCGAGGACCTCACGGTCGACTACGAGCCGGGCACGACGCGCGAAGTCGACATGCCGGACGGCTCGCGCATCTTCCTCAAGAAGCTCGACACCGACTACGACCCGACCGACGCGAAGAAGGCGTGGGCGGTGATCCACGAAGCGCGCGCGGAGCAGAAGCTCATCACGGGCCTGCTCTACGTGAACCCGAAGACGCACACGTTCCACGACGAGCTGCGCATGGTGGACGCGCCGCTCGCGACGCTGCCGCTCGAACAGGTGCGGCCGCCGCAGCGCGTGCTCGAAGAAGTGATGCGTTCGTTCGCCGAGGGCAGCGCCCCGGTCGGCGCCGGCGGCGGTTGATCGGAGACGAAAGCTCAGAGGTCTCGCGCGGCGGCCGTCCTTCGGGCGCCCGACGCACCTCGCCGGAAGACCGGCGTGGCGCGAGTGACTCACGACGCGGCCGCTCGGGCCTCCGCTCGTGAGCGCGTCGATCTCGGCCCAGTCGTGCTCGTGACCGTGGCTCGCGCTCGTGGCCGAGCGCGGGCAGGCGCCGGATCTCTGCGACGGAGGGGCCCCCCCCCGACCGGCCTCGCAGCGTCCCCCCGGAAAATGCCCCGCCGGCCCGCGCCCCGAAGCCCCCCACGCTGCTCGAGGTGCGTCTCGCGCACGAACAGCAGGTCGGTGTCGTACGTCGAGAGCACGAACACCGGAATGCCCGCGGCGGCGAGCGGCGCGGTGAGCGCGGCGATCACGCCGGTCTCGCCGAAGGGAATCGGCCCTTCGAGCTCGAACGCGCGCCAGCCGCGCTCGGCGACGTCGACCGACGGCGGCAGGTCGTCCTCGGGGCAGACCACGGACAGTTCGCGTGGCGTGCGCGTGATGCTCCAGACGGTCGCGCTCTCGTGGAACACCCACGCCGGCAGTGGCGCGTCCGGCTCGAAGCGACAGACGGCGAATCGCTCGGGAAGCAGCGCCAGCGTGCGCGGCGCGGCGGGCCCGCTCACGGGAAGACCTGGTTGCCCTCGTCGTCGAGCAGCACGATCGCCGACGACGGACAGGCCTCGGCGGCCTCGAGCAGGCGTTCGGGAGTTTCGGCCTCGGGGTCGAGGACGACCGCCTTGTTCTTGCTGTCGAGCGCGAAGGTGCCGGGCGCGAGGTCGAGACAATTGCCGCTGCCGCAGCATTCGTGATGGAGGATGCGGATCTGCATGTGCGAGGAGCCCAGGGAAGAGGAGACGAAACGAGTGCGCGCCATGATGCGCGAGCGCCCGCGCCGCTGTAAAGCGCGGACGCGTTCCCATTGGGCCGATTCGCGCGCTTTCCATTACAGTGTGCGCTCTCTCTCGCCACGCACTTTCCACACGGAGCGACCGCATGGACGCCCTGACGCAATACCTCGAGCAGCATCAGGAACGCTTCCTCGAAAACCTGAAGGCCTGCCTGCGCATTCCGAGCGTGAGCGCGCAGCCCGCGCACAAGGGCGACGTGCGCGCGTGCGCCGAGCACGTGGCCGCGCACCTGAAGTCGATCGGCGTGCCGCACGCCGAGGTGGTGGACACCGCCGGACATCCGGTCGTCTACGCCGAGTGGCTCGGTGCGCCGGGCGCGCCGACCGCGCTGCTTTACGGGCACTACGACGTGCAGCCGCCCGATCCGCTCGACCTGTGGAAGACGCCGCCGTTCGAACCCACGCTGCGCGACGGCAAGCTCTTCGCGCGCGGCGCGTGCGACGACAAGGGGCAGGTGTTCATGCACCTCTCCGCGATCGAGGCGCACCTCAAGGTGAACGGCAAGCTCCCGATCAATCTCAAGGTCGTGATCGAGGGCGAGGAAGAAGTGGGCAGCGAGCACCTCACCGAGTTCCTCGAGTCGTGGAAGGAACGTCTCGCCGCCGACGTGATCGTCGTGAGCGACACGTCCATGCTCGGCCCCGACCAGCCGTCGCTGTGCTACGCGCTGCGCGGCCTGCTCTACACCGAGGTCGAAGTCACCGGCCCGACGCGAGACCTGCACTCGGGCGAGTTCGGCGGCGCGGTGATGAACCCCGCGAACGCGCTCTCCACGATCATCCACGGACTCAAGGACGCCGACGGCCGCATCACCGTGCCCGGCTTCTACGACAAGGTGCGCGACCTGACCGAACAGCAGCGCACGGCGATGCGCGAGTTGCCGTTCGACGAGGCGGGCTTCATCGCCGAGAGCGGCGCGCCGATGCCGGCGTGGGCGAGAAGGGCTACAGCACGATCGAGCGCATCACGTCGCGCCCGACGCTCGACGTGAACGGCATCTGGGGCGGCTACATCGGCGCCGGCGCGAAGACCGTGCTGCCGAGCGTCGCGACCGCCAAGATCAGCATGCGACTCGTGCCCGACCAGGATCCCGCCGCGCTGTTCCCGGCGTTCGAGGCGCACGTGCATTCGCTCGCGCCGAAGGGCTGCACGGTCAAGGTCAGCTACCACCACGGCGGCGTGCCGTTCATTTCGGATCCGGCCGACCCCATGATGCAGGCGGCCTATCGCGCGCTCGAGCGGTCGTGGACGAAGAAGCCCGCGCTCATCCGCGAAGGCGGTTCGATTCCCGTGATGGCGACGTTCCAGCGCATCTTCGGGAAGCCGAGCATCCTGATGGGCTTCGGACTGCACGACGACCAGGTTCATGCGCCCAACGAGAAGTTCTCCCTCACGTCGTTCCACGGCGGCACCCGGAGCTGCGCCTATCTCTACGAAGAACTCGCACGTCGCTGAGCGGCCCGATCCGGCGCGTGAAGCGGCCGAAGCGATGCGCGCCATCCGCGCGCTCGCCCGGCCGGCTTCGTCGCACCCGGCGTCCGGTGGCCACGGTTCGCGCATGGAGCGCCTCGGGCTGACGATGCCCGAGTGCCACGAGATCGCCGAAGCGCTGTACGTGCGCTGCAAGCCGTGGCCGGGGCGCGAAGTCGTGCGTCTCGCGCAGGCGCTCGTGGACACGCGCACGTTCGACGCGCGGCAGGTCGCGTACGACGTGCTCGGTGCCCATCGCGCCGGACTCGCGGCGGTGCGCGCGGCCGACCTCGGCGTGCTCGGCCGCGGACTCGACAACTGGGCGAGCGTGGATCATTTCGCGTGCACCGTGAGCGGACCCGTGTGGCGCATGGGCGGCATCGACGACGCGCGCGTGCTGCGCTGGGCCGACTCGGCCGACCGCTGGTGGCGCCGCACGGCGCTGGTGTCGACCGTGCCGCTCAACCTCAAGTCGCGCGGAGGCACGGGCGATACGCCGCGCACGCTCATGGTGTGCGAGCGGCTGGTGGACGATCAGGACGAGATGGTCGAGAAGGCGCTGTCGTGGGCGCTGCGTGAACTCGCGAAGCGCGATCACGCGGCGGTCGCGTGGTTCCTCGACCGCTTCCGCGAGCGCGTGATGCCGCGCGTCGCGCGCGAAGTGACGACCAAGCTCGAGACCGGACTCAAGCGCGAGCGCCGTTTCGGACGCGAGGGCGGCCGGTGACGCTTCGCCCTCGCTTCGCCGGCGTGCTCTTCGCGCTCGCGCTCGTCGCCGCGCTCGCGCTGCCGGCGTTCGCGGGCAACGCGCTGCGCACGCTGGTCGTGCGCGGGCTCGTCGCGAAGGCGGACGGCAAGCCCGCCGTCGGCGCGCGTGTGAGCGCGAAGGGTCCGAAGGGCGGAGTGAACGTCTCGGCGACGACCGACGAGCGCGGACGGTTCTCGCTGCAGATGCCGATGGGCTCGCCGACCGCGATTCGCGCGGCGGCGTTCTCGGTCGAAGTGCGCGCCGAGGACAAGGGCAAGCGCCTGCCGCTCACGACCGGCGCTCCGGCGCTCGGTCTCGTCGTGGACTTCGAGCCGGGCACGAGCCGCCTGCGCGTGCGCAGCAACTCGCCCGCGGCGACCGCGGCGGTGATCACGGCGTTCGTGCAGGACGGCGCGCCGACCGCGTGGGTGGACGCCGACTTCGGTGGCGCCGTGCGCGCGAACGGCGACATGGCGCTGAACGCCGAGGACGAGATCGGCATGGCCGGCATCGCGCCCGCGCCGGGCGGGGCCGAACGCGAGCCCGCGCCCGAGCGTGTGAAGCCCGTGCCGGTGCGCACGCCCGCGCCGACGAAATTGAAGCCGCCGGTGCCTCCGGCACCGACGCCCACACCGACGCAGGCACCGACGCAGGCGCCTGTGAAGGCGCCGGTGAAGGCGTCCGCTCCGGCGCCGCGCGTCGCGAAGCCCGCGCCGGACTCCGCCGCGATCGCGCGCGCCGCCGCGCAGGCCGCCGCGCAAGCCGTCGCCCGCGCCGAAGCGCGCGAGCGCGAAGCCGCCGCGCGCCGCACGCGCGACAGCCTCGCCGCCGTCCGCCGCCAGGAAGCGCGCGACGCCAAGCGTGCCGCCGCCGCGAAGCGCAAGCCCGCGACGCCGACCACGCCCGCGGGCACCACGATCGCCGTCACCACCGCTGCCGCCGACAGCACACGGCCGTCCGCGCCGCAGTCACCGTCATCGCCCACGTCGACCGCGGCCCGCCGCGCCGCCGCGCGCCGCGACGCCGCGCGTCGTCGCGATCGAGCCCTTCGCTCCGCCGCCGTCCGCGACCGGCACCGACACGTGCGCCTGCCGCCTGCGCGGCACCGTCGAAGTCGACTGGGAGCGCCCGCTCGAGAAGAACATCCCGGTCGAGCTGACGCTCGAAGGCCCGGCGCGCCAGAGCACGTCGGTCGACCTCTACATGGGACCGCCGCGCGAGTTCCGGCTCGGACCGCTGCCGTGCGGCGAATACAAGCTCACCGTGCGCCCGCGCGGCCGCTACCGCTACGCACTCGTGCGCGGCGACTCCGTGCTCACCGTGCGCTGCGACGGCCACACGCAGCAGCGCATCGTGCTCGAGCCGGTCAAGCGCTGAGAGGTTCCGGCGACGCCCTTCAGGCGTCCCCTTCCGCGGCCGAAGAAAGGCCCGAGGGGGTACACCATGTCGGACAAACCCGGCGCGATCACGCCGCCTTCCGCCGTTTCCGTGCTGCACGGTTCCACGCCCGTCACTCGCCCCGCTTCGCGGTTCTACCAGGCCGCGCTCCCGCCCAAGATGCGGCGCCGGGAGTACGAGCGCCTCAAGCTGGGTCTCCAGACCGAGCTGCTGAAGCTCCAGAACTGGGCCCGCCAGAGCGGCGAGAAGATCGCGATCCTCTTCGAGGGCCGCGACGCCGCGGGCAAGGGCGGAACGATCAAGCGCTTCATGGAGCACCTGAATCCGCGCGGCGCTTCGGTCGTGGCGCTCGAGAAGCCGAGCGAGCGCGAGCAGGGGCAGTGGTACTTCCAGCGCTACATCAGCCGGTTGCCCTCCGCGGGCGAGATCGTGCTGTTCGATCGCTCCTGGTACAACCGCGCCGGCGTCGAGAAGGTGATGGGTTTCTGCTCGAAGCAGGACCATCTCGAGTTCCTGCGCCAGGTGCCGGAGCTCGAGCGCATGCTCGTGAACAGCAACCTGCGGTTGTTCAAGTTCTGGTTCTCGGTGTCGCAGAAGGAACAGCGCCGCCGGTTCAACCAGCGCAAGAACGATCCGCTCAAGCAATGGAAGCTGAGCCCGGTGGACATGGCGTCGCTCGACAAGTGGGACGACTACACGAGCGCCAAGGAAGAGATGTTCTTCTACACCGACACGCCGGACGCGCCGTGGACGGTCGTCCGCTCCGACGACAAGAAGCGCGCACGCATCAACTGCATGCGATACGTGCTCCATCAGTTCGACTACGCGGGCAAGGACCTCGCGCAGATCGGCGACGTGGACCGGCGGATCGTGGGCAATGCGCGTGACATTTACGAGAAGGGCGAACGGGTGCTGCTGCAGCAGCCGATCGGAGAGAAGGCGGCGTGACTCGAGGGCGTGCCGGCGCTCGCCGGCACGAGCTCCGTGCCCCGAGCGTGCGAACGGCTCAGCGCTGCATCCAGCGCTCGGGCAGGTCGATCTCGGTGAAGCCGAACTGGCGGTAGAGCCCGTGCGCGTCGCGCGTGCGCAGGATCCAGCGGCGCAGGCCCTGCAGTTCGGGGTGCGCGAGCATGCACTCCATGAGGAACTTGGAGGCCCGCGCCCGCGCCACGGTTCGAGCACGAACACGTCGCCCACGTAGGCGATCGCGGTGTAGTCGCTCACCACGCGCGCGAAGCCCACCTGCGTGGCGCCCTCGTAGACGCCGAACGGCAACGACCGGGCGATCGCGCGTTCGACCTTCTCGCGCGTGATGCCGGGCGACCAGTAGCTCTCGGTGAGGTAGCCGTGCACGACGTCGAGGTTCACGCGCGCGGGATCCGTGCTCACCGTGAAGCCGTCGCGCGTCCATTCGAGCGTCTGCATGGCGTCAGCCGTTCGTGCGGAAGTTGCCGAACTTCAGCTCGACGCCGAAGTCGTGGCCGCGCAGCGTCGCCATCGCGCCCTGCAGGTCGTCCTTGCTCGCGCTCGAGATGCGCACGGTGTCGCCCTGGATCGCGGACTGCACCTTCTTGAGCTTGAGGTCCTTCAGGAAGCGCACGATCTCGCGGCACAGCTCGCTCGAGAGACCCTGCGTGAGCGTGATCACCTGCCGCAGCGACGAGCCGGCCGCGGACTCGGCGGTGCCGCGCGTGAGGTTCTGCACGGGCACCTTGCGCTTGACCATCTTGCCCTGCAGCACTTCCCAGACGGCCGTCAGCTTGTAGTCGTCGGGCGCGCTCAGCGTGATCGTGCCCGCCTTCTCGTCGAGCTCGATCTCGATCTTGTGGCCCTTGAAGTCGTAGCGCTGGCTGACTTCCTTGGTCGCCTGGTCCACGGCGTTGTTCACTTCCATCATGTCGACGCCGGTCGTGACGTCGAACGAACTGGTGGTGGCCATTTCCTACTTGCTCCTTCCGTTGAGTGGCTTGGGCGGGTGCGCGCGCCTCCGGCGCGCTGCGCTTTTCGAGGCAGCGGTGCGCGCCGGCATCGCCGGCTTGGCGGCCGCGGCGATGCGGGCCGTCACGTCGCGTGCGTCGGCTCCTCGGCTGGAAGCGCCGCCGCGCAAGATCTCTGATTGCACGGCCTTGAGCGCTTCTCGCTGGGTTTCCCACAGCACGCGCTTCGCCGCGGTCGCCGCGCTCACGAACGCATAGCGGTCGTGCTCGTGGGACAGGTGAACGGGGTCGGTCCACGCGACCTCGGCCACGAAGACCGGCACCACGTGGATCGCGTCGCTCGAAGGTTGGTAGAACGCCGTGAGTTTCTGCAGCGCCCACCAGCGGATCGGCGTGAGCGAGGTTTCCTCGCGCACTTCGCGCGCGGCCGCGACGTACGCCGCCTCGCCCTTTTCGATCCCACCGGTCACCGGTTGCCACACGAGCGCGAGCGTGCGAGTCGCACTGCGACGCAGCAGCAGGAACTCGACGCGACGGCCGCGACGGCGGAAGAGGTAAACCTCGATTTGCTTGCACGCTACGGGAATCATGGCGCGGCAGGATAAGGGGGCTTCGCACCTACCGCCAGCGGCGCGAAAAGATTTCTCGGGAATCCGGCTTGACCGGTTCGTGTGCCGACGATTACCTTGCCCGCGCCATTTCCGACCCACGCACTCGCGCGAGTCGTGCGGTGGCTTGTAAAAACTTTCACCGGGGCGTGCAGCATGGAACCCAAGCGCAACCCGAAGCCCGACGAATCCGGTCTTCGGTCTGCCAGCCTGCTGCTCGCTATCCCGACCCTGCTCCTGGTTTCCCCGCTGGTGGGATTCTTCCTGGGCAGGTTCGCGGATGAGCGTTTCAGGACCGCACCTTGGCTCTCCTTCGTCGGACTGGTGCTGGGATTCATCGCTGCCGGACGCGAAACCTACTTCATCATCCGCCGAGTGCAGGCTGAAGAGGAGGGCGACAAGCGCCGCTGACCTTCGGGTCGCGCGTGGCCGCCATCATGGGACTCGAATTCCTCGCACGCGTACGTCGTTCTTCGATCGTCGCCGGGCTCGTCGTGACGCTTGCCGTCGCGGCCGCTGCCCCCTATGCCCTCGCCGGAGGCTTCGCCGCCGGCGTGGCGTGGTCGCTGGTCAACCTCGCCCTGCTGCAGTTCGTGGTGGTCACGATGACCGGCCCCGAACGCGGCACCGGTGCGGCGTTCAAGCGCCTCGGGCTCGCCTTCGCGGGTTCGCTGGTGTTGTTCGCGGCGGGCGCGTTCCTGCTGACGAAGCTGCCGATCGCGGCGCTCGCGGCCGGCTTCACGTTCCCGTTCCTCGTCATGGTGCTCAAGGCCGCCTCCGCCGCGCTGCTGCAGTCGGCCTTCTGGCGCCGCCTGACGGCGAGCCCGTGGCAGGCCGCGGTGCTCGTGCTGGCGCTGGTCGGCACGTCGTGGTGGGCGTCGACCAACTTCCAGGGTGCCACGCGCGCGGACGCGCAGACGGAAACGCACGCGACCGAGCACGCCGCGCCCGCCGAAGGTTCGGCCGACGCGCACGCGACCGAAGCGGCGCCCGGTGAGCATGCCGAAGCCGCCGCGGGTGAACACGCCGCCGGTGGGCACGAGAAGGCCGAAGGCCCGCAGGGCTTCGAGAACGTGCTCGGGCTGATCGTGAAGTCGGCGGAGCACGCCGCGGAAGAGAAGGGCCAGCCGGTTCCGGGCTGGGTGCACTTCCTCCACCAGTTCGAGATCGTGATCTATTCGCTGTTCGTCGCGGTGCTCATCTCGATCGTCGCGATCTCCATCGCCAACAACTGGAAGGACGTTCCCGGTCCGCTGCAGGCGCTCGTCGAGACGTGGGTCGAGCACGCGTGGAACTTCTTCTGCGGCATCCTCGGCCCCAAGTACGGCCCGCGCTTCGTGCCCTTCCTCGGCACGCTGTTCGTCTACATCTACGTGATGAACATCTTCGGGCTGATCCCGTTCATGCACTCGCCGACCAGCAACCTCAACATCACGGTCGCGATGGCGCTGACGGTGTTCGTCTACGTACAGTTCACGGCCTTCAAGGAACTGGGCCTGCTCGGCTGGCTCGACCACATGGCCGGCAGCCCGCGCGACGTCGTGGGTTGGGCGCTCGTGCCGCTGATGATGCCGGTCCACCTGATCGGCGAAATCGCGAAGCCCATTTCGCTCTCGTGCCGTCTCTTCGGAAACATCTTCGGCGAGGACATGCTGCTCGTCGGTTTCGCCACGCTCGGCGTCTCCGCGCTGTCCGCGCTGCACCTGCCCTTCGGCCTGCCGCTGCAGGTGCCTTTCATGTTCCTCGCCGCGCTCATCACGAGCCCGGTGCAGGCGCTGGTTTTCACCATGCTCAGCACGATTTACTTCCTCCTCATGCTGCCGCACGACCATGACCATGGTCACGAGGCTCACGGGGAAGAAGCGCATCACGCCCACTAATACACAGGAGGAGAACTCAGATGGATTTCCACGCGTCTCTTGGTCTCGCGCTCCCGCTCGGCGTCGGCGTTGCCGCCATCGGTTCTGGTATCGGCCTCGGCATGATCGGCAATGGCGCCATGCAGGCGATCGGCCGTCAGCCGGAAGCCACCGCCAAGATCCAGACCGCCATGATCATCATCGGCGCCTTCGCGGAAGCGCTCACGATCTACGCGTTCGTGACGGTGTTCCTCCTCTCGAGCAAGATCTGACGATCCACTCGATTGACGCGCGCACGTTTCCCCCCATCGGGGGTGCGGCGCGCCGGGAGCGTTCATGAACGGTTTGATCGACATCAAACTCGTACTCACCCAGATCCTGGGCTTCATCGTCTTCGTGACGATCCTTTCGCGCTTCGCGTGGAAGCCGATCCTCGCGGGGCTCGAAGCGCGCCGTGCGAAGATCGAAGGCCAGTTCGACGAGGCCAAGCGCAGCAAGGCCGATGCGGACCAGCTGAAGGCGAAGTACGAGCAGGAGCTGCGCAACATCGACGCGCAGGCTCGCCAGAAGATCCAGGAGGGCGTCGCCGAAGGTCAGCGCGTCGCGACCGAGATCCAGGCTCAGGCGCAGCATCAGGCGCAGGAGCGGATCCAGCGCGCGGACGAAGAGATCGCGCGTGAGCGCGAGAAGGCGAAGGAGCAGGTCAAGGAGCAGGTGATCTCGCTCTCGCTGCGCACCGCGGAGAAGATCCTCCGCACCAAGCTGGACGATCCGGCGCAGCGCAAGCTGGCCGGTGAGTTCATCGACGAGGTCGGCTCGGCGCGATGAAAGACACCAACGTCTCCGGACGGTACGCGAAGGCGCTCTACCTCCTCACCGAGAAGCAGACGGCGAAGGGGGCGGACACCCTCGTGCCCGAACTCGAGCGCACGCTCGAGGACCTCAAGGCGCTCGCCGAGCTGGTGAAGCCGGGCAGCAAGGCCGGAGCGTTCCTCACGAATCCGCAGGTGTCGCCGGCGGAAAAGCGCCGCGTGCTGACCGCAGCCCTCAAGGGCCGCGCGATGCGCACGGTCGAAGTGTTCGGCGATCTGCTGCTCCGCAAGAAGCGTCTCAACCTCATGGTCGAAATCGCCCGTGACTTCGAGACGCTGGTCGAGAAGGCGAAGGGTCTGCAGCGCGCGCAGGTGGTGAGCGCGGTGCCGCTGACTCCGGCCGAACTCGATCGTCTGCGGGGCGAGCTCGAACGCTCGACCGGCAAGAAGATCACGATCACGACGCAGGTGGACCCGGCGCTCGTCGGAGGCGCGTACGTGCGCATCGGCGATCGCGTCGTGGATCGCAGCGTGACCACGCTGCTGCAGGCCATCGCCAACAAGCTCTACGAAGTCAGCGTGTAATCACGCGCCACACGATCACCAAAACGAATCGGGGTTCGCACCCATGTCCTTTCGACCGGAAGAAGTGAGCGCCATCCTGGCGCAGGAACTCGAACGCTACGAGGCCAAGCTCGAGACCAAGAGCGTCGGCAGCGTGCTGTCCGTGGGCGACGGCATCGCGCGCGTCTGGGGTCTCGAGGACGCCATGGCCGGCGAACTGATCAAGTTCCCGGGCGACATCATGGGCATGGTGCTCAACCTCGAAGAGGACAACGTCGGCGTCGTGCTCTTCGGCTCCGACAAGAACATCAAGGAAGGCGACCGCGTCGAGAGCACCGGACGCATCGCTTCCGTGCCCGTCGGCAAGGCCATGATCGGCCGCGTCGTCAACGCCATCGGCCAGCCGGTCGACGGCAAGGGCCCGATCGGCGCGGACAAGTTCCGCAACATCGAGTTCAAGGCGCCCGGCGTGATCCAGCGCCAGCCCGTGAAGCAGCCGCTGCAGACCGGCATCAAGGCCATCGACGCCATGATCCCGATCGGCCGCGGGCAGCGCGAGCTCATCATCGGTGACCGTCAGACGGGCAAGACCACCATCGCCCTCGACACGATCATCAACCAGAAGGGCACTGGCGTGATCTGCGTGTACGTCGCGATCGGCCAGAAGGAATCCACCGTCGCGAACGTCGTGGGCACGCTCGAGAAGTACGGCGCCATGGAGTACACGATCGTGGTGACCGCTTCGGCGTCCGAGTCCGCGCCGCTGCAGTACATCGCGCCGTACGCCGGCGTGGCGATGGGCGAGGAGTTCACGTACAACGGCGGCCACGTGCTGTGCGTGTACGACGATCTTTCGAAGCACGCGAACGCGTACCGCCAGCTGGCGCTGCTGCTGCGCCGCCCGCCGGGCCGCGAAGCGTTCCCCGGCGACGTGTTCTACTTGCACTCCCGTCTGCTCGAGCGCGCCTGCAAGCTGTCGGACGAACTCGGCGCCGGCTCGCTGACCGCGCTCCCGTTCATCGAGACGCAGGCCGGTGACGTGTCCGCGTACATTCCGACGAACGTGATTTCGATCACCGACGGCCAGATCTTCCTCGAAGGCGACCTCTTCTACTCGGGCGTCCGCCCCGCCATCAACGTCGGTATCTCGGTGTCCCGAGTCGGCGGCAACGCGCAGATCAAGGCCATGCGCCAGGTCGCCGGCCGTCTCCGTCTCGACCTCGCGCAGTACCGCGCTCTCGCGGCCTTCGCGCAGTTCGGCTCCGATCTCGACAAGGCGACGCAGGCGCAGCTGACGCGCGGCGAGCGCATGGTCGAGCTGCTCAAGCAGGGCCAGTTCGTCCCGATGGCCGTCGAGCAGCAGGTGATCTCGATCTGGGCCGGCGCCAACGGCTACCTCGACGACGTGCCGGTGCTCGCGGTGCGCAAGTTCGAGACCGAGTGGCTCGGCTACATCGAGAAGAACTACGCCGAGGTCGCGCACAACATCCGCACGGCCAAGGTCATCTCGCCGGACGACGAAAAGCGTCTCCACGAAGCGGCCAAGGCCTTCAAGGCTCAGTTCAAGGCATAACCCATGGCCTCCCTGAAGGATCTCCGGCGGCGCATCCGCGCCACCAAGAGCATGCAGCAGATCTTCAAGGCCATGGAGATGGTGGCCGCGGCGAAGCTGCGCCGTGCGCATCAGCGCGCGCAGGCGTCGGGGCCGTACTCCAAGAAGATCTCCGCCATGCTGGCCAACCTGTCCGGCGCCGCGGCCGAACTCGAGCATCCGCTGTTCAAGGCGCGCGAGGTCAAGAAGACCGCTCTCGTCCTGATCACGGCGGATCGCGGTTTCGCCGGCACCTACAACACGGCCGTGTTGCGCATCGCCGAGGCCCGGCTCAAGTCGGAACCGGCGGGCTCGATCACGACGGTCGTCGTGGGCCGCAAGGGCCGCGACTACCTGCGCCGTCGCGGGTATCCGGTGCTGGCGGCGTACACGGACCTTCCCGGCGAGGCGAGCATCGAGCTCGCGCGCAAGATCACGACCGACCTCACCGAGCTCTACCTGAAGGGCGAAGTGGACCGCGTCGAGATCATGTACACGCACTACGTGAACGCGATCGTCCGCAAGGTCACGACCGAAACGTTCCTGCCCATCGGCGCCGACACCGGCGCGGACGGGGCGTCGGACGCGGGCGCGATCTTCGAGCCGAACGCCGAGACGATCTTCGCCGAGCTGCTGCCGCGCTACGCCACCGCCAAGCTGTACGCGGCGCTCGCGGATTCGCTCGCTTCCGAGCACTCCGCGCGAATGGTCGCGATGGGCTCGGCGCGCAAGAACGCCGGCGAACTCGTGGACTCGCTCACGTTGACTCGCAACCGCCTGCGTCAGGCGGCCATCACTCGAGAGATTTCCGAACTGGTCGGCGGCGCGGAAGCGCTCAAGTAATCCACACGCGCGCTGGCGGGCAGTTCGCGCGCCGGCTGGATCACCCGAGGAGCACCAAAGATGAACACTGGCAAGGTCGTGCAGGTGATCGGTCCCACGGTCGATCTCGCATTCGATCCGGACAAGCTGCCGAAGCTCTACAACGCCATCGTGATCGAGGACGCCCCCCGCGGCATCAAGCTGACGGTCGAAGCGGCCCTTCACGTGGGTGACAACGTCGTGCGTTGCATCGCCATGGATTCGACGGACGGTCTCGTGCGCGGCATGGCCGCCACGGACACCGGCGCGCCCATCTCGGTGCCCGTCGGCGAAATCGGCCTCGGCCGCATCTTCAACCTGACCGGCGACACGATCGACGGCAAGGATGCGCTTCCGGCCGGCACGCGCCGCATGCCCATTCACCGCGCCTCGCCCGCGTTCGCGGAGCAGGAGACCGAGAAACACCTGTTCGAGACCGGCATCAAGGTCGTCGATCTGCTCGCGCCGTACCAGCGAGGCGGCAAGGTCGGTCTGTTCGGCGGCGCCGGCGTCGGCAAGACCGTGCTCATCCAGGAGCTCATCCGCAACATCGCCACGCAGCACGGCGGTTACTCGGTGTTCGCCGGCGTCGGCGAGCGCACGCGCGAGGGCAACGACCTCTATCGCGAAATGACCGAGTCGGGCGTCATCAACAAGACCGTGATGGTGTTCGGCCAGATGAACGAGCCGCCGGGCGCGCGTCTTCGCGTCGGCCTGACGGGCGTCACGATGGCCGAGTACTTCCGCGACGAAGAAGGCAAGGACGTGCTCTTCTTCGTGGACAACATCTTCCGCTTCACGCAGGCGGGCTCCGAGGTGTCGGCGCTTCTCGGCCGTATGCCCAGCGCCGTGGGTTACCAGCCCACGCTGTCCACCGAGATGGGCGCGCTGCAGGAGCGCATCACGACGACGAAGAAGGGTTCGATCACGTCCGTGCAGGCCATTTACGTGCCCGCCGACGACCTTACGGACCCGGCGCCGGCGACGGCGTTCTCGCACCTCGACGCCACCACGGTGCTCGAGCGTTCGATCGCCGAGCTCGGCATCTATCCCGCCGTGGATCCGCTCTCGTCCACGAGCCGCATCCTCGATCCGCAGATCGTCGGCGAGGAGCACTACGCCGTCGCGCGTGGCGTGCAGCGAATCCTGCAGCGCTACAAGGATCTCCAGGACATCATCGCGATCCTCGGCATGGACGAGCTTTCGGACGACGACAAGGTGACGGTGTCGCGCGCGCGCAAGATCCAGCGCTTCCTGTCGCAGCCGTTCTTCGTGGCCGAAGCGTTCACCGGCTCGCCCGGCAAGTACGTGAAGCTCGAGGACACGGTGAAGAGCTTCCGCCGGATCGTGAACGGCGAGCTGGACGACGTGCCGGAGCAGGCCTTCTACATGAAGGGCGGCATCGAAGAGGTTCTCGAGGCGGCCGAAAAGATGAAGGCGCAGGGCTAGGCCATGGCCGGAACGTTCGAGCTTTCGATCCTGACGCCCGAGCAGGCGGTGTTCGAGGGCACGGTGGAATACGTCGAGGCGCCCGGCAGCGAGGGCTACTTCGGCGTGCTCGCCAACCACGCCGCGCTGATCACGGCGCTCACCGCGGGCTCGCTCAAGGCGCGCCTGGCCGGTGGCGCCGAAGAGAAGTGGCAGGTGAGCGGCGGGTTCTTCGAGGTCTCGAACAACAAGGCGACGGTGCTGGCCGACGACGTGAAGTAAGACGTCGCTCGCAGCACCCGCGGCCTTCAGGCCGCAGACATACCAACGGGCGCGGTGCCGAAAGGCTCCGCGCCCGTTTCTCGCGCATTCGACTTCTCCGTCCGAGCCCTCGCTGACGCGCCCTATCGAAGCACCACCACGCTGCGCGAAACACTCGCACCGCCGGTCGTGAAGCGCGCGAAATAGCATCCGGGGGACAGCGTGCGCAGTTCGTCGAGCTTCACGGTCGAGCGGCCGGCCACGAGCGTGTTCCACCGGCGACTCGCGATCGTGCGCCCGGCGACGTCGACCAGCGTGAACTCCGCCGGTCCCGGTGCGGGGGACGTGAGCGCGAATGCGAGCGGCGGACCGCCGGGGTTGCGTCCGATTCTCGACAGCTCGAGCCGTGCCACGGCCGAGGGCGGCGCATCCGCGATCACGCCGGCGCCGGGGAAGTGAAACTCGGCTTGGAAGGGATTCGTGTAGTTGCACTCCGTGTCACTCAGCGTCGCAGCGAACGAGAGCAGCGAGTCGTTCGCCGCGTACGTCGCCTCGGTCACGTCGAAACGCGCCGTGCGCGTGCACCGCACCATGGAGTTCCAAATGAAGCCGACGCTGTTGGCCGGCGTCGAGCCGGTGACGAGATAGCTGCCCGGCACGATGCGCGAGTGATCGCTGCGCGCGAGCGTCCAGGTGCCGTGCGCGCCCGGCGCGTTCAGCGTCACGACGATGGCGTGGTTTGCGGCGCTGCGGCAGGTGAGCACCGCGTCGATGTTGCGGAACGTGTGGTGCAGGCCGCTGGCGCTCGTCCACGGGTAATCGGCGTCGACGCGCAGCCACGCGGGGCCGGCGACGTGAACCCACGAGACGAGCGTGTCGGCGAACGCGCCGATGGTGGCGAGCACCGCGACTCGGTAATCGCCCGGCTGAGCAATCGCCGGCCACGTCACGCATGCCCGGTCCGCTGCACAAGAGGAGATCGCCGCGCTGGGCGGGCCGGCGAGCAGCGACCATGTCGGCGCTCCGGCCAGCGCCCCGCGCGCCGTCAACGTCAGCGAGTCGGGTTGCTCCGGAAGACAGAACACGTCGGCAGGCCACTCGAACCAACGCGTGGTGTCGGGCGAGCCGATGCAGATCTCGCCCACGATCCCAGGACCGCTCGTGAGGCTCGACTCGAACGTCATCCACAGCGTTCGCACCACGCCCGAGGATCGAGGGCGAGTTTGCTGATCTGGAAGGCGCCGTGCTTCGCATTGCCGGCGAGACCTGTCGTACAGGTTGATCATCGGCGTCGGGGCGATCCGGTCCCACGGGGACACGGCGCCCGCGTACGTCCGGGAGCGAGCGCGCGACCGTACGGCACCGACATTTCCACCCACCATTGCTCGTACCGTCCCCTCCCCGACACGCCCATGCCGCTGCCCGCGCCCTCCGCGAGGAAGTCCCCGGCCGGTTGCCGCAGGTCGCGGGTGCCCCCGAGGGGGATGAAGTCGTGGGGGGAGAGGCACGTCATGCGCCAGCGTTCGCGCGCGAACGTCCGCACGTACGTCACCACCGTGTCGCGCGCCGTCCGACGACAGCGCAGCGAACACGCACGGGCTCGCCGCGCCGATCGTGTCGGCGCACGCCCACGTCACATGGCCGCCGGCGAGCGGACCCGGCGTGAACGCGGCGCCGGCGGGGAGTTGGACCGCGGTCAGCGTGATCGGCAACCCGCGCGTGTCCACGGCACGCACGTCGAAGCCGACCGAGTCGCCGGGGAAGCGCACGATCTCGGCCGGCGCTTCGACGTAGAGCGACGTGTCCGCCGCGACGCGGACTTCGCCGGTCGTCACGGTCGACCCTCCGGCGCAGCGCTGCGCGAACGTCACCCACAGCGATCGCACTTCGCCGCCGGGCCCGAGTTCGAGGTGGCGCACATGAAACGTGGCCGAGTGAGCGGACACCCGTTCCTCGAGATGGACGCCCAGCCCCGGCTCGTGGCGTTCGTTCAGGCCGAAGAGCTTCGCACCGGAGTAGACGCCCTCGCGCAGTGGGCTGCACACCGGGCCGGCGAAGCGCAGTTCGAGCGCGGGCCCCGCGCCCGCGAAGTTCACCAGCGCCCAGCCGTCGGTCGTGAACGACGACGACTCGACGCCGTCGGCGCCGCTCAGGCGCAGGTGTGTGTCCACCATGCCGACGGGATCGCCCGCGGGACTGTCGAGCACGAAGAGCGCCGGGCGCACTGCGGTGATCGTCGTGTGCGTCGTGTCGGCGTGGCCGTCGGCGCTCGTTGCCACCCACGTGACCACGTAGGTGCCGGGCGCGGGCGGGCCGCCGGGCCAGTCGAGCGACGCGGTGCCGTCGTGATGGTCGACGACCGCCGCGCCCGCCGGGGCGAGCGAGGCGGCGTAGTCGACGGCGAGCCCGCGTGTGTCGGTCGCGGTCGCGGCGACCGTCACCGCGCGGCCGGTCTCGGCGCGCATCGTGAGCGGCGCACGCACCCAGAGCGCGGTGTCCGTGTTCCACACGAGCTCCCCGGTCAGTGGCGGCGCGCCCTCGCACGACTGCGTGAACGTCGCCCACAGCGCGCGTACCGAGCCGTCCGGCGCGAAACGCAGCCGGCGGATGTCGAACGCACGCCCGGATGCGAAGGAGCAGGAGTATGGCCCCCGTTGCAGCCGCATGCGCGGCCTCCCGTCGGACCAGCCGTAGCCGTAGCTCTCTTCGGCATCGGGGTAGGAGCCGGTGGTGAGCGTGTCGGAGCTCGGGCCTTCGAGTGCCAGTGTCCACGGATCGGGGTCGCCCGCGATGGTCGCGCGCACGCGCCACGGTTGTTGGGAGTCGGCCGTGAAGATCGCGGTGCGCTCGTCGACGTCGACCTGCGCGCCCCACGCGAGCGGGTCGGAAGGTGACGAACTGATCCGCAGCCGCGCCGGAGTCAGCGCGTGAAGCACGACGGTCGCGGTGTCCGCGAGTCCACTGGCCGTCGCGCAACGCAGGGCAAGCGTGCCGTCCCCGAGGGGCAGTGCATTCGCGGGTACGTCGATCGCGGCGGTGCCGTCACCGTGGTCGACGAGTGCGGCGCCCGGCGGGCCGCCGAGCAACGTGAAGGAGGCCGCCGCGCCTTGCGGGGAAAATGCCCTCGCCTCGGCGTGGAACGGTACTCCCACGGGCTCGCGCACGTCTCCGGGCACGCGCACGAACAACGCCGTGTCGGCATCGATGCGGATGCACGCTGTCGGCGGCGAGGCCGAGGAGGGGGTCCGGCAACACGGCCAGGCGCACCCACAGCGAGCGCACCCCGCCGTCGGGCGCGCGCCGCAGGCGCCGCACCTCGAGGCGTGTCGGCACGGCCATCGTGCCCCCGTGAAGGGTGATGCGAACGCGCGCGAACGCCGAAGGGCCGTCGTGATCCCACGCGGTCGTGCCGTAGTCCCCAGCCGTCAGCCGACGATCTCCCGGTGCGACGAACTCGAACGCCCATGCGCGGTCCTGCACCGCCAACGACACCACCAGGTTGCTGTCCGCGCCTTCGGTGAGCGTGAGCGTGCCGTTGCCCGGCTCGATGAGCCAGTTCTGGTAGTCGAACACCCAGCTCGAGGGCGAGCCCCAGAGCGCGACGCGGAAGTTCGCGACCGTGGTGGTGGTCGCATTTGCGGAGGGCGCGGCTGGTGCTGCGAACGCAATCAGCAACGCCAGCGCGGTGACGCATCGACGAACGACGGAAGATCGGCTCATGCTCTCTCCGTGATCGGGGCCGGAGCGTTTCCTGCGCTCCCGGGCGCGCGCCAACCAACCCGGCAGCGCTGCCGCGAAACATACCCCGGACGCGGCTCGGCCGCCCGCAGGACCTGCGCCGCTACTGCGGGCGGCTCACCACCGCGCACTCGTTGCGGCCGACCTCGAGCACTTCCGCTTCGGCGTCGCTCACGTCCTGCAGCAGCACGTTGATCGCCTTGATCGTGCGGTAGGCCTCGGGGAACGACGACTTGGCCGTGGCCCACGCGTGGAACGCCTCGCGGTCGCGGATGCCCAGCGCCGCCAACCGAACGTTGCGCGTGCTGTGGTCGCCGCTCGCGTTCGCTCGTAGTCGCCGGCAGCACGACAGACCGGCGGGCCACTCGCGGCGCGCGCGCTCGACGCTGCGCCACAGCAGTTCCACCACTCGCCGGCGCGGCCCGCCAGGTCGGGGGGCGGCCGAGCGAGTCCACGAACACAAGTCGCCCGTGAGCACGGCCGCGTCGCCCACGCGAAAGCACGTCGAGCCCTCGTGTGGCTGGGCGTGTGCTCGGCGATCACCGTGCAGTCACCGATGGCGATCGTCGAACCATCGGTGAGCGGCTGGATCGCGAGCTTGCCCGGCGTGCCGTCGTACGGATAGGCGTTGTCGGCCGGGTGCAGGTGGTAGGGCACACCGAGCGTGCGGGACAGCGCGCTCGCCCCCGCTCACGTAGTCGGCGTGCACGTGCGTGTCGGCGACCGCGGTGATGCGCGCGCCGAGACGCGCGGCGGCCGTGGTGATCGGCGCCGTCAAGCGCGGCGGGTCCACGACCAGCGCTTCGCCTCCGCGCACGAGCAGGTAGGCGAGCGAACCCTTGCCGATGCGATCGAACTGCAGCAGGTGGTCGAGCCCACGCGGCGCGGGCAGGGCCCGCTCGACCACGAGGTTCATCCACGCCGCCATGCCGCCGCGCAGCGAGACGGCGTCCACGCCCAGCGCGCGCAGGTGTTCGGTCGCCTGCTTGCTCGAGTTGCCGTGCCCGCACACCGCGACCGTGCGCAGCTCGGGGTCGATGCCCGTGCCGCCCAGGTTCGTTCGCGCCAGCAGCTGCGATCCCAGGATGTTGACGAAGCGCTCCAGCGGCAGCAGGTCGATGCGGCCCTGGTTCACCGCCTCGGGCCTGCGTACGTCGACGAGCTGCAGGGCTCGCCGGCTTCGAGCGCGCGCGCGAGTTCGGTGGGAGTGATCTCCGGGATGTTCGATTCGGACATCGGGGGGGGGGCGGCCTCCGGTCACGGTGGGGAAGGCGGTCGTGGAAAGAGCGGCGACCATAACGAGCGAGGAGCGCGGGCGAGAAGCGAAAAGCGCCGGGACGGCCCCACTCGGTCGAGCGGGATGCGTGCGATCTCCCGATCACTTCAGCAGCACCGCGCGGCGTTACTGCCCTCCCCGCGGACTCGAAGCGTGAAGCCAGTTGCCGCCGCGCCGCGCCGACGATCCCGCGTGCGCTTTTTCTCGCCGCGCACGTTTGGGAGTGCAGCGAAGCCCTCCCGCTGCACTCCCACCCCACCCGGAGCCACCCATGGCCGCCAGTCCATCGGCTTTTCGCCCGCGTTCCGCAGCTTCCTGGCGCTTCTGGCCATTCTCGCTCTCGGTCCCCTGACCGCCGGCGAAGGTCTCGCCAAGCCTCCGGTCGGTGACGTGCCGGGGCAGGTCGTCCGCATGGACGAGAGCCCGATCTCACTCGAACGCCGTGCCCTGCGTGAGGCGCTGAAGGCCGAGCAGGTGGCGTTGACGGAACTCCGGGCCCGGCTCGCGGCGGCGACGGACGACGAAACCCGGAGCGACCTGGCCGAGGCCATCGAGGCGCGCAAGAACTCGACGCGCGTACAACTGCTCGAGCTGCGCATCGCGCACGCGCGCTCGCGCGGCGAGTTCGCGTCGGCGGCGAAGCTCGAATCGCGCCGCGCGAAGCTCGTGAAGCAGGTCGGTGACCGTCTGCCGGCGCCTTCTTCCGACCGCGAGGTGGCGCGATGATCCGCCGCCTGCTCGCCTTGCTGCTGCTGTGCTGCCTGAGCGTGCCGGCGGCGCACGCCTCCAGCGTCGTGCCGGTCACCGTGAAGCTCAGCGGATACACCCAGCCCGCGAAGGTCGGCGTGCCGATCAGCGTGGACATCGTGATCGGCTCCGGCCAGACGCTGATGCTCCAGTCGTTCTCCGTGGCCCCGACCGGCGGCGCCACCGGATTCACGCACAACGCGCCCGCGACTCCCTACCTCATCACCGCACGCGGCACGCGCGTCATCCGGGTGTCGTTCACTCCCACGACCGAGAGCGCCGGCATCCGCATCAGCTTCAACGCCGGGACCGATCGCATCACTCGCACGTTCGACCTCTCCGCCGAGCAGTACGGCCGTCTCACCACTCCGGGCAGCGTGCTGTCGCTGCCCGGCGAGATCGTGACGGCGCCGGTGTCGGCCGCGATCGCCGCTGCGGACCCGGGACTCCAGCCGGTCTCGCGCGAATCGCGCGCGGGCACGCTGAAGCCCGTGCGCGTCGCGTCGCCCGACCACGCCGGCTCGGTGCAGACCACGGTGCTCGTCAAAGGACGCTTTCTCTACACGCGCGACGACGGCCAGAACATTCCCGTCATGGGCGCGACCGTGCGCGTGTACGACGAGGACTGGGACTTCGACGAACTCATGGCCACCACCACGACCGATGCGGACGGCCGCTTCAGCGTGAGCGGCTCCGAGGACGAGTCCGGCCCGGACATCTACGTCGAGATCGAGATGGCGAACAGCCGCGTCGTGGTGGAAGACGACAACCTCGAGTTCAACTACATCTTCCGCACCAACGTGAAGGACGACTTCGGCGGTTCGACCGCGGACTTCGGCACCTTCTCGCCGAACGGCAATCTCGGGAACTCGATCTGCCACGTGTTCACGAACGTGTATCGCGCGGCGCGGTACGTCGCCTCGTACGGCTGGAACACGCCACAGGTGGACGTGCAGTACCCGAGCAGCGACTGGCCGAACTACGACGGCAGCGAGATCCACATCCCGACGGTCGTGGGAGGGCGCGACTACGGCTGGCAGTCCGGCACGCACATGCACGAGTTCGGCCACCACGTGCAGCACAGCTTCTTCCACGTGCCGGACCACGACTACGACAACGGCATCTGCAACAACGCGAACGGGGACCCGGGGCATTGCGCGTTCTGCCAGGAGGACGGCGGAACGGCGATCAACGAAGGATTCGCGAACTTCCTGGCGGACCGCGTGGGACGGACCTTCGAGTCCGAGTACGGCCTTGCGGTGCGCAACGGCCGCTGGGTCGAATCACTGGGCGAATGCACCGATACGAACGGCAACCCGTGCGCCTGCGATCCCTATCTCACGGAGGGCTTCTTCGGCGCGCTGCTGGTGGACCTGACCGACGGCGGTCTCGAGGACGATCCTCGAGGCGGATTCGGATCCGACAAGCTCACGCTCGGATTCAACCCGGTGATGGATGCGATGGATCTCGCCAATGCCAATGGCCCCTCGGGATTCATCAACGACTTCATCGCGCGGCATCCCGAGCTGGATCGCTCGGCGCTGTGGAACACCATGAGCAACGCCGGCTACGAACTCGACACCAACGTTCCGGGAATCTCGCCCTACTTCCAGTCCACCAGCCACAACGCGGGCCTCGCCTTCTCGCCGTCGTTGGACCGCACGATCGACATGACCTGGCAGCCGGCGACCGACGACTGGTCGGGGGCGAAGCGATACAGCCTTCTGATCGCCGCGTCTCCCAGCATTCCGAACACCTCGGTCGAAGCCGACAGCGGTCGATTCTCGTTCACCGTCACCGCTCCGGGCCCCGGAACCTGGTACGTGATGCTCCGGGCGCAGGACGCCACCGGCAAGTGGAGCAACTCCTACGCGACCGCCGGCCCCTACCGGATTCGTGATCCCGAACCGGGCGACCTGCTGTTCCCTCTCATCCAGCCCAGTGGCTGGGAGAGCCCGATCGTGCTGCGCTCGGACAACACGGCCACTTCCGGCGCGACGGCGACGTCCAGCTCATTGGATGGCGGCGGCGCGAGCTACTGGAACACCGCCTACATGAACGCCGGCGAGCTGAGCGTCGCGGCGGGATACATCCGTTTCCTCGTGGACGGCAGGCAGCTGGATTCGCTCGCCACCAGCAGCGTGGCCGCGGGCGCGACGCGCAAGTACAACAACCAGGGCCCCTTCGCCGTGCTGGGCGGGCGCCACACCGCGGAGGTGTGGCTGGATGCACAGGAGAACCACGCCGAGGATTCGGAAACGAACAACCACCTCGCGCGCCAGTTCGTGTTCGAGCCCGACAATCTCACCGTGAACGTGCAGCGCGTGGGCGTGGGGGCTCCGGTGCGTGACGCCGGGCACGAGTTCCTCGGCATCACGGCGCCGACCGCCTACGACAACTGCGACGGATTCCAGTTCTCGAACGTCTACACGTCGGGGCAGTTCCAGGTGAGCGCCCCGTGGGCCGCGGTGTACGGCTTCGCGACCACCGCGTTCGCGGACGTCGACCTCAAGGTGTTCGACAACACCTTCGGTTCGTTCAGTGGATTCGCCGCGCCCATGCGCACCAGCGCGCGCGGCGACGGTGAGCTGGACGCCGTGTTCGCGAACAAGGCCCCGAACAACAACACGGTCTGGAACGTGGGCGTGGTGAACGCCGATGGCGGCCCCGCCGCATACAAGCTGCGGCACATCGTCTCGAGCAACATCAACGTGGGGGACTCGGTCACCGTGTCTCTCGCCACCGACCAGATGATGAAGCTGTTCCACTTCGTGGTGGGCACCGGCGAGACGGGCAAGTACAGCCTGATCGTGACCGGCGCCCCCGCACTCAATGGTGGGAACGTCAGCACCGTGTGGCTGGACGACGATCTCGAGACGGCGAGTCTTTCGACGTACTCCGCGAAGGTCACTTCGGGATTCACGGGGTCGTCCGCGATGGTCGTCTCGGCGCTCGAAGCGGGCACGTACGCGATCGCGCTGTACCGCAATCCCGAGGGTGGCACCGGCCCGATCGACTTCCAGTTCCGGATCGAGCCGGCGGCGCCCGAGCCCACGCCCAGCCAGCCCTTGGGCTGGAATGCGCCGCTCGTGCCGCGCGCGACGAACGATGCTTCGGCCGTCTCGGTGCAGCCCGGCGCGATCCTCAACGGCGATGCGGTCGCCACCTGGATGAACCTCGCGGTGACGAACGAAGGCGAGTTGGTGGCGCCGCTGCTCGGCACTCGCATCCGGCATGCGTCGACGAGCGTGGGCGGCCCCACGTTCCTGTCGGTGCCCGCGGGCGGCACTGTGACCTCGCGCAACGCCTTCAGCGCCGTCGTGCCCGCGGGGCGGCGCGTGCTCTGGGTCGACGTGGATCCCGACGACAACATCGTGGAGACCAACGAGGACGACAATCGCTTCGGCCGCTCGTGGGTGTGGACGCCGCCGGTCGCGTCGTTCGACACGCCCATCTGGCGCGGCGCCGCGCCGCGGGTGGACGCGGGCTGGAGCACGCTGCCGGAGGACGACCCGCTCCACAACAACCAGGACGGCATTCGCGTGCCCGTGCTTTCGAACCATGCGGTCACGCAGTGGGCGGGCGTGGCGCTGATGCCTCGCCAGGACGACGACGTGGACCTGTGGCTGCACGAGGTCGCGACCAGCCCCACCGAGGGCTTCGACGATCCGATCGGGACGTCCGCGTGGGGACCGAGCGAACTCGACTACATGGTCGTGGACGTCTCCTCGACCGCGCGCCGCGGGTTCGACCTCGGCATCGTGCGGGCCACCGAGAGCGACCCGCTCAACTTCCGGCAGCCGGACACGACGAGCTACCTCACGAACATCGTGGGCGACCTCTCGCACGCCACCAGCATCGGCACCTTCGGGGCGTACACGGTGGCGGCGCATCGGCTGATGCAGGTGCACACGTTCCCGCTCGCCTTCGGGCGGTACACGATCCGGCTCGTCAACACCTCGGGCACGGTCAACTGGGGCCTCGCGGTGCACGAGCCGGGCAAGCCGTTCCAGAACCGGACCCTCGCGCGCAAGCGCGCGGGCTGGCTGGCGGGCAACGGAGCGAGCGAAGAGGTCGCCTTCAACGTTTCGAATCCGGGCAACTACGCCGTCGTGGTGTTCAAGACGGGCTCCGGTGACGTCGTCAAGTCGGGCAGCTATCGCCTGGAGATCAGCACGACGACGACGGACACGGAGGCCGGCGCTCCTCCGGTGCGCACGCGCATCGTGTCGGCGACACCGTCACCCTTCCGTACCGACGTGCGGCTCGGATTCGATCTCGCCCAGGGCACGGAGGTCACGCTCGAGGTGCTCGATGTGACCGGCGCCCGGCGCCGGGTGCTGGCGCATGGTTCGTATGCCGCCGGACGACAGAACATCTCGTGGGACGGACGCGACGACTCGGGCAATCGCTTGCCGCCGGGTCTCTACCTCGTGCGCATGCTGGCGGGCGGGACCGTCAGCACGTTGAAGGTGATCCGCATGCAGTAGAGGCGGCGCGCCAAACGCCGAACGGCCACGGCTCGCTGTCGAGTCGTGGCCGTTCGCTTGTGCGCGACTGTTCGGCGTCAGCGCCAGTCGCCCGACGCCACGAAGCCCGCCCAGTGAAACGGGTGCGTGGATTCACCGGCCGCCCGCCGGCGCGCGAGTTCGTCGCGCATGGCGCCGTTCACGCTGGCGGCGGTGTCCTCGCCACCGAGGCGGTGGCGGTAGAGCGCCGCCATCCAGCGCCGCGTGGATTCGTCCTCCACCGACCACAGGCTCGACAGCACCGTGCGCACGCCGGCCACCTGCAGCGCGCGGCGCAGACCGAACACGCCTTCGCTGCGGCCGATCTCACCGACACCGGTGTCGCACGCCGACAGCACGGCCCATTCGACGCCGCCCAGGTCGAGCGCAGCCAACTCCTCGGCCGTGAGCACGCCGTCTTCGGCGCCGGCGGGTGCGTCGGCTCGACGATTCGCGCCGGTGAGCGCGAGCCCGGACAAGCGCAACGGATTGTCTTCGCCGGTGTGCGCGGTCGAACCCGCCGCGCCGGAGGCCGGCGCCTGCGCGAGCCCGCCGATGCCGCGCCCTCCCGAGGACGCGCCGCCGCACTCCGGGTTCACGAAGAACCCGTGCGTCGCCAGATGCAGCACGCGCCTGCCCGGGGCGAAGCGCTTGAGAGCCGCCTCGGTGGCCTCCGCGCCGTCGAGTCGCATGGCCGGTTCGGCGCTTCGCGCACCGAGCCACGCCTCCGCCACGGCCTCGGCCTCCGCGCGAGTGCCGGGCAACGGCGCGAAACGCACGCCACGGAACTCCGAGCAACTCGCCACCCGGCCGCGCCACGTGCCGCCCACGGGTGCGGCCGCGGCCAGCAGCATGGCCGGGGCCGGCTCGGCGCCGAGCGAGTCGAACCATGCGCCACCCAGAGCGAGCAGCCCATGCCCCGACGCGGTGCCCGCGTCCACAGGCGTGAGGTCACGCTCGCTCGCGAGCAGGTGCACGTCCATGCCGCGCTCCACGAGCGCGCGGCCGTCGGCGCCGGGCAGCGCGGCGAACGGCACCACGTTGAGCTCGCCGTCGGGCACCACGAGCACGCGCTTTGCCGCGCCGAGCCGGGCCGCGATGGGGTCCCAGATGGTGCGCCGCAGCGCGGTGCCGCTCGCGACCCACGCCTCCTCGGTCGGGGTGGGCCGGGAGAGGTCCGCGCGCCATGCGCGCGCCAACGAATCCACGTGCGAGGCCGAGCCGAGCGCCACCACGGTCGCCGCTCCGCCGGGCGACGGCAGTACGAACGCGAGCAGTTGGTCCGAGCCGAGCGTGCCGGCCTCGCGGCGCTCGGGGGAGTAGCGCGCATACGCGACCAGCGCGCCGCCCGCGGGCAGTCCCTTCGCCACGGTTTCGAGGCGAGCCTGCGAGCGCGCCTGCTCGTCGCGGAACGCGCGGCTGCGCGTGCCCAGTGCCTGCTGGGTCTGTTCGAGTCGGCGGCTCGCGCGCGCGAGGCGGTCGGTGAAGGACGAGTCTCCTCCCGCTCCGCGGACCACGAGCGCCGCGAGCGCGCCGCTCGCGCTCTCGTAGGCGCGCCGCAGCGAGTCGGTGGCCGGCGCCTCGGCGCGGCGCAGCGCGCGCCGGCGCGCGGCGAGCTCGTCGAGGACCTGTGCGCGATCGGCGGCCACCACATCCCAGACGCGGCGCACGTCGGCGCTGCCGGGGCGTCCCCGTGCGAGGAGCGACATGGCGACGTCGCGCCCCGACGCCCGCACGTCGGCATAGAGCAGCGCCTCGCGTTCCGACAGCGTGCGCGACTGAAGTTCGAACTGCCTCGCGCCCGCGGCTTCGGCCTCGAGCGCCAGCGCGAGGGCACCCGCCGTGTCGCCCGCGCGGCCGCGCGCGTTCGCGAGATCGGCCGTGAGGTCCGCGGTCAACGGATGGCCCGCGCCAAGCGCACGCGTGGCGACCTCGCGCCCGGCCGCATACGCGCCGTCGGCTCCGCGCGCGTCGTCCATCGCGAGACGCGCGTGCCCCACCCGGCGCAGCACCGTCGCCAGCCGCGCGTCGCCGGCACGCATGGAATCGCGGACCGCCCGCTCGGCGCGCGCGTAGAGCGCGAGCGCGCCGGCATGGTCGCCGTCGGCGCGACGGATGTCGCCCAGCGTGAGCAGTTCGTTCAGGAGGTTCGGGCTCGCGGCGTCGTACGCCTTCTCGCGCGCGGTCAGCGCGCGCTCGGCCTGTACGCGAGCCGAGTCGCGTTCGCCCAGCACCAGCAGCAATCGTGCGAAGTCGCTGCGCGCGCGCGCGGTCTCGCCGTTCCCCGCGCCTTGCACGGTGATGCGGCTCGTGAGCGCCGCTTGGCGCAGCGGCCGCGCGGCGGCGAAGTCGCCCATCTCCTCGAGCAAGCCCGCCAGCCCCTCGGCGCTGCTCGCCGCCTGCGTGCTGTTGGGTCCCATCGCCACTCGCAGGATGTCGTAGGCGCGCTGCATTTCGCGGCGGGCGTTCTCGTAGTCGCCGGACGCGCGGTGCAGCGCGCCCATGAGCCGGTGTCCGTTGGCGCCTTCCGGCGACGCGTTGTTCTGCGGCAGCTCCCAGATCGCGAGTGCGCGGCCCAGCCGCACGCGCGCCGAATCCGTCTCGCCCATCTGGTTCAGGATCTCGGCCTGGTTGAAGAGTGCGCGCGCCAGCCGCGTGTCGCCCGTGCTGCGCCCGGCGCGGCGGATCGACTCGCAGCGTTCGAATCCCGCGAGCGCCTCCGCGTAGCGGCCTTGTCGCGCCGCCGCGATGGCGATCCACTCGATCGGGTCCGCGGTCTGCAGGCTGCCTGCTCCGAAGCGCGCTTCCCGCATCGCGAGCGCTCGTTGCGCGTCGCGCGCCGAGCCGGGGTAGTCGCCCAGCGTGGAGCGACGCGAAGCCTGCGAGACGAGCGCCGCGGACACGGCGGACGTGTCGTACGGCGTCAGCCGCTCGAGCAGCGCGATCTGGCGCTCGCCGAGCGCCAGCGCTTCGTTCGCCCGCGCGATCGTGGTGAGCACGGCGGCCATGCGCTGGAGCGGCGCGATGAGTGCCGGATGGTCGGAGCCGAGCTGGCGCTCGAGAATGCCGAGCGCCACCCGCGCCGCCGGCAGGGTGCGGCCGCTGACGGCGCCGCGGGCCGGGTTCACCGCGTCGTACTCGTTGACCCACGTCGTCGCGATGGCCAGGGAATCCACCGGGGTGCGCCCCGCCAGTCGAGCGCGGAGCGCGAGGTTCAGCGTGTCGGCGCGATCGTAGAGTTTCACGCGAGCACGGTGCATGTCGCGCCCGTCCACGTTGGGCAGTCGCAGTGTGTCGCCCTGGGCGATCAGGTCGCGCACAGCCTGGAAGTCGGCCGAGTCTCCGGCCCATGGCACGAAGCGGCGCCCCTCGTAGCGCGACGGGCCCGGCGTTTCGACCGCGAAGGCGAGGCCCGAGGAAACGGCCGCGAGGAGCGCGGCGAGCAGGAAGCGCGCGAGGCGCGGGCAGTAGGGCATGCGGCGCAGTGTCGGCGGGCCGAGTCGTGCAGTCCAGTACTCTTGCGGCGTTTCGGAAGGAAAGACGCGAGACCTCGCCTGCTCGATCGCCCGCGGACGGCGCCCCTACTTCCGCACGAACAAGCTGTACGTCGCGAACAGATCGCTCTCGAGCTTCATGCCGTTCTCGCCCGCGTCCCAGCCGAGCGCGTGTCCCATCGCGCGCGCGGCCGGACCGTCGTCGCGATCGAACTCCAGCACGCGGAATCCCGCCGTCTCCCACATCGCGCGCGAAAACGGACAGCGGCCGTCGGCCCAAGGGATGTACGGCTTGCCCGGAGCAGCGGGAGCGGGGCAGAGGTTGTAGATCATCACCATGCCGCCGCGACGCACGCTGCGCGCGAGCGCCGCGACGAACGCGCTGTCGCTCACGCCGAGATGCACGAGCATGCGCGCGTCCACCGGCTCGGCCGGATGCAGGTAGCCGTTCTTGAGCGTGTTCTTGCTCAGGAACAGGTCGAGCCCGTCACCCACTTCGCTCACCATGCGCGCTTCCGCGGGCCACTGGCCCGTGGCGAGCCGCACCGTGCCCGCGCCCACCGTGCCGTGATCGCCGGGCTCGCTGTAGAGCGCGCTCAACAGCGGGTCGACGTCGATGCCCACCGTGTGCGCGCCGTTCTCGGCCAGCAGCCGCAGCTGCCCCAGCGCGCCGCAGCCGAAGTCCGCGACGCGCTTGCCGCGCACGCCGCGCAGTCCGTGCTCGCCGAGGATCTCGAGCGCGCGCACGTACGCGAGCGGTGAGCCGTAGCGCGTGTCGTAGTAGAAGCGCTCGTCGAGCGTGCGCGGGACGAGCTTGGTGCGCGTGCTGTCCGGCAGCGCCGCGGCCTCGCTCGCGCTCCACGCGCGCGTGCGCGCCGAGTCCCGATAGACCGTGCGCGGTGCGATGCGCGGCAGCTTCGGAACCTGCGCGAGGAAGTCGCGTGCGAGGGTCGTGCGCACGAGCGGCTGCAACGCGTTCGCCTGCTCAGCGAGCTTCGCGAGGTGGGACGGCGCTTCGTCCGCGACGGCGGCGGGCGCGACGAAGACAAGGGCGGCGAAGGCGGCGAGGACCACGCGGAGTGTCGTCATGCGGCGCAGCGTGCCGCGCGGACGGGCGCCGGCGCGAGAGCAGGGCGACAGGCGCGGAAGAATGACGGGTGGGAGCGGAGCGGGCGACGCACTCCGCGTCCGTCCGCGCCGCCGAAGCGTTCGCGCACGGATATGTCCGCGCCGGGTCGCGGGGGCTGGCGGCCGGAGGGCGCAGCGCGGAGCATGCCGCTCCACGCACCGTCGTCCTCCACCGGAGCCTCCGTCCATGCCCATGTCGAATCATTCGCTCGCGCTCGTGATCGCGGTCGGCACCGCCCTCTTCACCGCTCTTCTCGCACCGACGTTGGTGCGGGCTGCGAGCGCGAAGCTCACGGGCACCGTCGTCGTGGTGAACCAGAAATCCGACAGCATCACGCTCGTGGATCTCGCGACGCTCGAGGCGTACCGGCACGTGAAGGTCGTCGCCGCGCCGCACGAGGCGGCCGTGTCGCCGGACGGCCGCACGGTGGTGGTCACGAACTACGCCCGCCCCGGAGCGCCGCAGCGCTGGCTCAGCGTGATCGCGCTGCCCTCGGGCGAAACGCTGCGCACCATCGACCTCGCGCCCTTCCGCAAGCCTCACGATGTGCGCTGGGTGGATGCCGAGCGCGTCGTTTGCACCGCGGAGGCCGACAGCGCGCTGCTCGTCGTGCACGTCGGCACGGGCGCGGTCGAGCGCGTGATCCGGACCGGGAACGCGCTGTCGCACATGCTCGCGCTCTCGACCGACCGCCGCCGGATCTACTGCTCGAACATGACCGCGGGCAGCGTGAGCGCGTTCGATTTCGCCACGGGCGAGAAGCTCGCCGACATCCCGACCGGCAAGGAGTGCGAAGGCGTCGGCGTGTCGCCCGACGGCCGCTGGGTCGTCGCCGGCAATCGCGCCGAAGACACCATTTCGATCATCGACGCCGAATCGCTGAAGGTCGTCGCTCGCGTCGCGTCGCCCGGCTTTCCGTACCGCGTGCAGTTCACGCCCGACGGCAAGCACGCGCTCGTGCCGCACGCGCAGTCCGGCGCGCTCGTGATGCTCGACGTGGTGAAGCGCAAGGTGACGCGCGTGATCGCGCTGCGCGGAACCCCGATCGCGGATCCTTCGACCGCCGGCGTCTTCCCGCATCCGGACGGCCGCCACGCGTTCGTCACCGTGCGCAACGACGACTCGGTGCTCGTGCTCGACCTCGTGACGGGCGAGACGCTCGCCCGCGTGCAGGCGCAGTCGAGCCCCGACGGGGTGGCCTGGTCGCCCATCGGACGCTGACGCCCGCACGGCCCAACTGATAGCTTCGCCGCCATGCGCGACCTGAATGAAGAGTTCGGCGACATCGACGTCTACCTGTTCGACCAGCTGTTGCGCGGGCGGATCGCGCCCGGCATGCGCGTGCTCGATGCGGGCTGCGGTGGCGGCCGCAATCTCGTCTTCCTCATGCGCGAGGGGTACGACGTCTGCGGCGCCGACAGCAGCGCCGCCGCGATCGAGGCGGTCCGCGCGCTGGCGGCGCGACTGGCGCCGTCCCTGCCCGCGGACGCGTTCCGTGTCGAGCCCGTGGAACGCATGTCGTTCTCGGAGGCGTCCGCGGACGTCGTGATCGTGAGCGCCGTGCTGCACTTCGCGCGCGACGATGCGCACTTTCACGCGATGCTCGGCGAATGCTGGCGCGTGCTGCGGCCGGGCGGATTGTTCTTCGCGCGGCTCGCTTCCACCGCCGGCTTGGACGGACAGCTGCGCCCGCTCGGCGACAACCGATACGTGCTGCCGGACGGCTCCACGCGCTACCTCGTCGACGAAGCGCGCCTCGCGGCAGCCGCCGCCGCGCTGGGCGGCACACTCGTGGATCCGCTCAAGACGACGCTCGTCCACGGCATGCGCAGCATGACGACGTGGGTGCTGCGAAAGGCCGGCGCATGACCGAACTGCCGTTGCTGTTCGATCCCACCGATCCCGCCGTCGCGCTCGATCCGTTCCCGACCTACGCGCGCCTGCGCGAGGCGCACCCGGTGTGGCGCTCGCCCGCGAGCGGCATCTGGTTCATCACGCGGCACGCCGACGTGCACGCGGCGTGGCGCGACAAGCGGCTCGGCTCCAGCTACTCCCACCGCTACACGACCGAGGAGTTCGTCGCCGACGGCAAGCTCCCGCCCTGGTATGACGAGCGCTACGCCGACTTCGCGGCGTTCGAGCGCTGGGACCTGATCTCGCTCGAGCCGCCCGATCACACGAAGCTGCGCCGGCTCGTCGTCGAAGCGTTCACTCCGCGGGCGATCGAACGCCAGCGCCCGATCGCGCAGCGGCTCGTGGCCGAGCGCCTCGAAGCCGGACGCGAGCGCGGCGCGCTGGACCTGGTGCAGGACATCGCCGAACCGCTCTCGCTCGCCATCATCTGCGACCTGATCGGCGTGCCGGAATCCGATCGCGCGGCGATCCTCGCCCTGTCGCACGACGTCGTCGGCATGTACGAGCCGCAGCCGCCCGACGACAAGAAGGCGCGCGCCAACGCCGCTGCGCGCGAGTTCATGCAGTACACGGCGAGCCTGATCGCGGAGCGCCGGCGCACGCCGGCGGACGACCTGCTGAGCGGATTGCTCGACGCGATGGTCGACGGCGAGCGACTGAGCGACGCGCAGGTGACGAGCACGGTGATGCTCCTGCTCATGGCGGGGCACGAGGCTTCGGTGAACGCCGCGGGCAACGGCGTCGCCGCGTTCGCCGCGCATCCGGAGCAGTGGGACCTGCTGCGCTCGGACGCCGCGCTGCTCAAGCCCGCCATCGAGGAGACCCTGCGCTTCGATCCGCCGCTGCAGTTCTTCCAGCGCTGGGTGCTCGAGCACGAGTTCGAGGTGGCCGGCACGCCGGTGCCGCGCGGAGCGCGCGTGGGGCTGATGATCGGGTCCGCGAATCGCGACCCGCGCCGCTATCCCGAGCCCGACACGTTTCGCATCGCACGCGGCGATGCTTCGCACCTCTCGTTCGGCGGCGGGATCCACTTCTGTCTCGGCGCGCCGCTCGCGCGTCTCGAGCTCGAGGCGTTGTTCGGTGCGCTGGCCGCCGCGATGCCGCGGCTCGAGTTGCTGCCGGGCGCCGTGCGCCGGCCGGGCTTCCAGTTCCGCGGCTACACGAGCCTGCCGATCGCCCCGTTGAGCTGAGATCGAGGCGGGGGGCTTGGAATGGGCCGGGCGGACCCGGGGGAAAAATGTCCGCGCGCGCTCAGCTCACGCCTTACGCGCCGCGCTCGTGCGCGACCGGCCCTTCTTCGCGGATGGTCCCGGCTCGGGGCCGACGACAGCGGCGAGCACGGACGTCCAGGTATACGGAGTGCGCTTTTCGCCGGGCTCGCGCGAGCGCAACGTCGCCACGAGCTGCCGAATGTCCTGCTTCGACCTCCCGCCGCTCGGTCGCCGTCAACCACACGCTCGAGCGGTGCGCGCTCGGATGAGGTCCCTCTCGGGCCGCCGCCGCGCGCATCGCCCGCCGAAAGTCGCGCACGCTCGCGCGTGCGATGGTGCCCACGATGCGCTCGGCGCTGGAGGCATGGCCACGGCTCATCGCGCTCCACCAGCCCCGCCCGCTGCAGCGCTCGCAGGTGGTGATAGAGCGCGTCGGGGCGCCTTCCGAGCCGCCGAGCGAGTTCCGTCACCGCGAGTGGCGGCGAGTTCTCGAGCAGGACGACGAGATCCTGACGAACGGGAGAAGCCAGCGCCTCGATCGCGCGAGGATGAGGCCGCAGAGTCGGGCGAGTCATGCGCCGAGTCTGTCACTTATCGAATTCTACGGCAATGATTCAAAAAGTCACGCGTGCGTGCTCTGCTGTCTCGCGGCCGGGTCGCCTTCGCGAAGTCACGCCTTGGGAGGAAGGGCGCTTACCGATTCGACCCGCTTCCGAGGGGTTCTCGCGGTCCGGGGCGTTCCATCCCTGCCGGCGCTCGCGGCGTTCGCACGCACGCGCGCGACGATCGCGTCGAACGCCTCGCCGTGCAGCGTCCGCAGATCGGGATCGTTCGCGATCTCGTCGAGCTCGTCGTCGCCCGACTCCGCGAGCCGCCGCAGGCACCTGAGTGCGGCGTCCTTCGCGCCTGTCGACGCGTGCAGGAGCGCGAGCCGGTACATGCAGAGCTGGAACCGCCGCGCACCCACTTCCGTGTCCACGTCTTCGCCGGTGAGCTTCTGCGCGGTCGCCTTCGCGAGCCCGAAGTCGATGATCCTCGGTGTCGCCTTGCCGTCCTGCTCGCCGACGAGAATGTTCGACGGCTTGAGGTCGCGGTGAAGGATCGCCTTCTGGTGCGCGTGCTGCACGCCTTCGCACACGCGCGGGAACAATTCGAGCCGCTCGCACGGTGACAGCCGGTGTTCGTCGCAGTACGCCGTGATCGGGATGCCGCGCACGCACTTCATCACGAAGTACGGGCGCCTCCGCGGCGTCGTGCCCGCTTCGAAGGTGCGCGCCGGCGGCGGCGTGGTCCATCATTGCCAGCGTCTGGCGTTCGGCCTCGAACCGCGCGATCACGTGCTTCGAGGCCATGCCGAGCTTGATGAATGTGATCGCGACACGCGGCGCCCGGGTTCCTGAGCGGCGAGCGGGCCTCGCCCATGCCGCTCTCACCGATGAGCGGCAGCAGGCGATAGAGGCCGAGCGAAAGGCGGTCGTGCGGCCATACGGCGCGACTCGCCCCGAACGTCAGCGCCCGCTCGTCTTCAACGCTCCCCAGCTCGAGCGACGAACCGGCAGCACGGCGACATTGAACGTGACTCGTGAGAGCGGCGAGGCGCCCAGGTCGGGAAGGCCATCGTTGTCCACATCGAGCGGAATGATCGCGAAGTTGTCCTCGATGATCGGCACTCCGGCATAGTCCGAGCAGCCGTTGCTGTTGTTGGGAGCGACGTCGGGGCCGCCCGAGCCGTCGGTGCCGGCGGTCAGCACTTGTGCGAGCCTCACCGAGGAGCCCGGCGGCAGCAGGGAGAGCGTGTCGGGTTGCCCGGCGATGACCGTGTCGCGCACCCATCCCGGCGCGCGGAAGCGGACGATCTGCGACCACGGAATGCGCGCTTCCATCGCCCGCCCCGAGTTGCCCTGGGAAAACGTGGAGACCGCCTCGAAATCCACTCCCGGAGGCTGATCGTTCATCTGGTTGCCGACGATGTGGCGAAGCAGCCGCGGCCATGCGTTCCCGTCCCATGTGGCGAGGAACAGGTCTGGGGCGAAACCGGGCGAGAACGAGATGATCCGTCGCCAGGTGTCCAGCAGGGACATGTCGGCGAAGCCCTCGCCCGGGAGGATGTCGATCAGGAGCACCATGTTGTTGTCCCAGATCACGCCCTCGGCCGCGACGTACAGCGCGCGTCGGTCCCACGTGACGCGGAATCCGGACAAGTCGTTGTACTGGCCCCAGCGCGAGTCGTTCGTCGGCTCCTGGGAGTACTGGGTGCCGTTGTCCCCGAAGACGTTCTCGTCCGGGCTCCAGTCCGAAGTGTAGCCGTCGATCACGATTCGGCCGCGCAGGTCCGGCGCCGTGGTCGCGTGCGAGGCCACCGGAAGCAGCAGGAGGACGAGGCACGCGAAGACGAGCGGAAGCAGCGAGGCATGACGAGCGCGAAGCGTGGTGAGCACGAGTCCTCCGAACGGCTGAGTGAGGGCGGCCTCGCGTGCGGTGGTGTAGGCGGGCTGTCATGATCCGACGCCGATGCTCGCCTCGTGTGACGGGAATTCTCGACCGGTCGCCAGAGTAAGGAGTGCATCGCACGCCCGTCGAGGGGCCAGTTGCGAGCCCTCGGTCGCGCGAGTCCCGGTGGGCGGAAGGCCCCTCGAGTGACGACGTGCCCTTGCCGTGAAACGCCGCCTGCAACTCGGGGGCGCGAACAGTGGCGGTGCTACTCTCGCGTCACGCCGCTGCGAGATCGGCCTCACGCACCCCCCCGCGGAGATGTCTCGGCTCACGGCGAGCGAACGCGGGAGCATCCCCATGCAGTTCATCACGCGACGGTTCGCTCTTCCTTCGGTTCTCCGCGGCGCCCATTCGATACGTGTCGCCGAGTGTTGCTCGCGGTCTCGGTTCTCGTCGCACTCGCCACTCCGGCGCTCGCCCAGATGCTCGAAGTCGAGATGCCCTTGACCGACGGCACCGTCCACACGATCGCGAGGCTGGGAGCAGTCGCTCTTACCTCGGAGTGGGCGCTTCCAGTACGTCGGGACCGTTCACGGGCAGTCCCGTCGGCACGACGTCGTCAGCGGCGCCAGTTACTCCCGGAGTGGCCGCGCGTCGGGAAACGTGCGCTGCGCGATACCCGATGGCGCGGGTGGCTGGTACCTCGGCGGCTCGTTCACGTCCGTCGGCGGGGTGGCGCGATCGGGGCTGGCCCATCTGCTCGCCGACCGGTCGGTCTCCTCCTGGGACCCCGGCGCCGTGGGGACCGTGAGGGCACTCGCGCTCCGCGGATCGACGCTGTACGTCGGTGGCCAGATCAACACACTCGCCGGGAAGCTCCGTTGGAACTGCGGCGCGGTCGACGCGGAGACGGGTGCGATCCTCGACTGGTACCCGGGCGGTACGGCCTACGACGACGAGGGAGGTCGCCGTTGGAGGTCAGTGGAAACACGGTCTTCATCGGGGGGAGCTTCCGTGCGATCGGCGGGCAGAGCCGGGTGAGCATGGCGGCGGTGGACGCGGTCACCGGCGCCGCGACCGCGTGGAGCGCGAACATCTATTCCGACGTCGAGAACTCCTACCCGGGACTCGTGACGGACATCGTCGTGAAGGACTCGACGGTCTACGTGAGCGGCGAGTTCACGGCTGTTCTCGGGGACATCTTCGCGGGCCCGGTCGTCTCGCGCTTCGGCCTTGCGGCGATCGACCTGGCCACCGCCGAGATCGAGGCCTGGGATCCCGCGGCGAACAGCAGCGTGTACGCCCTTTGGGTCGGCGAGTCCGAAGTGTACGTCGGGGGCATGTTCACCGAGATCGGCGGACAGCCGCGGCTGGGCATCGCGGCGATCGACCGTTCGACCGCGCTCGCCACGCCTTGGAATCCGGGCGAGGAAGGAGTGGTGAACTCGTTGTTCGTCAGTGGGTCCACCGT
>JADJLL010000040.1 GCA_016710095.1 Candidatus Eiseniibacteriota bacterium | reverse complement strand
GAGATGAAGCAGACGGCCGTCCAGGCCTTCGACATCCAGGAGCGTTGGAGCCGCGGTCCGCGCCCGTTCATGATCGTCATGCTGCTCGCGGTCGTGTGCGTGCTGCTCATCGCGTGCGCCAACGTCGCGAACCTGCTGCTCGCGCGCGCGGCGACGCGCCGCCGCGAGATCGGGCTCCGCGTGGCGCTCGGCGCGTCCCGCGGGCGCGTGGTGCGCCAGCTGCTCACCGAAAGCGTGCTGCTCGCGCTGCTGGGCGGCGGCGCCGGAGTCGCGCTCGGCATGTGGGGCAATACGATCTGGCCGCGCGGCATTCCCATGGAAATGCCGTGGTTCCTGCGCTGGGACATCGACGGGCCCGTGCTCGCGTACACCGTCGTCCTCACGATGCTCGCGGGCATCGTGTTCGGGCTGGCGCCCGCGCTGCACGCCTCCGACGGCAATCTCGTCGAGGCGCTCCGCGAGGGCGGAGCGCAGGCCGGCACGTCTCGCGGCGGGCAGCGGCTGCGCAACGGTCTCATCGTCGCCGAGATCGCCTTCTCGATCGTGCTGCTGATCGCGGCGGGGCTCATGATCCGCACGTTCATGCACTACGACCAGGCCGGGAAGAAGCTGCGCACGGAGGGCATCGTCGCGGGACGTGTGCTGCTTCCGATCGCGCTCTACCCGGACGAGCCTTCGCGCGTGCGGTTCTTCACGGAGCTGCAGCGGCGGCTCCAGGCCGAACCGGGCATCGTCGCGGCGTCCGCGATCAACAACCTTCCGCTCGGCCGGGACAACTGGTCCCGCACGGTGATCACGCCGGACGTGAAGGACGAGCACTCCGGTCCGAACTGCGCGATGTGGACGCCGATGCCCGGCGCGCTCAAGACGCTCGGGATCCCGATCCTCAAGGGACGCGACTTCACGCTGCAGGACGATTCGACGAGCGCGCGCGTCGCGCTCGTGAGCGAAGAGGCCGCGAAGCGGCTCTACCCGGGGCGTGATCCGCTCGGGCAGCGCCTGCGGCTCGCGGGCATGCCGGACTCGCTCGGCTGGGCCACGGTCGTGGGCGTGACGGGAGACGTGGTGCAGGGCGTCGAATCCGACGACATGCCCGGGGGGAGCGTCTGGGTGCCGCACGCGCAGGAGTCGGGGCAGATGCTCTGGTTCGTCGTCGAGGCGAAGGGCACGGGCGCGCTGGCCGCGGCCGCGCTGCGCCGAAGCGTGCGCGCGATCGATCCGGACATCGCCGTGTACGAGGTCCGCACGATGCGCGAACAGTTCCGCTTCGCGCTCTGGGTGCGGCGCCTCTTCGCCTCGATGATCGGCGTGTTCGGTGTGCTCGCACTGATCATCGCGGCCATCGGCCTGTACGGCGTGATGGCGTACAACGTGGCGCAGCGCACGCGCGAGATCGGCATCCGCATGGCGCTCGGTGCCGAGGCTTCGATGGTGCTGCGCATGGTCGTGGGACAGGCGTTCCAGCTCACCGCGCTCGGCATCGTCATCGGGCTCGCGGTCGCGTTCGGCGTCACGCGCTTCATGGCGGCGACGATCCAGGGCGTGAGTCCGACCGATCCACCGACCTACACCGCGGTGACGCTACTTCTGGCATGCTCCGGCCTGATCGCGGCGTGGGTGCCGGCCTGGCGCGCCACGCGCGTGAACCCGATGCTCGCACTCCGGGGGGACTGATTTCCGAACGCTCCCCGCCGACGGAAGGTCAGGAGATTCCATTCGAATGATTCGTCCCACGACGATGCTGCTGCTGTTGCTCGCCGCCGCCCCGGTGCTCGCCGGGGCGGACGGCGATCCGGCCACGCTGTACGAACGCGGCGCTTACCGCCGTGCCGCGGCGCTCGCGGCCACACGCGGCGACGCCGCATCGCTCGCCGTGCTCGCGCGGGTGCGCGCGCTCGAAGGCGAGTACGAAGCTGCGGTCGCCACGGCCGAGCGCGCCGTGAAGGCCGCTCCGGGCTCCGCCGACGCGCACTACGCGTTGTCCGAGGCCCACGGACTGCGCGCTCGCGACGCCGGCCCGCTCAAGGCGCTCGGCTCCGCGCGCGCGTTCAAGCGCGAGGCCGAGGCCGCGCTCGCGGTCGATCCCGGACACGTCGAATCGCTCATGGCGCTGATCGAGTTCCATCGCATGGCGCCGGGGATCGTGGGGGGCGACAAGAAGAAGCGCTCCGCGCTGCTCGATCGCCTGGTCGCGGCCGACCCCGTGCGCGGCTGGGGCATGCGCGCGCAGGACGCGCTGCGCGAAAAGGACACGACGCGCGCCGAACTGTGCTGGCGCAAGGCGATCGAACTCGATCCCGCGAGCGCTCGCGCGAAAGCGGCGCTGGCGCAGTGGCTCGCGGGTTCGCGCCGGGACGTGCCGCTCGCCGAGAAGCTCGCGGCCGAGGCCACGGCGCTCGAGCCCTGGCGCATCGCGCCCTGGCAGGTGCTGGCCGCCGTGCAGGCGCACCAGAAGCGCTGGGAGGAACTGGACGCGACGCTCGCGAAATCCGAGGCAGCGATGGACGGGCGGCGCGACGCGTGGTTTTCCGCCGGGCGGCAGCTCGTGAGCGACCACGTCGAGCCCGTGCGTGCCGAGCGCTACCTGCGCCACTACCTCGGCGCGGAGCCGGAGCCGGCCGCGCCCACACCGGCGGTC
Organism: Candidatus Eiseniibacteriota bacterium; assembly: GCA_016710095.1. Classification (GTDB taxonomy): domain Bacteria; phylum Eisenbacteria; class RBG-16-71-46; order RBG-16-71-46; family RBG-16-71-46; genus CAIXRL01. Next base: position 16,125 of record JADJLL010000040.1, on the reverse strand, counting down.
GCGCGCTGGCGGCTCGCGCTCGCGCTGGAGCAGCAGGCGAAGAAGCCCGAGGCGATCGCCGAGCTGCAGACGGCGGTGCAGCTCGATCCCGAGCTCGACCCGGCTCGCAAGGACCTCCAGCGACTCAAGCGTTGAGCGCATGCCGTGCTAGCCTGCGGGCCGCCCCGAACGCGGGCGGTCCGCCAGATTCCATGGGAGCGAACGCTTGAACGAGACGCCTGCGCGCATTCTCGTCGCCGACGACGATCCCGACATCCTCGCCGCGCTGCGACTGCTCCTGCGCGGCGAGGGTTTCGACGTCGAGACCGCGACCAGTCCCGCGCTCGTGCTGCACGCGGTCGAGCAGAAGGACTTCGCGCTCGCGCTGATCGACATGAACTACGCACGCGACACGACGAGCGGCGGCGAGGGGCTCGACCTCATCGAGCGGCTGCGCGCGCTCGATCCCGCCATGCCGGTCGTCGTGATGACCGCGTGGGGGAGCGTGGACGGCGCGGTCGCGGCCGTGCGCCGCGGCGCGCGCGACTACGTGCAGAAGCCGTGGGACAACGACCGGCTGCTGCAGACGCTGCGCACACAGGTCGAACTCGCGGCCGCGTTGCGGCGCGGGGCGCGGCTCGAGCAGGAGAACCAGCTGCTGCGGCGCGACGGCGTGCCGGAGCTGGTCGGCGAGTCGCCCGGCATGCGCGCGGCGCTCGATCTCGCGCAGCGCGTGGGGCCGAGCGAGGCGAACGTCCTGATCACGGGCGAGCACGGCACGGGCAAGGAGCTGATCGCTCGGCTCGTGCACGCGATGAGCGCGCGCGCGAACCGTCCGTTCATCGCCGTGCACGCGGGCGGACTTTCGGACGGCACGTTCGAGAGCGAACTGTTCGGCCACCAGAAGGGCGCCTTCACCGGCGCGTCGAGCGATCGCGCGGGACGCTTCGAGCTGGCCGACGGCGGCACGCTGTTCCTCGACGATCTCGCCAGCGTTCCGCTGCCCCAGCAGGCGAAGCTGCTGCGCGTGCTGCAGAGCGGCGAGTGCGAGCGGCTGGGCTCCTCGCGTACGCGGAGCGTGCACGTGCGCGTGATCGCCGCCGCGAACACGAGCCTGCACGCCGAGGCGGCCGCCGGACGGTTCCGCGAGGACCTGCTCTTCCGCGTGAACACGGTCGAGATCTCGCTGCCGCCCCTGCGCGAGCGCCCCGAGGACGTGCCCGCGCTGGCCGCGTTCTTCCTGCAGCGCTACGCGAAGCGGTACCGCAAGACGGTCTCGACGTTCACGCCCGAAGCGCTGCAGGCGCTGCTCGCGCATCCGTGGCCGGGCAACGTGCGCGAGCTCGACCACGCGATCGAACGCGCGGTGCTGCTCGCGCGCGGCGGCGAACTCGGCACGGAGGACCTCGGCCTGCGCGCGCCGGCCGGAGGCGCGCCGCCGATCGAACGGCTCACGCTCGACGAGGCCGAGCGGCTGCTCATCCAGCGCGCGCTCGACCGGCACGACGGCAACGTGAGCCTCGCGGCGCGCGCGCTCGGGCTGTCGCGCAGCGCGCTCTACCGGCGGCTCGAACGCCACGGCATCCGGGCTCCCGGATCGTGAGCGCGCCGCGCGGCAAGAAGACGCGCCTGTCGTACGACGCGCGCGTGACGTGGCTCGCGCTCGCCGGCGGAGCGCCCGCGGTGACGTTCGCGGTCGTCGCGCTCTGGCGCTGGAATGCCGATCCCGGCGTGCGCATGCTGCTCGGCGTCGCGGTGCTCGTGACGTGGCTGATCGGCGCGCTCGCCGTTCGCGAACGCGCGACGCGTTCGCTGCAGACGCTCGCGAACCTCGTGGCGGCGGTGCGCGAGGGCGACACGTCGATCCGCGCGCGCGGCGCCGATCCGTACGACTCGCTCGGGCTCGCGTACCACGAGATCAACACGCTCGCCGAGGAAGGCCGCCAGCGGCGGTACGAGTCGTTCGAGGCGGCCTCGCTGCTGCGCCAGGTGATGGAGTCCATCGACGTCGCGCTCTTCGCGTTCGACCCCTCGGGCAAGCTGCGCGTCGTGAACCGCGTGGGCGAGGAGTGGCTCGCGCTGCCGTCCGAACGTGCGATCGGACGCTCGGCCGTCTCGCTCGGTCTCTCGGGCGCGCTCGCGGGCGAGGCCCCGCGCGTCGCCGACCTCGCGCTGCCGGGACGCTCGGGGCGTTTCGAGATCCGGCGCGGCGTGTATCGCCACGAAGGCCGGCCGCACGACCTCGTCGTGGTCTCCGACCTCGGACGCGCGCTGCGCGACGAGGAGCGCCAGGCGTGGCAGCGCCTCATTCGCGTGCTGAGCCACGAGATCAACAACTCGCTCGCGCCGATCCAGTCGCTCGCGGGCAGCCTGCAGTCCGGCATCGAGCGGACCGGCGCGGCGGCCGCCGAGCCCGATCTGCGGGAGGGGCTCGCGGTGATCGAGGCGCGCGCTCGTTCGCTCGGGCGCTTCCTGCACGCGTACGCGCAGCTCGCGCGCCTGCCCGCACCGAGTCCCGCGGCGATGGCTGTGAGCGAGTGGGTGCGGCGCACGGCGGCGCTCGAGTCGCGGCTCACCGTCGCGGTGCGCGCGGGAACGCCGGTGACGCTGCAGGCGGACGGCGACCAGCTCGACCAGCTGCTCATCAACCTCGTGCGCAACGCGGCCGACGCGGCGTGCGAGAGCGGCGGTGGCGTTTCGATCGGCTGGAGCGCGAACGAATCGGGACTCGAAGTCGAAGTGGTGGACGACGGGCCGGGCATCGCCGACGGCGCGAATCTCTTCGTGCCGTTCTTCACCACCAAACCCGAAGGCAGCGGTATCGGGCTCGTGCTCGCGCGCCAGATCGCAGAGGCGCACGGCGGCGCGCTCTCGCTCGCCAATCGCGACGGCGCGCGCGGCTGCGTCGCGCGCTTGTGGCTGCCGCTCGGCCCGCGCGCGGAAAACCCGCGATAGCGGACGCCCACGCCGGCCGCTGGTCCCCGTCCCGCGGGCGTGATTGGCTCTAGTGCCGGTGCATGCGAAGTCGTAGGCTCCGGGCGGATGATGGGTATTCCGCGCGAGTGATGTGGGATAGCCGTGACGACGGCGCGGAATCCGGAGTGCAGCGACAGAATGGAATCTTCGCGCGGGCGCGGTTGGGGCCGTCACGCGCGACGTGCGGAGTCCCGTCGTGGAACCTGCCGAGTTCCTGCGTCACCAGCCCCCGTTCGACCAGTTGGGCCCCGCGGCGTTCCGCGCCGTGGAGGAGGCCCTCGAGGTCGTCTATCTCGCGCGCGGTGAGTTCGCGCTGCGCCGGGGCGGGCCCCGCGCCGAGCACCTCTACGTGGTGCGCAAGGGCACGGTGCGCCTGGAGCGCGACGGCGCGGCGGTGCAGGTGCTCGAGGAGGGGGATGCGTTCGCGTTCCCGTCGCTGATCGGGCGCACGAGCCCGCACGTGGACGTGGTCGCCGCCGAGGACGTGCTCGCGTACCGGATCCCCGCGGCGGTGTTCGAGCAGCTCATGGAAGCCCCGGCGTTCCGCGAGTTCTTCCTGCTCGACCTCACCGACCGGCTCCGGCGCAGCGCGGCGCTGCAGGCGCCGCCGCTCGGACTCGATCTCGGCCGCTCCGCCCGGGCGCTCGTGACGCGCGATCCCGTGGGCATCGCGCTCGGCGCGACGGCCGGCGAGGCCGCGCGCGTCATGCGCGAGCGCGGCGTGAGTTCCGTGCTCGTCGCCGGACCGCCGGACGGCATCCTCACCGATCGCGACCTGCGCAGCCGCGTGCTCGCCGAAGGTCGCGGCCCCGAGACGCCCGTCGCCGACGTCATGAGCAGCCCGGTCGCGACGCTCGAGGGTGGGGCGTCGCTGTTCGACGTGCTCATGCTCATGCTCGATCGCCGCGTGCACCACGTGCCGCTCACCGAACACGGGCGCATCGTCGGAGTGCTGACGGACACCGACCTGCTGCGCGCGCAGGTGCAGAGCCCGATCGCGCTGCTCAAGCGCGTCGCGTCCGGCGATCCCGGCGACCTCGGCGACTACGCGGAATCGCTCACGCAGATCGTGGACTCGCTCTTCTCCGCGGGGCTCGAGGCCGCGCGCATCGGGCGCGTGGTGTCGCGGCTCAACGACACGCTCGCGGCCGCGCTGCTGCGGAACGCCGAGCGCGAGCTGGGGGCCCCGCCGGCGCCGTACGCGTGGATCGTGTTCGGCTCCGAGGGGCGCATGGAGCAGACGCTGCTCACCGACCAGGACAACGCGCTCGTCCACGCGGGCACGACGCCCGAGCACCAGCGCTGGTTCGAGGGGCTCGCCGAGCGCGTCGTGCGCGGCCTGATCGCGGCGCGGTTCCCGGAGTGCCCCGGCGGTTTCATGGCGACGAAGTGGTGCCAGCCGCTCCCCGGATGGCAGGCGACGTTCCGCGGCTGGATCGGCACGCCCGATCCGCAGGCGCTGCTCGACGCGTCGTCGTTCTTCGACTGGCGCGTCGTCCACGGCGCGCTCGACCTGGCGCCGCTCGAGGACGTCGCGCGCGGCGCGTCGCGCGAGAGCACGTTCCTCGCGCATCTGGCGCGCACGGCGCTGGGCTTCACGCCGCCGCTCGGCGCGTTCCGCCAGATCAAGCTCGACCACGGTGGCGTGGAGCTCAAGCGCGGCGGGCTCGCGCCGATCGTCGCGTTGGCGCGGCTGTTCGCGCTCGAAGCGGGCGTGAGCGAGCGCGGGACGCTCGACCGGCTCGCCGCCGCTTCCGCCGCCGGCGTGCTGAGCGCCGAAGGCGCCGCCACGCTCTCCGAGGCGTTCCGCTTCCTCATGCGGCTGCGCCTGCGCGACCAGCTTCAGGCGCTGCGCGCCGGGCGCGAGCCGCAGGCCGTCGCGTCGTTCGAAGGCTTCAGCTCGCTCGAGCGCAGCCAGCTCAAGGACGTTTTCCTCGCGATTCGCGAAGTGCAGGAGTCGGTGCGCCTGCGTCACGCGACGGATCGGCTGGGCTGAGCCGTGTTCTTCCTGCGCACGTCACCGGACTGGGAGACGGTCACCTACTGGGCGCTCGACCTCGAGACGTCGGGGCTGGACCCGAAGCGCCACGTCATCCTGTCCGCCGGCATGGTGCCCGTGCGCGGCGGAGTCGTCCGGTGGGGTGAGCGCTGGGAGTCGCTCGTGCGGCCCGCGGACGGTGTGACCGTTCCCGAGGACGGCCTGCGCGCGCACCACATTCTTCCGGGTGAACTCGAGCACGCGCCGATGCTGGGCGCCGTGCTCCCGGAGATTGACCGCCGGGCGCGCGAAGGCGCGCTGCTCGTGCACTTCGGCCAGCTCGACCTGGGCTTCCTGCGCGCGGCGTACGCGGCGCACGGCCTGACGTGGCCGAAGCCGCGCGTCGTGGACACCGTCGAACTGCTGCAGAAGCTCCACCATCGTCGTCATCAACTCACCCCACATCCCACGCCACCACGCACCGCGCTGCCCGAAGCTCGGGAGGACTTCGGGCTGCCGCCGTACGCGAACCATCACGCGCTCACCGACGCGCTCGCCACGGCCGAGTTGTTTCTCGCCCTGCGCGCGCGCCTGCAGGCCCGCCGGCTGGCCGATCTCTGCTGAGGCAGGGAAGGCCGGCGGACCGCATCCCGAGGGAGGACTCCATGGCCCGGAACGCGAAAGACGTACTGCGTTCTCCGGCGTTCGCCGCGCTCGTGCGGAGCAAGTGGACCGTGTCCATCGTGCTCACGATCGCGCTGTTCGTCGTCTATTACGGCTTCATCCTGCTCATCGCCTTCGACAAGGCGGCGCTCGCACAGAAGGTGGGGCAGGCGACCACGCTCGCGATCCCGCTCGGCGTCGGCGTGATCGTGCTCGCGTGGGTGCTCACCGCGCTCTACGTGGTGTGGGCGAACGGCTCGCACGACGCACAGGTGAAGAAGCTCCGTGACGAGGTGAAGTCATGACCGCGCTCCTCACGCTCCTCGAGAACGCCGCGCCGGCCGTCGCCGCGGCCGCCGCATCGGGCGCCGCCGCCGCCGTGCCCGCCGTGCAGAGTTCGCTCGGCAAGCCGACCGCCGCGTCGATCGGCTTCTTCTTCGTCATCGTCGTGCTCACGCTGGTCATCACGTGGTGGGCGGCGCGCCGGACCAAGTCGGCCTCCGAGTACTACGCCGCCGGCCGTTCGGTCAGCGGATTCCAGAACGGTCTCGCGCTCGCGGGCGACTACATGAGCGCGGCGTCGTTCCTCGGCATCGCCGGACTCGTCGCCACGAAGGGCTACGACGGCATGATCTACGCGACCGGCTGGCTCGTCGGCTGGCCCGCGCTCATGTTCCTCGTCGCCGAACCGCTGCGGAATCTCGGCAAGTACACGTTCGCGGACGTCGTCGCGTTCCGGCTGCAGCAGACGCCGGTGCGCATCGCGGCCGCGATCGGCGGCATCCTCACGGTGCTCGTGTACACGACCGCGCAGATGGTCGGCGCGGGCAATCTCATCCGGCTCATGTTCGGCATCTCGTTCGAGGTCGCCGTCGTGGCCGTCGGCGTCGTGATGCTGGCGTACGTGCTCTTCGGCGGCATGATCGCCACCACCTGGGTGCAGATCATCAAGGCCGTGCTGCTGCTGCTGGGCGTCACGGTGCTGACGCTCATGGTGCTGTCGAAGTTCCACTTCAGCCCGGGCGAACTCTACGGCGCGGTCGCGGCCAAGTACGGCCAGTCGGCGCTCGAGCCCGGCGGTCTCGTGAGCAATCCGCTCGACGCCGTGTCGCTGGGATTGGCGCTCATGTTCGGCGTGCTGGGGCTGCCGCACATCCTCATGCGCTTCTACACGGTGCCCGACGCGAAGGCCGCGCGGAAGTCGGTGCTCGTGGCGACCGGCTTCATCGGCTACTTCTACATCATCATCCCGATCGTCGGCTTCGGCGCCGCGGCGCTGCTGCCGGGGCTGACCGAGGGCGGCCTCGGGCGCGAACTGATCACGTCGTTCGACAAGGGCGGCAACATGGCGGCGCCGCTGCTGGCCGAGCATCTCGGCGGCACGGCGTTCCTCGGGTTCATCGCGGCCGTGGCGTTCGCCACGATCCTCGCGGTCGTCGCCGGCCTCACGCTCGCGGGCGCGAGTTCGCTGTCGCACGACATCTTCGTGAGCGTCATCAAGAAGGGCAAGGCGACCGAGCAGGAGCAGGTCGCGGTCGCCCGCACCGCCACGATCGTGTTCGGCACGATCGCCGTGCTGCTCGGCATGGTGTTCAAGCAGCAGAACGTGGCCTTCATGGTCGGCCTCGCGTTCGCCGTGGCGTGCAGCGCCAACTTCCCGTCGCTGCTCATGTCCATCGTGTGGAAGAAGTGCACGACGGCCGGCGCGGTGACGTCGATCCTGACCGGCGCGGTGCTCGCGCTGACGCTGATCATCATCGGGCCGACGGTGTGGGTGGACGTGCTCAAGCACGAGAAGGCGATCTTCCCGCTCAAGAACCCGGCGCTCGTCTCGATGACCGCGGCTTTCATCGTGGGAATCCTCGTCTCGCTCATGGCGCCCGAGAAGCGGGCATCCGACATGTTCGAGGACGAAAAGCTCCGCACCTATCTCGGCATCGGCGCCGAGTGATGACGAAGGGAGTCGTTCCGATGAAACGCATGTGGATGGCGTGGTGCGTGGGGGCGGTGATGTTCGCCGCGAGTCCCGCGTTCGCGCAGTGGCAGATGGTGAGCGCCGACGGCGCCACGAAGCTCAACTTCGGCGTGCTCGCCCAGATGCAGGCCGAGGAACTCCAGCCCGTGAACACGACGGACTGGCAGCAGAACCTGTTCCTTCGCCGTTTCCGCGTGATCGTCGGCGGCAAGGTGAACGATCGGATCTCGATCTTCTCCGAGACCGACGCGCCGAACCTCGGCAAGGGACTGTCCACGGGCAAGAAGCAGGACAACACGCTGCTCCTGCAGGACGCCGTCGTCACGTACACCGTGCGCTCGGAGTTCAAGGTGGACGCCGGCATGCTGCTCGTGCCGGGGTCGCACAACGGCCTGCAGTCGGCGGCGTCGCTCCTGACCCCGGACTACGGTCCGTACTCGTTCCTGCAGAGCGACTCGACGCAGTCGAAGGTCGGTCGCGACTACGGCGTGCTCGCGCGTGGCTATCTCGGCGATCGCCACCTCGAGTACCGCGCCGGCCTGTTCCAGGGTTCGCGCGGCACGGACGCGCGTCAGCCGTTCCGGGGCGCGTTCCGCGTGGCGTACTACCCGTTCGAGTCCGACACCGGACTCTTCTATGCGGGCACGACGCTCGGCAAGCGCCGTCTGTGGTCCATCGGCGCGGGCGGTGACGTGCAGCGTGACTACCGCACGTTGAGCGCGGACGTGTTCGTGGACCAGCCCGTGAAGGGCGGGGACGCGTTCACGTTCCAGGCCGACCTCACGAAGTACGACGGCGGGGAGTACTTCCCGGCGCTCGTCGAACAGACCGCGATCCTGGTCGAGGCCGGATGGTTCTTCCATCAGGCGAAGGTGACGCCGTTCGTGCAGTACTCGATCCGCGACTACAAGGACGCCGCGAAGGCCGACGAGAGCAAGATGCTCGGCGGGCTCGCGTGGTGGGACGCCGGGCACAAGTTCAACCTGAAGGCGGCCTACGCGATCCTGTCGCGCGACAAGGCCGACGACGGGAAGCAGTTCGTGCTGCAGGCGCAGTTGTTCGCCTATTAGAAGGAGAAGCGGCCGCCCTCCGGGCGGCGCAACGCCGAGCGACGGCCGCCCGGAGGGCGGCGTGACGCCATGAAACAGGAGGCCGCCGCGGGAGCGATCCCGCGGCGGCCTCGTCTTCTCGAGCGTGAGGCCTTCAGCGCAGCGTGACGACCTTCTGCGCGCGTGTCTCGCCGTTCCACTGCAGTCGCGCCCAGTACACCCCGGGCTGCAGCCGCCCGGCGTCGAGCGCGACCTCGTGCGTGCCCGCCGCGAGAGAAGTCGCATCGAGCAGCACGGCCACCTCGCGGCCGGCGAGGTCGTGGAGCGCGAGCTTCGCCCGCCCCGCCGAGGGCAGCGAGAAGCGCAGCACGCCGCGCGAGCGCAGTGGCTGCGGCGTCGCGGGCGACAGCGCGAGGCCGGCGCGCGTGGGGGGCGGCGCGTCGAGCAGCTCGAGATTCCAGCTCGGGTCCACGAGCGCCGCGATGCCGGAACGCGTCTGGCCGCCGAGGGTCGTGAATGCCCCGGCCACGTAGAGCGCGCCGTTCGCATGCGCGAGGTCGTACACGGTCGCGTTCGCGTCCGCGACGAAAGGAGTCGGGACGCCCGTCGCGGTGTCGAGCACCGCGAGCCCGGCGCGAGGCACGGCGCCGTTGCCGAACGAGCCGAAGAGCCCGCCCACGAACAGGAGCCCGTTGCGCTGGTCGAGTACGTTCACGGTGCCGTTCGGATCCGGGTTCCACGCCGTCGCGAGGCCGGTCGTGGTGGAGAGCGCGGCGAGCCTGCGGCGCGACGCGCCGCCGATGGTGGTGAACGCTCCGCCGGCGTAGACCCGGTCCCCGGCGATCGCGATCGCGTTCACGGTGTTGCTCGCATTCGGGTTCCATGCGGTCGCGAGGCCGGTGGTGGCATCGAGCGCCGCGATTCGATTGCGCAGCTGGCCGCCGACGGTCGTGAAGATCCCGCCCGCGTACACGGTGCCGCCGTCCTTCGCGATCGCGTACACGGGGCCGTTCGCGTTCGGGTTCCAGCCCGTCGCCAGGCCGGTCGCGAGGTCGGTCTGCCCGATGTTGTGGCGCGTGGCCCCTCCGACGGCGGTGAACGTGCCGCCGAACCACGCCGAGCCGTCGAGCACTCGCAGCGAGTACACGGTGCCGTCCGGCTGCGGAGCCCACGGCCCGACGGCCGCCGTGGCCGTGTCGAAGGCCGCGGCGAAGTCCCGCGCGGGAGGATCGAACAGCCAGAAGTTGCCCGCCGCGTACACGTGTGCGCCGGACATCGCGAGCGAGAGTACCGAGCCCGTGAGGTTCACGCTCCAGGGCAGCGCCCGGCCGTGCTCGTCGAGCGCCGCGAGAGCGTTGCGGGGCACCATCGAGAACGACGAGAACCGGCCCGTCGCGAGCGCGCTTCCGCCGGAGAGGCAGATCGTCTCGACGGGTGCGTTCGCCGAATGCTCGCTCGAGAGCGGCGCGCCGGTGGCTTCGTCGAGCATCACGAAGTTTCGGTGCCGCACGCCGCCGACCGTCGTGAACGAGCCGCCCGCCAGTAGCGTGTCGTGCGCGAACGTGAACGCGAGCACGGAAGCGTCGAACGCGGGCGTCCACGTCAGGAGCGCGCCCGAACCGGCATCGAACGCCGCCATGCCGTAGCGCAGCGTGTCGTTGACCGCGCTGAACGTGCCGCCCGCGTACCACCGTCCCGAGTGCAACTGGAGGTGGTTCGGGCCCTGATCGAAGCGCGGGGCCCACGGCGTGAGCGCGCCCGTGTCCGTGCGCAGCGCGAATGCGTTCGTGCGCGCGGCGCCGCCGATGCCGGAGCACGCGCCGGCCACGAGCAGCGAGCCGTCCGCCTGCAGCAATCGCACGATGCCCACCGGATTGCAGCTCCACGACTGGAGCGTGTGCGAGGTCCGGTCCCATGCGCCGACGTACCCCGCCTGCACCTTCTCGCCGCCGAGGTAGAGGCGCGAGCCGAGAAGCGCGATCGTGTGGACGGTCATCTGCGGCGTGATCGCCCAGGTCGTGGTCGCGCCGGATGTCGTCACCTCGGCGAACCGCACGCGGCCGAGCCCGCCGACGTTCGTGAACTGGCCGCCGAGGTAGAGGTGCTGGTCCGTCGCCGCGAGCGCGCGCACTTCGCCGTTCGCGTTCGCAGTGAAGGGGAGAAGTGCGTTCGTGGCGGGATCGAACGCGCAGACGCCGCCGCGCGCCGAAGCGCCCAGCGACACGAAGCGCCCGCCGAACGCGACGGTCTCGCCCGAGCGTTCGACCGCATGCACGATGTCCGGGACGACGGGATTCCACGCGTCGAGCACGCCGGTCAGCGCGTGGATCGCGGCGGTGCGCGCGCGCGCGGTGGACGCGACGGTCGAGAATCCGCCGCCGAGGTAGAGCTTGCTTCCCCACAACGAGAGCGCGAACACGCTCGCGTCGGGGGCGACGTTCCAGCCGAGCACCTGCCCGTTGGTCCGTGCGACGCCCGCGAGGTTCGTCCGCGGGGAGCCGTTCACGGAGGCGAACGAGCCTCCGAGGTAGACGTGCGTCGAGCTGACCTGCAGCGCGCGGACGATGCCGGGGCCGACGTTGGTGGCGTTCGCGGTCAGCGCCGTCGGGACGCCGGTGACGCCGTCGAGCGCCACGAAGCTCGTTCTTTAGGGTCCGCCGACCACCGAGAAGGAGCCGCCGGCGTGGACGACGCCGTTCGCGTACTCGACCGCCAGCACCGACGGCTGGTTTCCGGCGAAAGTGACGAGCGGAGCCCATGTGGTGAGCGCGCCGTTCGAAGCGAGCACGGAGGCGAGACACGAGCGGGGCTGCCCATTGACCGCGGAGAACTGACCGCCGAACCAGACCGAGTCGGCGTTCGCGCCGATCGACGTGACGACGGCGTTCGAGACGACGGAACCGGCCAGGACACGAGCGGCCGTCGCCACGTCCAGCGCGACCATCGTCGCGTTCTGGGCGCTCACGGTGCGCAGCGAGTAACCGCCCACGTACAGGCGTGCACCCACGCGAGTCAGCGCCAGCACGCTCGCTTCGGAGAGCAGCTCGGCGTTCCACGCCGCGTCCACGCTGCCATCGGGCAGGACGCGAGCGAGCGAGCGTCGTGAGACGCCGCCCACGAGTGAGAAGTAGCCACCGACGAACCATCCGCCGGCGCCGTCGCTCTCGATCACCTCGATCGTGCCGTCGCAGAGCGGAAGGCCGGCGGCCGGCGTGCCGAGCGTGTCCGTGAGCGCGATGTTGCCCGCCGGCGACGTGACCGACGTGAACGCGCCGGCGGCGTAGATGCGGCCGTGCGCGGCGAGCAGCGTGTTCACGAGCCGCATGGCGCCGGGAGGCTGCCGTGACGCCTGCGCGAAGGTCGCGCGATCGATCGCGGCGAGCCCTTCGGACGGCAATCCGCCGACGAGCGAGAAGAGCCCTCCCAGGTAGAGCTGTCCTCCGGAGACGACGAGCGTTTTCACCCGCCCGTCCACCGCGGGCGTGCTGCTTCAAGCAGTTCGCGCCGGTGCTCGCCCGCCAGGCCGCGAAGCGTACGCGGACGACGCGCCGGCGAGCGCGAAGGCAGCCTCCGGCGAACAGCGTGTCGCCGGCGAGCGCGAGCGCATGCACGGTGTCGTTCGGGGGCGGGATTCCAGCTGGTCGGCATGCCGTCGGGGCCGACGCGCGCGAGGTTGGTGCGCGCATGTCCGTGCACCGCGCTGAACGCGCCGCCCAGGTACCAGCCGCCCGCGCCGTCGGGCGCCACCGCGAGCACGGTGCCCTGCACGTCGAAGTGCGGCGCGAGCGCGGCGCCGGTGGACGTGTCCACGAACGCGGCGGCGCCGGTCGGCGCACCGGCGTTCGTGACCGAGCCGCCGATGCGCAGCGTGCCGTCGCCGGTGCCGAGCGCCGTGACGTTGCCGCCGGGCTGTGGGCCGGGATACTGAACGGGCAGCAGCGCGCCGCTGACGGCGTCGAACGCCGCGAGAGAGGGGCGCTCCAGCCCGGCCACGGTCCGGAACGTGCCGCCGGCGTACAGCGTGTCGCCCGAGGCCAGCAGCGAGTGGACCGGAGCCGTGACGCCGGAGTTCCAGGCGAGCGGCGCGCTGGAGTCGTTCTCGAACGCGAGCAGCGGGTCGCAGGGCTGGCCGTCGAGCGTCGTGAAGTCACCGCCCACGTACAACCGGCCACCGGCGAGCGCGAGCGCGCGCACGCCGGAGAACGTGCCGCCACCCGATAGCGCGGGGGCGAACGGGGACAGCGTGCCGTCCGCGAGCAGGTGCGCGAGCCCCTGCCGGGGCAGACCCTGCCACTGCGTGAACTGTCCGCCCACGTACCAGCCACCGGCGCCGTCCGGGATCGAGACGTAGACGAGGTTGTTGGTGAAGATCGGGCGGGAGGCCATCCGGTAGCCGGGGGTGGGATCGAGCATCGCAGGCAGGAAGGTCGCGATGTTCCCGGTGACGGGACCGACCCGCGTGAAGTTGCCACCGAGGAACGTGCGCGTGCCGGTCGTCGCGACCGCGGACACCGTTCCGTCCGTCGTGTAGACGCTGTCGAGCGGTGTGGCGCTGTGCGCGGCGCGCGGCGACGCCAGGGCGAGCGCCGAAAGCAGCAGCGTGAGCGCGGCGGACCGGATCCTCCGGGCGGCTGCGCGGGCGGCGTGGGGTGAACGATGCATGGCGGCTCCCTGAGGCCGCACGTCGGGGGGAAATCGGGGGCGGCCGGACGGCCGGGAGTGTACCAACCCGGCGTACGCCGGAAATATCATTTCGTGCATTTCGCGCGATCGGGACCCCGGGTGGCTCCGATTTTGCGGCCCACTCGCGTCCCCCGGAGGGAGCCGGAAAGCCGACGCGGGACCGGCGGCTCATGCGACGCGCTCGGCCGCCGATATTGCGGGGGCACGCGGTGCTCGCGCCCGTGCTCCCCTCGGCGTACCCATGCAAGGACCTCGAAGCTCGCATGAGCCCCCCGTACGCCTTCACCGTCGTCTGCCTGAGCGCATCCGTCGTGCTGCAGGTCGCCGCTGCCGTCGTCGCCTGGAACGGGCTGCGCCGCGCGGGCCGGTTCCGCCTGCCCTGGCTGTGCCTCTCCAGCGCGATGCTGCTGATGGTTTCGCGCCGGTTGATGCCGCTCTCGGTGGTGTGGGTCGACGCGGCGCGGGGCGTCACGAACCACGCGGCCACGAGTGCGTGGGACGGTTTCGCCGCGCTTCTCATTTCGGCGCTCCTGCTCGCGGGCGTGAAGGGCCTTCACTCGCTGTTCATCACGCTCGAGAACCAGGCCTCACGGCTCCTGCAGCTCTCCGAATCCGATCCGCTGACGGGGCTGCGCAACCGCCGCAGCATGACGCGCGACGCGCTGCGCGAACTGCAGCGTGCGAACCGTACGGGCGGCAAGATCTCCGCGCTCATGCTCGACCTCGACCACTTCAAGGCGATCAACGACCGGCACGGGCATCCCGCGGGCGACGCCGCGCTGGCCGAACTCGCGCACGCGCTCCAGGGCCAGCTGCGCGAAGTCGACCTCGTCGCGCGCTGGGGTGGCGAGGAGTTTCTCGTGCTGCTGCCGGACACGGACGCCGACGGCGCCGAGCGCGTCGCGGAGCGCCTGCGCACCACGGTCGCCTCGACGCGAGTCTCGATGGGGCGGCGCGATCTGCACGTCACCTCGAGCATCGGCGCGGCGACGTTGCACGGTGGTCACCGCGCGACGGAAGAGGCGCTGGCACACCTGATCGGTGAAGCGGACCAGGCGCTCTACGTGGCGAAGCATCGCGGGCGCAATCGCGTCGCGTGTTACGAGTGCGCGCCGGCCGGCGATTGTGGCGGAGTGAAGCTCGTCCCTGCTGTGAGCGAAGCCGCTCCGCTCGATCCGGTCTGCCGTCATCTGCTCGGGGAGGCCCGCTCGGGCGCCTTCCCATTCATCGAAGGAGCCGTATTCTTCGGGTCGAGCTCCGAGTTCCGTCACGGGAGCCCCGATGGGCTGCCGAAGAGGAGCCACACATGAGCGCAAGATCGTTGGTGAAGAGATATCCGGACGCGGCCTGTCCTCGCGGGTGGCGTCGCCGTCCTGCTCGGCGCGATCGGAACCGCAGTCGCGCTTCAAGGGCTGCAACGCGTGACGGCAGCCTTCAAGGCTCACGAAACTGGTCCGCTGGCGCTCACGCTCGCGCTCAACGACATGTACGCGCAAGGGCTCCAGACCGGACAGACGACGCGCAACATCCTGCTCGATCCGGGCCGACAAGAAGGCCGCCGAGAACTACGAGAAGGCGATGAACGGCTTCGCGGATGCGTTCGGCCGAGCGCGGCAGGCCTCCGTGGACGACGCGCTCGAGCGAGCGCGACTCGACAGCATCTCGACGCTCTGGCGACGGGACGACGAGCTGAAGCGGGAGGTGCAGGCGCTCGCAATCGCGGGCCGGCCCGAGGACGCCGTGCAGCTCCTGAAGAAGAAGGAGACGCCGTGCTGGCGAGAGCTGAAGGATGTGATCCAGCGCGGCGTGGCCGCGGGCGTCGAGCGCCGCGCGCAAAGCCAGGCACGTATCGAGGAGACGCGCAAGCGCGCGCTCCTCGTGGCCGTCGCGTTCGCAGTCGTGGCATTCGCTGTGGCCCTCGCGCTGCTCGCGCGAGTGGGCCGGTCCGTGCTCACTCGGCTCCACGCCGTGTCGGACGCAGTGAGGCGTGCATCGGAGGGCGACCTCGCCGCCCGCGCAGGGCTGGACGCGGAGGACGAGATCGGAGAGATGGGAGCGCGAGTGGATGCGCTCATCGTCGGGCTGCGCGAGAGCATGCGTGGTATGGCCTCGGCAAGCGAGTCTTCGTCGCGAGCCTCCGCGCGACTGGGGGAGACCGCCGCCGGTATTCGGAGTGCGGCCGAGCACCAGCGGGGTGGAAAAACTTACGACCACGCAAGCGAGCCTCCAGGCTCTTACGACCCAGGTGCATCGCAACGCGGAGAACGCGCAGGACGCCGCGCGGCTCGCGGGACAGGCGCGTGAAGTCGCCGACAAGGGGGGCGCGGTCGTGCGATCGGCTGTTTCCGCGATGGGAGAGATCAACCACTCTTCGCGGAGGATTGCGGAGATCATCACGATTTGTCGACGAAATCGCCTTCCAGACGAACCTGCTCGCCCTCAACGCCGCCGTCGAAGCGGCTCGCGCTGGCGAACAGGGCCGGGGATTCGCGGTCGTGGCGACCGAAGTCCGCAACCTCGCCCAGCGTTCGGCCTCCGCAGCGCGCGAGATCAAGTCCCTGATCGAAGACTCGGTCGGCAAGGTGGAGTCGGGTCCGCTTTCTCGTGGAGGCCTTCGCGCACGCTCGACGACATCGTGGCCTCCGTGAAATCGGTCGCCGAGTTGATCGAGAGCATGGCGCAGTCGTCTCATCAGCAGTCGGGCGGCATCGCCGACGTGGCGGACTCGGTCGCCGGTATGGACGCGTCCAGCCGCGAGAACGACTCGCGCACGGCGGATCTCTCGGAGACCGCGGATTCGCTGGCTCGCGAGGCCCAGCACA
>JADJLL010000039.1 GCA_016710095.1 Candidatus Eiseniibacteriota bacterium | reverse complement strand
GCGCCCACCTGGATCGTCGAGCCGAAAGCACCGGCCTGCCGCGCCGTGACATCGAGCGCTCACTGCGAATCGGCCGGCCGAACCTCGGGCGGCGCGGGATCTCCGACACTCGACCGGTTCGGGAAGACGAGCGTGACCGGAACACCCGTCGTCCGGTTGACCCAGTACGCGCGGAACGGGCGGAGCGTCTGCGTCTCCACGTAGCCGGTGTCCGCCCACTCGAAGACGTGGTGCTCGGTAGAGACGTTCGCGCCGGAGAGGAACGGAATCGCCGGTCCACCGTTGGCGGATACCTCCAACGCCGCGACTGCGATCGGGAACCGGAACGGATTGCCGATCTGGTTCCAACCGTTGATCCCGTCACCGGCGAGATCGACCGTGAGTGAAGGAAGCGTCGAGGGCAGCGGAACGCCAGTCACCTGGAAGGGCGCCCCGGATGCCGTCGCGAGCCAGTAGCCGGTGCCGGCGCTGATCACGTCCACGCCCGCACCCGCGAACCTGTTGCTGTCGGAGAGCGGATCGTAGTGCGCGAGGCGCCAGCTCGCGTCGTCGTGCGGGCCGAGCGGAGCCAGCACCGACGTCACCGCGTTGTTCGAGTAGCCCAGTGGAAAGCTCACGCCGCGATAGAGTCGTGGACTGGTGCTCACCGTCTGCGCCCAGACCGTGTTGCCGAAGGTGGCGACCAGCGCGCCGCCCTTGCGGATGACGTAGTTCGGCGGGCAGTCGACCGAAGTCCCGTCCACCGTGACGTCCTGAATGAAGTAGCCGGGTGACGGTGTGATCGTGACGTTCACGGTGTCGATCTCGTCCATGCTCGCGACGGCCGCCGTGATTCCCTCCGGCGTGACCAGGGACGCGACACCTCCGCCGATGTTGATCGCCGGAGACACCGTGGCCGAAGTCAGCGTCGGCATCACCGCCCGCGCATAGGTGTTGTAGTAGTTCGTTCCCAGTTGGTGGTCCCAGAACGCGATGCCGTGACCATCGCCCTGGTCGGCCAGCGCCAGGCGGGACTGTTGGCCATCCGCGATGCACAGGGCCTTGCCGCCGCTCGGCCACGCCGGATCCGGCTCTCCCGTGCTCCCCAGGATGTGCATGGCGTAGAGGTCCTGCGTGGCACGCTCGTCCACCCATGCGACGACGGCGCCTCCCAGCCCATCGGCGATCAAGCGCTGCCCCGACTGCGCGCCGGTGGCCGAGCTGACCGCTCGGCCATGGGCGGTCCAGTACACCTGGGATTGGTCGTCGATGCGTTGTGCGTACAGGTCGTCACCGGAACGCCGGTCCCGCCAGCAGGCGATGGCGCCACCCGTGCCATCCGGGGTCAGTTCGAGCTCCGTTTGATCGGACGGCGCCACGCAGAGCAACCGGCCGGCGGGGGAGCGCGGCCCACGATCGCACTCCGTCGGAACCGAACTTCTGGACGCGAATGTCGTACCCGGTGCTGACGCGGAGTTCCTCCCAGCCGACGAACACGCCGCCCGACGTGCAGACCGCGAGACGAGGCTCGCGCTGCAACTGCGTGCTGTCGGACGCGACCGCGCCGCTGTCCGGCCAGCCCGGAACGACGCCGGTGGGCGAGATTCGCTGCACCCGCACGGACCGCTTGGTTTCCGCGCTGTCGAGCGAACGGGACCAGGTGACGTACGCATGGGTGTTGTCCGAAACGATGTCCGGAGTCCTGCGATGGAAGAGGCCGGTACTGAGTGCGAGACCGTTGGGCCAGGCGATGTATCCCGTCGTGTCGAGGTACTGCGCGTAGATGGCGGAGTACGTTCCACCTCTCCAGTCGGACCACACGAGGTAGGCATGCCCCGCTGCGGCGGCCGTGGCGAGTTCGCCCTGAGCGCCGACCGCATTGCACACGACACGGCCGCCGGGCGGCCAAGTGGCGTCCACGGTGCCGTTGGCCAACACGTGCTGGGCGTAGACATCGTCGCCGGAACCGACATGGGTCTCCGTCCATGCGATGAACAGCCCACTTCCACCGGTGGACGCGCAAACGAGGCTGGAGTTTTCGGTCACGCTCGATGGGACGATCAGGCCGGAAGCCGGCCAGAGCGGATCGTTCGTGCCGTCCTGACGGACGTGCTGCACACGGATCGAAGCCGGAGTTCGCATGTCCAGCCACGCCACATACGCGCCGTTCTGGCCGTCCGACACGGCGCACGGGCTGTACTGCGAGGCTGCGGACGAGGACACCGGAATGCCGCCCTGGCGCCACTGCGCACTCGCCGGTCCGCACAGCAGCGCCAAGAGCGCGAGCGATCCCGCGAGACGAGAGGCCCACGTACTCAGGCGCACCTTCGTGCGATGAGCAGCCGACTCCCGGGCATCGCGCGTCCACGTGAGTTCGCTCGAACGGAAGCTGCCTTGCCGCGCCATGTCGTGACTCCGAGTGACGTTCTGGGCCGAGTACGCTGAGGAATGTGAACGAGTGGGACGCATGAGCGTTTCGAGGAGAAGCATCAGGAACGTCCTCATGGATGCCCCGGCGGATCACCGAGAGGCTGCGGCGATGCGGTCGATGCGCCGCCCCCACCGCCTCCGAGGGCCGCGGCAGCGTCCGCGACGGCGATGCCCATGCCGCCGAGGAACCACTTGTTGCTGAACAGCGAGCGCTTGCGCACGCCCATGCCGAGCGCTTCGGCGTTCGGCAGCACGGCCTTGGGCGCGCCGGCCCGGTACATGTTCGTGTCGATCGAGCCGTCGACGAGCTTGCGCACGAAGTCCAGGTGCTGCAGGCCGGTCGCTTCGAGCGCTTCGCCGCGGCCGTAGCGATTCACGACGCCGATCGCCGCGGCCGCTTCGCCGGGCTCCAGGCCCTGCACCTGCGTCAGCCCGGAGAGCAGGCGCTGCGACTCGTCTCGCCGGGCGGTGAGGTCGCGCGACTCCTCGGCGAAGAACGCGAAGTTGATCGCCATCGGAATGTCCCCGCGCGCCGACTCCAGGTTGATCTGCGGATGCTGCGACTTGCCGCGCTGGCCGGCCCACGTGCTGACCTGGCTCTCGAAGTACGTGCGCAGTTCCTGCAGCGTCACGATGCCGTCGCGCGGAGCGGTGTCGGCCGCGCCGGACATGCCGCGGGCGAGCGCCTGCGTGAAGACGCCGTGGCCCTCGGCCTCGTCCTCCCACGACAGCTCGCCGCCGGAAGACGATGCGATGAAGGCGCGGCCCTGCGACCCCGCGAAACGCTCGTAGTACGACTGCGCGAGGGCCGCATCCCTGCCGACGCCCTTGCCGCCGCGGTTGACGCCGCCGGAGTGACAGGCGTCGAGCACGACGATCACTTTGTTGGCGGGGATCTTGTCGATCTGGCGGACGAAGGCATCGCGCTCGATCGCGCTGTAGTCGAGCGCCTCGAGATCGGCATTCGCGGGCAGCAGGTAGGCGCGGCCATCCTCCTCGTAGCCGTGGCCCGAGAAGTAGATCACGACGAGGTCGTTCTCCTTGGCCTGCGTGATGATGCGATTGAGCGCCTTGCCGATCGTCGCGCTCGTCGGTTTCTCCTCGGTGTTGTCGGTGAGCAGGGTCACGTTGGCCGGATCGAACCCGCCGCTCTGCTCGTCCACGAGCGAACGGTAGATCGCCTCGGCGTCCTTGACCGCGAAGCGAAGGGACGAGATCCCCTGCGCCTTGTTGGCGTACTGTTGACGCCGACCACCAATGCGTACTTGCCGAGCGCTCGATAGTCGGCGGAACGCTGCATCGTGGAATCCGCCAGCAGGAGCTGGAGCCCTTTGGGGGCCGGCGCCGGGGCCAGCGCTACGAAGCTGGCGATGCCGAGACCGCCAGCGTGGGCGCCGCGCCTGCGGCGCCTGCGGCGCATGCGCCGCGGAGACCGGAAGGCGCCGCGATCGAGAGGACCGTGAACGCGGTCACGGCCCGATGCAGCATTCCGTGCTTGAGGACGCCGTAGCGCGAATCGAAGAACATGAGCTCCTCGGGATGGCGGTTCCAATCACCGGAGTTGAGGTTCCGCGACGGAAGAACCCATGGGTGGACGGGGCGCGAGATGGCGCCGACTGGTGGTTGGTGTCGAATGACGCCCCGGCGTCACACGTCCCGAGAAGATCGAGTCGTCCGGCGGCCGCCTTCGAACCACCGACCTCGGCGCACGTGCGGATCGCGTCGCGTCACCTCGGGCTCATGCGCTACAGTCCCGAGCAGCCAACGCCGTGGATCGCCCTCGGCTCGCCCATCGACAGTTCCCAAGGACACACGCGTGAGCGACGCCCACATTCCCGTCGAAGAACTCGGCACACTCGCCGAGTTGCCCGCGGATGACCCTCGCCGCCTGCACGTCGATCGGTGCACGGTGTGCCGAGCGCGCTGGCTCGACTTCCAGTCGTTCATGAGTCCGCCGGAACTGCCCGCCGAGGCGCATGCCGAGGCCACACACGCCGCGATGAACGAGTGGATCGAGCGGGAGATCGAACGAGAGCCGCTCGTCGTGCCGATCGACGCGCGAACGCCGCGACGCTCGGCATGGCGTGTGGGCATGCGATGGGCCGTGGCGGCAAGCGCGGTGGTGGCGATCGGGCTCGGGCTCCGCTGGAACCTCGGAAGGGGCGATCGCGCCCCGGTTGTCCGCGGATCGGAAGCGCCGGGGCACATCGAGTTGATCGAAGCGCTCGCCCAGCCGGACGGAACCACCCGATTGTCCTGGCACTCGCTGCCGGGGGCGCCGCAGTACGAGGTCCGCCTCTACCGCGCGAATCTCACCGTGGCATCCCGTTGGCCTGTCGGTGCGGACACGACGCTCGTGCTGAGCGGTCCGACGGGCGCGGAGCCGCGGCGCGACGGACACGAAGCCTCATGGCAGGTATTCGCGATGCGAGACGGGGCGACTACCGGGAGTTCCGACGTCGGCAAGCTGTCCCTCCGCTGAGCCCGACCGGATTGCGGGACACGGGCGAGAGCGCCCCGCCGCGTCACCCTCCCGGTCCTCAACATTGTGCTCGCCTTGGGTTGCGCTCCTGCAGCATCCGCCGCGTCATCGGGCCGGACACCGCTGTTCGATGGGTGATTTGGGGGCCGCACCTCCCATCGACGGCCTGCCCCACTCGGCGTGAGGTTCCCATATGGGGAAACTGCCGCGACTGCTGCTGACGACAGCGCTCCTCCTCACGGCGCTTTCGACAAGTGGCGAAGCCCGCCCCCGCTCGCTGCCCCCCGAGGCGAGCGCTGTGCTCGCGCGCGCGGATTCCCTGATGCGAAGCCGCCAATACGGGCGGGCATTCGCCATATTGGACAGCCTCGAAAGCGCATCGAGAGCCCCTTCGGATGCGCAGACACGGCTTCGGGCGCTTCATGCTCATGGGGTGGGACTCGCCCTCACGAACAACCCGGCGGCGGCGCGGCCGCTGCTCGCCGCAGCGGTGCCGCTCGCGCAGAGCCTCCGTGACTCGGTGACCTACGCGGAGTCCTCCCGATGGCTCGCCTACACCTGGATCGATGCGGGAAACCTGCAGCGCGCCGACTCGCTCTACCGCCGGGCGCTGCCCGTGGCCATCGCGGCAGGCGCTTCGCGTGCCGAGGGATACATCCGGCTCGGCCAGGCGTACATCCAGTTGAGCAACGGCCGCGCACGATCGGCGATCCCCAGGTACCGCGCGGTCGCGACTCATTTCCGCAAACTCGGTGATTCGTACGGCGAGCTCGAATCGCTCGTCGGGCTGGGGCGCTGCTTCTCGAATCTGGGAATGTGGGACAGCGCCTCCGTCTGCTGTCGGCGTACGGCGACACGCGCGATGGCACTCAACCAGCCGTTCAGCGCGGGCAATGCACTCAACAACCTGGCGACCATCGAGCAGTACCAGGGGGACCCGCTCATCGCCTTGCAGGGTTACCGGGCCGCCATCGAGTGCTTTCGCCGCGGAGGTGTGCCGGCCTCGGCTGGCACTGCAGCAGTCAACCTGGCCAGGATGCTGTCGAATCTCGGGCGGGCGACCGAAGCGGAGGCGTTGCTCGACTCGATCGCCGCGGAGGCGCACCCACGTGGGTTGATCGAACTGGGATCGAGGATTCGACTGGCCCGCGCACAGATGTACGAAACGCAGTTCCAGACGAACGCGGCGCGCGCGGCGTATCGAGCCGCACTGGCATCTCCCGATCCGCTCTCCCCCGGAGACTGGCTGCAGTGTGTCTCGAGCCTGGCGCGCGTGCTCGGCGCGCTCGACAGCAGCAGCACCGGCCTCGCCCTGCTCGAGTCCATCCCGGAGTCGCGCCTTCGGACCGAGCGAGCCTCGGCCGGTGGGGTGCAGGCCGAAGGCGAATACCTGAATGCGCTGTCGTACCTGCTGGTGTCGGAGAACCGTCCCGAGCAGGCCCTCGCCGCGGCGAACGACATGATCGCCCTGTACCAGGCTCGCTCCAACGACGCCGGCGTCATACAGGGGCTCTGCGCACGCGGATCCGCGCAGACGCGTCTTCGCCGAATGGACCTTGCGCGAAGCGATCTCTCCGCGGCCTTACGCCTGTGGAGGAAGCAGACGAACTCGGCGCAGGGGCAGCAGTGGATCCAGACTCGCGAGCTGGTCGCTCGCCGCGTGTTTTTGCTCACGCATGAAGCGATCCTCGGCGATGCGGGTCTCGGCTCGATCGACGGTCGAGTCGCACTCGCGTTCGAGGCGCTGAAGCAGGTGAAGGGTGAGAGTGACCGGCTCATGCACCGAAGGCTCGTGCCCGGCGACACGCTCGGCGCGAGGGTCCCGAGCCTGGCCCGTGTGAGGCAGAAGGCCCTGCGCGCGGACGAAGTGCTGCTCGACTTCTACGTCACTCGGCACTTCGCCTACGCGCTGGTCGTTTCGCGCGACGCCTGCTCGGTGCTCGAACTGGGCGGCGAACAGGACGTGCTCGACCGTGTGACTCCCTTCCGGACCCTGGTTTCGACACGTCCGAGCGCGGCGAGCCCGGAAGTCGAATCCGTCCGTCAGGCCGGCCGGGCGCTCGGTGACTGGCTGCTCGGCCCGTGCGCCCCCATGCTCCGGCGCGCTCATCGGATCGTCGTGTCCGCCGACGGCGCACTCATGGGAATCCCCTTCGAGGCGATGCAGATCCCCGGGGAGCACGAGCCCATCGGGCTCGTGCAAGAGATCGAAATACGCCCCTTCCATCGCGAGTTGGGCTCGCACGCGGTTGCGTGAGGCTCGACCCGTCCCCGGCGGTCGCGCGCCGCGTTCTCGCACTCGGCGCGAGTCGCAACACTGGACAACGAACGCCTGCCCGGAGTGCTCGACGAACTGCGCGGACTCGGAAGCGCCATCGGGGGCGTGGACGTACGGATCGATCAGCCCGAAGACGCCACGCTGCGTGCTCGCGGACCCGAGAGCGCGTACGGCGTACTGCACGTCGCCGGGCACGCCGAGGTCTTCTCGGAGTTTCCGTGGCGCTCGGGCTTCCTGCTCGATCCGCGCCACCCGGAGTTGGAAGCAGGTTGGCTGCGCGCGGACGAAGTCGTCGCGTGGAAGCGTGCCCCGCCCCTCGTCGTGCTGTCGGGATGTGGCACCGCAGGGGGCCGCACCCTTCCGGGTCAGGGAATCGAGGGACTCACGCGGGCGTTCCTGGCTACGGGCGCGCGCGCGGTTGTTTCTTCCGCATGGGACGCCGACGACGCCTCGGCCGCACGGATCATGAAGTTCTTCTATGAGGGCCTCGCGCGCCGGCTCCCCGCTTCCGCTGCGCTTCTCGAGGCGCGGCGCAGGATCGCGCGTGAGGCGGACACCGAAGCGCCGTACTACTGGTCGGCCTTCCTGTTGAGCGGCGACGGACTGGTGTCGCCGCGCCTTCGCGCGCGAACGGAACCCCGCGGCGCCGGACGTCCATCCGGCGCGGCAGGTGCTCGCACGCTCGAATCCCGGCTCGCCCCATGAAGGTCAGGGAAGCCACGGAGCTCGGCGACGAAGAGCTCGTTCGAATCGCGCAGGCCAGTCCCAACATGCCTGCGGGCAGGAAGGCGCTCGCCCAACTGCTGCATCGCTACCAGGACCGGCTCTACAGCTGGTGCTACCTGCAGGTGCGCGATCGGGAGCGTGCACTCGATCTCGTTCAGGAGACCATGCTCGCCGCCTGCCAGGGCCTCCATCGTTTCGAGGGCCGCTCTCGCTTCTCGTCCTGGCTCTTCGCGATCGCTCGATACCGGTTCCTCGGTTGTGTACGCGCCCCCCGCTTGTTGATCGACGACGCGGCCGAGTTGGACGAAGTGGCCTCGAGCGCCCCCACGATCGAGGATGAGTACGTTCGGCGTGAGCAGGAAAAGCGGCTGATTGCCGTGATCGATCAAGTCCTCGAACCGGTGGAGCACCTCGCGCTCTGGCTGCGCTGTGTCGAATGCAAGACGGTGGACGAGATCACCCGGCTGCTCGAGCTCGAGTCCAAATCCGGTGCTCGCGGGCTTCTGCAGACGGCCCGCCGCAAACTGCGCGCACGCTTCGAGTCCGAGAGCGACTTCCAGGCACACGTCTAGCCCTGCATTCGCCGCACGCCTCGATCCGCCCACTTGGTGCCGACACGAGGTTGGTGCCCCACTCCGTCGCGACGTCACACGCGATCTTCGCGCCGGGGTGACCTGGTCGGCGGAAGATCCTCGGGATGAAATCGGCAGTCCCCGTCGTAGTGCTCTCGGATGAGGGGGCGGCAACGAGAGGGCCGGGGCAACGGGTCCACGGCCAGCTTTCCCTCGGAACCGGAGGACTCCGATGACGGCCGGCCAAGGAAACCGCTCGCCCCGCCGGGACGATCGCCCGTGCGGCGGGGGACGACCGAGCGACAGGCCCGCGGGATCCGCCCGTGGAAGCGAGGCACTCAGTGACGAGGAACTCGTGCGCATCGCGCAGGCCGCTCCGGACACCCTCGAGGGCAGGCGGGCGACCTCGGACCTGTTTCGACGCTACGAAGGCCGCCTCTACAGCTGGTGCTACCTGCAGGTGCGGGATCGTGAGCGCGCGCTCGATCTCATGCAGGAAAGCTGTCTCGCCGCGCTGCGAGCGCTCCCGCGCTTCGAAGGACGCTCGAGGTTTTCCTCCTGGTTGTTCGCCATCGCGCGCTACCAGTTCCTGGGCTCGCTGCGCGCGGCGAAGCTCCCGATCGACCCGGAGGTGGAGATGGATCGCCTGCCGGCGATCGTGCCCTTGGTCGAAGACGACTACATTCGACGGGAGGGCCACACTCGACTCATGGCACTCGTCGAGCAGACACTCGAACCGCTCGAGCACCTCGCGTTGTGGCTGCGCTGCATGGATTCGATGTCGGTCGGCGAAATCACTCGCAGGTTGGGGCTCGATTCCAAGTCGGGAGCCCGTGGGTTGTTGCAGACGGCGCGAAGGAAACTTCGCGTCCAATGCGCGACGTGGTCCTAGCGCATCGCCTCGTTCACACCTTCCGCCCCCGTGCGTCAGCCGGCGTCGAGTGACCTCGATCGTGCGCGAAGGCCGGGGTCCGGGTATCCCGTGATTCGCGGTCACTCGCAGTCGCGACGCAGTGTATGTTCCGAACCGTGATCCCCAAGCCCCCACCGGCATCCGCCCGCCGCCGCGCGCAGAACGCGTGGTGCCTCTACGACTGGGCCAACTCGGCGTTCGCGACGAGCGTCGTGTCGGCGATCCTGCCCGTGTACTTCGCGAGTGTGGCGTCGAAGAGCATGGAGAAGCACGAGGCGACCGCGCTCTGGGGCTACGCCAGCGCCGCCGCGCTCGCCGTGACCGCCGTGCTCTCCCCCATCGCCGGCGCGCTCGCCGACCAGACGCGGCGGCGCAAGCCGATCCTGGCCGTGTGCGTGCTCGCGGGCGTCGCGGGCACGCTCACGCTCGCGGCCGCGCCGAACGACGCGTGGTGGAGCCTGCTCGCGGCGTTCGGCGTGGCGTTCATCGCGTTCGCGACGGGCAACGTGCTCTACGACTCGCTGCTGCCGTCGGTCGCCGAGGAGCACGAGATGGACGCGATCTCGTCGCGCGGCTTCGCGTGGGGCTACCTGGGCGGCGGCCTGCTGCTCGCCGTGCACCTCGCGCTCATCCTGATGCCGAAGAAGTTCGGGCTGCCGGACGCCGGCGCCGCGACGCGCGTGGCGTTCGCGAGCGTGGCGGTGTGGTGGGCCGTGTTCTCGCTGCCGCTGTTTCGCGACGTGCCCGAGCCGCAGGCCGCGGCCGCACGCGTGCCCGTGGGCGCGCTGCTGCGCAACACGATCGCGCAACTGCTGCGCACGACCGCGCACCTGCGCGAGCGGCGCGACCTGTTCACGTTCCTGGTCGCGTTCTGGCTCTACTCCGACGGCATCGGCACGATCATCAAGATGGCGACGATCTACGGCGCCGAAGTCGGCATCGAGCAGAAGGACCTGATCGGCGCGCTGCTCATGGTGCAGATCCTCGCGGCGCCGGCGGCCATTTTGTTCGGCCGCATGTCGCGGCCACTGGGACCCAAGCGCGCCGTGATGATCGGCATCGCGGGCTACACGGGCATCAGCGTGTTCGCGTACTTCCTCGCGACACCGCTGCACTTCTGGATCCTCGCCGCGATGGTCGCGCTCTTCCAGGGCGGCACGCAGGCGCTGTCGCGTTCGATGTTCGCCTCGCTCGTGCCGCGCGAGCAGACGGGCGAGCTGTTCGGGTTCTACTCGGTGAGCGAGAAGCTGGCCGGCGTCGTCGGCCCCATTCTGTTCGGCGTCGTCACGCAGCTCTCGGGCGGCGGACGGCTCGCGACGCTCACGCTGCTGCCGCTCTTCCTCGGCGGCGCGTGGATGCTGTCGCGTGTGGACCTCGCGCGCGGCAAGCGTGAAGCCGGCGGCGCGGCATGAAGGAGACGAGCATGAAGATGCGTGCGTGGCTGCTGTGCGTGGCGCTGTCGTGCGTGGCGGTCGCCGCGCGCGCGACGGAGCCCGGCGACATTCCCAACCCGCTCGACGCGCGCAACTCGTTCGTCGCGGACCAGGCGCACCTGCTCGACGAAGCGTCCATCGCCGCGATCGACGCGCGCGTGCACGCGCTCGAGACCGCGACCGGATCGCAGATCGCGGTCGTCACGATCGACACGCTGACGGGCTACGAGCCGAAGCCGTTCGCGACCGCGCTCTTTGCGGCGTGGGGCATCGGCAAGCGCGGCAAGGACGACGGCGTGCTCGTGCTCGTGACGCTCGTGCCGCGGCGGATCGAAGTCGAGACCGGCTACGGCGCCGAGGGCGTGCTGCCCGACGGGCGCGTCGGGCGCATCCTCGACGACGAAGTCATGCCGGGGCTGCGCGCGGGCGAGTACGGCCCGGCGCTGGTCGCGGGCGTGAACGCGTTCGCGGACGTGCTCGAGCGCACGCCGGTTTCGGGTGAAGCGTCCGGCGGCGGCGGGGCCCGATCGAACTTCCCGATCGGCGCGTGGCTCGTGGGCGTCGCCACGTCGATCGCATCGCTGGTGGGCGGCCTGCGCTGGTGGGGACGGCGGCGCTTCTGCCCGCAATGCAAGAAGCGCATGCATTGGATTCCCGACAAGGTCGAGCTGCCGTTCCTGAGCGAGGACGAAGCGTTCGAGGAGAAGCTCGCGAGCGTGGACCATCGTGTGTGGCGCTGCGACGACTGCGACGTGACGCATGTGGAACACGCGAACCGCTTCTTCAGCCGCTACGGCACGTGCCCCACGTGCGAGCGCCGGACGCTCGGCACGCGCTCGGTGACACTCGTCGCCGCGACGACGCACTCGACCGGCAGGCGGCAGGTGACGCGCGAGTGCGCACGCAAGGTGTGCGGGTACTCGAAGGTCTCGACCGAGACCATTCCGCGGATCGTCGAGAGCTCGAGCAGCTCGTCCGGCGGAAGCCACTCGAGCGGTGGCGGCAGCTCGTTCGGCGGCGGCAGTTCCGGCGGTGGCGGAGCAGGCCGAAGCTGGTAGTTTGCCGCGCGGCGCCCCACTCCCTTCTTCCCATCCTTCGTAAGGAGCAGTGCATGCGTTTGAATCGTTTCGTCGTGGCCGGCGCGTGCGCGCTGGCGATCGCCGGCGCCGGCGCGAGCGGCGCTTCGGCGGCGACCGCGGCCAAGGGCAAGCCCACGGCGCAGTACGGCGGCTTCGTGGTGCGATTGGGCGCCGACACCGTGAGCGTCGAGCGCTGGACGCGCACGGGCAACAAGCTCGTCGTGGACCAGGTCGGGCGCGCGCCGCGCGTGATGAAGCGGCACTTCGAGTACGAGTACGACGCCGCGGGCGCGCTGACCAAGTTCACGCTGCGCGTGAACGCCGGCGCCGCGGCCGCCGACGCGCCGCCGACGCAGGAGATCTTCGGCACGTGCACGGCCGACTCGGTGATCGCGGACATCCGCACGCCCGGCCGTGCGACGCAGTCGCGCGTGGCGCTGCCCGCGGGCTCGATCGTGCTGTTCAGCAGCAGCCCGTGGACGCAGTACCAGCACCTCGTACAGCGGCTGGGCGCCGGGAAGTCGGACACCGCGCGCGCGGGCGTGTGGTTCGTGGGCGCCGCCGCGCCCGGCTGGCAGCGTGCGCAGCGGCTCGGCCGCGACTCGGTGCGGATCGAGAACGATCACGCCGACGTGTTCCACCTGAAGGTGGACCGCGCCGGGCGCGTGACGCACGCGCGCCCCGTGAGCGGCACCGGCAAGTACACCGTGGATCGCGCCATGCCCAATCTGGCGGTGGTGAGCGCGGAGTGGATCGCGGCCGAGAAGGCCGCCGGCGCCATGGGCACGTTGTCGGTGTCCGACAGCGTGAAGGTCGAAGCCGGTGGCGCGAACCTGCGCGTGGACTACAGCCGCCCCGCGAAGCGCGGCCGCGTCGTGTTCGGCGACGTCGTGCCGTACGGCGAAGTCTGGCGCACGGGCGCGAACGCCGCCACGGTGCTGACGACCGACAAGGCGCTCGACTTCGGCGGCACCGTGGTGCCCGCGGGCAAGTACAGCGTGTGGACGCTGCCGACGAAGAGCGGCTGGACGCTGATCCTGAACAGCCAGAGCGGCCAGTGGGGCACCGAGCACGACGCGAGCAAGGATCTCTACAAGATCGCGCTCGCAGTGGAGCCGCTGCCCGACGTGGTCGAGCGCTTCACGATCAACGTGCTGCCGCGCACCGGCGGCGGCGTGCTGCAGCTGGACTGGGACACGACGCGCGCGTCGGTGGGATTTGCGGTGAAGTAGAGCGGAGGCGCCGCGCGCGACACGCGCGATGCGAAAGTCGGCCCCGTGCGGATGGTGATCCGCGCGGGGCCGATTGCATGTTCGGCGTTGACTCGTCAGCCGAGCTCGGCCGATATTGTCCGCAATCATCCCCGTTGGGGCTTCGGCTCCACGGCCCCCCGGGTTGCGATCCGGGGTTTTTCTTTGCCTGCGATGTTCGCCTACGGCAGCCCCGCGCCTCTCGCCGCGCGGAGGATCGTGTACCAGTCCTCGCGGGACATCTCGAGCGCGTCGGCGCGGACGGCGTCGCGGATGCGGTCGGGGTTCGCGGTGCCGACGATCGGGACGATGCCGGCGGGGTGCTTGAGCAGCCACGCGAGCGTGACCACCGTGCGGCTCACGCCGTACTGGCGCGCGAAGTGGTCGAGCGTGCCGATCAGCTCGCGCAGCGTGTGCGCGCGCGGGTTCGCGTCGTCCGGCCAGCCGTCGTCGCCGAACATGCCGCCGGCGAGCGGACTCCACGACACGGGCGTCACGCGATTCTGCAGGCACTGATCGAGCGTGCCGTCCTCGAAACAGTCGAGTCGCCCCAGGTGGATCTCGACCTGGTTGCACACGAGCGGCATCGGACACGCGTGCTGCAGCGCCGCGAGCAGCGACGGGCGGAAGTTGCTCACGCCGAACTCGCGCACCTTGCCCTGCGCCTTCAGCTGCGTGAACGCCGCGGCGATCTCTTCGGGGTCCGCGAGGAAGTCGGGCCGGTGCAGCATGTAGAGATCGAGCTGCTCGATGCCGAGCCGCTTGAGCGACTGGTCGCACGACCAGTTGATGTGTTCGCGCGAGAAGTCGTATCGGTGCGGCGCGCTCGGTGTGGGATCGCCCTGCCAGCGGATGCCGCACTTGCTGCCGATCACGATGCGCTCGCGCATGCCGCTCACGTCGCGCAGCACGCGACCGAACACTTCCTCGCACAGCCCGTTGCCGTAGATGTCCGCGTGATCGAAGTGCGTGTAGCCGGCTTCGTACGCGGCGAGGATCGCGCGCCTGCCCGCGGCTTCGTGCTCCGGCGTGAACTTGTCGCGAGGCGTGAACGCCGTGACGCGCATGCATCCGTAAGCGAGGCGCGTGGTCGTGAGCGAGGACGTGCCGATGGGCTGGGATTTCACGGGGAAGCTCCGGAGGAGAGCGAACGACGAGCAGGAGCGGAAAGCGGGCGGAATCTAGCACTGGAGCGCGAAAACGCCCTCGCAAGGCCCGCCCAGGGCTGAAATGTCGTGACACACGAATGGCCGCGTGTGAACCTTTCCGCTCCATCCGACCCCGAGGCGTTCTGCGGGTTCGCCGCCACCCTGCTCGCCGGAGATCATCCATGCCTCGGACACCACTGGGCACCGCCCTGCCCGCCCTGCTGCTCGCCGTCTTCCTGGCCTCGGCCTTCCCCGCCCACGCCAGCGAGTTCGCGCCGAAGTGGCATCAGCCCTTCCTGGCCTTCGACCGCATCGTGGGCAACACCGACACCGACCCGCAGGACGAGCTGCTCTTCTACGACGTGCGCGACAACGCGATGCTCCTGCTGGACGGGCTCACGGGCGCGGTGGAGATCGGCTTTCCGGAGTTCCTGCACGGTGACGCCGACGTGCTCGCCCGGGACATCGACAACGACGCTCGCCTCGAGCTGGTCCTGTACCGCCGCGGCGGCGGCCCGACGGCTCCGCTGATGCGCGTCATCAAATGGACGCCGGGCGGCTGGACGCAGCTCTTCGCACACAACGACCCCATGAGCGTGGTCGGCTTCTGCAGCTTGCGCAGTCCTTCGCAGGTCGAGCTGCTCGAGATGTCGGACACCGACGTGCGCGTGCGCGACATGGCCGGCACCGTGCTGCTGCGCGCCTCGACCGCGATCGGCGCGTGGACGGGCGTGGAAGTCTCGGCGTTCAGCCTGGACATCGACGCCGACGGGATCGAGGAGCTGGGCGTGGTCCAGCACCTGTTCTCGAGCGACACCCATACGCAGTTCTTCAACTGGAACGGCGCGTTCGTGCCCACGTGGTCCGCGACGGGCTGGTTCCTGACCGGTGGCGAGAACACCGACGGCGATCCGCAGATCGAGATGTTCGGCTGGAACAAGCTCGACGGACACCATGCGCTGTTCGACGGAGTGACCGGCGCGACGGATCTGTCGCTTCCCGAGTTCAAGTTCCTGGACAACGCTCACGTCGAAGCGTTCGACATCGACGGTGATGGTCGCAGGGAGGTCTTCGGTGTCCGCCCGGCCGGCCCGGGCGTCACGCCGTTGCTGCATGCGTACAAGTGGTCGCTCGGAAACTACGTGACGATGTTCTCGACGCCCGACAGTGCCGCGACGGCGTATCCCGTCCAGACGCGGGCCGCGAACCAGTGGGAGTACTTCGTGGAGAAGGAGCACGACTTCCTGCTGCGTGACATGAACGGTGGCCTGCTGTTTCGCGCGGCGACCGCCATTCCCGGCTGGTCGGGCGTGGCGCCGAGAGTCGCTCAGGTCGACCTGAATCACGACGGCGCCTTCGATCTGGTGATCCAGGACGACAACACCGTGCGGGTCGTGCGTCACGTGGCCGGCAGCTACGTGCAGTCTTGGTCTTCGACCGCGTGGCGTCATGCGGGAATGGCACCCAAGACCGACGGCAATGCGAACGAGGCCGTGATCGTGATCAGCAACGCAGATGGCCACTACGCACTGTTGGATCCGCTGACCGGCGCGGTGCGCGCGGAGTTCCCGCTCTTCACCGACGCCGACGCGGGACTCGCCCCGATCGATTTCGACCACGACGGACAGTACGAGCTCCTGTTCACGCGCTTCTTTGGCCCGACACGGCTGGCGATCTGCTACCGCTGGAACGGCTCGAGCTACGCGCAGCTGTACTCACACCAGGACGAGCCGGCCAGTTCTTCGCCCGGCCCCTTCCGGACGCCCGGTGCGAGCGAGCTGCTCGAGATGACGCCGGACAACCTGCGCCTGCGCATGTCGAACGGTTCGTTGATCTTCGTCGCCTCGACCGACGTGCCTCTGTGGACCGGAGTCGGCACGTCTTCCGCGGAGCTCGACGTGGACCACGACGGCGTCGACGAGTTCCTCGCCGCGGACGCCGGCGGCACGCGGCTCGTGGGGTGGACGGGGACGGTGGGCGTCGAGGACGGGCGTGATGCCCTGATCGCTGCCCCGCTCACCAGTTCACCGAACCCGTTCCGCTCGACGACGTCGCTGCAGTTCTCGACGCGCAGCGAGGGCCAGGTGGGCATCGCGATCTACGACGCGAGCGGCCGCCTCGTGCGCCGGCTCGACCAGCGCCTGCCCGCTGGCAGCCACGCCGTGAAGTGGGACGGCCGCGACGCGCGGGGCCATGCGGCGCCGAACGGCGTGCTGTTCTACGAAGTCCGCGCCGACGGCATGAAGCAGACGCGGAAGATGG
The DNA here is from genome assembly GCA_016710095.1 of Candidatus Eiseniibacteriota bacterium. Lineage (GTDB taxonomy): Bacteria > Eisenbacteria > RBG-16-71-46 > RBG-16-71-46 > RBG-16-71-46 > CAIXRL01. The sequence goes on along the minus strand of JADJLL010000039.1, from coordinate 638 downwards.
TGCACATCGGGAACTGAGGTCGCGCGCTGGAGACGATGAGAGAAGCGCCCCGACGTGAGCAGAGCGTCGGGGCGCTTCTTTCGTTCGGGCGTGCGCACGTTGGGCGTGGAGATGACATGCAAGTTCACCCGCGCTGGCGCGGTTTCGGTTAAGCGGGTGTCAGGCGGAATGACGTGAACGCACTGCTTGGAGTCTTTCCTTGCTCACGTACAGGCCCGGGCGGATATTTTCGGTGTTCCGCCTCCGGGCGAAGGCCCTCCGTGCACCTCGGAGTCCTTAGCCCGCGAGATCATTCCGTTCTCGCCCCCGCTCGATGGCGATTCGCGCCATCTGGGCAGGTGTGTGTCGCCGACGATTCTGCGGCTGGGCCCTTACCGTTTCTTCTTCTACAGCAACGACGCGCACGAACCTCCACACGTTCACGTGGAGCGCGATTGGCAGACTGCAAAATTCTGGCTGCAGCCCGTTCGACTGGCAACTGCATCCGGCTTCAGCGCACGTGAGCTGCGCGGTATCGAATCGATCGTGAAGCGACACTCGACCGATTTCAGGGAGGCTTGGGATGAGTACTTCTCCGAGTGAGTCTCGTCCTCAGGCGCGCACCGTTCAGGTGACTGAGCGCGAAATCATCGTCGGCC
>JADJLL010000038.1 GCA_016710095.1 Candidatus Eiseniibacteriota bacterium | reverse complement strand
CCGACCGCCCGTCGCTGTTCGAGCCGGACTACGCGTGCCTGAAGGCGGTGCTGCGCGAGGTGTGAGTGCGCTGCACCGCCCTCGCGACTACTTCGGCTTCGCCAGCACGTTGATGTGCGCGATCAGGTGTTCGACTTCGGCGGGCTTCAACTGGCCGGACTTCACGAACGGCACCATGCCCTTCGCGATGTTGCCGTGCGTGATCGACGCGCGCAGGTAAGCGTCGCGATCCTTGCGCTTGGGCTCCGCCCACGTGGCGGGGGTGGTCCAGTTGGGCGTCTTGCCGGTGCCGAGCGGCACGCCGCCCGACCCGTCGGCCTTGTGGCACGAGACGCACTTCTGGTCGTAGATGCCCTTGCCGGTCGCGGCGTTGCCCTTGGCGGCGGGAGCGGCGGCGTCGGACGTCGCGACGAGCGAGAAGGCGAGCAACGCGAGCGCGCCGATCACCGCGCGCGGGAGCGTGTGAAGGTTCATGAGTGTTCAGCCTCCGGACTTGGAGTAGCGTGGCGGCCGGACGCGCGAAGGCCGCGGTCCAACCCGGAAGTCTCGGCCGCCGAGTGCCCGACTTTTGGGTCGATCTCATCACCACGCAATGGCAAGCACTTGGAGGCGGCACTTGAAGTCGAACGGCAGGTCGAAAGGTCCCCGGCCGGAGCGCCGGAGCGGACGGACGCCCTGGGCGATCGCCGCCGCGTTGATGCTCGCGCTCACCGCTCCCGCGCATGCCGTCGACCGCATGGGCCTGCTGGTGCCGGCCTACCAGTACCCGACGCTCGGGACGCTCTGGGCCGACTGCGCGGCGGCCGCGACCCGCGTGCCGCTCGTCGCGGTGCTCGATCCCGCGAGCGGTCCCGGAGTCGGCGTGGATCCGACCTACACCGCCGCCGTCGGTGCGGTGCGCGCCGCCGGCGGAAAGGTGATCGGGTACGTGCCGACCTTCTGGGCGACGACGCCGCCCGAGACCGTGCTCGCGCAGGTGGACCGCTACCGCGCGTGGTATGCGATCGACGGCATCTTCTTCGACATCATGGCCAACGACGCGAACGCCTCGCACGTCGCGTACTACGCCGCGCTGCGCGAGTCGATCCGCGCGCGGGAGAGCGCTTGGCTCGTGGTCGGCAATCCCGGCACGACGACGCAGCAGGGCTACGTGAGCGGCGCGGACGTGCTGTGCGACTTCGAGTACTACGGCGAGGGCTACTTCACGTTCACGCCCGAGCCCTGGGCGCATGCGTACCCGCCACGGCATTTCGCGCACCTGCTGCATTCGCTCTCGACCGCCGACAGCATGCGCGCCGCGGTCGCCCGTGCGCGTGCGCTCGGCGCGGGCTGGGTGTACGTGACGCAGGACACGATGGTGAATCCGTACGACGAGACCCCGGCGTACTGGAACGCGCTCGTCGCGGCGGTGGAGACGACGTTCGTCGCGGACGTCCCACCGCTCGCGGGGCCGTCGCAGGCGGCGCTGCGAGCGGGCCCCGTGCCCTCGTGGGGCGAAGTCTGGTTCGAGTTCGGCGCGGACAACGTGCGCGCGGTCGTCGAAGTGTTCGACCTGAGCGGCCGCCGGGTCGCGCGCGGCTCGACGCGAGCGGCTCGCGCCGCGCACGTTGGGACGGACGTGACGAGCACGGCGTTCCGGCGCGCGCGGGTGTGTATCACGCGCGCATCGCCGGTACGCGCACGACGGTGAAAGCGACGCTGTTGCGGTGAGGCGCAGCCTCAGGCCGCGTCGCCACCATCGGGAGCGAATGCTTCGTTCGCCCGATCCGATCGCAGGTGCTCGAGCACGACTTCGGCCGCGCGGCCCTCGTCGCCCGGAGGCACGAGCCGAATCGGGGACGCGCAGGTCGGGCAGACGAGCGGCTCGACCCGGAACGAACGTTCGATGAGGGACATCCACGAGTCGTAGACCTGCACGTCCTCGCACGAACCGCAGTGCACGCGAGCGGGGAGCTTGAGCCTTTCGGCGAGACCGAGCACGAGGCCACTCGGCTCGAAGTGCTCCCGATACCAGCGCGTGTAGTGGTGCTTCGCCCAGCTGCGATCGACCCAGCCGGTGAACATGCCCGAGAGCCCGACGCGTGTCTCGGGGTTGATCGTGGCCATGAAGATGTGCCCGCCCACGAGGGGCAGGCCGAGCACCGCCATGGCGAAGTGCGCGAGGTACGCCGTGAACTCCACGCCGGGCAGCCACACGAGCACGCCGGTGAAGACGTAGAGCGGGTAGAAGGTCGACACCATCATGAAGTTCAGCTTCTCGGCCGCGTTGAACTTGCCCTGGTCGGGCAGCTCGATCTTCGGGTTCATCGCGTTCTTCGGGAACAGCACGAGCCAGCGGAAGTCGTCGCGGCGCCAGATCCAGCCCTCGCGCAGGTTCTCGAGGTGGACTCGCCAGTCCTTCGCGCCCGCGAGCAGGGCGAGCGGAGGAAGCGCGATCAGCATCACACCGAACACCCGGTGCGCGAGCGCGAAGGCCTCACGGAACGGACGCGGATGCGGCTCGCCGTAGAACACCATGAGCAGCGCGGCGGTGGTGTAGAGGAGCACGAACGGCGCGGCGAGCGCCCAATGCAGCAGGCGTTCGCCGGCCTGGAAGCGGAGAATCTGGGACGGGGCGGGCGCTTCGCCGCTCGATGTGCGGGGCGAAGCGTCCGCAGGTTGCTCCGGTGTCATGCGCGAATCCTCCCTTGTCACCAGTATCGACGGAGGCATCGGCACGGACATGCCGCGTTTTCACCCCCGGCCCGGTGTGTTGGGCCACGCGTTTGGTCGCAGCGAACCGCCCGGGAGGGCCGGCGATTCGGAACGCACGGGGCAGTCCGTCCGCGCTCTCCGCGCCTCCTCCCGCTGCCGGCGAATCAGCCATTCGGCGAACACCACGTTGATCACCCACCCGGCGCCCATCAAGACGCCGCGCGCGGTCTCGCCCGGCTTGCCGACGAGCAGGAACCAGGGAAGGTGCGTCAGCACCTGCGTGCCCGCGCCGAGTCCGATCGCGTAGGCGCGCGTCATCCACTCGCCGTGCGAGACGAACTCGCGCCGCGGGATCGCGAGCGCGGCCCGCACGAGCGAGAACAGCATGAGCGGGCCGAAGACGAGCCGCTCCACATAGAGCGCCACGCCGTCTCCGGCGGGCCATGGATAGGAGAGCGTCATCCACAACCCGGTCAGCGCCGCCACGAGGCCGAGCACGAGCAGCGCCTTGCCGGCGTTGCGATGCCACGTGCGATGACGCCGCCGGAATCCGGGCGCGAACTGCAGCGCGCCGAGGATGCCGTACGGGATCACCACGAGGACGTGCACCACGACGGGGAGCGGAGCGGCGAAGAACCGCGCATTCGCTTCGGTGACCGCTGCGCCGCTCGCCAGCTCCGCCAACCGCATCGTGCCGGCGATCGCCGGCACGAGGGTCAGCAGGATCAGCAGCGCGGGGTTCACCCATTCCGGCCGGCGCGAGACCGGCACCAGCCCGGCGCTCATCGAGCACCCAGGCGAAGGCCGGCCATGAGCGCGACCTCGCTGCGCGTGTCGGACGGGCCGTCGCCGCCGAGCGGCTGGAAGCCGAGGACGTAGTCGCGCGCTTCGAGCCGCATGCGCACCCAGCCCGCGCCGAGTTCCGCGCCCACGCCGGCGTAGCCCGTCACGTCGTGCGTCACCGCGAGATCGGCGTGGCGGTGGTTGTAGGTGCGCGCCCCGGCGCCCGCTCCGACGAACGGCCGCACGTCGAGCCGTCCGGCTCGCCACGGCTTCAGGCGCGCCTCGGCGCCGAGGTCGTAGGAGAACAGGTCGAGCTTGGGCTCGCCGGCCGAGACGAGGTCGCGGCTGCGCGCCCAGCCGATCGTCGCGATGGCCGCGATCGCGGGACGAACCTCGTACGAGAGCTGCGCGGTGCTCAGTGCGCCGCTCGCGATGGCGTCACGCTGCTCGCCCGTGGGGAGCAGCGCGCCGGACGACGTGACGAAGTCCCACTTCGTGCCGGGGCGAGCCGAGTCCTGCGCGGCGGCGTCGCCGTGTGCGCCGAGAAGCAGGCTCGTCGCGGTGAGAGCGGAAAGCAGCATCGAGGAGAGGCGAGGGGTGCGAACGATCGAGTGGCGGTTCATGAGAGTGCTCCTTGGAGGATGGAGTGGTGGAGCGGACCGGCGCCGAGTATCGCGCCGATGGGTTTCGTGGCCGGATGTCCAGAGGTTTCGCGGGTGGGACGGAGTGAGCGCTCCGTCAGGAACGGTGAGACGTGTGCGGCGTTCCTCCTTCGGTGCGAGGGGTGGATGAGTCGTGTGTGGCCGCCCAACCGGCCCGTGAGATCGCGAGCGCCGAGACCAGGAGTCCCGCGGCGACCGCGAAGGTGGTGTGCATGCCTCGTGCGACGGCGCCCGCGCTCGCACGCGTGATGCCGTCGCCGCCCGCGCCGAACGCGAACACCGCGCCCATGAGCGATGCGCCGGTGATCAGTCCGAGGTTGCGCGAGAGATTGAGGAGACCGGAGATCGTGCCGCGCCGATCGGCGTCCACGCCCGACATCACGGCGGTGTTGTTCGCGGTCTGGAAGACGGCGTAGCCCGCCGTGAGCACCACGATCGGGAGCACGTAGCCCGCGACGCCCAGCGACACGGGAAGCAGCGCGAGGGCGAGGCTGCCCGTGGCCATCGCGCCGAGTCCCGCGACGCTCGTGCGGCGCGTCCCGAAGCGGTCCGCGAGACGGCCCGCCGGCACGCCGCTCAGGGCGACGACGACCGGGCCGATCGAGAGCATCACGCCGGCGAGCGCGGCCGGCAGGCCGAGGCCGCGCGTCAGGTGGAACGGGCCGACCACGAGCGTGGACATGATCACGGTGGAGACGATCGCGCTCGCCACGAGACCGGCGCTCAGCGTGCGATCGCGGAGCATCGCGACGGGAATGAGCGGCGCGGAAACGCGGCTCTCGACGAGCGCGAACAGCGTCGCGCCCACGAGCGCCGCCGCGAGCAGCGTCAGCCGGAGCGCGCCCGAGCCGCCGCGTTCGAACGTCATCGCCAGCGCGTAGGCGCCGAGCGTCGTGGCGAGCAAGGCCGTGCCCGCGGGATCGAGCCCGACGTGCGCGTCGGGACTCGCGCCGGTCCGCGGGCAGGTCGCGCGCGACGAGCGCGAGGTTGAGCAGGCCGATCGGCACGTTCACGAGGAAGAGCGCGCGCCAGCCGAATCCCGCGACGAGCAGTCCGCCCAGGGTCGGACCGAACGCCGTGCCGACGGCGGACATGGTGCCGAGCAGTCCCATCGCGCGGCCCGTCTGCTCGCGCGGCACGGTCTCGCCGACGAGCGCGAGGCTGAGCGCCAGCATGATGGCCGCGCCGAGTCCCTGCGCCGCGCGCGCGACGAGGAGCGCGGGAAGCGTGGACGCCATGCCGCAGGCGAGCGAGGCGAGCGTGAAGAGTGCGATGCCGGTCATCAGCAGGCGGCGCCGGCCGAGACGGTCACCGAGCCGGCCGACGCTCACGAGGAGCGTCGTGATGGCGAGCAGGTAGGAGAGCACGATCCATTGCACCGCCGGGAAGGAGGCGCCGAAGGCGTGCGCCAGCGTCGGCAGCGCCGTGTTGGCGATGCTGGTGTCCAGCGACGCCATGAGGATGGGCAGTGAGAGTGCGGCGAGCGCGCCGCTGCGTTTCGGGTGCCGCGTGTCGTTCGTCATGGGAGGAATCCTCGGCCACTCCGAGCCATGGCGGAAGACGCACCGTTTGCACTTTATCCGTGCACGAAACGCTATATGTCGTGGTAGCGTGCCCGCGTGTCCGCGCCCGACCTGAACCTGCTCGTCACGCTCGACGTGCTGCTCGCCGAGGGCAGCGTCGCGCGCGCCGCGCGCCGGCTGCGGCTCAGTCCTTCCGCGATGAGCCGCGCGCTCGCGCGGTTGCGCGAGGTGACCGGCGATCCGCTGCTCGTGCGCGCGGGCCGCGGGCTCGTGCCGTCGCCGCGCGCGCTGGAGATGCGCGACCGGGTGGCGCGGCTGGTCGAGGAGTCGGTCGCCGTGCTGAGCCCGGCGAAGCGGCTCGACCCCGCGTCGCTCACGCGGACCTTCACGCTGCGGACGAGCGACGGCTTCGTCGAGAACTTTGGGCCGCGACTGCTCGAGCGCATCGGGGCCGAGGCGCCGGGCGTGCGACTGCACTTCCTGCAGAAGCCGGACAAAGACAGCGGGCCGCTGCGCGACGGCAGTGTGGATCTCGAGACCGGCCTCATCGAACCGGGCATGGGCCCGGAGCTGCGCAGCCGGGCGCTGTTCCGCGATCGTCTCGTCGGCGTCGTGCGCGAGGGGCACGCGCTTTCACGCGGGCGGATGACGCTCGCGCGTTACCTCGGCGCGCGCCACGCCGGCGTGTCCCGCCGCGGCGGCGCGCAGGTGCTCGTCGAGCCGGCGCTCGAATCGCTCGGCGTGGAGCGTCGCGTCGTCGTCGTGGTCGGCGGTTTCGCCGCGGCGTTGGCGCTGGCCCGCGAGTCGGATCTGGTGGCGACGGTGCCCGCCCGCCACACGGAGATCCTCCGCGCGGACCTGCACACCTTCCGGTTGCCGTTCGAACTGCCGGACTTCGCGATCTCGCTGCTCTGGCATCCCCGGATGGAAGGGGACCAGGCGCACCGCTGGTTGCGGGAGCGCGTCGTCGAAGCCTGCGGGTGAGGTCAGCCTCGCCGTTCGCAGTACCCCGCGGACGATCCGCTCGCCGGCCCGAGCACGCGCATGATCTCCGCCGGCGTCGTGACGCCCTGGTGCACCTTCTCGCGTGCGTCGTCCGCGATGAGTGACATGCCGCGCTCGGAGAGCGTGTGCCCGATCTCGACCACGGTGCGGCCGGCGGAGATCATCCCGATCACTTCCTCGTCCATGACGAGCAGTTCGTGCAGCGGCGCCCGGCCGCGATAGCCCGTGTGCCCGCAGTGCGGGCAGCCGCGGCCACGGAACGTGTCGAGCCCCGGCGCGCGGAACGCGCGTCCCAGGCGCGCGAGCAGCGCGGGATCCGGCCGATCCGGCTCGCGGCACTCCGTGCAGATGCGGCGCACGAGACGCTGCGACAGGATGCCGTCGAGCGCGGTGGCGATGAAGTGCCCCTTGAGTCCCAGCTCGTACAGCCGCGACAACGCCTCGACCGACGAGTTCGTGTGCAGCGTCGAGTACACCTTGTGGCCGGTCATCGAGGCGTGGAACGCGACCGAGGCCGTCTCGGGATCGCGGATCTCGCCGAGCAGGATCACGTCGGGGTCCTGGCGCAGCACCGATCGCAGCGCGCTCGCGAAGTCGAGCCCGATGCGCTCGTGCACCGCGACCTGCGCCGCGCCGGGCATCGTGTATTCGACGGGGTCCTCGATCGTGACGTAGTTGCGCTCCTGCGAGACGTTGTGCTGGAGCAGCGCGTAGAGCGTGGTGGTCTTGCCGCTGCCGGTCGGGCCGGTGGTGAGGAAGATGCCCTGCGGCCGGTCGAGCAGCTCCAGCACGCGGCCGAGGTTGTGCGCCGAGAATCCCAGTTCGTTCACCGAGTGAATCGCGCCGTTGCGATCGAGCAGCCGCAGCACGAGCTTCTCGCCGGTCAACGGGCAACCGCAGCGTGATGCGGCCGTCCTGCGGCCGGCGGCGTTCCGCGATGTCCATTTCGGCGAGCACCTTCACGCGCGAGACGAGCGCGCGGTGCAGCTCGAGCGGCACTCGGAACTTGTCCACGAGCACGCCGTCGATGCGGTAGCGCACGAGCGCGTGCGAGTGCGTGGGCTGCACGTGGATGTCGCTCGCGCCCAGATCCGCGGCCTCGCACAGGATCGCGTTGACCGTGCGGATCACGGGTTCTCCCGCGGACGCGAGCACTTCGGGTGAACCGACGTCGTCGGCGTCGTCGATCACGACTTCGACCGTGTCGGCGGCGTCGCGTTCGTCGAGCACGACCGCGAGATCCCCGAGCGAGGATTCGTCGCCCGAGCTGCCGTAGAGCGCGAGCAGCTTGGACTGCAGCGCGCCGAACTCGGCGAGCACCGGCTCGATGTCCATGCCGGTCACGAACTGCAGGTTGTCGAGCAGCACCTGGTCGGTGGGATCGGCCATCGCGAGCACGAGCCGACGGCGGCCTTCGCGCCGCAGGGGAAGCACCTGGTGCCGCGCGCACAGCGTTCGCGGCAGCAGCCGCGTCGCCTCGGGCGGCACGAGCTCCGTGTGCAGCTCGGTCGTCTCCATGCGCAGCTCGACGAGCAGCATCCCGAAGACTTCGCGCGGGTCCATGCCGGCGACGTCGATCAGCGCCTGCATCATCGAGACCTGGCGGCGGGCCTGCTCGCGCCGCACGCGCCGAGCGAGCCGCTCGTCGAGCATGCCGTGCCGCACGAGGAGGCTCGGAAGCCGGCTGCAGGAGGTGCCGCAGCGGCTCGCGAGCGCCTCGTGCTCCTTGCTGCGCGGCGCGTTCTCGAGCGGAGCCGCGCGGAGCTCGCGGATGAGTTCGTGCTGCTTCAGGGCGAGCGTCAGCGTGAGCCGGAGGTCGTCCGAGTGGACGGGCTTGAGAATGAACCGATAGATCGCCCCGGCCTTGATCGCGGCCATGACCTCGGCCGTGTCCGCGTAACCGGTGAGCATGATGCGGATCGTGTCGGGCCAGCGCTCGCGCACGCGCTCGAGCAGTTCCGCGCCGGGCATGCCGGGCATGCGCTGGTCGGTCACCACGATGTGCACGGGCTCCTGTTCGAGGATCGCGAGCGCCTCGTCGCCGTTCTGGGCGAGGCTGAGCCGGTACGGCTCGCGGTGCAGCTGCCGCCGCAGCGCGTGCAGGATGCCGGGCTCGTCGTCCACCAGCAGGACGTGTTGGGAGAGGGCGTCGGAGCGGCGCGTGGAATCGGAACCGTTCGGTGCGGGCAGGGTCGCGGAGGACTCGAGCATGGCCGGCCTCTTTCTCGTCGGGCGGAACGGACGAGGGGGAGTCGAGTATCGGTCGCGAGCGCGCCCTCGCTCTGCGGCGCCGGAGCGTGTGCGCCTTTCCTGACGAAACGCGGGCAGACGGGCCCCGTTTTCCGCACGGACGGAAGAAGCTGCCGTGCAATCGGCGCGTCGAGGGGCGTGCGGGCCTGACAGTTCCACGACACCGACTGCGCCCGTCGGACCAGTTGACGCATCCCCGTGGGCGGGGCCAGCATGCGGGAGGTTGGGGCTTCCCTCGTCGCACTCCTTTACTGCGCCCCTCCGGCGGCGGCAACGCCGCCTCGGCAACACGTCATCCCACCGCGTGAAGGCACGCCGCTCGGCACGGGCGCGCCGGACGCATCGGAACTCCGGGCCTCGGCCGTCATGAGGCACTCTCGGGGGGACCTATATGGCATTGGTGATCGGAATACCCACGGAAGGGGCGGCGCTCGAAAAGCGTGTCGCCACCGTGCCCGAAGTCGTCGAGAAGCTCGTCAAGCTCGGCTTCTCGGTGATGGTGCAGAGCGGCGCGGGTGACGCGGCCAACTGTGACGACGCGAGCTATCGCGCCGCCGGCGCGACGATCGCCGACTCGGCCGCCGCGCTGTGGTCCGGCTCGGACATCGTCTTCAAGGTGCGTCCGCCTTCGATGGAAGAAGTCGGCCTCATGCGCGAGGGCGGCACGCTCATCTCGTTCATCTGGCCCGCGCAGAATCCCGACCTCATGCAGGCGCTCGCGGCCAAGAAGACCACGGTGCTCGCCATCGACTCGCTGCCGCGCCAGCTCAGCCGCGCGCAGAAGATGGACGCGCTCACCTCGATGGCCGGTGTCAGCGGCTATCGCGCCGTCGTCGAAGCCGCGAACGCGTTCGGCCGCTTCTTCAACGGCCAGATCACGGCCGCGGGCAAGATTCCGCCGGCGAAGGTGTTCGTCGCGGGCGCCGGCGTCGCCGGTCTCGCCGCGATCGGCACCGCCGCGAACCTCGGCGCGATCGTGCGCGCCAACGACACGCGCGCCGAAGTGGCCGACCAGGTGACATCGCTCGGCGGCGAGTTCGTGAAGGTGGACTACGAAGAAGAAGGCTCGGGTGGCGGCGGCTACGCGAAGGTGATGTCCGAAGGCTTCCAGAAGGCCCAGCGCGAGATGTACGCGAAGCAGGCCCGCGAAGTGGACATCATCATCACGACCGCGCTCATCCCGGGTAAGCCCGCGCCGCGGCTCATCACGGCCGAGATGGTGCAGAGCATGAAGCCGGGCAGCGTCATCGTGGACATGGCCGCCGAGCAGGGCGGCAACTGCGAGCTGACCGAGCCGGGCAAGGCGGTCGTGAAGCACGGCGTTTCGATCGTCGGCTACACCGACCTCCCCAGCCGTCTCGCGAAGCAGTCGTCGTCGCTCTACGCCACGAACCTGTTCCGTCTCACCGAGGAACTGTGCAAGGCGAAGGACGGCACGATCGACGTGAACATGGAAGACGAGGCGATCCGCGGCCTCACGGTGATCAAGGAAGGCGCGATCACGTGGCCGCCGCCGGCTCCGAAGCCGGTCGCCGCTCCTCCGGCTCCTCCGGCCGCCGCGGCGAAGCCCGCCGAGAAGAAGGGCGGACACGGTCACGGCGCGGTGCAGGCGCCGGCGTCCTGGAAGGAGACGGGCATCCAGTTCGGCGTCGTCGCGGTGCTCTTCTACCTGATCGGCGTCGGAGCGCCCTCGGCGTTCCTGTCGCACTTCACGGTGTTCGTGCTCGCGTGCTTCGTGGGCTACATGGTCGTGTGGAACGTCACGGCGGCGCTGCATACGCCGCTCATGAGCGTGACCAACGCCATCTCCAGCATCATCGTGCTCGGTGCGCTCGTGCAGATCGCGCCACCGCTCGCCGGTGAAGCGGCTTCCGCGGTTCGTCCCGTCGGCTGGATCCTCGGCCTCGCGGTGGCGAGCATCGTCCTCGTGACCATCAACATGTTCGGCGGCTTCGCGGTGACGCGTCGCATGCTCGACATGTTCCGGAAATAGGGGGCCGCCATGAACACGACTTCGTTGCTCTCGCAGCCTCTCTCGACGGTCGCCTACATCGGCGCGACCATTCTCTTCATCATGAGCCTCGGCGGGCTCTCGCATCCCGAGACCAGCCGCCGCGGCAACCAGTACGGCATCCTCGGCATGGCGATCGCCGTGCTCGCCACGATCTTCGGGCCGCACATCACGCCCGGGGGCTGGAGCTGGATCATCATCGCCATGGCGGTGGGCGGCACCATCGGCATCTACGCGGCGCGGACCGTGAAGATGACGCAGATGCCCGAACTCGTCGCGCTGATGCACAGCCTCGTCGGTCTCGCGGCGGTGTTCGTCGGCTACGCGAACTACATCGACCCGGCCGCGTCGGCGAACCTGCCCGCGGACGAACACACCGTGCACCTCGTCGAGACGTACCTCGGCATTCTCATCGGCGCCGTCACGTTCTCGGGTTCGATCGTCGCGTTCGGCAAGCTCGCGGGCAAGATCAGCGGCAAGCCGGTCATTCTTCCCGGACGGCACTTCCTCAACCTGATCGTGCTCGGCGTGGTGATCTGGTTCGGCATCCAGTTCTCCGGCGCGCACGAAGTGTCGCAGGGCATGATCCCGCTCTACGTGATGACCGGCATCGCGCTGCTGTTCGGCGTGCACATGGTCATGGCGATCGGCGGCGCGGACATGCCGGTCGTCGTCTCGATGCTCAACAGCTACTCCGGCTGGGCGGCCGCCGCGACGGGCTTCATGCTGTCGAACGACCTGCTCATCGTGACCGGCGCGCTGGTGGGTTCGAGCGGCGCGATCCTGTCGTACATCATGTGCAAGGCGATGAACCGCCAGTTCTTCTCGGTGATCGCCGGCGGTTTCGGCACCGAGGGCGGCGCCGCGCCGGCCGCGGGCGCGGTTCCCGCGGGCGAAGTCACGCCGATCAACTCGGCCGAGACGGCCGAGCTGCTGCGTGACGCGAAGAACGTCATCCTCGTGCCGGGCTACGGCATGGCGGTGGCGCAGGCGCAGCACACGGTCTACGAGATCACGAAGCTCCTGCGCGAGAAGGGCGTCAACGTGCGGTTCGGCATCCATCCGGTCGCCGGCCGCATGCCCGGGCACATGAACGTGCTGCTCGCCGAAGCGAAGGTGCCGTACGACATCGTGCTCGAGATGGACGAACTCAACGACGACTTCCCGACGACGGACGTGGCCATGGTGATCGGCGCGAACGACATCGTGAATCCGGCCGCCGAGGACGATCCGTCGAGCCCGATCGCCGGCATGCCGGTGCTCCAGGTGTGGAAGGCGAAGACGTCGATCGTGATGAAGCGCTCGATGGCGTCCGGCTACGCGGGTGTCGACAACCCGCTCTTCTACAAGGAAAACAACCGGATGCTCTTCGGCGACGCGAAGAAGATGCTCGACGAAGTGCTGGTGGCGCTGAAGAGCTAGCCGGCCGCCACGACGGACACACGAACGCCCCGGGAGCGACGAGCTCCCGGGGCGTTTCGCTTTCCGCGGATCGCGTCAGCGTTCCAGCACGACCCGCTTTGTGTCCGTGTGGCCGTCCGCCGTGAGCCGCACGAAGTAGAGCCCGGCCGCGGCGCGCGTGCCGGCTTCGCTCGTGCCGTCCCAGCGCGCGGCCTGGCGCCCCGCGGCCATCGTGGCCCGCAGCATCGTCGCGACGCGGCGGCCCTGCGCGTCGTAGACCGACAGGTCCACGGGGCCCGTGCGCGGCAGGTCGAACGTCACGTTCGCGACGCCGAACGCCGGGTTTGGCGACACGGCGCGGATCGCCATCCGCGCCGGCAATGATTCGGTGGCATCGGCGTCGAGCAATGACGTGGAGATGAGCGTCTGCCACGCCGCGGGCGCCGATCCCGCGAACGAAGCGTCGATCGCCTGCACGGTGAAGTAGTAGCGGTTCGCCGGCAGGCCGGTGATCCACGCCGAGTCCGCGAGGCAGTGCCCGAACCGCGTGACGCGGCGCAGGCCGGTCACGCTGTCCGCGGGCAGCGGCACGATCTGGCCGCCACGCGTGGACACGCCGAGCCGCACGTCGTACGTGAGTCCGTTGGCCGGCGTGCGGTCGTCGATCGGCGCCGTCCAGCGGAGCGACGCCCGGCCCGCGTTGGTCAGCGTGCCCACGAGGTTCGCCGGCGGCGCGGGAGGGGCATTCACGAGCGACGTGGTGTGCTCGTACACCTTCGCGGTCGAGCTCACGCCGTTCCAGCCCGTGAGCGCGAGGTCGAGCTTGCCGTCGCCGTCGAGGTCTCCCCACGCGAGCGACGAGCCGTAGAAACCGGGCAACCCGGCGTCCACGACGGCGAACGATCCGCCGCCGTCGTTGCGAATGAGCATGGAAGCCGGCGTCACGGAGCCGTTCATGCCCGTGGCCCCGAGGTCGAGATCGCCGTCGTTGTCGGCGTCGCCCCAAGCGAGGTGCCCGTTGCTGAGCACGGTCAGGCTGGCGCCGTGCTGCGTGAGGTTGCCCGCGCCGTCGTTGTCGAGCAGCAGCAGGCGGCCGTTGCTCGCGACACCGTCCGGCGTGCCCATGAGCGCCACGTCGAGATCGCCGTCGTTGTCGTAGTCGCCGAGTGAGATCGACGCTCCGCGCAGACCGAAGGCAGGGTAGAGCTGGTTCGAGAAGTTCAAGCTTCCCTGGTTGCGCAGCACGTTGAGCAGGAACGATCCCGTGCTGGTCGCGCCGACGGTGACCATGTCCATGCGGCCGTCGCCGTTCAGGTCACCGACCGCCATCTGCCCGCCGGTGCCGCTGGCGTTCGTGAGGATGGACGCTTGCGCGAACGTGGCCCCGTCCAGGTTGCGCAGCACGTAGGTCATCGCTCCGGCCGTGCTGAAATCCGAGCTGCCCGAGACCACGCCGTCGAGCCTGCCGTCGTTGTCCATGTCGGCCCACGCCACCGAGGCGGCACCCAGGGGATTGAGCGACACGGAAAGCGGGATGAACACCGCGTTGCCGTCGTTGCGGTAGATCCGCGTGACGAAGGTGGCGCTCGAGTCCTCGCCCGACACCAGCAGGTCGAGGTCGCCGTCGCGGTCGTAGTCGCCCCACGCGGCCGCGCCTTCGCTCAGGTTGGGAAGCGCGGTCGGCACCGTGACGAGCGAGTCGTTCAGGTTGTGGTACAGCCGCATCTTCGCCGAGCTCGCGGCGAAACTGCTGCCGGTCGAGAGCAGAAGGTCCTGACGCCCGTCGTCGTCGTAGTCGCCCCACGCCACCACCGGGCAGCGCGAGTTCGTTCCGGCCGAGGCGACGCTCGGCAGCACCACGCCCGTGTTGGTCATGCGGTGGATCACCTGGAAGCCGCTCGCGAGCGCGCTGCCGGCGAACGACGGATCCACCGCCTGCACCGCGAACCGCCAGTCGCCCTCGGGCACGTTCAGGAACACGGCCGAGTCGCCCTGAACGAGGCCCGTGCGCGCGACGTGGCGCTTGCCCGTGACGCTGTCCGCGGGCAGCGAGAAGAACTGGTTGCCGTTCGTCGAGCGCCCGATGCGCACGTCGTAGGAGAGCCGATCCTGCGACGACTGCGTGTCGGTCGCCTTGGTCCAGCGCACGACGACGCGGTTGCCGTTCACCGTCATCGTCGGATTCGTGGGCGCGGCCGGGGCGGTGTTCACCGCGCCGGCGATGTTCATGTACACGGTGGCGACGTTGCCGGCGTCGGACAGGCCCGCGGCGGCGAGATCGAGGCGGCCGTCGCCGTTCAGGTCGCCGAACGCGAGCCCCGGCAGCGACAGGCCGGTCATGCCCATGTCCACTTCCGTGAACGTGCCGCCGCCGTCGTTGCGGGCGATGCGCGTGATGCGGATGCCCGACGGGCTGATTCCCGCGTAGGCGAGGTCGATGTCGCCGTCGCCGTCCACGTCGCCCGCGGTCACGTCGCCGCTGGAGACGCCGGTGGGCGTGGTGAAGACGTGGAAGAAGGCGCCGTTTCCGGAGTTGAGCCAGATGCTGAGCACGCCGTCGCTCACGGTGCCGTCGGTGCTGCCCACCAGCGCGACGTCGAGATGGCCGTCGCCGTCGTAGTCGAACGTGCAGAAGGAGGGGTAAAGGCTCAGCGCGGGCAGGCCGCAGAGGAATGCCGTGAACGTGCCGCCGTTGTTCTTGTACATCTGGATCGCGGCGGTGCCGGAGGCGTTGATCCCCGAGATGAGCAGGTCGAGGTCGCCGTCGCGGTCGAAGTCCGCCCATGCGATCTTGCCCTGGTTCATTCCGGTCAGGGATGAGCTCGAGGCCACGAATGAACCGTTGTCGTTGCGGTAGACCTTCGCGAACGCACCCGAAGCCGTGCCGTTCGCGGTGCCGCATGCGGCGAGGTCGAGGTCGCCGTCGCCGTCGTAGTCCCCCCACGCCACGCTGCCCTGCGCCAAGCCGAGAAGGTCGTTCGTGAGCAGGTAGGTGCCATCGGGCTGGCGGCGATAGATCTGGAGATAGCGCAGATTGGAAACGGTGCCTTCGATCGCCACGTCGAGCCGGCCGTCGCGGTCGTAATCGCCCCAGTCCACCGAGCTGTTGGTGAGGCCGAGCAGGTTGGTCGACACCACTCCCCGCGTGTCCGCGAGGTTGCGGTAGAAGTACGTCTTGCCGCCGCTGTTCGTGCCCGCGGTCAACAGGTCGAGCCGGCCGTCGCCGTCGGCATCGCCCCACTTCACGGCGGTGTGGCCGTTCGGCGCGCCGACGGGAGTCAGCGTGAAGCCGCCGTCGATCAGTGCGGGCAGGGTGAACGACTGCTCGGCAGCGGGAGCGCTGCCCACGAGCGCGCCGTCCACCGCCTGCACGGACCAGTAGTAGGTGCCCGGCGGGAGCGTGAGCGTCCACGTGCTGTCCGCACCCTCCATACCGGGCCGCATCGTGCGCCGCCAGCCGTCCACGGCGCCGAACGTCGCACCGGTGACGTCGGCCGCGTTCTGGCTGCGGCCCACGCGCAGGTCGTAGGTGATCGCCACGCGCGGCGTGTGGTCGTCGGTGGGGCGCGTCCACGAGAACTTCACGCGCGCGGAGCCGTTCACGTAAGTCCAGGACGCCGTGAGGTTCGTCGGTGTTCCGGGCGGGTTGTTCGCCACGGCCCCGCTGCTGCGCCAGATCGAGCCGCGAGTGGCGCCGGCGGCCTCGACGCCGACCAGCGCGATGTCCACGTCCCCATCGCGATCGATGTCGCCGTACTGCGCCGAGCTGTATGCGATCTGGGGCAGGCCGCTCAGCATGTTCAGGGTCCAGCCGCTGCCGTTGTAGGCGAGGATCGCGGTCGTGTCCGCGCCCGTGACACCCGAACCCGTCACGAGCAGGTCGAGCCATCCGTTGTTGTCGGCGTCGGCCCAATCCACGCTGCCGCGGCTGAGGGAGGGAGTGGTGAGTGCGCTGATGGCGAAGCCGGCTCCGTTCTGGTTGGTGCCGATGCCGGTGAAGTACGGCCCCGCCTCACCGCTGATGCCGAAATCCGGCCAGCCGTTGCCGTCGTAGTCACCGAAGCGAGCGGCGGCGTTCTGGAGCGATTGAATGCTGAAGGGACTCGTGAAATGGCCCGCGCCGTCGTTGAGATAGATTCTCGTCTGGCCGCCCCCGATGCCGAAACCCGAGGCGAGGAGGTCGAGGTCGCCGTCGCGGTCCGTGTCGGCGAGCGAGACCTCGCCGTCGCTCAGGCCGACGAGGTTGGCCATCGTGGTGAACGTCCCGCCGTCGTTGCGAAGGGCGCGCAGGATATGGGGGCCGCTCGCGGGATAGCCCATGACCACGAGGTCGGGATCGCCGTCGCCGTCGAGATCGCCGCAGGCCGCCGACGCGTGACTCAGCGGCGGGATGCCCGCGAGCGTCTCGTTCAGGCTGACGCCCGCGTTGTTCAGGTAGAGCTTGCCGACCGGCTGGTTGGCGCTGTTCAAGCCCAGCACCAGCAGGTCCTGCGCGCCGTCCATGTTGAGGTCACACCAGCGCACGCAGCCGGTGTACACGCCCGCCAGCGGGATCGTGGTTGCGGTCCAGGTCGAGCCGCCGGCGGTGTTCAGGTAGACCGTGGTGCGGGCGGCGCCCGTCGAGTCCAGGCCGCAGACGGCGAGATCGAGGAACGCGTCGTTGTTGAAGTCACCGAAGTCCATCGAGGCGAAGTTCGACGGCCACTTGAGCTGGGCGGCTTTCGTGTAGGTCACGGCGTCCGCGCCGCGCGCGAACGCGGCGAGCAGCACGAGCGGCAGGAGCAGCAGGAGCGAGCGGAGCAGAGGGCGCATCGGGTGACCTTTCCTCGGGGCGGAGGACCTGTGGCCGGCGCGCGGCCGGGTGTCGGAATGGATGGAGTGAACGAGCACGTCGGGCCGGCGGCAGGTCATCGGGCCTCCATGAGCGGGTCGAGCGCCGCGGCGAGCCGCGTGCTGTTGAACGGTTTCGTGAGCAGCGCGCGGTCCGCTCTCGCGTCCACGAAGGCGGACGCTCGGGCGGCGCAGTCGGGCTCGCCGGTCACGAAGAGGACGGGCACGCCCGCGCCGGTCGGCATCCGATCCAGCGCCGCGCTCAGCGCGTACCCGTCCATGCGGGGGAGCCGGACGTCGGTGACGACGAGGTCGAAGCGCTTGCGCTCCGCGAGGAGCACCGCCTCGTCGCCGTCGCCACACACCTCGACCGTGCACCGGCGACCCCAGCCGCGCTCGAGGCACAGCCGGAGGTAGCGCTGCATGTCGGGGTCGTCGTCCACGACGAGCACGCGCAGTCCGGGAGCGCTCGTTGCGTTCGTCGGCGGGGTCTCGGGCGTGTCGTTCATGGCGTCCTCCGCGTCTTCGTGGGCCGGGTGGCCCGGTGGTCGAGTGACGCGGGAACTTTGCCGAGGAGAAGGGGTTGGCTGGTATTCTCACCGTCGCATGGTGTTGACCCAGCGTCCCCGGGAGCGGTTTCGGGCCCGGACTGAGACGTGAAAGCTCGCTCACTCCCGGAAAACCCCTTCGTGCTGCTCGCCCCGGCGCTTCGACATGCCTTTGCCACCGCCCGCCGACTCGCGCTCGCGTGTACGGCCGTCGCTGTGCTCGCCGGTGCCGCGCGCCCGGCCTTTGCCGCCGCGCCGCCCGAGCCAGGCTGGACCCAGGCGACGTGGGGGCTGCGCGACGGGCTGCCGGTGCTGACGTTCTCGGGGCTGGTGCAGGACCGCGACGGCTATCTCTGGATCAGCACGTTCGACGGCCTGCTGCGGTTCGACGGCGCGGCCTTCACGGTGTTCGACCCCTCGACCCACCCCGAACTGACGTCGAGCCGATTCGCGAACCTGCAGGCCGACCCCGGCGGCGGAGTCTGGGTGGGCTCCGAAGTCGACGGCCTCCTGCACGTGGCCGCCGGCGAGGTGCGCGTGGTGCGCGAGGACGGCAAGCCGCTGCCGCCGGGCTCCGCCGTGTTCACCGATCGCCCGGGGGAAGCGGTCTACTCGACCTCCGAGTGCCTGTACCTCGTACGCGGCGACGAGGCGAAGCGGATCGTGGGCTCGGAGAAGTTCGTCGCCTTCTGTCGTCCCCGCCGCGACCGCCGGGGCGACCTCTGGTACATGACGAGGGACCAGCTCGTGCGGCTGCGCGACGGCCGCTTCACGACGTTCCCGCTGCCTTCGGGCCTGCAGATCGTGCCGAGGCGGGAGCAGTTCTGGTGGCAGTCCGATGCGGGCGACCTCTCGTTCGAGTGCGACGGCCTCTTCTGGCGGCTCGGCGCGAATGGCTTCGAGGCGGGGCCCGTGCCGTCGCTCGATCCGCGCACGCACCGTCGAGAGCGCGCCGACGGCAAGCCCGACACGCGGCTGCTCACGCCCGATGGCCGCGTGTGGGAGGCGCGCGGCGCGGCCGTGCTGCGGGACGGTGTCGAGGTCGCGACCTTCTCCGGTGAAGTGGCGGCCCTGCTCGCCGATCGTGACGGCACCGTGTGGGCGGCCGCGAGCGACGGCCTGCACCGCATCGCGCGCGCGGTCGTGTCCGTGGTCGGGGCGCGCACGGACGGCAAGCCGACGCTCGTCAGCGTGCTCGCACAGACACGCGACGAACGCGTGTGGTTCGGCGGCATCCAGGGAGTGCTCGGGTGCTGGGGCGCGGAGGGCCTTCGCTGGGCGTCCACGGGCCGCATCATCACCGCGCTCGCGGAGACGCGGGACGGCGCGATGCTCGCGGGCACGTTCGGCGGACTCGCGAGCGTGGACGAGCCGCTCGGGCTGCGGCTGCTGCCGGGCAGGGGCGAGCCGACCTTCGAAGTGGGGCTGCTGTCGTGCGACCGCGACGGCGTGCTCTGGTGCTCGGCGCGCGACACGCTGCGCTCCGGGCGCATCGGCGCGTGGAAGGTGTGGCTGCCGCGCGAGGGACAACCCTCGACCACCGTGCGCAGCGCGCTGCACCGGCGCGACGGCTCGCACTGGTTCGGCACCGCGGGGCAGGGGATCCTCGTGATCCACGGCGGCTCGCTGGAGTGGATCGGCGCGGCGCAGGGGCTGTCGAGCTTGCGCGTGCGCGGGCTCTACGAAGACGAACGCGGCGTCGTGTGGGCGGGCACCGAAGGCGGTGGCCTCGCGCGCATCGAACTGCCCGCGGGAGCGCCGGCGTCGCGCGCGAAGGTCGTCGTGATCGGACGCCGTGACGGCCTGCTCGACGACACCATGCACGCGATCGTCGAGGACGAACGCCACCGGCTGTGGGTGAGCACGAACCGCGGCATCTTCTGCGTCTCTCGCGCGCGGCTCGACGCGTTCGCGGCGGGAGATCGCACGGCGCTCACCATCCGCGCGTTCGGCGAGGCGCAGGGCATGGCGAGCCGCGAGTGCAACGGCACGTCGCAGCCCGCGGCCCTGCGCGCGAAGGACGGCACGTTGTGGTTCGCGAGCCAGGCGGGCGTCGTGGTGATCGATCCGCGCCACGTGCCGGACGACACGGAGGCGCGCGGCATCACGATCGACGGCGTGCTCGCGCGCGCCGAGCGCGTGCCCGTGAAGGGCGGCGTCGTGCGGCTGTCGCCGAGCCAGCGCGAGTTCTCGATCTCCTATGCGAGCCCGGAGTTCCTCGCGCCGCAGCAGTTGCGGTTCCGCTACCGGCTGCGCGAGCACGGCGGCGAATGGATCGAAGCGGGCGAACGCCGGACCGCGTACTTCACCGACGCCTCGCCCGGGCGGCACACGTTCGAAGTGCAGGTCTCGAGCGGCGGCGCGTGGTCGGCGCCCGCGACACTGCGGCTCGAACTCGCGCCGCACTGGTGGGAGACGATCGCGTTCCGCCTCGCCGCGCTCGCCGCGCTGGTCGCGGCGCTGTGGGCGGCGTACCGGCGGCGCCTGCGCGCGCTTGTCGAACGCGAGCGCGAGCTGCAGGTGCAGGTCGCCGCGCGCACGGCGGAACTGGAGAGCGAGAAGCAGGCGACCGAGGCGGCGCGTGCCGCCGCGGAGGGCGCGCGCGCCGACGCCGAGACCGCGCGCGATCTCGCGCAGCGCTCGCTCGAGACGATCGAGCAGCAGGCCGAGGAGCTGCGCGTGCTCGACGCCGCCAAGTCGCGCTTCTTCGCGAACGTCTCGCACGAGTTCCGCACGCCACTCACGCTCACGATCGGGCCGCTCGAGGACCTGCTCGGCGGGCTTTACGGCGAGCCGCCCGCGGACGCGCGCGAGCCGCTGGAGCTGGCGCTGCGCAACGCGAACCGGGCGCTCGCGCAGGTCAACCGCATCCTCGACCTCGCGCGGCTCGAGGCGGGCGGCATGGCGCTGCAGGCGCACGAGGGCGATCTCGCGCGCGAACTGCGCGACGTGGCGGCGCTGTTCGGGCCGCTCGCGGTGCGGCGCGGCATCGCGCTCGAAGTGGACGTGCGCGACGGCGCGCCCGCGTGGTTCGACCGCGCGTGCTCGAGCAGGCGGTGGCGAACCTGCTGTCGAACGCGCTCAAGTTCACGCCGTCGGGCGGGCACGTGCGGCTGACGGGCGGTGTCGAAGGCGGGGGCGAGGAAGCGCGCTGGACGTTCGCCGTGAGCGACGACGGTCCGGGCATCGCGCCGGACGAGCAGGCGCGACTGTTCGAGCGCTTCTACCAGGCGTCCGGCGCGCGCGACGTGGCGCGGCCGGGCACGGGCATCGGGCTGTCGCTCACGCGCGACATCGTCGAGCTGCACGGCGGCACGATCGCGCTCGCGAGCGCGCCGGGCGAGGGCAGCACGTTCACCGTGCGCCTGCCGCTCGGGCGCGCACACCTTTCCGACGCGCAGATCGCGCGTGGCGGCGACGCGGCCGCGCTCGCGCCGGCGGTACGAGCGCGACGTGGCTGCTCGCCGACGCGCCGGGCACGAGCGAAGCCGCCTCCGCGCCGCCCGATCCGGCCGAGGCCGTGGCCGATGCGCCGACGGTGCTCGTGGTCGAGGACGACGCCGACGTGCGCGCGTACCTGCGGCGCCATCTCGCGCCGCACTATCGCGTGATCGAAGCCGGCGACGGCGCCGCGGCGCTCGCGTCGGCGCGCGCGCTGCCGCCCGATCTCGTGATCAGCGACGTCATGATGCCGGTGATGGACGGCTTCGCGTTCTGCGAGGCGATGCAGGCCGAGCCCGACCTCGCGGGCACGCCGGTCATCCTGCTCACCGCGCGCGCCTCGCACGACGACAAGCTCGCCGGACTGTCGCTCGGCGCGGTGGATTACCTCGCGAAGCCGTTCCACGCGCCGGAGCTGCTGCTGCGCGTACGCAACCTGATCTCGGCGCAGCACCGGCTGCGCGAGCGGCTGCGCCCGCGCGCGCTGCACGCCGCGCCGGTCGAGGTGACGTCGGAGGACGACCGTTTCCTCGCGCGCGTTCGCGATGCGATCGAGCGGCTGATGGGCGAGGAGGACTTCGACCTCGAGCGTCTCGCGCACGAGGCCGGCGTCAGCCGTTCGCACCTGTTCCGCCGCGTGAAGGAGCTGCTGAACGAGACCCCCGAGCAGCTCGTGCGCCGCATGCGGCTCGAGCGTGCGGCACAGCTGCTCGACCAGCGCGCCGGCAGCGTGGGGGAGATCGCCTACGCCACCGGCTTCAAGAGCGTCGCGCACTTCTGCCGCGTGTTCCGCGAGCACCACGGCGCCACGCCCGGCAGCTGGGCGGATCGCGAGCGCGCTACCTGAGGTTCTCGACCAGGTAGAGCTCGTCGAGCTGCACGCCGAACGTGTAGCCGAACGTCTTGCCGTCGGGCAGGAAGCGGAACCCGCGCATGCCGAAGACACCGGACGTGTCGGGCGGCATGACCTCGCGGAACGGCGTGCGGTCGCCGGTTTCGAGATCGATACGGTCGATGCGAGTGGGCGGCGGTCCGATGGTGGCGACGAGCACGGCCTTCGTCTCCATCGTCCACGGCAGGAGTTCGTCTTCGGGGCGCATGCCGGGAATCGGGCGAAGCTCGCCGCCGCCGACCGGCAGCAGCGACGTCGGTCCGTTGCCGACGCGCAGCGCGAGCCATTGGCCGTCGGGCGAGATCTCGAAGTTCCCCGCGATGCCGCTCGTTCCGGGGATCGGCGCCGTCTCGCCAGTTGCGAGATCCAGGCGAAGGAGTTGACCGGGCTGGTCACCGAAGCGGCCGGAGAGCACGAGCGCCGTGCCGTCCGGAGTGAAGCGCCCGCGATGGCCGATGAAGCCGGGGATCACGAACTCTCGCGGCTCTCCCACGCCGGTCGGCAGAAGCAGCCACCGGCCTTCGGGAATGTCCCGCATCACCGCGAGCACCCACTGACCGTCGGGAGAGAACTGCATGGGGTCGCCTTCGCCGAGCAGGAGGGGCGGCGAGCCGTCGGTCATGCGCATGCAGACGCTGCCGTACTGGCCGCCACCCTCGCCGCTTTCGCTGATCAGCACCCACTGGCCGTCCGGCGAGAGATATCGCGCAGCAGCGACCAGTCGAGCCGGACAGGTCGCGCTCCTGCGTGGCGTCGGCCGTCTGTACGACGATCGCCATGCGCTCGGTCGAGTGCGTGAGCAGCGCGCGGCCGTCGGGAAGGATGTCCTGGATGCACAGCTGCCCGGGCACCTGATGCACCACGCGGTGGACTCCCTCGAGCGAGACCGCGTGGAGGTTGCGGCCGGCGCCTTCTTCGTGCGCACAGAACATCACCTCGCGGTCGTCGGCCGACCACGCGAGTCCGCGCGCCGTACCCCAGCCACCGCTGAGCACGCGGGAGTTGCCGCTGGTGTCCACGAGGGTCACGCTTCCCGCGTCGTTGCCGGCGTGTTCGTGATGAATGAACGCGACGCGCTTCCCGTCACGCGAAACACGCATGTGACTGACCCAGCCTGCGGTGCGGAAGATCGGCTTGCCGATGGGGTACTCGATGACGCACGAGTCCCCGACGTCGCGCACGATCGCGAGCGCGGTCGCGTTCGGGCTCCAGTCGGCCTCGTCCACGTGCTGGAGGATCTGTCGTGGGGAGCCGCCGCCCATGGGCATGCGCGCGAGCGTGCCGGCGAACGAGAACGTCGTCCGCGAGCGGCGCTTGAGGCTGATCGCCATCTCGCCGTTCTGCGCGACCGCGAGCAGGTCGGTGCCGGGAGGGCCGAGCGAGCGTCCTTCGGTGCCGCCCAGATGCATCCAGTAGGTCTCGACCGGTTGGCCTTCCCACGCGGCGCCGTAGACCACCGAGTGACCGTCGGGCGAGAAACGCGCGCAGTGAATGCGTCCGCGCCGGAACGTGAGGCGGCGGAACGTCGGGCTGGACGACGCGGGCGCCACGGCGGCGTCGCCGGTCGTGCGCGAGGCCTCCTCGGCGGTCGCCGCGGCGATCGCGATCGCGTGCACGACGTCGCGCGCGGACTCGAAGCGCTCGCCGGGTTCCTTCTCGAGGCAGCGCAGCACGAGCGCCGCGAGACCGGGCGCCTCCGTGCGCACGCGCGCGGGGAAGGCCGGCGGGTCCTCGCGCAGGATTGCGGTCATCGTGTCCATGCTCGTCTCGCGATGGAACGCGCGCGAGCCCGTGAGCATCTCGTAGAGCACGCAGCCGAGCGCGAACACGTCGGACGCGGGACCGGCGGGCAGGCCGCGCGCCTGCTCGGGCGACATGTAGCCGACGGTGCCGAGGATCATGCCGGACTGCGTCATCGTGCCCGAGAGCGAGTCCGACGACGTCGTCTCGCCCTGAATGAGCTTGGCGAGGCCGAAGTCGAGGATCTTCACCGTGCCGTCGGTCGTGACGAACAGGTTTTCGGGCTTCAGGTCGCGGTGGATGATGCCGCGCGCGTGCGCCGCGGCGAGGCCGCGCGCGATCTGCGTGCCGTACTCGGTCACCTTGCGCAGCGGCAGCGCGCCGCCTTCGAGGCGGTCGCGCAGCGTGTCGCCCTTGAGCAGTTCCGTGACGACGTACGGCATGTCGTCCTGCTGCCCGACGTCGAAGATCGCGACGAGGTTCAAGTGCTGAGATGGAGCCCGCGGTGCGCGCTTCGGTGTCGAAGCGGCGCAGCCGCTCGGTGTCCGCGGTGAACCGCGCGTGCAGCACCTTGATCGCCACTTCGCGGTCGAGCCGCGTGTCGGTGGCGCGGAAGACTTCACCCATGGCGCCCGCGCCGAGCGGCGCGAGGATCGTGTAGTGGCCGAGCCGGAAGCCGGGAGAGATGGACATGGCGGCGGAGACTAACCGAACCGGCGCCGTGGCATCCACGAAGAATTGCGGGAGGCCGCGCCGGGCCGCCGCCGAATCAGCGCGTGGCGCTTCCGGATCGCCGCGCGTGCCGCCGCGAGC
>JADJLL010000037.1 GCA_016710095.1 Candidatus Eiseniibacteriota bacterium | reverse complement strand
GCCGGTGCAATCCGGCCTGCGCCGAAACGCGCCCTCTCCCTCATTCCGCAGGAGCTTCCCCATGAAGTGGATACTTCCGACCGCCGTCGCCGTCCTCGTTTCGGTTTCCTCGTTCGCCGTGCCCTTTGCCCACGCCACGTCGCCGGTCCCCGTGCAGTTCGGGACGACCTGGGACGGTCCGGGCCAGGAACTCCAGTCGGTCGTCGACGCCTACCTCGGCGCGCCGGGGCTGATCAACGTGCAGACCGACTTCGTCGGCGCGAAGGCCGGTGACTTCGACGGCTGGTTCTGGGTCGGCAGCAGCTTCCCGATGCTGATGATCACCGAGATCGCCTCAATGCGAACACGAACGGCCTCGGATGGTACGCCGAGAACTACTCGCATCCGATGATCGACGGCGTGCAGGACGGCGTCGTGTTCACCGGGGACCAGAGCGCCGGCGCCAGAACGGTCGTCGTGTTCCCTTCGGGGCTCACGCACTTCGGCTTCTATCTCGACACGCACACGATGATCCAGCCGCCGACGGGCGAGGAGAACCAGGTCTTCTTCACGAACCGGTTCTACAACGATCTCGGCCCGTCCGGCCTCGGCGCCACGCACGCACCGTTCGACGGTGACGTGCAGGCGCTCGTGTTCGACGTGTCGCAGTGGAAGGGCGCGAACACGTGGCTCGTTTGCTTCGAGGATCGTGATTCGGGCGCGATGATCACCGACTGCTGCACCGGCACGGACAACGATTTCAACGACCTCGTCTTCCAGATCAACGCGTTCGGCGCGACGCCGACGCAGAAGATCTCGTTCGGGGCGCTGAAGGCGGGCACGCGCTAGTCCCCCGAACCGCGAAGGCTCTCCACGCGAGCGCTCGGCCTTCGGGCCGGGCGCTTCGCCTTGCCCTGCGTTACCGTGCGCCGCCATGACTCTCCTCACGCTCGCGCTCGTGCTCGCTTCGGCCGTCGTGCACGCGACCTGGAACCTCTGGGCCAAGCAGATCGGCTCCACGGCACGGCAGGCCGCGCTCATGTGGATGCTCACCGGCATCTCGAGCGTCTGCTACGCGCCGTTCGCGCTGTGGCTGTACGCGCACGGCACGTGGCGGCCTTCGCCGCTCGCGATCGGCGTCACGGCGGCGAGCGGCGCCATTCACATCGTGTACTTCCTGCTGCTGCTCCGGGGCTATCGCGTCGGCGACCTGTCGCTCGTGTACCCGGTCGCGCGCGGCACCGGCCCGATGCTCGCGTTCGGCGGCGCGCTGCTGCTGTTCTCCGAGAAACTCTCGCCGTTCGCGCTCGCGGGCACGCTGCTCATCGCGGGCGGCGTGCTCGTGCTCACCACCGGAGCGCCGGTCGCCGACCGCACGCGCATCGCGCCGGGACTGCGCTACGGCCTGCTCACGGGCGTGCTGATCGCGACGTACACGCTGTGGGACGGATGGGCGGTGAAGGTCGCGGTGGTGCCGCCGCTGCTCTTCTACTGGGGCGGCGAACTCACGCGCGTCGCGCTCTTCACACCGGCCGCGATGGGACAGCGCGACGAGATCGCGCGCCTGTGGCGCGAGCAGCGAGCACGCGTGCTCGGCATCGCGCTGCTGAGCCCGCTCAGCTACATCCTCGTGCTCCTCGCGATGCGCACGGGAGCGGTGAGCCGCATCGCGCCCGCGCGCGAGGTCGGCATCCTGATCGGCGCGTACCTGGGCGGCCGCGTGCTCGGCGAAGGCCAGCGCCGCCGCCGGCTCGTCGCGGCGGCCGCGTTCGCCGCGGGCGTGATCGCGCTGGCGGTCGGGTAGGGCACAATTCGGCGTTGACCGGCGGTGGCGCGCTTGGGCAAGCTCGAAACGTACTCGCCCCCGCAGGAGAGGAGCCGTGCAATGGCCCATTCGATCCACGGATTCGATTTCTCGCGGTTGACCGCCGAGCAGAAGCTCGATCTGGTTCACGATCTCTGGGACGACATCATGAAGACGTCGCCCGATGTCGCGCGCTTGTCGCCGGAGCAGGAGCGAGAGGCGGAGCGCAGGCTGCTGGAGTACGAGGCGAACCCCGAAGACACCGTGAGCTTGGAAGACGTCCGCCGCCGATTGCTGGAGAACGAATGAAGCGCGCCGTGCGGCTCATGGGCCGCGCGGAAAGGGACGTGGCCGAGGCGCGCGACTGGTACGAATCGCAAAGCAGCGGCCTCGGCGTACGCTTCGTCGTGACGATCTTGACGGCACTGAGTCGCCTCGCGGACGAAGCGGAGCGGCACCCGGTCTACTCGCGCCGAACGCGCCGCCTTCTCGTTCCCGGATTCCCGTACCTCGTGCTTTACCTCGTCGAGTCGGATCGCGTGATCGTGACGGGTGTCTTCCACGCCGGGCGCCATCCGAGTGTGTGGAGGACCCGCATCCATGAGGGGGCGATGTCCTACGCCGCCGCCTGACGACTCGCAGCCGCGGGCGTGATCGCACTCGCGGTCGGGTAGGGCGCACCCGCGTCGCATTCGAGTCTGGACCGCGCCGAAGCGCGCCGCCTATCCTGCGCGCTCCATCCGCCGCTTCCGCAGTGCCTCGAATCCCGCGAGCGCTCATGACCCCGGCCGCACGATCGATCACGCGTCGTCTCGTTCTCGTCGCACTCGCGCTTTCGTGCGCGCTCCCGAGCCTCGCCGACGCCGCGGCGGCCGCGCCTTCGGCGCCGCGCCGCGACGCTTTCGCCGCGGCGACCGACTCGCTCGTCCGTCACGAAGGGCTGCTGCGCACGTGGACCGACGCGCGCACCGGCCGCGTGCTGATCGAACTGCCGCGTCCGTCCGGCGCGCGAGGGGAGTGCGGCGAGTTCCTGTACCTCGAGGGCATCCGCACGGGACTCGGCTCGAACCCCGTCGGTCTCGACCGCGGCCAGTCGAACGAGGCGCGCGTCGTGCGCTTCCGCCGCGCGGGCGCGCGCGTGCTGCTCGAGCAGCCGAACTTGCGCTATCGCGCACTGTCGAGCGACAGCAACGAAGTCCGCGCCGTGCGCGAGTCGTTCGCGTCGTCCGTGCTGTGGGCCGGCGACGTCGTCGCCGAAGCCGCCGACGGCCGGCTGCTGGTGGACTTCACGCCGTTCGTCGTGCGCGACGCGCACGGCGTGACGACGCGGCTGCGCGAAGCCGGGCAGGGCGCGTTCGCGCTCGATCCCGCGCGCAGCGTGCTCGAAGCGGGTGAGTGCCGGAGCTTTCCCGACAACCTCGAGTTCGAGGCCACGCTCACGTTCGCGAGCGAGACTCCCGGCGCCGAAGTGCGCGCCACCGCGCCCACGCCGCAGGCCGTGACGATCGTGCAGCACCAGTCGCTCGTGCGGCTGCCGGACGGCGGCTACACGCCGCGCGCGTGGGATCCGCGCAGCGGCTCGGCGGACCTCCTGTTCGCGGATTACGCGCAGCCGGTGAGCGGCGACGTCGACACGCGCTGGCTCGCGCGGCACCGGCTCGAGAAACTCGATCCGGCGGCGGCGCGTTCGCGCGTGAAGAAGCCGATCGTCTACTACGTCGACCCGGGCGCACCGGAGCCCATTCGCAGCGCACTCGTCGAAGGCGCTTCGTGGTGGGCGCGCGCGTTCGAGGCCGCGGGCTTCGTGGACGCGTTCGAGGTGAAGCTGCTGCCGCCCGGCGCCGACCCGCTCGACGTGCGCTACAACGTCGTGCAGTGGGTGCACCGCGCGACGCGCGGCTGGTCGTACGGCATGAGCATCGTGGACCCGCGCACGGGTGAGATCGTGAAGGGCCAGGTCACGCTCGGCTCGCTTCGCATCCGCCAGGACCGGATGATCTTCGAAGGACTCGCCGGCGCGGAACGCACGGGCAGCGGCGCGCCCGACGATCCGGTGCTGCTCGCGCTCGCGCGCATCCGCCAGCTCGCCGCGCACGAAGTCGGGCACACGCTCGGCTTCAACCACAACTTCGCCGCGAGCACGTACGGCGGCCGCGCGTCGGTGATGGACTATCCCGCGCCGCTGGTCGGTGTCCGGCCCGACGGCACGCTCGACCTGTCGAACGCCTACGGCGTGGGCGTCGGCGTCTGGGACGTGCAGATGACGCGCTACGCGTACTCGCAGTGGGCGAACGCCGCGGCCGAACGCGAAGGGCTCGCGGCGATCCTGCGCGAGAACGCCGAGAAGGGATACCTCTACCTCGCCGACGGCGACACGCGTCCGGCGGGCGCGGCGCATCCGCTCGCGGCGATGTGGGACAACGGCGACGATCCGGCCGCGGAACTGGCGCACGAGATGGCCGTGCGGCGCATCGCGCTCGCGCGCTTCGGCGACCGCGCGCTCGTGCCCGGCGCGGCGCAGGGCACGCTGGTCGAGACGCTCGTGCCGCTCTACTTCCATCATCGCTACGCGCTCGAGGCCGCGGCGAAGTCGGTCGGCGGGCTCGAGTACTCGTACGCGGTGCTCGGCGACGGCTCGGCGCCCGCGACGCCGGTCGCGGCGGCGCGGCAGCGCGCGGCGCTCGCCGCGGTGCTGGCCGCGCTCGATCCCGCCGAGCTCGACCTGCCCGAGACGCTGCTCGGCAAGCTCGTGCCGCCCGCGTTCGACTACCCGGCGCACCGTGAGTTCTTCGGCTCGCGCACGGCTCCGGCGTTCGACGCGCTCGGTGCGGCGGCGACCGCGGCCGACGCCGCGATCGCGGCGCTGCTGCCGTCCGAGCGTCTCGCGCGTCTCGTGGACTTCCATCGCCGCGACGAGTCGCTGCCGTCGCTCGACGAAGTGCTGAACGCGATCGTGGGACGCGTGTTCGGCGGCGAAGCGCCCTTGCCGCCGCGTCTCTCGGAGATCCGCCGCACGGTGCAGGCCGTGACCGTGCACCGCCTGCTGGCCGCCGCGGCGCAGCCCGGCCAGCCGCCGGCGGTGCGCGCGGCGCTCGAAACGCGGCTGCGTTCGCTCGCGGCGACACTTTCGTCCGGCGGCGCTCGGCTCGACACGGGCGACCGCGCGCTGCGCGCGACGCTCGCGGGCGACGTGACGCGCTGGCTCGCGCGCACCTCCGACGGAACGAGCACCTCGGCTTCGGCCGGCGTCGCGCCCGAGATCCCGCCCGGGCCGCCGATCGGGGACTTCGGCGCGATGGACGAGTGCGAGAGCGCGCCGCGGATGCCGCGGCCGTGACGATCCGCCGCCTGACGCCCGCCGATGCGGCCGCCTATCGCGCGCTCATGCTCGAGGCGTACGCGACGGTGCCGGTGACGTTCGGCACTTCGGCCGGGGAAGCGGAGCGCTACCCGATGTCCTGGTGGGAAGCGCGCGTGGCCGCGGGCGACGACAGCGCGCAGCTCGTGATCGGCGCGTTCGACGGCGAACGCCTGGTGGGCGCCGCGGGGCTGCAGTTCGAGCAGCGCGTGCGCACGCGGCATCGCTGCACGCTGTTCGGCATGTACGTGAGCCCGGCCGCGCGCGGCACGGGCGCGGGGCGCGCGCTCGTGATGGCCACGCTCGACGCGGCGCGGGCGCGGCCCGGCCTGACGGTGATCCAGCTCTCGGCCATCGAGGGCAACGATCCGGCGCTGAAGCTCTACGAGTCCTGCGGCTTCGTCCGCTGGGGCACCGAGCCGAAGTCGTTCGCGCTCGAGGACGGCCACCTGACACGCGCGCACTACTGGCGGGAGTTGTCGGCGCGGTGAGCGGCCCGGCGGAGCACGGCGACCTGGGATTCACCTGGCGGGCGCGCAAGAGCGGCGACGTCGAAGTGCTGCACCACGGCCGGCTCGCCGCCACCCTGCGTGGCGCCAAAGCCGCCGCATTTCTCGCGGACGTCGAGGGCGGCGATGTCTCCGGCGCCCAGCAGCTGATGGCGCGAGTGACGGGCAACTACCGCCGCGGCAACGAGCGCACGGCGAAGCGCCACCCGCGCAATCGCGGCTGAACGACTCGAAGCGATCGGGCGATCAGCGGACGACGACCATCCGTGCCGTGCAGTGGCGGCCGCCTTGCGCCAGCCGGACCAGGTAGACACCGGGTGATCGAGCGACGGTCCGGCCGGCGAACGTGACGCGATGCGTGCCGGCGCCGAGCCCGGTGAGCGGCCGGCTTTCGAGGCAGCGGCCCGTCACGTCGAACAGGCTGACGATCGCATCGCCATCCAGTGGCAGGGAGCATTCGACGGCGAACGCACCGCGGCTCGGATGGGGCCCGGCGCAGCGCACCGCGAGTCCGGTGAGTCCGGGCGCGGCGCCGACGCCGAGAGTCGTGCCGCCCAGCGCGCCGGCGCCGGCGACGTTCTGCGCGAACACGTGCCAGTTGTCGCCGCCCCGATAGTCGGACCACGCCACGAGCGCGCCGCCGGCGCCGTCGGCGACGAGCATGGGCATCGCCTGAACGTAACCGGCGGTGCACGTGGCGACGCCATCGGTCGTCCACGCGGGCTCGCCCGCTGCGTCGACGCGCTGGACGTAGATGTCCCCGCCGCCGAGTCGATAGTCGGACCACGGCACCAGCACGCCGCCCGCGCCGTCCGATTGGATGCGATTCGGCTGGCGTTCGCCCGTCGTGGAGCACACGAGCACACCGTCGAATGGCCACTGCGTCGCGCCGAGGCCGTTCACGCGCTGGGCGCGGATCGCCTTGCTGTCGTAGTCCGTCCACACGACGACCGCGCCGCCGGCTCCGTCCGAAACCGCGGCGTGGTAGCCGTCGTTGCGGGTGAATCCGGCGGGAGGCCCGAGCGGAATGCCGTTCGCTCCCCACAACGGAACCCCGGCCGCGCTCACCCGTTGCCCGTAGGTCGACGTCGTGATGGCGTTGCCGCCTCGAGAGTCGGCCCACACGATGATCGCGCCCCCCGCTCCATCGTCGGCGATGGCCGGGTCCACCTGGGAGCTGGTGTCCGCCAGCATGATGCCGTTCGCGCCCCAGCGCGGCTGGCCCGCTCCGTCGAGACGCTGAGCCCACGGGTGGACTGCGCCGGTCCCCGAGGGAGCGACGTCGTGCCACGCGGCGATCACTCCGCCGGAATCGTCCGGGGCGAAAACGGACGGCGTATACCAGGCGTTGGCGGACGACGAAAAGGGCACGCCGCCCGGCGCCCACTGCGGAACGCCGCCGGCACTCAACCGCTGCGCGTAGGAAGTGACGGGCTGTCCCGTACGAGCGTCCATCCACACCACGATCGCGCCCCCGGCGCGGTCGGACACGACGTTCGCGTACTGCCCGAAGCCGCCCGCCGTGCACACCGGAACGCCGCCCGTGTTCCACTGCCTCGCGCCGTTCGCGTCGATGCGCTGCGCGTAGATGTCGCCGTCGGGGTCCGCACGGCGGTCCACCCACGCGATGATCGCGCCGCCCGCGCCGTCGGGGATCGCGGCGGGGTAGGAGTACGCGCTGTTCGCCGTGACGACGGCGACGCCGCCGGGCGCCCATTGCGCCACGCCCGAAGCGTCCAAGCGCTGCGCGAAGATCCCATCGGCGCCGTTGCGCGAGTCCTGCCAGACCGCGATCAGCCCGCCCTGCCCGTCACGCACGAGCGCCGTGAGTACCTGCTCGCCGGGGGCCGTGCACACGGGAACGTTGACGAGCGGCGAACTGGGCCAGGCCGCGCGGGCCGGCGAGGCGCCGATGCCGAGCGCAGGGACGACGAGCATGAAGGCGAGTAGTCGAACGCGAGGCACCGGGTCCTCCTGCAAAGATGGGGCTGCCGGCGCGTGCGCCGGCAGCGCGACTGTCGCGTCCGGTATCGGCCTCCGTCACGCCCACCGCCGGTACTTTCGGCCCATTGTGGAAAACTGAACGGATGTTCAAAGTTCTTCCGTTCGTTCTGCTTTCCATCCGTCCCCCCGCCAAGGGAGTCCGGTCATGGTCCGAGCCGCCGCGGTGAAGCAGTCCTCGCCGCACGTCCACGAGAAACGCGAACGCCGCCGCAGCGAGATCCAGCATGCGGCGCTGCGTGCGTTCCGTGAGCGCGGCTACCACGCGACCACGCTCGACCACATCGCCGAGCAGCTGGGCGTGCGCAAGACGGCGCTCTACCACTATTTCCCGGACAAGGACGCGATCCTCTTCGAGTGCCACCGCGAGGCGCTCGGCGAACTCGAGCACAACCTCGCCGAAGCGCGCCGGCTGGAGTCGCCCGCGGACCAGCTGCGCCACGTCATCGAGGCGCACGTGCGCGTCATGACCGAGACGCTCGACGGCTCGCCGCTGGCGTTCGAAGTCCCGTCGCTCTCGGGCGAGCGCCAGCGCGAAGTCGTCGCCGGCCGCGACCGCTACGAGCGCGAGCTGCGCCGCATCATCGAGCGCGGCGTGCGCGCGGGCGTGTTCCGCGACACCGACGCGAAGGTCGCGGTGTTCGCCATTCTCGGCGCCATCAACTGGATCGCCCGCTGGTGGCGCCCCGGTGGCGCGCTTTCGACGGCCGAGCTCGGCCGGCAGTTCTCGGATCACCTGGTGGGCGGGTTGGGGCCCCTGCCGCGTCCGCGCCTCGTGCGCACGACCGGGCCGCGTGCCGCGCGGCCCCGCACCCGGAGCAAGACCACGCCATGAAGGCCGTTCGACTGAACGCCGTGGGTACCCCGCTCACGCTCGAAGACCTGCCCGATCCCGTTCCCGGCCCCGGAGAAGTGCGCGTGCGCGTCGCCGGCTGCGGCGTCTGCCACACCGACATCGGTTTCTGGCGCGACGGCGTGCCGACGCGCCGCCCGCTGCCGCTGACGCTCGGCCACGAAGTGAGCGGCACCGTGGACGCCGCGGGTGACGGCGCCGCGGAGTGGCTCGGCCGCGAGGTGATCGTGCCCGCCGTGATCTCGTGCGGCGCGTGCGACCTGTGCGAGGACGGCCGCGGCAACGCGTGCCGCGCGCAGCTCATGCCGGGCAACGACATGGACGGCGGTTTCGCGGACTGCATCGTGGTGCCCGCGCGCGGGCTGTGCCACGTGACGGACCGCGGTGGCTACGCGCTCTCCGAACTGTCCGTCGTCGCCGACGCCGTCACGACGCCGTACCAGGCGGTCGTGCGCAGCGGGCTCGCCGCGGGCGAACTCGCGATCGTGATCGGAGTGGGCGGTGTGGGCGGTTACGCGGTGCAGATCGCGAGCGCGATGGGCGCGAAGGTCGTGGCGATCGACGTGGACGACGCGAAGCTCGCGCTCATCGCGCAGCACGGCGCGCACGCGACGTTCAACAGCCGCACGACCGACTTCAAGACGCTCAAGAAGGAGATCGGCGCCCGTGCGAAGGAGTGGGGCTGCCCCGCGCACGGCGCCAAGGTGTTCGAGTGCTCGGGGTCCACGCCGGGGCAGGAGACGGCGTTCGGGCTGCTCGGGCACGCGGGCACGCTCATGGTCGTGGGCTTCACGCTCGGCAAGATCGAAATCCGGCTGTCGAACCTGATGGCGTTCGACGCCACCGTGCAGGGCACGTGGGGGTGCCGGCCGGAGCTCTACCCGGACGCGCTCGCGATGGTCACGAGCGGACGCGTCACGCTGAAACCGTTCATCGAACGCCACTCGCTCGCCGACGGCCCCGAGGTCGTCCGCAAGGTGGCGGACCACGAACTCCACCGCCGCGCGATCCTCGAGCCGGCGACGCGCTGACCCCCACGAGGCCGCGCGCGGCGCGGCGCTCCGGAGCACACGACATGAAGAGCCACGTTCTCGTCGACGGCTACAAGTTCGAGCACATCGGTTACGAGCTGCGCCCGGCGCGCGACCCGAAGGGCGCGAAGGTCGAGGGGCTGTTCAACGCCTGGATCATCATCGACAACCCCGGCCAGCTGAACAGCTACACGACCGAAGCCGCGCGCGAGATCGTGCTGGCGTTCCGCCAGGCCAGCATGGACCGCAGCGTCGTGTGCGTGGTGTTCACGGCCGTGGGGGATCGCGCGTTCTGCACCGGCGGCAACACCAAGGAGTACGCCGAGTACTACGCGGGCAATCCGCAGGAGTACAAGCAGTACATGCGCATCTTCAACGACATGATCGATTCGATCCTGCGCTGCGACAAGCCCGTCATCAATCGCGTGAACGGCATGCGCATCGGCGGCGGGCAGGAGATCGGCATGGCGTGCGACTTCAGCATCGCGATCGACACCGCGCGCTTCGGCCAGGCCGGCCCCAAGCACGGCTCGGCGCCCGACGGCGGCAGCACGGACTTCCTGCCGCTCTACGTGGGCTTCGGTCACGCGATGGAGAGCGCGGTGCTGTGCGAGGCGTGGAGCGCGCACAAGGCGTCGTGGCTCGGGCTGATCAACGAAGTCGTGCCCGTGCTCAAGAAGGACGGGCAGTGGGTGCCGAACCCGCTGGTCGTGACCGACAAGGTCGCGGACGAGTGGGGCAAGGTCGTGTACGGCGACTACAAGACGGGCGCCGCGGCCGCCGAGGGCAAGGCGCTCTTCGCGCAGTGCGCGAGCGACCTGTCCGCGCTCGACGAGGCCGTCGAACGCATGTGCACGAAGCTGCTCATGCTCATGCCCGACTGCGTGAGCAAGACGGTGAACAGCGTGCGCAAGCACAAGCAGGGGCACTGGGACGTCAACAGCATCACGAACCGCGAGTGGCTCGCGCTCAACATGATGACCGAGGGCCGCGCCGGCTTCCGCGCGTTCAACGAAGGCCCGAAGGAGCAGCGCGAGGTGGACTTCATCAAGCTCCGCCAGCTGCTCGCCGCCGGTCACCCGTGGAACGAAGAGCTCATGCGCGCCATCGCGCCGGCCGGCACGGCGGAGACCGCGGCGCGCTGACCGCGCGTCCGCGAACGGAGCACGCGTGGATCTCGGACTCAAGGGTCGTACGGCGCTCGTGACGGGCGGCGCGGCGGGCATCGGCGCCGCGATCGCGCTCGAGCTGGCGCGCGAAGGCTGCGACGTGGCGATCGTGGACGTGCGCCGCGACGAGAAGGCGGAACTCACGCTCGCGGCGGTCGCGGGCGCGGGTGTGCGCGCGACGTTCCACACGGCGGACGTGCGCGACTTTTCGCTGGCGGAGCAGACGGTGCGCGAGGTGGCCGGGGCCGCGGGCCATCTCGACGTGCTCGTCTGCTGCGCCGGCGTCACCGACGACGCGCTGTCGTGGAAGATGACCGAGGCGCAGTGGGACCGCGTGATCGACGTGAACCTGAAGGGCTGCTTCGCGTACTGCCGCGCCGCGGGCGCGCTCATGAAGGACGCGCGTTCGGGGCGCATCGTGAACATCGCGAGCATCAACGGCCTGCGCGGCAAGTTCGGGCAGGCGAACTACGCGGCGTCCAAGGGCGGCATGGTCGCGCTGTCCAAGACGCTCGCGCGCGAGCTGGGCAAGTTCGGCGTCACCGTGAACGTCGTCGCGCCGGGCATGGTGCGCACCGAGATGGCCGCGGTGCTGCCGCCCGAGGTGATCGAGAAGGCGGTCGACGAAACGATGCTCGGGCGCCTCGCCGAGCCGCGCGACTGCGCGGCGGTCGTCGCGTTCCTCTGCTCGGAGGCCGCGCGCCACGTGACCGGCCAGGTCGTGCAGGTCGACGGAGGGCAGTACCTGTGAGCGGCCGCGTCGGCATCGTCGGCATCGGGCACACGGCGTTCGGGCGCCGCAGCGACGCGACCGTGCAGGAGCTGGCGGCCGAGGCGTTCCGCGCCGCGCTCGCCGACGCCGGACTCGAGCGCGGTCACATGGACGCGGTGGTCGTGGGCTCGGTGCCCGAGTACCACAAGCAGCGCTCGCTGCCGGGCGTCGTGCAGGAATACTTGGGGCTCACCCCCAAGCCGACGTGGCTCACCGAAGCCGCGTGCGCCTCGGGCAGCGCCGCCATCCGCACCGCGTGGATGAGCATCAAGGCGGGCGTGCACGACGTCGTGGCGGTGATCGGCTGCCAGAAGATGACCGAGCTCGAGACGGCCGAGATCCTCGCGCTCATGGGGCGCGTGGGCGAGGTGCAGTGGGAGTCGAGCTTCGGCAGCACGTTCCCGGGCTACTACGCGATGTTCGCGCGGCGCCACATGCACGAGTTCGGCACGACGCGCGACCAGCTCACGGCGGTCGCGATCAAGAACCACTTCTACGGCGCGAAGAACCCGCTCGCGATGTTCCGCAAGGAGATCACCGCGGAGAAGGCGAACGCGTCGGAAGACGTCGCGACGCCGTTCCACGTGTTCGACTGCTGCGCGAACGCCGACGGCGCCGCGTGCGTGATCCTCGCCGCGGAACCGCGCGCGCGCGGCCTGCGAAAGCCGCCGGTGTGGCTGGCCGGCATGGGCGCGGCGAGCGACACGATGTCGGTGCTGCGCCGGCCGTCGCTCACGGGACTCTCGAGCGCGAAGGCCGCGGCCGAGCAGGCGTACGCGATGGCGGGCGTGGACGCGAAGCGCGTGCGCGTCGCCGACGTGCACGACTGCTTCACGATCGCCGAAGTGCTCGCGTACGAGGACCTCGGGTTCTGCGCGAAGGGCGAGGGCGGCGCGTTCATTTCGGAGAAGCGTTCGTACATCGGCGGCAGTACGCCGGTGAACGTGGACGGCGGGCTCAAGGCGAAGGGACACCCCATCGGCGCGACCGGCGTGTCCATGACGTGCGAGATCGTGAAGCAACTGCGGGGCGACGCGGGCGAGCGGCAGGTGCCGAACGCCGACGTCGGGCTCACGCACAACGTCGGCGGCATCGGCCAGTACTGCTTCGTGCAGGTCCTCACGAGGGACGAGTGATGTTCAAGTGGTTCGGCAGGGTCAATCACGCGCCGCACACGAAGGTCGCCGAGTTCGCGCAGCACCTGCGCGAGGGCCGGCTCATGGCGTCGCGCTGCGAAGCGTGCGGGCACGTGTCGTTCCCGCCGCGCGCGGACTGCGAGGCGTGCCTGCACGGCGCGTTCACGTTCGTGCCGGTGAGCGGCCGCGGCACGCTGCACACCTGGACGCGCATCACGGCGGCGCCGCGCGGATTCGAGGACGTCGCGCCGTACACGCTGGGATTGGTGGATCTGGAAGAGGGAGGCCGCGCGCTCGCCTGGATCGGCGCGTCGGTCCCCGAAGCGTCGCTCGCGATCGGCATGCCGCTGCAGGTGACGCCGCGGCTGCACGAGGACGTCGAGGACATCCGCGTGGACTACACGCTCGAATCCCCGAAGGGAGCCACGGCATGAGCTGGAAGACTCACGTCGATCAGGGCGTCGCCACGCTCACGCTCGACGCCCCGCCGCTGAACATCCTCACGCGCGCCGTGCTCGCGGAACTGCGCACGACGCTCGCGGCGCTCGAAGCCACGCCGGACCTGCGCGTCGTGCGGCTCGTCGCCGCGGGCAAGCACTTCTCGGCCGGCGCGGACGTCGGCGAGCACCTGCCGCCGCAGTACGAGGAGTTGATCCCCGAGTTCTGCGACACGATCGAGCGCCTCGCGCGCTTCCCGCTGCCGGTCGTCGCCGCCGTGCGCGGCCGCTGCCTCGGCGGCGGGTTCGAGCTCGCGATGGCCGCGGACGTGATCGTCGCGGGCGAAGGCGCCACGTTCGGCCAGCCCGAGATCGTGCTCGGCGTCACGGCGCCCGTCGCGTGCGTGATCCTGCCGCGCCTCTCGCAGCACGGCTTCGCGGCCGAGCTGCTGTTCGCGGGCGACGCCGTGTCGTCGACGCGCGCGCGCGCCGCGGGCGTCGTGCAGCACGTGGTCGCCGACGAGACGGTCGAGGACGAAGCGCTCGCGATCTGCCGTCGCATCGCGCGCCACAGCGGCGCCGCGCTGCGTGCGACGAAGGCGACGCTGCTCGATTCCGCCACGAAGCCGCTCTCCGAGGCGCTGCGCGCCGCGAGCGACGACTACGTCACGAAGCTCATGAAGACCGAGGACGCGCTCGAGGGGCTGAACGCCTTCCTCGAGAAGCGTCCGGCACAGTGGAGGCACCGGTGAGCGCGATCCGCGTGTTCCCCGAATGGCGGGGCAAGGACCTCGACGGCATGCTGCACGCCGTCGTCGAACTGCTCGACGACACCGAGTTCCCGACCG
Source organism: Candidatus Eiseniibacteriota bacterium (assembly GCA_016710095.1). Taxonomy (GTDB): domain Bacteria; phylum Eisenbacteria; class RBG-16-71-46; order RBG-16-71-46; family RBG-16-71-46; genus CAIXRL01. The sequence continues at coordinate 6,025 of JADJLL010000037.1, read as the reverse complement.
TGAAGCGCTGGCGTGAAGCCGGCGGCAAGGTCGTCGGGCACTTCCAGGTCTACTTCCCCGAGGAGATCGCGCACGCGGCCGGCATGCTGCCGTTCAAGATGCGCGGTGCGCCGATCGAGCCCAAGCACGCGGACTCGCACTTCGGCTCGTACCTCTGCTCGATCCTCAAGACGTCGCTCGAACTGGTGGTGAGCAAGCGCGTCGAGCTCGAGTTGTTCGTGACGCATCCCATCTGCGACGCGGCGCGCAACCTCGCGGCGGTGTTCGGGCGCAACTTCCCGTACCCGTGCCAGATTCTCTACCTGCCGCAGAACGCGACGTCGCCCGCGGCGCGCGAGTACCTCGCCGGCGAGTACGCGCGCGTGCGCGACCTGTGCGGCCAGATCGCGGGCGTCACGATCACCGACGACGCGCTGCGGAACTCGATCGCCGTGTTCAACAAGAACCGCGAGCTGCTGCGCAAGCTGTACGCGATCAAGCGCGAGACGCCGTGGCAGGTCGCGATGCACGAGGCGTACGCGCTCGTGGCGATCGGCGGGCTCATGCCGCGCGAGGAGCACAACGAGCTGCTCGAAGCCGTGCTGCCGCTGCTCGAGGCGCGCGACCGCAAGAAGCACGACCGCGTGCGCGTCGTGTTCGAGGGCGGCTTCTGCGAGCAGCCGCCGTTCGAGCTGATCCGCGCGATCGGCCGCTCGTGCTACGTGGTGGACGACGACCTGCTGATCGGCCTGCGCTGGATCCTCGCGGACCTGCCGGTGACCGGCGATCCGCTCGACGCGCTCGCGTGGGGCTACCTCGAGCGTTCGAGCTACAGCCCGGTGCAGCACGATCCGCGCAAGCAGAAGGAAGACATGCTGCTCGAGCGCGTGCGCAACTCGAACGCGTCGGCCGTGATCCTCGCCGCCGCCAAGATGTGCGAGCCCGGACTCGAGGAACAGGTGGCGTACGTGCACGCGCTCGACGAAGCGAAGCTGCCGTACTTCGTCACCGAGTTCGAAGAGAACATGACCAGCTACGACACGCTCGAGATCCAGCTCGAGACCTTCGTCGAAAACCTGCTGTTCGTCTGAGGAGGACGCCGTGAGCGAGACCGCCGGAACGGAAAGCATCGTCGGACGGGGCAATCGCGAAGGCGCGCGACTGTTCCGCCAGTGGTTCGACGGACTGGGCCAGGCCGCGGAGGAGAACCGCGGCGGCGCCTACGTGTTCGTCATGGGCAGCCTCGGTGAACTCCTGAGCACGTTCGACCTGCCGCTCGTGTTCCCCGAGATCAACTCGCTGCAGACCGCCGTGCGTCACCAGGCGCACGACTACCTCAACGAGGCCGAGGACGTCGGCTACTCGCCCGACATCTGCGGCTACGTGAAGGCCGACGTCGCGACGCAGCGGCGCGGCGGCATGCTGCCCATGGGGCGCATCCCGAAGCCGTCGATCGCGGTGCTGACGAACGCCTGCAACACGTACATCAAGTGGGCCGAGATCTGGGAGCGCATGTACAAGATGCCGGCGTACGTGCTCGACATTCCCGCGTCGCGCCAGGACGGGCATCCGGTCAACCGTCACACGCCGGGCTTCGAGCGTGACCGCAAGTACGTCGCCGCGCAGCTGCGCGAGCTGATCGTCGTGCTCGAACAGGTGACGGGCAAGAAGTTCGACGTCGACCGCCTGCGCGAGACGATGAAGCACGCGAACACGATGAGCCGCGGCTGGAAGCGCGTGCTCGAGCTCAACCAGAGCCGCCCGTCGCTGTTCAACGCGCTCTCGGACGGCACGATCTACCTCGGCGTGTGCAACGGCTTCCGCGGGCACGAAGCCGGCGCGAAGTACTTCGACCAGCTCGTGGAAGAGATGGAGTACAAGCGCGCGCACGGCATCGGGACGCTCGTGGACGAGCGGCACCGCCTGCTGTTCGTCGGCGTGCCGTGCTACCCGATCTTCCGCCGCTTCACCGAGCTGTTCAGCGAGCACGGCGGCACGTTCGTGAACTCGACGTACCTCTGGTTCGCCTCGGGCGGCACGAACCTCGGCTTCGAGTACGAGCTTTCGGATCCGCTCGAGTCGCTCGCCGAAGGGCTGCTCACCGGCGTGAGCGACGCCATGGACAGCATGTTCTTCCAGACCAAGGCGCTCGTGCAGATGGTGGACGACTTCGCCGTGGACGGCGTCGTTTACCACCCGGTCAAGAGCTGCCGCACCACGTCCACCGGACAGGCCGACAGCCGCCGCGCCCTCATGGCGGAGCGCGACGTGAACAGCCTGTTCATCGAGTCCGACATGATGGACCGCCGCGTCGTGTCCGAGGCCCAGCTCAAGAACCGCGTCGACGCGTTCTTCGAGGGCCTCGAGTCGCGCCGCAACCAGGCCGCCGCCGGCCTCGTCTGAGCGAAGGAGATCCCACACATGGCATACGCAGCGGGAGTGGACGTCGGGTCCACGCAGACGAAGGCGGTGGTGATCGACGAGAAGGGCAAGATCGTCGGGCGCGCGCTCACCATGACCGGCGCCAACGTGACGCGCGCCGCCGAAGAGGCGTTCGCGATCGCGCTCAAGGACGGCGACGTCCGTGAGGAAGAGGTCGAGTATGTCGTCGGCACCGGATACGGCCGCTACAAGGTGACATTCGGCAACACGCAGGTGACCGAGATCAGCTGCCACGGCCGCGGCGCCGTGCACATGTTCCCCGAGACGCGCACGGTCGTGGACATGGGCGGGCAGGACACGAAGGCCATTCGCGTGTCGCCGCGCGGCGAGATCGTGGACTTCTGCATGAACGACAAGTGCGCCGCGGGCACGGGGCGCTTCCTCGGCGCGGCGTCGTCCGCGCTCGAGATCCCGCTCGACCAGCTCGGCCACACCGCGCTGCGCGGCGAACGGCCGGTGAAGATCAGCACGACGTGCACGGTGTTCGCCGAATCCGAAGTGCTCAGCTGGCTCGGCAAGGGCAAGAAGATCGAGGACATCCTGCTCGGCGTGCACCAGTCGATCGCGGGACGCTCGACCGGTCTCGCGTGGCGCGTCGGCATCGAGCCCGAGGTCACGTTCACGGGCGGCGTCGCGAAGAACATCGCGATGATCGAGTCGCTCGAGAAGGCGATGGGCATGAAGGTCAACGTGAGCGACGACTCGCACTACATGGGCGCGCTCGGCGCGGCGCTGTTCGCGCTCGATCACATCTTCGCGAGCCGCACGCCGGCCGCGTCGAGGGGGGTGAGCGCGTGAGGATCACCGCGGGCATCGACGTGGGTTCGACCTACACCAAGGCCGTCGTCGTCGACGAGTACGGCGCCATGCTCGGGCGTGCGATCGCGCCGACCGGGTTCCGCCTGACCGAAGTCGCGGCCGCCACGCTGGCGCAGGCGCTCCAGGCCGCAGGTCGCCCGGAGGGCGACGTCGCGTATGTCGTCGCGACCGGCAGCGGACGGCATCAGGCGACGTTCGCCGACATCCAGGTGACGGACCTCACCGCCGCGGCGCGCGGCGTGACGAAGCTGTTCCCGAACACGCGCACGATCCTCGACGTCGGCGGCCAGACGATGAAGGCGACGCGTCTCACGCCGGACGCGAAGGTCCATTCGTTCCGGCTCAACGACAAGTGCGCGGCCGGCACCGGCGCGTTCCTCGAGAAGACCGCGCGCTACATGGGCTACTCGACGGAAGAGATCGGGCCGCTCGTGGACACGTCGAAGGGCAGCACGAGCATCTCGGGCGTGTGCGCCGTGTTCGCGGAGTCCGAGGTGATCAATCATCTGTCGCAGGGCGTCGCGCCAGCAGACATCATGCACGGCGCGATCGTGTCGCTCGTCGGGCGGTCGGTGCAGCTGATGAAGCGCGTGAAGCTCGAGCCCGAGTTCACGCTCATCGGCGGCATCCTGCGCTTCGAGGCGATGGGCCGCGTGGTGCGCGAGGCGCTCAAGTCCGACGTGAACGTGCCCGAGGGCGACCTCGTGCAGTTCGTCTCGGCGTACGGCGCCGGCCTGCTCGGTCAGCGCCGCCTCGACGTGCTCGGCGCGGGCGCCGGACGGCCGTGCGCATGGACGCGGTGGAACGCATCCAGCCCGATCCGGCGCGCATCGCGGCCGGGTGGGAGCGGCGCTTCGTCATCGAGCGCGCGCGCATCGCCGATCTGGTGGTGTTGTACGAATCGAGCGGCTTCGAGGTCGCCGCCGACTCCGTTGCGCCCGAACTGCTGCAGGACGACTGCACGGACTGCAAGCTGGTCGTGCACCTGGACTACGTGCAGCTGTACACGAGGAAGAAGCGGGAGCAGGCGCAGCCGGAGTAGGTGCGCGGGACGCCGGCTGGAAGTGGTCCCGCTTCGCCGAGCCGATTCGCGCACGACGACGGGTCTGGTAGCTCCAGAGCCACCGGCGAGTAGCACGGAGCCAGACTGCGAGACGGCTGGAGACGCGCCGCCCCCTGCCGTTCGCTCACCTCACCCGCACGAACCTCGCCGTCGCCACGCCTTCGCTCGTCGAAAGCCGCGCGTGGTACACGCCCGGTGCGAGCCGTGACGTCTCGAACGCGCGTGTGCGCCCGCCGCGAGTGAGCCGTCCTCCAGCGTTGCCACGCGCTCGCCTTGCAGGCCGAACGACCCGAGTGTCGCGCCCCGGCGTGTGGCAGCGCGAAGCGCAGCGTGACGTGGGGTGCGGGCGGGCGCCGGGCCCGCGGCCAACGCCAGGCCGCTACCGGGCGAGAAGCCGTCGCCGACCCCCGCGGGGGTGAGCGAGCCGTCGCCGTAGATGCGCTTCGCGTGGATGTCGTTGTACGTGCCGGGGTCCTGAGTCGTCGCCCACACGACGATCGCCGTGCTCTGAAGTCCGGGCACGATCTCCGCCTCGTTGTACCTGAAGTTGCTGCTGTTCGCGTCCGAGAACACCGCCCCGGCCGGCGGCAGCCAGAAGCTCCCGGTGGAGGTCACGTGCTGCGCGACGCGGTCGACGTTCTGGCTCCAGACGATCCACGCGCCGTTCATGCCGTCCTCCTCGATCGCGTGCCCGCCGCCATTCAAAGTCATGTCGGCCGTGATGAAGCGCCCGTTGGCACCCCACATGTCCGTGCCGTCCTGGCGAATCTTCTGCGCAAAGATGCCGCCGGTGTTCCGCCGACCTTCACGCTACGCGAGCAGCGCGCTGCCATCCCGGGTCCGCCGCCCACGAGCTGATCTCGCTCCGCCGCATAGACGGGCCTCGACGACGCGCCGCGATGTGGGCCAGCGGTCGCCGTCGCGCCGAACCAGCGGATGTTCGGCGTTGTACCCGCCGGCTATCAGGAGGCAAGCGCCGTTTTCGGCGGTCGCGCTGAAGAGCGCGGGAGGGGGAAACACCGGGCTTCGTAGTCGATGGTGTCCGACATCACCCGCGTGCGCGCGCTGTCCACCGCCACCATGCCGAGCGGGCCGAACGTACCAGTAGCCCAGGAACACGCCGTCCACCGGGGCGCCGCGTGACCGTGAGGCTGCGCACTTCGCCGCGCGCCACGAGCGAATCACCGCTCGCGCTCCGTAGCAGGTTGCCGTCGCGATCGAGGTGCTGGCCGGAACACGTCTGCGGGCATTCGGAGGCCAGCCAGCTGGCCCACACCACGATCGCACCGCCCCGCCCGTCCTGCGAGATGCGCGGAAGGGACCGCACTATCTCGGACCGTGCCGACGACGCGCATGCCGCCCGCAGGTTCCCGCGCGCCGCTGGCCGTTCGGGTCGATACGCTGCGCGTACACGCGATCGGTCGCGATGCCGGCCGAGCGAACCCACGAGACGATCACGCCGCCGGAGTCGTCCGGACAGGCCTTCATGTCGAAGGGCGTTCCCACGGTCGCGTCGCCACGACGCCGTTCGGGTCCAGCGCGCGAATCCGTTCGCGTCGAAGGACTGCGCGTAGATGTCGTCGTGCCCGACCGTGCGCTGGTCCAGCCAGACGCTCACGAAGCCGCCGGCGCCGTCCGACACGGTGACCACGTGGTTCTGGTTCCACGCCGCGTTGCAGACGATGTTGTTCGTGCTGCGGGCGGTCACCCACTGGGCGTGCG
>JADJLL010000036.1 GCA_016710095.1 Candidatus Eiseniibacteriota bacterium | reverse complement strand
GACGATCGTCGGCGGACTGCTCGGCGGCACGCTCGCGGTCGAGTGGGTCAAGCGCGCGCTCGGCGTGACACGCCGCACGGGCGACCTGTTCGTGCTGCCGCTGTGCGCAGGGGATCGCGATCGGACGCGTCGGCTGCTTCTTCGCGGGACTGACCGACCACACCCACGGGCTGCCGACGGCGTTGCCCTGGGGCGTGGACTTCGGCGACGGCGTCGCGCGGCATCCGGCACAGCTCTACGAAGTCGCGGCGCTCGCGCTGATCGCGCTCTGGGCGCGGCGCGCCATGCGATCTCCGGCGCTGCGCGAGGGCGACGTGTACCGCGGCTTCCTCACGCTGTACTTCGTGTTTCGCATCCTGCTCGAGTGGCTGAAGCCGAATCCCGTGCTCGTGCCCGGGCTTTCGGGAATACAGATCGCGTGCCTCGCCGGGCTCTTCTATTCTGCGCGCGACGCCCGGCGCGTGTTCGGGTGGAAGGAGAGCGCCGCATGAGTGAGCAACCCGAGGTTCCATTCGGCCAGCCGGTGTCGCCACCGCCACTGCCGCCCGGTTCGCCGGCAGCCGGCGGATCGAGCGGATGCCGCGACGCCTTCGCCGGGGCGTTCGGCTTCTGTCTCGGCTTCGGCATGGGGGTGACGGGCCTGATCGCCGGGGGCGTGTTCCTCGCCAACTCGAACAAGGGCGGGCTCGTCGTGGGGATGGTCGTGGCCGCACTGACCGCAGTCGGCGGGATCGTGCTCGCCGTGCGCGGCCCGTGGAAACCCTTCGGTATCGGGCTCGCGCTCGGAGCGGCCGGCTGTGGCCTCTTGATCGCGGCGTGCTGGAACTTCTCCCTGCAGTTCTGATCCCGAGGCCGCCATGTCCGACAAAGTCCGGCCGTACCTGTACTACGACACCGCCGTCTCGATCTGCTCGACCTGCCTGCGACGCGTGGACGCGAAGATCGTGTTCGAGGACGGCGCGGTGTACATGCTCAAGGACTGTCCGCGCCACGGGCACGAGCGCGTGCTCATGTCCGACGACGTCGACTGGTACCGGCGCACGCGCGAGGTGTTCCTCAAGACGCCCGAGCAGCCGAACCACTTCAACACGCCGATGCGCTGGGGCTGCCCGTACGACTGCGGGCTGTGCCCGAGCCACGAGCAGCACTCCTGCCTGACGCTCATCGAGGTCACGGACCACTGCAATCTCTCGTGCCCGATCTGCTACGCCGGTAGCGGCCCGCATCGCGAGGGCTGGCGCCCGCTCGAACAGATCGAGCGCATGCTCGACCTGCTCGTGCGCAACGAGCGCGAGCCCGACGTCGTGCAGATCTCGGGCGGCGAACCCACGCTGCATCCCGAGTTCTTCGCGATCCTCGACGCCGCGCGCCGCCGCCCTATTCGCCACCTCATGCTCAACACGAACGGCATCCGGATCGCGCGCGAAGAGGGCTTCGCGGAGAAGCTCGCCGCGTACCAGCCGGGTTTCGAGCTCTACCTGCAGTTCGACTCGCTCGAGCGCGAGCCGCTCATGCGCCTGCGCGGCGCCGACCTGCGTTCGGTGCGCGAACAGGCGATCGCGAAGCTCGACGCGCTGAATCTCTCGACCACGCTCGTCGTGACCCTGCAGCGCGGGGTCAACGACGGCGAGATCGGCCGCATCCTCGAGTACGCGGCCGAGCACCGCTGCGTGCGCGGCGTCACGTTCCAGCCGATCCAGCAGGCGGGGCGCACCGAGCGCTTCGATCCCGCGACCGATCGCCTCACGGTGTCCGAGGTGCGGCGCCGGATCCTCGAGCAGTTCCCGGTGTTCAAGCCCGCGGACGTGATGCCCGTGCCGTGCCATCCCGATTCGCTCGCGATGGCGTACGCGCTGCGCATGGAAGGCGGGCTCGTGCCGCTCACCGGCATGATCGATCCGCAGGTGATCATCGACGGCGGGCGCAACACGATCGTGTACGAGCAGGACGGCGCGCTGCACCAGCAGCTGTTCAAGCTGCTCGCGACCAACCATTCGCCCGAGTCGGCGGCGCAGACGCTCAAGGACCTGCTCTGCTGCCTGCCGCGCGTCGCCGTGCCGGAAGGGTTCGGCTACGACCGCGTCTTTCGCGTGATCGTCATGCAGTTCATCGACGCGCACTCGTTCGACCTGCGCTCGATCAAGAAGTGCTGCGTGCACATCGTGCACCCCGACGCGAAGCGCATCATCCCGTTCGACACGTACAACCTGTTCTATCGGGACCAGCTCGAGACCGACGTGCTCGCGCCGATCCGCGCGGGGATCGAGGCGGCGGGCGAGGCGCACTGACGCAAAAGGCATCGCGGCCGCCTTCCGGAGGGAAGACGGCCGCGAGCGCGTGCGGCGGTGAGACGAGTACTACCGGTAGAGCGACTTCACGCGGCCCCACGTGGTCTTCTGCGCGGGCACGGGAAGATCGGCGACCGTGATCTGGTAGCCGAGGTTCGCGGTGACCGACAGCAGGTACCAGCCGGCGGCGCCGACGGTGCTCGAGTTGGCGTAGAAGTCGACGTCGCTCGAACCGACGGTCGGCGGGTCCAGCGAGACGAAGCCGAGACGGTTCGCCGTGCCGGTCTTCGCCGTGATCTGCTGCGTCACGATGAGGTCCGTCGTGTTCAGCGTGATCGCCAGCGCGTCGAGGCCGGTGACCGTGATGATCGAGTAGCTGCCCTTGGCGAGGCCCGCACCGAAGTTCACGTTCGTGTTGAAGCCGCCGAGGTACGTGGCGGTCGCGCCGTCGTAGAACGAGAGCGTGCACGCGGCGGTGAGCAGGTTGCCGAGGCTCGAGCTCGAGTTGTAGAGCGAGAACTTGAAGCCCGAGAGGATGCCCGGGTTCGTCGTGAACAGCTCGTCACCCCAGACGGAAGCGAGCGAGGTGGACGAGAATCCGGCGTTCGCGACGGCCGTCGTGTTGTCGTACACGATGCCGGCGAAGTTCGTGGCCGTCGGCGTGATCTGCGGTCCGTTGATCAGGTCGATGTTGACGTCGGCGCCGCGCGTGGCGGTCTCCGTCGTCAGGACCTGGGCGGAGGCGACCGCGACACCCAGAGCGAGCATCGCGATGGTGAGGCGAAGCGTGGTAGCGAGCTTCATCGTGGATTCCCTCGGTTTCTGCTGCTCGGCGTGGGGCCGAAGTGGAATACATGGGCCCGTTCGGCGGACCCCGGTGAACGACCGGAGAACAGGGGGAGAGTCGCTCTCAATTCACCGGACGCCGCGAGTTTAGTTAGCGGGACATGATGTTGTGAAGAACTGATTTGCGTTTCCGCAGTTTTCACGGCGCTTTTCCGACCAATGCGGCGATGCGTGTAGCACGGGTGCGCGAAGTTCAGTGTCACTGCTTCGCTGCGAAGCACGAAGGGCCCCGGCCGTGATCGCCGGAGCCCTTCGTGCGTGTTCGGGAACGTGACGCGAACTTCAGTGCAGCACGACCACGCGCTGCGTGTACTGCCGGTCGCCCACCGTCATGCGCGCGAAGTAGACGCCCGCCGCCGGTAGAGCACCGTTCGCCGTGCGCGTGAACGACGCGCCGTGCCAGCCCGCCGAGTATTCGCCGTCGGCGAGGGTCGCGACGAGTCGTCCGGCGAGGTCGTGGACCGAGAGCCGCACCCGCTGCGACTGCGGAAGCGCGAAGCGGAACTGCGCGCCGCCGCGCGCGGGATTCGCACCCGTGACCGAGAGCGCGACCTGCGTGGGGCTCGCGTCGTCCACGCCGAGCGCGAGGCACTGCTCGGTCTCGGCCGTGAGCGTGAGGAACGGCACGTTGGTGATGCCGCTGGCGGAGATGTTGTCGATCCACCAGCCGGGCGCGCCGACACCGGCGTCCGCCGCGTGGCGGAAGCGAAGGCGCACGGTCTGTCCCGCGTAAGTCGTGCCGAGGTTGAGCGTCGCGCTGATCGGCGTCGGATAGCCCGCGCTCGCCTTGGTCCAGGCCGCGCGGCCGCCGATCGGGTTGCCGCTCGCGTTGTAGAGCGTGCCGGTGTAGCCGGGCGTGCACGAGGCGCCCACGTCGGTCCACGTCGTGCCGCCGTCGGTGGAGATCTCGACGACGCCACCGTCGTAGTCGGCGCCGGCGTCGTACTCGAACGACCAGCGGTGCAGGAACGTGACGACGAACGGAACGCTCGGGCTCACGGTCAGCGGCGGGGTGGTGAAGCGCAGGTCCGCGACGCCACCGGCGTCGTCCACGTGATAGGCGTGGCTGCCCGCGGCGACTTCCGCACGCGCCCACGGGTCGCCGCCGCTGCCGCTCGCGGTCCACGTGGTGTGGTGCGTCTCGGCGAGATCCACCAGTGAGGTGGCTTCGTCCACGTGCACGTAGTCGCGCACCACGAGGATGCGCGGTCCCGGCGAGAGCAGGCCCGGATCGTCGACCGCGACGTACAGCTCGAGCAGCTCGCCGGCCGTCGCGCCGTCGATCGCGACGGGGATGTCCTGCGACAGGGTCGTGAACGGCGTGCTCGACGCGACGTTGAACAGGTTGCCCGAGGGGAAGAGCACGTGCAGGTTCGGCGACGAGACGCTCACCGTCGTTCCGGACAGCGTGGTCGCACCGGTGTTCCGGAACTCGACGTGGAGCGTGCCGCGCTCGCCGTTGTCGATGTAGGAGTCGGCGTCGCAGCTGTTGAGGTCGTCGGTCAGGCTGGCCGAGGCGATCGTGAGGTTGCCGCCGAGCGCGAAGCTCTCGATCGCGCCCGCGTTGGTCGCGGAGCCGCGATCCGGCGCGACGGCGCCGCTTCCGAGCCCGCGGCGCGCGAAGGCCTGCGCCAGGAGCTGGAAGTCCGCCGGGTCGTTCGCGTAGGCGAACGCGAGGATCGCGTCACGCGCTTCGACGAGCGTCGGGGCGTTGGGCGTGAGCTTGAGCCCGCCGATCACGTACGACTTCATGCGCGACTGCGCCTGCGCGAACGTGAGACGCGGCGTGTCCGCGAGCAGCGCGGCGTAGCACTCCCAGAGCATGTTGCACCAGACCTCGCCGGTGCGGTGCACCTCGGAGTTCGTGGCGCCGGTCGGGTCGCCGTTGATCGGCGGGCCCGGCGTATGCGCGACGCCGTCCGAGATGTGCTTGAACGTGAGCGGGTTCTTGGCGAAGTCCGTCGAGTACGGATAGCGGCGGATGCCGAAGTAGTAGTAGTTGTGCGGGACGAGATTGCCGCTGAGCGCGTAGCCCGCGACGCCGTAGCAGCCGGCGAGGTTGTCGCCGGGGCGCACGGTCATCATGAGCGAGAAGAAGTCGCTCCAGCCTTCGCCCATGCCGCCGCCCTGCTGGTTGCTCAGGCCCGCGGCGTTGCCCACGAGCCGGTTGCTCACGTAGTGCGCCCACTCGTGCGCGACGATGTGGCCGTCGATCGTGCCGTCGCGCTGGATCTGCGCCTGGCGAAGGAGCGTCACGGTGACGCCCGCGCCGAGCTGCGCGCGGATCGCGTTGCCGACGGCCTGCGTGACGGAGACCGACGGGATCGTGACGCCGGCGCCGGCACCGCTCAGGACCGGAGGGTTGGACGACCCGGTGTTGTCCACGATGATCACGCCGATCGCGCCGGCGGTCTGCGCGTTGAGCACCTTCACGCCGAAGCCGCAGATGCCGCGATCGATGAGTGCGATCTTGCCGGTCACGCTGTTCGTGATCGCCGTGCAACCGTCGAACGTGGGAGCGACGGCGTCGGTCGCCGCGACGACCTGACCGGTCAGATTGAAGGTCTGGGGGCCGAACCCGGTCGCGACGCCCGCGAGGTAGCCGCCCGCGATGATCGCCGGAGCGCTCACCGTGATGCCGCCGGAGATCGGCGGGTTGAAGACGTACATCTGCATGCGGGGCGAACCGCCGTCGGCCGGCGTGGACATGTTCGCGTTGTTCGTGCCGCCGTAGTCCTGGCCTTCGGCGAAGATCGGGTCGCCGCCCACACCGCCGCGTCCGTAGTTGTCGATCTGGCCGTTGCCCGAGGCTTCGTCGAAGCCCGAGTCGTAGAACCAGTCGTGCAGCCAGTTGTTGAGGTAGAAGAGCGTCGTGGCCGCGGCCATGCGCTGGTTCGTGGTGACACCCGGGCCCTGGGTCGCGTCGTACACGCGGTCGAACGCGAAGGCGCCGGTGGTCGTCGGGCGCACGTCGCCGGCCGTGAAGCCGTCCGGGGAGGCGATGTCGTCGTAGGCGTCGACGTTGTTGCCCGTCGTGACGGTCGCGCTCGAAGGGAGCCACGGATCGTTGAGCGAGAACGGCGAGTTCTGGAGCGAGATCAGGTTCGGCGCGATGAGCGACGGCATGTACAGGTCCGGAAGGCCGGTCGGGTGCGGGGACGCGTTGTCGCCCTGCGGGCCGTCCATCGGCAGGTAAGGCGACGAGGTGTTCGCCCACACGCGGTAGGAGAACGCGACGTCCTGCATGATGCTGTGGCGGAACAGCAGCCGCTCGTCGGCGGCCGAGAAGACGTACGAGTACGCGGACGTTTCGCCCATGACTTCGACGTACCACGCCGGCTCGAGCGCGTCGCCGGTGCGGAACCACACCTTGCGTGCGCGCGGCTCACGCGCGACCGCGAGGCCGTCCGCGAGCTGGCGCGCCTCGGCGGGCGCTTCGAAGAGCTCATAGCCGCCTTCGGTCGTCGCGACCGGCTGGCCGACGGCGGGCGCGGTGGCGAGTCCGCCGAAGTCGGCGATCGCGAGCGACACGGCGCGCGAGGACGGGGTCACGAACGCCGCTTCGACGTCGGCCGGGGCCGTCGCGCGCGAGGGCAGCGAACCCGAGACGGCGACGAGTTCGAGGTTGCGGTCGAGGCACACGCGGAACTCGTCGCGGAAGACCTCGATGCCGCCGGCTTCCTGGCGATAGGTCGCGACGATCGCGCCGCTGCCTGAATCGTCCACGCGCACGAGCTTCGCGCCCGTGACGTCGGCGCGCTGCAGCCGGTAGAGCGGCGCGAGCGTGCCGAGGAACGAGCGCGCCGCGGCGTCGGCCGTGGCGGCCGGGCGGAAGCGCGTCGCGGCGCCGGGGGCGTACACCACTCGGCGCTCACCCCAGACGAACGCGGGCACGTCGTAGCGCTCGTCCGTGGACTGCACGCGAGCGAGGCGCGCGATCGTCGGATCGGCCGCCGCCTTCGAGAGCCTCGCGGTTGCGGCAGTTCGAGGCGTTCCGGTGAAGGACGCGTCGAACTCGGGCAGGTGGGAGGCGCGCGAGGCGCCGGCGAGGCACAGCACCGCGAACGCGGCGCCGAGGAGTGGGCGGATGGAAGGCCGCACGGATCCTCCGGGGGCTGGATGGTGAGCGATGTCGAGTGGGGTAGACGCCGGGGCGGAGCTTACTACGGGCGGATGGTCAGGGACCTCACCTGAATGCGCCCGCCGAACTCGAGCCGGGTCCAGTAGACGCCGGGCGAGAAGCGGGACGTGTCGAGCACGCGCTGGTGGCGGCCGGCTTCGAGCCAGTCGCCGGACAGCACGGACGCGACGCGGCGGCCGTTCACGTCGAACAGCCCGAGTCGCACACGACCGGCGGCGGGCAGCGTGAATGCGAGGCGCGTGCGGGCCTGCGCCGGGTTCGGGAAGGGGGTCGCGAGCGCCAGCGACGACGGTCGTTCGGCGGCGGGCGCGTCGAGCAGCTCGAGCTGGTATGTCGGGTCGAGCAGCGCGACGTAGTACGGATGTGCGACGCCCGCGATGTTCGTGAAGAAGCCGCCCACGTGCAGGGTGCCGCGGTCGCGGAGCAGCGCGTGCACGCCCGGCCACGGTTCCGGCGCCCACGCGATCGGTGCCGCGGTCGCCGCGTTCAGCAGCGCGAGATTGGACCTCGGTGCGGCGCCGTTGGCGACCGAGCTGAACGCGCCGCCCACGAACAGCTGGCCGTTGTGCAGGTCGAGCACATCCACCTGGTAGCTCGCACCGCTGCTGACTCCGGCGTTCCAGGGCGTGGCGAGGCCCGTCGAGCGCGACAGCAGCGCGAGCTTGCTTCGCGTCGCGCCACCGATGGACGTGAACGCTCCGCCGACGAAGACCTGCCCGCTCTGGAACTCGAACGCGGTCACCTGGTTGTTCGCGGCGGGATTCCAGGGCGTGAGCGCGCCGCTCGCCGCGTCGAACGACGCGGCATTGCCGCGCGGCTGCCCGCCGGCCGTCGAGAACGCGCCGCCCACGAAGAGCGTGTCGGAGTCGATCGCGAGCCGGATCGGCGTGCCGTTCGTGCCGGGTTCCAACTCGTCGCGACGCCCGTCGCGGTGTCCACCTGCGGAGTGACGCGCGCGGCTCCGCCGACACCCGAGAACGTGCCGCCGAGGAAGAAGTGCCCGGCGTGCGGCACGAACGAGAAGATCGAGCCGTCCGGTTCGGGCGCCCACGGAGACGGTTCCGCCGTCGCGGTGTCGAACGCCGCCGCGTACGTGCGTGCCGGGGCGGCGCTCCGATAGAAGCTGCCCACGGCGTAGAGCCGCCCGCCGAGCAGGTGCAGTTCGTTGACCGGCCCGGCCGTCTGCGGATCCCACGGCCGCACGAAACCGGTGCGCAGGTCCACGGCGGCGAGGCCGCCGCGGGCGCGCATGCCGACGGACTGGAATGCTCCCGCCGCGACGAAGCGTCCGCGGTCGGCCGCGAGCAGCGCGACGTTGCCGTCCGCCCGGGATCCAGGTCGAGAAGCGCGAAGCCGAGGCGGAGAGCGCCGCGAGCCGGCGGCGCGGACTGCCCGCGATGTACGAGAACGCGCCGCCCACGAACAGCGTGTCGTTCATGAGGGCGAGCGCGCTGATCGCGCCGTCGGGGACCGGATCGAGAGCGAGCAGCGCATTGGTGCTCGTGTTCCACGCCGCGAGGTAGCGATGTGACACCGAGGCGACCGATGCGAACGAGCCGCCCGCGAACAGCGTGCCGTTGCCCCAGAGCAACGCCGTCGGCGCGCTGCTGATCACGGGATTCCAGGTGGTCGGCAGGCCGGTCGCCAGCGACACGGAGCCGAACCTCGTGCGGGCCGCGCCGCCGAAGCCGAGGCAATCGCCTCCGGCCACGAGTGAGTTGGAAACGTGCAACGCGTAGATCGGGCCGCTCGGCGACGGATTGAACGACGCGGCGGTTCCGGTCACGCGGCTGACCGCGCGAATCGAACCGCGCCCGGCCACCTCGCCAAGTCCCCGCGAGGTAGAGCGTGCCTGACCGCAGCGCGCACCCAGCGGGCTGCACGGTCCAGCCCGGGCAGCGCCCGTCGTGCGTCGAGCGCGACGAGATGAACACGGAGAGCCGTTGACGCTCGGAAGTCCGCCCACGAAGACCGTCGCCCGAACACCCCGATCGTCACTCCTGCCGGATGACGCCCGGCGCCACGTCGGGGGCGTGCCGGATCGAGCGACGACGTTGACGGAAGGCCCGACGCTGGGAAACGTCCTGGGGTCCACAGCCGCCGCCGAGGACGACCTTGCACGCCCGGGTGCCCGCCACGACGGGGGGCCCCATCCGAACGCGCCCGGGGGCCGTGACGCGGATGCCCGGCGGCGGGCGGCTGCCCGCCCGCCTCGGAGGCGCCGCCCGTACAGCGCGACGGCGTGGCGCGCCGAGCCCGGACAGCGGCGTCGAAGGGCAGCGCGCCCGCCGGCGATCGGCGAGGCCCACGAGGGCTGGCCGTTCACGGTCGGAACGTGCCGCCCGGGTAGAGCGCCCCCCAGCGCAGCGCCCGTGCCGTTCACGTCGGGCGAGAGCGAGCGAGCCTGGCGTCGGCGCCGATGCAGGAGGTTGGTCGAGCGAGAGCCCGGCGGGGCGAACGAGCCGCCGAGGTACCACCCCCGCGCCGTCGTCAGCGACGCCGCCGGCCGATGCCGAGGGCGGGTCGTGAGCGCCCCGTGCGGCGGAAGCCGCCCGCGGCGTGACGAACGTGAGGCCGCCCGCGAGAGCGTCCGCGTCAGCGTCCGCGTTGCCCGCCCCACGGCTGCTCGCGCGGAGCGCAGCGCTCCGTCGAGCGACGCGCCCGTGCGCGACGGCCGCCCAGCGGAAGGCGCCGCCGACGAACAGCGGTCCCGCTGCGCGCCGGTTCACCTGGCCGCCCGCGCGCGGGCAGCGGGAGCAGCGCCCGGTGCTGGCCAGGCGAGGTACGGCGGGCTGGCCTCGCACGAACGAAGGCCGCCGGCGATCAGCGTCGCCGCAGAGCAGCGCCGCACTGGCGTTGGCGTGGCGCCCACGAGGCGAGCGAGCCGTCGGCGGCAGGTGAGGGTGCGCGCCCGGCCGCGCGCCGCGGCCGCCGAGGAACCAGCCGCCGGCGCCCGTCGGAGACGATCGCGCGCACCGCGCCCGCCACGTCCTGAACGGCGCGGTGGGCGAGCCGGACACCGTGTCCACGCGGGCCCCAGCCCGTCGGCGGCGAGACGTAGGGAAGCCGGAGAAGAAGAGCCGGTCGGTGCTCGCGGGCCAACGCCCACAGCCGGCCCCCGCGAGGCGGTCGGGCCCGGCACGTCCGGCGCAACGCCGCCCGGGATCGAACGCGGCGATGGCCGCGCGCGCCCCGTTCATCGTGCGGAACAACCGAATACGAGAGCTTTCCGTTCGCGACGAGGAAGTTCACGCTGCCCGCGCCGGGCCGGGGTTCCAGGGGCGGGACGGCGGTGCCGGTGCGACCGCCGCGAGGGCCGCGCGCGAGCCGCCGACGCCGTGAACACGCCCGCGACGCAGCCGCCCGCCGTGAACGGATCGGGGTGACCTCGCCGCCGGCCGGGGCCAGTCGGGATCGAGCCGTCCGCGCGCACGTGAACAGCCGCGGGCTGGCCCTGCGCCTCGGGAAGCCGCCGCCCAGGAACCAGCCGCCCGCGCTGCGCCGCGCGCGTCACCTGCGAGCCAGGTGATGCGCGCGGGGAACCCGGCACCGGATTCGCGGTGTTCATGATGACCGCGTCGCCCGTGAAGGGACCGATGCGCGTGAACGAGCCGCCGAGAAACAACGTCGAGCCCGTGGACTGCATCGTCAGCACGGAGCCGTCCGTGACGAAGGAACTGTCGCGAACGGTGAGGGCGTTCGCGGTGGGAGCGAGCGCGGCAAGCGCGAGAACGGCGCACGCGGCGTGCATCGAACGGCGCATGGCGCCGAGCGCGAAGCAGGACAGTTCGCGGAACATGGGAGGCGACTCCGTGTGTGAGCTGCGCGCCGATGCCAGGGGGATTGGGGGCGGCGTCACCTGCGCGAAAGCATAGCATCGCGCTTGACAGAAACCATACAGGCGGATTTCAGGGGGCGACATGCTCCCTTTGGAGTAATGCGCCGCGCTCCCGCGAGGGACTAGTCTCCCTTCGTCCTCCGCAGTACCGCTGACTTCCTCAGGGGAGACCCTCCGTGAACTCATACATGCGTGCACTCGCTTCATTGAAGCTCACCGTCGGGCTGCTGATCGTGATCGCGATCGTGCTGTCCTGGGCGACCATCGTCGAATCCCTGCAGGGCGCCGAAGCCGGGCAGGCCATCTACAACGCGTTCTGGTTCTACGGCCTGCAGGGTGTGTTCTCGCTCAACATCGTCGCGGCGCTCTGGGAGCGCTGGCCCAAGAACCGCTATCGCGTCGGCTTCGTGATCACCCACGCCTCGATGCTGCTCATCTTCGCGGGCGCGCTCGTCACGCTGACGCAGGCCAAGTCGGGCGACCTCCAGTTGTGGGAAGGGGAGAGCGCCGACTTCTTCCAGCGCCACCAGCGCGGCTTTCCCGATGGCCCGTGACCATGCCGTTCACCGTGCGCCTCGACGCGTACGAGATGGACTACTACCCGGGCACGATGCGGCCGGCGAACTTCCGCAGCCGCGTGACGGTGATCGAGAAGGGCGGCAAGGAGACGAAGCACGTCATCCACATGAACCACCCGCTGCGTCACTCGGGCTACATGCTGTTCCAGTCGAGCTATCACATCGAGGAAGGGCGCGAGATGAGAGTGCTGCTCGTCTCGAAGGATCCCGGCATGCCGATCGTGTTCTACGGGGTCTACCTGCTGATGCTCGGCATGTGCGTGGTGCTGTTGACGCGCATCGTGAAGTTCCAGGAAGCAGAGCGAGTGCGCGCCGCGGGCAAGAAGAGCGGACTCGGTGTGCCGATCGTCGTGCGCGGACTGATCCTCGGCGCCATGGCGCTTTCGCTCGGCGCCGCCGGCGTGGCGAGCGCGCAGGAGCATCAGCACGAAGCGGCGCCCTCCGAACACCGGCACGGCCCG
The DNA here is from genome assembly GCA_016710095.1 of Candidatus Eiseniibacteriota bacterium. GTDB lineage: Bacteria > Eisenbacteria > RBG-16-71-46 > RBG-16-71-46 > RBG-16-71-46 > CAIXRL01. The sequence goes on along the minus strand of JADJLL010000036.1, from coordinate 5,992 downwards.
CCGCAGGTGGCGCCGGCTGCGCTCGTCGAGACGCTGCGCCGCATGCCGGTGCAGCACGACGGACGCGAGATGCCGTTCGACACGGAGGCGCGCGAGTCCGTGCGCCTGGTCACCGGTCAGCGCGTGTTCGACGGGATCGATCCCGTCGCGATGGTCATGGGCTGGCAGATGGACCAGCACGGCTGGCTCGAGGCGCCGATCATCAAGGTGGACGCGCACGTCGTGCAGCTCATGGGACTCGCGCCGGGCACGAAGCACGTGAGCTTCACGCAACTGCTGCAGAGCCAGCCGCTGCGGGCGGCGATCGGTCCGGCCATCCAGCGCGCGCAGGCCGAGCAGCCGCAGCAGCCGGGCGACAAGTCGCTGCTCAAGCTCGACGAGCGCATCACGGTGTTCGATTCGTTCCTGCGCGCCGAGGGAATCTTCGCGATCCCGTCGCTCGAGCGGCAATCGCAGTGGACCGCGCCCGCAACCGCCCCGACCCGGCGGCGTTCGCCGCGATCGAGGCGCAGGTGCGTCCGAACGCGCCGGCGTTCTACCCGTCGCGCGCGCTCATCGACATCGAGCTTCGCTACAACTCGATCAACCCCGTCGGGCTCGCGTGGATGCTGCTGTTGCCCGCCGCGATCGCCGCGGGCATGACGCTGAACCGTGACCGCTTCCGCCTGCGTCTCGTGTCGATCGTGCTCACGCTCTGCGGCTTCGCGGTCATGACGGCCGGCATCGCGATGCGCTGGCAGTTCGCGGGCCGCATTCCGGCCTCGAACATGTACGAGTCGATGATGTTCCTCGGCTGGGGTGTCGGGCTCTTCGGCGTCGTGGCGATGTTCTTCAAGAACCGCATCCCGACGTTCAACGCCGCCGCGATGTCGGCGCTCACGATGTTCCTGCTCGACCGCCTGCCGATGGATCCGTTCGTCCATCCGATGGCGCCGGTGCTCTCGGGCACGCCGTGGCTCGCCATTCACGTGCCGATCATCATGGTGAGCTATTCGACGTTCGCGATCGCGACGTTCCTCGCGCACGCGCAGCTCGGCGTGGAGCTGTTCCGCCCGAACGACCGCGAGGCCGTGCAGAAGTGGGCGGGCATCCTCTACTGGTACCTCATGGTCGGATCGATCCTGCTCGTCGCCGGCATCATCACCGGTTCGATCTGGGCGTCCGAGTCGTGGGGCACGTACTGGGGCTGGGACCCGAAGGAAGTGTGGTCGCTCGTCGCGTTCCTCGCGTACATGGCGATCCTGCACGCGCGCAGCGACGGCCAGATCGGGGCGTTCGGCGTGGCGCTCTCCTCGATCCTCGGCTTCTGGACCATCCTGATGACGTACCTCGGCGTGAACTTCGTGCTCGGAACGGGCATGCACTCCTACGGCATGGGCAGCTCGAACATCGTGCGCTCGATGCTCCTGGTCGGCGGGGTCGAGGCGCTCTTCCTGTTCCTGTGCTGGTACCAGCGCGCGAGCCGCGAAGCGGCCGAGATCGACGCGAAGAACGCCGCGAAGAGCTGACACGCGGCGGTGGAAGATGCGAGGCGGCGGTCCGCACGAGCGGGCCGCCGCCTCTTCGCGTCAGCGGACGAGTACGAGTCGCGCGGTGCGCGTGCGTCCTTCGGAGCGCGCTTCGACGAAGTACACGCCCGGCGCGGGGGCACGGCCCGGCGCCGGCCTCCAGGCCACCGTGTGCGTGCCGGCCTTGAACACTTCGTGCGCGATCGACGCGACCTCTCGGCCCGCGACGTCGAGCAGCCGCACGTCCACGCGCGCGGCGTGGGGGAGCGTGAGGCGCACGGTCGTTCCGGCGTGCGACGGGCTCTCGCTCGCGAGCGCCATCGCGAAGCCGTCGGCGGGCGGCAGCGCCGGCGGATTCACGCCGGTCGTGCCGAGCCACTCGGCGTACTCGCCGCCGTCCACGTTGCCGTCCGCGTCACCGGCCGGCACCTGCGCGAGCAGCGCGCCGCCGGATGCGCTGTCGTAGCGCGCGAGCGCGAGGTACACGGTGCCGTGCAACCGCTGCGTGAGCAGGCTCACGTCGAGCACGCCTTCGAGCGCGACGCCCGTCGTGTCGAGCGAGACCACGCCGAGGTCCGCGCCCCCGGGGCGCGCCAGACGGGGATCGCCGCTCGCGCCCTGGCGCGAGAGGTCGGCCGCGAAGGCGCCGACCTGCCCGCCTTGCCGCCGGGCGCCGCGACGAGCGCGCCGCGCGACGTGGCGACGAGCACGTGCAGGTCCGAGCCCGCGCTGCCGGAGGGCGTGGCCGCGACGTAGAGGACGCCGTCCCGATAGTCCGCCCAGAGTTCGGCGCCCGCGTTCGTGGCGACCATGCGCGCACGGCTGTCGATCACACCGTCCATGACGTACCGGCCGGCCGGCCGCGGAGGAGGAATCGTCCGCAGCCGCGCATCGTCGTCGCGGCTGAGCTCGCGCATGTTGGGCAGTTGTTCCGAAGTCGCGGGTCGCGCGATCCGTCGCTCCGACGGCGGGCCGCTGAAGGCCGGAGGCTGGAAGGAGGCGCTGTGCCGGAAGTCGTAGACGAGACCGGACCAGTCCTGATGACCGGTGAACGCTTCTCCGGCCGCGTTCGTGGAATCCGACCAGAGGTTCAGGTTCCCCGCATAGCTGATGTTCTCGATCATTCCGTCGCCCGACCAGTCGACGCGCTCGCCCTGCTGGAGCCGGGCGTGCCGGAGCCGGCCGGTGGAGTCGGAGTAGGGAATGCTCACGACGCGTTGATCGGCCGGCACGCTGCCGAACCCGTAGAACTCGTCGAGCGACGTCTCGTTCAGTGAATCGAGGTTCGCGCGGGAATAGTCGAGCATCCAGGTGCCCGGCACCTGCCAGGAAGATCGTAGGGCATCTGCCACAGGTAGTTCATGACGCTCACGTAGTTCGGCTTAGTTCTGGTCGGAGCCGCCGCCGTGACGCAGGCCGAGCGAATGCCCGAACTCGTGCATGAACGTGCCGGCGTGCGTGTAGAGATCGAGCCGGCGAGCGTCGGGCCACGTACCCAGCGTGACGAGGAAGTCGTCGCACCCTCGCAGGTAGCCGTCCTCGGCGATGCCGCTGTACGCCGTGTCCGCGCCCACTCCAAACGTTCTCGCCCAGAGTCCCCAGCGCGTGAACAGGCGCTTCGCGTCGAGGATGTGGCGCGCGTTCGCGGAGCCGCGATCGGCGGCCGTGCCGAACCAGATCTTCTTGATCGAGTCGGCCTCGACCCACGTGCGCGGCAGGGGCGTCGACGGGGAACGAGTCGGAGACCGCCGCGTGCAGGTGCACGCCGCCCGTGCCGTCGGGATTGGACACCAGGTTCGGGGGCACGACCTCGAACGCCGACGAAACCAGTTCCGCGGTGCCCGCGGGCGGCATGCAGCCGAGCATGCCGTCGATCTCGACGAAGAGGTCCTTGTGATCGGGCCGCGCGCCCATCGCGTACAGGTCGGCGTCCACCAGCCCGTCACTGTTCACGTCGATGCCCCAGCCCTGCGTTTCCCAGCAGTCGGGCAGGCCGTCGCCGTCCGCGTCCGACGAGCAGAAGGCCTGCGAAAACTCCGACGTGTTCCCGAGCGAGTCGGTGGCCGTCGCCGTGTAGAAGACGTTCGGTGACGTGATCGGAACGTACACGAACAGGTCGTTCACGCCGTTCGCGAGTGTCTGGAACGTGGCCGTGCCGCAGATCTGCTCGCCTTCGCCGAAGTGCGAGCCGTCCACGAAATCGTTCCGGTAGAAGAGGTAGGTGTATTTCGTGAGCGGCACGCCGACGTGATGGAACGAGATGCGGTGATTCGGGCCCACCGTGATCACGGAGTCGAGCACCGGGAAGTTCGTCAGTCCGTTCGAGCCCGAGTCGAGGTCGAGCGAGTCGTTGGGCGTGATCCCGATCGGGAAGAGGTCGATGCCGAGTCCGGTGTTCGAGTGGATGCGGTTGCCGGCGAGCGGTGAAGCCGTGCCCGTGGACTCGACGATGCCTTCGGCGAAGTTGAACGCGATCGTGTTCGCTTCGGCCGAGAGGAGCCCTCGACGGTGTCGCGCGACGCGCCCACGAACACGCCGGCGCCGTTGCCCAGCGCCGAGCTGTCGGCCGCGGGACCGATCCAGTTGCCGACGACCCGGTTGCCCGTCGCCGCGGCGCCGGAATGACGACGCCGTACGAAGTGTTGCCCGCGATCACGTTGCGCTCGGCCGTGGTCGTGCCGCCGACACGATTGCCCGGCGCATCGGTGATCTGCACACCGGTGAAATTCGGGAGCGCGGTGACTCCGTCCGCGCCGACGCCGAGGTAGTTCCGGTGACGACGTTCCGGGTGGAGCCGGTGATGATCGAGATCGCGGGGCCGAGGGGCATGCCGCCGATCACGTTGCGCGCGGCTGCCGTGACGCCACCGATCGTGTTGTCGGTCGCGGTGTCGATCGTGATGCCCGAGTGGTCGCCCAGCGCGACCATGCCGGTCGCGTCGGTGCCGAGATAGTTGCCCAGGATCTTGTTGCGGACCGCGGTCGCGCTGAACACGTAGATCGCGGCGCGGTCGGTGCCGCCGATCACGTTGCGCCCGTCGGCTGTCGTGTCGCCGATCACGTTGTCGGCCGAGCGCACGTTGATGCCGTTCGAGGGCGAGTTCGCTCGGCGCCCGCGGCATCAGCCCGATCAGTTGCCGCGCACGATCGTGCGCAGGCCCGTGTTCGCGATGAAGACGTCGGGGAACCCGAGCCCGAGCCGTGATCACGTTGCGCGCGCGCGTTCGGTGCCGCCGATCGTGTCGTCGGGCGCGGCGATGAAGAGGTTGTTGCCGCCGTTGGGCAGGACCGCCGTACCGGTCGCGTTGAGTCCGAACCAGTTTCCGACGATGCGATTGCGTCCCGTGCCGCCGCTCGTGATCGAAAGCGCGGTGGTCGCGTTGCCCGCGATCACGTTGCGCGCCGCCGCCGTGTAACCGCCGATGCGATTGAAGCCCGAGCCGCCGCGAATGGTGATGCCGACGTTGCCGTTCGGCCGCGCCGCGCGCCCGCTGGGATCGAGCCCGAGCCAGCTGCCCTCGACGACGTTGCTCCCCAGCACGTCGAGCCAGATCGCGTAGCCGGTGGTCGCGCTGTTCGTCGGGAAGCCGTTGAGGATGAGGCCGCGCACCACGCTGCTGCCCGCCGTGATCGTGAAACAGTTGGCGCCCGTCGCGGTGCCGCCCCACGTCACTTCGACGAGCGGCGAGCCCGCGTAGCCGGGCTGCGTCGTGCCGTCGATCACGACCGGCGACGTGATCGTCGGAAGCACCGTCTTGAGTGTGATGCGCTGCACGCCCGAACCGGGGATCGCGAACGCGATCCGGTCGAGTCCCGCGAGCGCGTTGGCGGACGTGATCGCCGCGCGCAGGGTGCCGGCGCCCGTGTCGGCCGCCGAAGTCACCACGAACGTCGAGCCCACGCGCAGTGCCGACGCCGGAAGCGCCGGGCGCGCGGCGGCGAACGAGCACGGCGCCTTCGCCGTGACGGGCACGGGATCGGGCGAAGCGTCGGCGCGGCCGGCCTGCGGCTGCGCGTGTGCGGAACGCGCGGCGCCGGAGACCGTCAGCAGCGCTGCGAGGAAGAGTGAAGCAAGCAGGCGAGAAACCATGAAGAGTGCTCCCGGAGTCCGGCGAGTGGAGGTGTCGTTCGAAAAGGAGATCAGCGACGGACGACGATGGGATGCGATTCGGACTGCCCGTCGCTCGTGAGCCGGACGACGTACCAGCCCGGCTGCACCGCGGCGCCCGCGGCGTCGCGCAGGTCCCACGAGACGGAGTGTTCGCCCGCGGTCATCGCGCCCGAGGCGAGTGCGCGCACGCGGCGTCCGGCCGCGTCGAGCACTTCGAGTCGCGCGTCCGCCGCGCGCGAGAGCGCGAAACGCAGCGTGCTCGCGTGCGACGCGGGGCTCGGCTGCGGTGCGGAGAGCGACAACGTCGCGCGCGGCACGGCCGGTGCGACGGCGGTGACGGGATCGCCGAGCGAGCCGTCGGGATTGACGCGCTG
>JADJLL010000035.1 GCA_016710095.1 Candidatus Eiseniibacteriota bacterium | reverse complement strand
GATCTCCACCTTGCGGACGATCGTGCCCTGCGTGATGCGCGCGGCCACGTCCTGCCCGCGCACGACGTGCGCGAAGATCGTGTAGCGACCGTCGAGGTGCGGCTGCGGCGCGAGCGTCACGAACCACTGGCTGCCGCCGGTGTCCTTGCCCGAGAGCGCCATGCCGACCATGCCGGTGTCGTAGCGGCGCTGGTTGTACTCGCAGCGAATGGTCCAGCCGGGGCCGCCCGAACCGGTGCCGCTCGGGTCACCGTCCTGGATCACGAAGTCCGGCACCACGCGGTGCACGCGCAGTCCGTCGAAGTAGCCCTTGCGCGCCAGCTTCACGAAGTTGCGCACGGTCTGCGGCGCGTCGGCGCCGTAGAACTCCCACACGATGTCGCCCTCGCTCGTGTGCAGCACGGCGCGGCGCTCGCGCGGCGCGGCCTCGAAGCCGGCCGCGTACGTGGCCGCGGCGGGAGCGGGCGCGGCGTGCGCGCGCTCGAGACTGTCGGCGAACGCCTTGCCCGCGAGCTGCGCGAGCGCGCCGGAGATCGCCTGGCGTGCGTCCGGATCGGCGTCGGCGCCGCGCGAGGCGTACGCCGCCGCGAGCAACGGCACCGAGGCGCTGTCGCCCCACTCGCCGAGCGCGCCGGCGCACGACGCGGCGAACAACGTGGCGAGTCGCTCACGCCCGCGCGCAGCAGGGCGAGCAGCGGCAGCAGCGCCGGCGTGATCGCGCCCGTAGAGCGAGCCCCGCGAGGTCGGCCGCGGTCATGCGCTCGAGCAACGCGCGGTCGGCCCCGAGGGCCGCGGCGAGCGCACCTGGCGCCAGTTCGCGCGCGGCGGCGCGCGCAGCCGTCGAGCCGGCGCCGGTGCGCGCGTACACGGAGCGCTGTCGGCGCGACCGCCGCGCCAGTCGTGCTCGGCGGTGCCGAAGCGCATCGGCAGCGCGCGCGCGGCGGCGCCGCGTGTCGCGGCGTCGTCGTGGCGCGTCGCGGCGCGCAGCGCGGCCAGTGCGCCGTCGCGCGCCGAAGCACTCGCGGACTTCCACGCGAACGGCTCGGCGAGCGCGGTCGCCGCGGTCACGCTCACGTACGGGTCGCGCGAGCCGAGCAGCCCGGCGATCGCACCGAGCGCGTGCTCTTCGAGGTCGAGTCGGCGATCTGCTGGAGCGCGCGTACGGCGTTGATGATCACGCCCGACGAGTCGTCGTTGCACGCCTCGAGCAGCACGGCGCGGGCGAGCGGCGACTTCTGCCGTCCGAGCGTGCGCGCCGCGTGCGCGCGCACGAGCGCGTCGGGGTCGGCGAGCAGCGTGATCACCGCGGGCACGAGCCGCGCGGGCGAAACGGTCTTCTCGAGCGCGTACACGATCCGCCAGCGCACGGCGGGGTCCTCTCGGGCAGGTGCTCGACGAGCGGCGCCACGGCGGCGGAATCCGCGAGCCGCCAGAACGCCACGGCCACGGCCCCCCGCACGCGCGGCGAGGGCGAGGACAGCAGCGGCGCGAGCTTCGGCGTCGCGGCCTTGTCCTGCAGCTTGCCGAGCGCCTCGATCGCGAGCACGACCTGTCGGGTCGGCGATCGGCCAGCGCGCGTTCGAGCGCCTCGCGCGCCGAGCGGTGCCCGATCTGGCCGAGCGCGAACGCGGCCTCGCGGCGCACGGCGGGCGCGGCGTCGGCGAGCAGCGGCTCGAGCGCGGCGACGCTGGTCGTGTCCTGCAGCCGTCCCACGGCGAGCGCGGCGCGGGCGCGCACGGCGGGCAGCGCGTGCGACAGGTAGCCGCGCAGCTCGCCGTCGGACCAGCGGCGCTGGTCTTCGGCGATCGCGATGGCGCGCATGGGCGCGGCCTTACCGGCGGGAACACCCGCGGCGGCGGCCGGGAACACCGGCATCGCCGCCGCGAGAATCACGAAGCACATCCGCAGCGCCTGCTTCACCGCGACCTCCCCGATCGGAGCGGACGCCGTGAGCCGGCCGCGGCCGGGCCGATCAGGGCGTCGTGTTGTAGTCCACATGGCGCGCCGGCCGGAGCTTGACCAGTCGTCCGAGCTGCTGGACGTGGCCGCCTCCCGGCGTCTGCGCGCTGACCCGGTAGAAGTACACGCCATTGGCGAGCGCGTCACCTTCGGCGTCGTTGCCGTCCCAGGGCACCTGATGGTAGCCGGGCGCCACGCCGCGCACCACGTTCGACCAGATCATCTTCCCGCTCACGGTCATCACGGAGATCTTCACGTCCGCCGGCTGCGAGCCGAGCAGCGTGAACGAGAACGCCGTGCCGTCCACCCCGAACGGGTTCGGGAACACGAGCAGGTCGGCGAACTTCAGCTCGCCGGAGGCGGTGGTGACGCGGAACAGCCTCGTCACCGGGGCCGCGCCCGTGAGGCTCACGACGACCGTGTAGTCGTCCTTCGGGTACTCGGCGTGCGTCCACGAGATCACCCACTCGCGTCCGGACGCGTCGCCGGGAGCCGCGACGGCGGTCACGGCCTGCTGCACGCCGTTGATCGTCACGACGAGGTCGGTCGCGGGCACGAAGGGCTTCGGGCTCTGGACGAGCAGCGTGAGGTTCGCCACGGGCGAAACCGCGTCGTTGTCGTGCAGCGCCACACCGTCCGCACGCAGCGTCACGTCGTACGAGAACACCGTGCGGAAGTCGCTCACGAGGCCGTCGCGATCGATCGCGCGAAGCACGTACGTCTCGTTCTGCGGCAGCGTGTGCGAGCCGTACACGAGGCGGTAGCGCTTGCCGCCCCAGACGCCGCCGTTGACGGTGTCGGGGAACGCGGGCGAAAGCGAGTACGCGCTCGCGGGAATCGGGGTCTCGACGCCGAGCGAGCGGCGGTAGAGCCCGATGCTGTCCACGCGCACCGCGGACACGACGTCCGCGACGAGCGCCAGCGTGTCGCCCGCCGAGTGCAGGCGCACGACCTGGTTGTCGTTCACGCCGAGTTCGTTCGCGGTCACGATCGTCTGCGGCCGGCCGATGCTCATGCGCGTCGCCGGGTCGCCGAGCAGCGTGTAGCTCATGGCGATGCCGCGCTCGTACGCGTAGCTCGCGACGGTCGGGATGAAGCGCAGGAACGTCGTCTGGATCGCCTCACCCAGCACGAGACGCGCGCCGCGCTCCGAGAGGATGTTGTCGTGCGGTGCCGCGGTGAACATCGAGCGCGTGAGTTCGACGTTCACGTGCGTCGAGTCGTCGCGGGGCACGACCTCGTAGCTGACCGACGCCCACGAGGCGATCGCGCCCACGTTGGGAATCGTCACGAGTTCCTCGCCCAGCGCCGGGCCCTGCGCGCCGAACTGCTTCTCGGGCCGCCCGAACATGTTCGCGTGGCAGGAGAACGCGGAGAACAGGAACAGCTTGTCGGTGTTCGTGAACCGGCCCTTGTCGTCGAGCCCGGTGTCGTTCACGTACAGGTCTTCGTGCGCCAGCACGAACTCGCTCGCATGGCCCTGATAGTTCCACCACGACACGCCGGCGTTGAGCTTGTCGAACAGGATCGGCGTGACGGTCGCATGCGTGTACGTGCGGGTCGCGGCGCGGTCCGGACGACAGGTGTCGCTCGGCGTCGGCGTTTCGTAGGGCTGGTCCGCGAGGTACCAGCGCAGATTGAAGAGGTCGACTTCGGTCTGCGCGAGGCCGGCGTCACGCTGGATGATCGACGCGCACTTCGCGTTCAGCTCGACGAAGTGCTGCTCCTGCCAGCGGAAGCAGTAGCCGCTCGTGCTGCCGCCGCCACCGAAGAAGCTGTCGCCGGAATACGCGTCGTCGCTCGAGAGCACCATGCGGCGGCGCCACGACGGATCGTCCGTCGTGAGGTCCTCGTACTTCACGAGCTTGCTCACGACCGCGGCCGCTTCGCCGAGCGTGTTGACCGGAATGCGTCCGACCATCATCTCCGGAATCACGTCGCCGAAGCTGTAGATCGGATCGGCGTTGCCGGTGAGGAAGCCGTAGCGATTGTCGCTCGGGATGAGTTCCCACTCGGACACCGGCACCGGGCCGGGCGTCGGCAGCACCGGCACCCAGTCGCGGCCCGAGGAGCGGCGGTAGTTCATCGGGTCCATGTTGCCGTCGCCGAACAGCACGAGGAAGCGGGACTGCCAATGGTCGTACGCCCAGCGCGTGAAGCGCTGGATGGACGCCGCGGAGTGCCGTCCGCCGTTGAACTCGTCGTCCACCGACTTCGAGCGGCGCCACCACGACGCGCAGGCCGGCCGCCGTGCGCATGTCCACCAGCGGCTGCATCGCGGGCAGGAACGCCTCGGGCACGACGAGCAGCCAGTCGCCCGCGGTGTTCGCGTACAGGTTGCGGTGCGTGACGGCGGAGAAGTTCGCCGCGGGCGGCACCTTGGGTCCGTAGGCCGGATCCACCGGGTCCTGCACGTACGCGGCGACGTACGACTTCGGGCTCGCGCTCGCCGTCGAGTCCTGGAAGTCGAACGACATGTAGTTGTTCTGCACCACCAGATGCGCCGGGTCGATGAGAATGCGCTGCGGCGCCTCGGGGTTGGTCACGTCGTAGAGCCGGATCGAGTCGCCGAAGAAGCCGGTCGCGTGGATCTGGAACTCGCCCGACGCGTCACCGCTCGAGAACGGCAGGTAGTCCTTGATCGCGGCGAAGCGGCGCCAGTACGTGAGCTCGAACCAGTTCAGGCCGGCGCGGCAGAGGTTGTTGTTCACCGGATCCGGCGGCGAGTTGAACGACTTGCCCCACTCGCGGAACGAGTTGATGCCGCTCGTGAAGGCCGAGCCGCGCACGTTGCGCGAAACCGTGGTCGCGCTCTTGTTGGTCCAGTAGACGGAGTCCACGAGCGAACTGACCTGGTTGAGACCGTTCTTCACGGCCGCCCACATGAAGTGGCCGCCCGCGTTGAGCCCGACCCACTGGATCGTCGCGTTGACCTGCCGGCTCGTGTCGATGTCCGCGATCGCGAACTTCAGCGTGTCCGGCCGGTTGTAATAGAGCTGGTTCTCGTTCCACTGGTACGGATCCACGGTCGTGTCCGTCGGCTGCTGCACGAACGTGAGGTACGCGGAGAAGTTCTTCTCGAAGTGCTCCTTGAACGGATAGCTCGTGAGCGGCGTGAGCGTCGCGTTGCGCCAGCCGTCGCGCTTCGCCATGCGTGCGCCGCCCGCGGCGGCGCGCGTCACGTAGATGACTTCGGCGTCGCCCCAGTAGCGCTGGTACTGGCTCGCGTTCGATCGCTGCGCCCACGTGCGCACGTACACCCAGACGCGGTCGCCCGCGTCGAACGTGCCGTTCGCGTTCACGTCCTCGACTTCGCACGGCAGGTCGATCGTCTGGTACGGCGTGTCCTGGCCCTCGACGTACTCGTGGCGGTGCACGGCGACCTGCGCGACCGGCGTGCCGGCGGGATAGCCCTTCGCGACGAGCTGCTCGTACGGCAGCGTGTAGAGCGCGGTGCTGTCGATCTTCACGCGCACTTCGGGCTCGGTCTCGGCGGACGGCGCGAGGCCGTTCGCGCCGAGCCCGTCCATCAGGCGCTGCGCGCCGCGCGGCACGGCGCGCCACGGCTTCGCCTGTTCGAAGTTCAGTACACCCGCGGCGAGCACGTCGTCGTAGTGACGGTCCTCGGTGCCGGGCGACACTTCGCTCGCGAGCGCGAGCGCGCCCGCGGGACGATTGAAGTCCACGCGCACGATCATGCGCGGGTTGACGCTCAGCGCGCTCGCGCCCTCGTCGTAGCGGAACGGACGCACTTCGATCGAGACGAGCTTGCGGCCACGGAACGGAGTCGGAGTGCCGAGGCGCACCGGCTCGGACGGCCACGCGCCGTCCACGAGCGGTGTCATCTCGAGCATCACCGGTTCGGCGTCACCGCCGTCGGGCGAAGGGATGAAGTCGGGCCGGCCGGCGATGGCCAGCTTCACGCCGGTGCGCGAGACGGCCGCGTCGGCCTGCAGCACGCGCACGGAAGGACGCGCGTCGTTGGGGATCGCGAGCATCGCGGAGTACGCGGGCAGGAGCGCGTGGCCGGGGTCGGCCAGCGAGTGCGCGTCGGGCACGCCGACGATCTTGCTGCGGCCCTTCAGATTGGGAGCGGAAAGTGACCAGTCTCCGGCCGATACCTGCAGGGTCAAACCCCGCGGGTCGGTGGCCAGGACTCTCAGGCCCGCCGCGTACGCCGGAAGGGCGAACAGGGCGAGCAGCGGAAGAACGGCGGCGAGGGCGCGTACTCGGTAGGAATGGCGCATGTGGGGTGGAGTCTAGGAATCCCGCCAAGTGGGGGTCAAGGATGACGGCGAGCCCATGTCCCGGGCTGCGGCCGGACGGATCGCTTTGCTAGACTGCCGCGCCCCAAGATGGGCTGCGGCTTTTCATCGGCAGTAGACGAGGAGATCTCCCGGAATGAATCGGTCCCGATACCGAGTCGCCCTGATCGTGCTGGCGCTCGTTGTGCTGCCTTTGCTGGCTTTCGCGGCCCCGGGCGCCACCACGGCCCCCCGGCCCACGCCCCGTCCCGGCGCCCCCCGCCCTGCCGCCACGGCCCCGGCCGGCGGCATGATGCGCATGCCCATGAAGACCCCGCCCATGGCCGACACGGTCCTGGCCAAGATCTACGGCGCCCGGGACGTGACCTGGAGCGCACTGATCAAGGGATGCCGCAAACTGGGCGTCGACCCGAACAGTCTTACCCCGCTCGAGCGCCGTCAGGTCCTCGATGTGCTGATCGACCAGGCCATTCTGGCGACCCGGGCCCAGCGCGACCCCCGCAGCTGGACCGCCCGCGACAGCGCCGAATACGCCGCGCTGCGGGACAAGCTCCTGCTCAACACCGCCCTGAACGAGGCGCTGTTCGAAGCGGCGTCCGGCTACATGGACCGCGGCGACACGGTGCCCGACATGCGCGCGCTCGGCATCATGGCGCGCGACTCGGCCATGGCGCGGATGCACCCGAAGTACGACGACTGGTCGCTGCGCCACATGGCGGCGGCGTTCGCGGCGCTGCCCAAGCAGTCGCCGGACATGAACGCGATGCAGAAGATCGAGGCCATGGGCAAGCTGCCGGAGATGGCGCCGGCCGACACGGGCCGCGTGCTGCTCATGTGCGACGTCGACACGCTCACCGTGGGCGACGTGCTGCGTGAGTACGCGCGCCTCAATCCGATGTACCGCCCGCGCATCGAGGACGAAGGCGGCGTCGTGGACCTCGTGGGCAACGTGGTCTTCAACGCCCAGCTGCGGGCGCGCGCCGAGGCTCGGGGCTACGATCGCATGAAGATGAACGCCGGCCAGCTCACCGAGAAGGCCGAGTTCCTCGACGTGCAGCGCTTCGTGACCAAGAACGTGTACGCCAAGATCGCGATGGACACGGTCACGCTGCGCAAGCACTACGACAAGCATCCGACGTGGTTCCGCTCCAAGGCCTCCACCGACATCGTGCGGATGACGTTCGAGACGCAGCCCGAGGCCGCGAAGTGGGCCGAGCAGCTGCAGAACGCCGCGCACGCCGAGTCGCTCGCCACGCAATCGGCGCGCGCGGGCGTGCCGTACGCGACGACGCTGTACGAGGAGGCCGACTCGGCGCTCTTCAAGCGCGTCCGCAAGGGCGGCGTGGGCGCCGTGCTCGGCCCGGACTCGACGGCGCAGGGCTGGCGCGTGATGCGCATCATGAAGGTGAAGCTCGATCATCGGCTGTCGTTCGAGGAAGGCTACGACCAGGTGAAGCAGGACTGGTACGAGCGCGAAGGCGAACGCATCATGCGCAACGTGCTCGACGAGATGCGCAAGCACACGATCATCTTCGTGAACGAGAAGTCGCCGTACCTGGCGGTCAAGCCGCGGGGGACTCGATGAAGCGCTTCGCCGTGCCGGGCTGGGCACTCGCCCTCTCGTTGGCCTTCGCGGGCGCCGCGCAGGGCGCCGGCGGTACGCCGACGATGACCGCGCAGGACACCGCGCGCGCGGACGGGGAACTCGTCTGGGCGATCGACTACGTGCTGCGCAATCCCATGGAGACCGGCTTCTTCCCGGACAGCTTCTTCGCGGACTTCGAGGATCGCGATCCCGCCGCGCGCAAGGGGGCCGCGCCAGTTCACCGAGCGGCTCGACGCGCTCCTCAAGGGCATCCTTCCCATTTCGGGCGGCGAGAGCCAGACGGCCACCTATCTCGTGCCGTCGCGCTTCGAGACCGGCCGCGTGACGTTGCGGATGTACGGACACACCTCCGGCGTCGAGGGCGCGCTGCCCGCGCTCACGGCGACGACCGAGCTGCTGCCCGGCCCGTTCCACGCGGCGTACCCTTCGACGATCGAGCCCGCGGGCAAGGGCAAGGTGGAACTCGTCTGCCTCGCGCCCGGCAACGCGGAGGGCAAGACGCCCGGCGTGCTGTTCGTGCACGACGAGTACTCGCACGCCCGGCGCAAGCTCGAGGTCGCACGTTTCCTGCAGCAGCGCGGATACGCGGTCGTGCTCGTGAGCATGCCGGGTTCCGGCGCCTCCAGCGGACCTTCGGACTGGTGTGGCCCGGCGACGCAGGCGGCGCTCGAGGTCGCGCTCCGCAAGCTCGCGCACCTGCCCGGCGTGGATCCCGCCCGGCTCGCGGTCTGGGGACAGTCGCGCGGCGCCACGGCGGCCGCGCTGTTGGCCGCGGCCCATCCCGAACTCAAGGCGGTCGTGCTCGAGGGCGCGACGTACGACCTCGCCGCGGCGTGGCGAGCGGGCTCTCCCGAGCTGCGCGCCGAGATCTCCGCCGAAGCGGGTGCGGACAGCGCCCGCTGGAAGACGCGCTCGCTCCTGGCGAGCGCGAAGCGCATCCGTACCCCGGTGGTGTTGTTCCACGGTGAGGACGATCCGATCGCGCCCGCCGCCACCGCGCACGCTTTCGAGGCCGCGCTGCTCGCCGCGGGCACGCCGGTCGAGGCGCACTATTTCGCAGGGCGCGGTCACGAGTTGCCGCCCGGCAGCATCCGCACCAAGGGCATGCTTTTTCTTCGCGCTCGCTTGAGTCACTGACCCATGAGGACCGAATCCGTGGCAATTCGAGGAGGATCCATGAAGCTCGTTTCGCTGCTTTCGCTCGGTCTCGCACTGGTCGCCCTTCCGGCGGCCGCGCAGACCCGGCCGAAGCCCTACGTCCCCAAGACTCCTCCCCCCGCGGCGGCGAAGCCCGCGAACCCGGAAGCCGGCGGCCGCACGCCCGAGTTCATCAACGGCGTCCGTGACGTGGGACAGTTCCTGCCCGACTCGGCGGTGATCGCGCGCGTCGACACACGCGTGATCCGCGCGGTGGATTTCGTCGACGCCTACTTCGCGCAGTACCCCGAGTATCGCCCCGCGCCGGACAGCACGGGCCGGCTGGCGTTCCTGAAGAGCCTGATCCACAAGAACGTGCTCGGGCTGGCCGCGTTGTCCTCCGGCCGCGAGTTCCGGATTCGAGGATCGGCTCGCCCTGCGCACGCACACGCAGCGCACGCTCTCGAACGCCGTGTACCAGCACTACGTGATCGACTCCGTGCGCGTGGAAGAGCCGGAGATCCGCGCGTTCTACGAGACGCAGAAGTACACCCAGCACTTCCGCCAGATCCTGTTCGCCGACCGCGCCACCGCGGCCAAGGTTCGCGACCAGATCACCGCGCGCAAGCTGACCTGGGACGCCGCCTTCGCCCGTTACGACATCGGCGGCGGCAAGTCCGACCTCGGCTGGGTCGAGCAGTCCGCGCTGTCCCCGGACGTCGCCCTGCTCGCGTACCCGCTCGCGGCCGGTGCGATCTCGCAGCCGATTCCGGACCGCCAGCACTGGCGGCTGTTCCAGTCCGTCGAGCGCCGTCCGCAATCGGACGCTCCCGAGTACCACGCCGTGCGCACGATGCTGCGCATGACGATCCTGAGCCTGCGCACGTCCGAACGCGCGGAAGCGATCCAGGCGATCCTTCGCGCGCGCATCGGCATGGCCTACGACACGACGGCGGTGCGGTGGGTCAGCACGCACTTCGGCAGCAAGTCCAACCTCTCGATGAACATGGGTCATCAGGGTTCGCCCGAGATGTCGGTGGTGGACACCGTGCCCGCGTTCGCGCCGGAGGACACCAGCCGCGTGCTCGCGACCTGGAAGGACGGCGGGCGCCTGACGCTGTCCACCGTGCTGCACGCGTACACGGACATCACGCCCGTCTCGCGCCCGCCCATGAGCACGCCCGAAGCGGTGCAGGCCCAGATCGACGCGCTGGTGCTGGAGCCGTACATGGCCCAGTACGCGGTCGAGAAGGGACTCGATCAGGATCCGTTCGTGCAGCGCATGATCGCCCAGAAGCGCGAAGAGCTGCTCGTGAAGCACATGTACGGCGACAGCGTCGAATCACGTGTCTGGGTGTCGAAGGCCGATCGCCAGAAGTACTACAAGGATCGTCCGGCCGACTTCACCACGTACCCCCGGTCACGTTCGCGGCGTTCACCGCGACCTCCAAGCCGGGAGCGGACTCGCTCGCGGCGCGGTTACGGGGCGGTGAGTCCGCGCGCTCGATCCTCCTCGCCGACTCGCTGGCCGGCATTCACCGCGGCTCGATCCAGGTGCGAACCGAGGCGGAGCACGGCGCGTATCACAAGCTCCTGTTCGAGGAGCTGCGCCCCGGGCAGGTCTCGATCGAGGGCCCGGACCGCGACGGTGACTACGTGATCCTCCAGTCGCTCGCGTTCGATCCCGGCCACCTGCTTCCCTACGAGCAGGTCGAAGGCCTGGTCGACGAGTCGCTGCAGAACATCCGTGCCGAGCAGATGCTCAACGCGATGATCGATCGGCTGAGCAAGCGCTACAAGATCGAGTCCCACCCCGAGCTCGTGATGCGCATCAAGCTCGTGGACCCGACGCTCGACTCGCAGTAGCGGCGCCGTTCGAGCCGCGACGAACAAACCGGCGGTCCCTCCCCACGGGAAGGACCGCCGGTTTCTCGTTTCGGGGCGCGAGGGCTCAGCGAGACGTCCGCCGCTTCGCCGCCGGCTTCCAGGACTCGGGCCTGGCCGCATTGCGCCACGAGTCGCACACGGCGCCGCGCGGAGAGTTCCACGAGACGAAGCGTTCGCCCTGCCGGACGATGGGTTCGTCCTTCAGCGCGAACGCGAGCGACGACTCCGTCCACTCGATGCACATCGGCTGCGCGCTACCGCTCAGGCGGGCGCGATTGTGGCGAATGAGCACGCGAGCGAGCGCGTACACGCCCGCGGAGTCCACCGGCCCCGCCTGCGTGTAGGGCACGGCGAACACGAGCCGAAGCTGCCCACCGGTCGGCGTGTGCGTCCACGCGGGCCGCCCCACGCCCGCGGTCACCCACGGCTGAGGGCAGGGGAACTCGGGCTCGGGGCCGAACTGGACGCCCAGCGCTCCGGCATTGGCGCCCGTGCGCTCGAATGCCCAGAAGGCGCCGAGCGTGTCACCCGGCGCGCAGCGGAACTCCAGCGTCGCCATGAAGCCATTGAACGTCGGGCTCGTGCGACCCGGCCGCATGCAGAGGTAGAGCGTGTCCGCGCCGTTCGTGTCGCGGAGCGCGGGCATCAGCGTGGTCGTCGCGCGGGGCTGCCCCCACGGAGCCCGCCAGCTCAGGAGCAGTCGCGCGTGTTCCGCATGTGCCCCGCCGCGCGCACGCACGACGCTGTCGGCTTCCGTGAGCAGTTCCACCATGGGCCGCACGCGGGGGCCGCAGGCGCCGAAGGCGCGGCGGGCCGCGACCGAATCGGCGGGGACGGCATGTGGGACGCCCGAAGAGTCCGTGCGCACGGCGGACGGCGGCGCGGCGGCGCCACGTTCGGTGCCGCCGGCATGCGCGCACGACTGGATCAGGATGGCGCCGAGGACCAGCGCACAGACGGCGACGGAACGGACGGTCATTTCGATCCTCATCGATAGCTGCTCTTGATGGCGCCCCAGGTGCGATTGCGCACCGGGACCAGGTTGCAGTCCGCCGTCGTGCCCTGCCACGAGGCCCAGTTGCCGGTTCCGCCCGAGTTGACGACCTGCACCGCTTCGACCGAAGCGCCGGGCAGCCGCAGGAGTTGAACGGAGTTCAGTACGAGACACACAGGAACGGTGCAACCCGCGCACGCGTTGGCGCCGCTCGAACGCGAGTGCGTCAATCGCACGATACCCGCGTAGTAGGGCGTCGCCGCGTCGAGCGAGACCTTCTGTGTCGGAGAGACGAAGACCGTGAAAATGAGCCGTGCCTGGTTCGCACCGCCCCGCGGCTGCCCGCCCCACCACGCCTGTACCAGCCCGGTGGCGGTCGAGTTCCACGGAATCCCGCAGGCGCCGAGCGCGGAGAAGTCGCCGCTCGCGCTCATCGTGCCGGCGTTGCAGCCGCCCGGTTCGTATCGCCACCAGTCGGGCAGCGTCGCGCTGTCGCTCACGAGATCGATCACGATTTCCATCCCGATCACGCTGTCCACGGGAGCGGAGAGCTCCATCGACGACACGAGCGACTCGATCGCGAACTGTGCATTGCAGCTGGACTGCTTCAGGGTCTGGCCGTTGCCCTCCGGACATTCTTCCCACGACAGCCGAAGGCCTGCGGCATGCGCGCTCGAGAAGCAGACAAGCAACACCAGGCTCGCGGCGAGCACTCGCCCCCAACGCATGAGACCTCCGGAATAGAAAGCGGGGCGCCCGCATGGCGGACGCCCCGATCCTTGAAGCCGAATCCTGCGAAGACTACCGGTACAGCGACTTGACCGCGCCCCACGTACGGTTCTTCACCGGCACCGTCAGGCAGTTCGCAGCCGACTCGCCCTGCCACGTGAGGATCTTGCTCGCGGCAGCGTCCGAGATGCGGTAGTCACCGATACCGACGCCCTGCGTGAGCTTGATCTCGTTCAGCACGATGCACATCGGCGTCTCGCAACCAGCGCAAGCGCCCGTGCCGACCGTCTTCGCGTGGCTGACCGAAGCCGTGAACGCGAAGTACTCGACATCCGCATCCACCGGCGCCGCAATGGTGCTGGGGACGGCGTAGATGATCAGGAGGCGAGCGCGGTTCGTCGCGGACAGGTAGGGCGTGATGTACGCCGTGACGCCGCCGGAGGCCTGACCGGCCCAGTAGTCACCGTCGCAAGCCGCGCCGTTCGGAGCAACCGCAAGCGCCGTCTGACGGCACGAGCCGGCGTTCTTGAACAGCCACCAGTCCGGCATGGTCGGCGTCGAGGACTGGATGTCGATCACGGCTTCCATGCCCGTGATGCCGGACGTACCGGCCGGAGCGACGTAGGAAGCGACCATCAGCTCAGCGGCACCCGTGTTGACGTTGCAGGCGAACGTCTTCGCAGACACGCCCGCGGCACCGCAAGCGGTCCAGCTCAGGTTGATACCGGCAGCAGCAGACGCGGCAGAGGCGACCAGCATGAAAGCCGCCGTCACAGTCAGCAGTCGAAGCCATTTGCTCATCACGAAGAACCTCCCTTTCCTTGGGGCGAAACTTTCAAAGGTGTAGAGACCGCGGCCAAGCGTGCGTCGAGAACTCGTCACGAGGCGCCTCGAACACGAAGCGCGCAGGCGAATCGTTCCGGGCCTCCAGAGTCACGCACAGGGTATGCGGATCGGCGCGAATCGCAAGGGGAAAGTTTGTCGCGAGGAGGAATGCCGAGCGCGTGGGTGGTTTCTCGGCCCGTCGGCATCACGGCTTGATCGGAATTGCCGCCGCAGGCGCCGCAGCTTCATTCATTTGTGAGAGAACAGCGCGGGTTTGCCGTAAGAAAAAAACGAGGTGGCCATCTTTCGATGGCCACCTCGCGAAACTCCGCTCTTGCGAGCAGTGAACTACCGGTAGAGCGACTTGACGGCGCCCCACGTGCGGTTCTGGGTCGGGACGACGGCCGGGCAACCACCCGTGACGACGCCACCCTGCCAGGTCACGAAGTTGCGCGCGGCAGCGTTCTGGATGCGGTAGTCGCCGACACCGACGGACTGCGTCAGCTTGATTTCGTTCAGCACGATGCAGACGGGATCCGCGCAGCCGGCGCACGAGCCGGAGCCGACCGTCTTCGCGTGGCTGACGGAAGCCGTGAACGCGAAGTACTCGACGTCCGCGTCGACCGGCGCCGCGAGGGTGCTCGGCACAGCGTAGATGATCAGCAGACGAGCGCGGTTGGCGGCAGCAGCGTACGGCGTGATGTAGGCAGTGACACCGCCAGAAGCCTGGCCAGCCCAGTAGTCACCGTCGCACGCGGCACCGTTCGGAGCCACGGCGAGAGCGGTCTGACGGCAAGCACCGACGTTCTTGAACTGCCACCACGCCGGCAGCGACGCCGTCGAGGACTGAAGGTCGATGACCGCTTCCATACCCGTGATGCCCTGCGAGCCCGCGGGAGCCACGTAGGAGGCGACCATCATCTCCGCCGCGCCCGTGTTCACGTTGCACGCGAAGGTCTTGTTCGCGAGACCAGAGGCGCCGCAAGCCGACCAGCTGAGGTTCAGGCCAGCCGCCGAGGCAATCGAAGCCGACAGAGCAAGCAGTGCAGCGCTGAGAAGTAGCGTCTGCTTCATTGTTTGCCTCCCAAACTGCTACGGGGGATTTTTTGATGCTCCGTGATGGGCATCAGGGGATGTCGTGCTGAAGAAAAGTCTAGCACGCTCCGGTGCCGACGCATCAAGGGAAAAGTAAGAGAAATGGTGAGTTGCAAGATGCACTGGACCCGCGTCCAGTGCGACCGAACGTGAGATCGCCCTCTCCGGGGAGATGCGGGTCCGCACCCGTTACCTCCCTGGCCCCGGACGCTCGTCGGAGCGCTCTTCACTGCCCCCGCTGGTCGCGCTCCAGCTCCGCGCTATGGGATCGCGCCGGGTGCCTGGCCGCAATCCCGACCCTACCCCACCCCGCACCAGCCTGAGCCGCCCTGTGCCGTCCTGCTCACGGCCGCCACGGGGGAAGGCGGGGTCTCGAGCGCACGGGTGCACCCGCACGGCACAAAAAAAGTTCGCGGCGGCCACCGTGAGGTGACCGCCGCGAACTGGAGGTGCGAACTGCGAACTACCGGTACAGCGACTTGACCGAGCCCCACGTCGCGTTGCGCGTCGGGGTCGCGGCCGGGCAGCCGCCGGCAACCACGCCACCCTGCCAGGACACGTAGTTACGGTCGGCCGGGTTCTGGATGCGGAAGTCACCGATGCCGACGCCCTGCGTCAGCTTGATCTCGTTCAGCACGATGCAGACGGGATCCGAGCAGCCGGCGCACGAGCCCGTGCCGACCGTCTTCACGTGGCTGACCGTCGCCGTGAAGGCGAAGTACTCGACATCCGCGTCGACCGGCGCCGCGAGGGTGCTGGGGACGGCGTAGATGATCAGGAGACGGGCACGGTTGGCCGCCGTCGCGTACGGGGTGATGTACGCGGTGACGCCGCCAGAAGCCTGGCCAGCCCAGTAGTCACCGTCGCACGTCGCGCCGTTCGGAGCCACGGCGAGAGCGGTCTGGCGGCAAGCGCCAGCGTTCTTGAACTGCCACCACGCCGGCAGCGTCGCCGCGGCGGACTGCAGGTCGATGACCGCTTCCATACCGGTGATGCCCTGCGTACCGGCAGGGGCGACGTAGGACGCAACCATCACGTCCGAGCCCGTGTTCGCCGTGCACGCGAAGGTCTTGTTCGCAAGACCGAGAGCGCCACACTGCGTGTAGCTGAGGTTGATGCCGGCCGCGGAAGCGATCGAGGCCGAAACGGCGAGCAGAGCGCCGCAGAGGAGGAGAGCCTTCTTCATGTTGTGTTGCCTCCGAATGATGTCACGCAGGTTGGATACGGGTGTCGAAGTAGCGAAGATTCTTGGCGCCTCGCACTTCTCGTCCACCGACTGGCCGCTCACGCGTCACCGAGTGAGCGGCCGTCGGAGAAGACGGAGCGAAAACTACGGGCAGAGCGTTCCGGACTCAGACGAACCCAGCGCGCCAGAAGCCGTCAGCCAGAGCGACAGGTCGTTGGCACCGAGGTCGCTGCTGTAGTCGTAGTCGCTACGGCCGAAGTAGCCGAGCGAACCGGAGTCCGTCAGCCAGAGCGAAAGGTCGTTGGCGCCAGCACCGCCGCCACCGTCCTGATCGAGCGTAGCCGCCGTCAGCGAGCCGAGGAGCACGCCGTCGGCGTACACCTTGACACCGTTGAGGCCAGCGCCGGGGGAAGCACCGGAGTTGGCGGCAGCGCCGACGACCGTGAAGGACGCCGTGCCCGTGACGTCCGAGAACTTGCGGACGGTCTTCGCGACACAGTTCACCGTGCTCGCGCCGGCATCGAGCTGATCAGACGCGGGGACGAGGTCCGCCGCGGCCGAGAAGTCGAGGACGACAGAGCTGCCGTTGATCGGGTTGTTCGCGAGATCGCGGACAACGACGCTGAACGTGCCGAGGGCGTCAGGCGTGCCCAGCGAGTGACCAACGATCGTGAAGAAAGCAGGAGACGGAAGCGTGGAGTTACCCGGGCTAGGCACACCCGCGAACGCAGAAGCAGCGACCAGCAAGCTGCACGCGCTGAGGAGCGTGGCCTTGCGAACCAAACCAGTCATTGTTGCACCTCCCGAAGTGGTTGAAACCTGTTGCTGAGTTCTAGGCAAGGCTCAGTTGCACGCAATCAGGTCTGGCTGCGAGCCACCCCCTTTCGAACTCTCTATTTGTCGTAGCGAGATCGAGTTCGAGTGCCTTGGCGCGCTTATCTGACGCAACAACAAGGCCTTCCAAGACGAGAAAAAGTCTAGGCGGCGGTCTTCCGCCGTGTCAAGAAAGTTTTTCGTCCTGGACCCAACAAGGTCACACGAACACTGCATTTTGCTGAACCGCTCCCCGCGGCCCGCGACTTCGAGCCGAACGAAGTGGTCAAGCGACTGCGTCTCTTGAACTTGGCTTCACTCTGGTGGGCGAAACAGGGATCGAACCTGCGACATCTTGCTTGTAAGGCAAGCGCTCTACCGACTGAGCTATTCGCCCGATTCTGCTTCGTTGCCCCGCACCAGGAGTGCCGCCGGGATGAGCCCGCAGTATCCAATCACCAGCAGGACAGGAGCCAACGTGATGGATCCACGCGAGAGGCTCATGTACCCCGCCCCCAATAACGCCACACCGGCCGCCAGTAGCACGGTGTTCAGCGTTCCCCATCGAAATCCGAGATCGACCTCGGGCTTGAGCTTCGCCCGGAGCGACTTGGGGTTTGTGACCGAAGGCTTGCTGCTCATTCCGTTCTCCTTGCACCAGCGGAGGCGTCAAAACGCAATACCGACGACTTCGAACGAAGCGTCTTCGTTCGAGATCGCCGTGCATGCAACCGGTGCCTGGTTGAGGCCCGGGGCACGTGGACGATCTCAGCGAAGATCGCGGGGAGTGCCGCCGCCTCCGATGGGGCGCACCGTGTCATACAACGCACCTCGGAGTCGGTTCCGACTTTTTTTTCCTGACCCGTCGTCGCGTCTGCCGCGCGCGCGGGCCGGGACTCTATCACACACTCGATTCGTCGCTTAGCACCGACTATCGGGTGCTTTCGGGCTCCGCGGGAGCGGGCTCGACGCCCTCCGAAGATGCCGACGCGGAATCCCCAGCGGCCTTTCGAGCGGCGTAGGCGGCCTGCAGCGCGCGCGCCGCGGTGATGTTCGCCAGATGCTGCTCGTAGGTGGTCGCGAACATGTGGCGACCATCGCCACGAGCCACGAAGTACAGGTCCTTGCTGCCCTGCGTGGCGTTCATCACGGCCTCGATGCTCGCGAGGCCGGGATTGCAGATCGGCCCCGGAGGCAGCCCTTCGTGCAGGTAGGTGTTGAAGGGCGACTCGGTGCGCAGCTCGCGCAACGTCAATTTCGAGCGCGGGTTGCGGCCGAGCGCGTAGCCGACCGTCGGGTCGGCCTGCAGCTTCATGCCCATCACGAGCCGGTTCAGGTAGGCGCGCGCGATGCGCGGGCGCTCCTCGTCCACCTGGGCCTCGGACTCGACGATGCTCGCCATCGTGAGCAGTTCGTGCGGCGTGAAGTCGAGCGGCAACGAATCGCAGCCGGCGGTCGCCCTCTGCACGCGATCGAGCGTGCGACGAACCATCGTTCTCAGTGCGACTTCGGGCGCCGTGCCGGGCAGCCATTCGTACGAGTCCGGCGCGAGGTAGCCCTCGAGCGACGGCGCATCCACGCCGAGCGAATCGAGAAGCGTGCGATCGTGCGCGAGCGAATCGATGGACGAAGCGCTCACACCGAGCCGCGCGCCGAGCCGTTCGGCCACTTCTCGCACCGTGAGTCCTTCGGGAAGCGTGAGCAGGTCGAGGCCGAACATGCCGCGGTCGAGCGCGCGCAGGATCTCGGGCACCGTCATGCCCAGCGGGAACGAGTACTGCCCCGCCTTCACCGTGCGATCGAGGTGCATCACGCGCGCGAGCGCGAGGAAGCCGAACGTGCCGCGGATGACGCCCGCGCGCTGCAGGTCCTGCGCGATCTCGTGGAGCGACTGGCCGCGTTCGATGATGACCGTGCGGCGCTCCTCCGGATGCATGAGCCCGGCGGGCAGCAGCAGCTCGTACGCGGGCGCGAGCAGCGCGACGAGCAGGAGCAGCCACGCCCAGCGGATCGGGCGGAACGTGCCGCGGCGACGGGCCGCGGTCACGACTCGTCCTCGTCCGTCGCGGCGTCTTCGGCGTCTTCGGCGTCTCCGGCGGCCGCTTCCGCCGCGCGGCGCGCCTCGTAGGACAGCCGCATGAGCCACGATTCGAGCAGCGCGATGGCCGCGCCCTGGTCCACGCGCGCCTTGCCCTTCCCCTTGCCGCCGCTCTCGCCGCGCTCGTGCATGCGGCGCGTGGACAGCGCGGAGGTGAGCCGCTCGTCGTACTCGTGCACGGGAATGCCGGCGGCCTCGCGCACCGAAGCGGCGAAGGCGCTGGCGGCGTTCGCGGCCTCGCCGCGCTCGCCCGACAGCAGCAGCGGCAGCCCGACCACGACCGAATCCGCCTCGACCTCGGCGATCGCCTCGAGCACGCGGCGCACGGCCTCGGCCGGGCTGTGCACGATCAGCGTGTCGAGCCCGCTCGCGATCGTACCGGTGGGATCGCAGACGGCGAGCCCGATGCGGCGCTCACCCCAATCCACGGCCAGGACTCTCGGCAACGTCGGGGCTCAGGCGTCCGCGGCGATGCGGCCCGCGGGCCGGTTCTTCACCAGCACGCAATGGGTGCCGGCATCGCTGAAGCTGAAGGTCACGTCGTCGCAGCACGAACGCATGATGAAGATGCCGCGTCCGCGCATGTCGAAGAGGTGCTCCGGCGTGGTCACGTCCGGCACCACGCGCTGCACGTCGAAGCCCTTGCCACGGTCGTACACGTGGATCTCGAGCTTGTCGGCGTACATGTGGAACTCGATCTCGAAGTTCAGGCTCGCGTCCCGCTTGTGCCCGTGCTGGACGGCGTTGGTGCCCGCCTCGACCACACCCATGCCCACCTGGGCGGTGGTGTCCTCGTCGAAGCCCATGCGCTCGCACACACTCAACGAGACGCGATCGAGTACGGACAGCAGCTCCAGCCGGCTGGGCAGGCTCAAGCGAATGACTTCCGGCTTCGGCGCTTCCGACATGAGGGTCTTCTACGGGTTGCGGTCCGCGATGAACGCCTGCAGCAGCGTCAGCGCGTGAGCCATGTCTTCGGGCAATGCCGACTCGAAGTGAAGCCGCTCGCCCGAAACGGGATGGACGAACTCGAGTTCGGCGGCATGGAGGGCCTGCCGGCGTAGCGTGCGGAGCAGGGCGACGATGAGGCTACGCTCGGCTTGGCGGAGGCTCAACGATTTTCTCACCCTCCCGCCGTAGAGCGGATCACCGACGACCGGGTGTTTGACCGCGGCGAAATGCACCCGGATCTGGTGCGTCCGGCCGGTTTCGAGCCGGGCCTCGACGAAACTGGCGAGTCCGAAGCGTTGCAGCACGGTCCAGCGGGTCAGCGCGGTCTTGCCGCCGTTGCGCACCACGGCCATGCGCTTGCGTTCCTTGGTGTCGCGGCCGATGGGCATGTCCATGTAGCCCTCGTCCGGTCCGGGATCGCCCCAGACGATCGTCTGGTAGACCCGGCGCACCTTGCGGACGCGCAGCGCCTCGACGAGCGCCTGGTAGGCGACTTCGGTCTTGGCGACGACCATGAGGCCCGAAGTGTCCTTGTCGAGGCGGTGCACGATGCCGGGCCGGCCCTCGCCGCCGACGCCGGACATTTCGGGCGCATGGTGCAGCAGCGCGTGCACGAGCGTGCCCGTGGACACACCGGCGCCCGGATGCACGACGACCCCCGCGGGCTTGTTCAGCACGATGACGTGCTCGTCCTCGTGGCGGATCGCGAGCGGCGCGTCCTCGGCGATCAGCTTCGTCGGACGGCGCGGCGGCACTTCGACGCGCACGGCGTCGCCTTCCTTGAGCTTCAGGGACTGTCGCGCGGGCTTGCCGTTGACCAGCACGCGCTCCGCTTCGAGCAGCGCCTGAAGGCGGTTACGCGAGAGGCCGATCCGCGCTTTCGCCAGCCAGCGATCCACTCGCTGGCCCGCTCCCTGCGGCGGGACCGTCAGCTCCACCAGCTTCATGCGCATCGCTTTCCGGGGCGGCGCCAGACGCGCCCGCGTTCCCCTCGGGTTCGCGTGTCCAGGCGAGCGCGAAGAGCGCCACGCCCACGTTCACGCAGACGTCGGCCACGTTGAAGACCGGAAATCCGTGGCCGTTCCACTGCAAATAGATGAAGTCCACGACCTCGCCGGTCGCGGCGCGGTCGATGAGATTGCCGATCGCGCCGCCCAGGATGAACGCGAGCGCCATCTGGCGTCCGAGCGTCATGAGCGGATGGCGCGACGCGAGCACGAGCACGATCACCGACGCGAGCGCGGAGAACGCCCACAGCGGGAAGTGCATGTCCGCGAGCAGCCCGAACGCGATGCCCGAGTTGCGCGTGTACGTGAGCTGCACCAGATCGCCGATCACGTGCCGCGGAGGTGCGAACGCGAGGTGCGCGGTCGCCCAGTGCTTGGTCCACTGGTCGAGCGCCACCAGCGCCGCGGCGACGCCGATCAGGAGCGGGTACGAACGCTTCACTCGTCCTTCGCGGCCAGTCGACCGGCGCGCAGGTCACGCTCGTACTTTTCCTGCTCCTCGATGCACAGGCGCGCCCACGGCAGCGCCTCGAGGCGCGTCTTGCTGATGGGCTTGCCGCTCACTTCGCAGATGCCGTACGTGCCGCTGTACAGCCGCGTGAGCGCTTCCTTGATCTCGCGGAGCAGCTTGCCTTCCTTGCTCGCCAGATCGAACGCCTTCTCGCGCTCCATGCTGTCGGTGCCGGCGTCGGCCATGTGGAACGAATAGCCGCCCAGTTCGCCCGCCGCGTCGCGCGGGTTCACCTTGAGCAGCGTGTCGTCCATGTAGCCCATCTCGCGCATGATGCGCGCGTACTCGGTGCGCAGGCGCTCCTCGAAGTGCTTGAGGTCGGCTTCAGTCAGGCGATCGTCGCCGCGCTTGGGCGCGGGCTTCGACGCGACGATCGGCTTGACCGTCACCGCGGGACGCGTGGGCATCGTGCGCGGCGGCAGCGTGGTGAAGCGCGGCTTGGCCTGCGACTCGACCGGCAGCACGCCGAGCGGGCGCACTTCCGGCGCGGGACGCACGCTGACCTTCGACTTGCCGGTGCCCTGCTTGGCGGCGCGCTGCGCGGCGAGCTTGGCTTCGGCTGTCGCAGGCACGAGGCGACGCGGGCCTTCGGCGGCCTTCTTGCGCGCGGCTTCCTCGGCAGCGGCTTTCGCGCGCGCTTCGGCGAGCGCCTTCGCGGCGGCGGCGCCCTTGTTGAGACCCTTCGGAGCGGCGGGCTTCGCCGCCTTCGCCGTCTTGGCGGCGACCTTCACGGGAGCCTTCGGAGCGGGCTTGGCCGCGGCCTTCACGGGCTTCGCGGCCTTCGCCGGAGCCTTCGCCGGAGCCTTCGGCGCCTTCGCGACGGCCTTGGCCGGCTTGGCGGCAGGCTTCGCCGGCTTCGCGGACTTGGCGGCGACCTTCACGGGCTTGGGCGCGGGCTTCTTCTTGGGCACGGGCTTCGCGCTCGGCTTCGGCTTCACGGCCGCCTTCGCCTTGGGAGCGGACTTGCCCTTGCTGGTCGCCTTGCCGGCGGTCTTCTTCCGAGCGGTCGCCATGATCACTTCCTCCGTTTGAATCGCCGGCGTGAACGCCGTTCCCTCTTAAGCCTGCGGCTTCGCTTCGTCGAGCCGCGCCAGCACGCCGGTCAAGAGGCGGTGCAGGATCGGCGCGGTGCGAGCGGCCACCGCCAGCACGGCCGCGATGTCGCACGGATGCAACGCATCCGGCAGGCAGGCGTCCGTCACCACGTTGAAGGCCAGCACGCGCTGTCCGCCGTGCACGGCCACGAGATTCTCGGGCACGAGCGACATGCCCACGACGTCCGCACCGATTCCACGCAGGAACCGGTACTCCGCCGGCGTTTCCAGGTTCGGCCCCGTGACGGCGACGAACACGCCGCGTTGCAGCGCGATCTTCTCGTCACGCGCCACTCGCTCGGCCAGTTCGATCAGCACGCGCGAATAGGGCTCGCTCATGTCGGGGAAGCGCACTCCGAGCTCGTCGTCGTTGACGCCGCGCAGCGGATTGTCGCCCATGAGATTGATGTGGTCCTTGGTGACCACGATCGTGCCGGGAGGCATGTCGGGATTCATGCCGCCGCAGGCGTTCGTCACGATGAGCGTGTGGCACCCGAGCGCCTTGAGCACGCGCACGGGGAACGCCACCTGCTGCATCGCATAGCCTTCGTAGTAGTGCACGCGACCCTTCATCACCGCGACGGGCCGCCCACCGATCGTGCCGATGTGCAGCTCGCCCGCGTGACTCTCGACGGTCGAATGCGGCCAGTGCGGGATCTCGGAGTAGTGCACGACCGTGTCCACCTGCAGCGCGTTCGCGAAATCGCCGAGGCCGGTGCCGAGGATGATGCCGACCTCGGGCACGAGCTTCGTGCGCGACTTCACATAGAGCGCCGCTTCACGGATGTGCTCCAGATACTCACTCGCCATGGTCACCTTTCACGTCCTCGAGCGCCGCGCCGAGCCGTTGTTCGGCCACCGCCGGGTCGAGATCGCTCACTTCGATCGTCTTCGAGCGCGACGACGCGCCCCGTGTCACCACCACCTGCCGGCGCTTCACGCCGAGCAGTTCCGCCAACAACTCGATCACGGCTTCGTTCGCGCGCCCGTCCTCGGGCGGCGCGCTCACCGCCAGCTTCCACTCACCGTTCGCGAGCCGGTCCACCAGCGCGTTGCGTCGCGCTCCCGGCTGCACGCGTACGGCGAGCCGCGTGCTCATCGCATGCGATAAGCGATGTCGTGCAGCGTCGGCACGAGGAAACCCATTCCCACGAACTGAATCGCCAGCAGCACCACGAGCGGAGC
This sequence comes from Candidatus Eiseniibacteriota bacterium, assembly GCA_016710095.1. Classification (GTDB taxonomy): domain Bacteria; phylum Eisenbacteria; class RBG-16-71-46; order RBG-16-71-46; family RBG-16-71-46; genus CAIXRL01. The sequence continues at coordinate 26,343 of JADJLL010000035.1, read as the reverse complement.
GAAGTCGAACCCACCCATCGCGGTCGGGAACATCCGCCGCACCGGCGCGCAGACCACGTGCGAGATGTTCTCGATCACGTCGAGGATCGGATGCTCCGGGCGCGGCTGGAACCACGACAGCACCGCGTTCACGATCAGCACGAGCTGGAGCAGCTGCAGCACCCAGCTGAGGATGTTCGCCAGCATGCCGACGAAGTTGCCCATCACGAACACGTCCGCCTCCTTACGCGCGCGCGCCGAACAGTGCGCTGCCCACTCGCACCCACGTCGCGCCTTCCTCGACGGCGACCTCGAAGTCCTCGCTCATGCCCATGGACAGCTCCGGCAACGGTCGAGCCAGTCGCGCCGCTCCCGCGTCGCGCAGTTCCCGAAGGCGCGCGAACGCAGCGCGCGCGTCCTCGGGCCGGTCCACCGCTTCCGGCACCGTCATCAGTCCGCGCAGCTCCAGGCCTTCGAGCGACGCGACCTGTTCGAGCAGCGCGTCCAGCACGTCCGGCTGCGCGCCGAACTTGCTGGCTTCACCGCTCACGTTCACCTCGATCAGCACCGGCAGGACGCGCCCGGCCTCGCGCGCGCGGCGCGCGAGCGCCACGGCGACCTCGCCGTCGTCCACGCTGTGCACGACGTCGAACAGGCCCGGAACCTTGCCGGCCTTGTTGCGCTGCAGGTGGCCGATCAGATGCCACCGTGCGGCATCCCGGGCGACCACGAGCTGATGCGCCTGGGCTTCCTGGACCCGGTTCTCACCGAGGTCCTTGATGCCCAATCGCACTGCTTCGGCAACGACTTCCGGCGGCAGCGTCTTGACGACCGCCACCAACGTGACCGCCTCGGCGGGTCGGGCCGAACGGGCTGCCGCGGCCGCGATGCGGGCACGGATGTCGGCGAGCCGATCCGCCAGAGTGGCGAGGGTGGTTTTCACGGGACGCGGGAGACTAGAGGGCTGCCCCCATGGGGGCAAGCGCTTTGTTCGGCTTGCACCGTCCGGGGAACGACGCCGCCGACGACCGGCCGACGCCAGACGGTCGGCCTCCCCCAGCCTCCGGGGAGCACCCACCCCTCGGCCCGCCGGCAGCCGCGGGATCCGCCCCTCCGGCCGCCGGGGTCCGGGGTTTCCCCCCGGGCCCCGACGGCCCGGAGGGCCCGAGCTTCTATGCGAGGTCGAAGCGGTCGGCGTTCATGACCTTCGTCCAGGCGGCGGCGAAGTCGGCCACGAACTTCTTCTGCGCGTCGGCGCTGGCGTAGACCTCGGCCAGCGCCCGCAGCTGCGAGTTCGAGCCGAACACGAGGTCCACGACCGTGCCCGTCCACTTCGGGGCGCCGGACGTCCGGTCCCGGCCCTCGAGCACGCCGTCGGCGTCCGCCTTCTTCCACACCGTGCGCATGTCGAGCAGGTTCACGAAGAAGTCGTTGCTCAGCGTCTCGGGACGCGTGGTGAACACGCCGTGCTTCGAGGCGCCGACGTTCAGCACGCGCAGCCCACCCACGAGCACCGTCATCTCGGGAGCGCTCAAGCCCAACAGCTGCGCCTTGTCCACGAGCATCTCGGCCGCGTGTCCCTCGAGTCCCTTGCCGCACCAGTTGCGGAAGCCGTCGGCGACGGGCTCCAGCACCGCGAACGACTCGGCGTCGGTCTGCTCCGCCGTCGCGTCGGTGCGCCCGGGCGTGAACGGCACGGTCACGGCGTGACCGGCCTTCTTCGCCGCCGCCTCGACCGCGGCGCAACCGCCGAGCACGATCAGGTCGGCGAGCGAGATCTTCTTGCCGCCCGTGGCCGACGCGTCGAACTCCGCACGCAGCTTCTCGAGCACGGCGAGCACCTTGGCCAGTTCGGCCGGCTGGTTGACCGCCCAGTCCTTCTGCGGCGCGAGACGAATGCGCGCGCCGTTGGCGCCGCCGCGCTTGTCGCTGCCGCGGAACGTGGCGGCGGACGCCCACGCCGTGCGCGCGAGCTGCGCGATCGAGAGCCCCGAGCCGAGCAGCTTCGCCTTGAGCGCCGTGACGTCGGCGGCGTCCACGAGCGCGTGCGTCACCGCGGGAACCGGGTCCTGCCAGATCAGCGTTTCCTTCGGCACGAGCGGCCCCAGGTAGCGCGAGCGCGGGCCCATGTCGCGATGCGTCAGCTTGAACCACGCGCGCGCGAACGCGTCGGCGAACGCCTTCGGGTCCTGGTGGAAGCGGCGGGCGATCTTCTCGTACGCCGGGTCGAAGCGCAGCGACAGGTCGGCCGTCGTCATCATCGGCGCGTGCTTCTTGGACGGATCGTGTGCGTCCGGAATCATGTGCTCCGGCTTCACGTCCTTCGCGACCCACTGCTGCGCGCCCGCGGGGCTCTTGGTCAGCTCCCACTCGTAGCCGAACAGCATGTCGAAGTAACCGTTGTCCCACTTCGTCGGGTTCGGCTTCCACGCGCCTTCGATGCCGCTCGTGGTCGTGTGCACGCCCTTGCCGCTGCCGAGCGCGTTCTTCCAGCCGAGGCCCTGCTCCTCGATGCCGGCCGCTTCGGGCTCGGGGCCGACGAGCGCGGGATCGCCCGCGCCGTGCGCCTTGCCGAACGTGTGGCCGCCCGCGACGAGCGCCACGGTCTCTTCGTCGTTCATCGCCATGCGCGCGAAGGTCTCGCGGATGTCACGCGCCGACGCGACGGGATCGGGCGTGCCGTTCGGGCCTTCCGGGTTCACGTAGATGAGGCCCATCTGCACGGCCGCGAGCGGCCCTTCGAGTTGGCGATCACCCTCGTAGCGCTTGTCGCCGAGCCACGTGCTCTCCGCGCCCCAGTAGACGTCTTCTTCCGGCTCCCAGATGTCGGGACGTCCACCGCCGAAGCCGAAGGTCTCGAAGCCCATGGACTCGAGCGCGACGTTGCCGGCGAGCACGAGCAGGTCGGCCCACGACAGCTTGCGGCCGTACTTCTGCTTGATCGGCCACAGCAGGCGGCGGGCCTTGTCGAGGTTGCCGTTGTCCGGCCAGCTGTTCAGCGGCGCGAAGCGCTGGTTGCCCGTGCCGGCGCCACCGCGTCCGTCGCTGATGCGATACGTGCCCGCCGCTGTGCCACGTCATGCGGATCATGAGACCGCCGTAGTGTCCGAAGTCCGCGGGCCACCAGTCCTGCGAGTCGGTCATGAGCGCGCGCAGGTCCGCGACGACCGCGCTCAGGTCGAGCTTCTGGAACTCGGCCGCGTAGTCGAAGCGCTCACCCATCGGATCGGACTTGCTCGAGTGCTGGTGCAGTACGCCCAGGCGCAGCTGGTTCGGCCACCAGTCGGCGTTCGTCTGGGCGCCACCGCTCACGGCGGGGTTCACGGCTGCGTGCGAGAACGGGCACTTACGGTCGTCTGCCATGGCTCTGTCCTTTGAGTGTGCGAGAGCGGGGACCGCGCGCGAAGGGCGTGAAGCGGCGCGGCGCTGCTCGGGAGAGTTTGCTTCTCGTGTGTTTCGCGCAAGCGCGGCGGCCGTCGCGATGACCCGCGAGTGAGCGGCGCGAGCGGCCAACAAAAACCCCAACCGCGGGCGGTCGGGGTCTTGTCACTGGTGGAGGCGGCGGGAATCGAACCCGCGTCCGAAAGTCCGTCCGCAACGAGTCCTACAAGCGTAGTCGGCTATTTGAGTCTCGCGCGCGTTGCTCCAACCGACGGGATCGCTGCACGCCAGCCCGGTTAGATCTCGTCCGCTGCGGTCGGGCCGCCGCATTGGACCAGCCTGTGTTTATCTGGCGCCCGCTTCGGCTCCCACAGGCAGGGACCGGGAAGGCGTCGCTGGGTCTAGTTTTTAACTAGGCAGCGAGAGCCATCTGCTCGTTGGCAGATGAGTTTTTCCCACACTTTTTGACGAGGTTGATGGGGCCCCGGCTTGCACTCGTTGGTTCAGGTCCCCCGTCGAAGCCTGTCGCCCCCGATGGGTTTCCACTCGCCGTTCGATGCCGGCGCTTCCCCGTGCGATTCGGCGTGAACCGGGCCGCGCGGGGGTGTGGCTCAAAACGGGATGTCGTCGTCCGGCGCGCCGCCGAAGTCGTCCATGCCGCCGGTGTCCGCGCCGACCGGCGCGCCACCGAAGTCGTCCTGGCCGCGGTCGAAACCGCCGCCACCACCCGGGCCACCCGCGCCGCCGCGACCACCGACGAAGCGCATGTTCTGCGCGACGATCTCGGTCGAGTAGCGCTTCTGGCCCTGCTGGTCCTGCCACTGACGCGTGCGCAGCGAACCCTCGATGAGGACTTCGCGGCCCTTGGTCAGGTACTGCTTCGCGAGATCGGCCTGCTTGCCGAACAGCACCACGCGGTGCCACTCGGTTTCCTGCTTCCAGCCGCCGTTGCCGTCCGGGCGACGTTCGTCCGTCGCGATGTTCAGGTTGGCGATGGTGAGCTGGCTCTGCGTGTAGCGGATCTCGGGATCACGACCGAGACGGCCGAGCAGAATGACCTTGTTGAGGCTCATGGAAAGCTCCGTGTTGGGGGCCCGGGGTGAGGAAGGCGGGGGCCCGATGGGCGGGGGTCTGTTGCTTGGGCCGCAATCTACCGCCTGCGACGGTCAGTCCCAAGCAAAGACTCGCGAAAGCCGCATGATTCGCGGGTTCGTTTGACTCGTTCGCGCCTCGCCCACTATTCTGCGCGCCCGATTCGAAGCACCATGCATCGGGGCGTGGCGCAGCCCGGTAGCGCACCTGCTTTGGGAGCAGGGTGTCGGAGGTTCAAATCCTCTCGCCCCGACCAGCTTCCCGCCGTCTCTTGGATCGCAGGCCACCGGATCGCGGCATGCAGCCGAAAGACAGCGGAAATAACCCGGCAGGCCGAACGTCCGCCCCGTTTCGGGAGGCGCTCGTGACTGCCGGTCAGCGCCTGTAGCTCAGTTGGATAGAGCATCGGATTTCTAATCCGACGGTCGGGGGTTCGATCCCCTCCAGGCGCGCCAGCGTCGCGCCGTCGGCGCGGCCGGATACGACGAGTGGTGGTGGATGTAGCTCAGCTGGCAGAGCACCGGGTTGTGGTCCCGGGGGTCGCGGGTTCAAACCCCGTCATCCACCCCATCTTTCCCTCCTTCCGGCCCCGATCCGGGCCTCTCGGCCGCGGACGCGCGAGCCGATACTCCCGCCCATGAACCGACGAGCGAAGATCGTCTGCACGCTGGGGCCCGCGACCCACACCTTCGAGGCGATCACCGCCCTCGTGAAGGCGGGCATGGACGTCGCGCGCCTGAATCTCTCCCACGGCTCTCGCGCGGACCACGCCGCGGTCTACGAACACGTGCGCCGCGCGTCCGACGAGTCCGGCCGCGCCGTCGGCATCCTCGTGGACCTGCAGGGTCCGAAGATCCGGCTCGGCGACTTCGTGAACGGCGCCGAAGTGCTCGAAGCCGGAGCGACGTTCACCATCACGACGCAGCCCGGCGTGCCGGGCACCGCCGCGATGGCGAGCACGACGTACGAACACCTCGCGACCGACGTGAAGGCCGGCGACTGCGTGCTCATCGACGACGGCAACGTGAAGCTCGTCGTCGAGCACACCGACGGCACGCGCGTGCGCTGCAAGGTGATCGAAGGCGGCCGCATCTCGAACCACAAGGGCATCAACCTGCCCGGCGTGCGCGTGAGCGCACCGAGCATGAGCGAGAAGGACCGCGAGGACCTGCGCTTCGCGATGAGCCTGCGCGTGGACCTGATCGCGCTCTCGTTCGTGCGCTCGCCCGACGACATCCACGAAGTGCACGCGATCATGGACGAGTTCCGCGCGCGCCTGCCGGTGATCGCCAAGATCGAGAAGCCCGAAGCGGTCGAGCATCTCGAGGCGATCGTCGAGGCGTTCGACGGACTCATGGTCGCGCGCGGCGACTTGGGCGTGGAGATCCCGCTCGAGCAGGTGCCGCTCGTCCAGAAGCGCGCGGTCGCGCTCGCGCGCAAGTACGCGCGGCCGGTGATCGTGGCCACGCAGATGCTCGAGTCCATGATCACGCACTCGCGCCCGACGCGCGCCGAAGCCTCCGACGTGGCGAACGCCATCCTCGACGGCACCGACGCCGTGATGCTCTCGGGCGAGACGAGCGTGGGCCAGTACCCGATCGAGACGGTCGAGACCATGGCGCGCATCATCTCCGCGGTCGAAGACGAATCGCTCGCGGCGCTGCCGCCCGTGCCGGGACCGGCGGCCTCACGCGGCGACGCGATCGCCGCGGCCGCGGTGCACATCGCCGCGGACACGCAGGCGCGCGCGCTGGTCGCGTTCACGGAGTCGGCTCGTCGGCGCGGCGCGTGTCGCGTCACCGCTCGCGGATTCCCCTTCTCGCGTTCACGTCCACGCCCGCCGTGCGCAGCCAGCTCGCGCTGCAGTGGGGCATCGAGACGTTCATCGTGCCGCACCCGGACAACACCGACGAACTCGTGAAGCAGGTGGACTGGTCGCTGCTCGCGCTCGAGCGCGGCGAGATCGGCGAGTTCGTGGTGATCGTGGCCGGCACGCCTCCGGGCGCCGCGGGCTCGACGAACACGGTTCGCGTGCACCGCCTCGCGGCGGTGTAGGCGGCTCAGGCTCCGGCGAGCAGCTCGCGCAGCCGCTGTTCGAGCGCGTCGCCGCCGAACGGCTTCGCGAGCAGCGGGAACACCGGCCCGTCACCCTGCGGCAGCGGCAGCTCGTCGCCGGGATAGCCCGACATGAGCAGCACGCGCACGTCCGCGCGTTCGCGCAGCAGCTGCGTCGCCAGCTCCGGCCCGGTCATGCCCGGCATGATGACGTCGCTCAGCAGCAGGTCGATGCGTCCCGTGTGCGCGCGCGACAGCGTAAGCGCCTGCTCGCCGCTCTCGGCCTCGAGCACGTCGCAGCCGAGCCGGCGCAGCGTCGCGCACACGAACTGGCGCACGAGCGGTTCGTCCTCCGCCACGAGCAGCGTCGCGCGGATCGCGCCGGCGTCGACCGAGGGCTTCGGCTCGAACACCTCGGGCTCCTTCGGCATGATCGGCGCGACCGGCAGGGCCACGCGGAACGTGCTGCCGCGAAGCTCGGCGGAGTCCACTTCGATGAAGCCGCCCGCCTGCTCGACCGCGGCGTACACGGTCGCGAGTCCGAGCCCCGTGCCCTTGCCCGAGTCCTTCGTCGTGAAGAACGGCTCGAACAGGTGCGGGCGCACGTCGTCGGGAATGCCGAGCCCCGTGTCGCGCACCTCGATGACCGCGTGCGGACCGGACCCGCGCGCGCCGCGCACGACGACGGCTTCGGGCGAGATGCTCTCGCACCGCAGTTGCACGAACAGGTCGCCGCCGTCCGGCATCGCGTCGCTGCCGTTCACGACCAGGTTGAGGACCGCCTGCTCGAGCTGGCCCGGGTCGGCGACCACGCGCGGGCCTTCGCCGCGCGGCGGCACGTCGAGCACGAGCCGCGTGCGCACGCTCACGATGCGGCGCATGAGCGGCTCGAGCTCGAGCAGGAGCGAGGACAGGTCGATCTCGCGCGGCTCGATGCGCTGGCGGCGGCCGAACGCGAGCAGCTGGCGCGTGAGCGCGGCGCTGCGCGTGGCGGCGTTGCGCATGTTCTCGACCGACTCGCGGTGCGGCGAGTCCTCGGGCAGCGCGAGCTTGAGCAGCTCGGCCTCGCCGAGGATCGCGAGCAGCATGTTGTTGAAGTCGTGCGCCACGCCGCCGGCGAGCCGGCCGAGCGCCTCGAGCTTCTGCGTCTGCTGCCAGCGGCGCTCGGTGTCGCGCATCGCGATCGCCTGGCGGCGCACGTCCGTCACGTCGCGGAAGCTCCACACGCGGCCGACGGGCCGGCCGTCGAGCATCTGCGGCAGCGAGTAGCGCTCGAACATCCGGCCGTCCTTGAACTGCAGCTCGTCGAAGCTCGACGCCTCCGGGTGCTGGTACAGCTCCTCGACCTTGCCGAGGAATCCCTTCGGGTCCTCGAGCATGCCGCGCACGTGCGCGAGCACGCGCGCGTCGTCGCCGAGGTTCGCGAGCTCGGGCGGAATGCGCCACATGTCGAGGAAGCGGCGGTTGAAGCCGACCCAGCGTCCGTTCATGTCCACGACGAGAATGCCGTCGGTCGCCGACTCGATCGTCGCCTGCTGCAGCGAGAGCGCCTCGCGCAGCTTCTCCATCGCGTCGTGGTGCGCGGTCACGTCGCGCACGACTCCGAGCAGCTGGCCCTCGGGCGTCATGCTCGCGGAGATCTCGCCCGTGAACTGCGTGCCGTCCTTGCGGCGGAACCGCCGCTCGGTGCGCATCGTGCGGCGCTGGTTGAGCTCCGCGATCCGGAACGGCTGGCGCTGCAGGTCGCCGGGCGCGAGCACGTCGCCCATGCGCATCTGCAGCAGTTCGGCCTCGGTGTAGCCGGTCAGCTCGCACGCGCGCTTGTTGACGTTGCGGTAGCGGCCGTCGGGATCGGCCACGAAGATCGCGTCACCCGCGCGCTGGAAGATCTCCTGGAAGCGCGCGGCGGCGGTCGAGAGCGCGGCCTGGTGCAGCGCCGCGTTCTTGCGCGCCTGCAGGATGCCGACGAGCACGGCGAGCGCGGGCAGCGTCAGGTACGTGGTGGGCAGCCGCCGGAAATCGTCCTCGTGGAACGTGAGCGGCCACGTGTGCTCGGAGTGGAACCACGTCACGAACGCGACGCTGACCAACGCGCTGAGCAGGCCCGGCAGCACACCACCGAGGTACGCCGACCACACGACCGCGAGCGAGAACAGCACGCCGGGATTGGGCAGCGTCGAGGGGGTCACCCGCAGCAGGTGCAGCGCGAGCGCGAACGCCAGCGTCGCGAGCGGGCCGATCAGCAGCCGCCACGCCGGGATGTGTTCGCGAATGCGCTCTTCGTCGTTGCTCGGGGACATCGAGCCTCTCGGGCGAATGGGCGCGATCCGCCTCTCGGGGGTAAGGCTGGTGACCGCTTCTGCTATCGCTGCGCCAGCAGCGCCGCCAGACTACGCACAGCGCGGGCGCGATGCGAGACGGCGTTTTTCTCGGAAGCGGGAATTTCCGCGAGCGACCGGCTATCTGGCATCTGAAACACGGGGTCGTAGCCGAACCCGTGGGTACCACGTGGGGTTTCCGAGATGATTCCCTCGAGCACGCCGTCCGCCGACAGCTCGACGCCGTCCGGGAACAGCGCGACGCAGCACGTGCGGAAACGCGCGGTGCGCGGCGCTCCGGGACGCGCGGCGAGTTCGCGCAGCAGCTTCGCGACGTTGTCCGCGTAGGTCGCGTCGGGGCCGGCGAAGCGCGCGGCGTGAATGCCGGGCGCGCCGTCCAGCGCGTCGACTTCGAGTCCCGTGTCGTCGGCGATCGACGGCAGCCCGGTCAGCGCGAGCGCCGCGCGCGCCTTGATGCGCGCGTTCTCGAGAAGTGAGACGCCGTTCTCTTCCGGCGAGACCGCGCCCGGCCAGTCGGCGAGCGGCACGATCTCGACGCCGGGCAGCGCGAGGATCGCCTGCAGCTCGCGCGCCTTGTCGCGGTTGAACGTCGCGAGGACGTACTTCACTTGTTCGGCGCCTCCGGCGCCGCCTTGGCGGACGACGGCGGGAGCGCCTCCGGCAGCAGTCCCGAGCCGCCGAGCAGCTTGCGCTGCGACGCCACGATGCGGCGGATCCCCGATCGCGCGACGCGCAGCATGTCGCGCATGTCGGCGTCCGAGAACGTCGCGCCCTCGCCCGTGCCCTGCACTTCGACGAAGCGGCCCGAGCCCGTCATCACGACGTTCATGTCCACTTCGGCGCTCGAATCCTCGATGTAGTCGAGGTCGAGGCACGGCACACCCTTCACGACGCCGACCGAGATCGCGGCGACCGCGTCGCGCAGCGGCGCGTGCCGGAGCGCGTTCTGGTTCGACAGCGTCACGAAGGCGTCGTGCAGCGCCACGAGCGCGCCGTTGATCGCCGCGGTGCGCGTGCCGCCGTCGGCCTCGATCACGTCGCAGTCCACCGTGATCGTGCGTTCGCCGAACGCCGTGAGGTCGGTCACCGCGCGGAGCGAGCGCCCGATGAGGCGCTGGATCTCCTGCGCGCGTCCGCCCGTCTGGCTCGTGCGCGGCGTGCGCGAGCCCGTCGCGCGCGGCAGCATCGCGTACTCCGCGGTCACCCAGCCCTTGCCCGTGTTGCGCATCCAGCCCGGCACGCTCTCCTCGACGCTGGCGGTGACGAGCACGCGCGTGCGGCCCATGTGCACCATCGCCGAACCTTCGGCGTGCGACATCACGCCGCGTTCGATCTTGAACGCGCGCGGCTGCTTCGGGGAGCGGCCGTCGTGACGCTGGAACGCTTCGGGCTCGTGGACGCGCGCTTCGGATTCACGGATGGGCTGGGGCTTGCGGGTCACGCGGGATTTCCTCCGGAAAGGTCGGGGTGGGCATGGGCGCGCTCGAACCACGGCAGGTCGGTCTGGTCGACGACCGTGACGTGCGGCAGCGGACGGCCCAGGAACGTCTGTGCCACGCGCGCGAAACTGCGGCGGCGCGGCTCGTCGGAAAGAAAGAAGTGGTGCTGCGGCCCGCGGGAACCGGGATCGGCCGCGAGCTGGCCGCGCTCGGCGAGCAGCTGCGCGGTCGCGCGCGCGGCTTCGGCGCCCGAGTCCACGAGCTTCACCGCGGGCCCCATGAGTTCGTGGAGCAGCGGCGCGAGCAGCGGGTAGTGCGTGCAGCCGAGGATGAGGCTCTCGAGGTTCGCGGCGCGCAGCTCGGCGAGATACTCCTCGGCGACGAGGTGCGTGACGTGATGGTCGAGCCAGCCTTCCTCGACGAGCGGCACGAACAGCGGGCACGCGCGCGACAGCACGTTCGCACCGGGCACGAGCTTGTGGATCGCTTCGAGGTACGCGCCGCTGCCGACGGTGGCGAGCGTGCCGACGACGCCGATCAGGCCGTGCGGGCTCTGCGCGACGGCGGCCTTCGCGGCCGGCTCGATCACGCCGATCACCGGCAGTTCCCAGCGCATCCGCAGCGCGTCGAGCGCGTGGCTCGACGCCGTGTTGCACGCGACCACGATGCACTTCACGTTCTGCCGCACGAGGAACGACGCGATCTCGACCGAGAAGCGCGTCACCGTTTCCTTCGACTTGTTGCCGTACGGCAGCCGCGCCGTGTCGCCGAAGTACACGACCGACTCGTTCGGAAGCTGGCGGAAGATCTCCCGCACGGCGGTCAGTCCGCCGATGCCGGAGTCGAACACGCCGATGGGACGCGGATCGTGAGTCGCGGGCATGGAAGTCCTTGGGTCTAAGGCCAGTCCTGCAGGTCGAGCGGCTGGTCGAGCGGCACGTGCCCGGCCAGCGATGCGATCGGCGCTCCGTTGCACACGACGAGCACGCGGTGCGCCTCGGGCACGTTCGAGCCGAGCGTGCGCACGAGCGAGCCCACCGCGAGTTCCTCCGCGCGGGTGCCGCCGCGGAAACCCTGCTGGAACGCGCGCGAAAGGTCCAGCGTGAGCATGCCGGTGTCGTCGAGGTAGGCGTGCAGCACGGTCGTGCCGGGCGGCAGCGCGGCCACCCCTCGGCGCGTCGGCCCCTGCCCCAGCGCCGCGACGAGCGTGGACACGCGGCCGTGCAGGTCCTCGGCCTCGAGCATTTCGCGCGTCTCGGCGACGAGCGAGTCGCCGCTGTCGTCGGCGAACCAGAGCGTCATCGCGCGCACGCCCGCCTGCGTGGAATCCACCATGCTGGTGACGGGAACGGCTTCGCGCGAGCGATAGAGCCGCCAGCCGGCGACGCCCGCCACGACGACGGCGGCGAGCACGGCGAGTGCGATCAGGAGCCGGCGCTTATTCATGGCGCTGCCACGCGAGCAGGCCGTCGGTGATCGCCACCGCGAGCGCCTGCAGGCCCGCTCCGGTGGTCACGCGGGCGCGATCGGCCGCGTTCGTGAGCGTCGCGCATTCGAGCGTGACGCCGGGAGCGTTGACGCCGAGCAGCGGCTGCGTGAGCCGCTCGCGCACGCGCGCGGGACCCTGCGCCGCGTTCTCGAGCGACGTCGCGAGCGCCTCGGCGAGCGCGCGCGCCTGCGGTGCGTGGCGCGTGGCGACGTCGCGCCAGGGCGTGAGCCCCGAGGCGGCGTCGCCCGGCGTCTCGGCGAAGGACGCGGCCGGGCAGTAGACGATCGCGCCGCGCGCGCGCGGCGACTGGAAGCCGTCGAAGTGCAGCGACACCACCACGTCGGCGCGGGCGCGGTTCGCGATCTCGGCGCGCGCGGCGGTGGTGAGCACGCGGTCGTCGGCGCGCGTGAGCACGGCGCGCACGCCGCGCCGCTCGAGCTCCGTGGCGACGCGCTTCGCGAGGTCGAGCGCGAGCGTCTTTTCGACCGCGCCGTCGGCCTGCACGCCGGCGTCGTCGCCGCCGTGCGCGGGATCGAGCACGACGACGCGCATCGGGCGCGGGCCGGCCGGGCTCTCGGGCGCGAACGGCTGGAGCGCGGCGCCGGAGCGCGCGAGCACGAGCGTCGCGCGGCCGGGCTGCGTGTCGAGCCGCCAGCCGATCGCTTCGGGCGACACCGCGAACTCGAAGGTGACCGCGTCGCTCGTGCCGACGCGCCGCACGCTCGAGACGAGCGCGGCCGGATCGAGCGAATCGGGCAGCTCGCCCGCGAACACGCCGGGCAGGCGCACGCGCAGGTGCGCGCGGTCGCGGCCGGTGACCGCGGCCGTGGCGGCGCCTTCGCCGCTCATCACGATGCGCGTTTCGCCGGGCTCGACCGTGATGCGCGGCGAACCCACGTAGCCGCCGGGCGGCACGAGGCGCAGGCGCGAGCCGTTCGCGTCCACCACGAGGCGGCCCTGCGAGCTCTCCGACGAATCGCGCGGCAGCATCGGGATGAACTCGATCGGCACCTGCAGCTCGCCGCCGAGCGAGCGCACGGGCGAGGAAAGCCGCAGCGTGCGGTCGTCGAGCAGCACGATCGGGTTGTCGGCGGTGAACGTGATGCGATGGCCGTTCGCGCGAATGACCAGCTTGCGCACGTCCGCGCGCCAGTACTTGGCGCCGTCGAGCAGCCGCGCGAGTTCGTTGGCGCCCACGCACGGCGTGCCGTCGATCTGCTTGATCGCGGCGCTGAGCGGCCCGGCGACGGGTCGCGCCACGGACGGCGGCGCGGACTCCTGCGCGCGCGAGCGCTGCGCGAGCGGAACGGCGATCGCGGCCGTCAGCGCGAGCGCGACGGCGAGGACGCGCGCGACAGCTTTCACTCGCCTCGCTCCGAGCCACGGCGGGCGCGGGCGATCTCGCGCTTGGCGTCACGGTCGGCGATCGAAGCGCGCTTGTCGTGCGACTTCTTGCCCTTCGCGATGCCGAGCAGCAGCTTGGCGCGGCCCTTGTGGAAGTAGAGCTTGAGGGGAATGAGCGTCTGCCCCTTCTGCGCGACCGCCTTCTGCAGCTTCAGGATCTCTTCGCGGTGCAGCAGCAGCTTGCGCGTGCGCACGGGGTCGAGATTCCAGCGGTTGCCCTGCTCGTAGGGCGGGATGTGCATCTGGCGCACGAACACTTCGCCGTTGTCGATCGTGGCGAAGGACTCGGCCAGGCTCGCCTTGCCGCCGCGCAGGCTCTTGACCTCGGTGCCCGCGAGCACGAGTCCGGCCTCGATCGTGTCGAGGATCGCGAAGTCGTGGTGCGCCCTGCGATTCTGGGCGATCAGGCGGTCGGAGGATTCCGTCGGCGAGGTCATGAGTTTCTCGCCCCCCTCCGGGCGGGCGACGCCCGGTCAGGTCGCGTTGGCGTCGCTTTCGCGCGGGCCGGCCACGCGATGCTCCGCGACCGGCGAGTCACCGGTTGGCTGGCCTGAAAGTGATTGATGGTGCGGAAGGGGGGATTTGAACCCCCACACCCTTGCGGGCGCTAGAACCTGAATCTAGTGCGTCTGCCAGTTCCGCCACTTCCGCACTCAATCGGGGCGCGAAATGTAGGGGCGGAAGGCGATTTCGTCAAACAGGCGGGCCGCGCCCGGCCCGGATGCCGCTCGCGTTCGCGGCAGCCGGGCCGGGACGCCGGGCTGGCTCGCGCCGTCCGGGCGGGCGCGCGGCGTTCAGCGATAGAGCGTCTTGAGCCGCCCCCAGGTGGTCGGGGTGACGGGCGTGCCGCCGCAGGCGTTGGCGACCGCCGGAGTGGGCGCACAGTGGTTGCCCGGCGGCGTGAGCGTGCCCGTGTACGGGTTGAGCGCGTCGAACAGCTGCCACTCCCCGCTCACGAGGTCGCGACCGATCGCGCGGTCCGCCGCGGCCTCGTGGCTTCGGTAGGTGTACGCGTCCACGATCGTGCTGTCGGCGCCCACGCGCTGCCAGAGCAGCACCGAGTCGCCGCTGTTGCCGAGCGACAGCCCGACCGCCGAGAAGCCGGTCGCGCGCTCCCAGTCGTACGACATCTTGCCGCTCACCCAGCGCAGCTCGCCCGGAGCGAGCGTGCCGGTGAAGGCGTAGCGCCGCACCGAGTCGGCGTCGGTGAGGAAGTACGCCGACAGGTCCACGAGCGCGCCGCCGGTGTTGGCGATCTCGACCCACTCGTCGTCGCGCGACGAGAACACACCGGAGCCGTCCCAGTCCTGGGCGGGCCCGGCGAGGATCTCGTTCAGGCGGACCGTCCCGAGCACGGGCGTCGAGGCGCGGGCGGCGGCGGCCGCGAAGGCGGCGCCGAACGCGACGGCGGCGAAGAGCGAAAGCGTGAGCAGTGCAGCGGAGTGAGGCAGGCGCATGAGGTGCTCCCATGCGGGGGCGGTGCGTGGCGGACCGTCGCGCCGAGCGGCGGCGACGCGCCACTCCTTTGCACGCACGGTGCCGAAGCGCGCGCCACGCCGTGACACGGGCTTGCGCGCGCGCAAAGGAACGCCGCCGTCACCCGTGGCGACGGCGGCGTGAACAGCGGTGTCGAACGTTGGTCAGGCGCGCACGCTCGCGAGGAACGCCCCGATGCGGCGCACACCCTCTTCGAGGTTCGGGATCGAGTTCGCGTAACTGAGCCGGATGTAGCCCTCGCCCTCGGCGCCGAAGCCGGTGCCCGGCAGCGTCACCACGCCGGCTTCGTCGAGCAGCCGGTCGGCGATCTGGCCCGAGGTGAGCCCCGTGCCGTCGATGCGCGGGAACGCGTAGAACGCGCCCGGAGGCATCGGGCAGTGCACGCCCGGGATCGCGTTGAGCCCGTTCACGACCACGTCGCGGCGCTTGCGGAACTCCGCGACCATCGCGAGCAGCTCGTCCTGCGGCCCTTCGAGCGCCGCGATGCCGGCCTTCTGGATGAACGGCGGCACGCACGACGACGAGTTGTTCATGAGCGTGGACATGTGCTTCGCGAGCGCCTCGTTCATGATGCCGAAGCCGAGACGCCAGCCGGTCATCGCGTACGTCTTCGAGAAGCCGTCCACGGTGATCGTGTGCTCGAACATGCCGGGCAGCGAGCCGAACGCCGTGAACTTCCCGTCGTAGAGCATGTCGCCGTAGATGTCGTCGGCCACGACCGTGAAGCCGTGCTTGAGCACCAGCTCGCGCACCGCGTGCAGCGACGCGTCGGAGATCGCGCCGCCCGTCGGGTTGTGCGGCGTGTTCAGGATGAGCATGCGCGTGCGGTCGGTGATGCGCGCGCGCAGCGCGTCGATGTCGAGGTCGAACTGCTTCTCGGGCAGCAGCGGCGTGGGCACGACGCGCGCCTCGAGGAAGTTCGCGATGGACGCGTAGTTCGGGAAGGCCGGGCTCGGAATGATCACTTCGTCGCCCGGCTCGAGCAGCGCGAGCATGGCGAACAGCAGCACCTGCTTGGCGCCCGGCGTCACGACGACGTTGGCGGCCTCGCACGGAATGCCGCGGCGCGTCTTCCAGCTCGCGGCGATCGCCTTGCGGAAATCGGGCAGGCCGGCGGCGGGTCCGTAGTGCGTCCAGCCCGCGGCCATGGCGGCCGTGGCCGCTTCCTGGATGTGCTTCGGGGTGTCGAAGTCCGGCTCGCCGATGCCGAGGTGCACGACGCTGCGTCCCTGGGCCTCGAGCGCCTTGCCGCGCGCGAGCATGTCGAAGGAAGCGGCGGTGACGATGCGTCCCATGCGCTGCGTGAATCTCATGACGGCTCCTCGGGTGAAGCCCGCACGGCCGATGCGCGCGCGCCCCGTGCGCGCCGCGGTCACAGCCGTGTCCTGCGAATCCATTCGAGCGTCCAGCCGGGCGCTCGCGCGCCCGTCGCGGCCTGCATCCACGTCACGCCCGCGCGCACGCGGCCGCCGAGGGCGGGCGCGTCCACTTCGAGCCGGGTGCGTGACCCCGATCCCGACAGCGCGCGCAACGTGAGGCGGTCGTCACCGGCCTCCGGCAGCCACACCCGTTCGCCGGAACGCGCGCTCCACACCGCGTGCTGCAGCGAGAGTGCGCCGCCGAACGGAAGCGGCGTGCCGCCGCGGGCCACCAGCGCCCGCCGCAGGGACGATCGCGCGAATGCGCGCTCGCCCCAGAGTTCGTGTCGCAGCGCGAGCTCGCGTCCGTCCCGCTCGCCGCGCCACTCGGCCCACCAGCCCTGCTTCATGCCGGACGTGGCGGACGTGAGCGCGAAGTACGCGGGATCGCGGCGCGTGCCGTGCTGTTCCTCGATGCCGAAGACGACGGCGGCATGGTGGACCAGCCGCCAGTGCACTTCAAGCGCACCGCGCGAACCGGCAACGCCGGGCCCGAAGGCCCAGAGCGAGCCGTGCGCGACGAGCCCCGCGGCGGCGCGTTCGTGCGCCGCGGTGAGCGCGAGCGCGCGCGAAGGACCGCTGCGGCGCGGCTCGGCGAGCGAGCGGAACGCCGCGTGCCCGGCGCGCGCGCGCCATGCGAGCGCCGTGGCGCCGAACGCGGCGCGCGAAGAAGCTTCGGCGCGCCAGCGGCCGCGCGAGTCGAACGCGCCTTCGAGCGCGACCACGTCGTGATCGAACGCGGCGCTGCACTGGCGCGCGCCGCCGTCGCCGAGCCAGCCGAGCGCGCACGGGCCCGCCGCGGCGCGCGCTCCGGCGATCCGGCGCTTCTGGAACGTGCCCGCGAAGAGTCCGGCGCCCTCGCCCGCGGCGGCCCACTCCGCGCCGCTGCCGCTGCGGCCGCGGAACTCGGCGCCCTCGCCGCGATCGTCTGCCGCGCGCGCCCAGGGTTCGGCCGCGCCGCCGAGCACGAGTCCCTGCCCCCACCGCGGTGCGAGCCGCCCGACGCGCAGCCGGCCGCCACGCACGCCGGCATCGAGCGAGCCGCCCGCGAGCGGATCGGCGCCCTCGCGCACGCTCGCGCTCGCGCCGGCGCCACGAAAGCGCAGGCGTTGGCCGCGGCGTGGCGCGACGCCGGCGCGGCCGTCGGCGGACCAGCTCGTCTCGACCGTGCCGTCGGCGAGCGTGTCGGCGCGTTCGAGCGTGTAGTCCTCGCCGGTCGCTTCCGGCGGCGGCTCGATCGCCTGCGCGTGCGCCGCACCGGCGCCCGCCGCCGCGACGCACCACAACGCGAACATCGCCGCGCACCGCACGCGGCCCGCGTTCACGGCGCGCTCCGCGACGGCCGCGCGAGGGACACGTACAGCCGCGTGGTCTCGGGCAGGTCGGGGTGCGCGTCCACGCGCGCGCGCACCGCGAACGGCCCGCGTGCGGCCGACAGTCCGAGCGAAGCGCGCCACGGGCCGTCGCGCGCCTCGGCCCAGAGCGTGAACGGTCCGGCGCCCAGCTCGCCGCCCAGCAGCCGCGCGCCGTCGGCGCCCGCCCGCGGCGCCTCGACCGCGAGCCACGCCGCGCCGTCCTCGGTGCGCGCGACGACGCCGAGCTGCAGCGGTCGCGCGAGCGGCGGCGCCTCGCCGCGCACGTAGACGTGCGGCGCCGACGCCCACGCGCGCCAGGCGCCGCCGAGCGAGAGCCACGCGCCCGCGCCCGCTTCGAGTCCGCCCGAGCGCGCGAACGACGACGCCGAGAGCGCGCCGTCGCGGCGCTCGTGACGCGCCGCCACGCGCAACGCCATGCCGCCGCTCTCCCCCGCGCTGCCGAGCGCGAACGCCGCCGCGCTCCAGCCGAACGTGGGATCGCCGGTCTGCGACAGTCCCGCCGCCGCGCTCACGCTGCGCCGGGCGACCGCCATGGCGAGCGCGCGCGTCTCGAGCTCCGGCAGCGCGAACCAGCGCGTCGCGCCGGCTTCGAGCGTCCACGCTCCGCCCGGCACCGGCAGCGCGCGATCGAGCAGCGCCGCCGCACCGGGCTGCGGACCGGCGCCCGCGGCGGGCGAAAAGTCCTGGGCATGCGCGGCGCTTCCGGCGCCGCAGACCGCCAGCGCGACGAAGCAGCAGGCGAGTGCGACGCGCCGCGCGTTCACGACGCGCCCTTCGACACGCGCAGCAGCAGCGCGCGCGTGAGCGTGCCCGTGTCGGACTGCGCGCGCAGCTGTGCGACGAACAGTCCTTCGCGCGCGGTGTCGAGCTTCACGCGGCGCTCGCCCATCGCCGTGCTCGCCACGTCGCGCAGCAGCACGGCGGCGCGGCGGCCCTCGAGGTCGAACAGCTCCACCGTCACGCGGCCGCGCGCCCACGGCAGGCGCCACGCGAGCTGCAGTTCGTCCGCGCCCGCGGCCAGCCGGCGCGGCGACACCTCGAACTCGAGCGCGCTCGCGTGCGCGCGCGGCGGCGCGAGCGGCGAACCCGGTGCGCCCGCGGCCGCGACCCACACGCCGTCGGACTTTTCGAGCGGTACGCCCGCGGGCACGCCCACGGCCGAGTACGCGACCGCGTCCACCGGCAGGCCGTCGGTCTCGCGCAGCGTGACCACGTCGGCCACGCCGCCCGCGTCGTTCGAGTTGTTGAGCGCCGCCCACACGCCCACGGCGGCGACGCGCGCGGTGTCGAGCTGCGGGAACGCGCGCGCGAATGCGTCCCGGTCCTGCGCGATCACCGCGAGGCTCTCCGCGGGAATCGCCGCGGTGAGCGCGATGCGCGACGGCGCGCTCGAGCGATCGCCGAGCGTGAAGCCGTCGAGCCGCAGCGCCGCGCCGGAACGATTGCGCACTTCGATCCACTCCCCTTCGCCCTGCGCGGGATGGAACTGGATCTCGGTCACCTCGAGCGGGCCGTCGCCCACGCGCACGCGCAGCGTGTCGGCGTCGTTGCCCGGCGTGCCGTCGCCGGGGAGCGCGACGCGCGCGCGCAACGACGAGCGCCCCGCGAGACCTGCGCGCACCGGCAGCTGCACGCGCAGCGTGTCGCCGCTCTCGACGCCGGCGATCGCCAGCGTCTGGGGAGATTCGAGCGCATCGCCTTCCACGAGCAACGAGGCTTCCCCGTCGGCGACGCCCTCGCTGCCCGCGCCGATCACCGCGACCGAGAGCAGCGCGTCGCCCAGCGGCGCCGGCTGCGCAGGGTTCAGCGCGAGGCTGCCGCGCGCGATCGCGAGGTCGCGCTCCGACTGGTTCGCGACGCCCGGCGTCGGCGGCGCGACGCGGAAGTCGCCCGCGTTGCCGCCCGTGTCGGCGCCGTCGGGCACGCGCGCGATCGAGAATCCCGACGGCGCGTCGGGCGCGCTCGCGCCGCAGGAGTACTCCGGGAACTCGTGCGCGCCCCAGCCCACGGTCTCGGCCGCGCCGTCGGGCCACACGAACCGCACGGCGTCCGGCCCGTTCTGCAGGTCGAGCGTGACGGTCGCGTCGGGCGCGGGCACGACCTTCGCGCCGCCCACCACGAAGCGCGCGTGCGCGCGAATGGTGTCGCGCGGCCCGCCCGTCCAGCGCGTCGTCCAGCGCGCCGCGGCCGAGCCGTCGCCCGCTTCGAGCCGCGCCCCGCCGAGCGGCACGGGCGTCGCGGCGGGATTGAACAGCTCGACGAACTCCCAGCCCGTGTCGTCGCCGTTGGCGTCGTAGTACACCTCGGCGACGATCGGCTTCCCGGCCGGCGCGCACGCGAGCAGCGCGAGCGCGGCGAGCAACGGCGCGATTGCCATGGTCTTGCTCCCGCGGGGGCGGAACGTGCGCGCGCCGCGAGCACGGCGCGCTCGCGGGAGTCACCCGGCAAGGCGTGTGCCGCGCCGAGGAGTCTTCGCCCTTGTCGCCCGTGCGGCGGCGCACGCATCATGCGAAGAGCGCGTGTACGCGAACGACCACCTCGGAGCGATCTCGCATGGGACTCCTCACCTTCGGCCTCAACGTCACCCTGGACGGCTGCGTCGACCATCGCGAGGGCGTCGCCGACGACGAGACGCACGCCTTCTTCACCCGCCTCATGGACGAGGGCGGGGCGATGCTCTGGGGCCGCGTCACCTACGAGATGATGGAGAGCTACTGGCCGGCGGTCGCCCGTGGCGACGTGGAAGCGCCGCCGGCGGTGCGCGAGTGGGCGGTCCAGCTGGAGGCCAAGCCGAAGTACGTCGTGTCGTCGACGCGGACGGACTTCCCGTGGACGAACAGCCACCACCTCGCCGGCGACCTGCGCACGAGCGTGCAGCAACTCAAGGACGCGACCCCGGCCGGCGTGCTCCTCGGCAGCGGCAAGCTCGCGACCGCGCTCGACCGGCTCGACCTGATCGACGAGTACCGGTTCCTCGTCCATCCGAGGATCACGGGGCACGGCCCGACGCTTCATGCGGGCGGGCGGACCGGCACGCGAGCGCTCGAGCTGGTCTCGGCGACGCCGCTGCGCAACGGCGCGATCGCGACGCACTACCGGCGCGTGCGTCACTGACGAAGGAGTGCGGCGGGTCGAAGGCTCTTACGCCAGCCCTCGCCGGCGGCGCGCGATCCACTCGGCGCTGAGCAGCGTCACGATCGCCGCGAACAGCCACGGCGATTCCCACAGCCGCGTGCTCGTCGTGCGGCGGCGCGTGAGCGATCGCGTCTCGATCGCGCCCGCCCAGCGGCGCGCGTCGGCGGCGAGCGTCGTGCTTCCGCCGCTCGCGTTCGCGACCGCGGCCAGCGTCGCGCTGTCGGGCTCCGCGCGCAGCGCCTCGAGACTCCAGCGGTCCACCGCGAACTCGCTGCGCGCGCGGCCCACCTCGCGCCCGGACTTCTCCGCCCGCACGTTCACCTGCCACTGCCCCGCGGGCAGTCCGTCGAGCGCGGCCGTGTAGGCGCCGGCCTCGCCCGGCGTGAACGCGAGGTCACGCGAATGCCCCGCGCCGTCGGTCGCGCTGCCGGTGAGCACCGCGCCCGCGACCGGCGCGAACGCGTCCGTCTGCAGGCTCGCGAGCAGCCGCACGCGCTCGCCGCCCGCCGACAGCCAGCGCTCGGGCTGCACGCGCAGGGGCTCGCCCTGCACGGGCTCGCTCAGCCAGCGCACCATGCGGCGCCAGAGCTTCTTCGCGCGCTCGCCCGCCTGGTCGTCGTTCGCGGAGAGCGACCAGCGCCAGAAGCCCGCGCCGTTGAGCAGGAGCACGGGTCCGCGCCCGATGCGGCGAGAGAGCAGAAGCGGCGGGCCGTCCTCCTGCGACTCGAGCAGCACGCGGTCACCGGCGCCGGGCTGGATACGCTGCACGTGCGTGAGCGGCGCGATCGCGCTCCACGCCCGCGCCGAGCGCGCCGGATCGTCGTCCCACGCGAGCAGCTCGCCCGCGGCGGCGGCCGGCTTCGGACGCTCCTCGCTGACCGCGGCTTCCACACCGTCCACGCGCAGCGCGCCACCGAGCGCGCCGCGATCGAGCCCGAGCAGCCCCGGCGTCGCGCCGGGCAGCACGAGCAGGCCGCCACCACTGCGCACGAAGTCGGCGAGCGCGGCGTCGAACGCCGGGCTCACGTCCGCGGCCGCGAGACCGTCGAGCACGACGACCGCGATCACGCGCAGGTCGGCGGCCGACGGCGCGCCCCCGCGGCGCCGGAGGCGCCGGAGTTGCCGACACCGCGCCAGCCCGAGCGCTCGCGCACGCGCGTCGTGAGCGTGAGCGTGGTGTCGCCGAGCAGCGCGCGGCGCAGGAACGCGAGGTCCCACTGCAGGCCGGACGACACGATCAGCACGCCGAGCTTGCCCGGCAGCACGGGCACCGCGACCTGGCGCGCGTCGTTGAGCGGCGCGGCGTCCGCGTCGAGCGCGCCCACGCGCGCGGTCCACACCGCGAGACCGGGCTTCGCCGGCGTCACGCGCAGCGTCACGCTCGCCTCGGCGCCGGGCCCGGGCGAGGTCACCGTGCCGTGCGCGATCTCGCGGTCCCCGTCCATGAGCCGCACCGGCACCGCGGCGCCGCGCGGCTCGCTGCTCATGACGCGCACGAGCACCGGCGTGACTTCGCCCACGCGCGCCTGCGCGCCGGTTTCGACCGACGCCACCGCGCGGTCCGCGCCGAGCGGCGCGCCCACGAGCACGGTGTGCACGGGCACGCCGAGCGCGCGCGCCGCGGCCACGGGATCGGCGCCGGCGTTCACGACGCCGTCGCTCACCACCACGACGCCGTCGGGACGGCGCTCGACCGGAAGCTGCGCGAGAGCGGCGAGCGCGTCACCGAGCGCGGTCGCGTCGCGGCCCTCGCCCGCCTTCGCCGAGTCGCCGAGCAGCGCGGCGGCGAAGCCGGCCTCGCGCACCTGCGCGCGGGACCGCAGCGCGGACGCCACGTCGCGCGCGACGCGTTCCGCCGCTTCGGCGCGCGGCGCGCCGCCACGGCGTTCGGGTAGCTGCATGCTCGCGGAGCGATCGACGAGCACCGTCACGCGGCGGCCCGACGCGGGCAGCGCGCGCTCGAGCACGGGCTGGCCGAGCAGCCACAGCAGCGCGAGCAGCACGAGCGCGCGCAGCACGGCGAGCGCCCGGCGCCAGAGCGGCGCGACCGGCGGCATCGCGAAGCGGTACGCCCACACGGACAGCGCGACCGCGGCGAGCGTGCCGAACGCGAGCAGCACCCAGGGCGCGCGCGGAGCGAAGTGCAGCGTGAAGTCGGTCACGCGCCGCCGTCGTCCTTGGGAGATCCGGCGCCTCCGGCGCCGGCGGCCCGTTCCGCGCGTTCCTGGTCGGCGAGACGCAGTCCTTCGAGGATCAACCGGTCGAGGTCGAGGTCGAGCTGGATGTCCTCGCCCACCGCGACGTCGCCGGGCACGAACCGGAAACTGCCGTTCCGCCAGAGCAGCAGGCCGTACACGATGCGGCGCAGCACTTCGTGCACCGCCTCGCGCACGTGCTCCGCGCTCGCCTCACCCTGATCGACGAGGATCTGCCCGAGGCGGCGCTTCGGTTCGAGGCGCTGGCGCTCGAGCGCGCGCGCGACGGCCTGCGGCTGCGCCTGCCCGCGATGCATGAGGATCTCGCCCGCGCGCACCGCGAGCCCGCTCGTGCGCGCGAACACCGGACGGCCGCGATCGAAGTAGAGGTCGACGCGCTCTTCGTCGCGCGTCATCTCGAGCCGGCCGTTCGCCTGCGCGAGCTGGAGCAGCTGCAGCACTTCGGACGGGAAGAAGTGCGCGAGGTCGCCTTCGAGCGCCACGAACGTCATCGCTGCCTCCAGCGCACGTCTTCCACGATGCGCCCGTTCTCGGGGATCGCGCCGGTCATGACGCGCAGGTTGTACCAGCCGACGAGCACGATCTGGATCGTGGTGGCGATCAGCAGCGAGCCGAGCGCGATCTCGGTGAGGCGCGTGAGGCTCATGGCGACGTCGCTGCGCAGCGCCCAGAGCAGCGTGTACAGCGCGATGAGACTCGTCATGATCACGCCGGTCGCGCGCCCGAACGACGTCGGCCGGATGCGCACGGGCCCGACGAACAGGTAGAGCCCCGCGCCACCGACGAGCAGGATGCCGTAGCGCGTGGCGCCGACCCAGAACACCCAGCGCGGCAGCAGTTCCGCCGCCGTGAGTCCCGACAGCATGGCGAGGTTGAAGATCACGTCGACCATGGGATCCATGATCGTGCCGAGGCGCGTGATCTGTCCCCAGCGCCGCGCGAGCCAGCCGTCGAGCACGTCGGACAGCCCCGCGAGCACGTACGTCACGAGCGCCATCATGAAGTGACGCTCGAGCAGGAACAGGCAGATGCCCGGAATGAGCGACACGCGCAGCAGCGTGAGCAGGATGGGCACGTTGAGCGAGGAGAGCCGGTAGCCGTTCTCGTCGCGCAGCAGGCTCACGAACAGCGTCACCATGGTGAACGCGATGCCCATCCAGAGCGCGGTGCCGCTGAAGAAGTGGTACGCGAGGTCGCGGTCCCAGACGAGCGACATGACGACGGCCGCGACGAACGCCGCCGCGAAGTAGCCGAGGGCCGCGGTCCAGATCGAGCGCACCGCGCCGGGGTTCGCGAGCACTTCGGAGCGCACGTGCGCCCCCACCCGGCGCGCGTAGGCCCACCACGCGTGCGGCGTGTAGCGCTGCTCCCTCAGTTCGCGAAGATGTTCCTCGATGAACACGGTGCGGGTGCCTCCCACGTGAGGGCGCGAGGATACGGGCCGCGCCCCGCACCCTCAACCGCGAGGCGCGTGAACGCCGCTTTGGCCCCAACGGACGCGGGCGATGGTGCCGAGGATCTTCGTTCCGGCGCCCCAGACACCGCGGATCGTCCCGCTCACCTTGCTCCGGCCGAGCCGGCGGCGGCGGTACGACACGGGCACTTCCGCGTAGCGCAGGCCCGCGCGGAACGCCTTCGCCTGCATCTCGACCGTCCAGCCGTAGTCGCGGTCGCGCATGTCGAGCGCGACGAGCGCGTCCCAGCGGATCGCGCGGAACGGTCCGAGATCGGTGACGCGGGCGCCGTACAGCAGGCGCAGCAGCGCGGGCGCGAGGGCGTTGCCGAACGCCTGCGCCGGCGTGAACGCGCCCGGCTCGAACGTGCCGAGCGTGCGCGAGCCCACGCACAGGTCGGCGCGGCCTTCGGTGACGGGCGCGACGACGAGCGGCAACTCGCGCGGATCGTCGGAGTGATCGGCGTCCACGAACGCCACCACGGTGGGCGGCGAGAGCGCGACGTGCGCGAGCGCGGCGAGGCACGCGGCGCCGTACCCGCGGCGCGGCTCGCGCACGACCTCGGCGCCGTGCTCGCGCGCGACGCCGGCGGTGCGATCGGTCGAGCCGTTGTCCGCGACGACGACGCGCCGCAGCGTGGCGCCACCCGGCAACGCGGCGCCCGCGCGCGGCAGGTCGGCGAGCACGCGAGCGAGCGCGCCCTCTTCGTTCAGCGCGGGAATGACGACATCGACGGTGAGCACGGGGGCGGGCGTCGTCACGCTCGAATCAACGCGCCCGGCTTCGCGCCTGGCGTCTCGGAGTGGCCTTCTTGTTCGCCGCCGCTCGCGATCGTTCCGGACGCCCCGCGGTCTCGTGCACACGCGCCGTGGCGACCTTGCTCACCAGTGGATAGCGCGCCGGTTCACGGATGCTGTCGAGTTCCAGGTCCACGTCGAGGTCGGGCCAACGGAGATGTCCTTCGGCCGGCCGGCGCACGCGGAACAGCGACTGCACCGGAGCGACGCGGAAGAACGGGAACTCCGCGAAGGCGACGAAGTGCTCGGCTCCATCCAACTTCAGCCAAAAGCCTCGCACCGATACCTGCGTGACCTCAGGCGCCGAAATGCGTGCGCCACGCTTCGCGGATCTGGGACTCATGCGTACGGATCATCCTCCTGGCGCGCGCCAGGTCCGAAGCGAACAGGCCGCGATGGTCGGCCAACTCGATGCGCGGTTCGATCCAGAACTTGGCTTCTCCCTCGGGCCCTTGGACGTGCACGTGAAGCCGGGGCTCTTCGCGGGAGAAGAAGAAGAATCGGAGTTCGCCTGCACGAAAGATCGTCGGGCTCACTCGAGCCGAGACTAGCACGCGCGATGCCTGCGGCCTCGCCGCGCAAGTCCCGTTCTTCCACGGCCGCGCTCGGCGGCGTAAGGCGGACCGCTGTCCACGACGTGCGGGATCGGTGAACGGGAGTGACGGCTTCCGGGTCCACGCGAGGCCGGGGCTCTTTCGAGCCCCGGCCGGGTTCGCGACTGCTGGCGTTGCGATGCGACGGACTAGCGGCGATCGGCTTCCGCGGCCGTGCCACGCACCGCGGCCTGCGCCGCCGCGAGGCGAGCGAGAGGCACACGGAACGGCGAGCACGACACGTAGTCGAGGTTCGTCCGATGGCAGAACTCGACCGAAGCCGGGTCACCACCGTGTTCGCCACAGATGCCGACCTTGAGCTTCGGACGGGTCGAGCGGCCGTTCTTCACCGCCCAGTCCATCAGCATGCCCACGCCTTCCTGGTCCACGGAGACGAACGGGTCGCCGGGAAGGATCTTGCGGTTGACGTACTCGGGCAGGAACTTGCCCGCGTCGTCACGCGAGTAGCCGTAGGTCATCTGCGTGAGGTCGTTCGTGCCGAACGAGAAGAACTCGGCCTCTTCGGCCACGCGCGCCGCGGTCAGCGCCGCACGCGGGATCTCGATCATCGTGCCGACCATGTACTCGAGCTCGACGCCCTTCGCCTTCTTCGTCTCTTCGGCGACGCGGCGCACGATCGCGGCCTGGTCCTTGAGCTCCTCGACCGTGCCGATGAGCG
>JADJLL010000034.1 GCA_016710095.1 Candidatus Eiseniibacteriota bacterium | reverse complement strand
GGCCTCGGCGGCAGGCGGAGCTCGACTGGACCGGCGAAGACGGCGCGGAGAACTCGATCGGTTCGCTGCTCTACCACATTGCGGTGGTCGAGATCTCGTGGCTCTACTTTGATTGCCTCAACCGTCCCGCGCCGGAGCACGTGCAGGCCGTGCTGCCGCACGAGCTGGTGGTGGGCGACCGCCTGACGCACGTGTCCGGCGAGGCGCTCGGGCTGCATCTGGCTCGCCTGCACCTGACGCGTCGGCAGTTCCTCGACGAGGTGCGGCGCATGTCGCTCGCGGACTGGGAACTGTTGCGCCATCCGCCGGGCGAGAACTACGAGGTCACGCCGGGCTGGGCCGTGTTCCATCTCGTGGAGCACGAAGCGGCGCACACCGGGCAGATTCTCGCGCTCAAGCCGCGCGCGATCCGCGCGACGGCCGGCGGAGCGTGACGCTCCCCGACACGCAGTCCTTCGTGCGTTCCGATTCCGCCGGAGGAGTGTGCGGGAGCAGTGGCGGTGGGAACCGTCGCGGCGCCGCCGTCGCCTGCCGATGTCCCAGCGCTGCAAGGCCGCCCGCGACGCGCTGACGCTTCATCACGTTGCACCACCCGAA
The DNA here is from genome assembly GCA_016710095.1 of Candidatus Eiseniibacteriota bacterium. Classification (GTDB taxonomy): domain Bacteria; phylum Eisenbacteria; class RBG-16-71-46; order RBG-16-71-46; family RBG-16-71-46; genus CAIXRL01. The sequence goes on along the minus strand of JADJLL010000034.1, from coordinate 34,132 downwards.
GACGAAAGAGCCGGGGCGATGGCGCCCCGGCTCTTCGTACGTCGTGCGACGAGCTACTGCGCGACCTTGCCCGAGAACTTCCAGGAGACCGCGGCGAACAGCTGCATCGAGTTCTCTTCGCCGAACTCGAGCTTGCCACCGTCGAGCGGCGTGGCGTACGCGCCCATGACCCACGCGCTGAATCCGCGCGGGAGTTCCTGGTCGATCACCGCGTCGAACTCGTAGGCGAACGGCTTCTCTTCGGCTTCGACGCGATCGAAGCGGTGCGCGAGCACGCGGAACCCCGTGCCTTCGCGCGGCGTGAGGGCGACCTGCGCGAGGATCGTGCGCATGTTGCTCGAGGTGAGCACGGTGCTGCCGAGCAGGTCGCCGACGTACCAGTTCGACCAGTCGGACCACGAGAACTGCCACGGGAAGTAGCCCTCGTTCTTCTCGGTGTCGGGATCGTCACCCGAGTACCAGAAGCCCTGCAGCTTCACGGACGGCTTGAAGCGTCCCTCGCCCTGCCACATCACTTCGGCGTGGCCGCCCTTGCCGGCCATCTTCGCGCCGTACATCTCGCCGTTCTCGATGACGAACTCGCCGCCGAACGAGACCGCTCCCGCGGCGTGCTTGCCACGCACCGAGAAGGCTCCGGGCGTGCTGTTCTCGTCGTCGAAGTCCACGTCGGCGCGCACGAACGTCAGCGCGAGCTGATCGCCGTCCTTGGGCGACCACGCGTACTCGCCGGCCATGATGAGACCCTGCGTGTCCACGTCCGGACCGGCCACCGAAGGCGAGAAGTCCGTGACCGCGGCCGTCAGGGAGTGCGGACCCTTCGCGAAGTGACCCGTCACGCCGTCGTAGAACGACAGCGGGATGTTCCACAGCGCGGCACGGCGATCGTAGTAGCCGTCGCCGACGAGGAACCCGTCTCCGAGCGAGATGGGCTGGCGGCCGATGCTGAACCCGAAGCCGGACTCGCCGACGTTCGGCACGACGAGCGCGAGCTGGTCGAGCAGGCCGTCGTTCTCGTCCTTCGTGCCGAAGTAGTCCGTGCCCTGCGTGAGCATGACCACGCCGCCGGCCGTGACGTACGCGCCCTTGCCGAAGCCGTAGAACCCGCGCGCGCGCGCGAAGCCCTCGCTCCAGTCCGAGTTCTGGTCCTTCGTGAAGTACGCGTTCTTCACGTGATGATTCGAGCCCGTCGCTTCGAGCGAGTACGACACGCCCGCGGGAACGGAGTCGTCTTCTTCTTCCGCATCGGCGGCCGGTTCGTCGGCCCACGCCATCGTGGCGCCCGCGAGCAGGAGCGCGAGGAGCCAGACGGCGATACTTCCTTGTTTCGTGGTGAACATGACCCTCTCCTTGTTTACTGCGCGGCCTTGATCTCGTCCCAAACCTTCGTGTACTTCGCGTTGTCCGCGCCGAGGTCGCGGATCACTTCGCACTTCGCCCGCACTTCCGGCGACAGCCGGACGGCGGGGTTGTTCATGAACTCGGTGGGAAGCAGCGTGTACGCCGCCGCGTTGGGGCAAAGGTAGCTGATGAACTCGCTGTTCTCCGCGGCCACGGCCGGTTCGTGCAGGAAATTGATGAACTCGTGCGCGAGCTTGACGCGTTTCGAATCCTTGAGGATCACCAGATCGTCGCAGGCGATGGAAAGTCCTTCGGCCGGTGCGAGGAACGCGATGTCCTCGTTCTCCGACTGGGCTTGCAGCAGGTCGCCGCTGTAGCCGTGCACGAGCAGGAACTCGCCCGACGCGATGCCGCCCTTGTACTGCTCGTTCTCGAACTTCGCGAGGTTCTTCTTCCAGCGGATCACCACGTCGCGCGCCGCGGCGAGCTGCGCGTCGTCGGTCGTGTTGAGGCTGAAGCCGAGGAACTTGAGCGCGGCGCCGATCGTCTCGCGCATGTCGTTCAGCATCGTCATGCGGCCCTTGAGGTCCGTGCGGTCGAGCATGGCCCAGGTCGGCTTCGGGTCGGTCACCTTGGACTTCAGGTACGCGATGCCGGTGTTCGTGAGCATGTACGGCACGCTGTGCGCCATGGCCGAGTCGATCGCGAGCGTCAGGTACTCGGCGTCCACGTTCTTCACGTTCGGCAGCAGCGCGTGGTCGAGGTCGAGCAGCATGCCTTGATCGGCCATGATCGCGACTTGGTAGCTCGACGGCGTCACGATGTCGTAGCCCGACGCGCCGGCTTTGAGCTTCGCGTACATGGACTCGTTCGAGTCGAACGTGTCGATCACGATCTTGCAGCCGTGCTCCTTTTCGAATCGCGCGACGACTTCGGGCTTCACGTAGTCCGCCCACGTGTAGACGTGGAGCGTCGGGGCTTCCTGCTTCGCGCAGCCGGCGAGCAGCACGGCGGCGACGAGCGGGAGAAGCGCGCGGGTGAGGAAACGGTTCACCGGGCCTCCTTGAGAAGACGCTGGCTGAGCCAGACCGTCGTGGTGGTGAGGGCGAGCAGCAGGGTCGAGAGAGCGTTGATGAGGGGCGGTGAGCCGTGCTTGATCATGCTGTAGATGCGCAGCGGCAGCGTCGTCGTGCCGGGGCCGGCGGTGAAGAACGTGATCACGAAGTCGTCCACGGACAGCGTGAACGCGAGCAGCGCGCCGGCGGCGATGCCGGGCGCGAGCAGCGGCAGCACGACGTCGCGCGCGGTCACCCACGGTGACGCGCCGAGGTCCTGCGCCGCCTCGACGAGCGACCAGTCGAAGTCCTGCAGCCGGCCGAGCACGACCATCGCGACGTAGCTCACGCAGAACGTGACGTGCGCGAGCACGATCGTGACGTAGCTGAGCTCGACCTTCAGCGCGACGAAGAAGAGCAGCAGGCTGATGCCGAGCAGGATCTCGGGAATCACGAGCGGCGCGTACACGAGCAGGTAGTGCGCGTCCTGCAGCCGGCTGCGATAGCGGTCGAGCGCGAACGCGGCCGTCGTGCCGAGCACCGTCGAGCCGATCGTGGCGAACACCGCGATCGTGAGCGTGTTGCCGAGCGCGTGCCAGATGTCCGGCGACTCGAGCAGCTTGCGGTACCACTGCAGCGTGAAGCCGCTCCACTCGCCGCCGAAGCGCGACGCGTTGAACGAGTTCACGACGAGCACCACGATGGGCAGGTAGAAGAACGCCAGCACGGCGACGGTGATCGCGAAGGGCGTCGCGCTGCGCTTCACGGCTTCGCTCCGCGCCCGCCTTCGCCGCGGCGCGACATGGCGATCGCCAGCACGGACGGGACGAGCACCGCGAGCGCGAGCAGCGCGGACAGCGCGCTCGCATGCGGCAGGTTGCGGTCGGAGAACGTGCGCTGCGCGATCTTGTTGCCGAGCATCTCGCTGGTCGGGCCGCCGACGAGGTCCGGCACGACGTAGGAGCCGAGGGCCGGGATCAGCGTCACGAGCGTCGCGGTGATCAGGCCGCGGCGGATGCCGGGCAGGAACACGGTCCAGAACGAGCGGAACGGGCCGGCGCCGAGATCGCGCGCGGCCTCGAGCAGGCGGAAGTCGAACTTCTCGGCCGCCGCGAACAGCGGCAGGATCGCGAACGGCAGCTCGGTGTAGACGAGCACGAGCAGCACCGCGCCCGAGTGATAGAGCAGCGAGCCGTCCTGCGGCACCAGGTGCAGCGCGGCGAGCGCGTGCTTGAGCGGGCCTTCCGGGTGCAGCACGACCTTCCACGCGAAGATGCGCACGAGGAAGCTCGTCCAGAACGGGACGATGATCGCGAGCACGAGCAGCGGCCGCCAACGCTGCGCGACGCGCGCCATGAAGTACGCGGTCGGCGTCGCGAGCACGAGGCACAACGCGGTCGTCGCGACGCTCAGCCAGACGGTGCGCCACAGGATCGCGGGATAGTTCGGGTCGCCGAGGCTGCGCAGCGTGTGCAGCGTCCAGCCGGCGCCGATGCCGCCGAACGGGTCCGACGGCTTGAACGCGATCGCGAACACGATCGCCGCGGGAATGGTGAACAGCACGACGAGCCAGAGGAACGACGGAAGCGTGATCCAGGGTTCGTGCCGGCGTTCGAGCAGGCCGCGTGTTTCAGCCACGGCCGCCGTCCTCGAGCGCGCCGTTCGATTCGCCGACGCGCTGGGGCGGGATCGCCATGAGCGCTTCGTCGCTCTCGGCGTAGCGTTCGAGCATGAAGCCGTCGTCCACGTGCCACTGCAGCCAGACTTCGTCCTTCCACCGGATCGGCTGCTCGTCGAGCACGAAGCGGTTGTGCTGCTGCTCGACCGCGATCCGGTACTCGCCTGCACGCAGCCAGAAGCGCGTGTGCGTGCCGAGGTAGATGACGTCGTCCACGACGGCGCGCGTCGTGTTGTGGTCGGGACCGCCGAGCGGCTGGTCGCGCGAGATCCGGATCTTCTCGGGGCGCACGGAGAGGAACACGCGGTCGCCTTCGTGCAGGCCCTTGTCGTTGAACGCGCGCAGGTCGTCGAAGCCGTCGATGCGCAGCAGCACGTGCTCGACGTCGGTGACCTCGGCGACGACACCCTCGAAGAAATTCGAGTCGCCGATGAACGCGGCGACGAAGCTCGTCTGCGGCGCCTCGTAGATTTCGACCGGGCGGCCGAGCTGCTCGATGCGACCGTGGTTCATGACCGCCACGCGGTCGGCGAGGCTCATGGCCTCGCCCTGGTCGTGCGTGACGAACACGAACGTGATGCCGACCTGGTCGTGCACCATGTCGAGTTCGATGAGCATGCGCTGGCGCAGCTTGAGGTCGAGCGCCGCGAGCGGCTCGTCGAGCAGCAGCACCGCCGGCTTGTTGATGAGCGCGCGCGCGATCGCGACGCGCTGCTTCTGGCCGCCGGAGATCTGGTCCACGCGCTTGTCCGCGTGATCCTTCATCTGGATCAGCGCGAGCATCTTGTCGACTTCCTCGTCGACCTCGCGCCGCGGGCGCTTCGCCACCGTCGGGCCGAAGCCGATGTTCTGGCGCACCGAGAGGTGGGGGAAGAGCGCGTAGTTCTGGAAGATGGTGTTGACCTTGCGCCGCTCGGGCGGCAGCTCGGTGATGTCCACGCCGTCGAGCAGCACGCGGCCGGAGTCCGGGCGCTCGAAGCCGGCGAGCATGCGCAGCAGCGTCGTCTTGCCGCAGCCGCTGGGCCCGAGCAGCGAGAAGAACTCGCCCTTGGCGATGCCGAGCGACACGTTGTCCACGGCGCGCACGGCGCCGTACTGACGCGAAACGTTTTCGAACTGGATGAAGTCGGACACGGCCGGAACGCGCTCTCCCTGCTCGAAACTCCGATGGTGCTGCGGGCCAATGGCGGAAGTTAGAGGCATTACCTACGTCCGACAAGCTAGACTGCGCCCCGTCATGGACCGATCCGCCGCCACACCGCTGGCGCACGAAGCCGCCGAAGTCATCGCCGAGGCGTTTCTCGGCTATCGCAGCCGCTTCCGCACGCTCTCGCGCGCGGCGCGGCAGCACTTCCAGCACCGCGACTGGCACGCCGCGCAGCGCGACTCGAGCCGCCGGCTCGATCTCTACAACGACGTGGTGAACGGCGCGCTCACCGGCGTGCGCGACATCCTCGGCGAGCGCTTCTCCGACCGGCCCACGTGGACGGCCGTGCGCGCCGCGTTCGAGGCGCGCGTCGGCGAGCGGCCCGACGAGGAGCTGGCCGAGACGTTCTTCAACTCGGCGGTCCGGCGCGTGTTCCACACGGTGGGCGTGGCGCCGGACGTCGAGTTCGTCGCGTCGGTCGCGGCGCCCGTCGAGCACCACGCCCCGTGGAGCCACACGCGCACGTACGAGCGCACCGGCGCGCTGGCGGACGCGTTCCGCGAGGTGCTGCTCGGCGCGGGCTTCGACGCCGAGTGGGACGACCTCGGCGGCGACTGCGCGCGGCTCGCCGAGGCCGTGAAGCCGCACCTCACGCCCGGCCGTGTGCGCGCGATCGAGGTCGTGCGCGCGCCGTTCTTCCGCGGCAAGGCGGCGTACATCGTCGGCCGGCTGCACGCCGAGGACGGTTCGATTCCGCTCGTGATCGCGCTGCTCAATCCGGACGGCCGCGTCGTCGTGGACGCCGCGCTCTTCACCGAGCAGGACGTGAGCGTCGTGTTCTCGTTCGCGCGCTCGTACTTCTTCGTCGAAGTGGACGACCCGCGCGAGATGGTGGACTGGCTGCGCGCACTCATGCCGCGCAAGCCCGCGAGCGACCTGTGGAACTCGCTCGGCTTCCATCGTCACGGCAAGACGGAGCTGTTCCGGTCGCTGCTCGCGCACCTGAACGCGACCGACGAGAAGTTCGTGGTCGCGCCCGGCAAGCGCGGCATGGTCATGGCGGTGTTCGTGCTGCCCGGCTTCGACGTCGTCTTCAAGGTGATCCGCGACCGCTTCGAGTTCCCGAAGACCGTCACGCACGCGCAGGTGCGCGAGAAGTACGACATCGTGTATCGCCACGACCGCGCCGGCCGCCTCGTGGACGCGCAGCGCTTCGAGCACCTCGAGTTCCCGGCCGACCGCTTCGAGCCCACGCTGCTCGAAGAGCTGCTCACGAGCACGTCGGAGACCGTGCGGCTCGAGGGCGACCGTGTCGTGATCGCGCACCTGTACACCGAACGCCGGCTCGACCCGCTCGACGTGTTCCTCGAGACCGCCGCGCCGGAAGCCGCGCGCGACGCGGTCGTGGACTACGGGCAGGCGCTCAAGGACCTCGCGGCGACGAACATCTTCCCGGGCGACATGCTGCTCAAGAACTTCGGCGTCACGCGGCACGGACGGCTCGTGTTCTACGACTACGACGAGCTGTGCCTGGTCACCGAATGCCGCTTCCGCGACCTGCCCACGGCGTCCGGCGGTGACGAGGAAGTCGCCGCGGAACCGTGGTACTTTGTCGACGAGCGCGACGTCTTCCCGGAGGAGTTCCGCGCCTTCCTGGGCCTTCGGGGCGAGCTGCTCGCCGCATTCCTCTCCGCCCACGCCGATCTGCTGCGGGCCGACTTCTGGCGCCGCATGCAGGAGCGCGTGCACCGCGGCGAGGTGATCGAAATCTTCCCGTATCGGCAGTCCAGCCGGCTCCGGCCGGACGCCGGTTGAAACCGCCGACTTCGCCCGCGCGCATCGCGGGCTTTCCGAGGAGAAACTCATGAGCGTGCTCCAGGGCGAATCGATCACCCTGCGCGACGGCAAACTCGTCGTGCCGACGCACCCCATTCTTCCGTTCATCGAGGGTGACGGCACCGGCCGCGACATCTGGCGCGCGTCCGTGCGCGTGCTCGACGCCGCCGTCGAGAAGGCCTACGGCGGCACGCGCAAGATCGTGTGGAAGGAAGTGCTCGCCGGGCAGAAGGCGTTCGACGCGACCGGCAACTGGCTTCCGGACGAGACGCTCGACGCGTTCCGCGCGCACCTCGTCGGCATCAAGGGCCCGCTCACGACGCCGATCGGCGGCGGCATCCGCTCGCTGAACGTCGCGCTGCGCCAGATCCTCGACCTGTACGTCTGCCTGCGTCCCGTGCGCTGGTTCCAGGGCGTGCCGTCGCCGGTGAAGAACCCGGGCAAGGTCGACATGGTCATCTTCCGCGAGAACACGGAAGACATCTACGCCGGCATCGAGTTCGCGGAAGGCTCGCCCGAAGCGGCGAAGGTCGTCGAGTTCCTGAAGACCGAGTTCCCGAACCAGTACAAGAAGATCCGCTTCCCCGGCAGCGTCGGCATCGGTGTGAAGCCCGTGTCGCGCGAAGGCACGGAGCGTCTCGTGCGTTCAGCGATCGAGTACGCGATCGCGCAGAAGCAGAAGAGCGTGACGATCGTGCACAAGGGCAACATCATGAAGTTCACCGAAGGCGCCTTCCGCGGCTGGGCCTACGCGCTCGCCGAGCGCGAGTTCGCCGGCCGGTCTACACGTGGGACCAGTGGGAAAAGACCAAGGCCGCCAAGGGTGAAGACGCCGCGAACGCCGAGCAGAAGGCGGCCGTCGCCGCGGGCAAGGTGATCATCAAGGACGCGATCGCCGACATCACGCTGCAGCAGGTGCTCACGCGCCCCGAGGACTTCCAGGTCATCGCGACGCTGAACCTGAACGGCGACTACCTTTCGGACGCGCTCGCCGCGCAGGTCGGCGGCATCGGCATCGCGCCCGGCGGCAACATCAACTACCTGACGGGCCACGCCGTGTTCGAAGCGACGCACGGCACGGCGCCCAAGTACGCCGACCTCGACAAGGTGAACCCGGGCTCGGTCGTGCTGTCGGGCGAGATGATGCTGCGCTACATGGGCTGGAACGAAGCGGCCGACCTGATCCTCAAGGGCATGGACGGCGCGATCGGCAGCAAGCGCGTGACGTACGATTTCGCCCGCCAGATGGAAGGCGCGACCGAGATCAAGTGTTCCGAGTTCGGGGACAACATCATCGCGCACATGTAGGGCAGGGCGGGCCGCGAGGCCCGCGACGAAGGATCTGCGAAGTGCGGCGGCGCCGGGGCAACCCGGCGCCGTTCGCGTTCGTAGACGGCGCGGCGCTGACGCCGCGCGGGTTGCATTCGGACCTTCCCGCGGGTGAATCTGCCGCCGGGCTCCCCGCCCGAACCCCTGCTCAGGAATCCCACGACATGCTCTGGAACAGACCACCCGGCGCGGCCGCGCTGTTCGGCGCCGGGGTACCGGCCTGCGCGCTGCTCGTCGCCGGTCTTGCGTGCGCTCCCGCGTCCGCCGCCACGCTCAGCGGCTTCGTCCGCGCCGCCGACAACGGCGAGGCGCTGCCCTACGCCAACGTCCAGGTCGCCGCGCTCAAGCGCGGCGCCCAGACGAACCAGTCCGGCTACTACGTGCTCACCGGACTGCCCGCGGGGCCGGTCACCGTCACGCTCAACTGCCTCGGCTACCGCGCGGAGTCGCGCGCGGTGACGCTCACCGAGGCAGCCGGTCACCGTCACAGTGGAACTCGCGACCGCGCCGCACGAGATCGCGACGACCGAGGTCGTGCCGACGCGGCTCGAGACCGGTATCGAGCCGGGCAAGCTGCGGCTCGAGACGTCGCAGCTGCGGCAGATGCCCGTGGTGGGCGAGGCGGATCTCTTCCGCGCCGTGCAGGCGCTGCCCGGCGTGAGCACGCTCTCCGACTTCTCGGCCGGGTTGTACGTGCGCGGCGGCAGCGCCGACCAGAACCTGATCCTGCTCGACGACATCGACGTCTACAACCCGAACCACCTGTTCGGGTTCTTCAGCACGTTCAACGTGGACGCGGTCAAGAACGTGGACCTGCAGAAGGGCGGCTACCCGGCGCAGTACGGCGGACGGCTCTCGTCGCTGCTCGACGTGCACAATCGCGACGGCAACCGGAAGCGCTTCCAGGGCGTCGCGCGCACCGGGCTGATCGCGTCGAGCGCCACGCTCGAAGGGCCGTGGAAGCACGGCTCGTGGATGGTGTCCGGCCGGCAGACGCACCTCGAGGCGCTCGCGAAGGCGATGAAGTTCGACCTGCCGTACCAGTTCTACGACGTGCAGACGCGCTTCAACTGGGACGTGACCGCGAACGACCGCGCGAGCGTCAGCTACTACAGCGGCCGCGACGAACTGAACTGGGACGAGCCCGGCTTCAACCTCGGACTCGACTGGGGCAACCGCACGTGGGGCGCGCAGTGGACGCACGTCTTCAACTCGCGGCTGTTCTCGCACACGGTGCTCGGGCACAGCCGCTTCGACTCGAACTCCGACTTCGTGCTCCAGGACATCGGCTTTCATTCCACGAACAGCGTCGAGGACCTGGCGCTGCGCCAGAACGTGTCGTGGGCGCCGTCGGCCGCGCACAAGCTCGACGCCGGTCTCGAGGCGAAGCGCCTGAAGTTCGGCTTCCGCTCGGCGTTCGGCAACGCCGAGCCGCTCGAGTTCCCGTACCGCGGCACCTACGGCTCGGCGTACGTGCAGGATGCGTGGCGCGTGTCCGACGACTGGCGCGTGCAGACGGGGCTGCGGCTCGACCACTACAGCAAGGGCGACTGGTGGCGGGTGGATCCGCGGCTGTCCGCCGAGCGCACGGTGAACGAGCGCCTGCGCGTGCACGCGGCGTACGGGCGCTACCACCAGTTCCTGAACCTCGTGTCGGTCGAAGGCATGAGCTTCGCCGACATGTGGTTCCCCGTGGACGAGACGCTCGCGCCCGGGCGCGCCGACCACTGGATCGCCGGCGCCGACTTCGGCCCGTTCCGTCACGGTGAGCTGGGCGTCGAGCTCTACTACAAGCCCTACGCGAACGTCGTCGAGTTCAGCGAGGAGTTCACGCGCTCGATCGTGCCCTCCGACGCGCGCATGTCCGACCTGTTCCGCTCGGGGCACGGCCGTTCGTGGGGCGGCGAAGTGTTCCTGCGCAACGACTGGCGCGGCTGGCAGGGCTGGTCGGGCTACTCGTACGGCGACGCGAAGCGCACGATTCGCGGCTACAACTTCGGCAACACGTACCGGCCGACGTACGACCGGCGTCATCAGTGGGTGATGTCGCAGAGCCGCGTGCTCGGCAAGCACTGGGGCACGAGCTTCACGTTCCGCTACGGCACCGGCCAGCCGCTCACGCTGCCCGCGGGCCGCTACACCGTGCTCGACGTGAACGGCCACGAGTACGACGTCGTGCTCGAAGGGCCCAAGGGCGGCTCGCGGCTGCCCGACTATCACCGGCTCGACGCGAGCATTTCGAGCCGCTTCCACATCCGCAAATGGAAGGTCGAGCCGACGCTGCAGATCGTGAACGTCTACAACCACAAGAACGTCTACGTGCGTTCCTGGGACACGTCGCAGAACCCGGCGCGAGTGCACGACGTGCATCAGCTCCCGTTCCTGCCCACCCTCGACGTGAAAGTGGAGTTCTGACCATGCGCGCACTCCGGAAGTTCGCTTTCCTGATTTCCGCGCTCGCGGCGTTCGCACTCGTGAGCTGCGACAAGCTCCCGACCGCTCCGAGCTACGAGCCGAAGACCGTGCTCTTCGGCTACCTGTACGTGGGCGAGGCGATCACGAACCAGAACGCGCTGCTGCTCACGCGCACGCGCCCCGTGGACCAGCCCTACGATCCGGCCGAGGCCGCGGTGAGCGGCGCGATCGTGCTGTTGCAGGCGGACGGCGCGTCCACCGTGGACACGCTGCGCATGGTCGCGCCCGGGCGCTACGCGAATCCCGCGGTCACGATCGCCGCGCACACGACGTACCACCTCGTCGTGAAGAACGGCGCCGAGACGATCACCGCCACGACGACGACGCCTTCGGCGCTGACGATCGCGGGCGGGCCGCGCGAGACGCCCGCGGTGATGAAGTACTCGGCGGTGCCGGACTCGTTCCCGATGTTCGTGAGCGGCCCGGGGCCGGACGAGATCATGTACGTCGACGCGTACTGCCTCGAGCCGTGGCAGAACGCGGAGATGGTGTTCAGCCCGAGCGACGATCCCCATCCGAACGACTACGACGCCTACGGCGGCGACAACGGCGAGCCGCGCCACATCATGGCGTACTTCCATCTCGGCGATCTCGATCCGGCGCCGGGCGGCGGCTGGCGGCTCGGGTTCTACGGCGATCTCATGGCGTTCTACGGGGAGTACCGCGTGGGTGTCTTCACGATCGACCAGAACGCGTACGAGTACCTGTATCGCGACCACCCCGAGCTGCACGGCGGCGTGGTGGGAGGGATCGGCGTGTTCGGCTCGGCATGCCGGAGGCAGTGGCACATCCGCACGGTGCGCTGAACCACCCGACTTTCCCGGCGCGGCGCGGTGGCGAGGGCCTGTATGCTCTTCGCCCCGCGCCGCGCTTCGCGTTCGCGGAATCGTAAGGAAGCCACATGACGCTCCCGGGTTGGGCGGGACGCCTCTGCACCGTCGCTGCTGCTCGCGCTCGCGTTGCTTTCGCTCGGCGCCGGCGCGTCGTCCGCGACGATCAACCTGCTCGACGAGCGCAACGCCGCCTTCGTCGGCATGGCGCAGGACGGGCCGTTCGACACGCCGATCACGGTCTACAGCGAGCTCGGGTACGAGCAGTACTTCGGCGGCAGCACCGTCGGCCTCGCGAACCCGTACCTGTACGCGTCCGTGCTCGCCTACTTCGAGAACGGTGGCTACTCGCTCACGATCGTGCGCGTGGCCGACGACTCGGACGCCGCGATCATCGGTGTGGACGGCGGCGCGCCCGGCGCGCGCACGGGGCTGCAGGCGCTGCGCGACGTCTCCGCGTCCATCGTCGCGATTCCCGGCGCGACGTCGCAGCCCGTGCAGGCGGCGGCGATCGCGCTCTGCGAAAGCATGGGCGACCGGATAGCGATCCTCGACCCGGAGACACCCACCAGCATCGGCGCCGTCACCGCCCAGCGCGCGGCGCTGTCCACCGCCGACGGTTTCGCCGCGCTCTACTTTCCGTGGTTGCTGAGCATCATTCCCGGCGCGCCCTCGCCGATGCCGCCGAGCGGCTTCGTGGCGGGCCGGATCGCGGATGCCGCGCCGCAGGAGACGCCCGCGGGTTCGGTGAGCGCGGCGTCGGGCGTGAGCACGCCGCTCACGTCGCAGCAGTCGAGCGACCTCACGGCGCTCGGCATCGATCCCATTCGCGAGTTCGTGAGCCAGGGCGTGCAGTTCTTCGGCGCGCGCACGCTGGCGAGCAACACCGAGTACCGCTACGTCCCCACGCGGCGCCGGGCGTTCTCGCTCACGTCGTCGCTGCGCGCGGGCACGGCGTGGTGCCTCGCCGCGCCGAACGACGCGGCCACGTGGGCGCAGATCGCTTCGGACGCGAACGACTTCCTGCACATGCTGTGGCTCGGCGGCTGGTTCGCCGGCGCCACGCCGTCGCAGTCGTACTTCGTGCACTGCGACGCGAGCACGATGAGCGAGGACGATCTCGCCGCGGGCCGCACGGTGCTGCTCGTCGGGTTCGCGCCGCTCACCGCGAGCGAGTTCATCCTGTTGCGCATCGAGCAGACGCGAGCGCCGGTCACGGGCGTCGCGCCCGGCGCCGCGCGGTTCGCGCTCGAAACACCGCGCCCGAACCCCGTGCGCTCCGGCGCGGCGATCGGCTTCACGCTCGCGCAGGGCGGCCTCGTCACGCTGCGCGTGCACGACGTGAGCGGACGCGCGGTGCGAGCGCTCGCCGCCGGCACCGGGTTCGCCACGGGACGGCACGAGCTCGCGTGGGACGGCCGCGACGACTCCGGCGCCGCCGTCGCCCCGGGTGTCTATCTCGTGCGGCTCGAGTCGGGCGGCCGCACGCTCACGCGCCGCATCGTGCGCCTGTAGGGCGGAATCGAAAACGGCCCGGCGCGAACACTCCGCGCCGGGCCGTTTCCTTCGTTGCGCCTACCGTGAAGCGCGCGCCGTCCGCGCCGCACCGCTCGCCGCGCGGTGCTTCGCGCGGTACTGCTCGAGCAGTTCCAGCGCCCGCACGTGCGACAGCCGCGTCGGGAACGCGCGGTCGAGACGCACCGCCCGCTCGCGGGCCGACTCCTTCGAGTGGGCACGCGCACGGCTCGCCACCGCGCCGGCCGGTCGCGTCGCCGAGCCGCTCGAGCTGTACGCGATCTCCGGCGTGATCGAGTGCGAGTAGAAGTAGCCGGTCGTTCCGCCGCCGCTCACGTTGGGCGCCGTGGGGACGCCCGGCGTACCGCTGCTCACGCCGTAAGGCCCGGCCGAGGACACGATCATCAGCTCGTAGAGCCCCGCGGTCAGCGGCGGGTTGGGCTGGCCCAGCAGCGGGATCCGCGACACCGGAGCCGAGCACGCGCGAGGTCGAGGACGTGAGGAACATCGTGTGCGGCGTGAGGTCGCCCGCGCCGTCCACGTGACTGTTGAAGCCGACGTACTGCGGCGAGTAGCCCGAGACGCCCGCGCCCGGATCGGTCCATGCCGCGGTGAACGTGCGCGGCTGCACCGAAGCGGCGGCGGGAGTCGTGACGTCCACGACCGACGCCATGTGCACCTGGCCGGTCGCGTCGAACGTGCCGTCGTTGCCGAAGTCGACGCGCAGCGTGTACAGCGCGCCGGGCGTGAGCGTGAAGTCGCGCGAGGCCACGTAGTACCCGGTGCCGGGAGCGGCCTCGGCGATCGAGTGCCACGTGCCGTTGGTTCCCACCTGCACGAGCGCGCCGCTGACGGGCTCGCCTGCCACTTCGTCCCCGAGCTTCAGGTACACGATCACGTTCGACACCGGTCCGCCGCCGTCGTCCAGATCGCTCATCTGCGCGCTCACCGAGAACGACGGCCGCCGCGTGCGGAGCACGAGGTCCGACGTGACGCAGGCATCGGTCACGCCGAGCGTCTGCACGGTGTCGGCCGCGGTCTGGATCACGCCGCCCACGAGGCGCGACGTGACGATGCGCACGCTGCTGTGCGCCGCCGCTTCGATCTGGTAGTGGCCGTTCGCGTCGGTGGTGCCGCGACCGCCCTGGAACGCTTCGACGCTCACGCCGGACAGCGGCCGTCCGAGCGAATCACGCACCGTGCCCTGCACGCACGCGACGTCGCTCGTCGCGGGCGCACCGCCGTACCACGACAGGTGGAAGATGGTCGCCTTGATCGCGGGCTGTCCGTCCACGCTCGACGGTCCGATCACGCCGGGCACGGGCGTCTTCCACTTGCCGTCGGCCGGATCGTAGACGTAGCACTCGATCGGATCGCCGTTCTGGTAGCCGGGCTGGCCCTGCAAGGACGCCGGGATCGGCAGCTCGATGTTCGCGCCGCCGCCCGCGGCGGGGTTGAACGGCAGCACGTTGCCGGCCGCGTCACGCACCGTGTACTCGGCGAACGAGACGGGCTTGAGGAACTTGGTCGCGCCCGTGCCGTCGATCGCCGTGAGTCCGCCCGGAAGCGCGGTGATCTGGTCGGTCGTCGGATCGAGGCCCGTGATCGTCACCGACACGTTGCCCGAGCCCGTCACGAAGTTGGGCGGGAACGTGATCTTCGCCTTCGACGAAGGATCGGTGATCGCGCCGCCGCCCGAGACCGGCATCGGCGCCGTGGCGCCCGCGGCGAGCAGGCCGACCGACACCGTGCGCGATTCGTTCGCGCCGAGCGAGACGTGCATCTGGTTGAGCGTGTAGTTCGACTTGGTGACATCCACGCGCACGTCCTGCCCCGCGGGCAGGCGCAGCGTGAACTGTCCGCCGGCGTCGGTGACCGTGCTGTCGCCGTTCGTGGTCTTCACGACGGCGCCCGCGACGGGCGTGCCCGAGGTGCCGGCGAGCGTGATGAAGCCGGTGAGCGTGGCGGTGCCGGAGCCGGGACCGGAGACGCCGCCCGACTTGGAGCCACAGCCCGCGAGGGCGAGCGCTCCGGCGAGCACGGCGGCGCCGAGGGAGAGCGTGGTGAGCGTGTGACGACGGATCATGGCGGTGACCTTCCGGGGATGGACCGTGCGGGCGGTCGGTGGAACGGGCGCTACGAGGGATCGATTCCGGGTGGAACGGGCTGCACGGCGTACGCGCCGAAGAGCAGTGCGTGCTTCTCGACGATCTTGGCCGTACGCACGTCGAGCATCTCGAGCGCGCTCTCGCCGCCGCACAGCACCCAGACGCGGGCGCCGTCGCGCGTGGCGAGCAAGCTGGTGGGATTGCTGCCGACGTCCATGCGCTGCTTCACGGCGCGCGAGGCGAAGTCCACGGAAAGCACGCGCCCGGTGTAGAAGCAGCTCACGAGCAGCGTGCGGCCGCCGTCGGTGAAGAGCATGCCCGCGGGGCCGTTCTCGACCGTGATCGAGTCCACGACCTGCAGCGTGGCGAGGTCCACGATCGCGAGACGGCTGCTCTGGAAGTTGTTCACGACGAGCTGCCGTCCGTCGGGTGTGGGCAGCACGTGCCAGGGAAAGATGCCGGGGGAGAGCCGCTTGATCTCACGGCCGCTCGCGAGGTCGACGACGGAGAGAACGCCGCGCAGGCCCGTGCCGATCGAATCACGGCACGTGACGAACGCCGTGTCCGTGCCGGGCTTCACCCATGCTTCGATCGGCGAGTAGTGCTCGGGGATCGGCAGCGGCCATCGGTGCAGCGTCGCGAGCGTCGCCGCGTCGAGCTCGACGATCTCGCGCTGCGCGAGATGCACGAGGCGGATCGCGGTCCGCTCGCGCACGAACACCGGCGCGAACGGCTTGGCGCCGACCGAGCGGTCGTGACAGTCCGTGCAGCTCGTGTGCGTGCGGGCGCCGACGCTCGCGTGCACGCTGTCGGCGCGCGCGGGAAAGTCGGGAGAGGTGAGCGCGTGGCGTTCGACGCCACCTTCGAGCGTTCGGGACGCGAGCGCGTGCGGGCGGGCGGCGCCGGCGATCGCGTGCGACGTGTCGCGCGTCATGAACGCGCGTGCCTGCGCCCACAGCGACGGCGCGCCGAGGTCGAACACCGACATCGACTGCGCGCCGCTGTTCACCAGGTACAGCGTGCGGCCGTCGGGCGTGACGAGCATGTCGTGCGGAAGCTTCTGCGTGGGCAGCACGCCGACCATACGGCGTGCGTCGAGATCGAAGAACGACACGCGGTCGAGCGCGGAGTGCGTGATCGCGAGGTAGCGCTTCGGAGCACCCGCGGGCGCCTTCGGGGCGCAGCCGATCGCCGCCAGCCCGAGCGTGAGCAGGGCGAGCGCGCGGAAGCGCGATGAGGCGGGGAGCCGAAGGGGCATCGGGGGTTTCCGGGGATCGAGGGCGGCCGAGCATCGGGCCGGCAGGGTCGCACCTGTTGAGACGACGCGTTCACGCAGGAATCACAGCGTCGTTTCGCCCTCGTGCTCCGGGGCGCAACGCGAAGGGGCGGACCGATGTCGGCCCGCCCCTTCGTGTGCTTCGTGATGCATCGGGATCAACGAACGACCGCGACCCTCCGCGTGATCGTGCGGCCCTCGGCTTCGAGGCGCGCGAGGTACAGCCCGGCCGCGAGGTCACGCCCCGCGCCGTCGCGCAGCGCGAGCGTCGCCGCGTGCGTGCCGGCTTCCATCACGCCCTCGCGCACGACCGCCACGCGGCGGCCGGCGGCGTCGTAGAGCGCGAGCTTCACGAGTCCCGCCTTCGACGTGGACCAGCGCAAAGTCGCCGAGCCGCGCGCCGGGTTGGGAGAGGGCGCGGCGAACGACAACGTCGCGCGTGCGGCATCGTCCACGCCGAGCGTGCCCGACGGGATCAGCGTCGCGACCGGCGACTCGTTGCCGTGCACGTCCACCGCGGTGACCTTGTACACGTACGGCGCGCCGGCGGCGTCCGCGGTGCCGGTGTCGGGCAGCTGCGCGACGAAGTTGGCCGGTGACGGAACGAACGAAACGGAAGCGCCGCGATACAGGCGATAGCCCGCGAGGTCGGCCTCGCTGTTGCGGTTCCAGTGCAGCTGCGTCGTGCCGGCGGCGTACTGGCCCGTGAGCGGCGCGGGCGCGGCGGGCGCGAGGTTGTCGACCGAATAGCCGGAGTCCGGCGCCGACGACCAGCGATCGCTCGAGATCGACGTGGACGCGCGCGCTTCCACGAGGAAGTACGTGCGCGGGTTCGAGCCGCCGACCGAGTCCGCGGTGGTCGCGACCACGCGCGAGTACGACGGGAACGCCTCGGCGGCCTGCGTGCCGACGAACTCCCACGTGGTGACCTGCGCGCCGTTCGGCGTCACGAGCAGCTTGCCGACACGCACGGCTTCGTCGCTGTCGGTCGTCGTGCCGCGGCCCGCGCCGAGCGCGCCGTTGGCGAGCAGCGGCCCCGGCACGCTGCGGAACACGCGGTACTCCGTGATGCCGTACGTGGGATCGGCGTCGAGGTACGACGCGCTCCACGTGACCTTCACCGCGCCGCCCTGGTCGTTCTTCACGTCGGCGACCGACGTGATCGACGGCTCGGGGTTGCCGAGGAAGCCGTAGCGTTCGATGCGCTGCGCGTAGACGTCGCTGGTCGTTCCGGAGCGAGTGTCCTGCCAGACGGCGATCGCACCGCCGGCGCCATCGGAGACGAGACTGATGATGCCCTGATTCGCGAACGCCTGGCAGACCGACGTGCCGTTGGTGGTCCACTGAGTCGAGCCGGTCGAGCTGAGGCGCTGGGCGAACACGTCGAGCCCGTTGTTGAAGCGCCAATCCTGCCAGGCCAGCAGCGCGCCGCCCTGCCCGTCGCTCGCGATGACGGGTACCTCCTGCGAGCCCGTCGCCGTGCACACGCCGACGCCGTCCAGGGTCCAGGCCGCTCCGCCGTCGGGGTAGACCCGCTGGCAGTAGACGTCGCTCGTGCTCGAGCGATAGTCGGACCAGGCGATCAGCGCGCCGCCGAAGCCGTCGGACACCACCTGCGCCTGGTCCTGCGCCAGCGTGTTCGCGCACACCGGGACTCCGCTCGCGCCCCACTGCGGCGCGCCCGAGCTGTTCGTGCGCTGCGCGTAGATGTCGGAGTTGCCATTGCGGTCGTCGTTGAAGGCGATGATCGCGCCACCGGTGCCATCCGAGCACAACTGCGACCAGGTCTGGTTGGCCGGCGACGAACACACGATCGAGCCGTTGACCGCCCAGGCCACCGCACCGTTGGCGAGCACGCGCGACGCGTAGATGTCGTATGCGTTGGCGAGGATGCGCGACTCGTCCCATGCGATGACCGCGCCCGCGCCCAGATCGGTCGCCATGTGCAGGTTGCGCCGTGAGGTCGAAGCGGCCGTACAGATCGCGACACCGTTCGCGGTCCAGAATGGAGTGCCGGCGTTGGTGATGCGCTGCGCGTAGACGTCGATGCCGCCCGCGCGCGAGTCGAGCCAGCAGGCGATGATGCCGCCGAGGCCGTCCGAGATGGCACGGAGTTCGGAGGCGCTGCCCGCCGCGGTGTTCATCGCGACGCCGTTGGCGGTGAACTGCATCGTGCCGTTGGCGAGCACCCGCTGGCAGTAGATGTCGGTCGCGGGGGACGTGCGCGAGTCCAGCCACACGACGAGCATGCCGCCATTGTTGTCCGAGACGACTCGCGGGGACGTCTGTTGGCCGCCGGCGTTGCACACGGCGATGCCGTTCGCGGTCCACAGCGGCACGCCCGCGGCGTCGAGGTGCTGCGCGTAGATGTCGCTCACGCCCGCGCGCGTATCGGTCCACGCGATCAGTACGCCGCCTGCGCCGTCGGAAACGGCGGAGGGCTCCATCTGCGAGTTGGCCGCGTTGCTGACGAGGTTGTTGCCCGTGAACGGGTTGTTTGACCAGGCGGCGAGCGAAGGCGGTGCGACCGCCGACGTCAGGAGCAGAGCGAGAAGCAAAGGCGAGAGTCGGCGGCGCATGACGAACTCCGAAGAGGATGGGATGGGAGTGCGCGGGGCCCGGGGGGAGCCTGAGCGTGGTATGACATCGAAAATCATACCGGGGCGATTTTCGCGGCTGCAACGGGCAATTGCGGTTCTTCGCCTCGCAAAACGCGACGGCCGCCCCGAACTGCACGGAGCGGCCGGATGCACTTCGCGTTTTGCGTCAGCCGACGATGCGCGCCACCGCGTAGGTCTTGCCCTTGCGCAGCACGATCAGCCCGCCGCCCAGCACGTCCTCGCCCGTGAGCACCTGCTCGGGCTGGTCGCGCTTCACGCCGTTCACGCGCAGCGAGCCGCCCGTGATGAGCGTGCGCGCCTGGCCCTTGGACGGCGCCAGCTTCGCGAGCGCGAGCACCGACGCGAGCGAGGCTTCGGGCGTCCCGAGCTTCTCGCGCGGGAACTCGACGCTCGGCACGCCCGCGAGCGCGCGCTCGAGCTCCTGCGCGCTCAGCGCGCGCAGGTCGCCGTCGCCGAACAGCGCCGCCGTGGCGCGCTTCGCCTCCGTCACGCCCGCGTCGCCGTGCACGAGCTTCGTGACTTCGTCGGCCAGCGTCTTCTGTGCCACGCGGCCCGACGGATGGTTCGCGACCTCGGCGTCGAGCGCTTCGATCGCTTCGCGCTCCATGAGCGTGAAGTAGCGCAGGTACTTCTTCACGTCGTCGTCGGACGCGTTGAGCCAGTACTGGTAGAACACGTAGGGCGGCGTGAGGTCGGCGTCGATCCACACGTTGCCGCCTTCGGACTTGCCGAACTTGCTGCCGTCCGACTTGGTCACGAGCGGTTGCGTGAGCCCGAACGCCGAAGCGCCGCGCAGACGGCGGATGAGATCCGCGCCGTCGACGATGTTGCCCCACTGGTCCGAGCCGCCCACCTGCAGCGTGCAGCCGTGCAGGTCGTACAGCTTGAGGAAGTCGTACGCCTGCAGCAGCACGTACGAGAACTCGGTGAACGACATGCCCTGCTCGCGCGCTTCGAGCCGCAGCTTCACGCTGTCGCGCGCGACGAGCGAGTTGACCGAGAAGTGCTTGCCGATGTCGCGCAGGAAGTCGATGAAGCCGATGTTGCAGAGCCAGTCGGCGTTGTTGACGAGCTTCGCCGCGCACGGTCCTTCGAAGTCGAGGTACTGCTCGAGCTGCTTGCGGATGCCCGCGACGTTGAAGTCGAGCTTCTCGCGCGTGAGCAGCTGGCGCTCCGCGGTCTTGCCGCTCGGATCGCCGATCAGTCCCGTGCCTCCGCCGACGACCGCGATCGGCTTGTGGCCCGCGCGCTGCAGCCGCACGAGGCCGAGCACCTGCAGCAGGCTGCCGATGTGCAGGCTCGCCGCCGTGGGATCGAAGCCGATGTAGCCCGTGACCGGTCCCTTCGCGAGTTCGCCGCGCAGGTCGTCGGACGTCGTCTGGTGCAGCAGCCCGCGCCATTCGAGGTCGGGCAGGAACTGGTCGTGGCGGTTACTCATGGGCGTCGGCTCGTTCGAAGGTCGGTGGGCTCGGGGCCGCGAGGGCGCCGGGCGGAGCGGGAAGTGGCAAGGTAGTGGAGCGGCCCCGCCGCGGACAAGCCGGGCGGGGCCGCTCTCGTGCCGCTTCAGGAGTCGCGGCGCGAGCCTTCAGTTCACGCGCACGAGCTTCTTCGTCGCGACGCTTCCGCCGGCCGCGATCCGCACGAAGTACACGCCGGCCTGGGCCCGGGCGCCGTCCGCGGCGCGCCCGTCCCAGCGGGCTTCGTGCAGGCCCGGCGCGGCCTGCGCGTCGAGCAGCGTGCGCACGAGTCGTCCGCTCGCGTCGTACACCTGCGCGCTCACCCGGCCCGCGGCGGGCAGCGTGAACCGCACCGCGACGTCGCCGCGCGAAGGGCTCGGCATCGGCGCGGAGCACTCGAGCGTGGCGAACGCGTCGTCGCCGACGCCGGCCGTCGCGACCCACGGGTGGTACCAGGTCTGGCCCATCACGATCACGCCCTGCGAGCCGTCCGCGTAGCGCGGCTCGAAGTCGAGGTCGGTGAAGCCCGTCGGAACGCGCACGCCGACCCATTCGACCTGGTCCACGCGCGGCGCGAAGTCGAGGTACAGCGTGTCGCGGTCGCCGTCCTGGTCCACGTCGCTGTACGCACGGATGTGAAGCGTGTCGCAGATGAGCGCGCCGCCCGCGGCCATCGTGAAGCTCGCGACGAAACCGAACTCGTTCATCGGAGTGTCGAAGTGCACGTGCACGTCGCGGCCCGGATCGTAGGGGTCGGCCACCGAGAAGGGCGTGTGGAAGTTGACCGCGAAGATCTGCGAGACACCGCGGTCGAGCGTGAGCCCCTCCGGACCGTCCTCGACCGTCTGGAGCGGGAGGATCGCGTGGTCGTACGTGAACATCTGCGAGACGCCGAAGCGCGCCGCGCCGCACACGATCGGCGTGCCGTTGAAGTCGGTGTTCACGTACGCGGGCGTGAGACCGAAGGGCGTGAGCTGGTCGACCAGGTGGGCCTTCGCCTGCGTCGTGCTCTGGTCGCGCAGCTTGCCGGCGTCCACGAGGAAGAGCGCGAAACGGGTCGAGCCGGCGGCGGGCGTGTTCACGAGCGTGAGCGACTGCGCGCTCGCGACGGAGGCGCCGGAGGCGCCGAAAGCGATGACGACCGCGAACAGTGCGGTGCAGAGCGTGGTGCGAAGGGTGGGCACGGGCGGTCTCCGGACGGGTGGGGGCGGGTCGTTCACCCTCAAAGGTGGCCGGATCGTCCGTGTGATACGCCGCGTTCGCGAAAAAACGTTTGGCTCCGGGCCGCCGCTGTGGTGCCCTGCGCGCGAATCCCATCCATCCTCAGGGAGGCTTCATGAAGATCCACGCCACGCCGGGCGAGGTGCTCTCGCGCATTCCCGGCCCGGTCACGGCCCGGTGGCCCCAGGGCGAACGCTTCGCCGGCGCGCTCGAGCACGGCACCATGACCGTCGAGTACTACGCGCCCGTCGGCCACGACCCGCAGACGCCGCACGAGCAGGACGAGCTGTACTTCATTCACCAGGGCACCGGCGTGCTCACGGTGGACGGCGTGCCGCACGCGTTCGCGCCGGGTGACTGCCTGTTCGTGCCCGCGGGGGTCGAGCACCGCTTCACGGAGTTCTCGGAAGGCTTCGCGACGTGGGTCGTGTTCTGGGGACCCAAGGGCGGGGAGCGGCCGTGAGGGACACGAATCTCTGGGCGGCGGTGGACGACTACATCGAAGAGCAGCTGATCCCCGAGGAAGACGACATGCAGGCGGTGCTCGCCGCGTGCGACGCCGGCGGGCTGCCCGCGATCGCCGTGTCCACCGCGCAGGGCAAGATGCTGCACCTGCTCGCACGACTGCACGGCGCGAAGCGCGTGCTCGAGGTGGGCACGCTCGGCGGCTACAGCACGATCTGGCTGGCGCGCGCGCTGCCCGAGGGCGGCCGCGTGGTGACGCTCGAACTCGACGCGAAGCACGCGGCGGTCGCGCGCGCGAACTTCGAGCGGGCCGGACTCGCGCACGTGATCGAGCTGCGCGAAGGCGCGGCGGCGGACTCGCTCGCGGCGCTGCACGCCGAGGGCGTGGCCCCGTTCGACTTCGTGTTCATCGACGCCGACAAGCCCGGCAATTCCGTGTACATCGACTGGGCGCTGAAGCTGCTGCGCGACGGCGGCGTGCTCGTGCTCGACAACGTCGTGCGTGACGGCGCGGTGATCGACGCGGCGAGCGACAACCCCGCGGTGCTCGGCACGCGTGCCGCCATCGAACGGCTGTCGCGCGAGCCGCGCGTGACCGCGACCGCGATCCAGACGGTCGGCGCCAAGGGCTACGACGGATTCCTGCTCGCACTCGTGCGCGCCTGACCCAACGAAGGAGTGCGGCACATATGGCCAACGCTTACATGACCAAGGGGCGCCTCGAAGCGTTCAGCGACGGCGTGATCGCGATCATCATCACGATCATGGTGCTCGAGATCCACGTGCCCGAAGGGCACGACCTGCCGGACATCGTGTCCGTGCTGCCGACGCTGTTCGGCTACCTGCTCAGCTTCGTGTTCGTCGGGATCTACTGGAACAACCATCACCACATGCTGCAGGCCGTGCACAAGGTGAGCGGCACGATCCTCTGGGCGAACCTGCACCTGCTCTTCTGGCTCTCGCTCGTGCCGTTCGCGACGACGTGGATGGGACACAGCGGCCTGCGCGGCGGGCCGATCGCGTTCTACGGCCTCGTGCTGCTCATGTCGGGTTTCGCGTACTGGCTGCTCGCCAAGTCGCTCGTCGCGCGCCACGGCAACGATTCGGCGCTCGCCAAGGCGATCGGCAACGCCGGCAAGGAATACACGTCGCTCGGCGCGTACTCGCTCGGTATCGTGCTCGCCTTCTTCCAGCCCATCGCCTCGCTCGTGCTGTACGTGCTCGTCGCGATCATGTGGCTCGTACCCGACCGTCGCATCGAGCGCACGCTCGAGGAGTTGTCGAAATGACTTTCGGAGTCGTCCTGCTGGAACACCGCGAGCCCGCGATGGCCGCGCGCGTCGCGCAGCTGCAGCGTGAGGCCTACGCCGTCGAGGCCGCATGGCTCGGCGTGAAGGACTTCCCGCCCATGCGCATCACCGCCGAGGAAGTCGCGGCGATCGAGGGCCGCGTGTTCGCGGCGGTGCGCGACGGCGAGCTGCTCGGCACGATGACGCTGGAGCGGCGCCGCGACGGCGCGCAGCTCGTGGGCGCGCTCACCGTCATTCCGGCGCATCACCGCCAGGGCATCGGGCGCGCGCTGGTCGCTCACCTCGTGCACGAATGCGGCGATCGCGAGCTGGTCGTCTCGACGGGCGTGGCCAACGCGCCCGCCATCGCGCTCTACCGTGCGTTCGGTTTCGTGGAAGGAACGCGCCGGACCGTCGGGACGGAGCCCGTGGAGATCGTGGAACTGCGCCGTCCGGCCGACCCGGCGGAGCGGGCGGGCGACTAGAACATCGGGGCCGAATCCGGCAGACTGCGCCGCGTCTCACACCGGCAGTCGCGTTCCATCCCGCAATCCAGCTCACGGCGTGTTCATGCCCCCCCTCGGCACGCCTGCAGGCTGCGCGGTGACCTTTCGAAAGGGATTCCGAGTCATGAACATTCGTACTCTCGCCATCGGCTTCATCGTCGTGATGGCTTTCGTGGGCGGCATCGTCTGGCAGAAGCAGATGCAGGCTCCGCAGCAGCAGGAGATGGCTCCGCCCGCGCAGGAGCAGATGGGCGGCGAGGCCGGTGACCCGGCGAACCCGCACGCCGGCGGCGGCATGCCCGGCATGCCCGCCGAGGAAGCTCCGCACCCGGGCATCGAGTGGACGACGCCGGCGGGCTGGAAGGATCTCGGCGCCCGCACGATGCGCGTCGCGACGTACGGCGTGCCCAAGGTCGGCGGTGACGCCGAGGACGCCGAGTGCGCGGTCTTCTACTTCGGTCAGGGCCAGGGCGGCGGCGTGGACGAGAACATCGACCGCTGGATCGGCCAGCTCGAGCAGCCCGGCCAGCCGGACCGCTCGAAGTTCGAAGTCGGCGAGTTCAAGATCCACCGCGTCGCCGTGAACGGCACGTACACCGCGCCGTCCGGTCCGACGATGCAGGCGACCGACAAGAAGTCGGCGTACCGCCTGGTCGCGGCGATCGTCGAGGGTCCGCAGGGCTCGGTGTTCTTCAAGATGACGGGCCCCGAAAAGACGGCCCGCGCGGCGGAGAAGGATTTCGACGCGATGATCAAGTCGCTGCACAAGTAGATGAAGCGACTGCAGGCATGGATGGCGGCGGCGTGCGTGGGCCTCGTGCTCGCCGCCGCCGCTCCGTCCACCGCTCCCGAGGCCGAGCTGGCCCTCGCGCGTGAGACGGCCAAGTCGCTCATGGGGCAGACGAAGCAGCTGCTCGAAGCGCAGCTCAAGGAGAGCGGTCCGGTCGCGGCGATCGGCAGCTGTTCCAGTCGCCTTGCAGATGGCGCAGCAGCGCGAGCAGGGCCGGCTGGCGCGTCCGTCGCGTGAGCCTCAAGCCCCGCAATGCCGCGGACAAGCCCGACGCGTGGGAGCGGCGGCAGCTTCGGTCCCTCGCGCGTGAGCACGCGACGAAGCCGCTCGACTCGACCTACGAGCGCTATGAAGTCGTGAGCGAGGGCGGTCGTGCGACGTTGCGCTACCTCAAGCCGATCGTGATGCCCGCGGAGCCGTGCCTGAAGTGCCACGGCTCGGCGGCCGACATCCCCGCCGACGTCGCGGCGGAGCTGAAGCGCCGCTATCCGAAGGACGTCGCGACCGGGTATCGCGCGGGCGACCTGCGTGGCGCCGTCAGCGTGAGCATTCCGCTCGCCGCCCACTGACGCGGCGGACGTCACTGCGCGCGCGTCAGCGCCGGCGCACCACCAGCTCGCGGTAGCCGTACGTCGAATCGGGTTCGCGCGAGTATGCCGCGCGCTCGAGTTCGCCCACGACGATCTCCGCGGTCGTGTACACGAGCGAGCCGTCCATCAGGTGCCCGCCGAACGTCGCGCCGGTCGAGTCGGAGAAGCTCGCGTGCAGGTGCATGCCGTCCGCGGCGAGCGTTCCGGTGAGCGAGACGATCTCGAAGTGCCCGTCGCGCACGCTCGCCGACGGCTGGTTCGCGTAGCGCACCGACGTGCGCGTGCAGCTTCCCGCGCACGACGCGACGAACGCGGCGCGCAGGTGCTTCGCGCGCGCGAGCTTCTGCAACTCCACGCGCAGGTCCTGCCCTGGGCGCAGGCGCAGCGCGTAGAAGCGCGCGGGGGAGGAGAACGTGCCGGAGTAGGCGAGCGTGTCGGCGGCGGTGCGTGATGCTGCGGCGGCCGCGGCGGCCACATGCATCGTGGCGATCAGCAGGAGCGTGAAGAACAGTCGTCGAAACATGGCGATCTCCGGGGCGGGTGTCGAGCGGCGCGCGCGCATGGTGCGCACGCGAGGCGGCGGGTGCAACTTCGGGAGCACTGGACCAGCGGCGCACCTCGTGGCAACTTGCGCGCATGCCGCTTTCCTTCGATCACGCCATCGTCACGGTGCCGTCGCTCGCCGACGCGTGCATGGATTTCGCCGCCGCGGGCTTCACGGTGACCGCGGGCGGCAAGCACGAGGGCACGCCGACCGAGAACGCGCTCGTCGTGTTCGGCGACGGCACGTACCTCGAGCTGTTCGCGCTGCGCGAGCCGGGCATGCGCGACGATCTGCGCTCGCGCCGCACGTGGCGCGACGTGGACGCGCTCGGCCGGCGCTTCCTGCCGGCGTTCCTGGGACCCTACGGCGTCGCCGACTGCGTCTTCCGCACGCCGGGACTCGAGCGTTACGTGAGCACGGCCAAGTTGCGCGGCGTGCCCGTGGACGGACCGTTCAGCATGGGACGCGAACGCCCCGACGGTGTGCGGCTCGCGTGGAAGCTCGCGCTGCCGATGTCGCGGGAGCTGCCGTTCCTGATCGAGGACATCACGCCGATCGAGCGCCGCATTCCCGACGCGCCCGAACGCCGCGTGCACGCGAACGGCGCGAGCGGCGTGACGACGATCGAGATCGCGGTCGGCGACGTGGACGCGGCGCTCGAACTGTGGCGCCAGTGGCTCGAGCTCGGCTCGATGTCGCGCGAGGACGGCGCCGCCTGGGTGCAGGCGGGCAGCGTGCGCATCCGGCTGTACACCGCGGGCGGCGGACGCCCCGGCACGCAGCGGCTGTCACTTGCGGGCGCGAACGCGCTGCCCGAGAGCGTCACCGGCCTGCGCGTCGGCGTGGCCTGAGGTCTCCCGGCCTCCTCGGGCGAATCGCAAGACGCCGCGCAGATCGCTCGCTCAAGTAGGCCCTGCCGTTGCCGAGAATTCTCACCGGACCTTCCTCGGACCGGAGTGTGGAATGAATCCTCGACTGTCGGTGAACGACACCGTGTTCGCTTCGGCGACGCGAGCCGAGCACGACGTGCTGCAGCGCCAACGCGAAGCCTTCCTGTCGGACACCTCCGCGGTCGCGCTGCTCGACGCGATGCCAGGCGCGGCGATGATCCTCAATCGCCATCGCCAGGTGCTGCTCGCGAACAAGCTGCTGCGCGAGACGATCGACCCCGCCGACTCCGAACACGTCATGGGCATGCGCCCCGGTGAGCTGCTGCACTGCGTGCGCGCGTGCGAGCGCCCCGGCGGCTGCGGCACGACACACGCCTGCTCGCAGTGCGGCGCCGTCGGCGCGGTGCTCGAGTGCCTCTCCACGCACAAGCGCATCACGCGCGAGTGCCGCATCCGTACCGCGGGCGCCGTGGACGGCGGCGCGCTCGATCTGCGCGTGCACGCGACGTGGCTCGCCATTCACGAGCACGAGTACGTCGTCGTCGCCGTCGAGGACATTTCGAGCGAGAAGCGGCGCGCGGTGCTCGAGCGCACGTTCTTCCACGACCTGCTCAACACGGTCGGCGGCGTGCAGCGTCTCGCCGAGCTGCTCGACAACGAACATCCGGACCCCGAAGTCGAACTCACGTGGAAGCACGAGATGACTCGGCTGTCCACGCTCGCGGTGGACCAGATCATGTCGCAGCGCCAGATCCTCGCCGCCGAGCGTGGTGAGCTGGGACTGCAGGTGGACTGCGTGGACCTGACCGAGCTGCTCGAGGCGCAGGTCGTGCTCTTCCGCCGCCATCCGGTCGGCGAGCGCCGGCGCATCGAACTCGACTGCACGCGCACCGGCGTACTGCACACCGACCCGTCACTGCTCGCCCGCGTGGTGTCGAACCTCCTCAAAAACGCGCTCAAAGCCACACCCGAGGGCGGCATGGTGTCGGTGAGCGCCGAACTCGACGCCGGGGAACTCACGTTGTCGGTCCACAACGAAGGCGTGATTCCGCAGCCGATCCAGCTGCAGATCTTCCAGCGTTCCTTCAGCACGAAGGGCGGCGACGGACGCGGCGTCGGCACGTACAGCGTGAAGCTGCTCACCGAGCGGTACCTGAAGGGCGACGTGCAGTTCGTGAGCAACGACCGGCTGGGCACGCTCTTCGTGATCGTGGTCCCGGACCTCGATCGCAAGGAACACCGTCTCGCGGCCTGACGTGCCGTTCGAGACGGGAGCGAAAAGGCGGGTGGCGAAAGCCGCCCGCCTTTCGCATGCCCGCCCCCGGGAGCGCCGCTGCCGCTCCGGGCGGGCTTTTTCGCTTTACCCGCGGAGCCTTCACCCCCGAATATCCGCGTGTCCCCCGGAAAGGCCGTTTCCATGGACTGGTGGCTTCACCTGCTGCCCGGGCGCATGCAGGCCGTTTGGTTCGGCCTCACGCTGCTCGCCATGACGTTGCTGTGCATCTTCGGGGTGGCGCGGTTGGTGTACGAAGGCGAGTGGCTCATGGCGCTCGTGCCCGCGGCCGGCCTGGTCTTCTTCTGCTTCGTGCTCCGCTCGCTCGTCACGCTGGTCGCCCGCGACCTCGAGGACGCCGTGCATCCGGACTCCGAGCAGGATCGCGGTCCCGTCGAATAGTCGCGACTCCGTTGCCCGGTGTGGTTAGACTGCCGCGTTCCTCCAAGCTCGCAGGCACCCCACACCGACACCGAGAGCCTTCGATGATCGATCCGCGTGACGCCGCACCCGATAATCCCGAACGCTACTGGCGCGAACACCTCTACAAGCCCGGCGCCGCCCAGCTCACGCTGCGAGCGGTGATCGTGGGCATGGCCATCGGCGCCGTGATGTGCCTGTCGAACCTGTACGTGTTCTTCAAGACCGGCTGGTCCATGGGCGTCACGATCACCGCCGCGATCCTGGCGTTCGCGATCTTCCAGCTCTTCCACGGCGTCACGGCCGCGATGGGCCGCCCCATTCGCCCGCTCGGCACGCTCGAGAACAACGCGCTCATCACCGTGTCCTCCGGCGCGGGCTTCATGACGGGCGGCGGCAACATGGCGGCGTTCGGCGCGCTGCTCATGGTCACCACGCTGCGCCCGGACCCGACCGCGATGATCTTCTGGTTCGGCGCCATCGCCGCGCTCGGCGTGTTCACCGCGATCCCGATCAAGCGCCAGCTCATCAATCACGAGGGGCTGGCATTCCCGACCGGCAAGGCCACCGCCGAAACGCTGCGCGCGATTCACGGCGCGGCCGACGGCACGGGCGGCGGCGAAGGTCTGCAGCAGGCGCGTGCGCTCGGGCTCGGCGCGCTCTTCGCGGCCGCGGTCGCCTGGTTCCGCGACGCGAAAGGCTCGTTCATGCCGTTCAACCTGCCGGGCACGTTCCCGCTCGGCTCGCTCACGATCGGCGGGCGGCCCGCGTCGGACTACACGATGGCGCTCAAGACCGAGGTCGTGCTCATCGGCGCCGGCGCGCTCATGAGCTTCCGCACCGGCTGGTCGCTGCTGCTCGGCGGGCTGCTGACCTACGCGTTCCTCGCGCCCGCGCTCGTCGCCAAGGGCGTGATCGCGACGGTGAGCTACAAGGCGATCGTCGGGTGGACCGTGTGGCCGGGCGCTTCGATCCTCGTGGCCTCCGGGCTCACGTCGTTCGCGCTCGACTGGAAGAGCGTGAGCCGGTCGTTCAGCGGCATGGGCTCGCTCTTCGGCAAGAAGGACGCGGCGACCGCGGACCCGATGGACGAGATCGAGTGTCCGGGCTGGTGGTTCCCCGCGGGCTTCGTGATTCTCGGACCGGTCGTCGTGTTCCTCATGACGCAGCTGTTCCAGATTCCGTGGTGGGCGGGACTCATCGCAGTGCCGCTCGCGGTCGTGATGGGCTTCGTCGCCTCGCGCGTGACGGGCGAGACCGACGTGACGCCGACCAAGGCGCTCGGACCGGTGACGCAGCTCGTGTTCGGCGCGATGACGCCCGGCAACCTGTCGGGCAACATCATGAGCGCGAACGTGACGGGCGGCATCGGGCTGCACGCCGCCGACCTGCTCACGACGCTCAAGACCGGCTGGATGCTCGGCGCGAGCCCGCGCGTGCAGTTCTACGCGCAGCTCTTCGGCGTGCTCGCGGGCGCCGCGGTCGTCGTGCCCGCGTTCAACATCCTGATTCCCGATCCGACGGTGCTCGGCACCGACGCGTGGCCCGCGCCGTCCTGCCTCGTGTGGGCCGGCGTGTCGAAGGCGTTCGCCGGCGGCCTCGGCGCGCTCGACGGACTCGCGCGCCAGGGCATCGCCATCGGTCTCGCGCTCGGCGTCGCGCTCGCGATGCTCGAGCGGTTCGCGCCCAAGGCGCTCAAGCAGTACGTGCCGTCGCCCAGCGGTCTCGGCATCGCGATGGTCGTGCCGGGCAGCAACGCGATCGCGATGTTCATCGGCGCGCTCGGCGCCAAGATCGCGCAGTCGACGAACCCCGAGTTCGCGCGCAAGTACGTCGTGCCCGTGTCGTCCGGCCTCATCGCGGGCGAAAGCCTCATGGGCGTCGCGATCGCGATGCTGATCGTGGCGGGCGTGCTGCGTCACTAAACAGCGTGTCGCAAGACGAAGACGGGCGGACCGCTGCAAATGCGGCCCGCCCGTCACGCTTTGGGACCGAGGCGAAGGTTGCACGCAGCGTGCGTGTGAATTTCTCGGCGCCCCCATGCTCCGGTATCGATATTCCCGGGGACGTCTCGGACCCTGGTGTTAACGTCGTCGCGGAGCGACGCCCCTTGACGATTTCCGGCACGATGCGATGCGCACCTGAGACATCCCCTGAGGCTTAAGCATGAGTTCCCCTGCTCCGCACGCTGTGGTCTTTCCGCATGCGCCTGAATGTTCTCGCACTTCTCCGATGGCGCTGCTCTTGCGCCTTCGCGTCGCCCGCGGGCAGTGCCGAGTGGCCCGGCTGACGGGCGTGAGTCTTCCGGCACGGGCCTGCTGAGCCTCGCCTCCGACGCAGACGCGGCGGTGTGTCAGTCGTCGCGAGTGGTGCGCTCGCGACGGTGTGTACCGACTCGCCGCGGACGGCACGGTGCCCCCTCGGGCCGGGACGACGAGCGGAGTCGCCCGGCCCGATCGACGTCATCGGCGCGGCCCGTGATGGCCCGCAGGGGCTCTACCCGCTCTCCACCGTCGAGACGATCGAGGACGGCGGAAGCGGCCCGGTCTATCGCAGCCGTCAGTACACATCGCCCCGGCCCCTGACGGTGTCGCGCCCCCGGCTGGCCTCCGCGGGCACGCCCGTGCGCAACATGACCTACGAGCGAGCGGGTCGCGCCCGGCGTGTTGGCGTCGACGACGGAGCCGACGGAGCCTTCTTCAATGGCGTGTGACGTACCCCGACGAGCCCGCGGCGCTGGCTGAACTTCAACGGCCCGTACTGAAGAGTAACGGAAGCGTGGTCGGGAAGCCGCTTCCTCCACGCACGGTATCTGTCGAGCCTGTTCGTTCCTGCGGGACGAGCAGGGGAGGCATGATCGCCGTTGCCGCGGGCGACAACGCATGCATCTGCAGCGCCTGCGCCCGACGATAGGCGACGGAGTTCCCACGCTGACGTCGAACTGGCAGACGCCGGAGTTGGGCGAGCGGTGCCGATCGGGGCGAACGGAGACCCGCTCGCGGGTAGTTGCGCAGGCCGTCCAACGAGCCCGACACGACCACGTACTGTCTGTGCGCGTCTCGGCCGCGATGCAGCCTCGCCGCCGGCGGGAACACGACGGGCATCGTTTCTGGAACGAACGCGCCGGATCGCCGGTGACGGCGCTGGTGGCGCGCATTCTGCGATCGACGACGACGGAGTACGCCGCGCCCGCAGCGTGTCTCGTGCGAGCATGAGCCCGACAGTGCTCTGGGGACCTGCGGGCGCGCCTGGATTTGCGCAACCGGCGGCACGACGGCGGGCGACGGATCGGGTGGACTCTTCCAGTGTGGCTCGAAGGCGCGACGCCCAAGGCGCTGGTACTCGACGGCTTACGGCGCGATCGCGCTGGCCGGGTAACCGACGGCGTCGTGCTGGCGACCAACGCGAGCTTCACGATGCGGTTGATCAGCTTACGCTTACCGCGCGATCGTGGCGTGGCAGGACACCGACGTCCCCGGTTTGACGATTCACGTGCAGCTGCTCGCTGATTATCCACCCGTTCCGACGTCCGCCGCGTTCAGGGGATCAGGCCGAGCCTGCACGGCGCGCGGCTCGACTGGTCGGTCACGGCCCCGGAAGCGATCCTCTGGTCGAACGTGGCACCGACGGTGTCACCGGTCGCGCATCGGGCAGGCGGTGTCCACTACCGGCGAACGTTGGACCTGTTGTGGACGCGGACGCGCACCGGGCGAGAGCGGTATTACCGGCCTGTTCGTTCCGCCGGAGTGGTGCCCGGCAGCCGTGCGCGCGTGACGATCCCCGGCCGCACGAAATTTGCGCTGCGCGGCTTCGTCGAGAATCCCGCGATTCACGCCGCGGTCGGAGTTCACGCTGCCGGACGCCGCACCCGCGCGACTGAGGCGCCTGATCTCGCGGCGAGTGCTCTGGCGCCGCGAAGTCGGCGCTTCGTCGGTGAGGGCACGCATCGGGTCGCGCTCGACGAGTCCGCGAGCGTCCCGTCCGGGCGTAAGCGCTTCTCCAGCTCACGCGCGCGGGCGACGCTGCGACGTTCGCGCGGCGTGCGGAGCGCGCTGAGTATCGCCCACGCAAACTCATTGGCATTCAGTGCGCGGGGCGCCATAACACCGTGGCGCCCGCCGTTCTTGGCCTAACCTCCGGCGATCGTCGTCGTCCATCCCGGACCCCCGAGGTGCGCCATGTCTGACCGTGAACGTTCCGGCGATGCGAATCCCGGGCTCTACTCTCGAACTGAGCGAACCCGCGCAGGCCGCGATCGCGCGCCTCGCCTGCGACGAAGTCATCATTCCGCCGCCCATCGAGCGCGCGCGCGAGGCGTACCCAGCAACGACGCGATCGAGCGCACAGCACGCGCTCGGCGATCCCGGAGCGGTTCTGGTCCGACAAGGCCGACCAGCTCGACTGATGACGCCGTTCTACAAGGTGCTCGAGTTCGAGGCGCCGAACTATCGCTGGTTCATCGGCGGTAGCCGAACGCGTCGGTCAACTGCATCGATCGCCACGTGTATTCCGAATCGTCGCAACAAGGCCGCGATCATCTGGTACGGCGAAGACGGCGAAGAGCACACTTACACGTACAACCGGCTCTATCGCGAGGTGAACTGGTTTGGCAACGCGCTCCGCCGCATGGGCGTGAAGCGCGGCGACTGGGTGGATCCTCGCGATGCCGCTCGTGCCCGAGGGTGATCGTCAGTGATGCTTCGTGCGCGCATCGGCGCGATCCACCGGTCGTGGCTACGCCGGTATGGGCACCGCGGCCTGCCCAAAGCTCGGATCGAGGATTGCGCCGCCAAGGTGATCGTGTGCTCGGACTTCACGGCCTGCGGCGCGGCCGCAAGGCGCTTTGGCCGACGGTCGAAGAGGCCGTGCGCGACCTCACGTTCGTCGAGCACGTGGTCGTGCATCGCCGCGGCTCGCGTCCTGGCGACGCGCCCGTGGCAGTTCGATTCCGAGCGAGCACGATTTCCGACGTGCAGGCGGCGGCGTGAGATCCACCGCGAGCCCGGAGGCGATGGACCCGGAAGATCCGCTGTTCATCCTTCGCACCTCCGGCACGACCCTGAGCCGAAGGGCGGGTGCACGGACCGGCGGCTACATGAATGGCGTGAACTACCCGCGCGCGCGTTCTAACAGATCGGCGAGCGCGATCTACTGGAGCACGTCCGACATCGGCTGGATCGTCGGGCAATCTTTCATCGTGTACGGCCCGTTGGTCGATCGGCGCGGACGGTGTTCGCCGCGAAGGTGTGCCGGACTATCCGTCGCCCGACGTCACCTGGAGCTGTAGTGAGCGCGCTTCGGCGTGAACGTGATGTCCACCGCGCCGACCGCCGTGCGCATGTGGGATGAGCCACGGCGGGAAGTGCCGTCGAAGTACGACCTGTCGCGCCTGCGCCTGACCGCGTGCGCGGGCGAGCTTCTCGACGACCCGGAAGCGCACCCGTGGGCGCAGAAGTACCTCGCCGGGCAAAGTCGAAGG
>JADJLL010000033.1 GCA_016710095.1 Candidatus Eiseniibacteriota bacterium | reverse complement strand
CTCGCGCGACTCGGTGCGAACGCGCACGTCGTCGACGAGAACCCCGGGCGCACCGCGGCGGATCGCGCGCGCCGCGAACTCGCCACGCGCGCCCTCCTCACGCCCAGGCTCGTTCGCAGCGCGACGCGGGCGGACGGGCAGTTCCGTCCCGAGGTGTTGCCGCCCGTGGGCCAGGGCTCGCTCGGCGGCTTCTGGAACCTGACCGAGATCAAGATCAAGCTCGACGACCTGGTCGCGAGCGACGCGAACGGCGTCGTCGCCGACCGGCTCGACACGCTCGGCTGGTCGCTGCACCACCGCCCCATCTGGGGACTCCAGCTCGCCGGGCACCACGGTGAGCGGGCCCGACACGCGGCCCGTCGCGTTCTTCAACTCGCTCACGCATGCGCGCGAACCCGGCGGCATGCACGCGCTGTTCGCGTTCGCGGACTCCCTGCTCGCGCGCTACCCCGGCGACCCCGAAGTGAAGTACCTGCTCGAGCACCGGCGCATCTACCTGATCCCGTGCGTGAACCCGGACGGTACTTCTACAACCAGCGCATCTGGGACACGACGGGCACCTTCGGCATGTGGAGGAAGAATCTCCGCGACAACAACCTCGACGGCCTCACGGGTACGGGCGACGGCATCGACCTCAACCGCAACTTCGGCGTGAAGTGGGGACTCAACAACATCGGCTCGAGCGGCTCGCCGAGCTCCGACGTCTACCGCGGCCCGAGCGCGTACTCCGAACCCGAGACGCAGGTGCAGCGCAACGTCGTCGTCGCACTCAAGCCCACCAGCGGACTCTCGTTCCACACGTACAGCGACCTGCTCGTGCATCCGTGGGGCTGGACCGCGGCGGGCACGCCGGACTCGGTGAAGTTCCAGACGTGGTCCGACGAACTCACGCGCGCGAACGGCTACACGGGCGGCCCGGGGCCGCGCATCCTTTACGAGACGAACGGCGACTTCAACGACTTCGTCTACGGCGACACGCTGCTCAAGCCGAAGGGCTTCACCTTCACGCCGGAGATGGGCGGCCCGGACGACGGCTTCTGGCCTTCGCCCTCGCGCGTCGCGGCGATCTCCGAGGCCGCGGTGCAGACCGCGTTCGTGACGGCGGGCATCGCCGGACCGTGGATGCGGCTCGAGCGTTCGTCGCTCGTCGAAGGCTCGCTGCCCGCCGGCGGCACCGCGCACGTGAGCATCCGCGCGCGCAACATCGGCGCGAGCGGCACCGCGGGACCGTCGCTGCAGGCGACACTCACCGCGATCGATCACGAAGTCGAAGCGCTCACGGGCCCGGTGTTCTTCCCGAGCCTCGGGTCGTTCCAATCGGCCGATCCGATCGGCGGGGCCACGTTCGTCGTGGCGGCCGCCGACACGGTCACACCGGGTCGCATGATGCGCTTCCGCGTCGACTTCACCGACGGACAGGGCCTGCACTCGCGCGACACGATCGAAGTCGTCGTCGGCGTGCCGACGGTCGTCGCCGTGCACGCGTGCGACGCGGTGACGGGCTGGACGATCACCGGCGCCGGCTGGGCCGTGAAGACGAACGATCCGCTGCACCCGAGCGCCTACTTGTCCGACAGCCCGAACGGCGTCTACGCGAACAACATGAACACGACCGCGACGCTCACGTCGGCGCTCGACCTCTCGCACGGCGTGCATGCGTGGGCGTTCTTCGAGGACCGCTGGGGCTACGAGAGCGACTACGACGGCGGCGCGGTCGAGGCGAGCCTCGACGGCACCACGTGGAGAGCACTCGCGGGCAACGGCTCCACCACGAGCGACCCGATCGACGTCATCGGTGCAGGCATTCCGGCATTCGAAGGCACGCGCTGGCGCTGGAAGCAGGATCGCGTGGACCTTTCGGCGTTCGCCGGGGGCGCCGCGGCCACGAACGTGCGCCTGCGCTTCCGCTCGCGCGCCGACAGCTTCACGCAGCTCGACGGACTCTCGATCGACTCGCTGCGCGTGCTCGTCTACGACCCCGCGCTGCAGCCCGCGCCGGTCGCCGTCGGCGGCGCCGCGCGCGTGTCGCGGCTGACGCTCGCGCCCATCGGCCCGAATCCCGCGCGCACGCGCGCGCGGCTCTCGTTCGCGACCGCCGAGAGCGGCCCCGTGACGCTCGACGTGCTCGACGTGCAGGGGCGCAACGTGTACACGCGCACCGAGTCCGTCGTCGCCGGCGCGGACGGCTCGCGCTTCGAGTGGGGCTGGGACCTCGGCGATCGCACCGGGCGGCGTGTCGCACCGGGGCTGTATCTGGTAAGACTTCGCACCCGTTCCCAGGAAGCGCTTCAGCGCGTGGTGGTCCTTCCCTGACGGTCCCCGAGGAATCCCGAGTCCGCGAGTGAATCCCCCGCCCGGCGTCTCCCCCGCCCCGAACGCGATCGCGCTGCTTCCGCGCGTGCGCGCGCTGCACGGCTATCTCGCCGCGCGCCACCTGCACGACGGCAAGCTCGCGGGCGCCGATCAGGGCGTGCGCTGGAACATCCGTTTCTGGCGCTTCGTGAAGAGCTACCTGCCGGCGCTGCGCCCGGTGGAGCGGCACTACTTCCTCCAGGGCCAGGCCTACTGGGCGTTCGCGTCGTGGACGCTCGGCGATCTCACCGGCGACCCGGCGTACCACGCGGCCGCGCGCGAGGCGACGCGCGTCGTGCGCGAGACGCAGCGCGAGGACGGCGCGTGGGCTTACCCGCTGCCGGAGCGCAGACACCTGATCGCGACGGTCGAGGGTGACTTCGGCGCGGTCGCGATGCTCGAGGCGTACGAGCGCGACGGCGACGAGTCGTACCTGCGCGCCGCACGGCGCTGGTACGACTACCTGGAGCGCGAGATCGGCTACCAGGAGCATCCGGCCGGGCTGTGCGTGAACTACTTCCAGAAGCCGCGCGGCATGGTGCCCAACAACACGTGCGAGTGGATCTGGGTGCTCGGCCGCTTCGCTTCGGCCACGGGCGACACACGCTTCCTCGAGAAGGTGCCGGCGATGCTCGGCTTCCTCGAGGCGGTGATGGAGCCGACGGGTGAACTGCCGTACGAGCTGCCGAGCGTGCACGAGAACCGGCTCCAGCAGCACTACCTCTGCTACCAGTACAACGCGTTCCAGTGCATGAAGCTCGCGTGGTACGCGCAGGCGCACCGCGACGAACGCGCCCGCGCGCTCGCCGTGCGCCTCGCCGGCTATCTCGCGGGCGGCGTCACGGAGTCCGGCGCCGTGCGCGCGTCGTGTCTCAAGGCCGATCCCGAGGTGCTCTACTACGCCGACGCCGTGGGCATGGCGTTGCACACCGTGAGCGCGTACGGCTGGGCCGATCATCGCGCGCTCGCCGACCGTACGTTCCGCTTCGTGCTGTCGCACCAGCGTTCCGACGGCGGCTTCGCACACTTCTCGCGCCGCGACTACGGCGTGCTCTCGGATCGGAACGACTACCCGCGCTACCTCGCCATGAGCCTCTACCACCTCGCCGAGCGCGCGCGCGACGCGCGGCCACTGTGATGCGCGTCCTCGTCGTCACGAACATGTGGCCGAACGAACGGCGCCCGCACTGGGGCGCGTTCGTGAAGTCGCAGGCGGACTCGCTCGCCGCGGCGGGCGTGCAGAACACGCTCTACGAGATCGAAGGCTGGAAGAGCATGGGCGAGTACGTGAAGGCGCTGCGCGCGCTGCCGGACGTCGCGCGTTCGTGCGGCGCCGACGTCGTGCACGCGCACTACGGCTACTCGGGCGCGGCGTGCGCGAACGTGAAGCTGCCGCTCGTCGTGTCGTTCTGCGGCGACGACCTGCTCGGGCGCCCGGACGACCGGGGCCAGCTGTCGTTCAAGAGCCGCGCGCTGATCCCGCTGTCGAAGTGGGCCGCGCGCCGCGCCGACGGTGTGATCGTGAAGAGCGAGGAAATGCGCCGCGTGATCGCCGACGTCGCGGACGTGCACGTGATCCCGAACGGCGTGAACATGACGCGCTTCACGCCCATGCCGCGCGACGAAGCGCGCGACGCGCTCGGCTGGCGGCGCGACGGGCACGTGCTGCTGTTCGCCGCGAACCCGGAAGAGCCGCGCAAGAACTTCGCGCTCGCCCAGGGCGTCGAGGCGGCGCTCAAGGCACGCGGGCTCGACGTGCGGCTCGAGTGGGTCTACGGCAGGCCGCCGGAGGACATGGTCCGGGCGATGAACGGGGCCGACGTGCTGCTGCTGCCCTCCTATCACGAGGGCTCGCCGAACACCGTGAAGGAAGCGATGAGCTGCAACCTGCCCGTCGTTGCGGCGCCCGTCGGCGACTGCGAGGAGCGGCTGCGCGACTGCGCGCCGTCGGCCGTCGTGGCGCGCACCGTGGAAGCGTTCACGGACGCCACCGCCGCCGTGCTCGCTTCGCCCACGCGCGGGCCCGGACGCGAACGCGTCGCGCCGCTCGCGCTCGAAGCGGTCGCGAGCCGGGTGCTGCAGGTCTACGAGCGCGCGATCGCGCGCCACCGGAAAGGACGCTAGAGCATGTGCGGGATCGTCGGTTGGTACGCGCGCGGAGGGCGCGCGGTGGACGAGGGCACGATGCGCGCGATGTGCGCGACGATCGTGCACCGTGGCCCGGACGACGAGGGCACGTTCGCCGACGGCGACTTCGGCTTCGGCATGCGCCGGCTCGCGATCGTCGATCTCTCCCCGCTCGGCCACCAGCCGATGACGAGCGACTGCGGCCGGTACGTGATCACGTTCAACGGTGAGATTTTCAACCATCCGTCGTTGCGGGCCGAACTGGAAGCCGCCGGTCACACGTTCCGCGGGCACAGCGACACCGAGAGCATCCTGCGCGGCTGGGTCACGTGGGGCCCGGCGATCTGGGCGAAGCTCGAAGGCATGTTCGCGGTCGCGATCTGGGACAAGGTCGAAAAGACCGTGCACCTCGCGCGCGACCCGATCGGCATCAAGCCGTTCTTCTACACGCTGCAGCACGGCGGCATCGCCTGGGGCAGCGAGCTCAAGACGCTCGCCGCGATTCCCGGGCTGTCGTTCACGCCGCGCGCGAAGTCCATGGACGAGTACTTCGCGTTCGGGCACGTGCTCGCGCCGCACACGATCTACGACGAGGTGCTCAAGCTGCCGCCGGGCTGTTCGCTCACGGTGAGCGCCACGGGCGAGCCGCGGCTCGAGCGCTTCTGGGAGTTCCGCTACCGCACCGCGCCCGAGATGAGCGAGCGCGACTGGATCGAGCGCTTCCGCGAGGAGTTCCTCGCGGTGACCCAGCGCCACCTGCAGGCCGACGTGCCGCTCGGCGCGTTCCTGTCCGGCGGCGTGGATTCGTCCGCGGTCGTCGCCGCCATGAGCAAGGTCATGCGCGAGCCGGTGCGCACGTTCACGATCGGGTTCGACGTGAACGAGTTCGACGAGTCGCCCTACGCGCGCCGCGTGGCCGAGCACCTCGGCTGCATCCACACCGAGCGCAAGGTCGAGCTCGACGACGCGGCGGTGATCCTGCCGCAGCTCGCGCGCTGCTACGACGAGCCGTTCGCGGACCCGAGCGCGATTCCCACGTGGTACGTCTCGCGCCTCGCGCGCGAGCAGGTGATCGTGGCGATGTCGGGCGACGGCGGCGACGAACTGTTCGCCGGCTACGAGCGCCATTACAACGAGCGCCTCGTGCAGGAGAACGGCCCGCTGTTCCGCTGGGCCGCCGCGCTCGCGACGCTGCCGCCGATGCCGCTGCCGAAGTGGAACTACTTCCGCCAGCGCCTCGCGAAGGTCTCCGCCGACGCCGCGCTGCCGAGCACGTTCCAGCGCTTCTTCAGCAAGTACCAGCTCGCGCCGCGGTCGGTGCGCGCACAGCTCTACCGTCCCGAGTTCACCGCGCAGCTGGACTCCGGCGACGAACTCGCGCGGCTCGAGGCCACGTACTTCGCGAAGCCGGTGTCGCGCGATCCGGTCGAGAACCTGCTCTACGCCGACACGCTCGTGCGCCTGCCCGACGACATGCTCACGAAGGTGGACCGCGCGAGCATGGCGCACTCGCTCGAGGTGCGCGTGCCGTTCCTCGCGCACACGTTCGTGGACTTCGCCGCGAGCGTGCCCGTGTCGCTCAAGCTGCGCGGCTCGACCGGCAAGTACATCCTGCGGAAGGCTGTGGAACCGTGGCTGCCGCCCGGCATTCTCGACCGCCCCAAGCAGGGCTTCGCGGTGCCGCTCGCGCGCTGGGTGCGCGGGGACTTCGGGCGCTACGCCGAGGAACTGTGGCGCGACTCCGGCGCCGAGAACGCCGGCGCGCTGAAGCCCGAAGCCGTCACGGCGCTCTTCGCCGAGCACCGCAGCGGCCGCGCGGACCGCTCGCAGATGCTCTTCGCGCTCGCGATGTTCGCGCTGTGGTGGAAGGAACGCCCGGGCGCCTGAGCGCCACGGCCGCTCAGTTCACCGCGAGGTTCGGCGCCTTCGGCTTGTAGAGCTGGTTCGGCTCGCCCTTCTCCCACGGCCGGTACTCGAGCGCGAAACGGATGCGCTCGCCGAGCGGCGGGTGGTCGTAGAGCAGCACGCGCACCCAGGTCGGCGGCTCGGGATCGGAACGGTTGTCCGTCGCGAGCTGCAGGAACGATCGCGCGCCCGCGTCGTTGTCGTGCGTGAGCTCGAGCGCGTAGATGTCGCTCTCGTGCTCGACCCGGCAGCTGAGCGCGTTCATCGCCGGCATCGTGACGAGCGTCACGATCGTGAGCGACAGGAACAGCGCCGGCATCGCCGCGAGATCCGAAACGCCCTCGACGCCCCACTGCGTGCCGAAGCGCCGCACGAGCGCGCCCGCGAGCTGCGCGCACGCCCAGAACGCCGCGAACGCGCCGAGCGAGACCACGGCGAGGTACTTCCACATGTGGCCGAGGACGTAGTGCCCCATCTCGTGCCCCATGACGAAGAGGATCTCGTCGCGCTTCAATCCCTTGAGCGCCGTGTCCCAGAGCACGATCCGCTGCGACGCGCCGAAACCGCTCACGTACGCATTGATCTTCTTGGTCTTCGCGCTCATGTCCACTTCGGTACACGTTGCGCCCGGGGATGCCCGCGCGCGAGCCGAGCGCGAGGATCTCCGAACGCAGCGTCACGTCGTGCAGCGGCGTGAATTTGTTGAAGAGCGGATCGAACACGACCGGCTGCAGCACGATCGCGACGAGCGAGACCGGCAGCGTGCCCGCCGCGATCCACGCCCACCAGCGCCGCGGGCTCGCGACGATGCGCCCCCACGCGAGGGC
Organism: Candidatus Eiseniibacteriota bacterium; assembly: GCA_016710095.1. Classification (GTDB taxonomy): domain Bacteria; phylum Eisenbacteria; class RBG-16-71-46; order RBG-16-71-46; family RBG-16-71-46; genus CAIXRL01. The sequence continues at coordinate 38,546 of JADJLL010000033.1, read as the reverse complement.
GAGCAGCGGCACGACGCCGACCGCGACGATCGAGAACACGTGCCCCTTGAGCGAGTCGCCGAGCCAGCCGCCGAAGCTCTGGGTGGACAGCCCGTATTGATGCTCGAGCGCGAACTCCTCGAACCAGGCGAGCGGCAGGCTGAGCAGGAAGATCGCGCTCGCGTAGAGCGTGAAGTACACGAGCACGCGCACGTACATCCGGTGCCCGAGCCCGTGCGCCATGTCCCGGAACCGGCGCGAGAGCCCGGTGAAGAGCAGCAGGAACCCGGCGAAGATCCCGTAGAGCGGACCCACCAGCCGGAGGAAGACGCGCGTCTGGCTGTAGGCGCGGTTCTCGGGCGTGAAGCCCGCACGGGCCTCGGCGAGGTAGTCGCGCGCCGGCGGCGCATCGGCGGCGTGCGCCACGGCGGCGAACACGAGGGCGAAGGCGACGAGCGTGAGCAACAGGGGCAGTCGGCGGCGCATCGGGGGCTCCCAGAGTGCAGGTGGAGCGGCCACGCTAGTGCGCTCGGCGCGAGCCGTTGCAACCGAACTGGCGGTGAATGCGGCCTTCCGGCGGCCCGCGCGACCTCCGAGCGGCGGCACGGACGCTCGGAACGGCCTCTCAAGAAGGCGGCCCGCCCTCCGAGACTTTCCCCGGAGACCACTACCCTGCCCGTCCCCCGCGGGTCCTCACTCCGGCAGGAGCACTTCATGTCGCAGGCCGAAGCCCCGACCACGCGCCGCGCCATCGTTCGCGGTGCCGACCCCGTCGTGCTCGCCGGGGAACTCGCGCACCAGCTCGACGCGCCGAATGCCGCCGCGGTCGTCTTCTTCGCCAGCCCGAACCTCGATCGCGACGCGTTCGCCGCCGCCGTGAAGGGCGCGTTCGGCCATGCGGTCGTGCTGGGCTGCACGACGGCCGGCGAGATCGGGCCGGAAGGACTCAGCGACGGCTCGGTGACCGCGTTCTCGCTCCCGCGCGGCGCGTTCCACGCCGCGTGCGCCCCGATCCCGGATCTCACCCACTTCACGCTCAACGGCGGCGCCGGGATCGTCGGCGACCTCAAGCGCGCGCCTCGCGTCGCAGGGTGTGCAGCCTTCGGCCGACCACACCTTCGCGATGCTTCTCGTGGACGGGCTTTCGGTGCGCGAGGAACTGCTGGCGAGCTCCCTGTACGTGGCACTGGGCGAGATCCCGCTGTTCGGCGGATCGGCCGGCGACGGCCTGCGATTCGAGGGCACGCACGTCTACGCCGGGGGCGCGTTCGCGAGCGACGCTGCCGCGCTGCTGCTCGTGCACACCGAGCTGCCGTTCCGGGTGTTCAAGACACAGCACATCACGGGCACGGACCAGAAGCTCGTCGTCACCGGAGCGGACGAAGCGCAGCGCACCGTGACCGAGATCGACGGCGAGCCCGCGGCCGAGGCCTACGCGCGCCTCGTCGGCAAGGAGGTCGCCGCGCTCACGCCCGAGGTGTTCGCCGCGAATCCCGTGGTCGTGCGCCTGGGCGGCCAGCAGTTCGTGCGCAGCATCCAGAAGGCCAACGACGACGGAAGCCTGACGTTCTACTGCGCGATCGAGGACGGCATCGTGCTCAGCCTCGCGCAGCCCGGCGACCTGCACGACATGCTGAGCAGCGAGTTCGCCGCGATCGAAGCGCAGATCGGGCCGCCGCAGCTGATCATCGGGTGCGACTGCATCCTGCGCCGCCTCGAGGTCGAACGCCTCGGCGAACGCGATCGCGTGGGCGAGCTGTTCGTGAAGCACCACGTCGTCGGCTTCTCGACCTACGGCGAGCAGATCAACGGCATGCACGTGAACCAGACCTTCACCGGCGTGGCGATCGGTTCGCTTCCGAAGGCGGCATGAGCCTTCCGACCGATCCCTCCGACCGCCGCCTCGAAGAGGCCGAGCGCGAGCTCGCGCGACTGCGCAAGGTCAACGCCGCGCTCACGCGCCGCGTCGAGCGCGATCTCGACCAGCAGGGCGGAGCGTTCGCGCTGTTCCAGACGGCGATCAACCTCGAGCACAAGGTGCACGAGCGCACCGCGGAACTCGAGCGCGCGCTCACCGACCTGCAGCGCAACGCCAGCGACCTGCTGTCGGCGCGCGACGCGGCGCAGGAGGCGAGCCGGGCGAAGAGCGATTTCCTCGCCACGATGAGCCACGAGATCCGCACGCCGCTCAACGGCGTGATCGGCGTGACCGCGCTGCTCGGCGACACGAAGCTCGACGACGACCAGAAGCGGCTCGTCGAACTGATCCAGCGTTCCGGCGAAGCGTTGCTGTCGGTCATCAACGACGTGCTCGACTTCTCGAAGATCGAAGCCGGCCGCATGGCGCTCGCGGAAGCGGCATTCGATCCGCGCGAACTCGTGCAGTCCGTGCTCGACCTGTTCGGCCCGCGCGTGCGCGGCAAGGGACTCTCGCTCCAGACGAGCGTGGACCCGGCGATGCCCAGGCGATGCTCGGCGACCCCGGCCGCCTGCGCCAGTGCTCGTGAACCTCGTCGGCAACGCGGTGAAGTTCACCGAGCACGGCGGCATCACGGTGCGCATCCTGCGCGCCGCCCAGTGCGAGGACCGCTATCGCATCGAAGTGCGCGACACCGGCATCGGCATCTCGCCCGAGGCGCAGGGCCAGCTGTTCCAGGCGTTCACGCAGGCGGACTCGTCGACCACGCGCCGCTTCGGCGGCACGGGGCTCGGGCTGGCGATCACGCGGCAGATCGTCGAGCTGATGGGCGGGCAGATCCAGGTGACGAGCGCGACGGACATCGGCAGCACGTTCTGGTTCGAGCTTCCGCTGCGCGAGTCGGACGTGCTTCCCGACGACACGTACGAGGACCTCGCGAAGACGTTCCGCTGCCACGCGAACATCCTCGTGGTCGAGGACAACATGGTGAACCAGCTCGTCGCGCGGAAGCAGCTCGAGCGCTACGGCGCGCGCGTGACCGTCGCGGCGAACGGGCTCGAAGCCGTCGAGGCGATCGGGCGCGAGCGGTACGACCTCGTGTTCATGGACTGCCAGATGCCGGAGATGGACGGCTTCGAGGCGACGCGCGCGATCCGCCGCGCCGAGGGCGAGGACCCGGCCAACCCCCTGCCGATCGTGGCGCTCACGGCGAACGCGTTCTCGGGCGACGAGAAGCGCTGCCGCGACGCGGGCATGAACGAGTTCCTCACGAAGCCGCTGCGTCCCGTGCAGATGGTGCGCGCGCTGATGAAGTGGCTCCCCGAGGATCGCCTCGGCGAGCAGGACGTCCGCGAGGCGGCGTGAACGAACGAATCGGGCGGCCACCGCGAAGGTGACCGCCCGATTCGTTTTCGTTCCGTCGTGACGGCGTGCGTTACTTGAGCACCACCACGCGTCGCACGAAGTTGAGCCCTTCGACCTGGGCACGCACGAAGTAGACGCCCGGACGCGCGAGCGCGCCGGTGTCGTCGCGCAAGTCCCACGCGATCGTGTGGCGCCCGGCGGCCATGTCGCCACGCACGATGCGGCGCACGCGGCGGCCGCTCACGTCCATCGCGTCCACGGTCGCCGCCCCACGGCGCGGCATGCTGAGCGTGAACTGCGTCAGCTCGTGCGCAGGGTTGTCGGACGGCAGCGAGAAGTCGAGCGCGATGCCGCCGTCGGCGACGTCGGTGACGGCGTACGTGACCGCGACGTTCGAAAGACGCGACCAGTTGCCGCGTTCGTCGCGCGTGCGGAGCGCGAAATAGATCGCCGAACCCTCGGGCACGTCGGAGACGACCGCGCGTTCGACCGAGCCCGGCGTCTGCGGCAGGTTGGTGACGATGCGGCGCGCCGAGTAGAAACGGTTGGGGAACTGGTTCTCGCGGAGCGACCAGCGCAGGTCGTACTCCATCGCGCGGCCGTAGGTGCTGTCGTCGCCGGGCGCGGTCCATTCGAGGATGACGTTGCTGGCCTGTGCCGGCGCCGGGCGCAGCGCACCGGCCGTGGCGAGCGCCAGTGCGGCACCCATCAGGAGGAAGAGACGGCGTCCGAGGAACGGCATGAGCCCTCCGGAAAATGGAATCGAGCAAAGATGTCGCTGACGGGCTCCGGCGGCGCCGGGCGCAGCAGTCACCGGGCGCGGCGGGCCGCCCCGGTGGAGAGTTCGTTCCGCTCAATAGTGCCGCACCCGGCACGGCGCCCCAAGTGGAAACTTGCCCGCTGGGCGCCCCGGACGGGGTATTTGCCCCGCAGGGACGGACCGCGCGGGATCACTCGAGCACGATCACCCGCCGGGTCCAGGACGCGCCACCGGCTTCCGCGCGAACGAGGTACAGCCCCGGCGCGACGCGCGCGCCGGCGCCGTCCGCGAGGTCCCAGACGACCGCCGCCGGCCCGGAGGGCCGGACACCGGCGAGCAACACCCGCACGCGGCGGCCCGAGGGGTCGAACACCGTGACGCTCGCCTCGCCCGGCTCGGCGAGCGTGAGCGTGAACGCGGTGGCGCCCCGCGTCGGGCTCGGCGCCGCGGCCGAGAACATCGCGCGCGCGGACTCCCCGCCCACTCCGGCCGCCTGCGCGCTCGCCTGGTCGAACGACAGCGCGACCGGCGGCAGCGCGCACACGACGTCGGAGCCGACGACCGCGTCGGTGACGGTCGAGAACACGCGCACGCGCGGCGTGGAGAAGCTGTTGTTGCACACCCAGAGTTCGTTCCCCGCGCGCTCGATGTCGGCGAGCGCATAGCCGCCGGGCGTCCACAGCGTCGCGAGCACGGCGCCCGTCTGCGCGCTCCACGACACGAGGTGCGTCGTGAACGCGGCGTCGGCCGTCACGGCCCACGACTTCTGCGGGCCGCCCCACACGAAGTCGTTCACGTCCCCGCCGAGCGCGGCTTCGGTGATCGCGACGCCGTCGGCGCGAAGGTTGACCGGATCGATGCGCACGATGCCGCCGTCGTTCGCGCCGAACGCGCCGGCGCAGCCGATCAGCAGCCGGCTCGTCGCGGCGTCGAACTGGAACGCGGTGAACGGATTCGACAGCGGCAACAGGATCGCCTGCACGCCGGGCGTCACCGGATCGCAGTCGACGATCGCGTCCGTGCGCATGTCCACCACCGCCACGAGCCCGCTGTCGTCGGGCGCGTAGGCCTGATCGGTACGGATGCGCTCGAGCGACACGAAGAGCAGCGGCCCGACCACGTGCATGTGGTCCATCTCGCAGAAGCCGTCGGCATCGGCGAACGCCGCGAGCGAGATCGTACCGGTGTGCGCGCCGGTCGCGGGGTTCACGATCCACAGATCGTTCGACTGGTAGCGCGTCACGTACGCCTTGGTCGCCGACGCGAACGCGATGTCGTGCGGGTTCGATCCGTTGCCGACGGAGAACTGGCGCAAGGTCGCGTACGTCGTGGGGTGCACGACCTGGATGTTGTCGCCGCCGAACCGGTTCACGACGTACAGCTGCCCGCCGTAGAAGCGCAGCGACGCGTCCGAGTGCGGGCTCGCCACGTCGCACGCGACGGTGCGCGGCTGCAGCGCCGCGGCGCTCAGGCTGCCGGTCGAATAGTCGGTCGCGTAGACGAACGCCTTCGTCTGGGCGTTCGCGGCCGAAGCCGCGACGAGCAGGGTGAGCGCGAAGGATGCGAGAGCACGGCGCATGATCAACTCCGAGGATTGCGTGAGGTGGTGCCGGAACGGCCGAAGCGCCACTCGCACGAAGCGAACGCGCTGCGGCCGGGAAGCGGATAACCGCCGACGTCCTGCGCGCGGCTGTCGGACAGGTTCTTGCCCTCGAGCGTGAGCCGCAGCGGGCCCCACGCGCGCGACAAGGACGCGCCCACCAGCGTGCGTTCGGGCACACGGCGGAAGTTGATGGGATCGAGATAGTCCTCGCCGAGCACGAGCACGTCGGCCGCGGCGTGCCAGCCGCCACGGCGCGCGTCGAGGCGCGCGTAGCGCTGGTACTCCGGCCGCTGCGGAAGGCGGCGGCCGTAATAAAGCGACGCGCGATCGTCCTGCCGTGCGTCGAGCCACGTGAACGCGGCGGACACCGAGACCGCGCGCCACGCGAGACGCGCGCTCGCCTCGTCACCCGACGTGCGCGCGCGGGCGATGTTCGTCGCGCGCACGGTGCGCTGCGACGCGGAGACCCATGTGATGAGATCGCGCGTGCGCGATTCGAAGTGCGCGTACTCGGCGGTCGCGCTCCAGACGCCGCGGCGTCCGCGCCATGCTGCGCCGGCGTCCCACGACTCGCCCGACTCGGGCAGCAGCTTCGGGTTCGCCTGCACGACGGCCTGATCGCCGAACAGCTCGAGGAACTCCGGCGCGCGTCCCGTGCGCGTCCAATTGCCGCGCAGCTCGAGTTGCCGCGGCAGGCGCACGCGGAGCCCAAGCTGCGGCGCGTTCAGCACGCGCGTCGCGTCGAGCGCGTACGGCAGCCCGCCGACGATCGTCGCGCGCAGATGATCCGCCTGACGGTCCCAGCGCCGCGCGGCGTGCAGCGTGACCGCGTCGTCCGCGAAGTGCAGCTGCGCGCCCACGTGCGCGGCGCGCGTCTCGCGGCGCGTCTGCGGCGGCAGCGCCTGACCGTAGGTCGGGGCCGCGGGCTCGGCGGTCTCGCGCCGCAGCGCGAAGCCCGCGACCGCGGTCACGCGCCGCCACGCCGCGGGCGTCGCCACGTCGAGCCCGGCGCCGCGGTCGGCGAAGCGCGCGTCGGTTTCCTGCCGGCCGAGGCCCAGCTCGCTCGCGGTGTCGGTGAAGCGCGTGCGCTCGCGCTGCGCGTGCGCGCGCAGCGTGGCGCCGGGCAAGCGGTCGTCGAGCGCCACCGCCGCGTCGAAGGCGCCGAGCGCGCGCGAGAACGCGAGCCGCGGATGCGGCGCCTGAATGGCACCGAGCCCGGGCACGCCCTGCGCCTTGCGGAAGCCCTCGCCGCGCGCGCTCACGCGCACGCCTTCGCGCGGCGCCCACGCCACGCGCGCGAGCGCATTCGCGGCGTCGAAGCGGTTGTTGAGGCGGCGCGTGACTTCGTCGTCGCCGGCGTTGAACGGCGTGCCGTTGTCGTCGACGAAGTCGAAGTCGCCTTCGGAGCCCTGAGCGCCCGCGTGCGCGAGCGCCGACCACGCGCCGCGCTTCGCGCCGGCGGTGCCGCGCGCTTCGTACGTGCCGAACGATCCCGCGGCGACGCGCACCGTGCGCGGCGCGCCGTCCTCGGCGGTGACGAGGTTCACGGCACCGCCGGGCGCGGCCGCGCCGAAGCCGAGCGGCGCGAAACCGCGATACACCTCGATGCGGTCGATCGCGCTCGCGGGAAGGTCGGACAGGTTCACGACGCCGTGCGCCGCGCTCGTGAGCGGCACGCCGTCGAGGTACACGGACACCTGCCCGGGAGGCGCGCCGCGCAGCGACAGCGTGCTGAACGCGCCGAGCCCGCCGTAGCTCACGACGCGCGCGCTCGCGCTCGACTGCAGCAGCTCGCTCACGCTCTCGAGCGCACGCGCGGACTCGCCGGCGCGCAGGTCGGTCACGCTCGCGGTCGGCGCGCGGCGGCGCGCGTCGAGCAGCGCGCGGTCGCGCCGCACCTCGACGGGCGGCAGCGTGCGCACGGTGCGCGGAGCCTGCGACGTCGGCGCGCTCGCGGAGTCCGCGGGCGGCGGCGAGGCCGCCCCCGGCGCGCTCACGGCGAGGGCCGCGCTCAGGCAGGTGGAAATCAGGAGATCGATCACGGCGTCTTTCGCGCTCGAATCGAAACGCCCCGCCTCCGCGAGGAGTCGCACGCGGAAACGGGGCCGAAGCGCCGTGACCCGCGCGCGCCTTGCTCCGAGGCGCCGGGCACTTCTGGCTTCCAGGCAGGTTTCCTGACTGAGGGCGCCGGAGGATTCTCCGGACCGCGTTCGCCTTCCCGGCGCGTGAGCCGGTGGCACTTCGAACGCGTTCACCCATCACAGTGGCGGGACCGTGCGGGGATTTCACCCGCTTCCCTGTTACCCCACGCGATGTGGGCACCTGGAAGATGTCGATCCGCACAATGCCTGCGGCGTGCCGCCGATTCAACGTCTATCTTGGGGCCCGGGAGGATCGCACCGTGGAAATCACGCTGAAACCGGTCGCGCACGTGCGCAACGGCCGCACGCACACGGGGGACGAAGGCTGGGCCGAGGTGCGTTCGCGCATCGAGGTCGAAGCGGCCTTCTCGAGCGCGCTCGAAGGGCTCGACCAATGGAGCCACGTGCTCGTGCTCTTCTACATGCACCACGAGCCGGGCGACGAAGCGCCGCCGGCCGACTGGCGACGCCGCCCGCGCGGCCGCGCCGACATGCCGCTCGTCGGCGTGTTCGCGCAGCGCGGACGGCTGCGGCCGAACGTGCTCGGGGTGACGGCCGCGAAGATCGAAGCGATCGAGCCCGGCGCGCTGGTCGTGAGCGGGCTCGACGCGATCGACGGCACGCCGGTGCTCGACCTGAAGCCCTACGCGCCGGTGTTCGACCGCGTGGACGGCGCGCGCGTGCCGGAGTGGTTCGACACGCTCATGCGCGGGTACTTCTAGGCTCGCGCGTCCACCACTTCGCGCAGCCGCGCGAACACGGCGTGCCACATGTCGCGCGTGAGCCGTCCGGTCTGCGTGTTCTGGCGGCTCGGATGGAACGTGTCCATGAGCAGTAGTCCGCCGGGCAGCGGGTGCTCGGCGGCGTGCGCGAACTCCGGGCGCTCGCGTGCGCTCATGCGCTCCCACATCCCGCTGCCGCGCAGGAACGCTTCGTGCGCGATGCGCCCGAGCGCGAGCACGACGCGCACGCGCTTGAGCAGCCGCAGCTCGGTGACGAGGTACTCGCGGCACTGCTCGAGTTCCTCGGGCAGCGGCTTGTTGTCGGGCGGCGCGCAGCGGCCCGCGGCGCCGATCCACACGTCCGTCAGCTGCTGGCCGTCGTCGCGCGAGATGCTCTCGGGCCGCGACGCGAAGCCGTGGCGGTGCAGCGCCTCGTAGAGCCAGTCACCGCTCGAGTCGCCCGTGAACATGCGCCCCGTGCGATTGGCGCCGTGCGCTCCGGGCGCGAGCCCGACGAGCAGCGCGCGCGCGTCCGGATCGCCGAAGCCCGGCACGGGCTTGCCCCAGTAGTCGTGATCGCGATACATACGGCGCTTCTCGCGCGCGACGAGCGCGCAGTACGTGCGCAGGCGCTCGCAGCGCTCGCACGCGACGATCGCGCGGTTCATCGCGGCCAGTGTGCGAAAGCCCGCCACGGTCAGTTCCCGCCCAGCCACGACACGCGGCGCGCGGTCACGCCGTGCGCGTCCTCGACGCGCGCGACGTACACGCCGGGCGGCACGCGGCCGCCACCGTCGCGCTCACCGCTCCACGCGGGCGCGGCGCTGCCGCCGTCGGGAAAGTCGTGCGACCACACGCGCCGACCCGAAAGATCGAGCACTTCGAGACGCGCGCCGCGCGACATCGCGCTCACCGAGAACACGACGCGCCCGCGCGCGGGATTCGGCCCGAGCGAAAGCTTCGGCGCGGCGTGCCCCGAGACGAGCGAGTCGGCCTCGTCGGACAACCGCAACAGCGTGAACGCGCCGGGCTCGAGCGCGAGCGCGCAGCGTCCGGCCGCGCTCACCGCGACTTCGTTCCACGCGCCGCTCTCGTGCAGCGCCCACGCGCGCCGGCCCGCGCCCGCGAGCGTGAGCGCGACCGTGCGTGCCGCCGCCGAGTCGGCGTTCACCACGAGCACGTTCGTGCGCCCGATCCCGTCGAGGAACGTGCCGAGCGTCGCGCGCCCTTCGACCGCCGCGATCGCACCGTCGGGCGCGAACGCCGTCCCGCCGGGAGAGACCGAGCCCGCCTGCTCGCACTCGAGCCACAGCATGCCGCCCAGTGCGTCGCCCACCACGGCCGCCGTCGCGTTCAGCGCGCGCACGTCGTCGTAGAGCGGCGCGCGCGCGCCGCCGTACGTGATCATCGCGGGCTGCCAGTTCCAGCGCGCGTCCGGAGCGGGCGTCCAGTACGTGAAGTAGCCGATCCCGCGCGCGCCGTACGCGAGCCACTGCCCCACCTGCCAGTGCAGCAGCCCGGGCGTGATCGCGCGGTACTCCGCGTGCTCGACCAACTGCACGATGCCCCAGCACGGAATGCTGAGTTCGCGGGCGAGCGCGGTCACCGTGGCCGCGCACTCGACCAGTTGATTGCGGTCGCCGGTCTCGAGGAAGTCGTACTGGTCGGCGCAGAGCACCTGCGGGCGCACGGTCTGCACGTAGTGCCGCAGGTAGGCCACCCAGTCGGAGCGCGACGCGAACGCCATCCGGCCGGCGAGATTGTTGTAGGACGGGTGCCACGAGTCGCGGTGCCGGATCGCGTCGAACCACTCCCGGATCCTCGGCCACTCGCCCGCCGGGGGCTCGTCGCCGAGGTAGTACCCGAGAAAGGCCGGATCTCCCGCGTAGCGCGCGATCACGGTGTCCACCCAGGCCCCGCTCGACGGAGTGTCCAGCCGGTAGTGGTCGAGGTCCACGTCCACGAGCAGGCACTGCATCCCGAGCGGCCGGGCCAGGTCGAGCCGGCGGCGGTTGGCGGCCTCGCCGCCCGAGTCGTTCCAGGCGGGCATCACCACGTTGAAGCCGGCGCCCGCGAGCTCGGCGTAGCGCTCCGGGGTGGCGAGGCTTTCCGGCGGGCTCACCCAGCCGAACAAAGCGAAGCGCGGCAGCCCCACGGGGAGCGCCGCGGTCGAGGTGACGGGCGAGGTGACCCGCCCGGGCGACGCGGGCCGGTCCCCTGCCGCGGTCCCGGCCAGCAGGGCGATCAGGAGGACGGCGGGAATCGCGCGCATGGCCACGATCACCGGCGTCCTGACGTCTTCTTGAAGTCGCAGGGGCAATACACTAGCTTCCCGCCGTGCTCGAACGATTGCGGGGCCTCCTCATCGGAGGCCGGAAGAACCTCTTCGATCCTCATATTCACCACCAGCTGGCGCTCGTCGCCTTCTTTGCGTGGGTGGGCCTCGGGTCCGACGGACTTTCCTCGTCGTCCTACGGTCCTGAAGAGGCGTTCCTCGCGCTCGGGCACCACACCCACCTCGCACTGTACCTGACCGTGGCCATGGTGCTCACGGTCTTCCTCATCAGTGCCTCGTACAGCCAGATCATCGAGCTGTTCCCGAGCGGCGGCGGCGGTTACGTGGTCGCCACGAAGCTGCTCGGCTCGACGCCCGGCGTCATCTCGGGCGGCGCGCTGGTCGTGGACTACGTGCTCACGATCGCGATCTCGATCGCCTCCGGCGTGGACGCCATCTGGTCGTTCCTGCCACCCGAGTGGGCCATATGGAAGCTCCCAGCCGAGTTGTTCGTGGTCGTGGGGCTCACCGGACTCAACCTGCGCGGCGTGAAGGAATCCGTCGCCGTGCTCATGCCCATCTTCGTCGCGTTCGTGGTCACCCACCTCGCGCTGATCGTCGTGGGCCTGGTCGGCCACGGCGGCGACCTGAGCCACATCGTCGCCGACACGACCGCCGACACGCAGTCCGCCGTCCAGGAGATGGGCGCGCTCGCGGTCGTCTTCCTGTTCCTGAAGGCCTTCTCGCTCGGCGGCGGTACGTTCACCGGTATCGAAGCCGTCTCGAACAGCACCGCGATCCTGCGCGAGCCGCGCGTCGAGACCGGCAAGAAGACGATGCTCTACATGTCGCTCTCGCTGTCCATCACGGCGGGCGGCATCCTGCTCTGCTACCTGCTCTGGAACACGCACCACGTTCCGGGCCGCACGCTGAACGCCGTGCTGTGGTCGGCGATCACGGACAGCTGGCAGATCGGGGGCTGGCAGGTCGGGCACTGGTTCGTGATCTTCACGCTGCTCTCCGAAGGCGCGCTGCTGTTCGTCGCCGCGCAGACCGGCTTCCTCGCCGGCCCCGCGACGCTCGCCGCCATGGCCGTCGACAACTGGGTGCCGAAGCGCTTCGCCCACCTGTCGGAACGGCTCGTGACGCAGAACGGCATCGTGACGATGGGTCTCGCCGCCGTCGCGACGCTGCTCTACACGCAGGGCTCGGTGAAGATCCTCATCGTCATGTACTCCATCAACGTGTTCCTCACGTTCACGCTCTCGCAGCTGGGCATGGTGAACCACTGGTGGACGAGCCGCGGACACGACACGAAGGGCCACTGGCGCCGCCGGCTTTTCATCGCCGCGCTCGGCACGCTCGTCACGGGCGGCATTCTCGTCGTGACCGCGATCATCAAGTTCACGCAGGGCGGCTGGGTCACGCTCGGCGTGACCGGCGCGTTCGTCGGCGTGTGCGTGCTCGTGCGGCGGCACTACCAGCAGGTGCGCGGCGTGCTCAAGAGCCTCGACGACGTGCTCACCGACCTGCCGTTCCCCGCTCGCGAGGAGGCGCCGGAGCTGGCGCCGGACGGCCCGACCGCCGTCGTGCTCGTCGAGGGCTACGCCGGACTCGGCATCCACACGCTGCTCACCGTGCAGCGCATGTTCCCGCGCCACTTCAAGAACCTCGTCTTCGTGTCCGTCGGCCTCGTGGACTCGGGCCAGTTCAAGGGCACCGAGAGCGTGCAGGCGCTCGAAGAGAAGACGCGCGCCGATCTCGAGAAGTACGTCGAGCTCGCGAACAAGATGGGTTACTACTCCGAATACCGCTTCACGCTCGGCACCGACCTCATCGAGGAGCTCGAGCACATCTGCATGGACCTGCAGAAGGAGTTCCGGCGCTCGATGGTGTTCGCCGGCCAGCTCGTCTTCCAGCGCGAGACCGTGTTCACGCGCGCGCTGCACCACGAGACGGCCTTCTCGATCCAGCGCCGACTGCAGTTCGCCGGTATCCAGGTGATCATCCTCCCGATCCGCGTCTGGGAGCAGAAGAAGACCGCCTGATCGCCCTCGCCGCGGCCCTGTTCGCCCGGCGGCATCCCGAGGAGACTCGCATGTACAACATCGATATGCGCGGCAAGCACGCCCTCGTCATGGGCGTCGCCAACCACCGCAGCCTCGCATGGGCGATCGCCGAGTGCCTGTCGAAGGCCGGCGCGCGCATCTGCCTGACCTACGCCCACGAGCGGCTCAAGGGCACGGTCGAGGAACTCGCCGCGACGCTGCCGCACGCCTTCGTGACCGAGTGCGACGTCACCAAGGACTACGAGATCGACGAAGTGGCCAAGAAGATCGCCGGCCGCTGGGGCTCGCTCGAGATGCTCGTGCACGGCATCGCGTTCGCGCGCAAGGAAGACCTCGAGGGCAGCTTCCTCAAGACGCCGCGCGAGGGCTTCCAGCTCGCGCTCGACGTGAGCGCGTACTCGTTCATCAACGTGACCAACCGCATGCTGCCGCTGCTCGAGAAGAACGGCGCGAGCGTGATCACGCTGTCGTACCTCGCGGCCAACCGCGCGATCCCGAACTACAACGTGATGGGCTCGGCGAAGGCCGTGCTCGAGCAGGCGACGCGGCAGATGGCGTACGAGCTGGGGCCGAAGGGCATCCGCGTGAACGCGCTGTCGGCCGGCCCGGTGAACACGCTCGCCGCCCGCGGCATCCGCGGCTTCACGGACATGCTCAAGGAGCACTCGGGCGCCGCGCCGCTGGAGCGCAACATCACGAAGGAAGAAGTCGGCACCTCCGGGCTGTTCCTGCTCTCCGACCTCGCCAGCGGCATCACCGGCACCACGCTCTACGTGGACGCCGGCTGGCACATCCTGGGCATGTAGGACCGAACGTGAGCCGCCGCTCACTGCACGTGCTTCGCGACGCCGTCACGCCCCGCGTGGCGGCGTTCGTGCTTTGCGCGCTGCTGCCGGCGTTCGGGCTTTGCGCCGCGCCACCCGCGCACGCACAGGCGCCGCAGGCGCCCGCCGCGCGCACGCTTCCCGATACCACGACGGTCTACCTGCTCGGCACGGGCACGCCCGTCGCGATCCACGATGCGCAGGGACCGGCGACCGCGGTCGTCGCGGGCGGGCGCCTGTTCGTCTTCGACGCGGGGCCGGGCGTGGTGCGGCAGATGGAGGCCGCCGGCCTGCCCTATCGCAAGGGCCCCATCCGGCGCTCTTCCTCACGCCTGCACAGCGATCACACTGGGCTGCCGGACGCGATCTTCGAGTGGGCTGGGCCGCGGCACCCATGCGCGTGATCGGGCCGCCGGGCGCGGTGGTTGCGACCGGCTTGGACGCGTGGCGGGACATCGCGGTCCCCCAGGTCTCGAGCGCGGCACGCCGGGCGGCTGGCGCGTGAACGTTTCGGAGGTGAAGAGCGGCGTCGTGTACGACTCGGCGGGCGTGACCATCCGCGCGATCCCCGTGCTGCACGGCAACTGGGAGCACGCGCTCGCCTATCGCATCGACGCACCGGGCAAGTCGATCGTGATCTCGGGCGACACCGCGCCCTGCCCCGCGGTCGAAGAGGCCGCGCGCGGCGTGGACCTGCTGATCCACGAGGTCTATCCCGAGTCGCGGCTCGTGCCCGAGAACCGGCCGGGCGGCGACGACTGGCCGAAGTACATGCGCGCGTTCCACACGTCCGATCGCGAACTCGGCGCGATCGCCGCGCGCGCCAAGCCGCGCACGCTCGTCTCGCGTCGAAGTGCTCCCGTTCGTGTGGGGCATCGGCCTGCTCCTCGCGGCCACGGCGCTCTGCGACGCCCTGCTCCACGCGCTGAAGCTCGTCGCCGTCGGCCGCTGGCTCGGCATTCCGGGCGCGCTGTTGATCGTCGCGTCGTTCGCCTACAGCCTGCGCAAGCGCAAGCTCGTCACGTCCGGCTCGCCCGCGCGCCTGCTCGAGCTGCACGAGCAGCTCGCGTGGGCCGGCTCGCTCCTCGTGCTCGTGCACGCGGGCATCCACCTGCACGCGTGGCTGCCGTGGCTCGCGACGCTCGCGATGCTCGTGAACATCGTCAGCGGGCTCGTGGGCCGCCAGCTGCTGCAGCGCTCCCGCAAGCACGTCGAGGAGCGGCGCGCCGCGCTGACCGCCGCGGGCTCGCCGGCGGAAGACGTCGAGAAGGCGCTCTTCTGGGACGCCGTCGCGGTGGACACCATGAAGCAGTGGCGCACGGTGCACTTCCCGATCACCGCGGCGTTCACGGTGCTCGCGCTCGCGCACGTCGCGAGCACGCTGCTCCTGTGGGGGTGGCGATGAAAGCGCCCGTCCTGCTCCTGTGGACGTTCCTGCTCGTCGTGCTCGGGCTGTCGCTCGCGCGCCCGCACGCGATGCTCTCTCCCGCCGCGCTCACGACCGCGCACGCGGATCTCGAACGCGACTGTCTCGCGTGCCACGACCTCGGCCGCGGCGTGCCCGACGCTCGCTGCACGAAGTGCCACGAGGTCGCGCGCATCGGGCTCTTCACCACGAAGGGCGCGCCGATCGCGAAGCCGAACGTGAAGGCGTCGTTCCACCAGCGGCTCAAGCAGACGCGCTGCCTCGCCTGCCACACCGAGCATCCGGGTTCGCGTGGCCAGGCCGCGCACGCGGGCTTCACGCACGACATGCTCTCGCCCGCCGACCGCGGCGACTGCGCGTCGTGTCACGAGCCGCCGGGCGACGCGCTGCACCGCGGCGTGACGGGCTCGTGCGCGAGCTGCCACACGACCGAACGCTGGAAGCCGGCGACGTTCGCGCACGAGAAGTACTGGCCGCTCGACCGGGCGCACACGGCGACCTGCGTGACGTGCCATCCGGGCAACGTCTTCGAGAAATACACGTGTTACGGTTGCCACGAACACTCGCCCGCGCGGCTGGCGCACGAGCACGACGAAGTGCGCGGCCCGATCGACGATTGCGTGCGCTGCCACAAGAGCGCGAACGATCGCGAGGGTGGCGAGCACGGCGAGGGCGGCGGACACGGAGAAGGCGGCCATGAGGGACGAGGGCGCGAACGCGGCGGGGACGACGACTGAGCGTGTGACACGGGGAATGCGGTCGCTTCGCGCCGCCGGCCTGATCGTCCTGTTCGCCGGCATGGCGGTGTGCAGCGGCGCCTGCGCCGCTCCGCGGCGGACGGCGGCGGTGCATCACACCGCGGCGCGGGTCGAGACCGGGCTCTCCGACACGCAGCTGCTCGAGCGGGTCCAGCGACAGACGTTCCGCTACTTCTGGGACTTCGCCCATCCGGTCAGCGGACTGGCGTACGACCGCATCGAGTCCGGCCCTCCCGCCGATCCGGCCCCGTGCACTTCGGGCGGCACCGGGTTCGGCGTGATGACGATCGTGATCGCGTCCGAGCGTGGCTGGGTGGGGCGCGCCGAAGCGCTCGAGCGCCTGCTGCGCATGGTGGCGTTCCTCGAGAAAGCCGAGCGTCATCACGGCGTGTTCCCGCACTGGTTGAACGGCGCCACGGGCCGGACGATTCGCTTCGGCGACGACGACGACGGCGGCGACATCGTCGAGACCGCGTACCTGTTCGAGGGGCTGCTCACCGCGCGCCAGTACTTCTCGGGGCCCGACTCGACCGAGGCCGACCTGCGGCGGCGCATCGACGCGCTGTGGCGCGACGTGGACTGGACGGCGCACGTCGCACCGGGCCAGCCCGCGCTCCAGTGGCTGCGCAGCCCGAACCGCGACTTCGTCGCGGACGGCGGAGTGTCCGGCTGGAACGAAGCGCTGGTCACCTACGTGCTCGCCGCGGGATCCCCGACCCACCCGATCGACACGACGCTGTACCACCGCGGCTGGGCGCGGGACGGCGACATGCGGAGCAACCGCGAGTTCTACGGCATCCGGCTGCCGCTCGGGCCCGACTACGGTGGCCCCTTGTTCTTCGAGCACTACTCGTTCCTCGGGCTGGACCCTCGCGGGCTCACGGATCGCTACGCGGACTACTGGGAGCAGTGCGTGAACCACACGCGCATCAACCGCGAGTACTGCGTGCGCAACCCGAAGGGCTTTCGCGGCTACGGCCCGGACTCCTGGGGACTCACGGCGAGCGACGTGAAGGACGGTTACGCGGCGAACTCGCCCACCGAGGACAGCGGCACGATCACGCCCTCGGCCGCGCTGTCGTCGTTTCCCTACACGCCCGCCTTCTCGATGCAGGCGATGCGGCACTTTCACGACGTGAAGGGCGACCAGCTCTGGAAGGACTGCGGCTTCGTGGACGCGTTCGACGAGACGCACGGATGGGTCGCGCCGAGCCACCTCGCCATCGATCAGGGGCCGATCGTGGTGATGATCGAGAACCACCGCACGCAGCTGCCGTGGAAGCTGTTCATGAGCTGCCCGGAAGTCCAGCTGGGCCTGCGGCGGCTGGGATTCCGCAGCCCGTGGCTAGACTGACCGGCTCGACACGCCGAGCGGGAACGCGAAGGGCCGCCAGCAGAACTCCGGCGGCCCTTCGCGTTTCTTCGCTGCCCGCGCCGTGAATCAGCGCACTTCCTCGGGAATCGCGATCTGCTCGCAGAGTTCGTCGATGATCGCGATGTTGTCGCGGAGCAGCTTCTTGTAGCTCAGCGAGTCGGTGCGGTGCAGTTCGTGCGTGCGTTCGCGATGCGACTTCAGCAGCAGCTCGGCCAGCAGCTCGCGCTGCGTATCGGTGAGATCGATCTTCATCGGGGCATTCTCCTCGTGTCTCGCCCGCGAGGTCTCGCGGGCACCGGGTGCATGCTCCGCCCATCGCCCGCTCCACGCCAGCGAGTGACGCCACTCGTGGGAGAAGTCCAGACGACGTTCAGTCGCGCGGCGCGTCCGCGGGAGGCGGCGAGAGCTGCGTCTCGGCCTCGGATGCGACGCCGCGCATCGAGGGCGACACCTGGGTCGGCAGTTCGGAGGCCGTCGCGCGAGAAGCCTGCGGTGCCTGCCGCCGAGGGCGCCCGTTCCGCCGCCGCGGCCAGCGAGTGATACGTGCGCGGCGCGTACGTGAGGCCGTCCACGCGCGGCGGACCGCCACGCTGCGTGAGCGCGGCCCGCGTCGCCCACGCGGCCAGCGCCACGAAGCACCCGAGCATCACCGCCGTCGTGTTCCAGTACCAGGACGCGCCGGGGAAGACGAGTGGGATGGCCGGCAGCGCGAGCACCGTGAACGTGGCGACCAGCATGGCGACGAGGCCCATGCGTACGAGCAGCACGATGAGCGAGGCCACGAGCAGGACCTGCATCGTGAGCCCGACGGGCGTCCGCGCATAGGCCCCCTGCATGAGCATCGCGAACGCGATCCCGGCGCCGATCGAGAGCGCGGTGTTGCCGCGGAAGAGGCGCGTGAGCAGGCCGAGCACCGCGGCGCTCGAGAGCGCCATCTGCATGGCGGTGATGGCTGCACCGAGCATCACGACGAGGGCCCAGCTCGTGCCCATGAGCGCATCCGTCTGCAGCCCCAAATTGTCCACGATTTCCGGAGACACCGGTGAGTGCGCGAGCCGCGCCTGCGCGAGCACGGCGACCACACCGAGCGCGTGCAGCCCCGCGCCCCACGCCAAGCCGCCGAGCACGTCCCGTCCGAGGCGCGCGTCGCGCATGCGTCCGTCCAGCAGGCGCATCCACGCCACGAGAATCACCGGGCGCGTGCCGCGCAGGATGGGCTCGAGCGTCAGATAGAGCGAGCCCATGACCACGGCGAGCAGGCCAGCGTTCCCGGATGCCGCGAAGACGCGCGGGCCGAGGAAGTTCGCATCGCCGTTCCAGTGCGTGCCGAGCACGAGCCGGACGAGCATCAACGCGCCCGCGGCGAGCGCGAAGCGCAAGCCCCCTCGCGCATCGGCCCTTCCGGAGAGGAGATTGGTACGCGCCTGCACGACCGCCCCGAACAGCAGCGTGAGCGTCACGATCCAGACGATCCACGGCATCGCGATCTCGGCGCCCCGCGCCGCGCGAGGCTGCGGCGGCAGCGGCATCCACGGCTGGAGCTGCCGGAACAGCACGGGCATCCCGCGATGCCACGCCGCTTCGACGCGCAACTCGATCGCCGTGTCGCCCGGCACGCGTCCGATCCAGGCGCGGCGCTCGTCGGCGTACGTGAACGGCGTCCAGACCGGCGCCACGGGAGTGAAGCGCGCGGTGTCGAGCCCGGCGAGCGCGAACAGCAGCGCGGGATCGCTCGGACGCACGGGCGGCGCGGTGCTGTCGTGGTCGGCTGCGACGCCGAACAGCTGCGAGAGCCGGCCCGAGCCGTCGAGTTCGAGCCGCAGCATGCCCGGCTGCACGAGCGGCGGGTCGTCCATGCCCGGCGACATGGCCTCGGCATTGAGCGGGCGCATGACCGCGGCCGCCCGGCGATACACGAGCCGCAGCGAGCCGCCGCGCGAGCGCAACAGGTGCGCCGTCACCGAGTCGCGCCCGAACTGCTCGCCGAGCCACGGCGCTTGCCGGCTGTCGGAGAGCAGCACGCTCCACTCGTCGCGGGGCGGCGAAGTCCAGCCGAGCTGCACGGCCATCTCCCGCGCGCGATCCACGAGCACCGCGGACGGCTTCTCGATCGGCACGCGGCGGATGAGCGAATACTGCGGCGCGAGCGAGATGACCGCGAGCACGCACACGGCGAAGACGGCGAGGTAGGTCCACGCCTTGCGCGCGCCGGCCGGGTCTTCCTCCGCGGCCTCGGCGATCATCTCGGGCGAAGGCGTCTCTCCCGCCGCGATCGCCGCGGCGAGCGGATCGCCGCCCGGCAGCGCGCGCGCGACGTCGGCCGCGCTCGCGGGCCGTGCCGCCGGATCGGGCGACAGGCAGCGCAGC
Source organism: Candidatus Eiseniibacteriota bacterium (assembly GCA_016710095.1). Lineage (GTDB taxonomy): Bacteria > Eisenbacteria > RBG-16-71-46 > RBG-16-71-46 > RBG-16-71-46 > CAIXRL01. Next base: position 18,964 of record JADJLL010000033.1, on the reverse strand, counting down.
AGCACGCGCTCGACGAGCGGGTCGGTGCCCGGCGCGAGCTGCGACGGCGAGCTGGGCGTGCGGCTGCGCTTGGCGTCGAGCAGCTCGGCCGAAGTACGGCCCTCGAACGCGGGCGCGCCGGTGAAGAGCTCGTAGAGCACGAGGCCGAGCGCGTACACGTCGCTGCGCACCGTGACCTCGCGGCCTTCCATCTGCTCGGGCGCCATGTAGGCCGGCGTGCCCGCGGCCATCTCGGCGCCGCCGAGCGACTCGGCGATCGCCGCGAGCCCGAAGTCGGTGATGCGCGCGCGGCCGCGGCCGTCGATCATGATGTTCGAGGGCTTCAGGTCGCGATGCACGATGCCCAGTTCGTGCGCGACCTGCAGCCCCGCGCACATCTGGCGCGCGAGCTGCAGCGCCTTCTCGTTCGGCAGGCGCCCGATGCGGCGCAGGAGCGTCGCGAGGTCCTCTCCGTCCACGTACTCCATGGACAGGAACAGCCGTCCGTCGACCTCGCCCACGTCGTACACGCGGCAGACGTTCGGGTGCGCCACCTGGCGCGCGAGCCGCGCCTCGCCGAGCAGGCGCTCGCGCAGCGCGGCGTCGGCCTCGAAGCGCTCCGGCAGGAACTTGAGCGCGACCGGCTCGCCGAGCTTGAGGTCGTCGGCGCGGTAGACCTCGCCCATGCCGCCGCGGCCGAGCAACGCCACCACGCGGTAGCGGCCGGCGATCATCTCGCCGGGAACGTGGCGAGCGGGCGAGTTCGGAGGGGTGTTCGACATGAGCGCGCATCATGCCGCAGCGCGAGCGCGCCGCGCCAGATGAAACGGCCGCCGTGCCCCGGGAGGGGCGCGGCGGCCGCGAGACTGCCGGAAGCGCGTCAGTCGTTGAGCCGCGCGCCTTCCTTCATGCACCACGAGCCGATCACGTTCCGCTGGATCTGGTTCGTGCCCTCGTAGATCTGCGTGATCTTGGCGTCGCGCATCATCTTCTCGACCGGGTACTCGTTCATGTACCCGTAGCCGCCGAAGATCTGCACGGCGTTCGTCGTCACCATCATCGCGACGTCCGACGCCTTCACCTTGCACATGGCCGACAGGTGCCCGATGTCCTTCACGTCGCCCGAATCGATGCGCGCGGCGAGCGAATAGATGAGCGCCTTGGCCGCCTCGGTCTCCATGGCCATGTCGGCGAGCATCCACTGCAGGCCCTGGAACGCGAGGATGCTCTGCCCGAACTGGTGACGCGTGTGCGCGTACTTGAGCGTCTCCTCGAGCGCGCCTTCCGCGATGCCCAACGCCTGCGCGCCCACGCCGGGACGCGAGATGTCGAACGTCTTCATCGCGACGAGGAAGCCCTGGCCTTCCTTGCCGAGCATGTTGGCCGCCGGCACGCGCGCGTCCTCGAAGATGAGTTCGCTCGTGACCGACGCCTTGATGCCCATCTTGTGTTCGCGCTTGCCGAACGAGAAGCCCGGCGTGCCCTTCTCGATGATGAAGCACGACGCGCCGCGCGCGCCCTTGGACGGGTTGGTCAGCGCGACCGTCGTGTAGATCTCGGCCTCGCCACCGTTGGTGATGAAGACCTTCGTGCCGTTGAGGATGTAGTCGTCGCCGTCCTTGCGCGCGGTGGTGCGCTGCGCGCTGGCGTCCGAGCCGGCGTTGGGCTCGGTCAGGCCGAACGCGGCGAGGCGCTTGCCCGAGGCGATGTCCGGCAGGAAGCGCTTCTTCTGCTCGTCCGAGCCGTACAGCAGGATCGGGAACGTGCCGAGCGCCGTGCCCGCGAACGCGAGCGCGATGCCGGCGCACGCCTTCGAGAGTTCCTCGGTCACGATGCACATGTTGGTGATGCCGTAGCCGCTCTCGAGAAGGCCGTCGTACTCGACGGGCACGAGCGTGCGGAACAGGTCCGCCCTGGCGAGTTCCTGGACGATGTCCCAGGGGAAGGTTCCCTCGGCGTCGTACTTCGCGCGGACGGGCTTGACCTTCTCTTCGGCGATCCGGCGGGCAAGATCGCGAATGGTTCGCTGCTCTTCAGTCAGATGGTGATCCATCGTGGACCCCTTCGACGGGAATGGACGGCCGGAAGTGTTCCGCGCGGTACGACGGATCCCACGTTGCGGACCCGGTCACGGTCGGGCAATCGATCCCTGCGAGCGGTGAAGGGGTATCACAGAGCACCCCCACCGGGAAATGGTGCGACGGGATACCTGGGCGAAGGCGGCGGACGTCACCACGCAGGCGGACGTCGAACCACGCCGCCGTCGGGGAGAACGATCAGGTCCGGCAACTGATGGGCGGAGTAGCGGTCTCGGCGCAGGCGGATCACTCGCGTGGCGACGGCCCGAAGGTCATGGCTACCGCGCCCGAACGGGAAGCCGCAGTAGATGGGCACCGCGGAGAAGCACCGACTGGCTTCACGGATGGCCGGGGCGAGGTCGCCGTCTGCCGTGATCAGGACCATCGCGTCACATTCGGACTGCCGGAGCATCGACATCATGCGCACCGCGATCGCGACTTCGGTCTCCTTCTCTTCGTGGGACTCGAACGCCTCGTGGCAGTGCGGACACCGTCGCTGGCGCGCCTTGAATCGACCGAGCTCGACGGCGACGCCGCGCGCGCCCAGAGCGGAAACGTAGTCCCGGTGCCGGGCGACCGCTCCGGGGCTTCGCACTTCGACATGATTCGGGGAGGCCGTGAAGAAGGTGACGGAACCCAGTCGTGCCGAACGGTGGAGGTCGGGAAGCACGGAACGACACAGGGCGCCGACATCGAGCCACTTGCAGCCAACACCATCGCCACTCGCGAGAGCGAGCGAGTGATACAGGTTGAAGCCGTCGACGAGGAATGAAACGCGCAATGCGCGGTCGCTCCTCGGGGGCGCGAAAAAAAGAACCCCCGAGGTCGGTAACCTCGGGGGGAGCCACCGAGCCCTGACGGGACCGTATGGCGTGGTGATGGAAATATCGGCGCCGGGGCCCGGCCTGGCAAGGCAAGTCTTCGTCAGGCGCAGGCGCGGGCTCGGTTGTGCTCGGAAGATTGGTGAGAGCCCTTCCGAGCCCCCGAACGCGCCGACCGCGTGGCCAGTTTGGCGGAAGATCCGGGCGCGTCCCGGCGTCCGACGGGGCCCGAACAGCCCCACCCCAAATCATCCGAGCACGACCCACGGCGTGCGCATTTCGCCCACACCTGCACGGGCGGAACGCGCCGCCAGAATCCCTCGGGAATACCTGCCCGGGGCCCGGCGTACCCCCTTTCGAACCCGGTCGCACGATGGGTCCCGACTCAAGGATCGAAAGGAGAGCGCCATGAAGCCCACGATGAAGAAGTTCCGCTCGCTGCAAGCCGCCCTCGCGCTGGCCGCCGCCGGCGCCCTCGCCGCCGCCAACGTCGAAGCTCGTGTCCCGATGTACGACACGTGGGCCGACGGCCGCCTCGTCGACGTGCAGGTCCGCGTCGAAGGTGGAGCCGCTCCCCTGTACTTCGCTCCCGACGGCACCGACCGCAAGTACGTCCAGGCCCTCGCCGGCCGCAACTACTCGCTCGTCGTGCGCAACAACTCGAACGAACGCGTGGCCGTGCTGATCGCGGTCGACGGACTGAACGTCGTGAGCGGCGATCGCAGCCGCCTCTCGAGCAACGAACAGATGTACGTGCTGAGCCCGTTCGAAACCGCCACCATCAAGGGCTGGCGGACGAGCCTCGACGAAGTGCGCAAGTTCGTCTTCGTGGACGAAGAGCGCTCCTACGCCGAGCGTACGGGCCAGGCGAACGCCGACATGGGCTGGATCCGGGTGCTGAGCTTCCGCGAGCAGCGCGCCTGGTGGAACACCAAGCCCCAGGTCCGTCGTGACACCCGCTACAAGGAAGAAGATCTGCGCAGCCAGGCTCCCGAAGCGATGGACCGGTTGGGCGAAGGCGCCGAAGGCGCCGCGCCTCAGGCGGCTCCGGCTCCCACCCGCGGCGAAGCGGGCCCTCTCGCCAAGAGCATGGCTCCGCAGTCTTCGAACGAAAGCGTCCCGGGCACGGGTTGGGGTGAACGCAGCCGCGACCAGGTCGGTACCACCCAGTTCCGCGCCGAACGCAACTCCACGGATCACCTGATCGTCCGCTACGAATACGCCTCGGGCCTGCGCGCCCTCGGCATCGAAGTCCGCCGCAACCGGGTCCACGAACGGGATCGTGGCGAGATGGGTTTCGCCCAGCCCCCGCGCTGGTAACGCAGCGAAAAGCCCCAACCGCCGCGGCAGTTCGCGGCAGCGAAGACCGCCCTGGGCCCCCGGGGCGGTCTTTCGTATTTCGTGCGAGTCCCCGTGTGATTCCCGGGCGGGCGGTGACTCCATCGGTCCAGACGACGGACCCACCACCCGAGGACACCTCCATGCGTTCGCCCTTCGCGTTGTCGCTTCGCCACCTGCTCGCCGCGCTGCTCCTTGCCTGTTCCCTGTCCACGGCGAGGGACGCTGCTGCCGCCTGGCCCAACGACGTCACGCAGGGTGTGACGATCGGAGGATGGTCCGGCTCGGCGAACGACAAGGTCGTGATCTGCCCCGACAACCAGGGTGGGTTCTGGGCCGGCTCGATCTCGACGTACTTCTCGCTGGGCTACTACGAGATCCGCCACGTGAGCGCCACGGGCGCCACTCTGGCCGTCATCTTCAGCCCCGCCAGCGGCTACTCGAAGTCCGAGCTGCAGCTCGTGCCCGACGGCAGCAACGGCGTCATCGCCGTCTGGGCCGAGAACGGGAACATCCTGTCGCGCCGCTACAACTCAACCGGCGGGCTTCCGTGGGGCGCCGCGCCCGTGAGCCTGTGCAGCCACGCCGCCACGCAGAACTCCCCCACGGCAGCACTCGACAGCAGCGGCAACATACTGGTCTTCTGGGCCGACTATCGCAGCGGTGATGCCGACATCTACATGCAGGCGATCAACATCAGCTCGGGAGCCGCGCTGGTCGTGACGAATGGTGTGGCGGTCGTCGCGGTGGCCGGAAGCGCCCAGTATTCCCCGCGCGCGTGCTCGGACGGCAATCTCGGCGCTTACCTGGTGTGGCAGGACATGCGCAACAGCGCGACGACGGGAATCGATCTCTACGCGACGCGCGTGGACTACTCCGGGAGCCTGTACTGGGCGGCTGCTCCGCTCGGCAACGTCGCGGGAAACCCGTCGAACGCGCGGCTCATCGGCAACCCCACCTCCCTGCAGGTCGTTTGGGAGGAAGATCGCGGGGCCGGCACCGGCTCGGACATCTACTTCCAGCGGATCCCGACGAGTACCGCTTCCGCGCAGTTCGGCACCGGGCTCCTCGTCTGCAACGCCGCCGCCGCGCAGAACCGGCCGGCGATCGTCGCCGACGGTCAGGGCGGCGCGATCATCGTCTGGGACGACGCGCGCACCAGTGCTTCGACCGGCACGGACATCTACGCGCAACGCATTGGCGCGGGAGGCGTCGCGCAGTGGACGGCCAACGGGATCTCGCTCTGCACGGCGGCGGACGCCCAGACCGATGCGCAGGTCGTTTCGGATCAGGCGGGCGGCGTGGTCGTTTCGTGGACGGACAACCGCACCGGGTACGCCGACATCTACGCGCGTCGCGTGCTCTCGACCGGCTCGGTCACCTGGGCCACGAACGGCGTGCCGGTCTGTGTCGGAGACATGTCACAGGGCTTCTCCGCTCTGCTCTCCGACGGCAGCGGTGGGGCCTTCGTCGCATTCGGTGACGATCGCACGTTCATCACTTCGGGCTACGGGAGCGTTCTCGCCCAGCACATCGACCGCTTCGGCATGATCGGCTCGCCCGAGCCCACGATCGCGAAGGTGAAGGACGTGCCGAACGATCAGGGCGGCTTCGTGCGCGTGAGCTGGAACTCGTCGTACCTGGACGCGCTTCCGAGCAACAAGGTGGACGAGTACTGGGTGTGGCGCGAAGCGCCGGTGTTCGCCGTGGCTTCGGATGCCGGGGGCGCGGCCTCCGGCCGCGACGGCCTCATGCGGCGCGCGGTGCCGTCGGCGGCCGGCGTCATCTACTGGGAACGCATCGCGGTCGTGCCCGCCACGGCACTCGCGGGCTACAGCGTCGTCGCGGTCACCACGAGCGACTCGATCTCGGGTTCGAACCCGCGCACGCGCTTCCAGGTCGAGGCGCATCAGTTCTCGACCGAGTACTTCTGGGCGAGCGCGCCGGACTCCGGCTACAGCGTGGACAACCTCGGGCCCGCGGCGCCGTCGCCGCAGTACGCGATCTACTCGGGCGGCGCCACGCGGCTCGGCTGGCTGCCGAACCACGAAGCCGACCTCATGGGCTACGAAGTGCATCGCGGCTCGAGCGCGTCGTTCACGCCGTCGCCGGCGACGTTCGTGACGAGCAAGCCCGACACGGGACTCGTGGACGCCGCGGGCGCGCCGTACTTCTACAAGCTCGTCGCGGTGGACGTGCACGGCAATCGCTCGCCGGTCGCGACGCTCGCTCCCACCGGCACGCTCGACGCGCCGGGCGCCGCCGTGGCGGAAGCGTTCTTCGCCGCGCCCTCTCCCAACCCGGCGCGCGGCGGCACGCTGCTGCGCTTCGGTCTCGCGCGCGGCGGCATGGCGAAGCTGGCGATCTACGACGCCGCCGGCCGTCTCGTGCGCACGGTGCACGCGGGCGCGCTCGCCGCGGGCGAGCACGCGATGCGCTGGGACGCGCGCGGCGAGAGCGGCCGCGACGTGGCGCCGGGGCTCTACCTGGCGCGGCTCGAAACCACGGGCGCGCCGGCGATGGTGCGGCGCATCGTCGTCACGCAGTAGCGCGGGGCGAAGCGAGCGGCGGCCGGATCAGTCCTTCCGGCCGCCGTTCTTTTCGCGGCCTTCGCGCTCGCGGACCTGCACGAACTCGAACCCGAACCGGCCCTTGATGCACAGGTGGCCGTTCGTCACGTCGTGATCGAGCGGGCTCGTGACCTTGAAGATCGTGTTGTCCTGCACGTGCAGCTCGAGGTTGCAGCCGACGCCGCAGTACGTGCAGATCGTGGTCGTCACGGTCTGCTTGCTCTCGTCGAACGTGCCGGCCTCGCGCAGGTCGAACTCGCGTTTCGGGACCAGCGCGCCGGTCGGGCACACGCCGATGCAGTTGCCGCAGAAGACGCACGCGGAATCCGTGAGCGGCGCGGCGAACTCGGTCGAGATGCGCGCGTCGAACCCGCGCCCGGCCACGGTGATCGCGAACGTGTTCTGCGCGTCCTCGCCGCACGCCTCGACGCACTTGTAGCAGAGGATGCAGCGCGAGTAGTCGCGCACGAACAGGTCGTTGTCGATCTTCACCGGCTGCGCGACGGTCTGCGCGGCCTCGCCGCTCGGCGCGTGATGATGTCCCGGGTGCGCGTGATCGCGCTCGCCTTCGGGCGCGCTCGCCGCGGGCGCTCCGAAGCGCGCGGGATCGGCGCCGTAGCGCTCCGACCAGCGCTTCACTTCGGGCCCGCAGTTCGACAGGTCCACCGACGAGCCGAGCAGCTCGAACACGGTCTTGCGCGCGTGCCGCACGCGCTCGGAGTCCGTCTGCACCACCATGCCCTCTTCCGCCTTGCGCGAGCACGACGGCACGAGCGTGCGCGCGCCCTGAAGCTCGACCACGCACACGCGGCACGCGTTGACCGGCGTGAGGTTCTCGAGGAAGCACAGCGTCGGCGTGTCCACGCCGTGCGCGCGCAGCGCCTCGAGCAGCGTCGCGCCTTCGCGCACCTGCACGGCCGCGCCGTCCACGGTGATCGACAGCATCTTGGGCGCGCTCACTTCGCCACCCCGCCGAAGAGCTTCAGCTTGCGCACGGCCGACTGCACCGCGACCGCGGCCGTGTGCCCGAGGCCGCAGATGGACGCGTCGCGCATGGCGCGGTCGAGGTCGTCGAGCAGCACGTCCTGGTCGTGGCCGGAGCCGGGGCCTCCGGCCCCGTGCGCTTCGCGGGCGCACATGCGCGCGAGCGCTTCTTCCTGGCGCACGGTGCCCACGCGGCACGGCACGCACTGGCCGCACGACTCGTCGCGGAAGAACCGCGCGATGCGCCGCACGATCGCGCGCATGTCCACCGTGTCGTCGAACGCCATCACGACGCCCGAGCCGAGCGACGCGCCGATCGCGCGCGTGCCCTCGAACGTGAGCGGCACGTCGAGATCCTCGGCGGTCACGAACGAGCCCGCGGCGCCGCCGAGCAGCACGGCCTGAAGCGCGCGTCCGCCGCTCACGCCGCCCGCGAGCGCCATCAGCTCGCGCAGCGTGGCGCCGAACGGCAGCTCGTAGAGTCCCGGTCGCTCGACGCAGCCCGCGACGCAGAAGAGCTTCGTGCCGCGCGAACCTTCGGTGCCCGTCGCGGCGTATGCGGCCGCGCCGTCGCGCACGATCTCGAGCGCGTTCACCAGCGTCTCGACGTTGTTGATCGCGGTCGGCTTCCCGAACAGTCCTTCGTGCACCGGGAACGGCGGCTTGTTGCGCGGCTCGCCGCGGTAGCCCTCGATCGAGTTGAAGAGCGCCGTCTCCTCGCCGCAGATGTACGCGCCCGCGCCCTTGCGCAGCTCGATGTCGAACGAGAAGCCGTGCTGTCCCATCACCTCTTCGCCGAGGAATCCCGCCCGGCGCGATTCGGCGATCGCATGCGCGAGCGCCGCGTACGCCTCGGGGTACTCACCGCGCACGTAGAGCCAGCCCTGCGTGGAGCCGGTCGCGTAGCCCGCGAGCGTCATCGCCTCGATCACCGCGAACGGATCCTCCTCCATGAGCACGCGGTCCTTGAACGTGCCGGGCTCGGACTCGTCGGCGTTGCACACGACGTGGTGCGGCAGCGCGTGCGCCTGCAGCACGGCGCCCCACTTGATGCCGGTCGGGAACGCGGCGCCGCCGCGGCCGACGAGTTTCGCATCGGTCACTTCGCGCACGACCCCTTCGGGGCCGATCGTGAACGCGTGCGCGAGCGCCGCGAAACCGCCGTGGCTCTGGTAGTCGTGCAGGCTCGCCGGGTTCACCACGCCGACGCGCGAGAGCAGCCGCAGGTGCGGCTCGCCCTTCTGGCGCACGGAGTCCATCACTCGAGCGGTGGCCGGCTCGCCCTGAAGTTCGGCGGCGACCTGCGCGGCCGTGGCCGGCGCGATCGTCGCGTCGGCGCGGCCCTCGCCCGCGCGGCGCACGAGCACCGCGGGCGCCTTCTCGCAGAGCCCGAGGCACGGGCTGCGCTTCCACGCGCCGCGGCCGTTCGCGCACGGCGAGCCTTCGGGGCCGCACTCGCGCTCGAGCGACTCGATCAGTTCGTTCGCGCCGCGCGCCATGCAGCCGATGTCGTCGCAGACGTGCGCGACGGTCGCGGGCGCCGGCGACATCTCGAAGAGCGCGTAGAACGACGCGACGCCGTAGATCTCGGCCGGCGGCACCGTGAGGCGGAGCGCGATGTAGTCCACCGCACCGCGGCTCACGTGACCGATCGCGTCCTGCACGGCGTGCAGCGCGGGCAACAGCAGGTGGCGCCGCGCGCGCTGCGCGTGACCGGTGCGCGCGGAGCGGCTGTCGGCTGCATCGGCGCGGTGGCCGCCCTCCCAGCGCGACTCGGGCGCGCCGAACAGTGCGTCGATCGCGGCTCGTTCGGCGGCGGTCGCCTGGGCGCCGGAGAGTTTCAGGTCCACGCGTCAGTTTCCTCCCGCCGCGACGGGCGAGCATTTCTCGACGCGGATCGCCGACGCCTTGAACTCGGCGGTGCCGGCCTTGGGATCCGTGACGTCGATGGTGAGCACGTTGGCGTCGGCCTTGTCGGGCGCGTGCAGCGTCATGAACGCGAGTCCGGGCCGCAGGCTGTGATCGATCGCGACTTCGGTCACGATCGAGCCGCGCCGGCTCGTGATGCGCACGTGCTCACCTTCGGCGAGCGACAGCGCCGCCGCGTCCTCGGGCGACAGGTAGATCGGATGATCGCGGCGGATCGGCGACGCGTACGCGCGCGTCGACACGCCGGTGTTGTACGAGTCGAGCCGCCGCCCGGTCGTGAGCAGCAGCGGATACTCGGCCGTGATCTCGTCCACGGGGCCCGCGTGGGCCAGCACGGTGAACGGCGCGAGCACGCCGCGCTTCGCCGGATCGTCGTCCCACAGCCGCGCGTGCAGGTAGCTGTTCCCCACGCTCGTCTCGTCCGGGCACGGCCACTGGATGCCGCCGAGTGCCTCGAGGCGCTTCCAGCTCATGCCCGCATGCATGGGCGACAGCGTGCGCAACTCCTCCCAGAGCTGCTCGGGCGTGACCGCGCCCCAGTCGAAGCCAAGGCGTCGCGCGAGGTCGGCGATGATGTCGATGTCGTCGCGCGCACCCGCCGGCGCGTCCAGCGCCTTGCGGACGCGCTGCACGCGTCGCTCGCTCGAGGTGACCGTGCCTTCGGTCTCGCACCAGGCCGCACTCGCGGGGAACACCACGTCCGCGAGTTCCGCCGTCGCCGTCATCACGACGTCGGACACCACCAAAGTGTCGAGTCCGGAAAGCAGCTTGCGGCAGCGCTGCCCGTCGGCCTCCGACTGCGCCGGGTTCTCACCGATCACCCACACGGCCTTCATCGTGCCGTGCTCCATCGCCTCGAACATCTGCGTGAGCGTGAAGCCGTACCGGGGCACGATCGGCACGCCGTACGCGGCTTCGAACTTCGCGCGCGCGGCGTCGTCCTTCTCGATGTCCTGGAATCCCGAAAGCTTGTTCGGGATGGCGCCCATGTCGCCGCCACCCTGCACGTTGTTCTGTCCGCGCAGCGGCTGGATGCCGGCGTCGGGACGGCCCACGTGCCCGCCGAGCAGCGCGAGGTTGATGAGCGAGAGCACGTTGTCCACGGCGTTGTGGTGCTCGGTGATGCCGAGCGTCCAGCACATCTGGCCGTGCTTGGCGTTGCCCCACGCATGCGCGAGCTCGCGAATGACGTCCGCGGGCACGCCGGTGATCTTCTCGCCGCGCTCGAGCGTCCACGGTTCGACCGACTCGCGGTACGCGTCGAAGCCGCTCGTGCCCTTCGCGATGAACTCGCGGTGCACGAGGCCGGACGCGATCATCTCGCGCGCGATCGTGTTCGAGAGCGCGACGTCCGTGCCCACGTCGAGGCCGACCCACAGGTCGGCCCACTGGGCCGACGTCGTGCGCCGGGGATCCACCACGTAGAGCTTCGCGCCGTTGCGAATGCCCTTCAGGACATGGTGAAAGAAGATGGGGTGCGCCTCGCGCGCGTTGGAGCCCCACAACAGGATGACATCCGCATTTTCGACTTCACGGTACGAGCTGGTGCCCCCGCCCGCACCGAACACCGTCGCCAGACCGACGACGCTTGGCGCGTGTCAGGTTCGGTTGCACGAATCGATGTGGTTCGTGCCCATCACCTGCCGCGCGAACTTCTGCGCGGCGTAGTTCATCTCGTTGGTCGCCTTGGAGCAGCTGAACACTCCGAAAGCGTCCGGACCACTCTCGCGCGCGGCGCGAAAACCGCCGGCGGCCCGCTCGAGCGCTTCTTCCCAGCTCGCGGGGCGCAGCTTCCCGCTCTCGCGCACGAGCGGCGTGGTGAGACGTGCGTGACGCATCCCGATCACCTCCCTTCCGTGTGGTGGCTGTTGCGGGAGGCACTCTAGCGCGTCATTTCGGCATGTGGCCAGTGCAGAACCTCAGCGGCGCAGCGTCAGCTTGGGCAGCGTCGTGTAGTAGCACGACGCCTTCGACACCTCACCCCGCGTCGCGCCCGCGGCCGGCGGCGTGAGCGGCGACGTCTGCCCGTATGCCGGCGCGCTTCCCGAGGCATCGCCCGTCGGCGCGCCGGGCGTCTCGCCACCCTGGAACATCGGCGTGCTGCTGCTGCCCGCGCTCTGCGTGCGACGGCTCGAGCCCTGCGCCGACGCGGTTTGCCGCACGATCAGCCCTTTCGCGAGAATGGCGCGCGCGCGCGCGGCACTCGCCTTCTCGGCGGCCAGGTACGGCCCCGTGCGCACGACGCCGCGCGAGCCGAGCGCGGCGTCGCCACCCTCGGCGGTCGCCTGCTGCGGCTGCGCGGGAGACTCGGACGGCGCCGCCTGCGCGCCGGCGTCGGCCGCGCCGCCGGCGAGCTGCGACGAGACGAACGCGTCGTCCGCGAACGGCTCGCTGCTCGCGATCGCGATGATCGCGTCCACGCCGTACGGCTTGCTGACCACGAACTCCGCCGTGCTGCCCGGCGTCGGCACCTGCTTCACGGCGCCCGCCTGCACGAACGATTCCCGGTCGCCTTCGTTGGGGAAGATCATCGTGAGCGTGCGGTCGCCCCACGAGACGTGGTAGAGCCGCACGTAGCAGTCGCGATCGGTGCGCACGAACACGTGCAGCGGATCGTTCTCGAAATACGCGCCCTGCGGTCCGCGATCGGTGCTCACTTCGACGTGAAAGCTGGCGTTGTTCTCGCCCAGGCTCTGCGTGACCAGCTGCGCGAGCTGGCGCGCGTTGGCGGCGTCGGGCGGAAGAAGGTGGTCCATCGCGAGCCCGGTGAGCGACTGCGTGCTCAGCATGCGGCGCGCCTCGGAGATCACGCGGCCCGTGTTCGCGTCGACCATGGCGAGCGACACGCTCATGCCGCCCTTGATGAGCTTGAAGCCGCCGCGAAGGATGTTGCCGCCGATGCCTTTGCTGCCGACCGACGAGCCGCTCGTCGCGTCGATGTGACGCGCGCCGAGCGACTGGCTGACGGCCTGGTTCATCTGCAGGCCGAACGCGCTCGTGCCCGCGGTGCCCGAGCCGGACTGCCACGCGAAACCGTCGAAGCGCACGGGGCCGGACGGGCGCCCGACACCTTTGGAGCCCGGGGCGGCGCCGGCGCCCCCGCCCATCAGCTCGGCGACCATCTCGTCCATGGCGCGCGTGACGGCGGGCGATGCGGTGGCGGAAGCCGGCTCCGCGGGACGTGAAGCCGGCGTGGCGGCGAACGCCGTGCCGGTCAGGTGCAGGACGGCCGCGAGGGTCAGCACGAGCTTCTGGGTCTGCGTGGTGAAAGGCTTCACGGCCTGCTCCTTGTGTTCGACGAACGAATCGTTTGCCCGGCGACCTGTTCCCGACGCGCGAAGCACGGCGCGAGGGAATGAAGCTCCGGAACGCTGCGTACCTTACGCCGCGGCACGCGCCGCATTCCACGCGTGCGCACGAGACTCACGCACTTCCGCAGGCCTGCGAAATTCGCGTGTGATTTCTCCCGCCCCGCGGACTCCAACCTCTCGCCACCTTCCGGACGCATCCGCAGGATCACGACCACGGAGGAAGCATGAAAGGCCGCCACCTCGTTTCCACGATCACCCTCGCCGCATCGCTGATCGTCGCGATCCCGCTCGCTCACGCCGCCAGTGGGCCCAACTCGTACGCGGTCCAGTCCCACGAAGTGCTCTTCAACGGCCTGTCGCACGTCTCCGGCATCAGGCGCTCCACCTGCACGGGGCGCGCATGGCACGCAGCCGTGAGCAACGTCAATGGCACGATCGTGAAGGCTTACGGGGCCCCGTACTACCCGCCCGCCGAGTTCGAGCTGCCCATGAACGGCGCCCAGGCGCTCGCGCGCGCGATCACCGACCTGTCCGCGGGGCGGCAGGTCCGGCTCCACACGCAGGTGCACGTGGCGGCCTTCGATCAGAGCACTCCCGAGTGGACGAACCTCGGCGACTCCGAGCTGGCGTACTTCGAGTTCCCGAAGCTCGATGCCAACTCGAAATCCGGCGGGTACTTCAAGATGGCCGTCGTTCCGACGACGTTCACCCCGATGGCGGACAAACTCGCCGGCACTTCCGCGCCCGTGGCGGCGCCCGCCCCGGTGTTCCTGGCGAACGGCTTCGTCGTGACGATTCCGGGCCTGGACTGCACGCGCGTCATGTCGGTCGACGGCATCAGGATCGGTGGTTCGGCCGATGCCGGTTCGTCCGTCGCCTCGGGCGAGTTCGCCGACGCCCGGCCCTCCGCCGAGAGCAGGAACGGCAACATCACGATCCGCGCGACCGCCGTCACGGGTCGCGGCCTTCACGACTGGATGCTGGCCAACCAGACCGGCGGCCCGACCAAGCGCGAGATCACGATCCAGCTGGTCAGCGCCTCCGGAGCGCAGCCGCTGCTCACGCTGCACGGCGTCGGCGTCGGCCTGATGTCGGTGATGCCGGACCCCGCCGTCAGCGAGGGGATCCCGATCTGGACGGCCACGCTCTTCGTCGAACGCTGGGAAGTCACGGCGCCCGGCGGCCCGGGCATGGTGCGGGGCAAAGTCGATCTCGCCGCGCCGGGCTTCGGGATTCCCGTCGGACGGAAGTAGCGCATCACGCTCCAGAGGTTCCGAACACAAAAGAGCGGCGTGGCCCATCCGGGTCACGCCGCTCTTCTCGTGCGTCACGATCCGCTCAGTCGATCTTGACGAGCCGCACCGCGCCCGTCGCGGCGCCGGCCTGCCAGCGCGCGAGGTACACGCCGGGCCGCACCAGTTCGCCGCTCGCCGAGCGGCCGTCCCACAGCATCACGCTCTCGCCCGCCGGCGCCAGTGCGCGATCCAGCGTGCGCACGAGCCGGCCCTGCAGGTCGAGGATCCGCACGCGCACGTCGGAGCTTGCGGGCAGCGCCGCGCGCAGGCCGATCGCGCCGCGGAACGGATTCGGGTACGCGGACATCGCCAGCGTCGCGGTCGTGCCGCTCGCCGGTCCGCCGAAGCTCGCCTCGAGCGTGAGCCGGCGCGCCGAGGCGTGCGCCGCGAGCGTCACGGTCTCGCCCGCGTGCACTTCGCGCGTCCATCCGGCGGCGGGATCGCCGAGCCACAGCGTCATGCCAGCGGGCAGAGCGTAGCCGTCGATGACGAGCTGGACTTCGCCCGGCGCCTCCGCCCCCGCGAGCTCGAGCACCCAGCGCGTCGGCGCACCGCCCGCCACGAGATCGCTGATCTGGCGCACGTGCGCTTCGCCCGGCTCGCCCGCATGCAGCGTGAGCCCGCCCTGCGGCGCAGGCGGCGGCGATTCGCGGCGCAGCGGCGTCCCCTCGTCGCGTGAAGCCGCGCCCGCTCCCATCATCACGGGCGCGGTCGCCGTGGCGCCCTGGCGCGCGACGACACCCACCGCCCACTCGGCGCCGTCGGGAAGTCCGGGCAGCGCCGGCGCGGGACCGGTGCTCGACAGGTTGGGGAACTTCAACGACACCGCGCCGTCGACCATCTTGTGCACCCAGTACGAGCGGTTCGGCTGCAGCGTGTGCACGCTGACGTAGGCCGAGCCCGTGTAGTCGTAGACCGCATGCTCGACCGCGGTGTTGCCGACCGCGGTGAAGCCATGGGTGTTCGCTCCGACCACCACGCGCAGCGCGCTGTCGGCGATTGGGAAGCGATACGGGTTCGCGACCTGGTTCCAGCCGCTCGCGACGCCACCGGCTAACGGCACGCTCACCGATGCCGCGTTGATCGGGTGACCGCCGACGGTGATCAACTGCGGCGCCATCGTGGCCAGCCAGTAGCCCGCGCCGGCCTGCAACTTGCCGAGCGAGTCGCTCGCGTAGACGTAACGCGAGGACGTGGGATCCCAGTGCGCGAGGCGCCAACGCGAATCGTCGCTCGGCCACAGCGTGGGCAGCAGCGTCGCCACGGTGCTGTCGGCGAACGTGAGCGGCCAGCCCGCGGGCGCATACGATTGTCCGGGTGTGCTGATGTCCACGTTCCAGAGTGCGCTCGAGAACGACACGCTCAGCGCCGTGTTGGCGACGACGTTCGCGATCGTGACGTTGGGCACCACGCCCTGCGAGACCAGGTCCACCGTCACGTTCGAGATCGCGTTGGCGCCGGTGGCCGTGAACCGGAAGTCGGTCCGTTCGGCGGCCGTCACGTCGAGATGGGGAATCGCGGCCGTCGGAATCGCGACGCTGTCCGGCGTCGCCACCCACGACGTGCCGCCCGCGCCGATCGTGGGCGTGATGCGGTGCGTCGGAGTGCTCGTCAGCTGGCGCAAGTAGACGTCGAATGCACGCGCGTCAGAGCCGGCCCAACCGGTAGTCGTTCCACGCCACGAACACTCCCCCGTTGCCGTCGGTCGAGATGCCGCGCGAGCTGTAGCCGTAGTCGTAAGGAGCGATCGCCGCGCCGCTGGTGGGCCAGGACGGATCGACGTTGCCGCTGGCCGCCCCGATCTTCTGCGCGATCAAACCGCGGACACCTGCGGAACCGATGTCGTCCCACACGAGGAGCGCCCCGCTGGGCGACGCCGGGAGGATCTCGACCAGGTTCTGGCTACCGGTCGCGATCAGGACGGCGACCCCGTTCGCCGTCCACGCGGGATCCCGCACGCCCGCGGCGAGCACGTGCTGCGCGTAGACGTCGTAGTCGTTGCCGTTCCGAAGGTCCTGCCATGCGACGAAGGCGCCGGTTCCTCCGTCCGTGCAGATCCGGGGCAGCGCTTGAACGCCGGTCGCGCCACAGACCACGAGCCCCGTTGCCGGCCAGGAGGCGTCCACGACGCCGTTCACGGCGATGTGCTGGGAATAGATGTCGTGCGCGCCACCGGACATCTGGTTCCAGGCCGCGATGGCGCCACCCGCCTGATCCGAGACGGCGACGATGGCGGCCGCGCTGGCCGAGATGGGCGTGGTCAAGTTGCGGCCGGCCGCGGGCCACGCGGGGTCCTTGGCGCCGCTGGACTGCACGCGCATCGCGAGCGCTCCGGTCGTGGTCTGCGTCCACAGCACGATCGCGCCACCGGCGTTGTCGCGCACGATCGCGCCGCGCACGCCGCTGTCGGTCGAGTTGCCCGCGATCACGCCGTTGGCCGTGAAGTTCGCGTCGATCGCGCCGCCGCCGGTCACGTGCTGGAGCGTGAGGTTCGTGCCCGTGGCGGGCACGGACACGAGCGCGTACACGCCGGTCGAACCGTCGCGCGCCATCTGGACGTCCACGGTGACGCTGTTCGCCGACGTGAGCAGCTGCCGCCCGCTGCTCGGCCACGTGCCGTCGACGCCGCTCGAGGTCAGGTGATGGACGAAGGGCTGGAACGTGGACCCGTTGCGGTAGTCGAGCCACGACACGAAGGCGCCACCCGCGCCGTCCGAGATGATCGAGACCGTGTTCTGCATGTTGGTCGCCGTGCAGACCGCGAGGCCATTGGCTGGCCACGCGGGATCCGGCACACCGGAGGCGAGCACGTGCTGCGCGTACACGTCGCGATTGGTGGAGACGGCCGTTCGCCAGTCCTCCCACACGAGAAATGCGCCGCCCGTTCCGTCGGGCGCGGTGGCCCGCGAGGTTCTGCTGGTTGACCGCGGTGCAAACGGGAAGGCCGGTGGAGCGCCACTGCGCCGAGGCGAGGCCGGGCACGAGGCTCGTCGCGGCGACGGCGAGTCCGAGGGCGAGAGTGGGAATACGAGCGAGTGTCTTCATGGCGGGCCTCACGGTGCGGGCGCCGGAGCGGGCGGCGGCGGAGGAGGTCCGATGAGAACCGGTGTCGCGGGACCGCTGTCGCCGCCGCCACCGCCCGCGGACGCGGCGACACCGCCGAGCACCGCGAGCCCGATGCCGCCGAAGATCAGCTTCTTCTTGCTCGACTTGCGCGCGCCGAGTCCCATCTGCGCGGCCGTCGTCATGCGGATCGAGCGCGCGATGCCGGTGCGGTATTCGTCCGCGGTGATCGCGCCGTCGGACAGCCGCTGCGCGTACGCGAACACCGTCGTGTCGGCGTCGTTCATCGCGTCGCCGCGGCCGAAGCGGTCCACGACGGCGAGCGACTGCGACAGCTCGGTGAGCGACAGCCCGTCGGCCTTGGACAGTCCGTCGCGCACGTGCGTCGCGAGATCGTGACGCGCCGCGAGTTCCTGCGACTGCTCCTCGAGGAACGCCTGGTTGATCGCGAGCGGCATGTCGCCGCGCGCGGACTCCAGGTTGACCTGCGGGTGCTGCGACTTGCCGCGGCGGCCGGCCCAGTCGCTCACGCTGCCTTCGAGGTACTGCTGCACCTCGTGCAACGTCACGAGGCCGTCGGCGGGCTGGATGTCGGCGGCGCCGGAGAGCGCCTGCACGAGCGACTGCGTGAAGACGCCGTGGCGCGAGTCTTCGTCTTCCCACGACAACTCCCCTCCCGAGCTCGACGCGATGAACGCGCGGCCCTGCGAGGAGGCGAAGCTGTCGTAGTAACGATTGCTGAGCGCCGCGTCCTTGCCCACGCCCTTGCCGCCGCGATTGACGCCGCCCGAGTGACAGGCGTCGAGCACGACGACGACCTTGCGCGCGGGGATCTTGTCGATCTGGCGCACGAACGCGTCGCGTTCGATGGCGCTGTAGTCGAGCGCCGTCAGGTCGGCGTTGGCGGGCAGCAGGTACGCGCGGCCTTCTTCCTCGTAGCCGTGCCCGGAGAAGTAGACGAGCACGAGATCGCCTTCGTGCGTCGCGGTGATGAGCTGGTTGAGCGCGCGGCCGATGTTCGTGTTGGTCGGCTTCTGCGCCGTGGAGTCCGTGAGCAGCGTGACGTCCTCGGGCTTGAAGCCGCCGCGCCGCGCGGATCGACGAGCGAGCGATAGATCGCGTTCGCGTCGCCCACGGCGAAGCGCAGCGCGTTGATGCCCTGATCCTTGTTGTCGTAGTGGTTGATGCCCACGATCAGCGCGTACTTGCGCACCGAGGCGAACTCGGCCGACTTGGCGAGGATCGAGTCGTTGACGACGACCGTGAGCCCCTTGGGGGCCGGCGCGGCCGCCGGTCCGATCGGTGCGGGCGATGCCGCGGGCGCCGCGACCGGCGGCGGCGAGGCGACGGGCTTGCGCGCGGCCGGCTTGCCGGAGACCGGCGGAGCGGTGGACGTCACGAATACGGCCAGGCACGCGAGCACGTGGAGCGCTCGAACGTGGCCGGGAATGCGGTGAGTCGGAGGCATGCGGCCCTCTGGGGCTGGAGTGGACGGCGCGTGAACGTCCTGCCGCGCGGAGGGAATCCGGCGGCTTGCACCCGGAAGGAGTCCGGCATGGCCGGGAAATCACAGCCGTCCTGCGGAAAACGCCCGCG
>JADJLL010000032.1 GCA_016710095.1 Candidatus Eiseniibacteriota bacterium | reverse complement strand
GAGGTCATCATCGAGATCGTCGACGACGGCCGTGGCATCCAGGTGGACAAGGTCGTGAAGAAGGCCGTCGAGCGCGGCGTGCTCACCGCCGACCGCGCCTCGCGCCTCAGCCCGCGCGATGCGTTCGGGCTCATCTTCGCGCCCGGCTTCTCGACCGCCGAGAAGGTCACGAACGTCTCCGGCCGCGGCGTCGGCATGGACGTCGTGAAGACGAACATCGAGAAGATCGGCGGCTCGGTCGACGTGAACAGCGAGTCCGGCCGCGGCACGACGATCCGCATCAAGATTCCCCTCACGCTCGCCATCATCCCCGCGCTCATCGTGAGCAGCGGCCCCGAGCGCTTCGCGATTCCGCAGGTCAGCCTGCTCGAACTCGTGCGGCTCGAAGCCGAGCAGGCCCGTACCGCGATCGAGTTGATCTGCGACGCGCCCGTGTACCGCCTGCGCGGCGAACTGCTGCCGCTCGTCTACCTGAACCGCGCGCTCGAAGTGAAGGCACGGCCCGACCCGCAGGCGCCCGTGAACATCGTGGTGCTTCAGGCCGACGGCCGTCCGTTCGGGCTCGTGGTCGAGCGCGTGAGCGACACGGCGGAAATCGTCGTGAAGCCGCTCGGCAAGCAGCTCAAGAACCTCTCGCACTTCGCCGGCGCCACGATCATGGGCGACGGCCAGGTCGCGCTCATTCTCGACGTGCTCGGACTCGCGCAGGCCTCCGGCGTGATCAGCGAGGTCCGCGAGCAGACGCTGATGGACCAGACCGACGCGAAGACGACGGCCGCGGCGGACGACCGCCGCACGCTCGTCGTGCTGCGCGTCGGCGAGAAGCGCCGCGTCGCCGTGCCGCTGTCCTCCGTCGCGCGCCTCGAGGAGATCCAGTCGAAGGACATCGAACACGCCGGAACGCGGGCCGTCGTGCAGTACCGCGGCCAGCTGCTGCCGCTGCTGCGCATCGAGGACTACATCGCCGGTGGCACCGCCGTGTCCGAGTGGCCCGAGCTCGTTCGCGTGGTCGTCTACAACTACGAAGGCCGCAGCGTCGGCCTCGTGGCGAACCAGATCGAGGACATCGTGGACGAGCGCATTTCGGTCGAGCGGACCTCGGGCGAAGCCGGCATCTCCGGCTCGGTCGTGCTGCAAGGCCGCGTGACCGACGTGCTCGACGTGAACGCCATTCTCTCCATGGCCGGTCCGGACGTCGCCGAGACCGCGCTGGCCGCCTGAGGACGACATGAACGACTCCCGCCAGTACTGCACGTTCCATCTCGACGGCCTGTTCTTCGGGATCGAGGTGTTCCAGATCCAGGAAGTGCTCCTCGGCCAGCAGATGACGCGCGTGCCGCTCGCGGCTTCGACCGTGAGCGGGCTCATCAACCTCCGCGGCCAGATCGTGACGGCGCTCGACCTGCGCCGCCGGCTCGGCCTCGCGCCGCTGCCGGAAGACCGCGAGCCGATGAACGTCGTGGTCCGCGACGAGGACTCCCTCGTGAGCCTGCTCGTCGACGAGATCGGCGACGTGGTGAACGTCGACGAGTCCACGTTCGAAGCGCCGCCCGAGAACGTGAAGGGTGTGGCGCGCGAACTGACGACCGGCGTCTACAAGCTCGACGGCCGCCTGCTCCTCATTCTCGATCTCGCGAAGGCTCTTCAGACGCCCGGCGCGAACGCGCGCCGCTCCCCCGAACACGAAGAGGCTCGCGCCGCGGCCTGACGGCCCGGAGCGAAGCACCGGAGACAGACATGTCGACGCTTTCCACACTGACGCTGGGCGCCCTCGGTTCCGGAGAGAAGGGCGTGTCCGCGTCCGCCTTCCGCGCCATGCTCGAAGCCGCGCCGATCAACGTGATGTTCGCGGACCGCGACAACGTGATCCGCTTCCTCAACACGAACTCGCTGCAGACGCTCGGCAAGATCCGCCACCTGCTTCCGGTGCCTCCCGAGCAGGTCGTGGGTTCGAGCGTGGACATCTTTCACAAGAATCCGTCGCACCAGCGCCGGATGCTCGCCGATCCCGCCAACCTTCCGCACCGCGCGACCATTTCGCTCGGCACGGAGAAACTCGACCTGCACGCCATCGCGGTGTACGACGGCGGCGGCAAGTGGGTCGGCTGCATGGTCACCTGGGCGATCGTCACGGAGCAGCTCGCGATGGAGAAGCGCGAGAAGGAAGCGACGGCCGCGCTGAACACCGTGATCGAAGCCATCGTGGGCGACGCCCGCACGCTGACGGACGCGGCCGGCGAGCTCGCGACCATCAGTGCGCGCATGGGCGCGGACGCCCGCGAGGCCGCCGCGCAGACGGACGTCGTCGCCGTCGCGTCCGAGCAGGTGAGCAAGAGCGTGGACACGGTCGCGGCGAGCGCGGAGGAGATGAGCGCCAGCGTCACGGAGATCGCCAAGAACACGTCCGAAGCGGCCCGCGTCGCCGCGACGGGTGGCAGTCGCCGGACGAGACGACCGCGACGATCGGGCGGCTCGGCGAGAGCAGCACCGAGATCGGCCAAGTGCTCAAGGTGATCACCACGATCGCGCAGCAGACGAACCTCCTCGCGCTGAACGCCACGATCGAGGCGGCGCGCGCGGGCGAAGCCGGCAAGGGCTTCGCCGTCGTCGCCAACGAGGTGAAGGAGCTGGCCAAGCAGACCGCCGCCGCGACCGAGGACATCGGGCACAAGATCGACGCCATCCAGAGCAACACGTCGAGCGCCGTGAAGGCGATCGCCGAGGTGAGCTCGATCATCACCCAGATCCACGAGCTGCAGAACACGATCGCCGCCGCGATCGAGGAGCAGAGCGCGACGACGAACGAGATCGCGCGCAGCACGAGCGAGGCGGCGACCGGCAGCACGGAGATCTCGCGGAACGTGTCGCACGTCGCCGCGATCTCACGCCAGACCCTCGAGGGTGCCGGCGGCGTGCAGGCCGCGGCGCAGCGCCTCACCGATCTGGCGAACGAACTCACGAACCTGACCGACCGCCTGAAGCGCGCTTGAGCGACGGCGGACGCACCGACATTCACGCATCACTTTCACTCGCAACCCACTCGAAAGTCCGGCCATGAACACGAATCACCACTCATCGTCACCGGCCACACCCAACGCCCCCGTGTCCGTGGCCCGCACTCACGAGTCTCACCGTTCTGGAGGAGCCATGTCCTGGCGTGATCGTTTCGACACGAGCCTTCGCAACAAGATCCTCGCCCCCGCCGTCGGGGCGATGATCCTGACCGCACTCGCGGTCATCGGCTCCGTGATGTGGGCATCCCGTGCCATGAAGACCGAGAGTCTGCACTCCGTGGAATGGGCGGCGTCCCACACGCAGAACAAGATCGATCGCGTCATGTTCGAGCGGTACGGCGACGTGCAGGCCTTCGGCTTGAACGACGAGTTCCACCAGAACCTCGAGGCGATGAGCCCCGAGTCGCGCCGCTCGGTCGGGAACCTCCTGAACGAGTACATCTCGACCTACGGCTGCTACGACGTGATCCTCGTGCTCGACCGTGACGGCAGGATCGTCGCCGCGAACACGAAGGACGCGACGGGCAAGGAACTCCCGGGCGCGGAGAAGCTCATCGGTCGCGACTGGTCTCGCGACGAAGGCTATCGCAACGCGGCGGCCGGCAAGTTCACCACCGGCGACGAGAAGGGGCTGATCACGGGCACGTTCGTGAGCGAGCCGCAGCACGCCGAACTGGTCGCCGAGCTCTATGGCGATCACGCTCCGGCGTGGAATGTCGCCTTCACGGCGCCGATCATCGACGACGACACGCATCTCCCTCGCGGGTACATCCAGACCTACTTCGACGCTCACACGATGGTCGAACCCTTGGTCACCGACATGTATCACGCGCTCGAGGACCAGGGCTTCCGCTCGGCCGAGTTCATGGTCGTGGACCGCGAAGGCCGCATGCTCGTGAACATCGATCCGCTCGGCTCGGGAAGCGACCAGCCGATCCTCACGGGTGTGCTGAAGGAGAACCTCCTGAAGGAAGGGGACAAGCTCGCGGCGATGGCGTTCGCGAGCGGCGCCCCGGCCCAGGAACACGCGATGTTCAATCAGCCCGCGGAGAAGGGCGAGAAGGGCCACGACCCGAACCAGGCCGGCGGTTACGCGCGTAGCGTCCCCGTGCTCGGCTACGTCGGCAGCGGCTACGCGACGCTGCTCCGGATCAACGGCAACGAGCTGATGGCGCACGTGAACTTCCTCACGTGGGCGGCGCTGCTCGCGTCGCTCCTCGGCACGTTGCTCGGCAGCTTCCTGATCTGGCAGATGGTCAACCGCGCGGTCACGTCGATCGGCACGGTGCAGCACGCGATCAACGGCCTCGCCAACGGCGACATCGGCCGCGACGTGCCCGTGACGACGCGGGACGAAGTCGGCGAGATGTCGCGTTCGTTCAATGCGGCCCGCGCCGGCCTGTACGCGATCTTCAACGAAGACCACGTCGACTGGAACCTGGTCGGCGAGAAGCAGCGCGAGGCCGCGCGTCTCACCGAGAGCCTCAAGCACACGATGGCCGCGGTGGCCCAGAACGCGCAGACGCTCGCCAGCTCGGCCGAGGAACTCACGGCCGTCAGCCAGCAGATGAGCGCGAACGCCGAGGAAACGGCCGCGCAGACGAACGTCGTCGCGGCGGCGTCCGAGGAAGTGAGCAAGAACGTCGAGACCGTGGCGACGAGCGCGGAAGAGATGAGCGCGAGCGTGACGGAGATCGCGAAGAACACGTCCGAGGCGGCGCGCGTCGCGGCGCAGGCCGTGCGTGTCGCCGAAGAGACCAACCGCACCGTCGCGAAGCTCGGCGAGAGCAGCATCGAGATCGGCCAGGTCATCAAGGTCATCACGTCCATCGCGGAGCAGACCAACCTCCTCGCGCTCAACGCCACGATCGAAGCGGCGCGCGCGGGCGAAGCCGGCAAGGGCTTCGCGGTCGTCGCGAACGAAGTGAAGGAACTGGCCAAGCAGACCGCGGCGGCGACGGAAGACATCAGCCGCAAGATCGACGCGATCCAGAACGACACTCGCGGCGCCGTGTCCGCGATCGAGGAGATCAGCGGAATCATTTCGCAGATCAACGACATCCAGAACACGATCGCGAGCGCGGTCGAGGAACAGAGCGCGACGACGAACGAGATCGCCCGCAACGCCAGCGAAGCGGCGACGGGCAGCACCGAGATCTCGCGCAACGTCGCCAACGTGTCCGAAGCCGCCCACAGCACGACCGAAGGGGCGAGCAACACGCTGACGGCCGCGCAGGAACTGTCCAAGCTGGCCGGCGACCTCATGATGCTGGTCGAGAAGGCCGACGTTCACTGAAACGGGAGGCGGGCCCGTCTCCGGACGGGCCCGCTCGATCACATGCGCGCATTGATCATCGACGACTCCATGGCCATGCGGCGGATGCTCGCGGCCTACGTGCAGGGGCTGCAGGTCACCCCGAGCGTCGCCGTGGACGGCCAGGACGCCGTGGAAGTGCTCGAGCGTGAAGGCGAGTTCGAGGTCGCGCTGGTGGACTGGGACATGCCGCGCATGAACGGCATGGACTTCGTCCGCCACGTGAAGAAGGACCCTCGCTGGCAGAACATGAAGCTCGTCATGGTCACGGCACACGTGAACCCGGACGACATCATGGAAGCCCTCACGACCGGAGCCGACGACTACCTCATGAAGCCCGTGTCTTCGGAAATGATCGAAGACAAGTTCCGCATCCTCGGACTCGTCGCCTGACGGCGTGAAGGACACATGCCCAAGATCCGCGTACTGATCGTGGACGACGCCGTGGTGTTGCGGCGCATGCTCACGCAGGTGATCGAGCAGGACGAAGAGCTCGAAGTCGCCGGCGTGGCCGCGAACGGCAAGATCGCGCTCCAGAAGATTCCGCAGTGCAACCCGGACATCATCACGCTCGACGTGGAGATGCCCGAGATGGACGGCATCGCGACGCTGCGAGAGCTGCGCAAGACCTACCCCCGGCTTCCCGTCGTGATGTGCAGCACGCTGACCGCGCGCGGCGCCGCCACGACGATCGAAGCGCTGAGCGCCGGCGCCACCGACTACGTGACGAAGCCCGCGAACGTGGGCAGCGTGCTCGAAGGCCTCGAACTCATGCGCGACCAGCTCGTGCCCAAGATCAAGGCGATCATGGGCAAGTCCGCGCAGGGTCCGGGCGCCGCGCCCGCACGCCCGCGCACCCCGGGCGCGGCCGGCTCCGGCATCGGCGCGCTCAAGGCCATCAAGGCTCCGCCGCGCGTGCCCTTCGTGGGCCCCGTGGACGCAATCGCGATCGGCTGCTCGACCGGCGGTCCGAACGCGCTCAACGATCTCTTCACCGCGCTGCCCGCCGCGCCGCCCGTGCCGATGTTCGTCACGCAGCACATGCCGCCGCTCTTCACGTCGTTCCTCGCGGAACGCCTGAGCCGCTGCGGCCCGGTGCGCGTGCACGAAGGCAAGGAAGGCATGACGGTGCTCCCGGGCAACGCGTACCTCGCGCCGGGCGGCTACCACATGATCGCGAAGCGCGAAGGCACGACGGTGAAACTCCATCTCAACGAGGAGCCGCCGGAGAACTCCTGCCGCCCCGCGGTGGACGTCATGTTCCGCAGTCTCGCGAACGTCTACGGCGGTCACGTGCTGAGCGCGATCCTCACGGGCATGGGCGCCGACGGCACACGCGGCGCCGCGCTGCTCCGCGAGAAGGGCGCCTTCGTGATGGCGCAGGACCAGGCCACGAGCGTCGTGTGGGGCATGCCCGGCACGCTGGTCGAAGCCGGCCTCGCCGACGCCGTGCTCCCGTTGTCGCAGATTCCCGTCGAGCTGCATCGCCGCACGCTCGACTCCCGCAGGAGGGCGGCATGATCCGCCGGCCCATGCATCGGATCACGCGCGCCGAGGTGAAATCATGGCGCTGACACCGCAGGCGTTCCAGTTCGTCTCCGATTTCGTGCGCCGCGAAGCGGCCATCGTGCTCGAGCCCGGCAAGGAGTACCTCGTCGAGTCGCGTCTCGCGCCGGTCGCGCGCAAGGCGGGCTTCCCCACGCTCGACGCGTTCCTCGATCACATCCGCACGGCGCCCAAGTCGAGCCCGCTCTTCTACCAGATCGTGGACGCGCTCACGACGAACGAGACGCTCTTCTTCCGCGACCACCATCCGTTCGAGGCGCTCAAGAAGGACATCCTTCCCCAGCTCATCGAGTCACGGAAGGGCGTGCGCAAGCTCAGCATCTGGTCGGCGGCTTCGAGCACCGGGCAGGAGGCGTACAGCCTCGCGATGCTCATCCGCGACCAGTTCCCGCAGATCGCGAGCTGGAACGTGCGCATCCTGGGCACGGACCTCTCGACGACCGTGCTCGACCAGGCGAAGAGCGGCAGCTACTCGCAGCTCGAGGTGAACCGCGGGTTGCCCGCGCCGATGCTGATCAAGTACTTCGACAAGGTGGACGGGCGCTGGGTCATCAAGGAAGACCTGCGGAAGATGTGCGAGTTCCGCGCGATGAACCTGACGACGCCGTGGCCGATGATGCAGCCGTTCGACCTCATCTTCATCCGCAACGTGCTCATCTACTTCGACACGGCCACCAAGCAGGGCATCTTGAAGCGCATGAAGACGGTCCTGCTCCCGCACGGCTCGCTCTTCCTCGGCACCGCCGAAACGACGATCAACCTGGACCCCGAGTGGGTGCCGGTGAAGGCCGGTAACACGACGGTCTTCCGGGTCGGCGGAGCGGCGGCCGCGACGGGCGCCTCGGCCGGGGCCACGAAGGCGGCCTGATCGCACATTTCGGAGGCTCGGCTCTTCAGTAGTGCCCGGCCGTCTCGATACTTCCGACCGAGCACCACTGCTGAAGCCGTCCGGCACCCGCCGGGCCCCCCTGGACTCAGCGTTTCGCGTCGCCAGTCATGGCGCCGCTGCCGAAACGTCCCCCGGCGTTTCCGAGGACCGGGCATGAAGTCGGTGAAGGCCGCCGCACCGCGAGGAGATCGCCGCGGTGTGCCCGCGAACGGACCGCGGCCGGGCATCCCGGCGACGGACGCGATGGCGGCGCTGCGCTCGGGCAGCATGCGCGCGCTGACGTTCTCGCTCGCGGCGATCGCCGGGGCCGCGTTCCTCCTCGAGTTCCTCGCCGACGCGCATTTCGAGAACAGCTGGGGCGCGATCGCGCACGTGGGCGGGCTCGCGATCGCGATCGCCGCGGCCGCCGCGTGGCCGATCTGGATCGCGGTGCGGCACCCGGTGCTCGTGGCGCGGCGCGAGATCCAGGCGCTGCGCGAGCAGGTGCGCCGGGTCGAGTCCCGCCGCGACACGCTGCAGCGCCTCGTGAACGACGCCGCGCTGCTCGGCATGACCGACGCCGAGGGCATGTTCTCGCACGTGAACGAGAACTTCTGCCGGATCTCCGGCTATTCGCGCAACGAACTCGCGGACCAGCGTCACGCGATCCTCGAATCCGGCCGGCACTCGCGTTCGTTCTGGCGCGACATGTACCGCACGACGCAGTCGGGGCGGATCTGGCGCGCCGAGGTGTGCAACCGCGACAAGTCCGGCCGCGAGTTCTGGGTGGACTCGCTCGCCATCGCCGAGCTCGACGAACACCAGCAGGCGGTCGGCTACCTGTCGCTCGGCTTCGACATCACCCGCCGCAAGCAGGCCGAACTGCTCGCCGACGGCATCGTGCGCGCGTCCACCGCGCGCGAGCCGCACGAGTTCCTCGCGCACATGCTCGCCGCGCTGCAGGACGGCGCCGCGGTGCGCGGCGTCTGCATCGTGTCGTGCACGCCCGGCCAGT
Source organism: Candidatus Eiseniibacteriota bacterium (assembly GCA_016710095.1). Classification (GTDB taxonomy): domain Bacteria; phylum Eisenbacteria; class RBG-16-71-46; order RBG-16-71-46; family RBG-16-71-46; genus CAIXRL01. The sequence goes on along the minus strand of JADJLL010000032.1, from coordinate 39,871 downwards.
CGTACGCGACGGTGCTGGCCTCGCGCATGCGGGAAGGCGCCGAAGGTGCGTCGGGAATCTCCGACTTCGCCTTCCCCGCGGCCGTCGCGGACCGCGTGCTGGTGAAGGGTGAGCCGCTGCTCGTGCCTTCGCTCGAACGGCTCACGGCCGAGTCGCCGTGCCCGTGCGCGCCCGAGTGGTGCGGGAGCGTCATGATGTTGCCGGTGCGCGACGCGGAGGGCGCCGTGCTCGGCGCGCTGCTGCTGCTCGACGACCGCGTGCGTCACGACTTCGACGACATGCTCGCGTCCGCCGAACTGTGCGCCGATCGCATCGGCGCGGAACTCGGACGCGGCCGGCTGTCGAAGCGCCTGCAGGAACTCTCGCGCGCCGTCGAGTCGTCGGCCGACGCGTTCGTGATCACGGACGCCGCCGGCGGCATCACGCGCACGAACCTCTCCTTCATGCGTCTCACCGGCTGCGACGTGGACGAGGCGCCCGGCCGTTCCCTTCTCGACTTCGTTTCCCCCGACGGCGTGGACGCCCTCCGCGACGCGATCGAGGCCACGAGCCGCGGCGGCCGCTCGTGGACGGGCAGGCTGCGGCTCGTCCGCGACGGCGACCCCGACCGCGACGAGTTCATCGCCGCCGTCACGCTCTCGCCCGTCTACGACGACCAGGGCCTGTTCTCCGGCCTCGCGGTCGTGATCCGCGACGTGACGAACGAAGTCACGCGCGAGCAGCAGCTGCAGGAGCAGACCGCGGCGCTGACCGCGATGAACACCGACCTCGCGCAGGCGCGCGACCAGGCGGAGGCCGCGAACCGCGCGAAGAGCGAGTTCCTCTCCGCCATGGGCCACGAGATCCGCACGCCGCTCAACGGCGTGCTCGGCATGACGGGCTTCCTGCTCGCGACCGATCTTTCCCCCGAGCAGCGCGAGTACGCCGAGACGTCACGGCACGCGAGCGAGTCGCTGCTCGCGATCCTCAACGACGTGCTCGACTACACCGAGATCCAGGCCGGCCGCTTCGTGCTCGAGCCGCGCGCGCTCGACCTTCGCGCCGCGATCGAGGACGTGCTCGACGTGCACGTGCCGGTCGCGATCCAGAAGGGCCTCGCGGTCGTCCTCGACTATCCGGCCGAAGTGCCGGCGCAGGTCGTCGCCGACGGCGGCGCGATCCGCCAGGTCGTGTCCAAGCTCGTCTCGAACGCGATCAAGTTCACCGAGACCGGGCTCGTGTCCGTCGCGGTCTCCGCGCAACCCGAGAGCTCCGGCGGCGCCGGAGGCGCCGGCAACGCGACGGCGTTCCGGATCACCGTCCGCGACACCGGCATCGGCATCGCCGAGGACCTGGTCCCGCTGCTGTTCCGCCGCTTCCAGCAGGCCGAGAGCGGCATGAACCGGCGCTACGGCGGCACGGGGCTGGGGCTCGCGATCGCACGCGGACTCGGCGATCTCATGGGCGCGTCCATCGGCGTGGAGTCGCGCGCGGGCGCGGGCTCGGAGTTCACGGTCGAGGTGTCGTTGCCGCTCGCCGCGGGCGCTCCCGCCGCGACCGGAAACGCGCTCGTGCTGCGCGACCTTCGCGCGCTCGTCGTGGACGACGAGCCGGTGCTGCGGCGCGTCGTCGCGCGCCAGCTCGAGGTGCTCGGCATGCGCGTGACGACCGCGGCCAATGGCCGCGAGGCGCTCGCGGCGCTCGGCCGCGCGAGCATCGAGAAGGACTCGTTCCGGATCGCGCTCGTGGACTTCGTGATGCCCGAGATGGACGGCGGCGAGTTCGGGCGCGCCGTGAGCGGCAATCCCGAGTGGTCCGACGTCGCGCTCGTGCTGCTGACGGGGCAGGGCGCGCACGAGATCTCGGACGTCTATCGCGCCGCCGGCTTCGAGGCGTACCTCACGAAACCCGTGCGCCCGTCGCTGCTCGAGGCCGCCATCCGCGCCGTGCTGCAGGCGCGTGAATGCGACGGCAGCGTCCCGCTGCTCACGTCGCGCTCGACCGCGGAGGCCGCCGCGGCCGCGAGCGCCGGAGCGCTGCCGCAGTTCGACCGCCGCGTGCTGCTCGTCGAGGACAACGCGATCAACCAGAAGGTGGCGACGCGGCTGCTGCGCCAGCTCGGCTGCACGGTCGTGGTGGCCGCGGACGGCGACCAGGCGGTGGAACGCTACCGCACCGAGCGGTTCGATCTCGTGCTCATGGACTGCCAGATGCCGGTGCGAGACGGCTTCGAGGCGACGCGCGCCATTCGGCAGGACGAACGGGGACGGCGCCGCACGCCGATCGTGGCGCTGACCGCGAACACGACGCCCGAGGATCGCGCGCGCTGCTTCGAGTCGGGCATGGACGACTTCCTCGCGAAGCCCGTGCGCGTCGAGGACCTCCAGACGGCGCTCGGCAAGTTCACGAGCGCGGCCGGCGAAGGGCTGCGTCACGCGGCCTGAAGGCACCGAAAGACGAAGCGCCCCGGAAGCTCGTCGCTTCCGGGGCGCTTTCGCGTGGTCTTCGAGGCGTGCGCCGTTACTTCGCGCCGCCCGCCGGAGCCGCGTCCTTCGGAACGAAGTGACGCTTCTCGCGTTCGATCTTGAGCGCTTCGGTGTTCGTGACCTTGAACTCGACGCGGCGGTTCTTCGCCTTGCCGAGCGCCGTCGTGTTCGGCGCGACCGGCATCGTCGGGCCGTAACCCTTCACCGAGAAGTGCGACGCATCGAGCATCGGGTACTTCTGCGTGATGTAGGTGAGCACCGCCAGCGAGCGGGCCTCGGACAGCGTCATGTTCTTGGCCTTCACGCCGGTGTTGTCCGTGTGACCGCCGATCTCGATCGTGAGCGCCGGGTACTGCTGCAGGATCGCGGCGACTTCGTCGAGGACCGGGAACGACTCCGGCTTGATCGTGGCCTTGTTCACGTCGAACTGGATGCCCTGGAGACGGATCGTGCCCGTGTCGAGCAGTTCGGTCTCGCGCTCGCTCACTTCGATCGGGCAGCCGTTCGGATCGACCTTCAGGCCGGCGGGAGTCGCCGCGCACTGGTCGAGGCCGTCGAACACGCCGTCACCGTCCGCGTCCGTCGGGCAGCCCTTGGCGTCCACCTGCGCGCCCTTCGGGCTGTTCTCGCACTGGTCGAGACCGTCGAAGACGCCGTCGCCGTCGGTGTCGATCGGGCAGCCCTTCGCGTCCACCTTCGCGCCCTTCGGCGTGTCGGCGCACTGGTCGAGGCCGTCGCACACGCCGTCGCCGTCGGCGTCGACGATGCAGCCCTTCGCGTCGACCTTGCAGCCGACGGGCGTGCCTTCGCACTTGTCGAGACCGTCGAAGACGCCGTCGCGGTCGGTGTCGAGGTGCACGCCCTTCGCGTCCACCTTCGCGCCGATCGGCGTGGCCGGCTCCATGTCGATCCAGTTGCGTACGCCGTCGAGGTCCTTGTCCTTCGCACGGCCGCGGAATGCGTACTGCAGTCCGGCGGTCGCCGCGATGTGGTGGCTGAACTCGAGGGCGCCGCGCTCGCGGAACATGATGTCGCGCGCCTGCAGGCGCAGGTACGTGCGCGGATTGCCCATGAGGTTGTAGAGGAAGCCGATGCCGAGACTCGGCGTGCCGCGGCCGATGTGGCCGGTCACGTCGTCGTTCGCACGGCCGTAGCCGAGGCCGGCGAGGAAGAACGGCGTCGCGCGCTCACCCGCGTCGCGGATGTTCCAGCGCAGGTCGAGACCGCTGTATGACCAGTCGTGGGCGGGTTCGCCGGCCATGTCGCGCTTCGCGTACGAGCCGGTGAACGAGGCCTCCCACGTGAACACGTCCGACCAGCGATAGCCCAGGGAGCCCGTGAGCGCCGGGGAATCCTGGAGAAAATCGCGGGCGTCGAAGCTCTGGATGCCGGCGCCGACCGACGCTTCGACAGGGTGCCCGTTCAGCTGGGCGCGAGCGGGCGCGACACACGCCGCGACGAGCGCGACAGGCAGCAGGAAACGCTTCCACCAGGACATGCGAACCAACCTCCTGAACCCGGTACAGGCCATCACGAAGAGGCGTCGAACGAGGCGCGCGGCGAACCCGCCGCCGTGGCCCCGATGCGCCCCGGACATGCGTAAAGAGCGGTTAGTGGTAGCATCCGGCCCCCCGCCGGTCAACGCACGAGGGGCGCGCGCCGCGCTCCCGGCCCGACCGGCCTCGCGGAGGAAGACGATGACCCCGGATCAGCGCAAGGCGCTCGTCGAGAAGTACAAGGCCGGCTACTCCGAAGTCGTGGCGGCGCTCGACGGGTTCCCCGCCGAGAAGCTCACGGCCCGGCCGTTCCCCGGCAAGTGGACCGCGGCCGAGATCGTCCACCACCTGGCCGACAGCGAAATGAACAGTGCGATCCGGATCCGCAAGCTGCTGGCCGAGAAACACCCGGTCATCCAGGGCTACGACCAGGACGAATGGACGCGCGTGCTGCACGCGCACGACCGCCCGCTCGAGCCCTCGCTGCTCGCCTTCCGCGGCGCCCGCGAGAGCACGGCGCAGCTGCTCGACCGCATGACCGACGAGGACTGGCGCCGTCACGGCTGGCACTCCGAGGCCGGCGCGTTCCACGCCGAGCTGTGGCTCGAGTGGTACTCGGCGCACGCCCACAACCACGCCGACCAGATCCGCCGCCTGCGCGAGGCGCTCGGCGCATGAGCTCGCCGCTGCTCTGGCGCTGCCGCGACCGCGCGCTCGACCTGTCCGTCCGCACGGCGGTCATGGGCATCGTGAACGTGACGCCGGACTCGTTCTCGGACGGCGGCCGGTGGCTCGATCCGGCCGCGGCGATCGCGCGCTGCCGCGAACTGGCCGCCGAGGGCGCGGACCTGATCGACCTGGGCGCCGAGAGCACGCGCCCCGGCGCGGTCGCGGTGAGCGCGGACGAACAGGTGCGGCGGCTCGAGCCGGTGCTGCGTGCGCTGGCCGCGGAGCCCGCGCGCCTGCCGGACGGCGCGGGCACGGCGCTCGTGTCGGTCGACACGCGCAGCGCGGCCGTCGCTCGGCGCGCGCTGGAACTGGGTGCGCACGTGATCAACGACGTGAGCGCGCTCGACGATCCCGCCATGGGCGCGGTCGTGGCCGCTTCCGGCGCGGGCCTCGTGCTCATGCACATGCGCGGCACGCCCGAGACCATGCAGACCCGCACGGCGTACGCCGACGTCGTCGCCGAGGTGGCCGCGGAGCTGCGCGAACGCGTCGCGCGCGCCTCGGCCGCGGGCGTGGCGGACGACCGCATCGTGCTCGATCCCGGAATCGGGTTCGCCAAGGCGGCCGAGCAGAGCCTCGAGCTGCTCGCGCGCACCGCCGAACTGGTGGCGCTCGGCTTCCCGCTGCTCGTCGGCGCGTCGCGCAAGAGCTTCCTGTCGCGCCTGCTGGGCGGGCTGCCCGCCGACCAGCGGCTCGAGGGCTCGCTCGCCGCCGCCACGCTGGCGGTGGTCGAAGGCGCGCGCATCGTGCGCGTGCACGACGTCGCCGCCACGGTGCGGGCGGTGCGGGTCGCGGAAGCCGTGCGCGAAGCGCGCCCCGCGCGCGGACCCTCGCTTCCGGCGTAGGCACCCCCGCGCGCCTCTGATAACGTGCGGCCGACATGATCGGAAACCATCCGCACTGGATCAAAGGCGCGATCGACATCCTGCTCGTCGCGGCGCTCTTCTACCGGCTCCTCACGCTCGGCAAGGGCACGCGCTCGGCGCAGATGTTCATGGGCCTCCTGCTCATCATCCTCGTCGGCCTGCTCGCGGGTTACTTCGACCTGCTCGCCGTGCGCTGGATCATGGAGAGCCTGCGCACGGTGTGGCTCATCGTGTTCGTGATCCTCTTCCAGCCCGAGCTGCGCCACGCGCTCGCGCAGTGGGGACGCACGCGCTACGTGCGCTCGTTCCTGCGCGGCGAGAACTACGGCGTGCTCGGCGAAGTCGTGCGCGCGCTCGAGTCGCTCGCGCAGCGCCGCCACGGCGCGCTCGTCGTGATGGAGCGCAACGTCGGCCTGCGCAACTTCGTCGAGACCGGCACGCGCATCGACGCGAAGGTGAGCGCCGAGCTGCTCGTCACGCTGTTCAGCCCCGGCTCGCCGCTGCACGACGGCGCCGTGATCATCCGCGAGGACACGATCATCGCGGCCTCGTGCATCCTGCCGCTGTCCGCGAATCCACTGACCGCCGTCGCGCTCGGCACGCGCCATCGCGCCGCGATCGGACTGTCCGAGGAAACCGACGCCGCGGTGATCGTCGTGAGCGAGCAGACCGGCAGCATCTCGGTCGCGTATCGCGGCGTGCTCTACCAGCGTCTCGACGAAGGCCAGCTGCGCTCCGAGCTTTCGCGCATCTTCCGCATCCGTCCCCAGGACGAACCGTCCGTGCCTCCGGCGGCCGAGGGCACGACGCCCGGCGCCTCCGAGAAGGCCGCAGGCTGAAGGCACACGTGAGCGAGACGGTACCTCCCCCGAACGCCGAACGCCGACCCACCCGCATCACCTCGCAGGCTCTCGTGCAGGTGGCCGACTGCCGTCGCCGCTTGTGGCTCGCGAACCACACGCGCACGCCGATGGCGCCGCTGCCCGAGCACGTCGTCGTGCTGCGCGAGCGCGCGCGCGAACACGAGCGCGCGGTCGCCGACCGCTTCACCGATCTCGCGGGTCCGTTCTGGAAGCACGACGGCCCGCTCAGCGAGGTCGCGGCCGAAACGCTGCACCTGCTGCGCGAGACGCGCCGTCCGATCTGGCGTGGCGCGCTGCTGTCGGCCGACGGCCGCCGCGTCGCGCACCCCGGCTTCCTGTCGTGGGAAGGCGACTCGCTGATCGTGACCGAGGCGCGGCTCGCGCTGCGCCCCGACGCGCGTGCCGACTTCGCGCTACAGCTCGCGCACGTGCGCGACCTGCTGTTCGAGACCGCGGGACTCGTGCCCGCGCGCTTCGACATCGTGAACGGCGAGGGCGAGACGCTCGTGGTGGAGCCCGCGACCGACGCGCGCTACGCCTCGGTCGTGCGCGCGGTGGACGCGACGCTCGCCGAACCGGAAGAGCCGACGGAGCTGCGCGCGTATTCGAACTGCCGGCGCTGCCCGTACTACGACCACTGTTGGGACATGGCCGAGCGCGACCGGCGCATCGAGCTGCTGCCCGAAGTGCAGATCGCGCACGTGCCCGAGTACCACGCGCTCGGCGTGCACACGCTCGCCGATCTCGTGACGCTCGATCCCGAGCGCCTGCCCGCGGGTCCGGTGCGAGGCGCGGCGAAGCACGCGATCGTCGTCGCGTCCGCGTGGATCGAGAATCGCGCGGCGTGGCTGCAGCCGCCGCTGCTGCCGAAGGGGCCGCTCGTGTGGTTCGACCTCGAAGGCGATTCGCTGGGCGAAAAGGCGGAGAACCCGATCTACCTCTGGGGGCTCGCGCTCGAGCTTCCCGGCGAAGCTCCGGTCGCCGAGGCGATCGTGGCCGAGATGGGCGCCGACGGCGATCGCGAGGCGTGGGAGCGGTTCGTCGCGCGCGCGGTGGCGATCCTCGACCAGCACCCCGACGCGCGCTTCGTGCACTGGGACGCGTTCGAGCCGCTGTGGATCGAGCGCTACGCGCTGAAGCTCGGCGCGCCGGACGGCTTCGTGAAGCGCATGAAGAGCGCGTGTCACGACCTGAAGCGCGTGCTCGACCGCTGCGTGCGGCTGCCGCTGCGTTCGTACTCGATCAAGCACGTCGCACCGTGGATGGGCTTCGAGTGGCGCAATCCCGAATCGGGCTCGGAGTGGTCGGTCGCGCAGTTTCATCGAGCGCGCGAGACCGACGACCCGGTGGAACGCGAACGGCTGGTGACGGCGCTCGTCGAATACAACGAGGACGACCTCTGGGCCATGCGCGCCGTCTGGCGCTGGCTCGCCGAACACGCGCCGAGAGGCGCCTGAGGCGCGGCGGGCCCGCGACAGCGCTCGCGCGGGCCCACGCAGGGGCGCTCCCTTGACGCCGGGCCGGTTTCGCCCTTATTTTTCGCGCCCCGCTGGCCCTTCGGGGTCGGCCACAGGCACGCCAGGGTAGCTCAGTGGTAGAGCAGGGGACTCATAAGCCCTTGGTCGGGAGTTCAACTCTCCCCCCTGGCACCAACTCCCGGCGCGGCGGCCCTCCCGGGCCCGCTTCGCGCCCTCCGCAAGACGGGATCCATGCGCCTCCGCCGGCTCGAGCCGGTCCTCCGCCGGGCCCTGCGCGGCCCCTGCCGCCTGACCGAGGGCGGACGGCTGCTCGTGGCCGTGAGCGGTGGCGCCGACTCCCTCGCGCTGCTGATCGCGATGTCCTCGCTGGCCCGCGAGTTCGGCCTCTCCCTCGTCGGGGCGCACCTGCACCACGGCCTGCGCGGGGCCGAGGCCGACGCCGACCTCGAACTGGTCCGCGCCCATGCACAGTGGCTCGGTGTGCCGCTCGTGAGCGCGCGCGTGGACGCCCGCGCCGCCATGAAGCGCGAGCGGCTCTCGGGCGAAGCGGGCCTGCGCACGTTGCGCCGGCGCTTCCTGCTCGCGGCCGCGGCCCGTGCGGGCTGCACGGCGATCGCCACCGCCCACACCGCGGACGACCAGCTCGAGACGCTGCTCATGCGCCTCGCCCGCGGCTCCGGCCTGCAGGGCCTGGGCGGCATGCGCCCGCGGCACGGCATCTGGCTCAAGCCGATGCTCGAGGCCACGCGCGAGGACGTCGAGCACGACCTGAAGCGCGCCGGCGTCGGCTGGCGCGAAGACTCGAGCAACGCCTCGCGCGAGTACCTGCGCAACCGCGTGCGGCACGACGTCGTGCCGGCGCTGGCCGCCGCATCGGGCCAGCCGCGCGCGACGCTGGCCCGGCACGCGGTCTCGGCCGCCGCCGAGGCGCGGCAGGGCTGGCGCACGGTGGCAGCCGCCGCACGGCGGCTGCTCGCGGCCGCGAGCCCGTCGGCCCGACCGGAGCGGCTCGACCTTCGCGTCGTCGCGGCCCGCCGGGACCCGGCAGTCCGCCGCGCCGCGCTGCGGCTCTGGTGGAAGCGCGCCTGCCCGGCCTCACGCGGACTCACGCGCGCCGCGCTGGCGTTGCTGGAAGCGCGGCTCGAATCGCCAATGACGCGAGCAGCTCTCACGCTCGAGCGCGGCAGGAAGGCCTCGGTCCGGGGCGGCTGGCTCGCGCTGGACGGGCCGAAGCGCGCGTCCGGCCGGACGTCGCGAGGAGGCGGCGGCAAGGCAGCCCCTCGCAATGCTATCCTGCGGCGCGGTTCTCCCCGGGCCGCGTCCCGAAAGTCATCCCCCGCGGCCCCCGTTCGGGCGGCCGAACACGCATAGCACCGCGACACCGACCCCGGCGCCGCCGACCGGCTGCGTCCCGACTGGAGCGTCATGACCGAGCAGCGACCCGCCGTGCAGGCCGACCCCGCACTCCGAGTGCTCTTCTCCGCCGAACAGATCGCCGCCCGAGTCCGCGAAATGGGACTCGAGCTGGCGCGCGACTACGAAGGCACCCGCCCGCTGTTCGTGGCCGTGCTGAAGGGCGCCTGCATGTTCCAGTGCGACCTCGCGCGCGCGACGCCCATCGACCTCGAGCTCGACTTCCTCGCCGTGGCCTCCTACGGCCACGGCACGACGTCGAGCGGCACGGTCCAGCTGATCATGGACCTGCGCTCGGACATCCGCGGCCGCCACGTCGTCCTTTGTGAAGGTGTCGTGGATTCCGGCCTCTCGGTGTCCTTCATCCTGGATCTCCTGAAATCCCGTGGCGCGGCCAGCATCAAAGTCGCGACGCTGCTCAACAAGGAGCCCTGCCGCAAGATCCCGGTTCCCGTCGACTACGTGGGCTGGAAGATCGGCTCCGAGTTCGTGATCGGTTATGGCATGGACGCCGGCGAACGCTATCGCAACCTGCCCTTCGTGGGCGTTCTCGAGGAGGCTTGATCCCTTGACCATGTTCCACAGGGATGGTGACGACGAAGGCCGCCGCGACCGCGGCTCCAAGGGTGGCGGTCCGCCGCGTGGCCCGCAGAACCCGATGCCGGGCGGCATGCCGTTCCGGACGATGGCGTTCTGGGTGCTCGTCGTGCTGCTGGCGCTCGTCGCGTACCGCATGTACAGCGGCAACCTGGTCGCCACGCAGCGCGTGGACATTCCGTACACGGCCTTCATGACGGAAGTCGAGAAGGGCAACGTGGACAACGCCAGCTTCGCCGAGCAGACGCGAGCGGTGACCGGCGAGTTCAAGACGGCCGTGCCGCAGAAGATCGCGACGCGCGAAGTCCAGGTGAAGGCGTTCAAGACGAACTTCCTCGGTGACGGCGCGCAGCTCGCCGACCAGGTGCGTTCGACCGGCGCTCGCGTGAGCGTGAACGGCCTCGGCGTGGACTGGATGAACATGCTGTTCAGCTGGCTCCCGCTCGTGCTGTTCCTCGTCGCGTGGATGTTCGTGCTCCGCCAGATGCAGGGCGGCGGCAACGCCGCGATGCGCTTCGGCAAGAGCAAGGCCCGCGTGCTCATGGAGTCGCAGACGAAGGTCACGTTCAAGGACGTGGCGGGCTGCGACGAAGCGAAGCAGGAGCTCCAGGAAATCATCGAGTTCCTCAAGGAGCCCCAGAAGTTCCAGCGCCTCGGCGGACGCATTCCGAAGGGCGCGCTGCTGCTCGGCCCTCCCGGCTCGGGCAAGACGCTGCTCGCGCGCGCCGTCGCCGGCGAAGCGGGCGTGCCGTTCTTCAGCATGAGCGGTTCGGACTTCGTCGAGATGTTCGTGGGTGTCGGCGCCTCGCGCGTCCGCGACCTGTTCGAGCAGGCGAAGCGCAACGCGCCGTGCATCGTGTTCGTGGACGAAATCGACGCCGTGGGCCGTCACCGCGGCGCCGGGCTCGGCGGCGGTCACGACGAGCGCGAGCAGACGCTCAACCAGCTGCTCGTCGAGATGGACGGCTTCGAGTCCAACGAAGGCGTCATCATGGTCGCGGCGACCAACCGCCCCGACGTGCTCGACCCCGCGCTGCTTCGTCCGGGCCGCTTCGACCGCCAGGTCGTCGTGGACTGGCCGGACGTGCGCGGCCGCGAGGGCATCCTCAAGGTGCACACGCGCAAGATCCCGCTCTCCGAGGACGTGGATCTCAAGGCGATCGCGCGCTCGACTCCGGGCATGGCGGGCGCCGAGCTGGCGAACATCGTGAACGAGGCCGCGCTGCTCGCGGCGCGCCGCAATCACAAGAAGGTTTCCGACCGCGACTTCGAGGACGCGAAGGACAAGGTCATGCTCGGCACCGAGCGCCGTTCGCTCGTGATGACCGAGGAAGAGCGCAAGACCACCGCGTACCACGAGGCGGGTCACGCGCTGGTGGCGTGGCTGATTCCGGGCTCCGACCCGGTGACGAAGGTCACGATCATCCCGCGCGGCCGCGCGCTGGGCGTGACGTTCTACACGCCGCAGGAAGAGCGTCACAACCATTCGAAGAAGCAGCTCGAGGACCGGCTGTGTCACGCCATGGGCGGACGCGCGGCCGAGATCCTCATCTTCGACCACCTCACGACCGGCGCGGTGGGCGACCTCGAAATGGCCAGCAACATCGCGCGCAACATGGTCACGCGGTACGGCATGAGCGAGAAGCTCGGTCCGCTGGCGTTCGGCAAGAGCCAGGACACGGTGTTCCTCGGCCGCGAGCTGGGGACGCACAAGGACTACAGCGAGCAGACCGCCGTGCTGATCGACAACGAAGTCCGGCAGATCGTCGAGCGCGCGCACGAGAAGGCCGTCAGCCTCCTGCGTGGCGCGACCGACAAGCTGCACCTGCTGGCCAACACGCTGCTCGAGCGCGAGACGCTCGACGGCGACGAGATGGACCGCGTGCTGCGGGGCGAGAAGCTCGAGCCCATGCAGCGCGGTGACTCCTCCGACCCTTCGGCGGACGCGCCCGTGACCTCGGCGTCCCCGGAGTCCGGCGGCGGCCAGCTCGACGCGTTCGGTGGCGGCCCGGAGCCCACTCCGGCCTGACCGAAGCCACAGGAAGTCCCACGAAATCCCGGCCCGGCGCCTTCCACAGGCGCCGGGCCGAATCGTTGTCCGGGGCTTTGCAACTATTTCCCCCGCTCGGACGTTCTAAGAGGTGACAGCACGAGGGCAACATCCAGAGCGAGTCGAGCAGGGTTCCAGATACAAAGCGGGTGGCAGCCCGCAGGCCAAACGAGACGAGGCGCCCGGGGAACGTCCCCCCGGGCGCCTCGGGCCATTTCGGGACCTGCCGCGCTCGCGCCTACTTCCCGGCCAGCAGCGCCTCCACGCGCGCCTTCACCTTCGGGTCCTCGGGGTCGCCGAGCGTCGCGAGCGTCTTGCCCGCGGGGTCCACGAGGTAGAGCCAGTCGTACGAGCCGCCGCCCTTGCGGTAGCGGTGCTGTTCGACGATCAGGCAGCCGGCGCGCCGCCCGCGCTTCACGACGCGCAGCGAGTTCGCGCCGCACGCCTCGCGCAGCGCGCCCGTGCGCAGGTCCACCGAGCACGCGACGTCGCTCGTGACCGTGGCCGGGCTCGCGAACCACACGCGCGTGCCGTCCGGCGAAAACTGCGGCCACCAGAAGCCCGCGACCGGCGAACCGTTGCGGTGACGCTTCGCACCCGCGACGAGCAGTACGCGCACATGGGAACCGTCGAGCGCCGAGACGCACAGCTCGCTCGCGGGCAGGCTGTCGCCCGAGGGCGCGGCGAGCAGCCTGCCTTCGAGCACGCGCGCGAACACGACCATGCGACCGTCGGCGGACGTGTCGCGCTCGGCGGCGGCGGCCATGGCGCCGTCCTGCGCGGACGCGGGCGAAACGAGGAAGAGCAGGCAGGCGAGCAGGGCGAGCGCGGCGAACAGGGGCAGGCGAATCGGCTTCACTTCGGTGGTTCCTCCGTCGGGGTCGCGAGGCGTCGTGGCGTTCAGCGCCAGCCGATCTTCCGGCCGCGGTTCTCCTTCACGAGCCAGTCCATGAGCGGGCGATAGTAGTCGACCATCGCGCGCGTCGAGAGATCCTCGCCCGTCGCCTCGCGCAGGATCACGCGCCAGTCGCGCGTCGCGCCCGGCGCCTGCATGCGCTCGAGGAACGCGCCCACCTCCGGATGCCCGGCGAAGTTGCTGTTGCGCGGATCCTGGTGCAGGACGTTCTTCGCGATGTGGCAGTACACCTGGTACTCGAACACCGTCGCGATCGCGTACGAGAAGTAGTAGGCCGGCGCGTCGTTGATGTGCGTCTTCGTGACCGGGTCGCAGAACTCCTCGCCGCGCGGCGACGGCGGCACGACGCCCTGGTAGTCGTTCACGTACCGCCACCAGCGCGCGTTCCACTGATCCTGCGGCAGCTCGTGCGTGTAGAGGTCCGCCTCCCAGTGCGTCATCGGTCCGCACGCGAAGAACAGGAACGGCACCGTGGCGAGCGCGTCGTGCAGGAGCGTGCGGATCTCGGCGTCCTTCGAGCGCTTGCCCGCGGGAATCAGGCCGAGCGACTGCAGGTAGGGCGCCTGCCGGGACGCCATCGCCGCGACCTCCGCGAAGCCCTCGTGAAACGCCGGGCTCGCGCCCTCGCGCAACAGATAGGGCACGCCGGGACGCGTGTACGCGAGGTCGTAGTACGCGTGCCCGAGCTCGTGGTGCACGGTCATGAACCACTGCTCGTCGCTCTCGACGCTCATGAGCGAGCGGATCTCGCCGTCGAGATTCATGTCCCAGCACGACGCGTGCGCGTTCTTGCGGCGCGTGGACGGCGGCGCGACCGGGTACAGGTCGGACGCGGCCCAGAACGACGCGGGCAGCGGCGCGCGGCCGAGGCTCGTGTAGAAACGTTCGCCGGCCTTCACGACCCACTCGGGGCTCTTCGCCGCGAGAGCCGCGTCGAGTCCGGGCACCTCGACGAGCGCCTCCCACTCCTGTCCCCAGCGGTTCGGCAGCCAGTCGGCGGGAATGCGATCGGGCACCGGCTGGCCGTAGCGCTTCGCGAGCTCGTAGCGCGTCCACGTGTAGAGCTGCTCGTAGAGCGGACGCAGCGTGCGCAGGAACTCGTCCTGCATCGCGAGCACTTCGGCCGTCGTCATGTCGTGGTTCGCGGCCTGCAGCGTGAAGTAGTCCGTGTAGCCCAGCTCGCGCGCGACGCCGTTGCGCAGGCGCTGCAGCCGCGCCATGCCGGGGCGCAGCGACGGACCGATCGCCTTCGACGCTTCCCACACCTCGCGACGCTCGGCGAGATCGGTGGACTTCACGAGACGCTCGTCGAGATCGTTCGCGATCACGTCCTTGCCGCGCAGGCGGAACGTGAATCCGTTCATCGTGGACGCCTGCTGCGTCTCGGTCTCGATGCGCTCGGTGACGAGCGCGGGATTCGTCATCGGGCCCTCGGCGGCGAGCAGCAGCGCGCGGCGCAGCTGCCGCACCGTGAGCGTGTCGAGCTCGCCTTCGTGCGCGAGCAGGTCGCGCGCCTCGGTGATGAGCGCGGGATTGCCCATGAACGCCGCGCGCGCCTTGGACGCGGCGGCCGACGCGGCGTCGTGCGCGTCGCTCACGTCGGTGGCGGCGTCCCACGCCGCGCGATTCTCGACGGTGTAGAGCGCCTGGTAGCTCGCGTTGACGAGCGACAGGAACCGATCGGCGCGCTCCTGGATCGGCGTGCGATCGGCCGCGAAGGCGGCGGCGGAGAGCGCGTGCGAAAGCACGGCGGCGGACAGCACGGCGACGGCGAGGCGAACGAGCTTCATGACGGGATTCCCGGGGAAATGGTGTGTGTGCGGCGGTGCCGGATCAGACCACGGGCTGCGTGAACGTCTCGCCGGCGTCGGCCTTGCGCACGAGCAGCGCGCACGGCTCGAAGCGTCCGCCCTGTTCCGCCTGCAGCGCGCGCAGCCGGCCCACGACGTGCGGCAGGCCGAGCGAGTCCGCCCAGCGCAGCGGCCCGCCGAGGAACGGCGAGAAGCCGGTGCCGAAGATCATCGCGAGATCCACGTGCCCCGCCTCGGAGACGATGCCCTCCTCCACGCAGCGCGCGGCCTCGTTCACGATCGCGAGCCCCATGCGTTCGGACAACTGGTCCGGGGCCGCCGTGCGGCGCGAGGAGCCGAGCCCGAGCAGCGCGGGCACTTCGGCGTCCGGCGTGCGCTTGCGGCCCTGGTGCCGGTAGAAGCCGCGGCCGTTCTTGCGGCCGAGCCGGCCCGAGGCCACGAGCTTCTCGAGCAGCGGCGCCGGCGCCATGCGCGCCGGGAACGCGGCGCTCAGCACGCCCGCGACCTTCTGCGCGACGTCGAGGCCGACTTCGTCCACGACCTCGAACGGTCCCATCGGCATGCCGAAGCGGCGCATCGCCGCGTCGATGTCGGCGACCGCGTAGCCTTCCTCGAACAGGTGCATCGCCTCGCGCAGGTACGGCATGAGCACGCGGTTCACGACGAAGCCGGGCGAGTCCTTCACGACGACGGGCGTCTTGCCGAGCTTGCGCGCGAGCGCGACGGCGGTGACGAGCGTCGCGTCGGACGTCTTCTCGCCGCGCACGACCTCGAGCAGCGGCATCTTGTGCACGGGATTGAAGAAGTGGAAGCCCACGAAGCGCTCGGGGTGGCGCAGCCCTTCGGCGAGCGCGTTCACGCTGAGCGACGACGTGTTGGTCGCGAGGATCGCGTCGGGACGCACGCGCACTTCGAGCTCGGCGAACACGCGGCGCTTGACGTCGAGATCCTCGACCACCGCCTCGATCGCGAGGTCGGCGTGCGCGACGCCGGTCAGCTCGAGCGTCGGGAGGATCAGCGCCATCTGCCCGTCCTTCTCGCGCGCGGGCGTGCGCTTCTTGCGGCCACGCTCGTCGAGAATGCCGCGCACGGTCTGCAGCCCCTTCTGGAGCGCTTCGGGCTTCACGTCGCGCCAGCGCACGGTGATGCCGTTGCGGCTCGCGAGTTCGGCGATGCCGCCGCCCATCACGCCCGCGCCCGCGAGCGCCATCGCGTGCACCGGCGCGGGCTCGATCGACGCGTCGGCGACGACGTCCGCGCGCTTCGCGTCCTCCTGCAGGAAAAAGATGCGCACGAGGTTCTTGCAGACGCTGCCCGTCACGAGCGGCGCGACGGCGTCGGCTTCGAGCGCGAGCGCCTGGTCGAGCGACAGCGTCATGCCGCGCTCGATCACGTCGAGCGCCGCGAGCGGCGCGGGATACTTGCCGCCGGTCTTCTGCATCACGCCGGCGCGCGCCTGCTGGAACACGATCTGCCGTCCCGGCGCCGAGGCGAGCAGCGACGGCACCACGCCCTTCGGACGGAAGCGGTCGCGCCGCGCGCCCGCGGGACGCTTCGCGAGATCGGCGAGGCGCTTCTCGGCCGCCGCGAGCAGCCACGCGGCGGGCGCGGACTTCGCGACGAGGCCCATCTTCTCGGCGCGGCGCGCGTCGAGCGTGCGCCCCGTGAGGATGAGGTCGAGCGCCGACGGCAGCCCCACGAGCCGCGGCAGGCGCGAGACGCCGCCGAACGCCGGGAACAGTCCGAGCAGCACTTCGGGCACGCCGATCTGCGTGCGCGGCTCTTCGGCCGCGACGCGCGAGTCGCACGCGAGCGCGAGCTCGAGCCCGCCGCCCAGGCACACGCCGTCGATCACGGCGACCGTCGGCACGCGCAGGTTCGCAAGGCGCGCGAACGCCGCGTGCGCGCGGCGCACGATGGTCTTCACGAGCTCGGGATCCGTGATCGCGCCGATCACGCGCACGTCGGCGCCGGCGACGAACGAGCCGCTCTTGCCGCTGCGCACGACCACGCCCGTCAGGTCGGAGCGTGATTCGAGTTCGGTCAGCGCGGTCTCGAGCGCGGCGATCGCCGGCTCGTCGAGCACGTTCACCTTGCGCTCGGCGTCGTCCATCACGAGGTGAGCGAGGCCGCTCTTCGGGTACTCCACGCGGAAGACGCTCATCACGCACGCTCCAGCACGAACGCCGCGCCCTGCCCGCCGCCGATGCAGAGCGTCGCCATCGCGTACCGCCCGTTGCGGCGCCGCAGCTCGTGCAGCGCGGTGAGCAGCAATCGCGCGCCGCTCGTGCCGACCGGATGGCCGAGCGCGATCGCGCCGCCGTTCACGTTGAGCTTGTCGATCGGGATCTCGCCGAGCGCGCGGTCGCGGCCCAGCTCGCGCTTCGCGAACGATTCGGACTTCGCCGCCGCGAGACAGCCGAGCACCTGCGCCGCGAACGCCTCGTTGATCTCGAACAGGTCCATGTCGTCGAGCGTCAGGCCGGCGCGGTCGAGCGCCTTCGCCATCGCGTAGACGGGGCCGAGCCCCATGCGCGCCGGCGAGCAGCCCGCGAACGCGAACGCGCGGATGCGCCCGAGCGGCGGCGTGCCCCAGCCCTGCGCCGTCGCGTCGTCCGCGATCAGCATCGCGGCGGCGCCGTCGGTGACCTGGCAGGCGTTGCCCACCGTCACCGTGCCGTTCTTGCGGTCGAAGTACGGCTTCAGCTTGCCCAGCGCCTCGAGCGTCTGGCCGTCGCGCGGCCCGACGTCGTCGCGCACCGCTTCGTATTTCGGCGCGGCGAAGACCGGCACGATCTCCTCGCGCAGGCGGTCCTTGGCGGCGACCGCGAGCTGGTGGCTGCGCAGCGCGAACGCGTCCTGCTCGTCGCGCCCGATGCCGAAGTCCTTCGCGACGTTCTCCGCCGTCTGCCCCATGTTGAGTCCGCACACGAGATCCGTGAGCCCTTCGGCGATCGCGATCCGTGGCGCGAGCATCGCGGGCTTGAAGCGCGTCATCTGGCCGAGCTTGGCGGCCGGCGTCTTCGCGCGCATGAGCCCTTCGAGCCACTCCGCGTACTCGGGCACGAACTGGAGCGGGATCTGCGTCATGTTCTCCATGCCGCCCGCCAGGACGAGCGAGGCGTCACCCGACGCGATGCGATACAGCGCGCTCGCGACCGCCTCCATGCCCGACGCGCAGTTGCGGTGCACCGTGAACGCGGGCACGCGCTCGGGCACGCCGGCGCGCAGCGCGACGATGCGCGAGGAGTTCGCGGCTTCGGCGGGCATGGCGCAGTGCCCGAAGATCACCTCGTCGAGGCGCTCGGGGTCGAGGTCGGCGCGCGCGATGGTCTCGGCCGCGGCGACGCGTCCGAGCTCGTACGACGGCACTTTGCGGAACAGGCTGCCCGCCTTGACGAACGGCGTGCGTACGCCCGGAGGATCCATCCGGAGGTCGGCATCACTTGATCTTCGCCAGCAGCTCCCGGGCTTCCGCCTGATGGCGCGCGTCGAGCGCGCTGCTGGTCGGTGGCAGCGCCACCGCTTTCTCGAGTTCGCGTTTCGCTTCCGCGTCCCGATGCAGCCCGTGCAGCAGCCGGGCGTACTCGAGACGATGGTGGACGTAGTTCGGTTCGAGCTGGATGGCCTTCTGGAACGCCGTCTCGGCGTTCGCGAAGGACGCGCCCTTGGGCACGCCGCCCAGCACGGCGTTCGCGGCCATGCGTTCGATCGCGTTGAGTTCGGAGATCTTCACGTTCCAGACCGCCAGCACGTGCCACGCGCGGGCGATGCGCGGGTCCATTTGCAGCCCGCGGTCCACCTCGGACTTGATCTCGCGGGACAACGCCAGCTTGGTCTTCGCGCCTTCGCCGAGCGCCTGCCGCCCGAGGGCGACCGCCAGCCAGACGTGGCCGGCCGCGGAGTCGGGCTCGGCCTTCACCGCGGCGCGAGCATGTTCCACCGCGGCGGCGCGGGTGCGGCGCTGCTCGTCCCCCTTCTGGAGTTCGGCGAGCTCGGACTCGGCGCGCGCGAGACGACACAGGGCGACGAAGTGGCCGGGGTTCGCGGTCAGCGCGGCCTGATAGGCGTCTCGCGCGTTCACGAGGTTCGCGGCGGAATATTCGAGGTCGCCGGCCGCGATCCAGTCGGGCGGCGAGGCCGTCGCCGCCGCCGCGGAGCCGGGGAACGCGCCGGCGAAGGTCGCCAGGAGCGCCAGCGGCAGGACCACCGCCGCCGACCGGGCCGCGAGTACCCGGCCCACTCGCGCGAGGAATGCACCAGCCATGGCGGCGACCTCCTCAAGGGTCACGCACCGCGCGCCGACCCGTGCGCCGGACCATGCGTCAGGCCTTTCGGCGTTGTCAAACTCGTGACGATGATGTTACGAATCCACCCGCTCGCGACACGCCGTACGCGACCCGCTCGCCCGGCGGGGATGGAGCCCCGATGCCAAAAACGCTGATCCAGATCTTCCTCGAGACCGTCGACCGCCACGACAAACCTGCGCAGTTCATGCGCAAGACGGTGGACGGTTGGGAATCGCTTTCCGCCCGACAGTCGGTGCAGGACGTCGAATCGCTCGGGCTCGGACTCGTCTCGCTCGGCGTCGGACGCGGCGACCGCGTGGCGCTCCTCTCGGAGAACCGCTACGAGTGGGCCGTCACCGATCTCGCGACGCTCGGCATCGGCGCCGTGACGGTGCCGATCTACCCGACGCTGACCGCGCAGCAGGTGCGTTACATCCTCGAGAACTCCGAGGCGAAGGTCTGCGTCGTCTCCACGCCGGCGCAGTACGACAAGCTCCAGCAGGTCGCCGCCGACCTGACCAGCCTGCGCGTCATCCTGGCGATGGAGCCCGCGCCCGTGCTGGGCGGCCGCGGCCAGTCGTTCGCGCACCTGCTGGACACGGGCCGCGCGCTGCGCGAGCAGGCGCCGGGCGCGTTCCGCCAGAGCGCCGCGCTCGTGAAGCCGGAAGACGTCGCGACCATCATCTACACCTCCGGCACCACCGGCGACCCCAAGGGCGCCATGCTGACGCACGCGAACATCGCGTCGAACGTCGAGGCCGGACTGAAGATCGTGCCGCTCGGGCCGGACGACCGCTGCCTGTCGTTCCTGCCGCTCTGCCACATCTTCGAGCGCATGGCCGGCATGTACTGCATGCTGTCCGCCGGCGTCACGATCGCCTTCGCGCAGTCGCTCGAGAGCGTCGCCGCGGACGCCATGGAAGTGCACCCGACCGTGCTCACGGGCGTGCCGCGCTTCTACGAGAAGGTGTACGCGCGCGTCATGGAGAACGCGCTGTCCCAGCCGGCGCTGCGCAAGAACATCTTCTTCTGGGGGCTGCACGTCGGCATCGAGGTCGCGCGGCTGCACTTCCAGGGCCGCAAGCCCACCGGGTTGCTCGCGCTCCAGCACGCGATCGCCGACAAGCTGGTCGGCGCCAAGGTGCGCGCCCGCGTCGGCGGCAAGTTGCGCTTCTGCATCTCGGGCGGCGCGCCGCTCGGGCCGAAGGTGATGGAGTTCTTCTTCGCGGTCGGCATTCCGGTCTGCGAAGGCTACGGCCTCACCGAGACCTCGCCCGTCATCTGCCTCAACCCGCCCGGCCGCGAGCGCCCCGGCGCCGTCGGCCCGCCCGTTCCCGGCGTCGAAGTGCGCATCGCCGAGGAAGGCGAGATCCTGACGCGCGGACCGCACGTCATGGTCGGCTACTTCCGCAACGAAGAGGCGACGAAGGCCGCGATCCGCGACGGCTGGTTCCACACCGGCGACGTCGGCCACCTCGACGACGACGGCTACCTCGTCATCACCGACCGCCTCAAGGACCTGCTCGTCACGGCCGGCGGCAAGAAGGTCGCGCCCCAGCCGTTCGAAGGGCGCCTCAAGATGTCGAAGTGGATCTCCGAGGCCGTCATGCTCGGCGACCAGCGCCCGTACTGCATCTGCCTGCTCGTCCCGAACTTCACCGTGCTCGAGACGGAAGCGCGCGCCCGCGGCTGGGCGCACAACAACCGCCGCGAACTGCTCGCGCACCCGGACGCGCTCGCGCTCTACCAGCGCGAAGTCGACAAGCTGAACGCCGATCTCGCTCCGTTCGAGCGGATCAAGAAGTTCGCACTCCTCGACCGCGACCTCAGCCAGGACGCGGGCGAACTCACGCCCACGCTCAAGGTCCGCCGGCGCATCGTCACGCAGAAGTTCGCCGAGCAGATCGAAGCCCTCTACGCGAGCGGCGCCTGAGGCGCCGGCGCACCCCGACCATCCTTCCCTGCCCCCGTCCTGACCGCCTCATCCTTCCGGAAAGGAACACATGAAACTCCACCGCAGTGCGCTCGCCGTCGCGATCTTCGCGGCGCTCCTGGCGCCGACCCTCGCCTCCGGCGCCGGGTACGCCATCTACGAACAGGGCGCGGCCGTGCTCGGCATGGCCGGCGCCGGCACCGCGTCCGTGCACGACGCGTCGGCCGTGTTCTACAACCCCGCGGCGCTCGTCACGCTCGACGGCAAGAGCGCCTACTTCGGCGGCACGTGGCTCTCCACCCACAACAGCTTCGCCGGCGTGGACCCGAACCCCGGCTACGGCGTCACCGAGAAGATGAACACGGGCAACTTCTTCCCGCCGACGGTCTACTGGACCAACCGGCTCGGCTCGAAGTGGGCCTACGGCGCCGGCCTGAACGCTCCGTTCGGCCTCGGCGTGGAGTGGGAGAACCCCGAGTCGTTCACCGGCCGCGGCCGTGTGACGAAGGCCCTGCTCCAGGGCATCAACACGAACTTCAGCCTCGCGTACGCGCTCTCGCCGACGTTCTCGGTCGGCGCCGGCTTCGACGCGCTCTTCGCGGGCGTCGAGGTGAACCAGATCGCCACGCAGGTGATTCCCGGCGGCGGCGGCGGGCTCGCGAACATCGCGCAGGTGAAGCTCAAGGGCGGCCTCACGCCCGGTTACGGCTTCAACACCGGCCTGCAGTGGCGTCCGAACGAGAAGTGGAAGTTCGGCGCGTCGTATCGCTCGAAGATCGTCGTCGACATCACCGACGGTGACGCGACGTTCACGCAGATGCTGACGGGCGACACGCTGTTCGACGCCGTCGTCGCCGCGGGCATGCCCCCGGCGCAGGGCGTCTCCACGACGCTCAAGTTCCCGGCGATCCTGTCGGTCGGCGGCGCGTGGAATCCGACGCCGGACTGGACGTGGGAACTCGACGTGAACAAGACGCAGTGGTCGCTCTTCGACGAGCTGCCCATCACGTTCTCGCAGACCGCGTCGAAGAACTCGGTCATCACCGAGAACTACGACGACTCGTGGCGCGTGAGCGTCGGCGCCGAACACCGGCTCGCCGGCCTACACCTACCGCTTCGGCTACTACTACGATCAGGAAGCCGCGCCCATCGAGTCCGTGACCCCGCTGCTTCCGGACGCGCCGCGTCACGGCGTGACGGTCGGCCTCGGCTGGAAGCTGGGTGCGAAGAAGCAGTGGACGCTCGACGCCTACAACCTCGCGCTGTTCCTCGAGAGCCGCAGCACCGAGGGCAAGGAACGCGACAGCTACAATGGAACTTACAAGGCCTACGTGAACGGCACGGGCCTGAGCCTCGCCTACCACTGGTGAGCGCGGGAGGATACGACCACATGAAGAAGCATCTTCGCCTCACGCCGATCCTGCTCCTGGCCGCATTCGTGGCCGGCTGCCAGGGTCCGTGCGATTCCATCGACAGCATCACCGGCCCCCAGCTCACGAGCGGGACGGCCGACTTCACGCGCTACGTCGCGGCCGGCACGAGCATCTCGGCCGGCTACCAGTCGGGCGGCATCGTCGATCGCCACCAGATGAACGCGTTCCCGGCGATCTTCGCCCGGCAGATCGGCAAGACCGTGCTCCAGAACGGGCAGGGTGACTTCACCTTCCCGTCCATGGGCCACGACGGCTTCCCGCAGCTGCTCAAGATCCAAGTCTCTCGCCGCTCGTCATCAACGATTCAGCGAGCGTGCTCGGCTACCCGGCGGCGAACTACAACCAGTCGACGTCGTACCAGAACCTCGGCGTGCCGGCGTCCATCGCGTTCGACTTCGCGGACACGACGCGCTACCACGCCACCGCCGATCCGAACATGTTCTCGGTCGTCGCCCGCTACCGCGGCACGATCGCACAGCAGACGCTCGGCCAGGCGCCGACGTTCTTGTCGTACGAGTACGGCGCGAACGAAGTGCTCGGCTCGGCCACGTCGGGCGGCGCGCTTCCGGTGTTCCCGGCGGCGAACTACGCGGCGCTGCTGACGGGCCACATGAACGCCATCCACGCCACGCTGCCGGCCACCAAGGTGGCGATCTTCACGGTGCCGGACGTGGCGAGCATTCCCTTCTGCACGACGTTCAAGCCGTACACCGTGATGCTCTCGACCGGCGCCGTGACGCCGCTCAAGGGACCGAACGGCGACCTGTCGCCGAACGACCTCGTGCTGCTGACGGCGAAGGACTCGCTCGCGGTCGGCACGGGCTTCCCGGTCGGCACGTACAACTACCTGAACCCGGCCGCGCCCGGGAACGGTCGTCCGCTCTCGAACACGCAGGTGCTCAACGTCGCCGAGCAGACGACGATCCGCACCGCCGCCGGCCTCATGAACACGGCGGTGGACTCCGTGGCGAACCGTCCGTTCGTCGTGAAGGTCGATCTCGCCGCGCTGCTGTCGGACATGGCGACGAACGGCTACACGGTCGGCGCGACGCACTACAGCACCTCGTTCGTCACGGGCGGCCTGTTCAGCCTCGACGGCGTGCACCCGACGGACCTCGGCCATGCGATCGTCGCGAACGCCATGATCGACGCCGTGAACGCCCGCTTCGGAGCGGGCGTACCGCGCGCGAACGCGAACGACTACATGACGGCGACCGCCTCGTCGGCCCGCCCGGCGACGACGGAGAACGTGCTGGCCGGGATGCGCATCGACGGCCTCGAAGTCGGCCTGCGGGCGCTGTTCGGCAATCGCTGGTAGTCGCGGCACGACACACGAAGGGGGCGGCGCCACGCAGGCGCCGCCCCCTTTCGCATGCCCGGTTCGGGCACTCTTCCCGCGCGCTCCCCGCGCCTTCGTCAGTTCGGCGCCGCGGCGAGCGCCGTCGCGATGCGGCGGAACCAGTTCGCGAGCTGGTCGAAGTAGCCCGGCGAGAGTTCCGCGCCGTCATGGCCGGCGGTGGGCAGCGTGAGCCGATCGATGATGGAGAGCGATCGCCGTGTGATCTCGCGCGTCACGTTGGGCGGCGTCACGTCGTCCTTGCCCGCGTAGACGACGAAGAGCGGCACCTGCAGCATCGAGACCGCCGAAAGCGGCTCGTCGCTGCCGTCCACGAGCATGCGGTGCTGGCGCACGGCGTCGGGGTCGCTCGACGTGCCGTTCCAGCGCAGTTGCTCCTGCGCGGTGCGGAACAACCCTTCGCACGCGACGGCGTCGGCGTTGCCGCGCGTGCGCGCCGCCGCCGCGACCGCCGTCTGGCTGCCGAGATCCTGCCCCCACGCGAACACCGGCGCTCCGGCGGCGCGCTTGCGGGCGAAGAGCAGCGCGCCTTCCGTGTCGTTCACCCAGCGCGACGCGAAGATGAGCGTGCGCAGCGTGTCGGCCTCACCGACCGAGCCGGGACCGAAGTCGCGGTAGTCGAAGGTCATCACCGCGTAGCCGCGGGTGGACAGTTCGCGCACCGAGGGAAGCAGGTCGGCCATGGTGCCGGTGCCGCGCGGGCACACGACGACGACGGGTGCGCCTGGCTTGTTGGCGAACCACCAGCCGTCCAGCTCGACCGAATCGCGCGTCGAGCGAAAGGTCACGGTTTCGAACGGGATCCCCGTGCGCTTCGGATCGAGCGCGTGCTTGTTCGACGGCGCGACGGCGCGCGGGCGCGGGCGTGAACACCGCCGCGCACGCGAGCACGAGCATCGCCACCAGCGCCGCGCGTCGCGGCGTGGTCACCGTCACGCGCACCCCAGCCGTGCCCAGATCTCCTCGCGCACGAGGGAAGGCGGGATCGTGCCGCTCGCGAGCAGCGCGCCGTGGAACGCCTGCAGGTCGAACTTCGAACCGAGCTTCTTCTTCGCTTCGTCGCGCAGCTCCGTGATCGCGAGCTTGCCGATCAGGTAGCTCATGGGCTGCGTGGGCGTCATGCAGTAGCGGTTCACTTCGGCTTCGGCGTTCGCGCGTTCGAGCATGGCCTCGTTCACGAGCATGTCCACCGCTTCGCCCCACGACATGCGGCCCGCGTGCAGTCCGGCGTCGAGCACGACGCGGCACGCGCGCCAGAGTTCGTTGCGCAGCTGGAAGAGCCGCGTGAGCGGGTCCGACGTGAAGAAGCCCTGCTCCCACATGAGGTCTTCGCAGTACAGCGCCCAGCCTTCGGAGAACACGTCGCTCGTGCCGATGCAGCGCAGCCGCGTCGGCGCGTGGTTCGCGTGCACCTTCTGCAGGTGATGGCCGGGATAGCCTTCGTGGATCGCGACGAGCGGCAGCATGGGCGTGCAGTGGGCCATGAGCTGCGCGGCCTGCTGCTCCTTGTTGCGGCGCAGGTCGACCGGCGTCACGTAGAACTGCCCCGCCTGTTCGGCGTCGAACGGCGCGGGCGCCTGGTAGAGCGAGTACGGCGTCGTGACGCGCTGGAAGACCGGCGTGTCGAGGATCTCGAGCTTCTCGCCCTTCGGCATGGGCACGAGCTTGTGGTCCACGACGAACTGCCGCGCGCGCTCCATTTCGGTGACGTACGCCTCGCGCAGCCAGTTCGATTCCGGATAGCGGCGCTTGCCCTCTTCGATCAGCTCGCGCCACTTGCGCTTCGGGTCCACGCGGCGCGCTTCTTCCTCGAGCAGCGTGCGCGTGCGCACGACGTGGTCGCGGCCGATCTGTTCGAGATCGGCGCACGTCCAGCCGAGCAGGTGCTCGCGCTCGAGCTTGTAGTTCATCCAGCGTTCGCCGATCGCGAACGTACCGCCCGCTTTCGGACGCAGCTCCTTGTCGAGCGCGTCGTGGAAGCGCAGGAAGCCCGTGCGCGCGCGGCTGCCCGCATGCTCGAGGCGTTCGCCTTCGCCGGGGAACTGGCGCAGCAGCTGGCGCACGACGTCGTCCACGAAGCTCGGACCCTGCGCCGCCATTTCGATCGCGACCTTCAGCGACACCTCGGGCACGACGTCGAGATTGCGGCGCGCGGAGTCGAGGTAGTCGGGGATCGCCATGAGGCGCGCGACGGCCGACTCCTTGCGCTCGTCGAACGGCGCGAACGACCGCGTGAGCACGAAGTGCACGCCCTGGAACGCGCGCATGAGGTAGATCGCGGGCGTCTTCTGCGGCACGCGGATCTCCTCGAGATCGGCGCGCAGCGACGCGATGCGCGAACGCAGCAGCGCGAAGTCCGAGCGGCTCTCGAGCGGCAGCTCGTCCCACGGCACCGACGCCACGAGGCGCTGGTCGAGGTCGCGCAGCCACACCGCGCGCTCCTTGAGGCCTTCGGGCGAGTCGTCGGGCAGGACCGCGTCGTAGTCGTGGATGCCGGCTTCGGTGGCCGCGACCGGATGATGCTTCATGAAGAGTTCGACGAACTCTTCCGAGAGCGCCGTGAACGTCTTGAGGGTTTCGATCATGGAAGTCCGTATCCGAGGGGAAAGGCGACCGGGCCTCCGCGTGGATTCCGGGCTGTCACCAGCCCGGACCCGGAGGCCCGGTCGTTATCGGCTCAGGCCGAGGAACGCTTCACCGCGTGAAACTACTCCCGGGTGACGTTCGCCGCCTGCTTGCCCTTGGGTCCCGGCACCACGTCGAACTCGACGCGGTCGCCTTCGACCAGGGACTTGAAGCCGTCACCCATGATCGCGGAGAAGTGCACGAAGACGTCTTCGCCCGCGTCCGTCTGGATGAAGCCGAAGCCCTTGGCGTCGTTGAACCACTTCACCGCGCCGGTCGTGCGGCCTTCGCTCGGCCCGGTCGGGGCCGACGAACGCTGCGAGCGTCCACCGCCGCCACCGCCGCCGTAGCCACCGCCACCGCCTCCACCGTAGCCGCCGCCACCGCCGTAGCCACCACCACCACCGCCGCCGTAGCCGCCACCGTGACCACCGCCGTGACCGCCGCCGCGTCCACCGCGGCCGCCGCCACCACCGCTGTCACCGCGCGCGCCGGAGAAGCACTCCCGGCACAGCACCGGACGTCCCGAGGTCGGCTGGAAGGGCACCATCGTGTCCTTGCCGCACTGCGAGCACACGGCCGGGTACATGGGCTTGTCGGAGCGGCCACCGCCGCCACCGCCGTACCCACCGCCACCGCCGTAGCCACCACCGCCGCCGCCGTGCGAGTCGCCACGGTTGGCCTTGCGGGCGTCGCGGCAGGATTTGCACCGCGTCGGCTCGTTCGTCAGGCCACGCTCGCGGTAGAAAGCCTGCTCGCCCGCCGAGAAGATGAACTCCTGGCCGCAATCCACGCAGGTAATGCTCTTGTCTTCACCGGTAGCCATGACGTTCTCCGACCGCCTCCAGGAACAACGGGACTTGAACTGTGGGACCAGAACACGAATGCCTCGGCAAGCGCACCTGCCGAGGCGACTCAGGCGACGAGAAGGATGGGTGACGCGGCCAAAGACGAAAGCATGATGCCCACTGGAGCGGTCACTGGCCTACCAGACTCGACGGGAAAGGACCCACGTACACGCGAACTGCCGTGGAAAGTATCGGCGGCCCGTCAGAACGATGTCAACGGGTGAAAACGCGCCGAAGGCGCCTGAGGCGCCGAACCTGCGGGCAATCAGCTTCCGAGATTCCGGGCGATCGCCGCCGACCAGTCGAGGTCGCGATAGACGCTGCGGGACTGGACCCCGGCATAGACGTCCAGGACCGAGCCGAAATCCAGCATCCAGTGACGCGTCCCGAACTGCGGAAACAGGTCGTGGACAATGACATTGGTCATCATCGAGGCGGCGAAGGCGAACACCGTGCCCTCGCTCCGGCCGGCCTCGTCGGCGACCTCGCCCCGGACCCGGTCCATGTCGAGGTAGCAGTTGAGCGGCGGGATCTCGATGAACCGCGAGACCGGGAACACCACGCCGTCGAGTTGCCGCAGATGCGCCGGCCCGATCATCACGATCCGATGGGCACGCAGCGCCCGGACGAGCGGGAACAGCTCGCCGTCGCGGTTGGCGTAGTGGAAGACGTTCGCGTTGCACCACGGCACCGTGACGCCCGCGCCCTCGAGGTAGCGGCGGATGCGCAGCCCGTCGAGCCCCATGACGCTCGGCTGCATGCCGTAGCGGTAGGGCAACGGCTGCTCCATGGTGCGGCGCAGGTCGGCGCCGAGCTGCGGGAAGTACTGGTGACCGTCCGCGTTCGCGCCCGGGTCGCCGAGGATCGCGTACCACTCGCCGTCGCCGAAACGCGTGAACGAGTAGGGCTCACCCTTCTCGAGCGGCGTGACGAACGCCTCGAGCGGCAGGTCCTCGTAGCGGATGCGGCGGCGCAGCCACCACGAGCGGACGAACTTGGTCAGCTTCGACATGCGGGCCTTCCGGTGCGGCGGATCCGGCGGCGCGGCGTTCGCGCGGCCATGGCGCGGCACGGTAGCCGAAGGCGCGGACGTGCGCACGCCCGGCGGCGTTCGTGCGTGGCGCTCAGTCCCAGGTCGCGGCGCGCGGCCGCGGGCGCGGCGAGGCGCCGGCGCAGAGCGCGTGCAGCACGTCGCTCATCACGATCACGTCGATCAGGTTGTGATGGAAGACCGGCGCGAGCGGCCACGGATCACCGCTCTTCACCCAGTCGTGGTAGAGCCCCGGCACTTCGGAACCGTCCACGTCGCCGACGCGCAATGGACGTCCGCAGATGCGGCGCTCGAGCGTCTGCAGCTTGCAGTTGGGCAGCTCGTGCTTCCAGCGGCGGCGCGAGGCGTGCAGCAGGTCGAAGTGCAGCGCCGGCAGCTGCAGCGACACGCCGAGCGCGAGCGCGCGCGTGCGCAGCATCGGCGCGTCGAACGTCTTGCCGTTGAACGTCACGAGCAGGTCGTGCTGCTTCGCGTGCTCGTGCACCGCGCGCAGCAGCGCGCCTTCTTCGCCGTAGTGCCGCGCGAAGTACTGGCGCAGCACGAAGTCCTCGCCGTTCCAGTGCATGGTGCCCGCGAGGAAGATGGGATTGCTCGCCAGCCCGCACGTCTCGAGGTCCAGGAACAGCACGCGCTCGAGCCCGCCCGCGGCGATCGCGAGCAGGTCGGGCTCGCCGGGCGGAGGCTCGGGCAGCCGCCCCCAGTGCGGGCGACGGCGCTCGACCTGCGAGCGCAGCCGCTCGTGCACGTACACCGATCCGCCCTTTTCGTCGCGCCACTCGCCGCCGGGGAGGAACTCCTCGACGCCGGCGCGCGCGACTTCGCGAGCGACCGCGGTCTCGGCCGTGGCGGCCGCGGCGGTCGCCTTCTTCGCGCGGCGCTTGGCGGAGGCGCCGGGAACCGGCGCGGCCGTCTCGCCCTCCGCCGCCGGTGCACCCGCGCGACGGGAACGCACGAGCTCGCCGAGGCGGGCGCGCAGCACATCGCCCGCCCCGCCGCTCATGCGATGCGCTCGCTGAGGAGCGCGAGCCGGCGGCTCTCGGTGCTGTACGGCTCGCGCTGGATGCCGCCCCACGTCGCGATCACCTTGAGACCGTGACGGCGCAGCAGCGACGTGAGCTCGGCGCACGTGTAGGCGCGCAGCGCGTATTCCTTGTTCACCTTCGGGCCGCCCGTCGGATCGATGAGCGTCTGGCGCGTGATCACGCGCGACTCGGCCAGCTCGATGATGGTCTCTTCCATCAGGAACGAGCCGTCGTCCTGCTGCGTCCACACGAGCTGCTGCGGGTGCGTGAGCAGCCAGTCGCGGTTGAGCATCTCGATCAGGAAGCGTCCGCCCGGCTGGAGCGCGCGCGCGATGCCGGCGAGCACCTGCTCGTTCTCGTCGTCGTCGTAATAGCCGAACGACGTGAAGAACGAATAGACGCTCGCGAACTCGGCGTCGAACGGCAGCGCGCGCATGTCGCCCTGGCGCCACTCGATCTGCGCGCCGACGGCGCGGCCTTCTTCCGCGGCGATGTCGAGGTAGTGCGCGTTGAAGTCGAGCCCGGTCACGCGATGGCCGCGCTGCGCGAGCGCGATCGCGTGCCGGCCGTAGCCGCACGCGAGGTCGAGCACGGCGCCGCCACGCGGCACTTCGAGCGCCTGCTCGATGAAGTCCACTTCGGCGGCGGTGCGCTCGGGCGTGAACGTGGGCCGGTAGATGCGCAGGTAGTCGTCGTCGAAGAAGGCAACCGGCCATTCGTGCTGCATGGTGTCGAAACTCCTGTGGATCGGGTGAAGCACTGCCGGGCGCGGCGCACCGGACGAGGAACGAGGGGCGACATTGTAGCCGCTGGGCGAGGCGGCGGTCACCGTACGTGAGCGGCCGCGCCGGGTGATTTCGCCCGCCGGTGCGCCGTGCGTGCCGCACGCACCGGCGGCGCCGACGCCGGCTCACTTCCGGGACAGCCAGCCTTCCAGCATCGCGCGCGCGGCCGCCTTGCCGGGAATGTCGCGCGCCTTCTTCATCGCATCGAGGTCCTGCTGCTGCGCGGGGCGGTAGATCGGCGTGCCGACGCACGCGGGGCAGCCGTCGCCGCACGGGCAGCCGACGAGGTGCGCGTGCGCCGCCTCGGCCAGCTCGTCGAGCCGCGCGTAGCCCTGTTCGGCGAAGCCCAGCCCGCCCGGGTATCGGTCGAAGAGGAAGATGCCGGGCCGCCCGAGGTTCGACGAGTCGATCATGCCGCCCAGATCCGCGGGATCGCACATCGCCATGAGCGGCAGCAGCGTGACGAACAGGTTGCGCACGCCGTTGAGCCCCTCCCACGGATTGAGCCCTTGCGCGCGAGCGCGCCCAGCTCTCCGGCCCCGGCGCGAACCAGAAGCCCGCGGTGTCGAGCGTGAGCCGCGGCAGTTCGAGCGGGTGGTAGCCGATCGCGTCGAGCGAGCGGTACTGGATCTTCTTCATGGCGATCACCTGCCACGAGTACGTGACCTCGCCGAAGCGCAGGCTCTCGCCGCACCAGTCGCGGCGCTGCAGCTCGCCGCGCACGCGGATGTTCGAGTCGAGCACGGGCTGCGTGTAGTAGTCCACCTCGCGCGGCTCGACGGACGCGATCTTCTTCTCGAGGTCGAGCGACTGCACCCACCAGCTCTCGCCTTCGTGCAGGTAGATCGCGCCGGGATACACGAGCTCGAGCCCGCTGATCGCGTCCACCGTGCCGATCACCTTGTGGCCGTGCGACGCGTCCTGGATGGTGTACGTGTCGTCGCTCATCGCACGCAGCGACACCTTGGCGCCCGGGAAGTCGGTCTTCGCCCAGTACGAGCGGTCGTCGATCGTGTGCGTCTCGCCCGCGTCCTCGAGTGCGGCGAGCACCGCCGCCGTCTGCGGACCGAACGCCGCTTCGTCGTCGGGCGAGAGCGGCAGCTCGTACGCCGCGCACGCGAGCTGCTGCGCGAGGATGTATGGGTTGTGCGGATCCACGCACGCCGCCTCGGGCGAGCGCCCGAAGAAGTAGTCGGGCTTGCGCATGAGGTACTGGTCCACCGTGTCGTTGTACGCGACGAGCACGACGACGCTCTCGGAGCCGCTGCGGCCCGCGCGCCCGGCCTGCTGCCAGATGCTCGCGAGCGTCGGCGCCGCGCCGATCAGCACCGCGGCGTCGAGCCCGCCGACGTCGATGCCCAGTTCGAGCGCGTTGGTGCTCACCACGCCGCGCAGCTCGCCGCTGAAGAGCGCGCGCTCGATCGCGCGGCGCTCCTCGGGCAGGTAGCCGCCGCGATACGGGCGGATGCGCTCGGACAGCGGCGGGTTGCCCGCGTCGTTGCCGGCGGCGCCGATCGCGCGCGCCGCGCAGCGCTTGCGGTCTCGCCACGCGCCACGCTCGAGCTGTTCGCGCGTGTAGCGATAGACGAGTTCGGCGGACACGCGCGACTTGGTGAACGTGATCACCTGCGCGCCGCGCTCCATGAGCCCGGCCATGATCTGGCAGCCCTCGACGTTCGAGCTGCGGCGCTCGACCATCGTGTCGTCGCGGTACGGCGGATTCCAGAACACGAAGTGCTTCGCGCCGCGCGGCGAACCGTCGTCGTCCACCACCGCCACATCGCGCCCCGTGAGCAGCCCCGCCAGTTCTCCGGGGTTGCGGATGGTCGCGCTGCAGAGCACGTAGCGGAACTCGCCGCCGTAGTGACGCACGATGCGCTCGAGCCGGCGCAGCACGTTCGACACGTGACTGCCGAAGATGCCGCGGTACGCGTGCATCTCGTCGATCACCACGTAGCGCAGGTTGCGCAGGAAGCGCGCCCAGCGCGCGTGCTGCGGCAGGATGCCCGCGTGCAGCATGTCGGGATTGCTCAGGATCACGTTCGCACTCTCGCGCAGCTTGCGCCGCGTGCCGGTCGCGGTGTCGCCGTCGTACACACCCGCCACCAGCGTGCGCGTCGTGTCGAGATCGCCGGCCGCGAGACGCGTGAGGGACTTGAGCTGGTCCTGCGCGAGCGCCTTGGTCGGGAACAGGTAGAGCGCGGTCGCGTCGGGTTCCTCGAGCAGTTTTTCGAGCGTCGGCAGATGGAAGCAGAGGCTCTTGCCGCTCGCGGTGCCGGTGACGACCACGGTGTCGCGTCCCGCGCGCAGCGCCTCCACCGAACGCACCTGGTGCGTGTAGAGCCGCTCGATGCCCTGGCCCCCAAGGGCGTTGCGCAGCGCCACGTGCAGCGGCGGCAACAGTTCGCCGAAGCGCGCTTCGCGTGCGGGCAGCGTGCGCCATTCGGCCAGCGCGCCTTCGTTCTCGGGGCGCGAAGCCCAGTCCTCGAGCCAGCGAGAGAGCTGCCCGCGCGGCGTGACGCCGCCGTCGAGGAAGCTGGTGGGTTTCGCCTGCATGACGCCCTCCTGCCCGGGTGCGGCGGGCGCGCCCTCGCGGCGCGCTCCGGCGATTACTGCACGGGTGGGCAGTATCGCGATCGGGCCGCGCCGAGTCCAGAGAAACCTCGAGGGGCCGCGCGACGCCCCTACTCGACCGCGCGGCTCGTGGGCTCGAAGCCCGCGATCACCCAGTCGCCGTCGCGCGCCTCGAAGGTGACGCGGAAGGCGTCCTTCTGGCCGCGGAAGAACACCATCTCGATGGCGCTCTCGTCGGTCGCGGGCGCGACGCGCCAGCGGCCCTTGGAGGGCACGTTCCACTCGAACTTCCGGGCGAAGTCCACGAGCGAGGGGTCGACCACCTGCTCGATCGCCGCGGTCCGGTCGTTCGCGATCAGGGCGTTCACGAACGCCGTGAACGTGCTGTAGGGCGAGGGCACGGGGTGCGTGCCGATGCGCGTGAAGCCGCCCGGGCCCCAGTCGAACAGCCGCTCCTGGAAGACGTGCGGGCAGGTGCCGCACTCGTCGAAGTACGGCGTCGTGCGGAACGTGCGCGTGGTGAGCGTCGTCGTGGTGTCGTCGCCCTCGAACTCGCCGCTGCCCACACCGCCGAGCGAATCGGGGCCGAGCGTCTGCACGAGATCCCAGCGGCCGCCGGTGGCGTGACGCCACACGGTGAGCTGCGGCTGGCCGCCCGCACCGACGCGGCGGTTCCACAGCACCGCGATCTGCGCCGAGTCCGTGGGCTCGGAGGCTTCGGTCATGCCGCGTGCCGCGAGATCGGAGAGCTGCCAGCCGCGCGCCTCGAGCGCCTGCGAGCGCACCGCGCCGCCCTCGCGCCAGAACAGCCACGGCCACGAATCGCCCTCGCCGCGCATGCGCGAGAACAGGTTCACGACGGTCGCGCGATCGTTGCCCGTGACCTCGGCGCCGATGCCGAGCGAGTCGAGCACGCCGCGCGCACGCTCGGGCCAGGGCGCGTTCGGGCGTGCTTCGAGCGCTTCGCGCGTCACGCGCGCGCTCGCGGTCGCGGCCGTCGCGTCGTCGCCGGCGTCCCACGCGTCCAGCGCCTGTCGCGCGTGGACCGTGAACGAGTCCACGCCCGCGGCGGTCGAGTCCGCCGAAGCGGGCACGAGGGCCGGGCGGCGATCGCAACCCGCGCCGAACGGCGCGAGCGAGACGACCGCGACGAACGCGGCGAAGGACGCGGGCGAGCGTTTCACTTGCGCAGCGGACGGCGGCGCGCGCCGCTCGTGTCGGAAGCCGCCGGCGTGGTGACGCGCCCCGGACGGTTGTCGGTGACGGGCAGCCAATCGCGGATCACCCAGCGGCCGTCGCGGATGGTGAAGTGGAAGATCCAACGCTTCGGTCCGGTCTTCTCGCGCACCTTGAGCGCGAGCCACTCGGGCCACGGCTGCGACTCGCCGTACTCGACGAGCCACGCGCCCTTGCCCTTGTCGAGCCCCCAGCCGCGCGTGATCGCCTCGGTGAGCTTCTCGGGCTTCACGAGCAGCTGGCGCGCACGGTCGTACTGCTTCTGCGCGAGCAGCTGGCTGAACAGGTAGAGCGTGTGCACCGGGCCGGGCAGCGTGCGCATGTCGTGCAGCACGAAGCCTTCGGGGCGCTCGGTGTACAGGAGCTCGTTCACCAGTCCCGGCGCGCCGGGCGCGCTCTCGAGCGTGGAGTCGGGGCGCAGGCGCGAGAACACGAGCAGCTCGGGCAGTCCGTCGCGGTTCACGTCGCTGAACGTCGCTTCGGATTCCGGCTCGAAGTACGGGCCGTGGTCTTCGTACTGGATCAGGTTCCAGTACGCGGCGGTGCCGCCCATGCGCAGCAGCTTCATCGCCGGCACGCGCGTGCCGCGCTTGCGGTCGAACAGGATCACGGCTTCGTACGGCTGGTCGGAGTGCCCGGTCCACCACACGCGCATGCGCGAGTTGAGGCTCGGCGGGAAGCCGATGCCCTGCATGCGGAGCTCGGTGCCGCGGTACCAGAAGAGGAAGCCGATCGCGTCGGCGTCCACGCGGTAGGGATTGCGGACGAGCAGGAAGACGAACGTCGGCGAGGCCGGGTCGTACGCGATCTCGGTGTCGAGTCCGAGCGAATCGAGCGTGGTTTCGATCGCGGGCGCCTGGCGCGTGTTGTCGCGGCCGAGCTGGCGCATGAGGCGGCGCGCCGCCTGCCCGACCAGATCGTAGGCGTCGAAGTTCGTGCCCGTGGCGCTGTCGCCGGTCGCGCGCTGGAAGCGCACGCGCGCGCTGGAGGCGAGCTGCAGGAGCGTGTCGCTGGCCGGCGCCCACGGCTTGACCACCTGGGCGGACGCTTCGTGAGGCGCGAGGGCCGCGGCGCACGCGAGCGACAGGACGAGAAGGACCGGGACGAGCCGGCGAAGCAGGCGTGAGGTCATGGTGGCGGAGTTTTCCGGCCGAACGGCCATTCGGGTCAAGCGCGAATCGCGGGGGCCCGGTAGTCCTCACGCTCGCTTGTCATATGGAAAGAAGCGGGCCGCAGGCCCGCTCCGACCTTGAACGACGGAAGTGCTTCGTGGGCCGCAGGCCCGCTCCGACCTCGGAACGACAGAAGTGCTTCGTGGGCCCGCGTCAGCGGTAGTAGATGACCTTCAACTGCGGTTGCGGGACGCCCGAGGTGACGACGTCCCAGTTCACGGTGCCCGTGCCGCGAAGCAGGAAGCCGTACCAGCCGGTCGTGCGGGCCGCCGCCTCGACGAACGCGGACAACGCGGGCGAAAGGAACGTCGCCTGCAGCCCGCTCACCGTCGCCGTGGCGAGATAGCCGTTCGTTTCGGTGTACGGCACGCCGTTCAACGTGAACGCGCACGAACTCCACGTGTTCTGCCCGTACCAGATCTGCGTGTTCCCCTGGGCCACCGTGGCCGCGCTGCTCGTGTTCGCGTTCATCGTGATGACCGCGTCGCGGACGTGCAGGTTCGGACGGTCGCCCGACAGGTTCCAGCGAATGCCACTGTTGAAGCCGGTGCCGGTCGTCATCGTGGGCGTCGCGCAGAACTGCGTGCGGTTGTTGCTGCCCGCGCCGCCGTAGTCGGTGAGCGGAATGATCAGCGTGTCCGTGGGCGCGAAGTCCTCGTACACGTCGAACGACGACACGTCGTTCAGGAAGCGCTCCCCCGTCACGAGGTTCACCGTGTTCACCGCCCAGTACGTGCGCACGCCCGCCGTCCAGGACGAGCGCGGCAGGCAGTTCACGTACACCGCGCTCTGGATCATCGGCGCCGTGCGGTTCGCGACCGCGGCCGAGTCCGTCGAGGCGAACACTTCGTAGAGGTAGTTGTTCGACGGCCCGCCGTTGCCCGACCACGCGAGCATGGCGTGCGGACCTTCGAGCGCGCCGTTGGGCGGCATCGTGTAGGTGAGCCGGCGCACGGAGTTCGTGCTGAACTGCCAGACGACCTTCGCGCCGAGCGAGTCGCCGCCCGGCGTCTTGAGGCGCGGCGACAGCTCGACCGTGTACGTCTTGTTGAGCTCGAGCGTCGTACGCGGCGTGATCTGGATGCGATTGACGACGTTCAGGTACTCGACGGCGATCGACGTGCGCTTGGTGTCGACTTTCAGGAACACGGTCGTCGTGTCCACGGTGCGCGCGTCGAGCGCGCGGTCGAACTGCGCGTAGATCGGCGTGTCGTACACGATGCCCGTCGAGCGCGGCACCGGGAACAGCCCGGTGATCGCCGGCGGCACGTTCGAGACCGGCGCGACGATCGACTCCTTCTTGCCGCACGCCGGCGCGAACGCGAGCAGCGCGCACGCGGCGAGCGACAGCCAAAGCACCCGCGCGCGCGTCATCGGATCACCACGAAGCGCCCGCGCTGCTGGCCGAGCGGCGAGTCCACGGTGAAGAAGTACACGCCGGAGGC
The DNA here is from genome assembly GCA_016710095.1 of Candidatus Eiseniibacteriota bacterium. Taxonomy (GTDB): domain Bacteria; phylum Eisenbacteria; class RBG-16-71-46; order RBG-16-71-46; family RBG-16-71-46; genus CAIXRL01. Next base: position 3,417 of record JADJLL010000032.1, on the reverse strand, counting down.
GATGTCCTGCCCGTTGCGCGAAATGAGGTTCCAGCGCAGCTGGCCGTCGCCTTCGCCGCCTTCGTGCGGCAGCACCGCGACGAGGTCGCCCGCGGTCGTGTACACGCGCACGGTGCACTTCGCGCGCGGCAGGCCCATGAAGTCCACGTGACGGCCGAACGTGTCGCCCGCGACCGGCGGGCGCTCCCACGCGACGTGCGCGCGGTACGGATTCGGCACGACCCAGGCCTGCCCGGCGGCCGTGCGCGCTTCGGAGCGCGGCGAGACGAGCGAGTCGAGACTCGTGAGCACGGGGCTCTCGAAGCGCTCGACGTAGGTGAGCGACGGCGAAATCGTCGTCGTGCGCTCGCCCACCGTGGTGACCACGTAGATGTAGTCGAAGCCGTCGTTCACGCGGCGATCCTCGAACCGGTAGCGCCCGATCGGGTACTGGCGCTGGCCGAATCGGATGAGGTCGTAGTCGATCGCGGAGTTCGTGATGGTCCCGAGCGGCGTCTGGCTCTGCAGCGTGTCGAGGCCGAACGACGCGATCATCTGGAAGCTCTCGGGCCCGGGCAGCAGTCCACGACGCTTCCAGTCCGACAGACGATAGACGTTGTAGCCCGTGAAACGCACGGGCGAAGCCGTCGCGCCGTTCGTCGGCGCCTTGAGCGCGACCTCGGGCGAGTTGTCCCACTCGACCGCGACCACGGCGTCGCCGGGCACGGCGCGGTACGCCGGCGCGGGCGGCACGCGCGCGGGATCGGCCCAGTGCGACTGCGTCTCGTTGCCGTTGAAGCCCGTGCACGCGTCGCAGTCGAGGTCCACCCACGTGCACGTGCCGTGCAGCATGGGGATCGAGTAGTCGGGCGGCGCGCCGTCCGAATCGACCGGGTACTTCTGGAAGCAGTGCGGGTCCATGCGGAAGTTCACGCCCGGCGGCGCCTCGTAGCACGTCTCGTGGCCCGTGTAGCCGCTCTTGCCCGCCGCGAAGTTTCCGATGAGGTTCGCCGTCGTGTCCGGATAGCGCGAGATCCAGTTGCCGCGGCGCGTGATCGCGGCGAGCTGCACCGTGTTCGCGATGCTGTCCACCGACGTCGCGCACACGAGCGCGAGGTCGAACTCGAGCGTCTGCCCCGGCGCCATGCTCTGGAACGGGCCGCAGGAGACGAGCGCGGCGTAGTCGTGCGTCACCTCGAGGCTCGGCGGGCCCGGGTACTGGCCGGCCATCGCGCGGTAGCGATCGAGGTCGAACACCGGCGGGCCGCCCTGGCCCGGCGGCAGGTCGAGCGCGAAGTACGACGTCGAGAAACTCACGTCGGCGGGGCCCGAGATGTACCGGTCGAGCCGGTTGTCCACGAGCTCGTGCTTCCGGATGACCGCGATCGGATCGACCGTGTGCGAAAGCGGCACGACGCCGAACACCGGCAGCCCGCTGCCGGGCACGCCGTCGGACAGCACGGTCGCGGCGCCCGTGAGCATGCCCACGCACGACTTCGTGTAGGGCACCGCGAGGTCCGAGCCGTACACGCGCACGTCCACGCTCGGCACCGACGACACGCCGTCGTTGTAGCCGACCGCGTACGGAATCGTGTGCACGCGGTCGTTCAGGTGGCCACCGGATTCGCCCGCAGCGCTCACGTCGAGATCGGTGAACAGGCCGATGCGCACGTCCTCGAGCGTCTCGGTGCCGTGGTTCGTGATGGAAAAGTGCACACCCGCGATGCGGTCGTAGCCCGGTATGGACCACGTCATCACTTCCTGCTTCACGCTCAGGTGCAGCGCCTCGTGCGGCTCGCCTCCGGAGAAGCCGTAGTCCAGGGCCTCCGGCCGGTCGTCCACGTACTCGGCGTACAGCTTCTGCGCCGCCGAGACGCCGAGGTCCTCGTCGATCTCGCCGTCACCGTCGTCGTCGAGTCCGTTGAGCACTTCCTCGTCGAAGCGGCCGTCGCCGTCGTCGTCCACGTCGGGCTGCGAGCCGAGCTGGCCGCCGAGCGCCTCGCGCACGTGGTCGTCCGGCGACAGCGTCGGCCGCCACTCGAGCAGCGGACCGCCGCTCACGCGGTACACGCCGTCGGGGCGCCGCGCGCCCACCCACAGGTCCGCGCTCTTGAGTCCCTCGATGCCGCTGCCCCGCGGGTACTCGAACGACGGATCGAACGAGCGTCCGACGTTGGAGTACGGGTTGCCCAGCGCGCCGATGTTCGTGATGCGCATCGCGAACGCGCCCGCCTGCAGCGTGGGCCCGCGGTTCTCGATGTCGAGCACGGCGTGCGCCGGCCGCGCGCAGAGCAGTGCGCACATCGCGGGCAGGAGGAGTGAGCGGAATCGCTGGAAGGACAACAGGGTCTCCGGGGAGCAGGCGGGGATGCCGGATGAGGGGCGAAAGTCTAGGGGGCCGCGGGGACGAGCGGCAATGAAAAGGTGCCGAGCGCGCCGCCACGGGGCATCGGCGCGGCGGCGGGCCGCGGCGCGCCCGCCCTCGGCGACGGCGCGCCGGAGGTGCGCTAGCGAATCACGACGAACCGTCCGCGCTGCTGCCCCAGCGCCGACTCCACCGTGAAGAAGTAGACGCCCGAGGCGATGTCCTGCCCGTTGCGCGAGATGAGGTTCCAGCGCAGCTCGCCGTCGCCCGACGAGCCGTCGTGCGGCAGCACCGCGACGAGATCGCCCGCCGTCGTGTACACGCGCACGGTGCACGCCGCGCGCGGCAGTCCCATGAAGTCGATGTGGCGGCCGAACGTGTCGCCCGCGACCGGCGGGCGCTCCCACGCGACGTGCGCGCGATACGGGTTCGGCACGACCCACGCCTGCCCTGCGGCCGTGCGCGCCTCGGCGCGCGGCGTGACGAGGGAGTCGAGGTTCGTGAGCAGCGGGCTCTCGAAGCGCTCGACCAGCGTGAGCGAGGGCGAGACGACCGTGCTGCGTTCGCCGACGGTCGTGACGACGTACACGTAGTCGAAGCCGTCGTTCACGCGGCGGTCCTCGAAGCGGTAGCGCCCGATCGGGTACTGCTTCCGGCCGTAGCGCACGATGTCGTAGTCCACCGTCGAGTCCACGATCGACGCGAGCGGCGTCTGGCTCTGCAGCGTGTCGGTCGCGAACGACGCGATCATCTGGAAGCGCTCGGGGCCGGGCAGCAGGCCGTAGCGCTTCCAGTCGGACAGCCGGTAGACGTTGTAGCCCGTGAAGCGTACGGGCGAGCGCGTCGCTCCCACCGTCGGCGCGACGAGCGCGACCTCGGGCGAGTTGTCCCAGGCGATCGACACGACGTGATCGCCCGGCGTCGCGTGGTACGCGGGCGCGGGCGGCACGCGCGCGGGATCGCTCCAGCGCGACTGCGTCTCGTTGCCGCCGAAGCCCGTGCACGCGTCGCAGTCGAGGTCGGCCCACACGCACGTGCCGTGCGGCATCGGCTGCATGAGATCCGGCGGCGCG
>JADJLL010000031.1 GCA_016710095.1 Candidatus Eiseniibacteriota bacterium | reverse complement strand
CCACCCAAAACACCGCCGTCTCCCGCTTCACCCTCAGCACGATCAGCTGCTCGCTCGCCCGCGAATACGCCACGTAGTTCCACTTCGCGCTCGGCACGTTGTGATCCGGGTCGTTGTCGTCCACGACCACCACGCGCGGCCATTCGCTGCCCTGGGCCTTGTGCACGGTCAGTGCGTAGCCCCAGTCGGCGCGCAACACCTGCTCCGCGGACCGGTCACGTGGCTCGTCATCACCACGCCCTCGCGAATCTGGTCGCCCGCCAGCATCTGCGAGCTCACGATCCACTCGGCCGTGTCCTCGGCCGGCCTTCCGGGTGCCCGACCACCACGTACTCCACCAGCCCGGGCACATCCATGCGCTCGGCGCTCGTGCCCACGAACTCGGTCACCACGAAGCGCTCGCCGTTCGCGATCTTGAAGCGCTTCTCGGGGTGCATGTAGTTCTCGCTCGCCACCAGCAGCTCGCCGGCCTTCGGCTTGAAGTCCACGGGCGTCGTCATGTACCCGCGCAGCCGCCGCACGTACTCGTTGATCTGCACGCGGAGCGAGTTGCGCTGCACCAGCACGGCGTCGGCGCTCTGGATGATCTCGCGCACCTGCGACACGCCAAAGTGCCCGTCGGCCTCGCTCAGGAACGTCACGCGCCCGTCGTCGGTCGTGCCCCACGCAATGGGCTTGCCCGCGCGCGCCGCGGTCGCGACCGCGTGCAGCGACGTGTCCACGCCGTGCCGATGAATGCGCTGCAGCTCGGCGTCGGGCTTCTCCAGCACGCCGCAAGTGCCCAGCTCGCCCTCGAGCGACGGATCCTCCACCACGGGCGGCAGCTGGTTGGGGTCGCCGGTGTACAGCACGCGCGCGTACTGCTTGAGCGCCTCGAAGTCGCGCTTGGTCACCATGGACGCCTCGTCCACGATCACCAGCCGCACGAACTGCTCGGCCGGCTTCTTGCCCTCGAGCGCGAACTTCACGTCCTCGCCGTCGTAGCCGCTCATCTTGTACTTCCACAGGAACCCGGCGAGCGTGCGCGCGCGCCCCTTCCAGCCGCGCGGCAATCGCGCCTTGAGCGCCTCGACCGCCTTGCCCGTCGGCGCGACCAGCCACACGTTGTCGGGCTTCAGCCCCAGGCGCCGCACGACCGCGCCGGTCACGGTGGTCTTGCCCGTGCCGGCCGCGCCCCCGAGCGCGAACCATCCGCGCGAGTTCTCGGCGGTGAACCACTTCGCGATCTTCTCCACCGCGTCGCGCTGATCGTCCGACAGCTTGCCCTCGATGCTCGTGTCTTCCGGGTCGAGCGGCTTGCGCGTGCCCTTGATCGGCTTGGGCATGGGGAACGGAGGATCCACCACGTAGGTCGGCGACTCTTCGGCGATCGTGTCGCGCGCACCGGCGGTCTCGGGCGACGTCGGCGCGGGCGCCGGCGCGTCACCCGCGGGCGCCGGCGTCGTCAGCCCGCCCATCACGAGCGCCGCGGTACCGTTCGCGGCGACCGCGCCCACGACGATCGAGCCGTCGAGCAGCCCGGCAATGTAGCGCGCCAGTTCGGCGATCTCGCCTTCCTCGCGCTTCGATCGCAGCGCCTTCACGATCCGCTGCGTCGCGCCCAGGAAGTTGCCCGACCACTCGTCGGTCATGAACCGATAGCGGCCCTGCGCGTCCTTCTTCGGGTGCACGAGTTCGTTGCGATAGCGGCGCACGGTGTCGGGATCGTCGGGAACCAGCCCAAAGCTCGTGGCGATCGCTTCGAGCAGGTGGCAGATCACACCCACGTCGCGGCCGGCCGCGCGGATCTTCTCGGCGTCGGCGGGGCCGAAGTTGCCGTTCTGCGCGAGCGCGAGCGACAGCAGCTGTTCGCGAGTGGCGGTCTCTTCGCGATTCCAGCGCTTCTCGAACGCGACGGCGAACTTGGTCAGCACGCGGGTGGCTGCGGTGCTGACTTCCTCGTACGTCTGGGCGGGACCCGCACTCATGGCGGCCAGACTTCCTTACCGGGACTCGTCACCCCGGCGGCACGACGGACACTCTCCCGCTCACCGGGCCCTGAAGGGGGCATGGCGCGGCGGCCGAATGTCCGGGCAGCGGGGGATCTGCCGCGAATATCCACATCAGCGCGTTGCCGCCCGCTGCGTTCGGGCGACCTCGCGGAGTTTCAGTGCAAAGCGAACATGGAGATTAGACCTGTGCGCGTAGGCCGGTCCACGGAAAACTGGCGAGCGCGGTTCTCTCGCGAGTAGTGGCACTGCTACTTGGCGCGCTCCACCCCATGTCGAGCCATCCAGTTGCTCAGCGTCTGGTAGCTCGGTAGTCCCACGAGCCGCGCGGCCTCGCTCTTGTTGCCGTTCGACTCGGCGAGCGCGCGCTCCAGATAGTGACGCGCGACTTCGTTCAGCAGCTCGCTCAACGAGAAGCCCTCGCCCAGCGCACGCCCGAGCACGTCGCGACCGGCGCCGCCCGCGCCGCGCGTGCTCTCGAGCAACGCCTCGCGCACGTCCTCAGCCTTGATCGTGTCGCCCGGCGTCCAGATGGCCGCGCGACGCAGCGTGCTCGCCAACTCGCGCACGTTGCCGGGCCACGCGTGACCGAGCAGCGCGTTGCGCGCGCCGGGCGCGAGCTTCTTGGGCACGTAGCCCGGCTCGGTGCGGCTCTCTTCGTTGATCGCCGCCAGGAAGTGATCCACCAACAGCCCCACGTCGCCCGTGCGCTGGTGCAGCGGCGGCAGGCGCAGCACCGCGACCGCGAGCCGGTAGAACAGGTCCTCGCGAAAGCGCCCCGCGCGCACTTCGGTCGCCAGCGTGCGATTGGTCGCCGCCACGATCCGCACGTCCACCTTGCGCGGATACGTCGCGCCCACGCGCACGACTTCGCCCTCCTGCACCGCGCGCAGCATCTTGACCTGCGCGCTCAGCGGCAGCTCGCCGACTTCGTCGAGGAACAGCGTGCCGCCGTTGGCCGCTTCGAAGTAACCCTCGCGCGCCTGCACCGCGCCGGTGAACGCGCCCTTCTCGTGACCGAACAGCTGCGACTCGACCAGCTCCGCGGGAATCGCGCCGCAGTTGACCGCGACGAACTCGCGCTCGCGCCGCGGGCCGCTCCGATGAATCGCGCGCGCGAGCAGCTCCTTGCCCGTGCCCGACTCGCCTTCGATCAGCACGGGCACGCGGCGCGGCGCCACGAGTCGCGCGCGCTGCACCACGCGCGCCATCGCGGGACTGCGATGCACGATGTCCGCGAACTCGGGCGCCGCGGGCGGCGCGCCGCCGCTGAGCGCTTCGAGCCGCTCGTCGGGCACGCGCAGCAGATCGGGAATGAAGTCCGCGCTCATCTCGAACGGCACCGACGCCGTGCGCACGCCGTGCTCGCGCGACGACTCGAGCAGCTCCGCGGGAAAGCGCGTCTTCGCCAGGATGATCCAGATCGCCGACATCGCCGGCGTACCCGGGCTCAGGTGAAACGTCAGCTCGGCGTTCGGGTGGCGCTTGCGCGCGTCTTCGATCGCGCGCACCGCGGCCGGGTGGATCTCGGCGAAGTTCACCGGGCTCGTGAGCTGCTCGTGCCGCAGCGTGAGCGTGGTGTTCGGCGCGCGCTTGCGCAGCCAGCGCACGTAACCGGCGCCTTCGGCCTCCGGGTAGTTGCACAGGAGCACGGCTTCTTCGTAAGCGCGCGCCGCGATCGCCTGCGCGATCGGCCCGACGCCGTTGGTCGCCGCTTCGGCCACCGCCCGCAGGTCGGTCTGGCCCACCCAACATATAAGGATGTGGTCCGGCATGGCCGGAGAGTAGAAGCGTGCTTGTGCGGATACAAGGTTGTTTATGTCGCGAGTGGACGGCGGCCGGCGTGGCGCGCGGCGCCGCCGCGCGCGGCTTCGCGAATCACCGCGATTTTCGCGGGGATTTCGCGCAAGCGGGCGGCCGGCACGCGCGCGACCGCGGCGGCACAGCCGCTGCAATACACGGACTGCTCACCAGTCGAGTCCCGCTCGTGCGGCCCCTACCCCGGGGCCGAACGCTCCGGTGTCGGAATGCGGTTCCTGCCCTGCGTTCGGGGGAATCAGGCAGGAGTCCGGCACCGGGGTGTTCCGAGCGGGGACTCGCGACACGTTCGCACGCGCCGTCGCATAGACTCGCGGCCGCTCGATGCACTCTCGCTCCGGGAGCCCCATGTCCTTCGTCGTCTCGGAAGATCTCGTCGCTGCTTCCCCTCCGTGCGTCCATCGCGAATCGTGCGGCACGTTCGCCCGCCGCAAGCGCGGCGCGACCACGATGACTTGGCACGGACCGATCGAGGCGTTCGGCGAAGCGCTCGCGCTCGCGAAGGCGCACGACCGCACGGGCCGCGGGCCCGCAGTCCACAACTGCATCCCGGCGAGCATCGCGCGCGACGCCAGCGCCGCCGCGTATGCTACCGAAGCACGCAATCGTGCGGCGCATGCTGTTCGCCCGGCCGCGCCGGCGCCCGCGCAGCGCGAAGCCCACCCGCTCGAGCTCTCCGCTTCGGACCACTTCGTCTCCGGCGTTCCGTGCACGTTCGCCACGGCGGGCGAGCGCGCCTGGAAACAAGCGATCGCCGACGCGCTGCGCGATGCGCCGACGCCGCGCGGTTGCAGCGGGCTCATGCTCGAGTTCGCGCTCTCCACCTTCCGGCCCGGCGGACAGCCGCGCGATCTCGACAACCTGTGCGAGCCGGTCTTCCGCGCGCTCGCGAACACGCTCGGGTGGTTCGACGGCAGTTGCACGAATCTCGAGTGGTGGTCGGCGAGCATGTCGGTGGCTTCACCGACCGGCGTCCGGCTGCGCGCGCTGCCGTCGCGCATGCCCGCGTCTCGGCGCCAGGCACCCGCCCTCGAGTTCGTCTACTCGGGTCCGCTCCCGCGGTCCGGGACGGATGCCTCGATGCCCGCCGCCTTGTCGAGCCGTGTATCGCGCCCTCTCGCGGGCGAGGCGATCGCGTGCGAACTGCTGTTCGGCTCGCGCACGCTGAACCTGGGCGACATCGCGACCGGTCGCGTGAAGAACGTGATCGACTGCCTGTATCCGGCACTCGGCGGCAAGGCGGGCGCACCGGACGACCATCGCATTCGCACGCTCGAGGTGCGGCGCAACTGTTCCGAAGCTCCGCTCGACGGCGTGATCGTGCGTCTCTGGAACTGAGCGGCTCCACCATGCACCTCCACCACACCTACGACCTCTCGTTCCGCCCGAGCCGCTACGGCGATGCGATCGCGATCGGCGAGCGTGTGACGATCGCGCGCGTCGCGATGTACGAGGAGCCGAACACGGTCGCGCTCGAGGCGACCCTCACCGCCGACGGCTGGCGCTACGCGTTCACCAATCCGTTCGGCTGGCGGCTCGTGCCCGGGCGCGAGTGCTCGCGCGAGACGCTCTCGCTCGGCGAACTCATCGCCTCGCTCGAAAGCTCGCGCGTCGCCGACGGCGAGGACGCGTGGCTCATGTCGCCGATCTGCGGCGGCTTCAACCTGCTGCCGGGCGAGCCCCCGCTCGCGGTGCAGCGCGAGCACCTGCGCCGCGCCACGCAGTTCCCCGTGCCGGCGTCGCCGCTCTATCCGCGCCTGCGCGAGTGGTACGCCGACCAGCACGACGCCTGGCTCGACCGCCACCTGATCGAGTGCATGGAGCTGCGCGAGCAGGCGTAAACTACGGGCGGCCATTCAGAGGAGGGTAACCATGGCTCTCACGGTCAATGAAGTGATTCATGGCAGGGACTATCACGTGGACGCCCGATATGCCGGCACCGTGCCCTGGCACGGCGTGGTGACGGACGCGTTGGGCGGAGCCGAAAAGGGGCTCTACGTCGTCTCGCTCGCGAAGCATCCGGATTCACGCGAGGGCGCACTGCCCGACGGCCCGATTCACCTCGATCGTGTCCAGAACTGGCTCGACGTGCGCCCGGGGCTGACGCTGAACGGCACTCGCCCTTCGGCCGCCGACCTCGCGAAATACGTCGCGAGTTGGTGGATCCCCGACGAGCACGTGCTCTACATCGGAAGGACGAAGGACTCGCTGAGGAATCGCGTGCACGCGTACTACGGGACCCTGCTCGGCGCGAAAGGTCCGCATGCAGGCGGCAGTTTTCTCAAGACGCTCGGCTGCCTCGATCGATTGCACGTGCACCTGTTCGTGGGCCCCGGCGATCAGGCGTCTGAGCACATGGCGCTTCTCAATTTCCACCGAGCGCTCTCTGAGGAGTCGAAGAAACGGATCCCAGCGGCCACGCACCAGCTTCCCTTCGCGAACCTCCGTTGGCCGGAAGGCAAGTCGAAGGCTGCCGCGCTCAAGGGATGGAAGGGCCCGCTCTCGTAAACCAGCGGCCCGTCGCTCAGCCCTCGAGGCGGCGCTCGTACTCCTTCTCCTGCCCAACCGCACGCGCGCGACGGAACCGTCGGGGAGCGTCGTAAGTTGGGTTCGGTACGCGAGCGGGCGACTGATCGTATGGACGCCAGCGCGCTGCATGGCTGCAAGCTTCGCAACCCAGAAGCGATGCCAATGGGCGGACTCTCCGGGATCAGGCATGCCGGTATAGAAGTGCGTACCGATCAGTCGCCAGCCGTGTCGCCTTGCAATGAGACCGGCGAGCGCTCGCGCGTCGTAGCTTGGAGTCCTGTAGCCGAAGGCTGCTCGCGCCGCGTGAAAGAGATTCTGGCCGTCGAAGAAGGCAACGGCTCGCTTGAGAAATGGCTCGGCGGGCACACGAGCCCCCAAGCGGGGGCGAGAAAAAGATAACCCCGCCCAAAGGCCTTTCGGCTGATTAGACGGGGAGGAAGTTGCTGCAGCACGAACCCTACGATCCCGCTTTCGGCGCTCGCAACGACTTTCTCGAGCCGCCACATCAAGTGCTCGCCAAGACGAACCCCCACCCATGACGCGATGCCCACAGCGCGGGGCGCATCCGCTCTTCTGCCTGAACACCGCCAGGTGCGCCGGCGCTTCGTCCACCAACAGGCCGGCGCCCTGCAACGCGGGCACCCCGAGTCCGAGCGCCGCGCCCCCCCCCTCCGCGCCCCTCCAAACGTGCCGACCCGGTCAAGTCCCGCGGACTTTTTTTCGGGCGCGACCGCCCGATCACGTCGTCCAACGCGCGAGCGGAACACGTCAAAGCCAAAGCCACACGCAAGTTGACGCCAGAACGACCGCCCAAACACGGGGCAGGCCCTCACCCGGCCGCTCCGCAATCTCCCCTATCTATTTCTCCCGAAGTCACCGATAGTCCATGCGGTCACCGGACACAATCCGGGGGCAACGGTCACAGAGACCGGACGTCGCCGCGGCGGTTATCGCGGCAATCAGTGCGGACCCTAGGGTCCGGGTACATCAGGAGTTTCAAGTGGCGAGTGGCACCGTGAAGTGGTTCAACGAAGCGAAGGGCTTCGGTTTCCTTTCGCAGGCGGATGGCGAAGACGTGTTCGTGCATTTCTCCGCGATCGCCGGCGACGGCTTCAAGACCCTCGCCGAAGGCGAAGCGGTCGAGTTCGAAGTCACGCGTGGCCCGAAGGGCCTGCAGGCTGCGAACGTTCGCAAGGCCTAATCACTCGAAAGAGTGGCTAGAAAAGGGCGGCGTCCTCACGGACGCCGCCCTTCGTATTTTCCGCCGCAGCGTTCTCCCCCGGACCCCGCTCTCCGCAGCTTCCGCCAAGCGCCCGCGCTCCCGCCCACCGCGCGCCCTTCCCTGCTAGTGTGCGGCTCGCCACGCAGCTCGGCCGCGGACTCCCCGCGGCCCACCCCGGAAAGACGGTCGGCACACGAACGCTTCACGCCCGCCCCCGTCTCACTTGATCCGCGCGACCACGGCCGATCCACGCCCGCGCCCGATCGGCATGGACACGAGCACGCTGCACGGCGAACTGCTCGGCGTCGAACGCCTCGAAGAACGCGCACGCGCCCTGGCCGCCGAGTTCACGCTCGCCCGCGGTGTGCAGCGCGGACCGCCGCAACTGCTGCGACAGCTCGATCAGGATGCACGCTCACTTCGCGCGGCGTACCGCACGCTCGCGACCGACGTGCGTCACGGCGAAGCGGGCACGCCCGCCGCCGAGTGGCTCCTCGACAACTTCCATCTCGTCGAGGGCGAGCTGCGCGAGATCCGCCACTACCTCCCGAGCCGCTACTACCGCGAACTGCCGCGCCTCGCGGTGCGGCGCCTCGCCGGCAACACGCGCGTGCACGCGATGGCCGTCGAAGTCCTGCGCTACAGCGACGCGCGCCTCGACGCGCAGCGGCTCGAACGCTTCATGATCGCGTACCAGGCGGTCGCACCGCTGAGCATCGGCGAACTCTGGGCGTGGCCGAGCATGCTCAAGCTCGCGCTCATCGAGCACCTGCGGCGGCTCACCGCCGAGCTGCTCGAGAGCCGCACCGCGCGCCGCGCCGCCGACCAGTGCTACGAACGCTTCGATTCCGCGCGGCCGTCCGAACGCGTCCACGCGCTGCCGGACGAGATCCACGTGGCGTTCGTCGACCAGCTGCTGCAGCGCCTGCGCGAGGACGGCGAAGGCTCCGCGGAACTGCGCAAGCTGCTCGAGGAGCGGCTCGACGCCGCGGGCGTCACCGTTGAAGAAGCCGTGCGCGCCGAACACCAGCGCCGCGCGATGCACCACCTTTCGATGGGCAACTCCATCACGAGCCTGCGGCTCTGTTCGACGCTCGACTGGAACGAGTACGTGGAGCGCGTCAGCCTGATCGAGCAGGTGCTCCGCCGCGACCCGGCGGGCGTCTACTCGCGCATGGACTTCGCGAGCCGCGACCGCTACCGGCACGCGGTCGAGCTGCTCGCCGAGTCCACGGGCGAAGCGCAGGTGCGCGTCGCGCAGCGCGCGGTCGAAAGCGCGCGGCTCGCCTCCGAGATCCCGGGACACGATCCGCGCACGGCGCACGTCGGCCATCACCTGATCGGCACGGGCCGGCGCGAGCTCGAACTCGACGTCGCCTCGCACGCCGCGCCCGGGGTACTCGCGCAGCGGCTGCTGATCGACCACGCCACCCTCTTCTATCTGGGCTCGCTCGTGTCGCTCACGGCTCTGGGTGCGGCATGTGCCTTCGCGGCCGTGCGTGCCTCGGGTTCGAACGACACGGCGGCCTGGTGGGCGGCCGCCCTCACGCTCATTCCCATGAGCGAGTTCGCGGTCGCGCTTCTCAACCGCGTCGTGCACCGGCTGACGCGGCCCGTGCCGCTGCCGCGCCTCGACCTGCGCACGGGCATCCCGCCCGAGGCGCGCACGATGGTGATCGTTCCCACGATCGTCTCGACCATCGAAGGCGTCGAGACGCTGCTCGAGCACCTGCAGGTGCACGCGCTCGGCAACCAGGACGAGCACATTCACTTCGCGCTGCTCACGGACTTCCCCGACGCGACCACCGAGACGCGGCCGGGCGAAGCCGAGGTGCTGGCCGCCGCGGTCGCGGGCATCGAGCGCCTCAACGCGCAGGACCCGCAGGGCCGTCACGACCGCTTCCACCTCTTCCATCGCGAGCGCCGTTGGAACGGCAGCGAAGGCGTGTGGATGGGCTGGGAGCGCAAGCGCGGCAAGATCGAGGAGTTCAATCACCTGCTGCGCGGCGCCACGACCACGAGCTTCACGACGCACACGGGCGACGCGTCGATCCTCGCGGCCGTGCGCTACTGCATCACGCTCGATTCCGACACGCGCCTCCCGCGCGACGCGGCGCGACGCCTGATCGGTGTGATCGAGCATCCGCTCAACCGCCCGCGCATCGACCCGCGCAAGGGCCGCGTCGTCGAGGGCTACGGCATCCTGCAGCCGCGCGTGAGCGTCACCATGGCGAGCGCCGCGGGCTCGCTGTTCGCGCGCGCGTACGCGGGCTACACCGGCGTCGATCCCTACTCGACCGCCGTCTCCGACACGTACCAGGACCTGTTCGCCGAGGGCATCTACACGGGCAAGGGCCTGTACGACGTGGACACGTTCCTGCGCGTGCTCGACGGCCGCGTGGCCGAGAACGCGATGCTCTCGCACGATCTGTTCGAAGGGCTCTACGCGCGCTGCGCGCTCGTGTCCGACGTCGAACTCGTCGACGACTTCCCCGCGAGCGTGCTCGCGCACGCGCGCCGCCAGCACCGCTGGGTGCGCGGCGACTGGCAGGTGCTCTTCTGCCTCCTGCCCGTCATGCCCACGCGCCACGGCTTCGAGCGCACGTCGCTGCCCGCGATCAGCCGCTGGAAGATCCTCGACAACCTGCGCCGCAGCCTGCTCGCGCCCGCGTTCCTCATGCTGCTCGCGTCCGCGTGGACGTGGCTGCCGGGCTCGCCCGCGCTCTGGACGCTCGCCGCGCTCGGCTCGCTCGGTATTCCCCTCGTCTCGCCCCTGCTGCGCCTCGTGTTCGGCCCCGGCGCGGGACAGCCCGTCGCGCTGTTCGCGCACGACGTGTGGACCGAGCTCAAGAACGCCGTCGCGCAGGTCGTGCTGCAGGTCACGCTGCTCGCCTACCACGCGTTCGAGATGCTGCACGCGATCGTGCTCACGCTCGTCCGCATGGTCATCACGCAGCGCCGCCTGCTCGAATGGGAGACCGCCGCGACGGGCGCCGCGCGCGCCGCCGGCATGCTCGCCACGCAGGGCCCGCGCGCGTTCCTGAGCGAAATGTGGGCGGGCCCGGTGGCCGCGCTGCTCGTCATGGCGGGCATGCTGCCGCTGCGCGCACATGCGTGGCCGCTCGCGCTGCCGTTCGCGCTCGCGTGGTCGTTCTCGCCGCTGATCGCGTGGTGGCTCAGCCGCTCGGTCGCGCCGCGCCGCCTGGCGCCGCTCGCGAGCGACGCCGCGCTCATGCGGATCGTCGCCCGGCGCACGTGGCACTGGTTCGACACGTACGTCACCGAGTCCGACCGCTGGCTGCCGCCGGACAACGTGCAATTCACGCCCGACGCCGAGATCGCCCACCGCACCTCTCCCACGAACATCGGCATGGGCCTGCTGTCCACGCTCTCCGCGCACGACCTCGGCTACCTGAACGCCGAGCAGCTCGCGACGCGCATCGACCGCATGCTCGGCTCGGCCGAGTCGCTCGAGCGCCACGAAGGCCACCTGCTCAACTGGTACGACACGCAGACGGGCGCGTCGCTGCTGCCGCGCTACGTGTCGACCGTCGACAGCGGCAATCTCGCGGGCGCGCTCATGGCGCTTTCGGCGGGCCTGCGCGAACGAGCGGACGCGCTCGAAACCACCGCCGCGCCGCTCGCGGGTGCGATCGACACGGCGGGCGTGCTCGCCGAGGCGATCGCGGCGCTGCAGCGTCGCATCCACGGCGCGTCGGTGCTGCGCCGCCACGCGGTCACGGCGACGCTGCAGCTCGGCACGCTCCGCACGGCGCTCGCACACTCCGGCGAGACCGGCGCGCAGCTCGAGCTCGCGCGCCACAACTTTCCCGCGCTCGAAGCGACGCTCGCCGCCATGGCGCAGTCCGCCGAGGGCGGCGACGACGTGGCCATGGTGCTCGAGTGGTCGCGCCTGCTGGGCGAAGCGCTCGCCGGCGGCAACGTGACCGCCGCGCGTCCCGACGAGCTGCGCGCGCACCTGCACGCGCTCGCCGTGCGCGCCGACGCGCTCGCCGACGGCATGCGCTGGGCGTTCCTGCACGACCCAACGCGCGGGCTGTTCTCGATCGGCTTCCGCCTCGAGGACGCCGACGGCCCCGGCCGCACCGACGTGTCGTACTACGACCTGCTCGCGTCCGAATCGCGTCTCGCGAGCTTCGTCGCCATCGCCCGCGGCGAGGTGCCGCAGGAACACTGGTTCCGCCTCTCTCGCGCGCTCGTGAGCGTGCAGGGCTGCACGACGCTCGTGTCGTGGAGCGGCTCGATGTTCGAGTACCTCATGCCGCTGCTGCTCATGCACAGCTATCCCGAGACGCTGCTCGATCACGCGTGCCGAGAACTCGTGCACGCGCAGAAGCGATACGGCCGCAGCCATCACGTACCGTGGGGCATCTCCGAGTCGGCGTACCTCGTGCAGGACGCGCACGGCAGCTACCAGTACAAGGCGTTCGGCGTGCCCGGCGCGGGCCTCAAGCGCGGGCTTTCCGAAGACCTCGTGGTCGCGCCTTACGCGACCGCGCTCGCCGCGATGGTCGATCCCGGCGCGGCGGCCGCGAACTTCCGCCATCTCGCGCGCGTCGGCGCCGCGGGACCGTTCGGGTTCGTCGAGGCGATCGACTACACGCCGCGCGCGGACACGTCGGAGCCCGGCACGCCGGCCGTACTGCCCTCGCCCGCCCGCCGCAAGGCGCGGCGCGTGCGCGCGTACTTCGCGCACCATCAGGGCATGGCGCTCGTCGCGCTCGCGCACACGGTGCTCGGCGCGCCCATGGTGCGGCGCTTCCATTCCGATCCGCGCGTGCAGGCGACCGAGCCGCTGCTGCAGGAGCGCGTGCCGCGGTTCGTGCCGGTCATCAAGCCGCGGCCCGCCGAATCGCTGCACACGACGCCGCTCACGCTGTCGGTGTCGCCGCGGCGGTTCCGCTCACCGCACACCCCGCAGCCGAGCGCGCACTTCCTGTCGAACGGCCAGTACACCGTCATCGTCACCAACGCCGGCGGCGGCACGAGCGGCTGGCGCGACCTCGCGGTCACGCGCGAGCGCCGCGACTCGACGTGCGATCCCGGCAGCCAGTTCGTCTACCTGCGCGACGTGCGCAGCGGCGTGCTGTGGTCGGCGGCGCACCAGCCGGTCGGCCGCGAGAGCACGCGGTATCGCGTCACGTACCAGCCGGACGTCGCCGAGTTCGAGCGGCTCGACGAAGGCATCGCCACGCGGCTCGAGATCACGGTCTCGCCCGAGGACGACGTCGAAGTCCGGCGCGTGACGCTGTTCAACCGCAGCGCGTACCTGCGCGAGATCGAGATCACGAGTTTCGTCGAACTCGTGCTCGGCCCCGCGACGGACGACCTGTCTCACCCCGCGTTCCTCAAGCTGTTCCTCGAAACCGAGTACCTGCCCGAGTGCACGGCTCTTCTGTGCGGCCGCCGCCCGCGCTCTCCGGGCGAGAGCGCGCCGTGGGCCGTGCACGTCGTCGCGGTCGAGGAAGGTGTGCACGGCGCGGTCGAGTGCGAGACCGATCGCGTGCGCTTCCTCGGGCGCGGGCACACGGCGGCGAATCCCGTCGCGCTCGACGGGCGCGCGCTCTCCGGCACGCAGGGGCCTGTGCTCGATCCGATCTTCAGCCTGCGGCGCCGCGTGCGCATCGCGCCCGGCGCGCACGTGCGCCTCGCGTTCACGACCGGCGTGGCGCTCTCGCGCGCGGCGGCCGTGGCGCTCGCGGAAAAGTACGACGACCCGGCGGCGGCGACGCGCACGTTCGCGCTCGCCGACAGCCAGACGCACATGCGCCTGCGCCACCTCGGCATCTCGCCGGACGAAGCGCAGCTGTACGAACGCCTCGCCTCGCGCGTGCTGTGGGCGGACGATTCGCTGCGCGCGGACGAACACGTGATGCGGGCGAACACGCTCGGGCAATCGGGCCTCTGGCCGCACGGCGTGTCGGGCGATCTGCCGCTCCTCGTCGTGTCGGCCGTGCGCGACGAAGACGTGGCGCTCGTCAGCCAGGTGTTGCGCGCGCAGGAATACTGGCGGCTCAAGGGGCTGCGCGCCGACGTCGTGATCCTCAACGACCACGTCGTGAGCTACTACGACGAGATGCAGGAGCGGCTCGAGGGACTGCTCGAGCACGGCCCGTGGGCCGCGTGGAAGCACCGTCCGGGCGGAGTGTTCCTGTTCCGCGGCGACAGCCTCACGGATCCGCAGCGCATCGTGCTGCTCGCCGCGGCGCGCGCGGTGCTGCATGGCGAGGCCGGCGATCTCGCGAACCAGCTCGGCCTGCCGTCCGAAGTGCCCGCGCGCACCGACCGCCTCGTGCCGCAGCCCGCGGCGGTCGCGGCGCGCGCGCTCGATACGGCGCAGGACGTGGAGCGGCCGGAGCTCGTGCACTCCAACGGCACCGGTGGCTTCTCGCCCGACGGCCGCGAGTACGTGACCGTGCTGCGCGGCGACGCCGAGACGCCGCTGCCGTGGGTGAACGTGATCGCGAATCCGGAGTTCGGCACCGTGCTCGGCGCGAACGGCTCGGCGTGGACGTGGGCGGGCAACAGCCGCGAGAACCGGCTCACGCCGTTCGGCAACGATCCCGTGAGCGAGTTCAGTGGTGAGGCGCTTTACCTGCGTGACGACGCCGCGGGCGTCGTGTGGGGCGCGACGCCGGGTCCGCTGCCGCGCACGGGCAAGAGCGGGCGCTGGATCACGCGCCACGGCGCGGGCTACTCGACGTTCACGCACCGCGAGCACGACGTCGAGAGCATGCTCACGATGTTCGTGCACACCGAGCAGCGCGTGCGGTTCTCGCGCCTGTCGCTCACCAACCTCGGCGCCGAGTCGCGACGGCTGAGCGTGTTCGCCTACCACACGTGGGCGCTCTGCCCGCCGCGCGCGGGCGAGCAGCGCTTCGTCGTCACCGAGCAGGATCCCGAGTCGCTCGCGATCCTCGCGCGCAATCCCTACAACACGGACTTCCCCGGCGGCGTCGCGTTCGTGCACGCGAGCCTGCCGTGCCTCTCGGCGACGGGCGACCGGCTCGAGTTCCTCGGCCGCAACGGCTCGTTGCGGCGCCCCGCGGCGCTCGAACGCGAAACACTCGGCGGCCGCTTCGGCGCCGGACTCGACGCGTGCGGCGCGCTGCAGCTGCAGATCAGCCTCGCGCCGGGCGAGACGCGCGAGCTGGTGATCGTGCTCGGCTGGAGCGAGAGCCGCGAAGACGCGCTCGCCTCGGCGCGCCGCTTCGCCGGGATCGAAGCCGCGACGCTCGCGCTCTCCGAAGTGGCGCGACAGTGGGACCACCTGCTCGGCGCCGTGCAGGTGCGCACGCCCGACGACTCGTTCGACCTGCTCGTGAACCGCTGGCTGCTCTACCAGTCGGTCAGCTCGCGCATGTGGGGACGCACGGGGTTCTTCCAGCCCGGCGGCGCGTTCGGCTATCGCGACCAGCTGCAGGATTCGCTCGCTCTGGCGCTCGCGCGCCCCGACCTCTGCCGCGAGCACCTGCTGCGCTGCGCCGGGCGGCAGTTCCTCGAAGGCGACGTGCAGCACTGGTGGCACGACCACACGGGCCGCGGCGTGCGCTCGCGCTGCTCGGACGACCTGCTGTGGCTGCCGTTCGCGGTCGCGCATTACGTCGGCGCGACGGGTGACCGCACGGTGCTCGACGCGCGCGTGCCGTGGCTGCGCTCGCCCGTGCTCGCTCCCGGCGAACTCGAGCGCTACGAGCGTCCCGAGTCCGCGGGCGAATCCGGCACGCTGTTCGAGCACTGCATCCGCGCGATCGAGCGCAGCCTCACCGTCGGCGCGCACGGATTGCCGCTCATCGGCTCGGGCGACTGGAACGACGGCATGAACCGCATCGGCCAGCTCGGCCAGGGCGAGAGCGTGTGGCTCGGCTGGTTCCTCACGCAGGTGCTGCGCGACTTCGCGGACATCGTCGCGGCGCGCGGCGACGTCGAGCGCGCCACGCGCTGGCGCGGCGAGCGCAAGCGCCTCATGGCGATGCTCGAGATGGCGTGGGACGGCGACTGGTACCGGCGCGCGTACTTCGACGACGGCACGCCGCTCGGCTCGGCGCAATCCACGGAAGGCCGCATCGACGCGATCTCGCAAAGCTGGTCCGTGCTCTCGGGCGCGGGCTCGGCCGCGCGTTCCGAACGCGCGATGGACGCCGTGCGCATGCAGCTCGTGCGGCGCGACGCCGGCGTGATCCAGCTGCTCGCCTCGCCGTTCGACAAGTCGTCGCTCGATCCCGGTTACATCAAGGGCTACCTGCCCGGCGTGCGCGAGAACGGCGGCCAGTACACGCACGCCGCGATCTGGACCGTCATGGCGTTCGCGCAGCTCGGCAACGGCGACGAAGCGGTCGAGCTGTTCCACATGCTCAACCCGATCAACCACGCGCGCACGCCCGCGGAAGTCGAGCGCTACAAGGCCGAGCCGTACGTGATCGCCGCGGACGTCTACACGCACGCGCCGCACATCGGGCGCGGCGGCTGGAGCTGGTACACGGGCTCGGCGGCGTGGATGCACCGGCTCGCGCTCGAATCGATCCTCGGGCTCACGCGCCACGGCGCGCGCTTCCGCGTGCTGCCCTGCATCCCGGCGTCGTGGCCCGGCTTCTCGATCCTCTGGCGTGACGGCGCGACCGAATACGCGATCACGGTCGAGAACCCCGAGCATCGCTGCCACGGCGTGGCGAGCGTGTGGCTCGACGGCGTGGCCGTGCCGCCGGACGCGATCCCGATGCTCGACGACGGCGCGCGACACGACGTGCGCGTGGTGATGGGCGAACGCTCGGGCGATCCGCTCACGAGCGCGAGCGCTGACCCGCTGATCGGCACCAACAGCTAGGGCGGCGTTCCGAAGAACGCCGCCCCTGCTGCCTGCCGGCCGACTCTACTTGCGGCCGTTGCCGTTGCCCCTGCCGCGCTCGTGTCCGAAGCCGTTGCCGTTTCCGTTGCCGTTGTTCCGGCCGTTGTCGAGACCACGCCGCGGATCGCGGCTCCGGTCGTTCCACTGATCCGGATAGTTGCGCCAGTTGTTCCGCGGCACGCGCGAGATCTCCATCGGCACCCGGCGCTCCGCGATCTGGATGAACCGCCCGTTCGGACGGCGGCTCGTGTACCAGCGATCGTCCTGGAAGATGTAGTAGCGATTGCCCCAGCGGAACATGTCGTAGTCCGGCCGTTCGTCCACGTGAACCACCTGCACCCGCGAACCCGAAACGCGGCTCCAGTGCGGCTCGCTTCCGAACGAAACCGTCAGCGTCGCGTTCACGCCTCCGCTCGACTGCGTCTGGCGGTACTGCGCGTTCGCCGGCGTGATCGTGGCAGCGTGATGCCGATCGCCAGCATGGGCAGCAGCAGGTGTCTCGTCACTCGATTCCGCATGAAACCTCCTCGTGTGCGCCGCGCCCCGGCCATGGCCTCGTTCCGTTTCGGGATCCCCCGCCTCGCGCTTCGTCGCCGCGTGCGAGCGCGAACCCGGTGCGTGGGCCCGCCTCCCTGCACGCAAGAGGAAGGGCGAGGACCGTGCCACCGATGGCCGGGCACACGACGGAGCGCTCAAAGCGTGCGTGAGCCACGACCTGGAGCGATGCGCCACGCGTGAACGCGCGCCGTATCGCGAGCGCGCGGGCGCGTCGCATGGGCGTTCGTGCAAAGCACGGCAGGATGTACACGCGAGCGCTTTCGCGCGGAAGTGCCGCCCGGGTCAATTCCCCTGGCGATCGGCGCGCGGGGCTATCTATTCACGCGCACGGCGCGCACACTGACGGCGTCTTCGGGAGTTCTTCCGAAGGCGACGGTCGCAGTGACCGGACGTCGCCGCGGCG
Organism: Candidatus Eiseniibacteriota bacterium; assembly: GCA_016710095.1. Classification (GTDB taxonomy): domain Bacteria; phylum Eisenbacteria; class RBG-16-71-46; order RBG-16-71-46; family RBG-16-71-46; genus CAIXRL01. The sequence goes on along the minus strand of JADJLL010000031.1, from coordinate 53,990 downwards.
GTTGTTCGCGGCAATCGCCCGAGCTTTTCCGGTTCGGGCACATCAGGAGTATCCAGTGGCGAGTGGCACCGTGAAGTGGTTCAACGAAGCCAAGGGCTTCGGTTTCATCTCGCAGTCCGAAGGTGATGACGTGTTCGTGCACTTCTCCGCGATCCAGGGAGACGGATTCAAGACCCTCGCCGACGGCGAGGCGCTCGAGTTCGACATCACCCAGGGCCCGAAGGGCCTCCAGGCCTCGAACGTTCGCAAGGCCTGACCGCACGCGAGCAGCAAGCAAAGAAGGGCGGCGTCCTCGACGGACGCCGCCCTTCGTGTTTTCACGATCGGCGCTCGCGCCTACCGCACCACCGTCACCCGCGCCGCGGCCGTGCGTCCCTCCTGCTGCCAGCGCGCGAAGTACGTGCCGGGTCCCACGCGTACGCCGCGCGTGTCGCGCCCGTCCCACGCGAGCGACATCCGCGTGCCCGACGGCGTCGCTTCGATCATCCGCACGATGCGCCCCTGCGCGTCGTGCAGGAGAAGCCGTCCGCTGAGCCCCGGCGTCGCGCTCGCGGTGAACGAACAGCCCTGGCGCGCGGGATTCGGGAACACGCCCAGCCGCGAAGACGCCGCGAGCATCGCGTCGCCCACGCCGGCCACGCTCGGCGCGTGCGGGCCACCGCCCTGCGGTACGCCGTCGCCGTGGCACACGGCGCACTCGCGCAACGTGCCGGCGTAGCCCTGCAGCGCGATGTTGTTCGCGTTGTCGTTCTCCTCGCGGCTCGGGAAGTCCGCGTGCGTGCTGCCGTGGCAGCCTTCGCACGCCACGCCGCCGTGGCCCGTGCTCATCCGGTAGAGCTTGCCGGGCTCCTCGGCGTACGCCGCGCCGTGACAGCCGCCGCACGACGGCTCGTTCACCCACGGCGTGCGGCCGTTCTCGATCGAGCTCGCCATGGTCGCCATGTTGCCGTGGCAGCTCTGGCACGTGAGCGCGTGCCGCTGGCTCATCGCCCCGCGCAGGCACTGCGTCTTGGGGCCGGGATGGCACTTGTTGCACAGGTCCACACCCGTCATGCGCGAGTCGAGGAACTTGTGCTGGTCGTGGATGCGGAACGAAAAGTAGCCCGCGTCACGGATGCCCGCCGTGCCCAGCGCGGGCGACGCATGGCACTTCGCGCACAGGATCGGCCGCGCGTTCGGATCGAAGCCGGCCTCGCGCGGGTGGCCGTTGAGGATGTTGTTGATGCTCGAGTGACAGCCCGAACTCACGCAGTTCACCTCGATCGACACGGGAATCACGGGCGTGCTGCGCGCGAGCTCCCGGCCCTGCGCGTCGCGCGCGATCACGAGCGCCTTCTGGTACGGCTTCTCGATCGTGGGCTGCGCGTCGTCGAACGGCGTCACGGGAATGCCCTTCGCCTCGAAGAGCGTCCCGATCGGATCCAGCGTCCCGGTCAGTCCCTTGCCGGTGAGCCCGATGTCGGGCGGCAGCGTCACGCCGAAGATCGCGGGCGCATACGTCCAGAAGTCGGTCTTGCCCATCGAGGTCGTGTTGCCCGGCACCGAGTACTCGAGCGTGACGCCGCCGCTGATCAACTGCGGCTTCGACGTCGCGGTCCCGCGGCGAATGACCTGTCCCTGCAGGTTGTTGAACGGCGGGAGCACCATGAAGTCGGCGCTCCACTGGTTCATGCAGTGCATCCCGAGATCGTTCCACGAGAGCACGACGTGGTCGCCGAGCGGCGGAATCGTCGCGGCGACGGCGGCGGTGCTGACCAGGGCGAGTGCGGCGAGCAACGCGAAGCGGGTGCGGCGGGGCATGACGTCCTCCAGTACGAGGGTGCTGCAATGACTGGTGACGTGGGGTGCTCGATAGGAGCGGCGAGGGCCTCCGGGAAGGGTTCGCGCGACTCGTGACGTGCGCGCGAACAGTGTTTGGGTGAAAAAACTTTGGGCTCCGCGCGTTCGCGCGGAGCCCAGGGGGGCGCGGTGGGCCGCTCGCTCAGCCGCAACCACCCTTTGCGACGACTTTCTTCTGGAGCTTCACCTTCTTCGTGAACGCGTAAGCCGGCAGGCGCGAGCCGTCGAACCATCCCGGAGCCTCGCCCTCGCCGCCGGCGTGATGCCCGGGTTCGAACGCGTCGGGCTGCGCCGACGGTGTCTGCGCGCTCGTCGCGACCGAGAATCGCCACCCGAAATCGTCCGAGGCGTTCTCGCCCGCCGGAGCGGTCCGCGCCGCGAGCTCGGGCCGCGGCGGGAACACCTCGAGCCAGTGGTTGATGCCTCCGTCGATCACGTAGAGGTTCAGCACGCCCTGCGCCTTCAGGCGCTTCCACGCTTCCGTCGCGCCCTCCTCCCCGTTGCTCGCGAGCAGGAGGATCGTGTTGTCGGGCACGGACGACAGCTCGCGCACGAGCGCGGCCTCGCCGCATTCGTCGAGCGAAATGCGTCGCGAACCGGCGAGATGGAACAGGTTGTACTCCGGCTCGCCGCGCACCTCGAGCACGCGCACGGTGAGCGACAGGTCGCGCTGGAGCTCCACGACCTCCGCCGGGTCCACGAAGATGTCGCGCTGCGCGAGAAGCGGACCGGCCTTCGGCGCGATCCACCGCCAGCGATCGCCGAGATCGGGCTGGCCGACGAACGCGGTGACCGCCGCGAGCGCCACGAGCGAGACGGCGAACACCTGGGCCGCGCGCCGGTTCAGGCTCGGCACGCCGAACGACAACCCGGCTTTCGCCTCGGGGCTGTCCGCGGTGTCGGGACGGCCGGCGCCGAAGTTGCGCTCGACCTGCTCCGCGAACACGAACACACCCAGCGCCATCACGACGAGCCCGAGCACCACCCAGCCGGCCGGCACGTGCAGCCAGTCGTACAGCGTGAACCGTCCCCACGACGTCGAGTGCCACCACGCACTGAACGAGTGCACGGTCTCGCCGAACGCGAGCGCGCCGACGAAGCCGCCGAGCACGAACATCACGCCGTCGAGCTTGAGCGTCGAGGCCGCGACGAGCGACGTGCCCGGACAGAAGCCGCCGACGATGAAACCGACGCCCATGATCAGCCCGCCCACGATGCCGGGCACCATGTACGTCGGGTTGATCCACACCTTGCTCAGGTCGAGCAGCTGCAGCGCGGACGCGAGATGCACGAGCACGGCGGCGACGATGATGCCGGTGAACATGACCTTCAGCACGGTCATGTCGCGCAGGTAGAACTGCGCCGAGAGCCGGCGCGAGTCGCCGAAGCCCGACATCTCGAGCACGGCGCCGAAGCCCATGCCGAGCAGAAGGAAGATGACGAAGTAGGCGAACGTGCCCGCGAGGGGCGCCAGCGCGAACGGTGCCATGGCCGCCCCCTAGTTCCAGAGTTTCCGCAGCGGCCACGCGAGCGCGTACGCGCCCGCGAAGACGGCGAACATGAACACGAAGCTGCCGACCGACAGCACCGCCCCACCGCTCAGCGCCTGACCCGACGTGCAGCCGCGCGCCATGCGCGCGCCGTACATCATGATCGCGCCGCCCGCGAAGGCGAGCGCCCAGCGCACGGGGATGCTCACGTGCGGACCGCCGCGCGTTTCGGCCTTCACGCGGCCGTTCAGCGCGCCGGCGACCAGTCCGCCGAGGAACGTGCCGAGCAGCAGGTAGACGGACGGGTCCGCGAAAGGCTTCCGGCTGCCGCCGCCCATCTCGGCCATGTACGCGACGCGGTCCACGTGCCCGGGCGCGACGAGCGCGAGCGTGCCGACCTGGAGGCGGTTGATCGCGGCGGACGCGCCGAGCCCGTTGCCCGTGACGTAGAACGTCAGGAACAGCACGACGCCGAGCAACGCGCCGCCGAGGTAGGGATTCAGGTACGGGCGGGGTTCACGAGCGGGACGAGGCACGGGTCCCTCCTGCGTTCGAAGGAGAAGCCGAGTCGAGCTCGAGCTCCTCGTAGCCGTCGATCATGGCGCGCACGTGCGAGAACACCGTGTGGCCGGTCGTGGTCAGGTAGAGGTGCAGCACGAAGAACGACAGGAACAGCCACGAACCGAGCGCATGCAGCGGCGCCACGAGCGTGAGCCCGCCGAGCGACGCGGCCATCTGCGGCCAGCGCGACGCGCCCCAGATGAGCGCGCCCGTGACGACCTGGAACGGGAACAGCACGTTGAGCAGCGCGAGGTACGTGAGCTGCTGCAGCGGATTGAGCTTCCGCTCGCGCGACTTCGGGCTCGGCTGCGGCTGCCCGAGCAGCATGCCGCTCGCGTAGTAGCGCGCCTGCTCGACGATCTGCTGGCCGAGTCCCTCGCGCTTCGGGATGAACTGCCGGATCGCGCCCGCCGCGAGGTGATAGAAGAGCGACAGGAACGCGTTCACGGTGAGCACGATCGCGAAGAAGTTGTGCACGCGCACCGCGATCGGCAGCGGGATCAGCGCATGGCTGCTCGCGAACGTCACCTGCATGCCCGTGAGCATGAGCGCGAGGATGCTCGTGGCCATGAGCCAGTGCCAGACGCGCTCGTACGTGCGGTAGAGGTAGACGCGCTCGCGGGGCGGTTCGGCGGCGTGCCCGCGCTTCGCCGCGAACACGCGCGCGACGCCGTGGCTCGACGTGCCGAGCACGACCGCGAGGAAGAGCAGGAAGCCGGCGCGGTTGGTCCACGACCGGCGCGCGTTGCCGAACACGTAGAGTCCGGTGGCCTGCGCGCTCGCGAACGCCTCGCGCGAGCCGTCCGCCGCGACCACGACGCGCACGCCCGTGGCGCCGGAGGCGCCGGCGCTGTCGGCGCTGTCCGCGGCCGCGCCGTACGGCGTGTACGGCGACAGCGCGAGCCGTCCGTCGAGGCGCGAGCCGCGCACGTGACAGCCGTTGCAGTCGTGCTGCACCTGCGCGCCGGCGAGCACGCCGTGCTCGAGCGCATGGCGCTCCAGCCGGTGAGCCACACGAGGCTCGGCCACGCCAAGCGCCGCGAGCCGGCCCGCGACCAGCTCGCGCTTCGCCGCGCTGTCGAGCCGCAGTTCGAGATCGCTCAGCCGCCCGTCGCCGTCGCGGTCGAACGCCGCGATCACCGCCGGCGCGTGACGGCCGTTCTCGAGCAGCGCGAGCCGCATTGTGTCGAGCGGCACGGCACGTCCGGTCGCGCCCGACACCCACTCCCACGCCTCGATCACGTTGAACGGCGCGAGCCTCGTTTCGCCGCCGGCATCGCGCTTCGGCAGCAGCAGCGGCGCATAGCCCTCGGCGAACGTCGCGTCGAGCGGCACACCGGGCACGCGTTCGAGTCCGCGATACGACGCGAGCGGCGCGCCGTCCTCGCGCACCACGGTCGCGTCGAGCATGCGCAGCGCCGGCCCCATCGGGTGCGGGATGTGGCACGACTGGCACTCGAGCGCGTCGAGGTGGCGCTTCTTGTACGGCAGGAACTCGTGCACCTTCATCGGGTCGTGGCACGAGCGGCAGGTGGCCGCCGCGAGCCGGTGATCCGGACGATGCAGGAACTCCGACAGCGGAATGCGCCGCGGGTCCTGCACGAGGAAGTCGAGCGGCGTCTTCTTGAGGTCCTTGCGCGTCGGGTTGTTCGACGCGAAGTGGCAATCCACGCACTTCACGAGACGCCGCGCGTGCACGTCCCAGGGCGCGTGCAGCGATGCTTTCTCGCGAAGGTTGAGGAACGACTCGGCGACGTCGTCCGCCGAGAACACGGCGCCGGTGCGGAGCGTGAAGCCGTAGTCGGATTCCGCGCGACGCGGGGCTTCGAAGTCCTCGGGCAGGCGCACGGGCGACGCGTCGGCGTGCACGACGCCGTGGCACGCCGCGCAGTGCGCGTCCTGCGGCGCCGAGATCCGCAGCGCGTCGCGGCGCAGCTTCCCGTCGGAGCCGAGCACGGCGGAGGTCGTGGGCAGCGAGCCCCCCTCCCAGTGACAGGCGGCGCACTCGGCCTTCACGCGCTCGTTCCAGTGTCCGCTGTGCGCGGCGATGTACGCGGCGTCGTGGCACGCGCCGCACGTCCGCTCGGACGAGGCGGAGCGGCCCGATCGCGACGCGGGCACGCCGGCGTCGTCGAGCACGGCGAACGTGGGATGCATGGCGTTCGCGGCATGCGACGGCGTGGCGAAGAGCACGAGCAAGGCCGCGAGTGCGGCGAAGCGGATCGCACGGGGTCTCATCGCCGGGCTCCTCTCAGGAGGGGATCGCCCTCGTAGCCGAGCGCCGCCCAGTCCATGCGCGTGCGCGGTCCATGGCAGTCGTTGCACTGCAGCGCGCCTTCCTTCGGCGCGACCGCGTGCGAGAGCGGCCAGTGCATCGAGGTGCGCGCCCAGCCGAAGCGGCCGCTGTACGGCAGGCCCGCGGCCTTCGCGCCGAGCGCGATCGCCTTGCTCCAGTCGAAGTCGTGCCAGTAGCCGCCGGGGCCGGCGGTCACGGGCGGCATGAGCGTGGCGTACTCGCGGTCGTACGGCAGCAGCGCGCGGTGCACCTTGAACGGCCAGATCTTCGCGTTCTTCTCACCGATCGCGCCGCGCGGCTCGTTGATCGCCGTCACCTTCGTGCTGTCGATGCGGTCGCCGACCAAGTAGCGGTTCACGGTGCGGTCGAACCACGCGTACTCGGGCACGAGGTTGCGGCCGTAGAAGAACTCGCCCTTGATCTTCAGGTAGCGGTGCGGATCGTCCTCGCGCGTCCCGTCGCCCGCCTTCGACCAGTCCCAGAACGTCTTCGTCGGCAGGCTCCGCGCGTAGGTGCCGATGTGGCACGTCTGGCACGCGACGGAGGCGAGGTGCGTGTTGATGCGCGGGTCGCGGTGCGGCGGCTCGCGATGACAGTCGGTGCACGCGACGCCGTTCGAGTCCTCGACGCTCACGGAGAACGCGCGCCCGGCGATGCGATGTTCCTTCGAGCGGTGGCAATCGATGCACAGGAAGCCGAGCTGGCCCATGTGCACGTCGTCCTCGCGCGAAGGATTGTCGAGGCGGCTGTCGAGGTCGCCGTGCTTCACGCCCTGGCCACCGCCGCCGTAGTTGTGGCAGACGCCGCAGTTCTCGCGCTTCGGGAAGCCCACCGACTTCGCGGCGGCCAGGAGGTCGGCGCCCTTGGCGGGATTGCCGAACTCCCCCTTCACGTACGTGCCCGCGCGCTCGTGGCATACGAGGCAGTCGACGTTCTCGTCCTTCGAGAAGTCGAACGAGTCGTCCGCCCAGCCGTAACCGGCGTGGCACTTCATGCACGACGAGTTGTTCCCCGTCACGCTGATGCAGAAGTTGTTCATGAGGTTGCGCTTGCCGAGGCGGAACCGGCCTTCGTGCCCGGGCACCGCGACCGAGTCGCCGAGCCACGTCCAGTGCGGCGTGCGGCGCATCTGTTCGGCGGCCTTCGGATGGCACTTCAGGCACGCGCGCGTGACGGCCTGCGGCGAGTCGAACGCCTCCTTGAAGTAGGGCGCGTGGTCGAGGTGCGCGTGCTCCGGCCGCTCGAACGTGGCGGCGGCGTGGCGCGGCGCGCCCTGCCGGCTGCCGCTCGCGAGATACAGTCCGAGCGCCACGAGCACGGCGACGATCACGAGCACCCAGGCGGGAAGCACCGATCCGATCTTCACAGCGCCCCCAGGTCGCTCGTCGCGGCGACGACCGAGAGCTTCGTCTGCTTGAGGTAACGCAGGAAGTCCTCTTCGTAGGACATGATGCGCCTGCCGAAGATGCAGTCGTGCTTCGGCTTCCCGCCGCAGCTGCGGTTGCGGAAGAGACACGGGCTCAGCACGACCTTGCCCTCGATGGCCTCGTAGATCTCGTAGAGCCGGATGCGCGACGCCGCACGCGCCAGCGTGAAGCCACCCGTCACGCCGCGGTGCGCGGACAGGAGCCCGCTGCGCGTCAGCCGCTGGCAGACCTTGCTCATGTGCGCGCCGGACGCCTTGAAGGCCGCGGACATCTCGCGCGCCTTCACCACCTCGCCGTCCTTCACCGCGATCAGCACCATGGCGTGAAGCGCGAGCGAAGCGGCTTCCGAGAATTTGAAGAGGGTTGCCATCCGGAGAACCTCCCTTGCCGATGATCGTTTCGTCGGGTAAACAAGTACCGCTTTACCTGTTTAAGGGTCAAGCGGCTCCCACTGGTCCGATGGGACCACGCACCGCACTGCAACCCGCAATGCACGGAGCCGCGTTCCTCCGAAAGGCACGCACATGACTCGCCTCACGTTCGCAGACCGCGTTCTGCTTTCGCTCTTCCTGTCGCTCGTGTTCGCCGCGCCCGCGGCGGCCACGAACGGCATGTACCTCGTCGGATACGGCGCCGAAGTCGCGGGCCGCGCGGGCGCCAACCTCGCCGTCGCCGACCGCTCGCTCGGACTGCAGGCGAATCCGGCCGGCATCGCGCAGATGCAGGGGCAGCACTTCGGCATCGACGGGCAGCTGCTCGTGCCGAAGCTCGACTTCGTCGATCCGTACGGTCACGCGATCGACGCGAAGAGCAGCGTCTTCGCGATGCCCTCCCTCTCCTACGTGCGCGGCGCGAAGGCCTCGCCGTGGACGTTCGGCGCCGGGCTGATCAGCCAGGGCGGCATGGGCGCCACGTTCGAGGGCTACCAGACGCCCTTCGGCACCACCGACGGCACGTACAGCGAGGTGCGCTTCCTCACGCTCACGCCGACGGTCGCGTACGCCGTGAACGAGGACGTCGCGGTGGGTGTGTCGCTGAACGCCGGGTACTCCGACGTGAAGTTCCGCTTCTACCCGAACACGAGCTACTACGACGGCGGCACGGGCTACGGCTTCTTCGGCGCCGATCTCACCGAGCGCGCGAAGGCCTGGAACTGGAGCACGCGCGTCGGCGCCATGTGGACGGCGACGCCCCGGCTGCAGTTCGGCGCGATGTACCAGACGAAGACGCAGGGCGACTACGAGAACGGCAAGCTCGGGCTCAACCAGTCGGCGATCGGGCTCGGCGAAGTCACCTACGACGCGAAAGTCGAAGGCTTCGCGTGGCCCGCGCAGTTCGGCGGCGGCGTGCAGGTGCGGCCTGCCGACCGCTGGATGATCACCGCCGACGTGCGCCGCTACCTGTGGTCGGACGCCATGAAGGAGATCGACGTCCGCGGCTCGAACCCCGACGCGGCGTCCCCCGTCACCGCGCCCGTGATGGCGTTCGTGTTCAACTGGCGCGACGTTTGGGCTACTTCGGTCGGCGCCGAGTACCGCGCCACGCCGGCGCTCACGCTCCGCGCGGGATGGAACGACGGCCAGAACCCGGTGCCCGACGGCACGCTCAATCCGCTCTTCCCCGCGATCACCGAGCAGCACGTGACGGCGGGCGGCAGCTGGACGTGGGGCGGCAACTCCCTGCACCTCGCGGTCGAGCGCGCGTTCGAATCGGGACAGACGAACCCGAACACCGACCCGAACGTGAACCCCTTCGGTCCCGGCTCCCGCGTGGATCACTCGCAGTGGACCCTGTCCGCCGGCTTCAGCCGCGCGTTCTCGCGATAGAAAGGCGGATCGATCCCATGCACGTTCCCGTTCGCACGCTTCTCGCCGCCGCGGTGCTGTTCGCCGTGGCGCTCCCGAACTCGGCCCCGGCCTCCGAGCAGATCGCGAAGGACACCGGCAAGGCCTGCACCGCCTGTCACGACAAGCCGGGCAGCAAGCTGCTCACCGATCCCGGCAAGTACTACGAGACGATGCACACGCTCGCGGGCTACGACACGCTCCAGGCGACGTTCGGACGCTGCACCGCCTGCCATGCGCGCAAGCCGGGCTCCAAGCAGCTCACGCGCAAGGGCCGCGAGTTCTCGACGATGGTCAAGGACATGCCCGCGCTCGGAGAGTGGCTCCGCGCGAATCATCCGGCGCCGCAAGGCAAGTGACGCGCGAAACCCGCGACAGGAGCCGCACATGAACACGAAGCACATGGGCACCTACACGAAACTCGTGCACGCCGGTCACCACCCCGACCCCACCGGGGCGGTGACGGTACCGATCTACCAGACCTCCACGTTCGCCTTCCGCAGCGCGAAGCACGGCGCCGAGCTGTTCGCGGGCGGCGACGACGGCTACATCTACACGCGACTCGGCAATCCCACGATCCACGCGCTCGAGGAGTGCGTCGCCGAACTCGAGCACGGCTTCGCCGGCATCGCCACCAGCTCGGGCATGGGCGCGGTCTCGGTCGTGTACCTCGCGCTGCTCGGACAGGGCGCGCACATGGTGAGCACGGCGTCCGTCTACGGACCGTCGCGCGGGCTCGCGGAGAAGCACCTGTCCCGCTTCGGCGTGACGGCGACGTTCGTGGACACGACGGACGCCGAAGCCGTGCGGCGCGCGATGCGGCCGGAGACGCGCGTGCTCTACGTCGAGACGCCGTCGAACCCCGCCATGCAGGTGACCGACCTGCGCGCCATGGCGGCGATCGCGCGCGAGCACGACTGCGCGCTCGTCGTGGACAACACGTTCGCGTCGCCTTACCTGCAGCAGCCGCTCGACCTGGGCGCCGACGTCGTGCTGCACTCGGTGACCAAGTTCATCAACGGTCACGCGGACATCGTGGGCGGCGTCATCGTGACGCGCACGGAAGAGATGTACCGCCGGCTCCGGCCGCTCATGGTCGCGCTCGGCACGAACATGGATCCGCATCAGGCGTTTCTCGTACTGCGGGGTGTGAAGACCCTCGGTCTGCGCGTCGAGCGGGCGCAGAAGGTCGCGATCGAGGTCGCGCGGTGGCTCGAAGGGCGCCCGGAAGTCGCATGGGTGCGCTACATCGGGTTGCCGTCGCACCCGCAGTACGAGCTGGCGAAGCGCCAGATGACCGGCCCCGGTTCGATGATCGGATTCGAGCTGCACGGCGGTGTCGTCGCGGGCGCCGCGGTGATGGATCACGTGAAGCTCGCGACGCTCGCCGTGTCACTCGGCGGAGTCGAATCGCTGATCGAGCACCCGGCGTCCATGACGCACGCCGGCATGTCGCGCGAAGACCGGCTCGAGGCCGGCATCACGGACGGCCTCGTGCGCTACTCGGTCGGCATCGAGGACGCGGCCGACCTGATCGCGGATCTCGAGCAGGCGTTCGCTGCGATCCCGGAGCACGCGCGCCTCGCGCCGGCGGGACGCGGCTAGAAAAGAAGGCGGCGCCGGGCCAGAGGCGTCGTCAGTCGAGGACGGCGAGCCGTCGCGTCACGCGGCGGCCGCCGGACTCGGCGACCACGAAGTACACGCCGGAGCGCAGCGCCCGGCCACTCGCGTCGTGGCGATCCCACGCGAGCTGCTGGTCCCCCGCCTCGAGCGGACCGTCGTGCAACGTCGCCACGACCGCGCCGCGCACGTCCATCACCCGCACGCGCACCGGCCCGCGCTGCGTCACTCGGAACGCGACCGTCGCGTTCGCGAGATGCGGCGACGGATTGGGGAACACGCTCAGGTCGCGCACGCGGCCGGCGGGACTCGCGCCGGTGTCCGTCGGAAGCGGCGCGGGCAGGATCCGGTAGGTCGCGAGCTGCTGCTTCTCGAGCACGTCCGACAGCACGCCGCCGTCGGCGACCACGCCGTTCAGGTCGGTCTCGATGTGCGTCGTGCGCGTGACGACGATCTCGGACAAAGACGGCAGCGAGAGCGAGAACGTCCGCTGCGCGTTCGCGAGGTTCCAGACCCGCGCGATGGTGCCCGCGCTCGCGCCTTCTTCGGCCGGCTTGAGCGCCCAGAGCAGCACGTCGGGCGACGGCATGCGCACGAAGCACAGCGTGTCGGCGGGCAGCGGGCCCGCCGCCGTGCCCGTCAGCCGCGCGGTCACGAACGGGTTCTGGTGCTCCAGCGAGAAGCGCATCGCCGCGGCCGGGTCGTAGGCGCCGTGGCGGCGCAGCGCGAAGCGGTTGAGGAACTGCGTGTCGCCGCCCTGGCCGAGGATGCCGTACGACGAGCCGTCGACCTGCATGCCGACCACGGCCCGGATCTGCGGCGAGCCCGCGTCGAGCGTGGTCGTCGTGCTCGCGCCGAGCTGGAAGAACGAGCAGTCGGCGTTCGACATCGTCACGCCGCGCGTGGCCTCGGAGAAGTCCGCGAAGTGCCCGAACGAAAGGTAGTCGGTGCGCGCGTTCGCGTCCGCGTAGTCGCCGCCGTTCGCCGCGCGCGCGGCGGTCGCGATCATGCCGACCTCCTCGTGGCGCACCGTCGGCGACGTCAGGTTGAAGCGCGAGAAGTACTCGGACAGCCCCGTGAAGTTCGCGGTGATCGTGTTCTCGATGTCCACGCGGTCCACGCCGGCGTACAGCGTCACGCGCGTCGTGTGCGCCGGCGTGCTCGCGGGCGCCACGCGCAGCGTCGCCGACACCGGGCCCGCGCTCTCGAGCGTCACCGTGCCCGTGCCCGTCGCGAGATCGTTCAGCCAGCTGCCGCTCGCGACCAGGTTGCGGTCCGCGTCGCGGTGGTCCACGACGCTCGTCAGGTGCCCGCGGTTGCCGAGCGTCACGCCGTAGAGCCCGTTGTCGAACACCGGCAGCGTCACGGTCGCCGCGGCCGGCCAGCTCGCGGCGGCCTGCGCCTGCACTTCGTACACGCGATAGCCCACCGACGGCACGCCGCTCGCTAGGATGCGCACGACGCCCGACGACATCGTCTGGCTCGGCACTTCGGCGCCGCTCGCCACGTCGATCACGCGGCGCGGCGCGGCCACGTTCGTCGTGAGGTCGGCGAAGTCCGTGCGCGCCCACGACAGCGGGTTGAAGACCAGGTGACGCTCGCCCGAACCGGCATTCGCGACGTCGGCCGCGACCGACGTGAGCGCGTCGGTCTGCAGCGCGTTCACGTACGTCTCCATGAGCGCGAGCTGGTCGCGCTGGAACTGCGCGCGGGTCGTGCGCGCGACCGGGCCGTCGGCGGTCCAGTCGTGCTCGTAGTAGAGCCCGGCCGCCATGAACGCCTTGTCACGCGCGGTCTCGCGTCCCGTCATGAACGCCGGATGCCTCGACGTCGCGATCGCCGCGAGCGCCTCGGCCGTGCGCAGCTTCTCGAGCGAACGCCGGAAGCGCGCGGTCGTGTTGCCCATCGACGCCTGGTACAGCTCCCACTCGTTGCCGAAGCTGCCCGAGAACGTCGGGATCTGGCTGCCGTAGGTCGCGAGGAAGTCCTCGAAGAAGTCGACTTCGTTCGACACGATCACCCGTCGCGTCGCATTGCTCTTCTGCGCGGACGTCGTCAGGAAGCCGGTCGTGCGCGTGTCGAGCGCGTCACCGCCGTAACCGAAGGCGGCGGACACGTCCGCATACGGCCACACCGACGTGAACGGGGCGCTCTCGAGATAGGTGACCATGTTGCCGAGCGACGACGCTTCGAGGTAGCCGCCGATGAAGTTCGTCCCGTTCGTCATCGTGTTCCACTTCATCGTGACGCTGCCGCCGTCGGGACCGGCCCACTGGTAGATCTCGCGCGGCCGCGGCGCGTACGCCGTGCGCGTCGCGCAACCGCACACACCGCGCCACGAATACTTCGCGCCGGAGCCCGCCCACAGCGAGACGAGCCCGCCGGGCAGCGTCTGGTTCTCCATCGCCACGGCCAGCGGGAAGCGCAATGCGAAGCGCCGCTCGAGGCGGCCCGCGTAATACATGCTGCGCAGCACGGCCTCGGCGGGAGAGCCGCCGTAGCAGAGCACGGCATTGTTGAGCGGCATGCTGATGTTGCCGTCGCGCACGTGGTTCATGAGCCGCGTGAACTGCGCGGGCGTCTTGTTGCGCTCGTACTCCCACATCCACAGGCTGCAGTCGGCGTTGAACCGTCCGCGCGAGTCCACGGGATTGCTCGCGGTGGATTCCGCCTGCGCCATGTAGAAGTCGAGCATGCCGAGGAACGCGGCGCGGTAGGTCACGTCGTTCGCGGTCCAGAAGTAGTCCGTGTGCTCGTCGTTCGCGAGGTAGATGCGCTTGACGGCATGCGCCGGCGCGACGCACGCGAGCAGCGCCGCGGTGGCGGCGCAAACGGCGATCAGGGCGGCGCGCGGGAATCGCGCCGCGAAGGGCACGGCGTATCGGACCGACTTCATCGAGTCGAGGGGCTCCTCGCGGCACGAGTTCGAGCTTGGGGGGCCCCTATACTAACGATCCGGATCGCCGAAGTGCGATGAAACACCTTGTGAACGGCTTGATACTGGGCCATTCGCCCCGCATCTCGGTATCCCGTAGGGACCACCGGGGCCGGGGCCCGCCGGAGCCCTAGCGCAGGACCACCACGCGCGCCCCACGCGCCCCGCCATCGCCGGCGCGCACGAAATACAGCCCCGCGCTCACCCGCCGCCCCGCGTCGTCGCGCAGGTCCCACGTGCCGCGCCAGCCGTCGGCCGAGCGAGCCAGGGCCAGCGTCCGCACGGCGCGGCCCGCCGCGTCGAGCACTCGCACGCGCTCGCGATCGGCGCTGAGGCGCGCGAAGGCGATCGCCGGCGAACCTTCGACACGCACGCCGGGAGCATCGTCCGCGCGCGGCGGCGCGACGCCGGCGAGCGAGGGGCCGCCCGCGACGCCGTTCAGTCCCACCTGCTGCATGCGCACCGGGTAAGCCGTCGGCGCTTCGGAGAACCAGAGCGCCGCGGTGCGGTGGCCGCCGATCGGCGTCATCCCGATGAAGCCGTTCACGAATCCCGAGCCCAGCGCCGCGCCGGTGTCGGGCCATGCCTTGCCGCCCAGCTTCGAGAGCTTCTGCGCGCGAAGACCGCCCGCGACCGTGCCCGGAGTCCACGCGGCGATCGCGTCACCATCGGCGCCGGGCGAGAGCTTCACCGTGCTCGTGATCGTCTGCGTGATGCGTTCGCCGAACTCCTCGAGCAACGGCGTCCCGCCCGGCGAGAGCGCCTGGGCGAAGAGCGCGGGCACCGAGTACACGCCCGCGCCGAAGCGGTCGTCCACCCACGCGCACCACGCGACACCGTCGTTCGTGACCGTGACCGACGGCGTGCCCTGGTCCCACGTGTGCGCGCACACGGCGAGACCGTCCGCCGGCCACTGCGGCACACCGGCGGCATCGAAGCGCTGTGCGTAAATGTCCCACTGCGAATAGCCCGCATCGCGCTGGTCGTGCCACGCGAACACCGCGCCACCGTCGGGCGCGCTCGCGGCGACCATCTGGCCGACCGCTCCCGGCGCCGTGCACAAAGGCTGCGCGTTCGGCGTGGCGAGCGCGCCGGTGGCGCTCACGTGCTGGTACAGGTAGTCCCCATCCGAAACGGCGTAGTTCGCGAACGAGAGCCAGGCCACGTGTGCGCCGAACGCGCCGTCGCTCACCGCGACCGGAAGGCCCGCCTGGTTGACGCCCGGATCGAGCTCGACGCCGAGCGTGCCCCACTGCGGCACTCCCTCGGCCGACAAGCGCTGCGCGCGGACGCGCGGGCCGATCGCAGGCTGCGAGTCGGCCATGAGCACCAGCGCGCCGCCGTCCCCGGAGGCGAGCACCGTCGGAAAGCGCTGGTCGAACGTGCTCGGAACCGGCGACATGCCCTCGTCGCCCCAGAGCCGGACGCCCGCGCTCGAGAGGCGCTGCGCGTAGACGTGCGACGTGTCGCCGTTGACGAACCACACGAACAGCAGTCCGCCCGTGCCGTCCGGCGCCGCGCTCGGCAGGAACGCGAACGCGGGCTGCGTGAAGAGCGCCATGCCGTCGCTCGCCCAGAGCGGCACGCCTTCGGCGTCGTAGTGCTGCGCGCGAAAGAGGTAGCCCTCGTCGAGCCACGCCACGAACGTTCCGCCGTCGCCGTCGGAGACGAACACGGGCGGGAACGTCGTCGCCATGCCTCCGACGGTCAGTGACTGCGTGCCGGGCGATGGCCACGATGCCCATGCGCGCGACGCGAGCGGTCCAGTTCCGATCGTGAAGGCGGCGATGCCGATCGTGACGAGCACTCGAAGAAGATGCCGATGGATCATGACTCGCCCCCCTGGTTTCCCCGCGCCTTCGGGCAGTCTGGCCCCCTGCGCTCCCGGCCCGCAATGTCGGGTTTGGCGACAGTTTCACGCCGCTCCCGTCGCGCCCCGCCCGATGCGAACGCCTCCCCATCGGGGCATCCCCCGCCCCGTCCAAAGATGTCTCGACACGCTCCCCGGTGTTTGCGAGATTCCGCGCCCATGACCATCGAAAAGGGTACCCGGCTCGGCCGTTACGAGATTCTCGACCACATCGGCAGTGGCGCCATGGGCGTCGTCTACCGGGCGCGCGACACGTCGCTCGGCCGGGACGTCGCCGTGAAGGTGCTGCCCCCCGCGTTCAGCAGCGATCCCGAGCGGCTCCGCCGCTTCGATCAGGAAGCGCGCGCGGCCGGGACGCTGAACCACCCCAACATCGTCTCCATCTTCGACGTGGGCTCGCACGAAGGCGCCCCGTTCGTCGTGACCGAGCTGCTCGAGGGCGGCACGCTCCGGCGCCGGCTCGACGAAGGCGGCCTCACGGCGCGCAAGGCGCTCGAGTTCGGCGTGCAGATCGCGCAGGGACTCGCGGCCGCGCACGCGAAGGGCATCATCCATCGCGACCTCAAGCCCGAGAACCTGTTCGTGCTGCCCTCGGGCCAGGTGAAGATCCTCGACTTCGGTCTCGCCAAGCTCGTGCGCAACGAGCCCGGCTCCGGCGTGGGCTCGGCCGGCGCGGCGGATTCGATCGCCGCGACCGAGATGACGCAGATGGGCCGCGTGATGGGCACGGTGGGCTACATGGCGCCCGAGCAGGTGCGCGGCGTCGCGGCCGATCATCGCGCCGACCTGTTCGCGCTCGGCTGCGTGCTGCACGAGATGCTCGCGGGCGCGCCGCCGTTCAAGCGCGACAGCCCGGCCGAGTCCATGGCCGCGATCCTCGGCGAGGACCTGCCGTCGCTGCCCGACGAGCTGCGCGCGCAGATGCCGATGCTCGAGACGATCCTGCAGCGCTGCACCGAAAAGCTGCCCGGCGAGCGCTTCGAGTCCGCGCGCGATCTCGCGTTCGCGCTCGAGACGTTCGCGAGCGCGACCGCCACGGTGGCGAGCACCGGCGAGACGGCCGCGGCCGCGGGCGTGTCGTACGAACGCATCACGTTCCGCCGCGGCGCCATCTGGTCGGGACGCTTCACCCCGGACGGCCACTCCGTCATCTACAGCGCGAGCTGGGAGGGCAAGCCGCTCGAGCTGTTCTGGTCGCACATCGGCAACCCCGAGGCGCGCACGCTCGGGTTCTCGAACACCGACCTGCTCAGCGTGTCGCCGACGAACGAACTGGCGGTACTGCTGCGGGCCGAGTTCGTCACGTCGTTCGACCGGCGCGGCACGCTCGCGCGCGTCCCTCCCATGGGCGGCGCCGCCCGCGAGCTGCTCCACGACGTGCACGCGGCCGAGTGGAGCCGCGACGGACAGCAGCTCGCCATCGTGCGATCCAAGCAGGGCATGATCCGGCTCGAGTTCCCGATCGGCAACGTGCTGCTGCAGACGGCGGGCTGGATCAGCATGATCCGCTTCTCGCTCGACGGCACCCGCATCGCCTTCGTGGACCATCCTTCGCGCAACAGCGACTCGGGCAGCATCGCGATCGTGGATCGCAAGGGCGAGCGCAAGACGCTCTCGTCCGGCTGGGGCACCGTGCGCGGCATGGCGTGGTCCCCGGACGGCAGCGAGGTGTGGTTCTCGGCCGACCGCAACGGCGCCGCGCGCGGGTTGTACGCGGTGAACCTCGACGGGCAGGTGCGGCGCGTGCTGCAGATCGCGAGCAACATCACCGTGCACGACATTTCGTCCGACGGGCGCGTGCTGATGGGCCACGGCCCCGAGCGCGCCGGCATCAACGCGATGGGCGCGGGTGAGGTGCGCGAGCACGACCTGTCGTGGCTCGACTGGTCCCTCCTGCAGGACATGTCGGCCGACGGCCGCACGCTCCTGCTGGACGAGACCGCCGAGGGCGGCGGCCCGAACGGCTCGATCTACCTGCGCAGCATCGACGGCACGCCCGCCATCCGGCTCGGGGACGGCGTCGCGCGCTCGATGTCGCCGGACGGCGAGTGGGTGGTGGGCTCGGTCTACAGTTCCGCGGGCATGGGCCAGTTGCAGGTGCTGCCGACCGGAGTCGGCGAACCGCGGCTCGTGCCGAACAAGGACCTCTACTGCCACACCGCCAAGTGGCTCGACAGCCGGCACCTCGTCGTGAGTGCGCACGAGACCGGGCAGGGCGTGCGGCTCTATCACGTCGATTCGGTCACCGGGGAGTTCCGCGCGCTCAGCCCCGAGGGTGTGGATCCGAGCGAGTTCCGGCTCGTGCGGGCCGCGCGGGCGGTCTCGGCCATGGGCGCCGACCAGGACCACTGGCTCTACCCCATCGAGGGCGGCGACCCGATGCCCTTGCCGCACCTCGACCGGAGCGATCGCGTGGTGCTGTGGATGACGGGCGAAAACGCCGTCCTGCTGTTCCGCATCAACGAAATGCCGGCGCACATCCACAAGCTGAACCTCGACACCGGCGAGCGCTCGATCTGGCGCTCGCTGACGCCGCCCGACCCCACAGGCATCTACCGCATCGGCCGCGTGAGCACGAGCGCCGACGGTTCGGCGTACGGCTACAACTACTACATGCAGCTCGTCGACCTGCACGTGGTGAGCGGGCTGAAGTAGGCCCGGCTTCGAAATGAAGCGGCGCGGCTCCTTCCTCGGGAGCCGCGCCGCTTTCGTTTCAGCGCGCGAGCAACGCCTGCAGGCGCGGCTTCTCGCGGTCGCGCGTGGCGCGCCAGCGCGCAGCGTCGGCCGGCCGCCCCCACGCGTCGTACAACGCGACGAGCGCATCGAGCGTGCGCAGCCGCTTCAAGATGCGAGCGCTCGCCCCCTCGCGCGTCAGCTTCTCCACCACGAGCAGCTCGCGCGCCGCTTCCGGATAGCGCCGCTGCGCGGTGAGGAATCGTCCGTACTCGAGATGCCGGATGCGCTTCAACGAGCCGTCGGCGTCCTGCGCGGCGAGCGCGACGCGGAACAGCGAGTCCGCCTCGGACGCCCTTCCCTGCGCCGCTCGCACGCGTGCGAGCGTGACCGCGACCCGCAGCGTCGAACTGTTCTCCGGTCCGTAGAACTTCGTGATGCCCGCGAGCGCGGGCACGGCTTCGGGAGCGGCCTCCCGTTCGCGCCCCAGCTCGCAGAGCGCACTCGCATGCAGCGCGTGCATGACCGTCGACATCATCTGCTCGCGGCCGATCACGGAGTCCGAAAGCACGGCGGCGCGCGCCCACAGCGACTCGGCCTCGACGAATCGTCCGCACGTCGCCAGCAACGAGGCGAGATCGCTCATCGAGACGATGGTCCCGTCGTGCGCCTCGCCCTGGGCGCGGCGGCGCGAGACGTACGCGGCACGGAACAGCCGCTCGGACTCGGAGAACTCGCCGGACGCGAGCTTCATGCGGGCGTAGTTGTTGAGCGCGAGCAGGTACTGCGGGCTGTCCTCGCCCATCAGCTTCTTCCGCGTCGCGAGCACTTCGCGATAGAGCGAGTCCGCCTCGGCGAACCGGTTCAGCCCGGTGTAGGTGTCCGCGAGGTTCGCCAGCCCCACCGTCAGCTGCCCATCGCCGGGAGCGAGCACGCGGCGCAGGATGGCGATCGCCTGGAACGTCGAGGACAACCCCGCCTCCGCGCCCTTCCACTCCGAGAGCGTGACGGAAAGGCTCATCAGCGCGTCCGCGAAGGCGGCGCTCTCCTCCCCGTGCAGGCGCTTCGTCATGCCGAGCACGATCTGGTTCGCGCGCTCGGCGCCGGCGAAGTCGCCGGACCGGCGCAAGGCGTCCGCGAGTCCGGTCCACGCCACTTCGAGCGTGGGGTGATCCTTCCCGTGGAGCTTCTCGCCCAGCGCGATGGCCCGGCGGAGCATCGAGTCGGCGGCGGCGAACCGGCTTCGGTTGGTCTGCAGCTGCCCGAGGTTCACGAGGTCCACGACCACGTCCGGATGCAGCTCGCCGAGCACGCGGATGTGCATCGCCAGCGCGAGCTGGTAGAGCGAGTCCGCGGTCTCGAAGTTCCCGCGGTACTGCATCACGTTGCCGAGCGCGTTCAGCTGCACGGCGACGTCGCGATCGTCACCCTTCACGATCGCCTGCCGCATCGTGAGCGCCTCGCGCAGCATCGGCTCGGCGTCGTCGAACCGTCCGACCTGCAGCAGGATGCTGCCGAGATCGGTGAGCGCGCCCGCCGTCGCGGCGTCGGGCCCCTTCGCGAGCTTGCGCCGCATGTCGAGCGTGAGGCGCCCCAGCGACTCGGCCGCCGGGTACTCGCCCTGACGCCACGCGACGTTCGTGAGCAGGCCGAGATCACCCGCGAGATCGGGGTGCGCGCCCCGATGCAGCTTGCGCCGCTTCTCGAAGGCGGCGTTCGCGTACTTGCGCGCGGTCTCGATGTCGCCGAGCTGCAGCCACGTCGTGCCGAGCACCTGCTCGATGCCGGCCGCGACGTCCGGCTGGTTCGCCAGCTCGGTCGAGACGCGCTTGCCCGTCTGCTCGAGCACTTCCTTGAGCAGCGCGGTGTCGCGTCCGCGCGCGACCGAGGGCCCGACGCCGCTCAGCATCTCGGACAGGAACGCCGCCACCTGCCGGGCCTTCGCCGCCTCGGTGCGCGCGCGGAAGTACATCGCCGTGCTCACGACCGACGCGATCACGATCACGCCGAGCGCGAGCGCCGCCGCGCCCACGACCGCGCGGTGGCGAGTCACGAGCATGCGCAGCTGGTACGCCGCGCTCGGCGCGTGCGCGAGGATCGGCTGGGACGTGAGGTAACGCTCGAGGTCGTCGGCGAACGCCGCGGCGCTCGCGTAGCGGCGCTCGGCGTCCTTCTCGAGCGCCTTCATCACGATCGTCTGCAGGTCGGCGTCCACGCGACCGATGCCGCTCGGCGTGTCGCGCATGGGCTTCGGCGGCGTCTCGCAGATCACGCGCACGGCCTCGAGCAGCGCCGCCTTCTGCAGGTCGTAGGGCCGCTGGCCCGTGACGAGCTCGTAGAGGATCACGCCGAGCGCGTACACGTCCGAGCGCACGTCGAGATTGCGCGACTCACCACGCGCCTGCTCGGGGCTCATGTAGGGCAGCGTGCCGCGGATGTCGCCCAGCTCGCTCGTGAGCGTCGCGTTCGAGTCGTCGTCGGTGAGACGCGCGAGCCCGAAGTCGAGGATCTTCACGTCGGGCCCGTGCGCCGCGCCGCTGCCCGTGGCGCCGGAATCGTGGCCGCGCACGACGAAGATGTTCGACGGCTTCAGGTCGCGGTGGATCACGCCGCGCTGGTGCGCGTAGTGCACGGCGTCGGCGACGCGTCGCGCGATCGCGATGCGGTGCGCGAGCTCGCCGCGCGACGACGGCGACGGCCGGCCACGGAGGTAGGCGGCGAGCGTGTCGCCCTCGATCAGCTCCATCGCGAAGTACGGCCGCCCGTCGGGAAGCCGGCCCGAACCGTAGATCGCGGCGATGTTCGGGTGGCGCAGCCGCGCGAGCGTCTCGACCTCGCGGCGGAAGAGCCGCACGTGCAGGTCGTCCATGCGCGAGCCTTCGCGCAGCACCTTGAACGCGACACGGCGGCGCGGCTCGCGCTGCTCGGCCTCGTACACGACGCCCATGCCGCCTTCGCCGATGATGCGCAGCATCTGGTAGCCGTCCACCTCGGGCGGCACCCCGAGCGCTTCCGCCCGCCGCGCCGAAATCTCGGGATCGAAAACGGACCGGGTGGCGTCGAGCTCTTCGTCGAGAGTGCGGGAATCGTCGGACATGGCGCCCTTCCTTGGCGGTTCGCATGGGAAACCCGGCGCAGGGTGCGCGAGTCGGTCCCACTTCGCCACAGGAAAAGCGTCGGCGGCCGGGATTGCCGAATCCCCGGGCGCGCGGTACGCGAGCTACCGCCGCAGCGGGTGCGTCTCGCGCTCCATCCGGCCGGTCGCGAGCACTTCCTCGACCTTGTACACGCCGAGCTTGCGGTTCTTGATGAACCCCGCCAGGGCGCGTTCGGCGAGCGAGCCGTCCTTGAGCCGGTCGGTGAGCCACTCGGTCGCGTGCGCGGGCGTGTACTGCGGGAGCGCGCAGCCCTTGTCCATCAGCCAGCGCAGGTTCTTCTCTTCCTGCGACCCCAGCGGCGTCGCGGCCACGATCGGGATGCCGAGCGCCGAGTAGAACGACAGCTCGCTCGGCTTGGTCCACAGCAGGTCGGTCTCGCGCATGAGCGCGTTGAAACGGTCGAAGTACGTGCGCTTGTCGTGCTCGAGGACGACCTCGATGCCGTCGCCGAGTTCGGCCGCGAGGCCCGCGCGCAGCACGGCTTCTCGGAAGGCCAGCGCCACGGCGCGATGCGTGCCCGCGACCATCACGAGCCGGAACCGGCGCGCGCGAATGCCGGGCGCGAGGCCCAGCAACAGCTGCAGCGCGATGTCGACCTGCGCCGCCGCGCCGCCCACGGCGAAGGTGACGGTGACGCGACCGTTCGGATCGGGCTGCGGACGATCGCCGAGAAGATCGCGCACGGTCGAGCCGTACACGCTCGCGAAGCGGCCGCGTGGATCGAGCCGCCCGAGCCGCCCGAGCAGGTCGCGCTTGAGCACGGGCATGTCGAGGCCGCCGACGTTCTCGCGCGGCAGCGTGAAACCCGTGAGGAAGATGCGCTCGTCGGGAACGCCGTACTGGCGCAGCCGCCGCATGACGCGCCCGCACGGCGCGAAGTACTGGATGTTGCTGCGCTCGCCGCGCGAGGCGACCCACACGCGATTCAGGTCGGCGTCACAGATCACGCAGTAGTTGCGCTCGAGACGCGCGAAGTCCGCGATGTGCGCGCTCGCGTAGAACGTGGACACGAGCGGCAGCGGCTGCGCGTGGAAGCGCGCGAGCAGGCTGCGTCCGAGACCCTTGCGCACGAGGTGATCGACGATCGCGTTGTTCGGCGACGGATGCGACAGGTCGCGCAGCGGATAGAACGCCGGGATCTTCAGCAGCGAGTCGAGCGCGCCGAACAACGGCGGCCCGATCAGTGGAATCCCGCGCGTGCGCGAGAGCGCCTCGTACGACCATCGCAGCCGCTGCCAGAAGCGCGCTTCGTCCGGGTCGGTGTCGTCGTGCGCGCCGGCGGTGAGCACGCCGGTGGGCGAAAGATGCGACAGCGAGTGCGCGGCGCGCTGGTGCCCGAAGCCCATGTCCGCGGACACGACCCAGGCCTGCAACGACGCGATCGGTGAAGGCGATGCGCTCAAGCGAACGACCCCGCAGTCGGGCCGCCGACGGCCGGTGGCCCCGCCTTGAGTTTCGGCCGCGGCCGCGCGGTCTGAACCAGGCACTCCAGGACCCCGGCGAAGGAAGGGCGGACCCGCCCACGCCCCCCTCGGATCGTGCAATTGGCCCCATTCCCGCCCCACTTCACCCAAAGGACCAGTCCCCGGATCGAGATTCCTCGTGCGTCCCCGCGTGCGCGACGCGTTCAATTGGTGTCCGCTTTCCCTCACAACATCCGAGGTCCCGTATGCGCGCCGCCCTGTTCTGCACCGTTTTCGCCGCCCTGCTCCTCGCCGGGCCCACCCCGTCGCGGGCCCAGTCGCTGCCGACCCGCGACCGCGCCACCGTCGACGCGCGGGCGACCGAACGCCGCGCCTGGGGCGCCCGGGTGCGCGACCTGCGCGCGGCCGAGCGCGCCGAACTGGACAGCCTCACGGCCGTGCTGCGAACGCTGCCCGCCGGCCCCGAGGCCGCGCGCGCGCAGCGCGACCTCGAATCCGCCAAGCGTGCCTGGCGCCGCCGTGCGCTCGAAGCGCAGCTCGAGCGCGCCCGCACCACCGGGCGCCCCGAACACGCCGCGCGCCTGACCGCGCGGCTGCAGGAGCTGCGGCAGCGAGAACTCGGCGTGGCGCCCGGCGGCGTGCCCGCGGGAGGTGCGCGATGAGCCGCCTTCGCTCGTGCGTCCTCGCGCTCGCGTTCGCGAGCCTGCTCGCTCCCGCCCCGGCGCACGCTTCGACCCACCCCGGCGTCGCCATCACGGTCGAGGGATTCACCGGCCCGATTCGGGTCGGTGTCCCGGTCACGGCGCAGGTCCGGTTCACCGCGCACGAAGCGGTGACGCTGAAGCAGTTCGGCTTCTCGCTGCGCGGCACGGCGATCTCGTCCGACGCGCCCGCCGACTCGGCGGTACTGGCCGCCGGCCAGACGCGCATCGTGAACGTCTCCTTCACGCCGCTCGCGGAAGACCGGTTCAAGGTCGAGGTGAAGGCGAACGGCGTGCGCCTCGTCCGCTATCGCGACTGGTCGCAGGCGCACGTCGACCTGATGACCTACGGCGCGGAAGTCGGCTTCGACCCGCAGCCCGACCCGCCGATCGCCACGCCGAACCTGCTCGTGCCGGGACGTGCGGACCGCCCGCTCGACAAGGTGTCGCCGCACGGCCTGCCCGTGCAGTCGCTCGACGAAGCGCGCCGCATGGCCGGCGCGCTCACCTCCGCCGCGAACGTCTCCTGGCGCGTGCACGGCAGCGTTCACTACACGCGCCCCGACGGAAAGAAGGAAGCCGTCGACGGCGCGGGCTACGTGCTCTGGCTCAACACGTACGGCGTCGACGTCCCCGTCGCGGTCGGCGTGTTCGATGCGTTCGGGCGCTTCGACCACAACGTGAGCGCGCCGGCCGGGCTCGGTCACGACTTCTACCTGTCGTTCTACTCCGACAACTCGTGGGTGCACGTGCTCGCCGCGGAAGGATCGGACGAACCGTACAAGTTCACGAGCAAGTACATGACGGCGCCCGCGGCCGGCGGTGACGTGTACGGGGACCTGCTCGTGCCGACCGGCAAGGCGGCGCCGCTGCACATGATGACCACGATCACGCGCGGTTTCCGGTTCCTGCTCGGCCATTCGAACTTCACCTACCCGGACGACATCGACGACCTCGACGTCTCCTACCCCGACGACGACTGGCCGAACTACTCGTGGCCGCTTTCCGAGACCATCTTCATTCCCGACTACGACGCGGCGTGGCGCGGCCGGACGTTGCTGCACGAGTTCGGACACCACGTGAACTACGAGCTGCCGATCTCGATGTCCGGCAGCAGCTACGACGACGGCAACTGCGAGCCGGCCGGAAGCGACGGGCGGCACTGCCAGTGGTGCGCCGAGGACGACGAGGAGGTCGCGGTGCCCGAAGGCTTCGCGGAGTTCTTCGAATCCATGGCGCAGGCGAACATCAAGGCGACCTACGGCACCAGCGTGACGCTGCCCGACACGGTCGAGCGCCTGCCCGAGGAGTGCAACCTGGGCGCTTCGCCCTGCGGCGGCTGCTCTCCGATGCAGACCGAAGGCTTCTTCACCGCGCTGCTGGTCGATCTCGCCGACGACACGCCCGGCGAACAGGACCCGAACGCCACCTCCACCTCGACGCTCGCCCTCGGCGCGGCGGCGACGACGGAGGACCAGCTCCACCTCGGCTTCTCCGCGGTACTGAACCTCATGGCCGACTACGACGTCACGGTCGTCTCGGATTTCATCACGGCGTTCTTCTCCCGCTACGGCGGCAGCTACTCCAAGACCGCGATCTGGAAGACGTTCGCGAACGCCGGCTACTTCCTCGACGTGTTCAACCCGACCGCACCGTCGAACGTCCATTCGACGAGTCACGTGGCGAACGTGTCGTCACCCGACGGCACGATCGACTTCGCGTGGACCGCGGCGACCGACTTGAACTCGGCGATCCAGCACTACGAAGTGAGCGTGTACCGGGGCGCCTCCGTCATGGTGATGGCGTCGGCGACCGGCACGACCTTCTCCACGCCGGCGCTGCCCGCCGGCACGTACCGCGCCGAAGTGCGCGCGCTGGACCTGCAGGGCAATCGCTCGGCGTACGTCGCGTCGCCCAACTACATCGTGCGCGATCCGATCCTCACCGACCTCAACGAGCGCCTGATCGCGGGCTGGACCGACGGCATCGTCGCGCGCTGCATCACCGGCGCGACGAGCACCAACTGCACCGACACGCCGACCCTCGCCGGCAACCAGGACAGCACGTGGATCGCATGGGCGGCGGAGAACACGGGCGAGGTCGCCGTCGCGACGACGTTCCGCACGCGCTTCCTGCTCGACGGCGAGCCGATCGACTCGGTGGCCACGAGCTTCTTCCTCACGTACCCGAACTCGCAGACCGTGATCAATCGCGGCCCCTACCACATTCGCGGCGGCCGCCACACGCTCGAGGCGTGGACCGACGCGAGCGAGGTGATCGGCGAGTCCGACGAAACGAACAACCGCTGGGGACGGCAGTTCGTCTGGAAGCCGCTGCCCCTCGCCCGCAACGCGAACCTCACGCGGCAGGCGCCGCCGCACCGGTTCGGTGGCTCGAACGTGATCACGGTGCCCGTCGGCGGCATGCGCTTCGACAACTGTGACGGCTTCTCGTACACGCACGCGAACTCGTTCCCGCTGATCGGATCGGTGCGCTGGATCGCCACGGAAGTGTGGGGCGAGCATCCGGGCGGCCGCGGCGCCGGGCCGAACTACGACCTCACGCTGCACTACCCCACCGGCAATTCGAGCTCCGGCTTCTCCGACGGCTTCGTGACCTCCTCGCGCGAAGCGTGGCTCACCGACGCGGTGATCACGAACAACGTCACCACCGGGCTGTCGCTCTGGAACGTGGGCGTCGTCAACGCGAGCGACGACACGAGCGACTTCCACGTGCGCGTGAACACGCCGCTCACGCTGGGCGTGGGCGATTCGCTGACGGTGAACTTCGCGGCGAACCAGATGGTCGTGCTCTACGACCTCGACGTGCTCAACGGCGAGACCGGCCGGCTCACCGCCGAGATTCGCCGGCTGAACGCGAGCGGGAACTACCGCGTGTCGTGGCTGAACTCGGCGACCACGTACCGCGCGCTCGCCTCGGCCGACGGCACCGGCACGACCGACGCGAGCGGCTTCGGCACCGTGTCGTTCGACGCCACGCTGGTCGCGCACTACGCGCTGCTCGTCTGGCGCGATCCCGCGGCCGGGACCGGCGCGGCGACGCTGTCGCTCAAGCTCTGGCGCAAGCCGTCCGACCTCGCGATCGTGACGCCGTCCGGCTGGAGCGCGCCGATCGTGCCGCGCCCCACGAACGACGCGACGAGCGTCTCGGCGCCGCTGCCGTCGATCCTGTACGGCGACGACAAGCCCACGTGGCTCAGCGTGAGCCAGCGCAACGCGAGCGACGTGGCCACGCCGAGCAGCGTGCTCCAGGTGCGGCTCGACGAGCAGGTCGTGCACACGGGCAACTATCGTGGGCTGGTCGGCCCGGCGACGCACGTGAGCCCGAACATCGCTTCGCCCTCGCTGCCGGGTGGCCGCCACGTGCTCTCGATGCTGCTCGACCCGAGCGGCGCCGTGCCCGAACTCGACGAACTCAACAACACGACGGGAGCGCAGTGGACGTGGATCCCCGACACGGTCGCCGCCGACGCGCAGCAGTGGCGGCGCGGGCAGCAGGGCGGGCCGATCGCGGGCTGGGAGTTCTGCGATCCGGCCGAGTACCTGTACTTCGATTGCGACGGCACGCGCGTTCCAGCGGTCGCCAACACGGGCGTGAAGTTCGCGGCGCTCGTGCTCGCACCCCGTGACTCGAGCGACGTGGATCTCACGCTGCACGATCCCGCGACGTCGTCGGACAACGGTTTCGAGAATCCGCTCGAGGGTTCGTACTGGGGCGGCGGCTCGACCGAGCTGCTGCTGCTCAACTACTCGCTCGCCTCGCGCAAGGCGTACGACGCCGGCATCACGCGCGCGAGCGACGACACGTCGAGCTACGTGGTCGACTTCGTCACGGGCGTCACGCGCAATCCCGCGTCGGCCTACCACGGACCGTTCACGCTCGGCGCGCACCGTCTCGCGCACGTGCACCAGTTCTCGCTCCCGGCGGGGCGCCACGTGTTCCATCTGCGCAATCTCGCGGGCACCGTGGACTGGGCGCTCGCCGCGTACGACGCGGACCGCCCGTTCCAGAACCGTTCGCAGGGCGAAGAGCGCGGCTGGTCGTGGCAGAACGGCGCGGGCGCGGACGAGGAAGTCACGCTCGTGCTCGGCGCGCCGGCCACGTTCGCGCTCGTCGCGTACAAGTCGGGCTCGGCCGACGTCGCCAAGTCCGGCAACTACCAGATCGAGCTGTACTCGTCGGTCGCGGGCACCGACGACGCACCGATCGCCGACACGCGGCTCTCGGGCGCGTTCCCGAATCCGTTCCACGGCGAAGCGAGCATCCACTTCGACGTCGCGCGGCGCGGCCCCGTCACTGTCGAAGTGTTCGACCTTCGCGGCGCGCGCGTGCGCACGCTGGCGAGCGGCGAGCACGCGCCGGGGCGCTACACGGTGGCGTGGGACGGGCGCGACGAATCCGGCGCCCGCACTCCGGCGGGCGTGTACCTCGTGCGCATGATGGGCCCGGGCTACGACGGCCAGCGCAAGCTCGTGCGCGTCGAGTAGGCGCCGCGAGACCGAAGACACGAACGCCCCGGAGCGCGCGCTCCGGGGCGCTTCGTTCGCGGCGGGCGTCGCCGGAGTTACCTCCGTCCCAACCCGGCGCGCCAGTTCACCATCACCGTCATGGGCGTGCCGCTGTCGCTGAGCGGCAGCATCCACAGGAACCTCTGGCCGTCCTTCGCCGGGCAGTACACGTTGCGACGGCGCGACTGCTCGACCTGCACGCGGTAGAGCGGCTGCGGCAGGCCGAAATCGAAGCCCGCCCCGGGCACGATCGGCACGGAGGTGAACGAGCCGTCCGCCGCGAGGAAGTAAAGCTCGCGGCCGTCGGCACTCCACTGCGGATCGGTGCCGCCGCGCGGCGAGATCTGCCACTTGCCGTCCGTGCCCTGGAACGGGACCACGTAGATCTCGGGCCGGCCCGACTCGTCGGATTCGTAGGCGACCCAGCGGCCGTCGGGCGACCCGTAGGCACGCTGCTCGACGAACTTCGAGTTCAGGAACGGCGTCAGCGCATTCGCCCCGCCGTCGAGCGTGAACTTGAACACGTCGTAGGGTGTGCCCGGCGTCGAGAAGTGCCCGAGCAGTCCGTGCGGCGACCATTGCGTGATCGCGCCGTCGCCCGGCGCCAGCGCGAGGCGTTCGTCCGCGCCGACGCCGTTCGACGCCTTCACGTAGATGCCCTGCTGGTTCGCGCGGAACGACGTCCACAGGATCTTCGAGCCGTCGGGCGACCACACGGGATTGCCGTCGTCGCCGGCGTCGTAGGTGAACCGGCTCGTCGTGTGACGCGCCATGTCGATCACCCAGATGTCGAGGTTGTCGTCGCCCGGATCGACGGCGCGCACGGCGACGCGATTGCCGTCGGGCGACAACGCGGGCGCGCGGTAGTTCGCGGGCGAGCCGACCTCGCCCAGCTGCCGGCCCGAGCGATCGATCCACACGAGCCGCGACATGAGCGTGCCGGTCGCGCGGTACACGAGCACGCCGTTGTCGGAGACCGAGAAGTTCGCGACACCCGAAGCGCTGGTCGGCAGGTCCTCGGCGATCGGGAACGCCTCCCCCACCACCTTGAGCGCGCGCGCGTCGAACCTCTGCGCGAACAACGCGCGATCGCGCGCGAACAACACGTAGCCCTCGCGCGTGTATTCGGTGCGCGAGCCGGCGAGCGGCAGCTCCTTGGGCTTCGCGCCGCCGAGCGAGCCGACCATGAGCTTCGAACCCGTGGCGCTGATGTGCATGTAGAGGAAGTGCTTGCCGTCGGGCAGGAACTCCGGCCAGCCGACCTGATTGACCGAGTCGCCGGGCACGGCGACCGCGCGCGCGCCACCCGAAGCGTTCACGCGATAGATCGGATCGGCGTCCGAGCCGTCGAACAGGATGACGTCGTCCTTGCTCCACGAGCCGTCCGAGCCGGTCGGCGCGTCGCAGATCACTTCGGCGGGACCACCGGCGACCGGGATGCGCTTGAGCTTGCCGCCCGCGACGAACGCGAGGTAGCGGCCGTCGGGCGACCAGAACGGCGGGCGCGCGCCCTCGGTGCTCGGAATGGGATTCGCGGCGAGCGAGTTGAGCGGACGCAGCCAGATGACCGTGCGCCCGAGCGAGTCCGACGCCGTGAACGCGATGCGCGAGCCGTCCGGCGAGACGCGCGGCATGGACTGCGCGAGCACGCCGTTGGGAATCGGCACGTTGAAGCGCAGCTGCTGCGTGCCGATGCCGCCCTTCGCGCCGAACGAGCGCCACGCGAAGAACGCGGCGGCCGCGATCGCAAGCACGGCGACGCCCCACGCGAGCGGCTCGCGCCGCGCGGAGCGCTTCGCCGGCGCCACGCCGACCGCGGGCGCGCCCATCTGCGATGCGGGCTGCGAGATCCACGTGAGCTGCAGCTTCACGTCGTGCGCGGTCTGGATGCGCTCTTCGGGGTCCTTCGTGAGGCAGGCGCCGATGAGCGACTCGAGCGCGGGCGGCAGGCTCGGCGTGATGCTCGACGCCGGCGCGGGCGTGGTGTGCATGACGGCGCCGATCAGGCTCGCCTGCGACTTGCCCTCGAACGCGCGCTTGCCGGTCGCCATCTCGTACAGCACGCAGCCCAGCGCCCAGAGGTCGCTGCGCACGTCGGCCTCGCGGCCCTCGAGCTGCTCGGGCGACATGTAGAGGAACGTGCCGACGAGCGTGCCTTCCGCGGTGAGCGGCGACGCCATCGTCGGCGACTGCGTGAGGTGCGCCATCGTGATGCCCGAACCCGCGGCGGTGCCGCCGAGGCCGGTCACGCGCGCGAGCCCGAAATCCATGAGCTTCGCGCCCATCTTGGCCAGCATCACGTTCCCGGGCTTGAAGTCGCGGTGCACGATGCCCGCGCGGTGCGCACGGTCGAGCGCGTCCGCGATCTGCACGCCGATGCGCAGCAGCTCGGGCAGCGGCAACGGCCCGCGCGTGAGTCGCTGCGCGAGCGTCTCGCCTTCGACCAGCTCCATGACGAGGTACTCGTTCTCGCCCTCGCGCCCGACGTCGTGCAGCGTGCAGATGTGCGGGTGGTTGAGGCTCGAGACGGTGCGCGCCTCGCGCTCGAAGCGCGCGCGCACTTCGGGGTTCGAAGTCAGGTGCTCGGGCAGCACCTTGATCGCGACGTCGCGACCGAGGCGCGTGTCCTTCGCGCGATAGACTTCGCCCATGCCACCCGCGCCCAGGGGCGCGACGATTTCGTAGGGACCGAGCGTGGTACCGGGGTTCAGGCGCATGGGGCGGCACGCTACGCGAGCGAGGGGGCCGAGGAAACGACTTTGTTCGTGCTCGGCCGCGTCAGCGCCGTGCGCCGAGCTTCGCGAGAGCGCTGTCGCACGCCGCCATGCCTTGCAGGCTGCGCACGTGGTCCTGCCGCCAGAAGTCCATGAGCGCGCCGCCGCCCTTGAGGCGCTCGAAGACCTCGGCGCTGCGCACGAAGCTCGCACGAGCCGACCGCCAGCATTCCACACGGCGCGCGGGCGGCGTGCGCGCATCGCGCGCCTCGCCCACGTACGCGAGCCCCACCGCTCCGGCGGCGCTGCCGAGATTGCCGATGTTGGCCGCGTCTCCCGCCGAACGTGTGAGCAGCGACTCGCGCACGGCCAGCGCCTCCAGCGCGCGCGGGATCGCCTCGGCGTGCCGCCCGAGCTTCGTGAGGCACTGCGACTCCCACATGAGCGAGGTCGAGAGATTGCTGCCGTCGGAGTGATTGCTCGCGTCGCGCTCGAACAGCCAGCGCTGCTCGGCGCCCGCGCGCCGCAGCGCGGGAATCGCGTCCGCCGGACGGCCCATGTCGAGCAGCACGCCACCGAGATGGTTGTAGCTCGAGGCGAGATTGCGCCTCGTCGAGAAGTTGCTCGCGTCCACGACGAACTGTTCCTCGGCCACCGTGATCGCGCGGCGATACGTGGCCTCGGCTTTCTCCGGAGCGAACACTTCGTACGCCTCGCCCACCTGGCGCAGCAGTCCGAGCTGGCGGCGGCGCAGGCGCACGTGCGTCGGATGCGCGCGCGCGAGAGTGTCGAGTTCCGCGATCACGGGTTCGATCTCGCGCGCCATGTCCGTGTACCGGTTCGCGAACTTGAGCCCGTCGGTCAGGTGAATGGCCGCTTCGGCGCGCGCGAGCGCGAGATCGAGATCGCCGGGATGCTGCGCGCGCATCGAGTCGAGCGCCGCGATGCCCTCGCGCACGTCGGCCATGCCCGGCTCGAGATCGCTCGCCCAGATGCGGAACCAGCCGCGCTCGATGCGCACGCAGGCTTCGTCCGCGACGATCGCCGAGTCCGCCGGATACGCGCGGCGCAGCAGCGCGAGCGAATCGAGCGCGCCGCCCGCGAGCGTGACCGCCGCGGCGTTGTCGCCCCCCCACGACAGCGCGGTCGCGAGCCGCGCCGTGATGCGCGCGAGCGCGTGCAGCCGGGCGGGATCGGCGGGCGCGTCCGCGAGCGCCTGCTGGCGCAGCACGCGCGCCTGCCGGTAGCTCGCGATCGCGCCCGGAAGGTCGCCGAGGCTCGCGAACGACGGATCGCCCTGCAGCTCGCCGAGCTGTTCGTACGCCGACGCCAGTTCGCCGCGCAGCGCGGGATCGCGCTTCGCGTCCTCGGCGAGCCCCGCGAGATGCGCCGTCGCGCGGTGCACGATGCGCTCGCGCAGCGGCGTCATGCCGGGCTGGTCGCGGATCTCGCTCTGGATGTCGAACAGCAGCGTGTTCGCGAGCGCGCGCACCTGCTCGAACCGGCGCTTCGTCTGCTGCGCCTGGCGCGCGGTGCTCACGACGCCCGCGACGAGCGCGAGCAGCACGAGCGCGAGCGTCGCGATCACGCCGCGGTTGCGGCCCGCGAACTTGCGCGCGCGATAGCCGATCGTGTCGGGCCGTGCGTGGATCGGCTGCCCGGCGCGGAAGCGGCGCAGTTCCTCCGCGAGGTCCGCCGCGCTCGCGTAACGCCGCGCCGGCGACTTCGCGAGGGCCGTCAGCACGACGAGATCGAGGTCGCCCGCGAGCGCACGCGCGAAGGGGCCCGCGTACGACGACGGCTTGCGCGGCTCCTGCTCGCACACGATGCGCTCGGCCTGGCCGGCGGTGAGTCCCGCGAGCTGGTGCGGGCGCTCGCCCGTGAGCAGCTCGTGCAGCACGACACCGAGGCTGTAGACGTCGGACAGCGTCGTCGGCGGCTCGGCGCGGAACTGCTCGGGGCTCGCGTACTCGGGCGTGAGCACGTGCTGCCCCGTCCGCGTGAGGTCGGCGATCTCGCCCGTGTCGCCGAGACGCTTCGCGATGCCGAAGTCGAGCAGGCGCGGCGCGCCGGAGGAATCCACGAAGATGTTCGACGGCTTGAGGTCGCGGTGCACGATCAGGCTGCGGTGCGCCGCCTGCACGGCCATGCAGATCGCCTCGAACAGTTCGAGCCGCGCGTTGAGGTCGAGACGCCGCGAGCGGCAGTAGTCGAGCAGCGGCTCACCGTCGACGTATTCCATGGCGAGGTACGGCGTGCCGTCTTCGGTGAGGCCGGCGTCGAGCATGCGCGCGATGTGCGGATGCTCGAGGCGCGCGAGGATGCGCTGCTCGTCGCGGAAGCGGCGGAGGTCCGCGGGCCGGTAGTCCTGCCGCAGCAGCTTGATCGCCGCGCGCTGGCCGAGCCGCGCGTCGGTGTGCTCGCCGCGATAGACCACGCCCATGCCGCCGTGCCCGATGAGCGACTCGAGCCGCCACGAACCGACGACCTGCCCGAGGCGCGCGGCGTCCGGCGCCCCACCGGCCGGCGCGGGCACGTCGAAGGCGGCCGTGATCGAGCCGCTCGACTCGGCGCGATCCCACGCCGCGAGCAGCGACTCGACTTCGGCACGCAGGGCGTCGTCCGAGCCCGCGCGGCGCGCGACGAACGCCGCTCGCTCGGCCTCGGGCCGTGCGAGCGCTTCGTCGAGCAGCTCCTTCACCTGCTCCCACGCGGGCGCGGGGACCTTCGTCATGCCGGCTCCTCCCGGAAGTTCCGCCACCCGGGTAATCGCGAAATCGCCCCGGCGCGGCTCACGCCGAACGTTCGATTTCGCGCTGCAGCCACGCGCGGGCCATCGCCCAGTCGCGTTTCACGGTCGCGGCGGAGATGCCGAGCGCCTCGGCGACCTCGGGCACCTCGAGCCCGACGAAGTAGCGCAGCTCGACCACGCGCGCCTGGCGGACGTCCATCGCCTCGAGCCGCGCGAGCGCCTCGTGCACGGCGAGCACCTCGTCGTCCTTCACCTCGGGGAGCGCGACGTCGTCGTCCAGCGGCACGTCGGCCACTCCCCCGCCGCGCTTGGCCGCGATCCGGCGCCGCGCGTGATCCACGAGCACGTTGCGCATGACGCGGCCCGACACACGGAAGAAGTGCACGCGGTCCTGGTACTCGGGCGCCGAGTCGCCGGACAGCCGCAGGAACGTCTCGTGCAGCAGCGCGGTCGTGTTGAGCGTCTGGCCGCCCGAGAGCCGCCACCGGTGATGGCTCGCCTGCCGGTGGAGCTCCGCGTAGAGCAATGCCGTGACGCGCTCGCGTGATTCCGCGTTACCGCTCGCGGACTCGCGCAGCAGCCGGGTGATCTCGGGCTGTGCTTCGTCGTGCGCCATGAGGGAGCCGTCTACCGGAACGTGGAGAGAGTGGGTCCGGAAAGTCTAGCCCACCGAGCCCCCGTTTCGGCGAGGGGAATCAGCGCCCGCGGCTCCTCCCGCCCGCCCGGAACCCCTCGATCTGCCGCCGGTGCCGCATCACGTGCACGATGGCGTGTTCGAGCAACTGCTCGACGTCGTAGTACTGCCCCCAGTGCGTGAGGATCTTGCGCTTCGGGTCGTAGGCCGCCATGTGGCGGTCGGTCAGCGGGGCGAGGGTTTCGACCGTGTCCGCGTGGAGGCCGTCCAGCTCGGCCGCGTACTCGCGCACGGTGTCGAAGTACCGCCGCGGCGGGCGGCGCGCCTCGTCCGAGCCGCGGTGCTTCCGGATCAGGAAGTTGTAGTTGTCCCCGCAGTGCACGACGTGCGTGAGCACCGATCGGATGGACGTGCAGTCTTCGTTCGTCGTCTTCGCGTCGGCGATACGCGCGAGTTCGGCCGGCTTCACGTCCGCGACGCTGGCCTTCAGCTCGTCCAGCACGCGGCGGTACTCGGCGAGCAGCACTTCGATGATGCGGCGCTTCGGGGACTTCGGCGGCATGGCGGTGCGCTCCGGGTGACGAGTGGTAGGGAACGCGCGCGAAGCTGCCGCGGAGCGCCGCGGCCGTCCACGGGAAGCGGACGACCGCGGCGTGACGGCGGGCTCAGCGCGGGATACCGAAACCCGGCGGCCCGCCGTGCGTTTTCGGGAGCTCGAGCGTTTGCAGGTCAGTATCCCCTCTCTCGCCCCGTGAGGACCCCATGCGCCCACTCGCCCGACTCGTCACCGCGTTCGCCGTCGCCGTCACGCTCTCCGCGGAAGCCTCCCACGCCGCACCGGCAACCGGCTCCGAACTCCCGTCACCGCCTGATCGCGCGGAGGTGCGCCTGCAGGAACGCCGTTCCTGGGCGGCTCAGGTGCGCGCGATGCGCGCGCAGGAGCGCGCCGAGCTCGACAGCCTCGCGCGGGAGCTGTCGCAGCGCGCTCCCGGCGCGGACCTCGCGCGCGGACAGCGCGAACTCGAGGAGCACAAGCGCATGTGGCGCCGGACGCTGCTGAAAGCACAGCTCGAGCGCGCGCAGGCCGCGGGGACTCCCGCGAACGCCGCGCGGCTGAAGTCGAGGCTCGCGGAACTGGATGCACGCGACGCCCAGCGCGCGGCCGCCCGCTCGACGGGAGGTACGCGATGAACCGCCACGTTCGCTTCGCGCTGCTCGCGGCGGCGGTCGTCGGGCTCCCCGCGCTCGCCGCCGCTTCGACGCGCCCCGGACTCGACATCAAGGTGACGGGCGTCACGGGTCCACGCTCGCCGGCGTGCCGCTCACCGCCAGGTGCAGTTCGACGGCGCACGAGCCGCTCACGCTCAAGCAGTTCGCATTCGGCATGCGCGGCGTGACGGTCGGCAACGACGCGCCGCCCGACTCGGTCGTGCTGCCGGCCGGCGGCGTGCAGACGGTTCACATCGACGTCGTGCCCGGCGCGAACTCCGAGTTCACGATCGAAGTCGTCGCGAACGGCGTGAAGATCGTGCGCATGCGCGACTGGTCGCAGCAGTATTTCGATCTGCTGAACTACGGCGCGCACGTGGGCTTCGACCCGCAGCCGGAGCCGCCGATCACCGCGCCTGCCGCCTTCCTGTCGCAGAAGCTCGCCGAGCCGCGGCCGCTGCCCGTGGGCACGCGTTCCATCGAGGGCGACCCCGTGCTCACGCTCGAGCAGGCGCGCCGCCAGGCGAGCGCGATGGGCGTGAACGTGAACGAGACGCACCACCTGCACGGCGCCATCCGGTTCAAGCGGCCCGACGGCAGCTTCGACCGCGTGGACGGAGCCACGTACACCATCTGGCTCGACATTCCCGGGTTCGACATCCCCGTCGCGAACGGCATCACCGACGGCGTCGGGCGCTACGACGACACCGTCGTGATTCCCAGCTCGCTCGGCCGTTCGTTCTACATGGTGTTCCTCACCACCAACGGCTGGGTGCACGTGCTCAACAACACCGACGACGACGATCCCTTCAAGCTCGTCACGAGCCACTGGAACGGCGTCGTGGGCGGCGGCGACAAACAGCAGTCGTTCATCGTGAGCAACGACGCCTCGGCGCGGCCCTGCCACATCCTCACCACGGTCACGCGCGCGTTCCGCTACGTGCTCGACAACACCTCGTACACCTATCCAGACGACATCGACGACGTGGACGTCGCGTATCCCGACTCCGACTGGCCGCACTACGCGTGGCCGTTCACCGAGACCATCCACGTGCCGTCCGGCGACTGGGCGTGGGACGGCGGCATGCTCATTCACGAGTTCGGGCACCACGTGAACTACGAGCTGCCGCTCAAGATGCTGCAGGAAGACACCGAGGACGGGAACTGCGAGAACGACGGCGACCCCGGGCGTCACTGCGCGTGGTGCAAGGAGGACGACCTCAACGTCGCCGTCGGCGAAGGCTTCGGCAACTTCTTCCAGGCCCTCGCCGCCCCGGAGATCGAGCAGCTCTACGGCGCCACCATCCTGAAGCTCGACGACTGGGAGAACCTCCCCAACCAGTGCAACAACGGCAACAGTCCGTGCGGAGGGTGCGCGCCGCTCGAGACCGAGGGGTTCTTCGCCGCGCTGTTGCGCGACCTCGCCGACGACACGCCCGGCGAGAAGGACCTGAACGCCGACGACACGGCCTACGACCTGCAGCCGAGCCGCATCCATC
Organism: Candidatus Eiseniibacteriota bacterium; assembly: GCA_016710095.1. Lineage (GTDB taxonomy): Bacteria > Eisenbacteria > RBG-16-71-46 > RBG-16-71-46 > RBG-16-71-46 > CAIXRL01. The sequence continues at coordinate 16,815 of JADJLL010000031.1, read as the reverse complement.
CCGAAGACCAGCTGCACCTCGGTTTCGCCGCAGTGCTCGACATCCTGGTGGACACGGACATCAGCACCGTGCAGGACTTCCGCGACGCGTTCATGGACCGGTACTCCGGCTCGCTGAGCCGCGAGTCCATCTGGAACACGTGGGCGAACGCCGGCTACTGGTTCGACTTCACCGACCCGCTGCCGCCGTCGAACGTTCATTCGACGGACCACACCGCAAACTCCCCGTCCGCCGACGGGACGATCAGCTTCGCGTGGACCCCGGCGGTCGATATCGGCTCCGGCATCCAGAAGTACTCGATCCGGCTCTTCAAGAACGGCACGAACACCACGATCTTCTCCAGCGAAACGCCCTCGTTCACGACGGCGGACCTCGCCCCGGGCACGTACCGCATCGAAGTCAGCGCGACCGACCTTCAGGGCAACCACTCCTACAACACGTATCCCGATCCCGCGTCGCCCAACTACATCGTGCGCGATCCCTATCCCACCGATCTCAACGAGCGCGTTCCCGCGGGCTGGACCGACGGCGTCGTCGCTCGATCCGTCGCCGGCGCGACGACGGGCAACTGCCTGGACACCCCGACGCTCGCGGGCAACCAGGACAGCACGTGGTTCGCGTGGGCCGTCGAGAACACCGGCGAGGTCCCGGTCGACCAGACCTTCCGGACGCGGCTGCTCGTGGACGGCGAACCGCTCGACTCGGTCTCGACGATCACGATCATCACGCCGCCGAACTCGCAGACGGTGATCAACCGCGGCCCGCACACGATTCGCGGCGGGCGGCACACCGTCGAAGCCTGGACGGACGCGCACGAAGTGATCCCGGAACTGAGCGAGACGAACAACCGCTGGGGCCGGCAGTTCGTCTGGAAGCCGCTGCAGCTCGCGCGCAACACCGGTCACACGCGGTCCGCGCCGCCCAACCGGCTCGGCGGTTCGAACGTGATCAGCGTGCCCATTGGCGGAACGCGCTTCTACAACTGCGACGGGCTCGCGTACACGCACACGAACAGCTTCCCGCTGATCGGCTCGCAGCGCTGGGTCGCGGCCGAGCTGTGGGCGGAGCATCCCGGCGGGCGCAGCGCCGGGGCGAACTACGACCTCATGCTGCACTACCCCACCGACGGCTCGAACGACGGCTTCACCGACGGGCTCGTCAGCACGGTGCGCGGCGACAACCTCACCGACGCGATCATCACGAACAACGTCAACACCAGCCAGAGCCTGTGGAACATCGGCGTGGTGAACACGGGCGGCGAGGCCACGGACTACCACGTGCGCATCAACACGGCGGGCACGTCCGGCGTGGGCGACTCGATCGCGATCGCGTTCGCCGACGGCCAGATGGTCGCGATCCGCAGCTTCGACGTGGCCTCGGGCGAGACCGGCAAGATGACCGCCGAGGTTCGCCGCCTGGTGGGAACCGGCACATTCAAGGTGTCGTGGATCAGCTCGACGGCGACGTTCCGCACGCTGTCCACGGTCGACGGCACCGCCACCATGAACTCGGCCGGCTTCGGGTCGCTCTCGTTCACCGCGTCGAGCATCGCCCAGTACGCGCTCGTGATCTGGCGCGATCCGTCGGCCGGAACCGCTCCCGCCACGGTGTCGCTCAAGATCTACCGCAAGCCCGCGGACCTCGCGATCGTCACCCCGGCCGGCTGGGCAGCGCCGCTCGTGCCGCGCCCCACGAGCGATGCCACGGCGTCGCTCGCGCTCGCCCCGGGCATCCTGTACGGCGACGACAAACCCACGTTCATCAGCGCGAGCAAGCGCAACGCGAGCGACGTGACGAGCGGCTCGAACGTCATGCAGATGCGGCACGACGACCGGTGCTCACGAGCCTCGGCTACAACGGCCTGCTCGGCCTCACGACCTACACGCATCCGAACCTGACCGCGCCACTGGTGCCGGGCGGGCCGCCACGTGCTCTCGCTGCTGCTCGATCCGAGCGGCCTCGTGCCGGAGCTCGACGAGCTCAACAACACGTACGGCGCGCAGTGGAGCTGGCTGCCGGACACGATGACCGCGAACACGTCGCAGTGGCGGCGCGGCCAGATCGGCGGTCCGCTCGCGGGCTGGGAATACTGCCTGCCCGAGGAGTACGTGTACTTCGACTGCGACGGCGTCCGGCTGCCTTCGTTCGCGCCCGGCTCGGGCGTGGACTTCGCCGCGGTCGCCGTGACGCCGCGTGACACGACCGACGTGGACGCGGCGCTCTTCTCGCCGACGAACTCCTCCGACGCGGGATTCGAGACCTCGCTCGAGGAGTCGTTCTGGGGCAAGGGCGCGACCGAGCTGCTGCTGTGCAACTACACGCTCGCCGCGCGCACGTCCTACGACGTCGGCATCACGCGCGTGTCCGAGGACACGACGAGCTACGTCGTGGACCACGCGAGCGGCGGCGTCCGCAATCCCTCGCTGCCCGTGCACGGCCCCTTCACGCTCGCCGCGAGCCGCACCGTGCAGGTGCACCAGTTCGCGCTGCCCGTGGGGCGGCACGTGTTCCACCTGCGCAACATGAGCGGCACGGTGGACTGGGCCATGGCGCTCTACGACGCCGAGCGCCCGTTCCAGAACCGTTCGCAGGGCGAGGAACGCGGCTGGTCGTGGGAGAACGGCGCCGGGCAGGACGAGGAAGTCGTGTTCGTGGCCGCGCAGCCGACGCTGGTCGCGCTCGTCGTGTACAAGACCGGTTCGAGCGAGCTCGCGAAGAGCGGCAGCTACCAGATCGAGCTGAACACGAATCCCACGGGCGTGGACGACTCCGGTCCCGTGGCGGCCACGCGGCTGTCGAGCTCGTTCCCGAACCCCTTCACGTCGAGCGCGGCGGTGCGGTTCGAGCTCGCGCACCGGGCGGACGTGGCGGTCGAGGTGTACGACGTGCGCGGCGCGCGCGTGCGCACGCTGGCGCGCGGCCTTCACGAGCCCGGGCGGCACTCGCTCACGTGGGACGGCCGCGACGAAACGGGCGGCCGCGCTCCGGCGGGCGTGTACCTCGTGCGCATGTCGGCGGGTGGCTATCACGGACAGCAGAAGCTCGTGCGCGTGGAGTGACGTTCGCCCACGCCGGAACGAACGCACGAAGCGCCCCGCGGAGCATCGCGGGGCGCTTCGGTGTCTCGTGAACGCCGTGCCCGGTCAGCGCGGCGGCGCCATCAGCCCTTCTCGAGTTCCGCCAAGTCCTCGGCCGCGTAGTACGCGGCGATCATCTCGCGCGCGCCCGGGCGCGTGTACGCGTCGGCCCGCGGATGTTCGACCACGTCGAGGATCACCGCGGCGACTTCCTCGGCCGTCTGCGAGCCCGGCATCGTGCGCGAGTCCGGGCCGCCGCCGATCGCGTTGACGCCGAACTCCGTCGCGACGACGCCCGGGGAGACCGTGCTCACGTGCACGCCCGGGTGCGAGCGCGAGACGTCCACGCGCAGGCACGCGGTGAGCGCGTTGAGCGCGTGCTTCGCGGCGCAGTAGGCCGAGCGGAACGTGGCGAAGGGCACGCGGCCGAGCAGGCTCGACACGTTGATCACGTGCCCCGTGCCGCGCTCCTGGAAGTGCGCGACGGCGGTCTGCATGCCGTAGAGCGCGCTCTTCACGTTCACGCGCATCATCTCGTCGAAGTCGTCGTCGGTGAGCGCCTGCGTGGCGATCGACATGCCGCGGCCGGCGTTGTTGATCCACACGTCCACGTGCCCGAAGCGAGAGATCGCCTCGGTCAGCACGCGCTCGTGATCGGCGCGCTTCGTGACGTCGGCCACCACGACGAGCGCGTTCGCGCCGCACTCCGCGGCGACGGCGCGCAGCTCGGTCTCGCGGCGCGCGACCAGAACGAGGGAGGCGCCGCGCTTCGCGGCGAGTTTCGCGAACGCGGCGCCGATGCCGGCGCTGGCGCCGGTGACGACGATGACCTTGTCGAGCGACATGAGGCGGAGCCTTTCGTGGGAGTGCGCGCCCGCTCACGCGTGCGCGAGGATCGTCTTCTCGGCGAGCTTGTCGAACGCCGTCACGCACATCTCGAGGTGCTCTTCCTTCGTGTCCTCGATCTTGTTGTGGCTGATGCCGTGCAGGCTCTGCACGAACATCATCACGGTGGGCACGCCGGCGCGCGCGGCTTCGGCCGCGTCGTGCAACAGGCCCGCGGCCTTCCAGCGGGTGCCACCTTGCCGCCCCAAAACGTCCGACCCCCGCCCCCAAAATCGCTTCCTCGCAGAACTTCTTGAGCTGCGTGTCGAACAGCACGGGCTCGATGCTCCAGAGCCGCTCCCACGACACGTCGACGTTGCACTCCTTGGCAAAGCGCTCGCTGGCCGCTCGCGCGTCCGCGTAGAGACCGGCCAGGCCCTTCGCGTCCAGGTTTCGCTGGTCGAGCGTGATGCGGCAGTCCTCGACGACGCTCGTCACGATGCCGGGCTTGGTCGTGCACGAGCCGATCGTGCACACGCCGCCGTGGCGCTTGGCGATCTCGTAGATCTCCGGGCTCATCTTCGCGGCCGCGAGGAACGCGTCGCGGCGGCGGTTCATCGGCGTGCTGCCCGAGTGCGCGGCCTGCCCGTGGAAACTGATCGCGTGGCGCTCCACGCCGAACGTGCCGAGCACGACGCCGAGCGGAAGGTCGAGGTCGAGCAGCACCGGCCCCTGCTCGATGTGCAGCTCGAGGTAGGCGACGGCGTTCTTCAGTTCGGCATGGCTCGCCTTCACGTTCTCGAAGTCGATGCCGACTTCCTTCAGCGCATCGGGCAGCCGGATGCCGGCCTTGTCCACGAGCGCACGCGCCTCGTCCATGTCGAGGTTGCCCGAGCACGCGGACGAGCCGAACAGGCTCTTGCCGAAGCGCGCGCCCTCTTCGTCCGCCCAGTCCACGAGGCGCACGGTCACCGGCGGCACGCCGTCGTACTGCGCGGCGAGACGGCGCAGGATCTCGACGCCCGCGAGGACGTTGAGGCAGCCGTCGAGCCAGCCGCCGTTGGGCACCGAGTCCATGTGCCCGCCGATCAAGACGCACTTGTCGGACTTGCCCTTGAGCGTGCTCCAGAGGTTGCCCGCAGCGTCCACGTGCGTCTCGACCGGCAGCGCGGCGAGCTTGGACTTGAGCCACGCGCGGACCTGGACCCACATGGGCGTGAACGCGATGCGCTGGGCACCGTTGTCGTCGGCTGAAAACGCGCGCAGCTCCTTGAGCTCCGCGATCGTGCGCTTGGGATCGAGTGTGTTGGCCATGCGCGCATGGTAACTCGGGAGGGCGGCCTTCTGGCAATCCCGAAGCGCGGACCGCGGCCGACGGCGGGAGAACGCGATCCGCCGCGCCCCCCCCCCCCCCCCCCCCCCCCCCCCCCCCCCCCCCCCCCCCCCCCCCCCCCCCCCCCCCCCCCCCCCCCCCCCCCCCCCCCCCCCCCCCCCCCCCCCCCCCCCCCCCCCCCCCCCCCCCCCCCTTCCCCAGGCCCCCCCCCCCCCCCCCCCCCCCCCCCGCCCCCCCCCCCCCCCCCCCCCCCCCCCCCAACCCCCCCGGCCCCCCCCTCCCTCGCGCCCCCCCCCCCAACCGACCCCCCACCCCCCCCCCCCCCCCCCCCCCCCCGCCCCCCCCCCCCCCCCCCCCCCCCCTCCCCCCGCCCCCGCCCCCGCCCCCCCCCCCCCCCCCCCCCCCCCCCCCACCCCCCCCCCCCCCCCCCCCCCCCCCCCCCCCCCCCCCCCCCCCCCCCCCCCCCCCCCCCCCCCCCCCCCCCCCCCCCCCCCCCCCCCCCCCCCCCCCCCCCCCCCCCCCCCCCAAAACCCCCCCCCGCCCCCCCCCCCCGCGCCCCCACCCCCCCGGGCCCCCCCCGGCGCACCCCCCCCCCCGGGAGCCCCCCCCCCCCCCCCCCCCCCGGTCCCCCCCCCCCCCAACCTCCCGCCCGCCCCCCCCCCCCCCCCGCGCCCCCCCCCCCCCCCCCCCCCGCCCCCCCCCCCCCCCCCCCCCCCCCCCCCCCCCCCCCCCCCCCCCCCCCCCCCCCCCCCCCCCCCCCCCCCCCCCCACCCCCCCCACCCCCCCCCCCCCCCCCCCCCCCCCCCCCCCCCCCCCCCCCCCCCCCCCCCCCCCCCCCCCCCCCCCCCCCCCCCCCCCCCCCCCCCCCCCCCCCCCCCGCCCCCCCCCCCCCCCCCCCCCCCCCCCCCCCGGGGCCCCCCCCCAAACAACCCCCCCCCCCCCCCCCCCCCCCCCCCCCCCCCGCCGAAGGCCGCGTGCAGCTACCGCACGATGGCGACCCGCTTCGAGAGCGACACGCCGCCCGACTGCACGCGCACGAAGAACAGTCCGGGCGACAACCGCGCGCCCTCGAGCGTCACCGCGTGGCGGCCGGCTGCGAACGCGCCGTCGGCGAGCACCGCGACTTCGCGGCCCTGCACGTCGAGCACGCTCACACGCACGTCGGCGCGGTGCGGCAGCGCGAAGCGCACGGGCGTCGCGCCGCGCGCGGGGTTCGGCGCGATCGGGTCCATCGCGAATGCCGCGACGGCGCCGTCGTTCGCGTCGGTCAGGATCGCGTTGCCGATCGTCCACGGCCCGTTGCTGCGGTCCGTGCCGACCTGCCCCGCCCAGTCGCGCGCATCCACCCGCATGTAGCAGTTCGTCGGCCACTGGCCGGGCGACGGCAGGTAGAGATCGTACGAGCCGGTGTTCGGAACGCCGGAGGCGTACAGCGTCCACGGCCCCGCGGATCCCGTGTAGCTGATGTAGAGGTCCACCGCCTGCACGCCGGGGTACGGCGCGGTCGCGGTCCACGTGACGTGGTACGTGGAAATCTGGTTGATGACTTCGCCGCCGTTGGGCTTCAGCACCGTGACGACCGGCACACTCGCGGGCGTGGGCAGGATCTTCGCGAGCCCGCGCGCCGGCGCCGTGCCCATGCGCGTGAAGCCACCGCCCACATAGACATCGGAGCCCGACATCGCGAGCGCGTTGACCTCGCGCACGTCGGGCACCGGCGCCCAGCTGGTCGGCACGCGAGAGAGAATGTTGCTCGAGCCGAGGCCGTCTCGCACCGCGTTCTCGAGGAAGTGGAAGCCGCCCGCGAAGTAGACGTTCGAGCCGCTGAACGCGAACGCCGACAGCAGCGAGTCGACGTAGAACTCCTCGGTGCCGTACACGCCCTGGCCGAGCGTGTCGGTGGCGAAGAAGTTCGCGGGTTGGAATCCGGTCACGACGTCGAATCCGCCGGCGACGTAGTTCTTGAGACCGTAGCGCGTGATTTGCGTGATCGGACTGCCGGTCGAACCCGGGTTCCAGGTGTTGAGCGTGCCGTCGAGGATGCTCACCGAAGCGAGATTCTGCCGCCCGACCGCTCCGACACGGTTGAACTTCCCGCCGAAGTAGAGCGCGTTGGCCTGCAGGCTGAGCGCGCTCACGTACGTGTACACACCGGTGCCGGTGTTCGCCGTGGTGACGCTCACGTTGAACGTCGTGGGCGCACCGGTGGTCGTGTTGAGCGTCGCGATCCGATTGCGCGCCGCGCCACCGATGTTGGTGAAGTGCCCGCCCACGTAGACCGCGCCCGTCGTCGCGTGGATGCAACGCACGAGCGAGTCGGGATTGGGATTCCAGGTGGACGCGAGCCCGGTCGTCGTGTCGACACGCGCGACGAAGAAGCGAGAAGTCCCGCCGAGGTAGGAGAACCGCCCCGTGGCGTACAGCCAGTTCGACGCGCGCGACAGGGCGAGCACCGCGTCGTTCGGATTGGGGGCGAACGGCAACGCCTTCCCACTCGCCACTTCGATCGCCGCGAGGTTGTCGCGCAACACGCCGCCCATGCTCGCGAACGCGCCGCCGAGGAACGTCTCGCGGGCGCCCGGCCTCACGACGAAGACCTCGCCGCCCACGGGCACCGCGGGCCCGACCACCACGCCCGTGCCCTCGGCGTGGACCACGGCGTAGTTCTCGCAGCGCACACCGTTCACGTACGAGAAGCGGCCGCCGATGTAGGTCCGGAACTCGTCGAACTCGATCGCGTTCACGGTGCCGCTCCATCCGGGATTCCACGTCGTGGGCGTCCGTTGATGGTGTCGAGCGCCGCGATGCTGTATCGCGTGAGGCCGCCCGCGACGTCGAATGCCCCTCCCACGTAGAGGTTCGGCGAACGCATGGCGAGCGTGAGCACTCGACCGATCACGCCCGGGTTCCACGCGAGCGCGAGCCCGCTCGCCGTGCCCAGCGCGGCGACGCGCGAGCGATTCTGCCCGCCGACGAGCGTGAAGTCGCCGCCGATGTACACGCGGCTCGGCGTGGCGAAGATCGAGAAGACCGTCGAGTTCGCGTTCGGGTTCCAGGCGGTCGCGCTGCCGTTCAGCGTGTCCAGCGCGGCGATCCGATTGCGCGTCTGCCCGCCGATGGTCGTGAACGTCCCGCCGGCGAAGATCTTGTCGTCGAGCGCGACGATCGAGTACACGGTGCCGGAGGCGTTCGGATTCCACGCCTGCGCGGTGCCATAGACCGCTTCGAGACAGGCGGCGCGATTGCGCGCCGTGGACGAGATCGTGGTGAAGTCGCCCGCGACGTACACCTTGCGCCCGCGCACGATGAGGCTCCGCACCGCGCCGTTGGGGTTCGGGTTCCACTGCACCGTGCCGCCGTTGGCGTCGATGTGCGCGAGGTTGTTGCGCGTGAAGCCCCCGACCTTCGTGAACGTGCCGCCGATGAACCAGCCGCCCGCGCCGTCGGGCGCGGCGCAGAGCACCGTGCCGTCCACGCGCGGCCAGCGCGTCTTCACGTGCTGGTCGCTGACGTCGTAGGAACTGAAGGAGCCCGTCTGCGGCCCGACGTACGAGAAGTCACCGCCGATGTAGAGCCGCGCGCCGTCGAGCAGCGTCGCGTTCACCTTGCCGTTCGTGACCCACAGGTTGGGGTCCACGACCTGTGCGTGCGCGGCACAAGCGACGAGAACGAGAAGAGCGGACAGCACGAATCGCAGGGGGTACGAACGGCGCATGTCGGTCGAGCTCCGGGCGTGAACGGCGGAAGACGCAGGATGGATGGCGCCGGGAAGTTCCGCTGCGGCCCGGGCACGCGTGCGAGCGTAACGGTTCGCGACTGGGCCGCGGGAAAAAAGTGGGGCGCCACACACTGGAGCGCGCGCACGCTCGTGCACTTCGCACGCTCGCGGTCGCCGTCGTGCGTTCAGCGTGAAGGTCCGCCGTGCGTGCGCTCGAAGCTCGACTGGATCGCCTCGTTCCGATAGCGCTCGGCGAACTCCGCCGCGGGGACCTTGGAGTACCAGTGCCCGCTCGCGCGCGCGGCGAGCCACGCGCCGAGCATCACCGCGATCGCGACGGCGGGCACGAGCAACGGCGACCAGCCCTGCTTGCGCGGCCGGCCGACCGTGAGGCAGTCCTCGACCGGGCACACGGTCACGCAGTCCATGCAGCCCGTGCACTCCGGCGTGAGCACGCGCAGCTCGGTGTGCACGCGAATGGCGCTCGGGCAGATCTGCGTGCAGCGCTTGCACGACGTGCACGTCGCCTCGTCGCGCACGATGCGCTGCGGCGAAGCCCAGGACACGAGTCCGAGGAACGCGCCGTACGGGCACACGAACCGGCACCACAGGTGGCGCACGAACAGCGAGCCCACGAAGAACGCGCCGATCACGACGATCGCCGTGCCCGAGGGCGCGGCGAAGAACGCGAGCAGCCGCGCGTCGGCGACGTGGTTGTAGTCCGAGCCGAGGAACTCGCTCACCGTGCGCACGTCCATCACGACGAACATCATGTAGAGGAAGAAGCCGAGCACGACGTACTTGGGCGCGTGCCCGAGCAGCGCGAGCGCGCTCTTCTTCTGGCTCGGTTTGCGGCGGCGCATCCAGCCGAGCCGGCCGCCCGCCCACTCGAGCGCGCGCGACAGCGTGCCGACCGGGCACACCCACGAGCAGAACGCCTTGCGCGCGAAGAACGCGCTCGCGATCACGGCGACGAGGATCGTGAGCCCGGCGGGATGCAGGTCGTCCCACTGCCCCGTCGCGACGAAACGCCGCAGCGCCATGAGCGCGCTGATCGGCAGCAGCGCTTCGACGCTCGCGGGGCGCGCGGAGAGCGGCGTCCCTCCCGACATCGACAGCGCGTGGAAGCGCGCGAACTCGAGCCCGACGAGCGCGACGAACGCCGCGCACACGAGCTGCACGGCCCAGCGCAGGAGCGGGAGCTTCGCGTAGGGGTTCGGGTGATCGTGCGGCGAGGGCTCGGTGACTTCGGGCAGTTCCATCGTTCGGCTCACGGTGCGGGTCGTCGGTGCGCGCGGCGCGAAGGTCGGCGCCGCCCGCGCACCATACGCCTTCAGCCGCGCTTCGTCCGGCCCGGAGCGCTCAAGCGATCTTCGTGCACTCCACCGCGACGACGCTCGCCTCGCCCACGCCCGAGTCCACCTCGAACAGGTGCTCCAGATGGCACGGACCACAGCGCGCCGTCAGGTGCAGGATGCCCATCCACGGCACCGGCTCGTCGTAGTCCGAAAGCTCGCGGCCACAGCGTGGGCACTCGATGCTCGTGACGCCCGGTATGCGCAGCTGCTTCATCACTCCTCCTGCTGGGTGTGCGTGGCTCGAGAGATCGTGTCCGCGAGTGCGGCAGGCGCCGCGGGCTCTTCGGCCACGAGTCCATGCGCCGCGGGTCCCGGCGGCGGCGGCGGCGAAACGGCGTCCCGGTTGAGCCGCCAGATCGTGAAGTTCAGGAACGTGGCGAAGCACACCCACGCGAGGTACGGCACGAGCAGCGCGCCCGCGCGCCGGTCGATCCGCCAGAACGCCGCCAGCGTCGCCGCGAGCGACACGGCGAGCAGCGCGCAGTCGAGCAGCGCCCAGCCCGGGCGGTGCATACGGAAGAAGAGCGGCGACCAGACCAGGTTGAAGAGGAGCTGCAGCGCGAAGAGCGCGAGCGCCACGCGATGCGATCGCCATCCGCCCTGGCGCCACACGAGCCACGCCGCGGCGGCCATGGCGACGTAGAGCACCGTCCACGCGGGACCGAACAGCCACGCCGGTGGATTCCACGCGGGCTTGATCAGCCCCGCGTACCAGCCACCGGCCGCGGCGACGTCCGCCCGCATCGTGAGTTCCGTGGCGTTCATCGTTCGCCCTGCCTTTCCCGCCGTCCGGCGAGCCGTTTCACGAGTCGTGCGTCACGTGGGCCGGGAATGCGGCCCGCAGCGCGTTGAGCACCGCCAGCACGTCGATCGCTTCCTGCGCGATCGCGCCGCCGACCGCCGAGAGATGCCCGGTGGCCGCGAACACCATGCCGACGAGGCTGAGCGCCATGCCTCCGAGCGCGCTCTGCAGCGCGATCGCGCGCATGCGGCGCCCGATGTGGATGAACTCGTCCACCTTCTGCAGCGAGCTGTCCATGATCACGACGCTCGCCGCTTCCGACGTCACGTCGCTCCCCTGCCCGATCGACATGCCGACCGTCGCGGCGAGCATCGCGGGCGCGTCGTTGATGCCGTCGCCCACGTAGAGCGTCGGCGCGCGCGCGGTCTCGGCGCGCACGAGCGCGAGCTTCTGCTCGGGGCTCTGCTCCGAGAACACCTCCGTGATGCCGACGCGCGCCGCGAGGTCGCGCGTCTCGGCGTCGCGATCGCCGGACACGATCATCGCGCGCGAGTACCCGTGACGCGGACCGAGATGCCCGAGGAACGCGACGCTCTCGGCGCGCGGCTCGTCGCGGAAGCGCAGCAACGCGACGCAACGTTCGTCGAGCGCGACGGCGCATTCGAGCCCGGCGCTCGGCGGTGGCAGCGCCTCGACTCCCGGAAGATGCAGCGCCACGAGACGCGCACGGCTCGTGACCCGCAGCGTGCGGCCGGCGACGGCGCCGCGCAGCCCTTCGCCGGGCGCTTCGTTCACTTCCGTCGCCTCGCGCAGCGTCAGCTTGCGGCTCGCGGCTTCGGCGAGGATCGCGCGAGCCAACGGATGCCGCGAGTAGCGCTCGACGCTTGCGACGAGTTCGAGCACTTCGTCCTCCCCGAATCCGAGCGCGAGCCACGTGTCGGACAATCGCGCGTCGCCGTAGGTGAGCGTGCCCGTCTTGTCGAAGATCGCGGTGCGGCATCCCGTCACGCGTTCGAGCGCCACGGGATTGCGGACGATGATCGCGCGCTTCGCGCACCGCGACACGGAACCGATGATCGCGATCGGGATCGCGAGCAGCAGCGGGCATGGCGTCGCGATCACGATCACCGCGAGGAAGCGCGACGACTCGCCGGTGAGCGCCCACGCCGCCACCGCGACGGCGAGCGCGACCGGCGTGAAAGCCGCGCCGAGCTGGTCGGCGAGCCGGCGCAACTGCGGTCGCGTGGCCTCGGACTCGCGCATCACTTCCATGATCCGCGCGTGGCGCGAATCCGCCGCGATGCGCGTGGCGACGACCGTGAGCACCGCGTCGCCGTTGACCGCGCCCGACATGACCGCCGAGCCGCGCGTCTTGGTCGCGCGGAACGGCTCGCCCGTGAGGTACGACTCGTCCATCACGCCGCGGCCTTCACTGACCGTGCCGTCCGCCGGACAGATCTCGTGCGGATGGAGCACGACCGTGTCGCCCACGGCGAGGTCCGCGAGCGGCACGTCCTCGGTCACGTCGCCGCGCTTGCGGTGCGCGACGGCGGGCATGCGCTTCGCGAGCGCCGCGAGCGCCGAACTCGCGCGCCCCATGGCGCCGCGCTCGAGCGCCTCCCCGCCCGCGAGCATCAGCACGATGATCGTGCCCGCGAGGTACTCGCCGAGAACGACGGAGGTGACGATCGAGATGCCGCCGAGCAGGTCGGAGCCGAACTCGCGGCGCAGCAGGTTGCGAATCAGTCCGTACACCTGCGGCGCGCCGCCCACGGCGAGCGCGACGAACAACGGGATCGCCGCGATCCGCGGCTCCCACCGCATTCCGTATCGCATCGCCAGATGCGCGACGATCGCCACGACCGCGAGCACCGCGATGATCGTGCTGCGGCGGCTCCACAGCCGCGCCAACCGCGCACGCGCCCCGGCCGGTGCCGAGGTGAGCGCGTCCGGCGTCATGGCTGTGTCGCGGGTTGTGTCCCGAGCGACGGGTAGTCGGTGTAGCCGGCGGACGTGCCGCCGTAGAACGTCGATTCGTCCGGAGCGTTGAGCGGCGCATCCGCGCGGAAGCGCTCGGGCAGGTCGGGGTTCGCGAGGAACAGCCGCCCGAACGCGACGGCGTCGGCGCCGCCTTCGGCGAGCAGCCGCGTCGCCGACGCGCGGTCGAATCCGTTCGCGGCGATCATCGGGCCGTGATGCGCGCGGCGCAGCGTGACGAGCGGCACGGCCACTCCACCGTGCCGCACGTCTTCGTCGGACGCCGTGATCACGTGCACGTACGCGAGGCGCAGCTGGTTCAGCTCGCGCAGCACGTGACGGAACGTGGGCAGCGGAGTCGTGTCGCTCATGTCGTTGAAGCTCGAGCTGGGCGAGAAGCGAATGCCCACGCGGCCGGCGCCGCACGCCTGGGTGACGGCTTCCGCCACTTCGATCGTGAGCCGGCAGCGGTTGGCGATCGAGCCGCCGTATTCGTCGCTGCGATGGTTCGTGCCGTCGCGAAGGAACTGGTCGAGCAGGTAGCCGTTCGCGTTGTGGATCTCGACGCCGTCGCAGCCCGCGCTCAGCGCGCAGTGCGCGGCGGCGACGTACTGCGCGACGATGTGCGGAAGCTCCTTGCGGTCGAGCGCGCGCGGCGCCACGTAGTCCTGCATGCCGGTGACCGTGAGGATGCGCCCCGAACGCGGCGCGATCGCGCTCGGCGCGACGGGCAAGGCGCCTCCGGCCTGGAAGCTCGGATGCGAGATGCGCCCCATGTGCCAGAGCTGGAGGAAGAACAGTCCGCCCGCCTCGTGCACTTCCTTCACCACCTGCCGCCAGCCCGCGCGCTGCGCGTCGGTGTGGATGCCGGGCGCGTTCAGGCAGCCCGAGCCCTGCACCGAGATCGAAGTCGCTTCGGTGACGATGAGCCCCGCGCTCGCGCGTTGCGCGTAGTAGCGGGCCATGTCGGCGGTCGGCACGCCGCCCGGTGCGGCGCGCATGCGCGTCATCGGCGCCATGACCATGCGATTGCGCAGGCTGAATGCGCCCAGCCGGACGGGAGTGAACAGATCGTGAGCGGTCATGAGGGGGCGTGCCTTTCGGTGCCGCGTCGTGCAATGCGGGCCGCGGCGCTCACCGACGCGTGGGGCGTCGGGAACGCGCGGCGCGTGGGGTCATTCGTTGCGGCGTCGGCGTGCTTCGGCGCGCAGGAGTTCCAGGTCCTCGAGCACCTCGCACATGGCGGCGATCCACGCCCGCTCGAGGCCTCTCGCGATGCGCACGCGCTCGACTCCGCGCACGGTGAGGACCGCTTCGGGGCCGAACATCATGGCGCCGTAGGGAATCTCGAAGGACGGGATCACGAGGCCGCAGCGGCAGTACTTGAGGATCGCGCGGCGCGAGACGCCCGAGAGGGCGGCGGTCGTGTCGAGGTCGTACCACTCGTCGAGGCGCGGCCGGTAGAGAACCAGCGCCATGACCGTGGCGCTCGGCGCTTCGTATTGAGGAGTCATGCCGGAGCCTCGGTCCTGGTGCGGCGTTGGAGCTCGCGATGCGCGGGCCAGCAAATCGGGAGATCGGAGCGCGGTGCGATGTTCCGGCGACACGATCCCGCAGTGCCCCGCGCTCCACTCACCCGAGTGAAGGGCAGGATCGGTGCCAGCGCGCGGAGCCGTGGCGATGGCGCCGGAAGCGCGCGTGGCGAGGCGGCGATGCGCGTTACGGGCCGCGGCGCCCGATTTGCGAGGAGCGCGAGAGCGCGCGCGCGGGCTCGGCGCGGCAGGATTTTCAAAGTCGGCCCCAAACTTCAAACCCCGCGGTACTTCAGGCGGGGGGACCGAGGGGCAGGAGCGCTCCGTGCGTTCGACCGCCGTCAAACGCGCACGGGGCGCGCCGGCAGTGCACCGGCGCGCCCCCGCTGTGTCTCGGTCGAGTGTGCGCTCTACTCCTGCACGACGATCTTCACCGTCGCGGCGATGCCCGGCCCCGTGGCGCGGGCGAAGTAGAGCCCCGGCGCCGACGCGGTGCCTTGAGAGTCACGGCCGTCCCACGTGAGCGTGTACGTACCGGCGGCGCGAGGGCCGCTGGCGAGGTCTCGCACGCGACGACCGTGCGCATCGAAGAGCGCCACCGAAACGTCGCCCGCGCCGGTGAGCCCGAGCCGCAGCGTGGCGGCAGCGCCGGCTCGCGCGGGATTCGCGGAGCCGAGCGAGAAGAACGCCTGCGCCGGCGGCACGCCGGCCGTCACGTCGAGCGTTCCGCCCGGAAGGTAGGTCGCCGCGGGCGACTCGTTGCCGTGCGAATCGAACGCGGTGAGCTTGTACACGTACGGCCCACCGGCGGTGCCGACCCATCCGTTGGACTCCGGCGTCGCATACAGAGTGGCCGGACCGGGCACGAACGCCGCCGAGGTGCCGCGATACAGCCGGTAACCGGCGATGTCACCTTCGGTGTTGGGATCCCAGTGCAACGCCACCACGCCCTGCGCGAACGTGCCGCTGAGCGACGACGGCGCGGCCGGCGCAAGGTTGTCGACGGAGTAACCGGAATCCGGAGACGAGAGCCAGTAGCGGCTGCCGTCCATGTTTCGTCCCACGACCATGAACGCGGTGCGCGGATTGGAGCCCGCGATCGAATCGCCCGTCGTGGGCACGACCACTCCGTACGCGGAGAGGAAATGGACCGGCACGACCGACGTGACGTACTCCCACGCGTACAGCGCGGCGCTCGCGGGGCGCACGAACGAGCGCTTGCCCGCGGCGGGCGCCGAGAAATCGGACGATGCCTGCGCGCCGGAGCGCACAGCAGCGGCGGCGACACTGCCCGGCACGGAGCGGTACACGTCGTAGTACGCGAGCGCCGGATCGCTCCCGGTGTCCAGCCAGCTCGCGTACCACGACACCTTCACCTTGCCGCCCTGGTCGTTGGGCACGTCGCGCACCCCGGCCATGAGCGGCTCAGGATTCCGAGGTAGCCGAACGGCTCGACACGCTGCGCGAAGACTTTCGGGAAGAACCGGCCCCGGGAATCGAGCCAGCAGACGACGGCGCCGCCGCTGCCGTCCGCGACCAAGACCGGGTCGCGCTGCGCGCCGTTCATGACACAGAGCGCGGCGCCGTTCGAGGTCCAGAGCGGCTGCCCGATCGCGCTCAGACGCTGCGCGAAGATGTCGTAGTTTCCGCTGCGCGCGTCGAACCAGGCGATGCACGCGCCTCCCTTGCCGTCCGACCGGAGC
Source organism: Candidatus Eiseniibacteriota bacterium (assembly GCA_016710095.1). GTDB lineage: Bacteria > Eisenbacteria > RBG-16-71-46 > RBG-16-71-46 > RBG-16-71-46 > CAIXRL01. The sequence continues at coordinate 550 of JADJLL010000031.1, read as the reverse complement.
ACCGGGAAGTCCTGATCGTTCGCGGCCACCGACACGGCGACGGCGGCGTCCGTCCATCGGCGCAGCCCGTCGGCGCCGACGCGCTGCGCGTAGACATCGACACTGGCGCCCGTGCGGCCGTCACGCCACGCGACCACGCACCCCCCCACGCCGTCGGCGTCCATCGAGGCGTAGCTCTGGGCGGCGGTGGCAGGGCAGACCGCAACACCGCCGGTGCTCCACAGAGCCGTGCCCGCGGGCGAGAAGCGCTGAACGCGCACGCGGGCGTTCAAGAACCCGTCACGGTCGTCGGACCACGCGGCGATCACCCCGCCCTGCCCATCCGTGGCCAGCGCCGGGCGATCGGCCATCGACAGCGCGGGATTGAGCAGGTTGCCGTCGGGCGTCCACTGCTCGACACCCGAACCGTTGACGCGCTGGAGGTAGGCGCCGACCAGGGAGCGCTCGTCCCGCCACGCGATGTACGCTCCGCCCGAACCGTCGGGCACGACCACCGGGGAATACTGGCCGTACTGCGCCTGGCAGATCATGACCCCGGTGCGCGGCCAGA
>JADJLL010000030.1 GCA_016710095.1 Candidatus Eiseniibacteriota bacterium | reverse complement strand
GTGTCGAGCCACACGCGCAGCCAGCGCAACGCGTCTTCGGCGCTGGGCGCGGTCTTGGACCCGAGAGCGAGCACGTTCGAATCGTTGTCCTGGCGTGTCAGGCGCGCCGTCTCGTCGCTCGTCACGACGGACGCGCGCGCCCCCACGACTTTGTTGGCGGCGATGCTGGCGCCGATGCCGGTGGCGCAGACGACCACGCCGAGGTCCACGGACTTCGCCGCCACGGCTTCGGCGACGGCGAAAGAGAAGTCGGGATAGTCCACGGACTCCGTGCCGGAGTGCGTGCCCACGTCCACGACCTCGTGCCCGAGCTTCTCGAGCTCGGCCTTCACGAGTTCCTTGAGCGCGAACCCGGCGTGATCACTGCCCACCGCGAGCTTCATCGGTCAGCGCTTCGCGGCCGACTGCGGCACCATGGAGAGCCAGCCGTAACGATCCGGCAGTTCGCCCTTCACGATCCCGAAGAACGCGTCCTGCAGCGCCTTCGTCACCGGGCCTCGCTCGCCCGCGCCGACGTTGATGCGGTCGACCGACGAAACCGGCGTCACTTCGACGGCCGTGCCGGTGAAGAAGAGCTCGTCCACGATGTACAGCATCTCGCGCGGGATGACGGCCTCGCGGACCTTGTAGCCCATGTCCGTGGCCAGGCGCATGACGCTGTCGCGCGTGATGCCCGAGAGGATGCTCGAGCTGACGGGCGGCGTGATGATCTCGTTCTTGTAGACGGCGAACAGGTTCTCGCCCGAGCCTTCGCTCACGTAGCCCTGCACGTCGAGCGCGATCGCCTCTTCGTAACCGTCCTGGACGGCCTCGAGCTTGAGCAGCTGCGAGTTGAGGTAGTTGCCGCCGGCCTTCGCCATCGCCGGCAGCGTGTTCGGCGCCATGCGCGCCCACGTGCCGATCTTGACCGCGGCGCCCTTGGTCAGCGCTTCCTCGCCGAGGTACTTGCCCCACGGGTAGGCCGCGATCATGACGTCGATCGGCACACCGCGCGGGTCCACGCCCACGTGCGAGTAGCCGCGATACACGAGCGGCCGGATGTAGCACTCCTTGAGGTTGTTCACCGCGACCGTCTCGAGGCACGCGCGTTCGATCTCCTCCGCGCTGTACGGCACCTCCATGCGATAGATCTTGCTCGACATCATCAGGCGCTCGATGTGCTCACCGAGGCGGAAGATGGCGGGCCCGTTCTTCGTCTCGTAGGCACGGATGCCCTCGAAGACGCTCGAGCCGTAATGCAGGACGTGCGACAGCACGTGGACCTTCGCGTCGTCCCACGGGACGAACGTGCCGTTCATCCAGATCTTGTCGCTCTTCTTCATGGCCATGGTGATGTCCTCGTGCGGCGGATGCCGCGGTCCGGTTTCTCTATGAGGCGTTACGTGCGTTCAGCGCCTGTCGCACGGCCGGCGTGATGCGCCGGACGTGATGGCGAATGCGCCGCCAGCACTCTTCATAGGCTTCTTTCGACGCTCCAAACGGATCACTCACCGGCATCCCGGGATCACCGGGGGCCGGATACTCGCTCAACAGGTGCACCCGCTCGCGACTCGCGCCGAGCGCTTCGATCGCGACCCGGTGCAACGGGTCCATCACGAACACGAAATCGGCCGACCGCACGAGGGGCGCGACGGCGCGCCTCGAACGGTGCTTCGAAAGGTCGAGTCCGTCCACCGCCGCCACTTCGCACGAAAGCGGGTTCGCGCCCTGGCCTTCGGCCGCCGCCGTACCGGCGGAAGTCACTTGGACGCGTGCGGCGTCCTCACCGAGTTCGGCGAGGAGCGCGGCGACCGCGAGGGGGCTCCGGCAGGTGTTGCCCGTGCAGACGAACAGCACGCGGACGGTGTGGTCTTCGGGCGGCATGGCGGCAGTCTAGGAGTGCGCTTTCGGGGCCGTCAACCGTCGGCACGCGGAGAAGTCAGGTCTTCGTAGTCCCCGAGCAGGGATGTCACGTCCAGCGCGCCGCGGCGAAGAAGCTTCGCCTTCGGTCCGGTGACGTCCACGAGCGTGGAGGGCAGTCCTCCCCGGCGCGGGCCGCCGTCCAGGATGAGGTCGAGCTGGTTCCCGAAGTACTTCACGACTTCCTCGGCCGTCTCGGCCGGCGCCTGCCCCGAGAGGTTCGCGCTCGACGACACGACCGGGCCGCCGATGCGGCCGAGCAGCGCGTGCGAGAGCGTGTCCTTCGGGCAGCGCAGGGCGATCGTGCCCCCTCCGCCCTGCACGGCCGCGGGCACGAGCCCGGACGCGTGGAGGATGATCGAGAGCGGTCCCGGCCAGCACGCCTTCATCAGGCGCTCGGCCAGCGGCGAGATGCCGACCGCGAGCCCCCACGCCTGCTCGGCGTCGGGAATGAGCGAGATGACCGCCATGCTCGGCGGACGGCGCTTGAGCCGCGCGACCATGTCCACCGCGGACACGTCGAACAGCGAGCAACCGAGTCCGTACAGCGTGTCGGTCGGGAACGCGATGACGCCGCCGCGCAGCACCGCTTCCGCCGCGCGATCGAGCGTGCGGCGTTCGGGCTGGTCGGTGTCCACGCGCAGGATGTCCATCTTCGATTTCTCCCTCGGGAATCGTCTCGATGTTCGACGGCTACTTCTTCTTGTTCGGAACGCCGCCGCGCGCCATGGCGTCGGCGTGGTCCTCGAGCTTGCGCGCGAGCGCGGAGTCGGAGACCGCGAGAATGCGGAGCGCGAGGTGCGCGGCGTTGCGCGCGCCCCAGCCGCCCACGCCGAGCGTGCCGACCGGAACGCCGGGAGGCATCTGCACGGTCGAGAGCAGGGCGTCGAATCCGCCGAGCGGCGACGACGCGAGCGGCACACCGAGCACGGGAAGGCGCGAGTGCGCGGCCATCGCGCCGGCGAGATGCGCGGCGCCACCGGCGCCCGCGATCAGCACGCGCAGCCCGCGCGCGCGCGCCGTGCGCGCCCACTTCGCCGCGGCGTCGGGCGTGCGGTGCGCGGAGCGCACGGCCACCTCGGAACCCACGCCGAAGTCGGCGAGCACCTTCGCCGCCTCTTCCATCACCGCGCGATCGGATTCGCTGCCCATCACGATGCCCACGAGCGCCTTCGGCTTCGTGTTCGTCTTTCGGGTCGCCATCGGGTCACTGCCCTCCCATGCCGTGCTGCGTCGCGGCGGGGACTCCCGGTCCCGCGCCGATGTCGCTCCGCATGCGCCAATGCGCGCCGCGGAGTGTCGCACACGCCGCGTACGCACGCTCGCGCGCCGTCGCGGCGTTCTCGCCCGTCGCGGTCACGTATGCCGCGCGGCCGCCCTTCACGCGCCAGGTGTCGCCGTCGCGGCGCGTGCCCGCGTGGAACACGAACAGGTCGCCGCGCCCCTCGAGCGCGTCGAGCCCTTCGATCGTCCCGGTGCCGAACGTGCTCACGGGATATCCCTCGTCCACGAGCGCGATCGTCACCGCGCCACCCGAACCGCGCGACAACGCGTCGGGCGCGAGGCGGCCTTGCGCGGCCGCGGCGAGCGCGGCGGAGAAGTCGCCCACGACGAGAGGCAACATCGCCTGGGTTTCGGGATCGCCGAACCTCGCATTGAACTCCACCACTGCAACGGGGCCGAGGCTTCCAGCCTCGGTGGAGTGGGCGTGTGTACTGCGCACCATGAGGCCGCAGTAGAGGGCGCCGACGTACGGGGTGCCGCGGGCGGCCATCGTGCGCAGCATGGGCGCGACGACGCGCTCGGCGGTCACGCGCTCGATCTCGCGCGTCACGACCGGCGCGGGCGCGACGGCGCCCATGCCGCCGGTGTTCGGGCCCGCATCGCCGTCGAACGCGCGCTTGTGGTCGCGCGCGGGCGGCAGCAGCAGGAAGTGCTCGCCGTCGCACAGCGCGATCACCGACGCCTCCTCGCCACGCAGGAACTCCTCGATCACCACACGGCCCTGCGCTCCGAAGCGCGAACCGGAAAGGCAGTCGGCCGCGAACGCGCGCGCCTCGGCGAGATCGGACGTGACGAGCACGCCCTTGCCCGCGGCGAGACCGTCGGCCTTCACCACGTGCGGCGCGCCGAGCGTCTCGAGCGCGGCGAAGGCTTCCGCTTCCGTCGCCCACGCGAACGCGCGCGCGGTCGGGACACCGGCCTCGCGCATGACTTCCTTCGCGAACCACTTGCTCGACTCGAGCCGCGCGGCGGCGCGCGAGGCGCCGAAGCACGGGATGCCGGCCTCCACGAGCGCGTCGGAAACCCCGGCGGCGAGCGCCGACTCGGGACCGACGACGACGAGTTCGACCGCGTGCTCGCGCGCGGCGCGCACGATGCCGGCCGCGTCGGTTTCGCTCACGTCCAGGCGCTCGAACGTGCGCGCCATACCGTCGTTGCCGGGCGTCACGATCACGTGCGGCGCGTGCGCGTCGCGCGCGAGACGCCACGCGAGCGCGTGCTCGCGGCCGCCCGAACCGACGACGAGAATGCGGGAGATCGCCATGCGCGCAATCTAACGGACGCTCGCGCGTGCGGCCAGCGTTCTCACTCGGTGCGCGGCCAGCCTTCCGCTTCGAGCGCCGCGATCAGTTCCGCCCCCGAGCCCGCTCGCACGTGCGGCGGGTCCGATGCGTCCCAGAGCAGCGCGTAGTCCACCGGCACGATCGTCGTCACGGCGCGCATCGCCGCGTCGCGCGCTTCGCGCTCCGGGCACGCCGCCCAGCGCACGTGCATCGCGGCGTCGGCGAGCCCGGGCAGCAACAACGCCGGACCGCCGTGCGGCGCGCCGTCCTTCCGGCGACTCCACCGGCCGACGAGCACGACCGCCTCGGCCTCACGCAGTTCGTCGTCGAGCGAGCAGTCCCCCAGCGCATCGATGGCGCCCGGAATCCAGTCGGACCGCTCCGTGGAGTCGTGCACGACCACGGGCATGCCGAGCGTGGCGCGCAACAGCTTCGCGTGGGATTTCAGGGCAGGTGCCGGGGCCTCCGGCCCCGCGTGCGCGAGCAGCAGCATGCACCGGCCGCGCGAAGTCCCGACGCGCACGAGCGACTCGACCAGCTCCGACAAGGCGACCACGTCGCGTTCGGACACGGCCGCGTCGGCGACGATCACCGTCACCTTGGGCGCGGCGAACGCCTGCGCCAGCGACGAACCCACGCTCTGCGACAACGCGCGACGCACTTCGGCACGGAACGCCATGGCGTCCTCCGGTTCGGTCAGCCGAGTTCCTCGCGCAACAGCTGCTGCGCGAGCTGCGGCACGGCCTGCCCGCCGCTCTTCTTCATCACCTGGCCCACGAGGAATCCGAACGTCACCTGCTTGCCGGAACGATACTCGGCGACCGGACCGGGGTTCTCGGCGATCACGGCCTGCACGATCGGGCGCAGCGTGTCGGCGGTGCCCTTCACTTCGACGCCGTGGCGCTTCAGCAGTTCGTCCACCTCGCCGCGTTCGTCCGCGAGCCACCCGATGCACTGCTTGGCGAGCGGCCCGGGCAGTTCGCGTTTCTCGACGCGCGCGAGGAAGTCGCGCATGCGCGCGGGCGGCACCTGCTCCACCCAGCGCGCGATCTCCCACTGCTTCTCCTTCAGGATCCGCAGCACTTCGGTCATGAGCCAGTTGCTCACGAACTTCGGGTCGAGTCCTTCCGCGCACGCTTCGTAGTAGTCCGCCAGTTCGCGCGCGTCGCACAGCACCGCGGCGTCGTACGCCGGCAGGCCGTAGCGCGCCACGAAGCGCTCCTCGCGCGCCCACGGCAGCTCGGGCAGCGTCTCGCGACAGTGCGCGATCTCGGCCTCGGTCACGCGCAGCACCGGCAGGTCGGGATCGGGCAGGTAGCGGTAGTCGTGCGCGTGCTCCTTGGTGCGCATGATCGCGAGCTTGTCGTGGTCGGCGTCGTACAGCAGCGTCGCCTGCACGATGCGCTCACCGTCCTCGAGCATGCGGCGCTGGCGCTCGATCTCGGCTTCCACGCCGCGCTCGACGCCCTTGATCGTGTTCAGGTTCTTGAGCTCGGTTTTCACGCCGAGCTTCGACTCGCCCACTGGGCGCAGGCTCACGTTCGCGTCGCAGCGCAGCTGGCCCTTCTCCATGTCGCCGTCGGAGATGCCGAGCGCGCGCACAAGCTTGCGCAGCTGCGTGAGGAACGCCGCGCATTCGGCCGGCGAGCGCAGCACGGGCTCGGTCACCAGCTCGAGCAGCGGCGTGCCCGCGCGATTGAACTCGACGCGCGACAGGCTGCGGTCGCCGTGACGCTCGGGATGGAACGACTTGCCCGCGTCCTCTTCCATGTGGATGCGCGTGAGCGCGAACGAGCGCGGCTCACCGTCCATCGTCACCGGCAGCGCGCCGTGCTCGAAGAGCGGCCGGTCGTACTGCGTGATCTGGTAGTTCTTCGGCATGTCCGGATAGAAGTAGTTCTTCCGCGCGAACACGCTGTCGCGGCGCACGTCGCAACCGAGCGCGATCCCGAGGCGCAGCGCCATGGCGATCGCGCCGCCGTTCGGGCGCGGCAGCGCGCCCGGCAGCCCGAGACACACCGGGCAGACGTGCGAGTTCGCCTCGTCGCCGTAGAGAACAGCGCACTCGCAGAACATCTTCGTCCGCGTGCGCAGCTGGATGTGGCACTCCAGTCCGATCACCGCTTCGAAGGCCACGACGCCTCCGTTTCGTTTTCGCGCGAGAGCTTCGCGACGTCGCCGTTCACTTCGATCGCGCGCGCGGCGCGCAGCAGCGCGCTCTCGCCGTCCTCGGGACCGAGCAACTGCACCGCGGTCGGCAGTCCCTCGGGCGTCACGCCGATCGGCACGCTCAGGCCCGGGATGCCGGCGAGGTTCGCGCCGATCGTGAAGACGTCGCTCAGGTACATCGCGAGCGGATCGTCGGTCTTCTCGCCCATCTTGAACGGCAGCGTCGGCGTCGTCGGCAGCAGCAGGAAGTCGCACTGCGCGAACGCGCGCGCGTAGTCCGCGCGGAAGCGCGTGCGCGCCTTCTGCGCGCGCAGGTAGTAGGCGTCGTAGTAGCCGGACGACAGCGCGTAGGTGCCGAGCAGGATGCGGCGCTGCACCTCGGGGCCGAAGCCCTCGCTGCGGCTGCGCACGTAGAGCGACTTCACGTCCGCCGCGCGCGCGGCGCGATGGCCGTAGCGCACGCCGTCGAAGCGCGCGAGGTTGCTGCTCGCCTCGGCGGTCGCCACGAGGTAGTAGGCCCCGACGGCCGCTTCGCCGGGCAACAATTCGATCGGCACCCGCACGGCGCCCGCGCGTTCGAGCGCGGCGGCGGAGCGTTCGAGCGCCTCGACGAGCACGGGGTCGACACCCTTCGCCCACAGGTTGCTCGGCCAGCCGAAGCGCAGCCCCGCGACGCCGGAATCCCAGCGCGACACGTCGGGCGCGGGATTCGGGCGCGACGTGGAGTCGTACGGATCGTGTCCCGCGAGCGCCGCGTACGTGAGCGCGACGTCGCCCGCGTGGCGCGCGAAGACGCCGACCTGGTCGAGCGAGCTGCCGAACGCGACGAGTCCGTAGCGCGAGAATCGCCCGTACGTCGGCTTGAGCCCGTACACGCCGCAGAACGCCGCGGGCTGGCGCACCGAGCCGCCGGTGTCCGAGCCGAGCGCGACCGGCACGAGGCCGTACGCGACCGCCGCGGCGGCGCCGCCGCTCGAGCCGCCGGGCACGCGCGCGAGGTCCCACGGATTGCGCGTCGGCCCGTAGCAGCTGAACTCGGTGGACGAGCCCATCGCGAACTCGTCCATGTTCGCCTTGCCGACGATCACCGCGCCGGCTTCGCGCAGGCGCGTCACCACCGTCGCGTCGTAGGGCGCGTGCCAGCCCGCGAGCACGCGTGAGCAACACGTGGTCGGATAGTCCACCGTGCAGAGGTTGTCCTTCACGAGCACCGGCACGCCCGCGAGCGGCCCCGCCGTGTTCGCGGCGTCCGCGCCCGCCTGGCGCGCCTCGCGGTCGGTGTGCACGACCGCGTGCACGTCGTGCTCCCAGTGCGCGCCGGGGCCGTCCCAGCCCGCGTCCACGGCTTCGGTCGGCGTGACCGCGCCCGCGCGCACCTGCGCGGCGATCCACGCGGCCGAACGCTTGAAGAGCGGCGTGCTCACGGGTTCACGTTCTCCACGACGGGCGGCACGACGAAGTAGCCGTCCTCGCTCTCGGGCGCGCCCGCGGTCGCGGCGAACGGGTCGAGCCCGCGCGTACCGGGCACGTCCTCGCGCAGCGGCTGGCCGTCGGGCGCGAGCACGCTCGGCTCGCAGCCTTCCAGGTCCAGCGTGTCGAGCGCGGCGACGAAGTCGAGCACCTTGGACAGCTGCGCCGCGGTCTCTTCGACGCGCGTTTCGTCCAGTTCGAGCCGCGCGAGGGCGGCGATGCGCTCGACCTCCGCGCGCTCAATCTTCACCCGAGCCTCCCGTGACGAACCGCGCGAGCACCTTCTTGATGGAGCCGGTGAAGCGCACGGTGAGCTTCATGTCCGGCCCTTCCCCTTCGGCGTCGAGCACGGTGCCGTGCCCGAACTTCACGTGATGCACGCGGCGGCCGACGGCGCGGCGCGCGGTCTCGCCGCGGCCCGACGCGTTCACGCCGTGCGACGGCCCGACTCCCGGCACTTCCTCGTCGAACGAGATCTGCGAGAACTCGTCCTGCTGGTACGTGCGGCCGCCGAGGTCTTCCGTCTCGCGCGAACGCGTCGCGCGGGCGCTGCTCGACCACGTGCGGCGCTGACCCGAGTCGGCGGGACGCGCGCCCGGACCGGCCGGGCGTCCGCTCGCGGGCCGCTGCGGCATGCTCCAGCTGTGGTACTGCGCCTCCTCGCGCTCGACCAGGTGCGCCGGGATTTCGTCGAGGAAGCGCGACACCTGCGCGCCCCACGCGCCGTCGAAGCGGCGGCGGTACGCGGCGGCGGTGAGCATGACTTCGTCGCGCGCACGGGTGAGCGCCACGTAGAACAGCCGGCGCTCTTCTTCGAGCTCCGACGGATCGTCGAGCGAGGACGCGTGCGGCATGAGCCCTTCTTCGAGCCCGGCGACCGTGACGACGTCGAACTCGAGGCCCTTCGCGTTGTGCGCGGTGAGCAGCAGCACGCGGTCGGTGGTCTCGCTCAGGCGATCGGCGTCGGTGAGCAGCGAGCACTCCGACAGGTATTCGAGCAGCCCTCCGCGGCCCGCGGCCGAGAACGCCGCGGCGGAAGCGCCGAGTTCCTCGACGTTCGAGCGGCGGTCCGCGAGATCGTCCTCGCTGTTCGCCTCGAGGTGCGCGAGATATGCCGTCTTTTCGAGGAGCCGGACGAACATCTGGTCGAGCGGCTCGTCCGGATGCGCGCGCAGCTCGTCGTAGAGCGCGAGCAGCGACTGCGCGCCCGCCTTCGCGGCGCCCTTGAGCGCGCCCTCGTTCGACAACTGACGCAGCGCGTCGAGCGGCGTCGGGATACCCGCCGCCATGCGCGCTTCGATCTGTGCCTGCACGGCGGGACCGAGGCCCCGGCGCGGCGTGTTCCAGATGCGGTAGAACGACGTGGTGTCCTGCGGGTTCACGAGCAGCCGCAGGTACGCGAGCATGTCCTTCACTTCGCGGCGCTGGAAGAACGACACGCCGCCGACGATCTCGTACGCCATGCCGGCGCTTCGCAGTTCGGTTTCGAGCGATCGCGACTGGGCGTTGGTGCGGTAGAGCACCGCGCAGTCGCGCAGCCGCCGTCCGAGCGACACCTTCGCTTCGAGGAAGCGCCGGATGCGGCGCGCCTCGTCCGCTTCGTCCGCGCACAGCGAGAAGCGGATCAGCGCGCCCGCTTCGCGCTCCGACCACAGCGTCTTGCCCTTGCGCGCCTGGTTGTTCGCGACGACCGCGTTGGCCGCGTCGAGGATGTTGCGCGTCGAGCGGTAGTTCTGCTCGAGCCGAATGGTGACCGCGCCCGGAAACGCGCGCTCGAAGTCGAGCACGTTCGCGAGGTCGGCGCCGCGCCAGCCGTAGATGGACTGGTCGTCGTCACCCACCACGAACAGGTTGCCGTGCACGGCGGCGAGCGCCTGCACGAGCCGGAACTGCGCGTGGTTCGTGTCCTGGTACTCGTCCACGAGGATCTGCGAGAAGCGGCGGCTCCAGCGTTCGCCCGCCTGCGGATGCTCGAGGAAGAGCCGCACGGATTCGGCGATGAGATCGTCGAAGTCGAGCGCGCCCGCGCCACGGAGCCCCGCCTGGTACTTGCGGTAGCACTGCGCCACGGAGCGGTCGAACGGCGTCATCGCGGCGCGCTCGCATTCGTCCGGCGAGACGAGCGCGTTCTTGCAGTCCGAGATACGGCCGAGCACGACGCCCACCTTGAAGCCGGCGTCGGACAGTCCAAGTTCCTTGAGGATGCCGCGCAGGAGCGACTCCTGGTCCTCGCGGTCGTAGATCGAGAAGCCCGCGGGCAGGCCGAGCGTCGCGCACTCGCGGCGCAGCAATCGCACGGCGGTCGCGTGGAACGTGCCGACCCAGAGACGCTTCGCGTCGGGGCCGACGGCCTTCTCGATGCGTTCACGCATTTCCTTCGCGGCGCGGTTCGTGAAGGTGAACGCGAGGATCGATTCCGGCGGCACGCCGCGGTCGAGCAGCGCCTCGATGCGCGCGGTGAGGACGCGCGTCTTGCCCGAGCCGGCGCCCGCGATGACGAGGGCGGCGCCCTGCGCGTGATCGACGGCCTGCTGCTGCGCTTCATTGAGGGAATAGGCGGTGGCCAAACGTGCTCCGAGGAGGATGGGTGTCGTTCGAAGGAACGCGCAATCTAGCGGAAGTCCCCCGCCCTCTCCAACGCGAAGGGGCCGCCGGATCGCTCCGGCGGCCCCGCGTTTCGCGTGCGACTTACTTGACGAAGAGCATCTCGCGGTACTTGGGAAGCGGCCAGAGCTCGTCGTCCAGCAGCGACTCGAGCTTGTCCGCGGCGTCGCGCACCGTCTGCATGAGCGGACGCATGTCCGAGCCCAGCGCCTGGCTGTGCTTGAGCTCGTCGTGCACGCCCGACAGCTTGTCCAGCAGCGCCGTCATCTTGGCGCAGCCCGACAGCACGGTCGTCGAGCGCCTTGGCGATCGCCGCCACGCGCGTGGCGTAGGGCGAGTTCTTGGCGGCGACACCGGCGTCCGTCACGGCCTTCCACGCCGAGCCGGTCACGGCGAGCTGGCGCTCCGCCGCGGGCACGACCTGCGTGGTGACGATCTCCACCAGCGTCTCGGCTTCGAGCGTCACCTGCTTGATGTAGCGCTCGAGCGCCACGTTGATGCGCGATTCCACCTCGGCCTCGGACAGCACGCCCGTGTCGATCAGGAACTGGTGCGCCTTCTTCTCGCGCACGGCCGCGATGGCCGCCGGCGTGTCGACGAGGTTCGGCAGGCCGCGCTTCTTCGCTTCCTTCTTCCACTCGTCGGAGTAGCCGTTGCCCTCGAAGCGCACGGCGGCCGTCTCCGTGAACACCTCGCGCAGCAGTTCGGCGACCGCCTGGTCGCGGTGGCCGGGGTTCGCGTCGAGCTTCTTCTTGAGGCGCGCCGTCATCTCGGCGAGCGCCGACGCCGCGGCGGCGTTGAGCGTCGCCATGGGAACGGCGCAGTTCGCCGAGCTGCCCACGGCGCGGAACTCGAACTTGTTCCCCGTGAACGCGAACGGCGAGGTGCGGTTGCGGTCGGTGTTGTCCTTGGCGAGCGCCGGCAGCTTCGCGACGCCCATCTCGAGCACGAAGTGCTCGGGATCCTTCGACGCCTCACCGGCCATCGCGCGCTCGATGATCTGCGTGAGCTGGTCGCCGACGAACACGCTGAGGATCGCCGGGGGCGCTTCGTTGGCGCCGAGGCGCAGGTCGTTGTTCGCGCCCGAGATCGAGAAGCGCAGCGCGACCGACGAGTCGTACACGGCCTTCAGGCACACGGCGAGGAACGCGAGGAAGCGCAGGTTCTGGTGCGGCGTCTTGCCCGGATCGAGCAGGTTCTCGCCGCGGTCCGTCGACATGGACCAGTTGCAGTGCTTGCCGCTGCCGTTGATGCCGGCGAACGGCTTCTCGTGGAACAGGAACACGAAGTCGTGCCGCAGCGCGACCTTCCGGCGCGACGTCCATGGCCAGCACGTTGTGGTCGTTGCCGAGGTTCACGTCCTCGAAGATCGGCGCCATTTCGAACTGCATCGGCGCGACTTCGTTGTGGCGCGTGCGCATCGGGATGCCGAGACGGAACAGCTCGTACTCCAGCTCTTCCATGAACGCGATCGCGCGCGACGGAATGGAGCCGAAGTAGTGATCCTCGAACTGCTGGTGACGCGCCGAGGCGGCGCCGACGAGCGTCTTCTCGGTGAGCGTGAGGTCGGGACGCAGCGCGAAGTGCGCGCGATCGACGAGGAAGTACTCCTGCTCGATGCCGAGCGTGGCCGCCACGTGCTTGACGTCGACGTCGCCGAGCAGCTTGAGGAACCCGGTGGCCTCGTGGTTGAGCGCCTCGATCGAGCGCAGCAGCGGCGTCTTGTGATCGAGCGAGCTGCCGTGGTAGCTGATGTACGCCGACGGGATGCACAGCGTGCGGCCGTTGGCGGATTCGACCAGGAACATCGGGACGCTGGGATCCCACGCCGTGTAGCCGCGCGCCTCGAACGTCGAGCGCATGCCGCCGGAGGGGAACGAGCTGGCGTCGGGCTCGGACTGCCAAAGCTGCGAACCCGAGAACTTCTCGAGCACGCGCGACTCGCCCGACATCTGCACGTTGAGGTCGATGAACGCGTCGTGCTTCTCGGCCGTGAGGCCGGTCATCGGCTGGAACCAGTGCGTGAAGTGCGTGGCGCCGTGCGAGACGGCCCAATCACGCGCGACCGAAGCCACCGTCTCGGCGACTTCGCGCGTCAGCGGCGTGCCGTTGCGCAGCGTGGAGACCAGCGAGTTCCACGTCTCGCGCGGCAGCTTCTCGCGCAGCTTGATGAGATCGAGGACGTGGCGCCCGAAGTACGTGCTGACCGGCGAACGGTGGCCGTCGGGAAGGCGCGGGGCGTCGAACGTGCGGGGCTGCCGGGACATCACGGCGAGCCGCACCGCATTGCGGGGCGAGGACATGCTTTCTCTCCTGTCTGTGCGAACCGGCACGAGCCGCGATCTGCGTCCGTGGCGATTCATCGGTACGAGGGTTCCGTCGCGAGCGCACCCACGAAGAAACCCGGTGGAGACGCTCAGGACAATATCGGACCGCCCGTGGGCCAATCCAGTGGAAAGATGAGAGTGCGCCGATGCACGTTGCACGACGCCCCGCCGCTCCCCCGTGGGGGTGCGGCGGGGCGTGGGCTGCCGGGCGCCTGCGCGCCCGGGCTCCTAAAACTCGGGTCCCACGGAGAAGTGCCACCTCGGGCTGCTCGTCTCGTGGAAGTCCGTCCGCCACGCCACGTCGAGCTTGAAGAGCGCGAACAGGAAGAACGTCCGAATGCCCGTGCCGAAGCCCAGCTTCGGGCTCACCAACCGCCGGGCGCCGTCCGGGCCGACGGCCGAGAAGCGCACCGGGTCGCCATCGTTCCAGACGAGTCCGACATCCGAGAAGATCGCGCCCTTCAAGTTGAAACTGCCGAGCGGCACCGGGCCGACGAGGCCGAGCTGCGAGATGAACGGGAAGCGCAGTTCGGTCGTCACGAGCGCGAAACGCGAGCCGACGACGTCGAAGTCCGGCCAGCCGCGCAGCGTCGAGAAGCCGCCGATCCGGAACGCCTGCGGATCGCGGCCCCAGCTGCCCGCTCCCATCACGCGCGTCGCGAACGTGTAGCCGTAGGTGAGGTCCCAGTAGCGGCGGAAGTCGGCGGACAGCGTCTGGTACTCGAGCGAGTTCGAGAACAGGTTCACCGACGGCGCGTACGTGAGGTTGTAGCGCGAGCCGTTGACCGGGCCGTAGTAGCCCATGAGCGAGTTGTCCCCGATCCACGACACGGACGGCGACGTGACGGAACGCGTCTCCTTGGGCCCGCGGTAGTAGTAGCCGAAGTCGTCGCGCTGGTAGAACGTCCGCTCGACGAACATCTGCGTCACCTGGAACTCGGCGCGGCGGAATCGGTCGAACGGATACGACGCCTGACCGAGCAGGCCGTAGTTGCGCTCCGAGAAGATCTGCGCGCTGTTCAGCTGCTCGCCGAACGACGTCGTGCGCGACAGCATGTAGTTCTTGAAGTGGAACACGCCGGCGCCCCAGTCCCACCGGCGCGGCAGGCTGCTGTAGAGCACGAGCGCGTTGGTCTCCTCGAGCGCGCCCGGATACACGTCGGTCGCCACGTACAGGTTGCGGTCACCGAGGAAGTCCGAGAACAGGATCGAGGTGCTGCCCGCGAAGCCGTAACCGCTCGCGGCCGCGAAGCCGCCGTTCGCCTGCTCGGCGCCGAGGCGCCAGCGGTACGGACGCGGACGCTGCGCGAGCACGGAGTCCGAGAGCGCGAAGGGGCCACCGGTCTCGACGAGCGGCGTGCGCACCGGCGGCGGCGCCGAAGTGTCCGGCAGCGGCGGGGGCACGAACGGTCCCGAGCCCGGCATGTTCATGCCGATGCCGTCGCCCCACGCGGGCGGTTCGTTGGCGACGCCGGGCAGCGGCGAACGCGGACCGTCCGGGCGGCGGCGCGAGGCGCCGAGCGAGGAGTCCGGCACCGACACCGAGTCCGGCCACAGCGTCGCGAGCGCGCCGCGCACGGGCGCGGGCGTGTCGCCGGGGCGCGAGCCTCCCCCGGCCTGCTCGAGCGTCAGCACGGCGCCCGGCACCTTCCGGCGCAGGCGCTGCACGTTGGTCTCGAGCGAGAGCGGCTCCTGTACCGCGAAGATGTCCCAACCGCCGCGGTCGAACGCCGAGAACACGAGCCGGTCACCGGTGCTCGACCACGACTGGCTCGACACACCGCCGAGCAGGTCGGTGAGCTGGAGGATGCTGCGGTCCGCCGGGTCGTACAGGTAGAGGTTCGGAGCGCCGTCGCGGTTGGTGATGAACGTGAGGCGCTTGCCGTCGGGCGACCACTGCGGGCACTGGTCCTCGCCCGAGGTGTCGAGCAGCAGCTTCGCTTCGCGCGTCGCGACGTCGATCTCGAACAGTCCGTAGCGGCCGTAACGGCCGCTGTCCGGCGGCGTCGGGTGCAGCACGACGGGCGCGAGCCGGTCGGACGAGAACGCGACGCGCTTGCCGTCGGGCGTCCAGGTGGCTTCTTTCTCGTCCCACGTGTCGTCGGTCAGGCGCGTGACATCGCCCGTGCCCGCGTCCACGAGGTACAGGTCGCTGCGGCCGGCGTGCATGCCCGAGACGACGATCGAGTCGGACGTCGGCGACCACGCCGGGTACGCGAGCACTTCGCACGGCAGCTCGAACGTCTTCGTGACCTTGCCGTTCTGCGCGTCGACGACGTACAGCCGGTCCTTGCCGGCGCTCTTCGCACCGAGCGCGAGCTTCCGGCCGTCCGGCGACCAGGCGATCGAGCTGCGGAACAGCGGCCAGCTCTCGAACTGCACGTTGCGCTCGCCACGCACGATGCGTCGCAGCACGCGACCGTCGTACGCCGACATGAGGTAGATGTCGGTGTACTGCTTGCGGTCGGAGAAGTAGGCGATCCGATCGCCCTGCGGCGAGACCGACGGCGCGATGTTGAGGTTGCTCTGGTCGCGGCGATGGTCGGTGAGGCGCTTGCCGTAGGCCTCGGGGTGCTCGCGGTTCGCGACCGTCGGCCAGTAGGTCTTGCGCAGCCACGTGCGCCACTGTTCGTCGTACTTCTCGACGGTGAGCCCGTACGTGCGCTCGAACGCGCGGTCGAAGTTGCGCATCTGCCGCGCGCGCTTGAGCAGGTCGCGGAAACGTTCCGGGCCGTAGCGCTCGTGCAGCAGCGTGATCGCGGACTGGCCGAACTTGTAGACCGGGTAACCGCCCATCCACGGCAGCGGCGGCACGTAGCCGGTCAGCGCGCCGTCGCGGCACCACATCTCGCAGTTCGGCTCCATGCCGAGCGAGTAGTACTCGGCCATGCCCTCGGCGAACCAGAGCGGCATCTGGAAGAAGCCCTGCCCGCTCAGGAGCGACACGCCGGTGCCGTTGTAGAGGATGTCGAACTGGAACGCGTGCACGAGTTCGTGCACGAGCACGTGACGGAAGTCCTCGTACGAGCCGGTGAACGGCACCACGACGCGGTCGCGCAGCAGCTCCGTGAAGCCGCCCGTCCCGCCGTCGATCAGTTCCGACGTGACGTTGGTCTGCGAGAAGTCGTTGTGGTTCGCGTACAGGATGATCGGAATGCGCTTGCTCAGCCGGTGCCCGAGGCGCTGGGAGAAGTCGGCCTGGGTCTTCTCGGCGAGGTCCAGCGTGCGGACGGCGAGGCTCTCGGAGCCGGTGTAGAAGTACACCTCGAAGTGGTCGGACTGGATCGACCGCCAATCGTAGGAGCCGTACTGCACCTTGTTCTGGCCGAAGTACTGCGCCCACGCCGGGGCCGCCACGACGACCAGCAGCGCCGCGACGAGCACGGCCCCACGCACCACGAAGTCGCATCCTGAACGTTCCTTTCCGGCCCGGTGGTCCGGCGCTCGCCCTCGCGCCGTGCCGCACTCTACACCGACGACGCCCCGCGCGTTCCCCCCGGAGTGACCGGCGGGGACGCTCAGTACTCCCAGCGCGCCTTCAGGTTGAGATTGAAGTTCGTCTTGTTGGACGACGACGACGACAGCCCGGTGACGGTACGGGGCTGCGTGATTTCACTCGTCACGTAGATGAAACGATTGATGCGGTACTCGACCTCGACGTCGCGCTCGAAAAGCTCCGTGCTGCCCGGGATGGTCGAGCTGCGTTCGAGGCCCGGGAGCCGCTGGCTGTACTTCCACGACAACTGCGGATTGATGTCGCCGCCGACCGTGACCACGAGGCCGCCCTGCCCGTTCAGCAGTTCGCCCTGCTCGCGCTGCACCTCCCACTGCGTGATCCGGTCGTTGAAGAACTTCGACAGGTCGCGCGAGAGCTGCGCCTGCAACTGGCGCGTGATGTAGTTCTGCAGCGGGTCCGTGTTCAACTGGCCGCCCGTGTCCACGAACCGGCCATACGTGAGTTCGCGATAGATCTCCCGCTGATCCCAGTCCGAAGGCCCCTGGAAGTCGATCTGCGGCAGGCTCGCGCGGCCGGTGATCGTGGCGGTGATGGTCTCGGCGCGATGCCGGTTGTACTCCGCGTTCGACGGAATGAGGCTCGTCGTCGCGGCGATGTCCATGATCGGATCGACGCCCTTCTGGTTGTCGAAAGTCAGGTCGGCCGTCGACACCTTGAAGCGGTTGCTGAGGAAGTAGTAGTGGCCGCGGATCGCGTGCATCTCGCCGTAGATGAGCAGCGAGTCCGGCGTCTGCTCGAGGTCGAGATCGGCGTTGAACTCGATGTCGCCCTCGGGCGGCCGCCAGTGCAGGTTCCGCGAAGCGCCCATGTGGATGTGATAGGTCCAGTAGAGCGGCTCGGTGATCGCGGCGCGCTTCTGCACTTCGGACTGGTTCGCGAAGTTGAACTCGATCACGCCGCGCTTCACGCGCATGTCGCCGATCACCTGGGGCAGCGGCACGCCCTGCACCTTCGGGCCGTCGATCACCTCGAAGTCGCCGTCGAAGAGCATCGCGTACAGCCCCTGCTGGCTCGAGGCGAAGTCGCGGAGCGCGAGATCGAAGTGGTAGTTGCGCAGCAGGAAGCCGTCCATGTTCACGATGCCGCGCCCGTTCACGTGTCCCGTGCGGCCCTGGCTCGCCGAGAGCGTGTCGAGCGTGATGCGTTCCTCGTCGAAGTGCAGATCGGCGAACACGTTCTCGACGATCTCCTCGCGGCCGGCGGGACGCACGATGCCCGAACGGATGTGGCCGTTGCCGAGGATGCGCGGATGCTTCGGCGTGCCGGTCACGTTCGCGGTGAGGTCGAATCGCCCGCGCGCGGACTGCACGAGCGGCACGAGCGCCGGCAGCAGGCGAAGGTCGCCCCGCGGCACGTCGATGTTCCACGACATGGGCTCTTCGGGAAGCTCGGGCAGCCTGCCGAGCGCGAGCTTCACGGGCATGCGCCCCGTGATCGTCGAGACCACGTCGAGCATCGTGATGCGCGTGGCGGGCACCTCGAGCACGCCGTCGCCGTAGCGCGCGGTCGCCTCGAGCCGGTCCGCGCGATAGTCGCGCCAGCCGAAATCGCTCGCCTCCGCCTTCGCCTCGAAGCGCGGCGCGGGCGGGCTCCCTCCCAGTTCGAGCGAGCCGTCGATCCGTCCGTGCCAGCCCACCGCCTGCTTCGACATCGCGCCGAGGTGATCCACGGGCATGCGATCGAGCTTCATGTCGCCGTTCCACGAGCCCGCGTCCGCGAGCCAGCGCACGACGGCCGTCGCGGTGAGCGAGTCCGGCCAGGCGTGTTCGGTGCGTTCGACACGGCCCGAGCCCTTCGCGCTGCCGCCGTCGAGGAAGTACGCGAACCGGCGCACGTCGAGCGTGTGCATGCGCCCCGCGAGCGCGATCTGGATCGAATCCGCCGCGTGCCACGCGAACTCGGGCCGCGAGGCGCGACCGTCGAACGTCCAGCTCGGGTCGCCGTAGCGGCCCGTGACGACGAGCTGGCCGTCGCCGCGTCCGCCCATGCCCCAGTCGAGCGGCATGCCGACGCGGCCGATGTCGAGGTTCGTGCCGCGCATCGAGAAGTCGTAGAAACCGCCCGGCAGCGCCCAGCGGCCGCGCGCCTCGAAGCGCGCGTCGCCGTCGGTCGCGATCACGCGGTCGAACAGCGTGCCGTGCGGGTCGCCCGAAATCACGAGCGGCGGCTGCGCGGTCCACGCGAACTGGTCGCTCGTCGCGGTCGCCGACGTGCACGTCATCGTCCAGCGCGCCTCGCGGTCCCACGACGCGCCGCCCTCGAGCGCGAACGTCGTGTCGCCGGCCGCCGCGCGCACCGGCGAGAACTGCACGCGCTGGTCGCCCAGATGCAGCGAGGCGTCCGCGGAGTCGAGATGGATGCCGACGAAGAAGCCGTCCTGCGCCACGAGCGTCGCGTCCATGTCGGGAGTCGGCAGCAGCCGGCCGCGCACGTCGCTCAGCGTCCAGCGCGCGAACTGCGCGGCGCTCCACGTGGTGCGCGCGCCGTCGAGCGCGCCCGTCACGAACAACGCGCCGTCGCGGCTCTCGACGCGCCCTTCCGCGTGCAGCAGCTGGCCGCGCAGGCCCGTGACGCGCCCGTCCGGCCACTCCTCGAGCGGCAGGTTGTCCACGGTGTACGGGCCGCTCCAGCCCTTGCCGTCGATGCGTCCGTCGAGCGTGAAGAGCCCGCCGCGCCGCCAGCCCTCGACGCGGAACGAATCCCGCGCGACGGCCGGGAACTCGACCACGACGCGCGCGCTGTCGACGACCCACTTCACCCACTCGGACGTCACGAGATCCGCGGTGAGGCGCGCCTGCGAGTTCGGCTTGCCGGTGATCACCTTGTAGAGGAAGCGCCCGTTCATGTCGCCGGGAGGCCAGTGCTCGAGGTGCAGCGCGTGCCAGTGCTCGGGGTTCGCATGCTCGGCGTCGCCGCCGATCTCCCACCCCTGCCGCGACCAGCGCACGCGCCCGCGCAGGTTGCCCGCGAGCGACTTCGCCACGATCGAGTCGACGGCGAGCGACTTGCCGTCCCAGACGAACTTGCCCGAGCCCACGGCCGCGAGGCTGTCCCAGGAACCGTTCGCGTCCACACGGCCCTGCCACCGCGACGCGCCGAAGGCCTCGATGCGTGCGGCCCCCTCGCCCGGCACGCGGAAGGTCTTGTTGTCGAACACTTCGCCGAGCCACTCCCAGCGCACGCGCTTCACGTCCGCACTCACGACCTTGAGCGCCGAGCCCTGGCGCCACGCGCCCGATCCGCTCAGCGCGAGGTCGCCCGTGCGCAGCTCGCGCACGCGGAAGCGCACCGAGTCGGCGTCGCTCGTGAGGCTGCCCGTGAGCGTCTCGAGCCGGCTGTGCCACGGACCTTCTTTCCAGCGCATGCGCTCGAGGTTCACTTCCGTGCGTGCGCCGGTCTTGCCGCTCACGACGATCTCGACGCCGTGCACCGTGTACAGCGGCTTCGGCATGCTCAGCCGCGCGTTCTTGATGTGGATCCGGAAGTCGAGACCGCCGCCCTTCTTCTTCGCGTTCGGCGGGCCGGGCGTGAGCTTCGGCAGACGCCACGTGCTGTCGGGCCCGAGGTCGAGCCGCACGACGGGCTGGTCGATCGTCACGTCCACGGGACCGCGTCCCCCGCGCAGGAGTCCCATCGCCGAATAGGTGACGCGCAGCGAGCGCGCGGCGAGCAGCGTGCCGCCGTCGCGGAACGTCACGCGCGGCTCGGTCACGGTGAATCCTGTGAACGGGTTGCCTTTGATGTCCGGCACCTCGAGCACGAGATCGCTGCGCTGCGAGAGCGTGTGGTTGAGCAGCAGCGCGATCTCGCGCGCCACCAGCTCGGTGCGGTTGCCGAGGTACAGCGCCGCGCTCACGATCGCGAGCACGATCAGGCCGAACGTCACGAAGAGCGCGATCCGGACGAGCTTGCCGACCGTCCAGCGCACCGGCTGCGGGACGTGCTCCACGACCTCGTGGATCTCCTCGCGCAACGTCTCGACGACGCCGTGATGCTCGTGCGGCGCCGGAGGTTCTTGCGTGGGATCGCGATCGTCGGACATGGGCCGGGCCTAGAACGAGGGACCGATGGCGAACTGGTACGTGAACGGCACGCGCTTGCCGAAAAGCGACGCGTGCGGGAAGTCGGGATGCTCGCTCCACGCGAGGTCCACGCGCAGCGGACCGAACGGAAGCAGGACGCGGGCGCCCACGCCGTAGGTGTAGCGCACCGAGTTCGCGGCGGAAGTCGGGCGCCGGCCGGGAACGCCGACGTCCTTCATCCGGATGTACTCGGGGCGCGCCCACACATTCCCCGCGTCGAGGAAGAACTCGAAGCCGAACGGCCCGGCGACGGGCACGCGCAGCTCGGCGTTCGCGAGCGCCATGGCGAGGCCGCCGTCGCTCGGCACCGTGTTCTCGCCGTAGCCGCGCAACGAGTTCACGCCGCCGACGAAGAAGCGCGATTCGCGCGGCACGCGGGCCACGCGCGAGTCCACACCCACGTCGGGCGAGAAGTTCGTCGGCGGGTCCCCGATCGGCCCCATGACGCCGCCGCTCGCCCGCGCGGCGAACGACCAGCCGTTGCGGTAGGGCGTGTACCAGGTCGAGGTGAGCACGGTCTTCCGGTAGCTGCTCTGCCCCTTCAGCGGGCCACCGGCGATTTCTCCGGCGATCGACTGGTACGAGCCGCGCGAAGGCGCGACGCGGTCGTTGCGCGTATCGCGCTCGAGCGTGAGGCGCGCCGTGTTGCTGCGATAGCGCGGCACGACCGCCGCCGCGAGCGAATCGAGCACGACGTCGAGCGTGTCCGAGAGCGCGTCGTAGCTCTGGCTCACGTACGCGTTCTCCTGCACGAGCGTGATGCGGCCCATGCGGCCGACTTCGCGGTAGATCAGGAAGTTGAAACCGCGCGCGAACGTGCGCTGGTGGAATCGGGAGTCGGCCCAGTCGTCGAACTGACGGTAGAAGAGGCCCGCCTGCCCGAGCAGGCGGACGCCGAACAACCAGGGCTCGCTCAGAGTCGCGCTCGTCGCGGACTTCGTGAACCGGCCGCGGCCGTCCCAGGCGAGTTCGCCGTCGAGCACGCCGCGCAGCGCGCGCGTGTCGAGATTGCCGTGCCCCCACTCGCCCGCGAGGCGGAAGCGGTCGGCCGAGCCGCTGCCGACGCCGCCGTCGATCCAGCGCGGCTTGCGCTCGCTCACGCGGAACTGGAGATCGACCTTCGCACCGGCCGTGTCGATCGGCGTCGACACCTGCACCTGCCGGAACAGCGACGTCTGGTACATGCGCTCGATCGAACGATTGAGCCGCTCCTCGTCGTACACGTCACCGGGCGCGAGCAGCAGTTCGCGGCGTCCGAGCTCCTCGCGCACGTGCACCGAACCGGTGTACTCGATGCGCCCGACGCGGTGCTGCGGCCCTTCGTCCACGTCGTAGCGCACGACGACGCTCGTCGAGTCCGGCCGGCCGCGCTTGTACGTGCCCGCCGCGTTCACGAAGTAGCCGCGCGCGCGGTACAGCGTGCGGATCTTGAGCGTGTCGAGATGCAGGAACGCCGGATCGAAAGGTTCACGGGGTCGGGCGAGCAGCGAGCGGCGCAAGTCGGACTGATTCGGCACCGTCACACCGTTCAACTCGACGCTCGCGATGCGCGTGAGCGGGCCCTCCTTCACGTCGAACACGACGCGAGCCGAGCGCGGGTCCTTCATCGGCTCGACGCGCACTCGGACACCGGCGTCGAGGAAACCGTAGTGGCGGTACAGCCCGAGGATGGCCGCGGAGTCCGCGACGAGATAGTCGCGCCGCAGTGTCGGACGGTCCCGCCACGGTAGCCGCGAGGGGCGTCGCGTCTTGAGATTCGCCGCCTTGAGCTGGCGCGCCCCGAGCTTGTCGAGTCCGGTCCAACGCACTTCCGCCACGCTGCGGAGTTCCTCGGGCAGCTCTCCCGTCTGGGCGAGCGCCGGCCCGGCGGGCGCGGCCAGCGCCGACAGCGCGAGCGCGCACCCCAGGACGAGGGCGAGGGCCGCCCTAGCGGGCCGGAGGCGCAACCGTCGTCGACTCCGCCGGCGCCTTGCCGAGGGCCTGCATGCGCTGGAACGGCCGCATGATGTCCTTGGAAAGGATCAGCACGAAGAGTACACCGACGAACACCAGCCCGACCTTCTGGAAGTTGATGTACGTCGTCGCCGAAACCGCACGCCGCCGTACCGCTTCGAGCAACGCGAGCAGGATGTGCCCGCCGTCGAGCAGCGGAATGGGCATCAGGTTGAAGGCCATGATCGCGATGTTGATCATCGCGAGGAAGTACAGGTAGTTGTCGATGCCCTTGCGCGCCGAGTCCCGCGCCATCTGCGCGATGAAGATGGGACCGCCGACGTACTCGCGGTAGTACAAGGGGCCGCGAGATGGTCATCCACATGCCGCCGTACACGGACGTGATCAGCGAGCCCGTACCGCGGAAGCCCGCCTCGACCGCCTGCGGCACCGAGAACTTCTGCTTCCACGTGAGGCCGCGCGGCGCCTCGATGCCGATGATCGCGCTCTGGCGGTCCGCTCCGCCCTTCTGGCTCAGCGGCGTGACCGAGAGGTCGAGGTTCCGGCCTTCGCGCTCGACCGTGAGCTGCACGGGCGTGTCCACCTTGCCGTGCAGGCCCTGACCGATGTCCATGAAGTAGCGCACCGGCTTGCCGTCCACGGCGACGATCTTGTCGCCTTCGCGCACGCCGCCGCGATAGGCGGGCATGCCCGTGAGCACGGCGCCGACGACGGGCAGGCTCGGCTGCGGCATGAGGTCGCCGAGCGCGCGCTTGACCTGCGGTGCGGGCACGGTGAACGCCATCGCGCTGTCCTGCCGCGTGACCTCGAAGTGCATCGGCGCGTTCTCGGAGCGCGCGCTTCGGCGGCGACTTCGATGTCGTGCCACGTGGTGACGGCGGTGCCGTCCACCTTCGTGACGACGTCGCCCTCGCGCAGTCCCGCAGTCCACGCGGCGGTGGTGTCCGCGACCGGGCCCAGCACGTTCGGCCAGTCGGGCTGCGTGAGGCCGTTGAGGCACATGGCCGTCATCACGAAGTACGCGGTGACCAGGTTCGCGGCGGGACCGGCGATCGCGATGATGAGGCGACCGAACCAGTGGTGGGTCAGGAACTGTTCCTGCCCGCCCTCGGGCATCGTGCCGTCCTCGTTCGGGCTGTCGCCCGCCATCTGGACGAATCCGCCGAGCGGGATCCACGAGAAGCAGTAGCGCGTGCCGCCGGCCGTGAAGCCGACCATCTCGGGGCCCATGCCCAGCGAGAACTTGAGCACAGTCACTCCGCGCCACTTGGCGGCGAGGAAATGCCCCAGCTCGTGGAAGAAAATCACGATGCCGAGCAACAGGATGCCCGGCAGTACGGTGCTGAGGTCCACGGTCTCTCCTTGGCCGGTGGGAAGTTGCGCGAAGCTAGCCTGTGAAGTTCGTAAGCGTCAAGAGTTTCACCGCTTTATCGGCCGCCCCGGGCGCGGACTTCGCGGGTCCTTCACCGGCTTTTCCCGGACAGCACACGCTCGTACTCCGCCAACGAGCGCTCGGCCGTCTGGACGACGCCGAACCCCTGCACGTGTACGCGCGCCGCGGCGACCCATTCCGCCCGCTTTTCCGGGTGTTCCAGCGCGTCCACGATCCGGGCGGCGAGTTTCGCGGGGTCGAGCTCGGACACGAGCAGACCCGTCCGGCCGTCCACGACCACCTCGGGCACCCCGCCCACGCCGGTCGCGACGATCGGCACGCCGAGCGCCTGGGCGTCGAGCAGGCTCGTGCACAGGCCCTCGAGGTAGCTCGAAAGCACGAAAAGGTCGAACTGCGTCATCGTGGCGCGAGCGTGCGGATCGAAGCCCGGCATGTGGACGTGCGACTCCAGCTCGAGTTCGGCACGGCGCTGCTCGAGCGCGGGGCGGCACTCCCCTTCGCCGAGCCATACGAAGTGCGCGCGCGGCCGCGCGGCGAGCACGGCGGGCACGGCCTCGAGCAGCAGCGCGTGGTTCTTGTGCGGCGCGAGGCTCGCGACGGTGCCGACGATCTCGGTGTCCGCAGGAACGCCGAGGTGCGCGCGCAGGTCGCCCACGCCCTGCGCGGCTTCGGCGCGCACGGCGTCGAAGTCGATGCCGCTCGGCACGAGCGCGAGCTGCTCCTCGGGAATGCCCGAGTCGAGCATCGCCTGCTTCACGCCGAGGCTGATGCAGAAGTAGCGGTCCACGGGCAGCGCGTACTTGAGCGCGCTCACGGGATTCGTGCGCACCTTGAAGTCCACGCGGCGCGACACGACCACGGCGCGGGCGCCGGCGGCGCGAGCCGCGAGCGTGCCGAGCGCGTGCGCGTGGGCGCTGTGCAGGTGCGCGACGTCCGGCGCGAAGGCACGCAGCACGCGCTCGGCCTTCGCCATCGCGATCAGGTCCATCTCGCCGCGCGAGTCCCAGCGCTCGACCGGCAAGCCGGCCGCGGCCGCCCGTTCGAGCAGCGGGCCCTGCGGCGCCAACAGCAACTGCGCGTGCCCGAGGCGCGCGAGCTCGCGCATGAGCAGCAGCACCTGCCCCTGCCCGCCGCGCCATTCGCGGCCCGTGTCGAGATGCGCGATTCTCACGCGGCGAGTTCTTCGAGCGCTTCGGCGAGCGAGCGGCCGATGGCATCCGGCGTCGCCACCTCGAGCGCGCGGGCGCGGCCGGCGGCTCCGAGCACCTCGCGGCGCGCCGCGTCGAGCAGCAGCGATTCCAGCGCGGCGGCGAGCGCCTCGGAGTTCGCGCGTGGCACGAGCAGCAGGTCGCGATCGCCCGTGAACACCTCGCGTACGCCCGGTCCGTCGCCCGTCACCACGGCGCGGCCGGTCGCGAGTCCCTGGTAGAGCTTGTGCGGCACCACGCGCGCGGTCTTCTCTCCCGCGCCGAATGCGCCGAGCGCGATGTGGCCTGCTCGAAGACGCGTGGCGCGTCCTCGTACGGCAGCATGCCCGGGAACTCGACGTTCGCGAGCTTGCGTTCGGCGGCGAGCGCCTTCATGTCCTCGAACTCGATGCCGCGGCCGACCATCTGCAGCACCCACGGCGGCAGCGCGTCACCGCGCGATTCGAGGATCGCGGCCGCTTCGACCATCGTGCGCGTGCCGTGCAGCGGCAGGAACCCGCCGACGTAGAGAATGCGCAGCGGACCGTCCGCCGGCGGCGGCCCCACTTCGAAGAAGGCGTCCTCCGCGCCGACGAGCACGCGGCGCAGCTTCGCGCGCGGCACACCGAGCGACTCGAACAGTTCGCCGTGCGCCCACGTGTCGCAGAGCACGCGGTCGGCGAGCCCCATGCTCCAGCGGTCGAGCATGCGGTTCCAGCGCGCCTGTCCCGAACCCTGCCCGTGGATCTTCCAGTCACCGACGAGCGTGTCCCAGCGCGAGACGAGCGGATCGAACACGAGCGGACGGCGCCCGCGCAGCATCGCGGCGAGCGGCACGTCCTTGTGGCGGAACTCCGGCACGAACATCACGTCGGCCGCGCGGCCCGAACGCGCGAACTCGGCCACGAGCGCGGGCCAGCGGCGGAACGCCCGCGTGCTCTTCACGCGTGTTTCGAGCACGCCGAAGCCCGCGCGGCGGGCGCCCTCGCGCAGGATGCGATTGCGCGGGTACGCCGGATCCCAGGCGCCGAAGAAGCACAGGTTCTTCATCGGCCTCGGCCCTCCGGGCGCTCGGCGGCGCCGGAGCCGAGACGCGACTTTTCGCGCAGCGCCGCGTACTTGAGGAACACCTGCGTCGAGGCGAGCGCGCAGAGCAGCCAGCCGTGCGCGCCGTCGAGGAAACCGAGCTGCAGCACGTACTGTCGCAGGAAGCGCAGCGGCGGACGCACGACGACGTCGACGAGCGTCGCGCGCTTGCCCGCGGCGTGGGCCTTCTCGGCGCCCGCGGCGGCGTAGCGCGTCATCTTGGTCACGCACGCGTCCCACGTCGCGTAGCTGTCGTGATCGAGCGTGACGTCGAGCGCGACCGCCGCGGGCAGATCGTCGCGCAGCGGCACGAGGCGCTCGTGCACCGGCGCGTCGTCGAAGCCGAACGCGTCGCGCGCGAACAGCCGCACGATGCGCTCGCGCTGCCAGCCGCAGAAGCGGATGCGGCGCCCCAGGAAACGCGTCTCACGCAGGACGCTCGCCTGCGCGGGACCGCCGGAAGCGAGCGCACGGGCGATCGCCTGCGCGGCGCCCTCGCGCGGGCGCTCGTCGGCGTCGATCCACAGCACGTGCGGCTGCGTGCACTGCGCGAGCGCGAAACGGCGCTGCGTGCCGAAGCCGTCGAAGGCGCGCTCGAACACGCGCGCGCCGAGACGCTCGGCCGCATCGCGCGTCGCACGGTCGCCACGCGGATCCCATACGACGATCACCTCGGCCGCGAACGCGAGCGCGGGCAGCAGCGACTCGACGTCGCGCGTCTCGTCGCGCACGAGCAGCAGCGCCGACAGCGGCAGCTTCCCGTTCACGACAGCCCTCCCGCATGCCGCGCCACGTGCGCCAGCACGAGGCCGGAGGCCTCGGCCCCGCTCAGCATCGCCAGGCAGTTCCAGTGCGCGCAGGACGTCCGGTCGCAGCCGCGGCACGGCAGCGGCGTGCGCCAGTAGCCGTGAAGCTCGCCCGGGGGATTCCACGTGTCGGGATGCGTCGGACCGAACCACGCGAACGTCGGCACACCGAGCGCGGCGGCCAGATGTCGCGGGCCGCTGTCGGTGCCGACCACGGCGCGCAGCCGTTCGATCACGGCGACGAGCGCGGTGATGCCACACGCCGGAAGCACGCGCACGCCGGGCGCGTGCGCCACGAGGCGCCGCGTGACCGCGGCCTCGCCGGGGCCGTCGAGCACGAGCACGGTGTGTCCCGCGGCCAGAAGATCGTTCGCGAGCCGCGCGGCGTGCGACACGGGCCACGTCTTGGTCGCCCACGTGCCCGCGGCGACGAGGCCGATCGGTCGCGCGCCCGGCGCGACGCCCGCGCGGGCGAGCAGTTCGGCGGCCTGCGCGCGCGCGGCATCGGTCACCGCGACGTGCGGCGTGAGCGGCACGTCGGCGCCGCCCGCGGCGCGTGCGAGGCGCAGGTGCACGGCGGACGCGTGCTCGCGCCGGTCACCGGCCGTGCGCGTCTCGCGCGGCACGGTCGCGTCGTAGAGCGCGCGGCGTCCGCGCAGGTCGTAGCCGAACACGCGCGGCGCCCGAGTTTCGCGATGAGCGCGCTGCGCGTGTTGCCGAAGAAGTCCACCGCCAGCTGAACGCCGAGTTCGCGCGCGGCCATCGCCACCTGCACGGTCGAACGCGAATCGCGCGAGACGCGCAGCACGCGCGAGACGAACGGCAGCGGCTCGATCAGTTCGGCGTAGCGTTCGTCGGTCGCCACCACGAGCGGACGGCCGCGATGGCCCGCGGCGAGCGACGCGAAGGCCGGCGTCGTGAGCACGACGTCGCCCATCGCGCGCAGCCGGATCGCGAGCACCGCCCCCGCGCCTCGCACGCTCAGCTCCGCGAGACCGCGAGCCGCGCCGCCTCGCGTGCCCACGCGTCGACCTCGCGCAACTGCGCGAGCGACTCGACGGCCTGCACGTCGTGCGCGTCGAGCACGGCGTTCAGCACGCCGGGCAGCTGCCCCAGCGTGATCGCGCCGTCGAGGAACGCCTGCACCGCGATCTCGTCCGCGGCGTTGATCGCGCACGGCGCCGTCCCTCCCGCGCGGCCGGCGGCGAGCGCCGCGGCGTACGCGGGATGCGCGGACGGTTCGATCGGGATCATCTCGAGGTTCGCGAGCGCGAGCGGCGACAGCGGCTCGACGGACTCGCTCCAGCGCGCGGGCCACGAGAGCGCGAGCTGGATCGGAAGCCGCATGTCGGCGCGCGCCGCCTGCGCGATCATCGAGCCGTCGGTGAACGTCGCGAGCGCGTGGAAGACCGCCTGCGGGTGGATCACCGCGTCGAGCTGCGACCAGTCGAGATCGAACAGCCAGTGCGCCTCGATGATCTCGAGGCCCTTGTTGAAGAGCGTCGCGGAGTCCGTCGTGATGCGCGGCCCCATCGCCCAGATCGGGTGCGCGAGCACTTCCTCGCGCGTCGCGCGTCGCCAGTCGGGATGCTTGCGCAGCGGTCCGCCGGACGCCGTGATCGTCAGCGTGCGCACCTCGGACGCGGGGCGCCCGAGCAGGCACTGCAGCGCGGCGCTGTGCTCGCTGTCGACCGGCAGCAGGCTGCCCTTGCCGCGTTTGAGCGCGGCCGCGACGAGCGGCCCGCCCACGACGAGCGTCTCCTTGTTCGCGAGCGCGAGCTTCATGCCGCGCTCGAGCGTGGCGAGCGACGGTCCGAGCCCCGCCGCGCCGACGATGCCGTTCACGACCACGTGCGCGTCGCACGCGCGGACCATGCGCTCGGCCGCGCCGGGACCGATCTCGACCGAAGCGAGCGGCGCCGCCTGCATGAGGCGGGCGCGCGCGGCCTGCGGATCGGACGTGTGCTCGAGCGCGACGTAGAGCGGCTGCCACACGTGCGCCTGTTCGCAGAGACGGTCGAGCGAACGGCCGGCCGCGAGCGCGTGCACCTGGAGACGCTCGGCTTCCCGCGTCGCGACGTCGAGCGCCTGCTCGCCGATCGAACCGGTGGAGCCGAGAATCGCGAGCCGTGCCGCAGGGGCGTACGCACTCATGCGCGAGTCCTCAGGGAACCTGGAAGACGACGATCTTGAGGTAGTAGTAGACGATCGGTGCGCCGAAATAGAGGCTGTCGAAGCGGTCGAGCACGCCGCCGTGACCGGGGATCAGGTCCGACGAATCGCCGCTCTCCGAGTCGCGCTTGAGCAGCGACTCGACGAGGTCACCCACCTGCCCGCACACGCCGACCGCGAGACCGATCGCGAGCGCGTCGAGCGGCGCAGCCACGGCGTGCCCGAGGGAGTGCATGAAGGTGTGCGCGCCGGCGAACGCGCCGATCACCGCGGCGGCGAGGCCGCCCGCGGAACCTTCGAGCGACTTGCGCGGCGAGATCGCCGCCCACGGCCGCGTGCGGCCGAGCCAGCGCCCGATCGCGTACGCGCCGGTATCGCAGCTCCACGTCACGAGGAACGCGTAGAGCACCAGTTTGGCGCCGTCCACGTAGGCCAGGCCCGGCGCGCCAGGGCAGTTCTCGCAGCAGCACGAAGTGTGACGACAGCCAGCCCACGTAGAGCACCGCGAAGAGCGTGACGGCCATCCCCTCGACGATGCCCTTGCGCTCCGGGTGCCGCAGCGCCTGCGCCAGCAGCAGCAGCAGCGCGGCGGTCGCGAGGAACGCCGCGTGCGGCGTGTGGGGCCGGTAGGCCATGCCGATCACGGCGAGCGTGGCGAGGAAGCCCACCCACACGTTCGGCGTGTGGCCCTTGGACTTCATCATGCGGAAGAACTCGACGAGTCCGAGCGAGGCCGTCAGCAGGACGAACACGAGGAACGCGAGCCCGCCGACCTTCGCGAGCAGGATGAGCAGCGGAACGAATCCGACGCCGCTCGCCACGCGCAGGCCGAGCGCCCAGGACTGCGACTTCGTGCGCGCCGGCTTGCGGGCCGGGCTCTCGGGCGCGTGTCCCTTCGCGCGCTTGGCGCTCACGCGCGCCTCAGTCCGTTCGGCCGAAGCGCCGGTCGCGGCGCTGGTAGTCCGCGATGGCGCGGTGCAGATGCTCGCGACGGAAGTCCGGCCACAGCGTGTCCGTGACCCAGAGCTCGGTGTAGGCGAGCTGCCAGAGCAGGAAGTTCGAAATGCGCATTTCGCCGCTCGTGCGGATGAGCAGGTCGGGATCCGGCAGCCCGGCCGTGTACAGGTAGCTCTGGAACAGTTCGTCGTCCACGCGAGCGGGGTCGAACGAGCCGTCCTTCTGGTCCTTCAGCATGCGCCGAACGGCGTCGACGATCTCGGCGCGGCCGCTGTAGGACAGCGCGAGATTCATGAGCATGCCGGTGTTCGAGGACAGGTACTCCTGCGTCGCGGCGATCTCCTCGCGCACCGCCGAAGGCAGCTCGTGCACGCGGCCGATCACGTTCAGCCGGACGTTGTTCGCGTCCAGCTCCTTGCGCTCGGCGCGCAGCGACTGGCGCAGGATCGTCATGAGCGCGTTCACTTCGCGCGCGGGACGCTGCCAGTTCTCGACCGAGAACGTGTACAGCGTCAGCACCTGCACGCCCAGATCGGAGCACGCGCGCACCGCTCGCGCACGGACTCCCGTCCGGCGCGATGTCCCATGATGCGGGGAACGCCGCGGGCCTTCGCCCAGCGCCCGTTGCCGTCCATGATGATGGCGACGTGGCGGGGAATGTTGCCCTGGGCGATCAGCTCCTGCTGGGTGGGCGTACGAGTGGCCAACGGAACTCCGCGCCTAGACTTCCATGATCTCGGCCGTCTTCTTCTTCAGCATCTCTTCGATCAGGCCGGTGTACTTGTCCGTGAGCTTCTGCACGTCCGTCTGCAGGTGCTTGGCGTCGTCACCCGGGATC
>JADJLL010000029.1 GCA_016710095.1 Candidatus Eiseniibacteriota bacterium | reverse complement strand
GCGCATCGCGGCGTGGCTCTGCGCGGTCTGGCCGAGCCCCGTGAGCACGCCCACGCCGGTGATCACCACGGCGTCAGCCACGGGCGCCTCCCGCGGGCGCGGCGTCCGCGTCGGCTTCGACCGGCGCCGGATGCTCGCGGCTCTCGATCTGCACGAGCTGCACGCTCGTCACGGGATGCGGCGCCGGGATGCGCACGCGCCACGTGAGCGTGACCTTCTCCTCCGACGGCATCAGCACGACCGTGTCGAGCACGGTGGCGTGCGTGGTCACCTTGTCGCCGGGCAGGAGGATCTTCACTTCGACGGTGTCCTTCGGCAGCTCGAACGACAGCGGACCCTTCGGGTGCATGCCTTCGATCGCGATCTTCTCGCCGCCCACGAAGTACTTCGGCGACTGCAGCGCGGGATGCGCCTGCATGAAGAACGCATGGTCGAAGTCGTCCGGAAGCAGCGGCATCCGGTCGCGCTCCCACTTCGCGTCGTACGTGCCGGCGAACGAGCGGCGCGGCTCCCACGCGGGAGCGACGCACGCCCAGCACGCGGGCTCGGGGCGCGACTTGGTGTTCTTCACGGGATCGTCCGGCGCCTCGAGGTTCGGCAGCGGCTGGTCGATCGCGTCCTTGTCGTTCGCCCACAGGCCCGCGCCGACGGGATTGCCGTCGCAGCGGACGCCGGGGTTCTTGCCTTCGCCCTCGCCGCGGGCCACCCCAGGCGCGCTCCCACACGAGCGGCATCTCGCGGAACGGTTCGGGCGAGCCGATCGACGGCCCGAGCAGTCCCTTCTTCCACACGCGGTCACCGGTCATGAGCAGCGACGCGGCGAGCGAACCCGCGCGCAGCTTCACGGTCATCTGCGTGACGGCCTTGCCGCCCGGCGCGAACGCGCTGCCGGTCACGATCACGTCGGTGCCCGGCTTGAAGAGCGCGAAGTCCGATCCCGCGACGATGCCCGACTCGCCCGGCTTGGCGTACTCGTCCGCGTAGACGAGCGGCAGCGGCTCGGCGAGCTCGAGCTTGCCGCCCTTGCCCAGCGCGAACGTGCCCTTGGCGACGCACACGATCACGTCTCCCCCGTCCGCGTCCGTCTGGATCACGGCGGTGGCGTCGTAACGTGTCGCGTTGCGGATGCCGAACATGCGGGGCCTCGGAAGCGAACGGGTCAGTTCTGGGCGACGGCCGAACCCTTGACGGTGATGTTGCCGCTGCCCTTGATGTTGATGTTGTTGCCCTTGATCTCGATGTCGCCGTTCTTCTTCAGCGTGATCGAGGCGCTGCCGCATTCGAGCTTGATCTCGTCGGCCGCCGAGATCGAGAGATCCTTGCCCACGTCGATCGCCGACGCGCCCTTCAGGTCCATCGAGTGGTCGCCGTCCACGGCGAGCGAGTCCGCGCCCTTCACGGTGACCGAGTGCCCGCCCTTCACGTTCAGCGAGTCGTCGCCGTCCACCGCGGTGCCGCGATTGCCGGTCACGGAGACGTTCTGCGCGCCGCTCACCGACAGCGAGTCGTCCGCGCCGACCGTGGTCGCCTGCGCCGCCTCGAACGTGTTCGTCACGGCGCCCGTCACCTTCACGCTCTGCGCGCCCGTCACGGTCAGGTTGAGCGTGCCGCCCACCGTCTCCGTGAGGTCGCCGCCGATCTTGATGGTCTCGTTGGCGACGACGTCGATCGACTCGTTCGCGCCGACCTTGCGCGTGCGGTCGTTCTTCACTTCCATCGTCTCGTCGTGACCGACCGTGTGCGTGTGGTCGTTCCCGATGCTCTGCGTGCGGTCGTTGAGGACCTGGATGTTCCAGTCCTTCTGGGCGTGAAGGAAGACTTCCTCGTTGCCCGCGGCGTCCTCGAAGCGCAGCTCGTTGAAACCGGCGCCGCCCGGCGACGAGTAGGTCTTGATCGACGTGCGCGTCTTGTCGCCGGGCAGCGAGTACCCGAACATCGCCGCCCCGTTGTAGACGTGGCCGGTGACGATCGGACGATCGGGATCGCCTTCGAGGAAGCTCACGATCACTTCGTTGCCGATGCGCGGAATGACCATGCCGCCGTAGCCGGTGCCCGACCACGGCTGGCTCACGCGCATCCAGCACGACGTCTTGTCGTCCTTCTGCCCGAGCCGGTCCCAGTGGAACTGCACCTTCACGCGGCCGTGCTCGTCGCAGTAGATCTCCTCGCCGGAGGGCCCCGTCACGACCGCGGTCTGCGGACCGTCGACGATCGCCTTCGGCGTCGTCATCGGCGCGCGATAGAGCACGTCCGAAGGGATCGCCTCGAACTCGGCCTCGTACATGCGCTCGGCCTCTCCGTCCTCCGATTCCGAGGCGGCCGCGACGGCATCGGCGCCGGCGGCCTGCGACTGGCGGCCGACGTGCTCGACGCGCACGAGCAGGTATTCACGGTTCATGTCGTCGCGCGGATGCTCGTCGAGCGTGAACTTGTGCCCGCTGATAAACCGGCGACAGTCGCTCTCACCGACCAGCAGGTCACGCTCGGCGCGCAGCGACTCCATGCGCACGGTCGAACGATCCGACCCGTGACCGGTGTCGGCGTAACGGCCCGGATAGTCGTAGATCTCGAAGGAGGTCTCGGCGCTGCCCTCGACCTCGGAGGCGAGGTTCAAGTCCACCTTCGTGAAGTTGAAGTCGGTGAGCACGACCTTGCCGGGACGCAGCGATCGCGAATAACGCGCGACGTTCACGCTCTCCGAGTCCGACTGCATGCCGGAGTCGCTCTCGCGATAGGGGATCGTGGTCTGTCCCGGGATCGCCGCGTACGCGCTCGTCGAATCGGCGATCACGAGCTTGTGGCCCGAGTCGGAATGCTCGAAGAAGTAGAACATGCCTTCTTCTTCCATCAGGCGGCACACGAAGGCGAAATCCGACTCGCGGTACTGCACGCAGTACTCGCGATCGGGATACGCACCCTGCACGTTGATCGAGAAGTCGTCGCCGTCCGCGAGCCCCGCGTCCTCGAGCACCTTCCTGATCACGTCCGGCGTCGCGAGTTCCTGGTAGATGCAGCAGTCCTGGCGCAGCCCGAGCGTCCAGAAGCGGGGCACGACGGTCGCGGTGTAGGTCGTGTGCTTCGGTCCGGTGCCCGTCTCCTCGAACCGGCCGACGATGCCGTGCACGTAGCGCGGATCATCGCCGTCCGTTTGGATCGTGAGCAGCGCCGGTTTGCCGAGCGCGTCGTCGAACGCGAGCCCGGACGCCTCGCACGACAGCTTCACCTCGAACTCGAACAACTGGGACATGCCCTCGTGGCCTTCGAAGCCGACGACGTGAAGTTCGTCCGAGATAGCCGTCGATCTTGAACGTGAAGAACGCGCTGCTGGCAGGACTCATGGGTGACTCCTCAGTTCGCGGCTTCGGCGAATTCGATACGGAAGCTCTCGTCGTCGGCGACGGTCATGCGGACGGCGTTCGGCAGCGGGCCCTGCGCCATGCGCTCGAGCAGCGCCGAGGACAGCATGGGCAGCAGGGTCTGCGTGATGATGTGGTCGATGTTGCGCGCGCCGGTCTCGACTTCGGTGCAGCGGCTCGTGATCACGTCGATCATCTTCTCGTCGAGCACGAGCGACATCTTGTGGCTGTCGCGCAGGCGGCCTTCGATCTTGCGCAGCTTGAGACGCACGATGTCCGACAGGAACTCGGGCGCGAGCGTGAGGAACGGCACGATCTCCATGCGCGCGAGCAGCGCCGGCTTGAAGAACTCCGACAGCGTCGGGCGGATCGCGGCGACCAGCTCCTCGCGCGTCGGCTTCACGGGCGAGCTGCACATCTGCGTGATGATGTCCGTGGCGAGGTTGCTCGTCAGCAGCACGATCGTGTTCTTGAAGTCGATCACGCGCCCCTCGCCGTCGGCGAGCGTGCCCTTGTCGAACACCTGGTAGAACAGGTTGAGCACTTCGCGGTCGGCCTTCTCGACCTCGTCGAGCAGCACGACCGAGTACGGCCGCTGGCGCACGGCGTTGGTCAGCACGCCGCCCTCGCCGTAGCCGACGTAGCCGGCGCCCGTGCCGATCAGGCGCGAGGCGCTGTTTCGCTCCTGGAACTCCGACATGTTGACGACTGTCAGGAAGCGCTCGCCGCCGAACATGAGGTCGGCGACCGTCGTCGCCAGCTCGGTCTTGCCGACGCCCGACGGTCCGACGAACAGGAACACGCCGATCGGCGTCTGCGGGTTCTTGAGCCCCGCGCGCGCCGCGCGCAGGCCGCGATCCACCGCTTCGATCGCGTGGTCCTGGCCCTTGAGGCGCTCGGCGACGCGGTCCTTGAACTGCAGCGTGGCGGCCGCCTCGTCCTTCACCATCTTGCTCACCGGGATGCCGGTCCAGCTCTCGACGACCTGCCCCACGAGGCGCGCGTCCACGTCGAGCGGCACGAGCGGCGAGTCGCCCTGCACCGCGGTCAGCTTCGTGAGCGCGGCGTCGAGTTCGGCCTGCGACGGCGCTTCGCCCTCGCCCTTCGCGGCGGCGTCGAGCTTCGCGCGCAGCGCGAGCACTTCGTCGACGACGGCCTTCTCGGCCGCGTGCCGCGCGACCAGGTCCTCGCTCTGCGCGTCGAGCTTGGTGAACTCGGCGTCGAGCTCGGCGATGCGCGCCGACTGGTCGGCGCTGCCGCTCATCTTGCGCGTCGCCCTGCAGCGCGTGGCGCTCGTGCTCGATCGCGTGCATGCGGCGCTCGAGCTGGTCGACGGCTTCGGGGCGGGCGGCGCGGCCGATCTTGACGCGCGCGCCTGCGGTGTCGAGCAGGTCGACGGCCTTGTCGGGCAGCTGGCGGCCGGCGATGTAGCGGCTCGACAGCTCGGCCGCCGCGACGACGGCCTCGTCGAGGATGCGCACGCCGTGCGCCTTCTCGTAGGTGTCGCGCAGGCCGCGCATCATGACGACCGCGTCCTCGGCCGAGGGCTCGTCGAGCTTCACGAGCTGGAAGCGGCGCTCGAGCGCGGGATCCTTCTCGAAGTACTTCTTGTACTCGGACCACGTGGTGGCGGCGATCGTGCGCAGCTCGCCGCGCGCGAGCGCGGGCTTGAGCAGGTTCGCGGCGTCGCCCGTGCCCGCGGAGCCACCGGCGCCGATGAGCGTGTGCGCTTCGTCGATGAACGTGATGACCGGCGTCGCCGAAGCCTTCACTTCCGCGATCACGTTCTTCAGGCGGTTCTCGAACTCGCCCTTCACGCTCGCGCCGGCCTGCAGCAGGCCGAGGTCCAGCGACAGCAGCCGCACGTTCTTGAGCGAGTCGGGCACGTCGCCTTCGTGAATGCGCAGCGCGAGTCCTTCGACGACGGCGGTCTTGCCCACGCCCGGTTCGCCGACGCAGATCGGGTTGTTCTTCCGGCGGCGCGACAGGATGTCGATCATCTGCCGGATCTCGCGGTCGCGGCCGAACACGGGATCGATCTTTCCTTCCTTCGCCTTCGCGGTGAAATCGATCATGAAGCGGGCGATCGCGGACTCGCCACCGCCCAGCACGCCACCGCCGGGGCCGGCCTGCGCGCCGCCGCCGGAACCGCTCGCGCTCGGGAGCGCCGCGGCGATCTCGGCGTTCTCACGCGAGGTCGCGGTGATCGCGTCCATGTCGCGCGCGAGTTCGTCCTGGCGCATCTGCTCGAAGAGCGACGAGAAGTCCTCACGCGAATAACGCTCGCTCTGCGCCGCGAACGTCGCGAGCAGCACGCCGGAGCGGATCAGCGGATGCCCCATCTTGACCGACGCGCCCATCCACGAGTCGCGGATGATGCTCGTGATCATGTTGCTGAAGCCCGGACGGTCCGAGGTTGCCCGTGCGCATGAGGTCGAGGTTCTTCTGCAGCATCCGCTGGAACACGACCTGCGAGATCTCGAAGTGGCGCAGGATCGGCACGACGTCCGACGCCGGGTCCTCGAGCAGCTCGATGAGCCAGTGCTCCACCGTGATCTCGAAGTGGCCGGCGGTCATGCATCGGCCCGCCGCCGCATTGAGCGTGTTGCGGAGCGTGGGATCCAGCTTGCGCATCAAGGACCTGAGGTCGATCTGCATGAATCGCGTCTCCCCTATGCCGCGCGCGGCGCGGCGGTGTTGGTGTTGCCGGAGCCGCCCGGAACGGGCGCGCGGAAGCGGGAAACGCCCTCGCGCGTGTCGGTCGGCGAAATCCACGTGGTCTGTCCGAGACGCTGGCCGCTCTCCGGCGACAGCCGGGCCGCGGGACGCTGTTCGGCGTTCAGGTGCAGTTCGATGTCGAAGTCGAGCGGGTCCTTCACGTACAGGCGGACGAGCGAAGCGAGCTGGTCGAAGTGCTCGTTGCCGGGCAGGAAGCCGTCGAACTCCCGGCGGTCCATGGGGCCGAGCGCGACGCGGAACTGCGAACTCGCGTCCATGCGCGACGTGCCGATGCACGTGTCGCGGCCGAGGCCGCCGAGCGCGTCGTTCCGGCGCGGCGCGGTGTTGCGCGGCGCGGACAGGAAGAGCTGCTGGTCCGGCGGGATCGCCATGCGGCGAGGGATGCACGAGGACACGCGCACGCCGACACCGGGGAAGCACGCGCGCAGCAGTTCCTCGAGCCCGGTCGCCGAGCGCGCGCGCCCGGCGAGCATGCCGAGTCCGCGCAGGAGGTGATCGAGCGACACGCCGGATTCGGCGCGCCGCTGCTCCGATTCGAGTCCGGCGAGCGCGAGCACGCGTGCGGTGAACTCGTCGGTGCCGTCGGCGCGGAAGCGCAGCGCGTGGCGGTACTTCTCTCGCGCGCGGAACTGGAACGACAGCATGCGGTGCTCGAAGAGCGCGAGGAAATCGCGCACCCGCATGCCTTCGGGGTCCTGCGTCTCCCAGAGCACTTCCTGCACGTAGTGCAGCGGCAGCGGCGACGCCGTGCCGAGCAGCCCCATGAAGTTGACGATCGCCGTGGCGCGCGCCGATCCGCCGGGACCGGCTTCCCATTCGACCGAGTCGACCTCGGCCGTCGGGAACCCGAGCGACGGGTTCGAGCGGAAGAACACGCGCTCGGCCGTCGGGTCGGAGCCTTCGCCCGGACGCTGCTCCGGCTGCGTGCTCTCGATCAGCTCGCGGACGAGCGGATGGAACTCGTAGCTGCGCGCCGGCTGGCGCGTCGCGTCGGTCACGCGCGCTCCCGCCCGAGCCGCGCCGGCCATTCGAGCGGCAGGCGTCCTTCGTCGTAGCGCACGCGCAGCTGGGTGAACGTGTTGATGCCCGCCTGCCCGGCGAGGAACTCGTCGAGCACGCTGCCGAACAGGAACAGCTGGCCGATGCCTTCGAACGGATCGGGGTCCACGTCGACGGTGACGCGCGTGCCGCGGATCATGCCGCCGCCGTAGAGCCGGTCGGCCGGCGCGGTGCGCACGGTGCGGATGCCGCGGATGCGGCGCTGGATCTCGCGCGTCGCGCGCTCGTCCTGCCCGCCCATGACGAAGCCCTTCTCGGAGCGGCCCGGCGCGCCGGCGTTGATCGCGGCCATCAGCTCGAGCATCGCCTTGAGCGCGTCGCCGGACTGGAACGCCTGATGGCTCGCGCTCAACAGCGACAGCAGCCGCCAGAGCATGCCGATGCGCACCGGAGGCTCGACCTGCGGCGTCGGCTTGGTGATGTTCTCGAACGTCGCGACCGTCGGGCTCGTGTCGGACGTGCCCTTGAGCACGCCCACGTCGAGCGAGCCGGCGGCACGGCCGTTCGTGCACATGAGTTCGAACGACGCCACGCCTTCGAGCGCGGCGCGCGCGCGTCCGTCGGGCTGCACGACCGTCGCCCACGTCTGGAAGCTCTCGTGGTCGGCGGCGAGCTGGCGGCGCGCGGTGAAGTACGCGAACGCCTCGCGGAACACGTCGGGCGCGAACGAGTAGAACCACGGCACCGGCCGCTCGACGCGATCGGTCGCGCGCAGCGTCATGTTCTCGATCCAGGCGACGTCGAGGCGCGACTGGTCGCGGCCCTGCGGGCGCACCGGCCAGCTCGACTTCGTGCCGTCGAGCGTGACGGGCTCGCTCACGTGCGGGAACAGGTTCACGACGGGCGCGCAGAAGAGCCGGATGTCGCCCTTGCCCACGCGCATCGCCTGCGACGGCTCGGTGTCGAACACGATCCGCACGGTGAAGCGCGACTTCACCTGCGAGCCGCGAGCTTCTCGAGCCCGACGAGATCCACGAAGCCGAACTTCTGCGGGAAGACGAAGTACTCCTGCAGCAGCCGGTAGCCGGCGGGCACGCCGTCCGGGTACGGCAGCACGGCGTCCTCGCGCTCGAAGCCGACCGGCTCGATGGTCACGGAGACGGGCGTCTCGTCCTGGTCGCCCCACGCGGACGCTTCCTTCACGTGGCGCAGCAGGTGGTGGTAGAGCAGCCGCGAGTGACGCGAGTCCTCGTGCAGGAACAGCCGCAGCGAGTCCAGCGTGAGCGCGTCGTACTTGGCGCCACCCGTGAGCGAGAACTGCAGCACGAGGCTGCTCTCGCCGGATTTGGTCACCTCGAGCGAGGACGACTCGAGCTCGAGCGGATGCAGCGTGACGTCCCAGCACGTGCGGAAGCGGAACTTGAGCGCGGCCGCCGCGTCGTCGCTGCAGACTTGCGCGCCGCGCGGGACCTTGACCGAGCCGCGCACCGCGCCGGGCTTCGGCTTGAACTGTTCGATCGCGAGCGAGGGCACGGGCCGCAGGAAGTTCGGCCACATGAGCTGGAAGAGTCCGTGCGTGAGCTCGGGAAAATCGTCGTCGAGCGTCTGCCGCACCTGGGCCGCGAGAAACGCGAAGCCCTCGAGCAGGCGCTCGACGTCGGGATCCTGTCCCGGCTCGACGAGGTGGGCGGCTTCCTGGTGGGAAGCGCCGAACTCCTGCGCGAGGCGGCGGATGTAGTCGAGCTCTTCGTCGTAGTAGGAGGAACGCACGTCGTCTAGTCCTTCACCGCGAGCCGGCCGCTTTCGTCGAGGCGCGTCTCGAAACGCACGCGCGACTTGCGGCCGCCGGTCACGAGATCGGCGACGATCTCGAACCGGAGGAACGTCGGGTCGTTCTCGTTCTTGGGAGCGAGCTTCACGCGCACGTTGGCCAGGCGCGGCTCGAACGCCGTGATCGACGCCTGCACCTCCGCGCACATCGTGCGCAGTCCGTCGGCGCCGCTCGTCATCACGTCCTCGAGGCTGGGAACACCGTATTCCGGCCGGATGCACGCGGAGCCGTGACGCGAGTTGAGCAGCCGGTCGAGATTGCGCAGCACCGACCTCGTGAGACGGCCGTGGTCGGTCTCGACCGAGCGGCGATCTTCGAGTTCGGGATGACGCAGTCGATCGAGCAGGCTGAGTTCACGCGACATCGGTCGGGGCCTCCGAGTGAAGGGCCGCGGGCCAAGCGCCCCGCGGCCCGCATGATCAGGCGTTTGCCCCTGGTGTCCTGGTACTCGATGCCGCCGTCGGTGTACGTCCACGTGATCGTGCCGAACACGAACGTGATCTCTTCCTGCGCCGGTTCCGTGCTGCGCGCCGGGACCAGCGAGTCCGGATTGAACATGCGCTGGCTCGCGACGCGGCCCTTGGCGATCACGACCGTGTAGAACTGCTCGGTCGTGCCGTCGCCGGTCGGACGCGGGCGGAAGAACTTGAACGTGCCCTCGATGACCTCGTTGTTCACGAGCGCCTTCGCGATCATCGGCGAGCTCTTGTCGATGCGCTTGCGAATCAGGACCGGCTGGTGCTGACGACGGCCCGTGGCGCGGCTGGAGCCGGCTTCACGCGCCGTGACGGCGCCCGATTCGTAGTACAGGCACTCGATCGAGTTCTCACGACCGAGCGACGTCTGCGTGCTCTCGCCCTGGACGTCCGCGCCGTTCGCCTTGAGATACAGATGTACGGTTTCCGCCATCGTGCATGGCCTCCGTGGGTGACGGGAGTTGCGAGGGCACGGAGCGCGTCACCCGACGCTCACCGGACGGTCGACTGTGCCGTCCTCCGTGCCCTCGTGATGGACTTTGCTTAGGAAGCCTTCTTGTCCAGCTTGCCGACGAGCGACAGCGTGAAGTCGGCGCCTTCGTACTTCATGTGCGGCATGACCTTCAGCGCGACGCGGTACCAACCCACTTCGCCCGGGACTTCTTCCACCGTGATCTCCGCCTTCTTCAGCGGCTTGGTGGCGAGCGTCTCGTCGGAGGGGTTGTCCATGACCGTCACGTACTGGTTGATCCAGTCCGTGAGCTCACGCGTGAGCTTGTCCACCGACATGTTCTTGCCGATCGCTTCGCGCTGGATGACCTTGATGTAGTGCGCGAGGCGCGAGATCACGAAGATGTACGGCAGCCGCGTCGCCAGCTTGAAGTTGGCTTCCGCCGCCTTGCCCTTGGCGCTCGTGCCGAAGAACTGCGGCTTCTGCGCCGAGTTCGCCGCGAAGAACGCCGCGTTGTCGGAGCCCTTGCGCCAGCTGAGCGACATGAAGCCGAGATCCGACAGCGACAGGTCGAGCGCGTCGCCGATCTGCACTTCGGTCGGGATCTTCATGGTGTCCGCGCCGCCCGACTTGAACACGTGCACGGGCAGCTCCTCGACCGCGCCACCGCCCTGCGGGCCGATGATGTTCGCGCACCAGCGGTACTTCGCGAACGCGTCGGTCAGGCGGCTCGCCATCGCGAACGCCGTGTTGCCCCACAGGTACTGGTCGTGCGAACCCGAGACGGTCTCTTCGTAGGCGAATTCCTTCACCGGCACCGTCTCCGCGCCGTACGGCAGGCGGAGCAGGTAGCGCGGGCAGGTCAGGCCGACGTAGCGGGCGTCCTCGGAGTCACGGAACGAGCGCCAGCGCGCGTACTGCGGACCTTCGAACGTGGAGCGCACGTCCTTGATCGCCGCGAGCTCTTCGTACGAGTTCACACCGAACATCTTCGGGCTCGTGCCCGTGAGGAACGGCGCGTGCGCCATGGCGGCGACGCTCGCGCAGTAGGACAGCAGCTTCACGTCCTGCGGCGCGGCCGAGAACTCGTAGTTGCCGACGATCGCGCCGACGGGCTCGCCGCCGAACACGCCGTAGCCACTGTCGTACACGTGCT
This sequence comes from Candidatus Eiseniibacteriota bacterium, assembly GCA_016710095.1. Lineage (GTDB taxonomy): Bacteria > Eisenbacteria > RBG-16-71-46 > RBG-16-71-46 > RBG-16-71-46 > CAIXRL01. Next base: position 32,776 of record JADJLL010000029.1, on the reverse strand, counting down.
TGTACATGCCCGTGCGCGTGATTTCCGGCTCGTCCTCGAAGTCCGCGAGCAGGTCGTCCTTCGACGCGTTCACGAACTCGATCTTGATGTTCTCCTTGAAGTTCGTGCGGTCGATCAGGAAGTAGAGCGAGCGCCACGCCGATTCCAGCTTCTGCACTTCGGGGTGGTGCAGCACTTCGTCCACCTGCGCACTGATCTTCTTGTCCATCTCGGCCACCAGCTCGGTGAGCAGCGCGGCGTTCACCTTCACGCCGGGGCGCCCGAGCAGCTGGCGCATGAGCTCACGAAGACCGGTGTTGGCCACCTCGTGGCCTTCCTCGCCGGGCTTCACCGACATGCTGCCGGCGAGCTCGTCGAGCAGGTCGAAGGAGGCTTCGGCCGCGGCCGGCGCCTGCTCCTGCTGCTGTCCTTCCATCTCGTCTGCCATTCACTACCTCCTGGATTCCGGTGCGGTCGTCGGAAAAGATCGAGTGTGCGCGGGCGTCAGCCTTCGTTGCCCAGGACGGCCATGAGCTTGTCGCGCATCGCCGGGTCCGCCACCATCGACTCGATCTTCTTGCGGAAGTCCGCCTTGTTCAGGTCACCCTTGAGCGACATGAGCGCCTCACGCAGTTCCATGAGCTTCGCGAGCTCCGGCACCTGGTGCGCGATCTGGCCCGGCGTGAAGTCCTTCAGCGAGTCGAACTTCAGGTTCACGGCCAGCTGCGAGTCGGCGTCGTTCGTGAGCTTGTCCTTCACGGTGACCTTCGCCTCGAGCTTCTGCTGGCTCATGACCTCGTGGAAGTTGTCCTTGTTGATGGACGTCGCCTTGCGGTCCGCCAGCGGCGTGCTGTCGGCCTTCCCCGTGAAGTCGCCCATCACGAGCATCTTCAGGGGCAGTTCGATTTCCTTCTGCGCGCCACCCGTGTCGGCCTTGTAGCGGATGTTGATTCGGGACTTCGGTCCGACCGATCCGTCTTTCGCCATGGGTTCTCTCCTTTCCTAGGTGAAACGCTCGTCCGCGCGATCGTCAACCTGGGCGGGCGTGCGTAATCGAGTGCAGCAGCCGCATCGAGTCGCGCCAGACGCTTGAGCAGCTCGCGCGACCGCTGGTGTTCCTCCGGATTCATCTGGGTCGGCGGGAGCGCCTTCTGGCGCGCCCACAACAGCAGGCGCAGAAGCTGCGCCGACAACTCGGGGTCCCACATCTCGAGCCGTGTCGCCTGCAGCTCGTCCTGCAGCGCTTCGAGCTGGGCCAGCGCCACGTCGGCGCGGCCGGCGTCGGCGCACACTTCGGCGACGGCGATCTTCCACGCCGCGCGCTCGCGCGCCCGCGTGGCGCGCGCGGCGCCCGCTTCGAGCACGCGCACGGCGTCACCCACGGCGCCGGTCGCGGCGAGTTCCGCCGCCTGCGCCTTCGCCTCGGCCAGTCCCTCGAACGTCGCGCTCTCGGGCGTCACTTCGGTCGGCGCGCCCGCCGAGCTCGACGACTTCGCGCCACCCGCGGGGGCCGCGGCGAGCACGACGTCCTTGATCCACGCCGCGGCCGGCGCGCTCGCGAGCGGCTGGCCGGTCGCGAACGTGAGCGTCGGCAGGTCGGGGCAGCGCAGCAGCAGCGCCTTCACCTCGGAAGCGACCGCGTCGGCCGCCTGAATGTGCGACGGACCCATGCCCTTGAGCGCGGTCCACGCCCAGAAGTGCAGGTCGAGCCAGAAGACCGACATGTGCAGCCGGCCCTCGGTGTCCTCGAGCACGCCCGCCCACGCCTGCGAGGCGAGCTTCGCCTCGATGCGCGCGGCCATGTCGGCCGGCTGCGGCGGCGGAATGCTCGTCTGTCCGCCGTTGGAGGGCGGCGACTGCTTCACCGTCATCCAGGCCGCGATGCGCGGCAGGCGGTACGACAGCGGATCCTTCGAGTCGGCCATGCGGCGGAACTCGGCGAGGTTGCGCATGACGGGCTTGATCGCGTTGGCCGCATTGTCCCAGTCGTCGGCGTTCGAGATGCTCGTCGGCATCGCCGGGCCCGAGGAGGACGAGAACGAAGACGCGGCGGGAGCCGGAGCGGACGCTGCGGGCGCGGACGACGGCGCGGGCTCGGGCGGGGCCTCGGGAGCCGCGGGCGCCATCTGCTCGAGCACGGTGAAGAACTCGCGGCGCAGTTCGGAGAACAACCCGCTCGCGCCTTCGAGCTTCTCGGTCGCGATCGTGTCGAGCTCGTCCATCACCGCCATGGCGCGCTCGACGTTCTCGCGCGTCGCGCCGGACGTGCCGCGCACGAGCACGCGCTTCGCGCCTCGATCGCCGAGGAACTGCAGCGCCGCCTGCCGGCCGCGCGGGCGCTCGGGATAGAGCGTCTCCCACCACGTGCCGCACAGGTCGCGGATCACCTGCATGCCGTCCGCGAACGCGTCGTAGCCTTCCTTCTCGAACAGCGCGATCGCGAGGTACGCGGCGACGAGAATGTCCTTCGACTTGTTCGCGAGCAGGTCGGTCGCGCCCTTGGCCGCGCCGGACCAGTCCGGCACCTGGCCGTCGGGGCGTTCGAGCTTCTGGAACTCGGACTGCAGCGCCTCGAACGCCAGGTCGTCGCGGCACGGCGCCCCGGTGGGGGCCGCGTCGGAGACCGGCTTGGTGCCCAGCGCGAGTGTGGCTTCGTTCATGAAAGCCTTTCCTTCTAGAAGTCGGCCGCGGGCGGAGGCCCGAGGCGCAGGAAGCCCGACGTGAACGGATGCACGCGCTGCTTGGGCGAAATCTCGACCGTCATGGTCACGCCGCCGAACTTCCAGGTGGCGAGCACCTGGTCGCCGCTCGGCGAGAGCGCGGCCTTGTCGAGCACGTGGAAGAGTCCCCAGTCGCCGCTGTCATCGCGCGGGCCGTTGACCGGCGCGCCGTCGAGGTCGGCGCTCACCCACGAGCCGCCGCCCGAGTTCTGCTCGGACCAGTCCAGCGTCGCTTCTTCCTCGCCCATCTCGTACGAGAAGTCCTTGTCGCCGACGTGCCACGTGACCGAGTGCAGCCGGCCCGAGGGCGAGAGACGCTTTCCGCGCGTGGTGACGTCGAACATGACCTTCGGTCCGCCGGAGCCGCCGAAGAACGCCTCCTGGATCGCGAACGCCTTCTTGAGCCACGCGACGTGCGCGGCCCCGAGCGGGAGCGCGTCGTCGAGCAGCTCGCCGTCCTTGCTCATGTGGCCCTTGAGGAACGCGTCGTAGAACTTGTCGAGCGATCCGCCGGGCCCGAAGAACGCGGTGAACTCGCCGATGCGCACGTCGTCGCCGCCCGCGGCGAACGGATAGCGCGACGAGATCTCGCCGAACGGACCGGCGAGTTCGGAGCCCCAGCCCGCCATGAGCGCGGGAATGTCGACGGGCGCGCCCGAGCCACCGCCGGCGCCGCCGCCCGCTCCGCCACCCGCACCGTCCGCGCCGCCACCGGCGAGGCCGCCGATACCGCGCTTCACGGGCTTCATGCAGGTGAGCAGCATGCTGAGCGCGCGGTGCGTGTCGCGATCCGGCTTCTTGCGTGGATCGGGAAGCTGCCACGCGGCCGACTGCGGCCCCTTGTCGTAGAGATCCGGGTCCTGGATGCCGAGGCGCGTCTTGGCCGCGACCTGTAGCCCCTTCTGCCAGCGCTCGTGCGGCGTCATGAACGACTCGTCGGCCGCGAACGGCAGCTTGCGCTTCACGTCGGAAACGAAGTCGCGGCCCGGCGGACGGTACGAGAGCCAGTCGTGCACGACCGCAAGACGGTCGAGCCCGGGCTGCATTTCGGTTCCGGCGCCCTCGAGCTTCGCCTCGGCGTCGATACGGCGCAGCACGGCTTCGATCTCGCCGGCCGGGCTGCTCTCGACCGCGAGTTCGCGACGGCCCTTCGGATCGTTGAGCGTGCCCGCGATCGTGCCCATGAACGCGGCCCAGGCCTTCGAGTAGTCGTCCGCGTAGCGCGCGGCGAGCTGCTTCGAAAGCTGGCGCGCGCCGTCGCCCATGGTGGCGACGAACTGCGGGTCCTTCTCGCGCCGGACCATCTGCGCGATGACCTGGAGCCGCGAGCGCACGATGCTCTGCCAGCCCGCCTGCGTGTACGCGCCGGGCACCTTGCCGGCCGACGACAGCATGACGAACTTGAACTTCTTGCCCTTCTCGCGCGCGATCGTCTCGAGCGTGAGGTCCACGATGCCGCTGTTCGCGTCGGCGATCATGTCCTCGTACAGCTGGCCGCGTTCGGCCCAGCGGCGCTGGATCGACGCGAGCGCCGACGACGCGAGCGTCGCGTCGAACTGGCCGAAGCGGTGCTTGGGCTCCTGATGATCGGTGAGCATGCGGGCCTGCGCGCGCATGAGGCGCGAGAACTCGCGCAGCTCGTCGACCGGCACGCGCGCCGCCTCCGGCTGGTGGAGCCGGATGAGCAGGCGCGAGAGCACGACGGAGTCCGCGGGCTCGACCTCGTAGTGCTCGTCGTACAGGAGACGGTAGCCCTGGTACTCGTAGAACAGGTCGGCGAACGGCGTCGCGTCGTTCGTCGCCTGCGCGGTGAGCTGCGGCGGCACGTCCTCGACGACCGGGTCGATCAGGAACGTGGTCGCCTTCTGCACGTACAGCGAAAGCGCCGGCGCGATCACGCGGTCGCCCGCGTAGCCGCCCAGACGCATGCCGAACGTCTTGTGCGCGCGCGAGTGCTCGAGACCCTCGAGCGCGGAGCGCAGCGCCTCGACGTAGCCGAGCGCGGTCCGCGGCACGGTGTCCTTGCTCTGCGCGGCGAGTTCCTTGGCCGCGTCGGCCGCGGCGCGCACGGGACGCGCCGCCTGCCACGAGACGATGCCGAGCACGGCGGTGAGCAGCAGCCACGCGCCGACCGCGCCGCCGAACATCACCCAGCGCATGCGGCGTTCGTTCGCGAGCGCGAAGCCGCTCGCGGCGGCGAGGTTCGCGTCCTTGAACACGATGCGCTTCCAGAGCTGCTGCGAGAACCACGCGTGCTGCGCCATCTCGGGGCTCGGCGCGTCCACGCGCGGCGCGACGCCCACGGCGCGCGCGGCGTCGGAGATCACGCGCTCGACCGACGGCGCGCCCACGCGCGAGCTGGTCAGGTAGAGACCGCGGAACAGCGGACCGTCCGCCGTCTGCGACTTGCCGCGCGCGAACAGCACCTGCACGAGGCGCTTGAGCTCCGGGCGCAGCCGTTCGAGCTGGGACGGGAACGCGAGCGCGCGCATGCGCTGCACGTCGTCCGACAGCCGCGCGACGCGGTGCGTGCGCAGGTCGCCCAGCGCGGCGACGATCGTCGTCCACTCGGCGTCGAACACCGCCTCGGGCGCGGACTCGCGCGTCTTGGCGACCGACAGCGTCATGCCCCACGGCTGCGACGCCTGCTCGTCGTCGAACGCCGCGAACGTCTCGGCGAAGCCGGCGATCGAGTCGCACTGCGTGAGCACGACGTAGACCGGGAACTCCATGCCGAGGTGATGGCCGAGATCGCGCGCGCGCTCACGCAGCTGCTGCGCGAGCGGCTCGACCGCCTCCGTACCGCCGGAGGCGAGCTGCGACACGGGCACCGCGACGACGACGCCGTTGATCGGGCGTTCGGGACGCATCTTGCGGAGCGACCCGAGGAACTGGATCCAGTCCTCGTTGTCGTCGAACTCCGACATCTTGAGCGCCTTGCCCGACATGTCGAGAAGGATCGCCTGCTCGGTGAAGAACCACTGGAAGCTGCGCGCGCCACCGACGCCGCGCACGCCGCGCATCTTGCGGCCCGAGTCGGTGAGCGCCGACGGCAGCCCCGACTCCTGGATGAGCGTGGTCTTGCCCGCCGCGGTCGGACCGAGCACGAGGTACATGGGCATCTGCGCGAGCGCCTTGTCGCCGAGACGGCGGCCGGCCGGCGACTTCTTGAACTCCGCGATCGCGGCGTCCCACTCGGCCTTCAGGTTCCGCACTTCGGCCTGCTGCCCGAACGTCGAGCGCTCGATCTCGCGCTCGACCTGTCCGTCGAGTTCCTTCTCGATGCCCTTGCCGGCCTTCGCCGCCTCGAGCTCGCGCATGATCAGCCACACGACGACGCCGAGCACGACGACGATGATGATGAGCGCGGTCACGAGGAACGCGACGAGATGCTGGTACAGGAACGCGCCGAGCACCGCGATGAGCGCGACCGCGCCGATCACGACGTTGCGGGGCGTGAAGCTGGGCATGCGCATCTCAGTACCCTCCGATCGCGCCGGCGACCGCGCGCGCGTGGAGGAACGAAACGAGCACGACCGTGAGCCAGCTCAGCACGATCGCGCCGCCGAGGATCGCGGGCACGAGCCACACGGGGAACTTCTTCACCACGGTGCCGCCCGCCTCTTCCTTGCGCGCCACGTTCGGCGCGATCGAGCCGAAGCCGTCGCCGCGCACGGCGGCGATGTCGCGCTCGACCTCGGTCATGAGCGCTTCCATGCCGGGTTCGTCGTCGATGTAGCGCCCGCGGTAGCCGGTGCGGAAGCACGCCGCGTACAGCTCGAGCGCCTCGACCGTCTGCTCGCGGTTGCCGCGCAGCTCCTGCAGCCGCTCGTACACGCGCCGCCCGGCGATCAGCTCGCCGCTCATGTCGAACTCGCTCTGCAGCGCGCCCGCGTCGAGCCAGTGGCCGCGCGCTTCGGGCAGGCCGAGCATCGCGGCGTCGAGGTAGGCGCACAGCATGTACACGCACATCTCGAGATCGGCTTCACGGTGACCCGCGGCGCGCGCCTTCTCCTCGAAGGCGCGGCGCATGGCGCCCCACTGCGAACGCACCTGCCCCGGATCGGGCGCGATGCCTTCGCTGCGCAGCGCATGAATGAGCGCGAGCGGCTCCATGGCGAGGTCCACGAGCCGCGGACGGCGGCTCGCCTTGCCGGCGCGCGCGGAACCGCCGCCACCGGAGGACGACGACGACGCGGCGACGGGACGGCGCTGGGCGGGAATCCCGCCGATCACCGTCTCCGTGACGTCCTGCGGGGCCGCGGTCCGCTTGGGCGCAGCCTTCTGTCCGGCCCGGCGCGTGCGCGGGCCCTTCGAGTCACCCAGTCCGAACATTCGCTACTCCCAGGTGCCGACGAGGTCGAGCTTCACCTGCTCGAGTTCGCGCGGCAGGTATACCGCCACCTGATTGGCGCGACGGACGTCCTCCCACAGCGGATGCGAGCGATCGAGTTCGAAGTAGTCGTAGCCCGCATAGCACGGCACGCCGGCCGGCACGGGGGCCGGGGCGTGGAGCGCGAGCCCTTCGGTGGCCGCCACGATGAGCGACTGCACCTTGGACTCCGACGCGATCTTCGCGCGCTTGGGGAACGTGAGCAGCATCTGCGGCCGATCGGGGCCTTCGATGCACACGCCGAGGAAGAGCTTGCCCTGCGGCTCGAGCAGCCGCGCGTCGGCGATGCCGCCGACGTGGACCGAGCCGGGCTTGCGCACGAGATCCACGCGCGCGCCGCGCACGGCGATCTGCGTCTTGAGCAGCTCTTCGAGCAGCCGCGTGAGCTGGCCGAAGCACGAGCCGAGCGCGTCGTGCTCGTACACCGGAAGGTCGCGCGGGGTGCGCGTCGCCGAGAACGTGCACAGCTCGCCCGCGAGCGACGCCAGCACGAGGAACACCTGCTCGGGATGCACGCCGGGATTCGCGACGTGATGCGAAAGGATCGGGATGTACGTGTTGACGCTGTGCAGCATCCAGAAGCTGGCCGCGTCGGACTTGCCGAACTCGGCGAAGCCGCCGCGCTGCGTGCGCATGTCGCTCAGATCGCGGCTGCGGTCGAGCAGCAGGTTGAGCATGCGGCGCACGAGCGACAGCAGGCTCTTGGAACCCTGCAGCGCCATGACGGGCGGAATGTACGGGTCGGCCACGCCGCCGAACGCGTCGCGCAGCGAGAAGCCGGTGGTCGAGCGCACGACCTCGCCCATGCGAAGGCGCTCGTGCTGCGAGAGCGCTTCGTCCGGGAACAGCAGCACGAGGTTCTTGCGCGACAGCACCAGTTCGCGATCGATGCCTTCGGCGTTCTCGTCGGCGACCGCTTCGAGGCTCGACGTGTAGCGCGGGCCGGGAATGACGTTGCCCGCCTCGCGCGCCGTGAGCGGCTGGCCCGGGCGCGGCAACGGCAGGCCGATGTGCACTTCGAGCCGGTCGCGCTGCCCTTCGAACCACGCGCCGAGGTCGCGCGGCGTCGGCAGCGGATCACCGGCGGCCGTGTCGAACGGCGTGCCGTCCGGGAACACGCCCGCGGCCCGCGTCAGCGCGAGCCGTCCGTGCGCGAGCGCCTGCTCGTCGATCTCGAACTCGCACAGCCCCCACCCGAACGATTCCGAGAAGCGGAAGCGCTGCGAGAGACGGAGGTGCGCGGCGCGCTCGGACTGCTGGAAGTGCTGCGGAGAAAGCAGCATGCCTTCCTGCCAAACCGGGCGCAGCGTCTGCGTGTAGGCGTCCTTCTGCGGATCGGCCATGGCTTACTTTCTGGGAGTGACCGTGAGACCGGTCGGACCGGCCGTCACGAGCAGGGGCCCCTTCTTCGCGAGCGGATGCACCACGTACCAGGTCGCGCCCACCTTCTTGCAGAAGTTGCCCTCGACGACGAGGGCGGTGGCCTTGGGATCGCGCTGGGTGGCGACGGTCTTGCTCGCACCGGGACTGACGAAATCTTCCGCGGCCTTGACGAGGATGTTCGCCCCTCCGGCTTCGAGGTGCTTACCCCAGGGAAGGCCCTTGTTGAGCATCGTGCGCACCGCGCCCGAGTCCGCGACCTGGAAGACGCGGAACTTGAGCGCGGAAGCCGCTCCACCACCGCAGTTGTTGCAGTCGGCGGCGGCGGTGACGGTGACCTGGATCGTCGGCGATCCCTTGCGCGCGCCACACCCCGAGAGCAGGGCGAGGACGGCGCACGACAGGACCGCGAGGACCATGAGGCGACGGATCGAACGGCGCATATGTACCCCAGACATCGAGTCGGGTTTTTCGGTTGTCTTCGAGCGGCGACGGCGAATCGGTGTTTCCGAACCTCAGCGGTTCGGCGGTGGCGGGAAGTCCGGAACGGTGGGCGTCACGGGCCCCGTGGAGGAGCCGCCGCCACCGCCGCCACCGGCGAGAGCGGCGGCAGCGCCGCCTCCCGCCACGACCACGAGCAGGGCCAGTCCCTTGTGGGACGACAGCCAGCCCTTCTTGTCACTGGCGCCGCTCGAGGGCGGCAGGGCCGCCTTCATCGCGGGCGTCTTTTCGCGCGGCTCGGGCGGAGCCGGAGTCGTCGTCGCGACCGGAGCGCTCGCAGGTGCGGGCTTCACGGCGCGGAATGCCTCGATTTCCTCGGCGTCCCCCTGGGGCGACGCGAGTTCGAAGGTGGGATCGGCCGCGAGCACGGCCTTGAAGTGCTCCTCGGCGCGGGCCGAGAGCCCCTTCTTCACGTAGCAGCGCGCGAGCACGATCCGCGCGTCACGAAGATCGGCGCCCTGCAGTTCGGCACGGCTGACCGGACCGAGCAGCGTGGTCACGGCTTCGTCGTAGCGCGCCTGTGCGTACAGCGCGAGCGCGCGCGTGACGAGCACGTGCGGCTTGCGCGCCGTCGTGGCGCGCGTCGAACCCGTGGTTCGCGGCGGCGTCGCCGCGGCGATGGCCGACACCGGTCCTGCGAGCTGCGCCGCGACGAGCAGCGCGGCGAGCGCACGGCGGTACGAGCCGGAAGTGCGAGCGTTCATGTGACCTCCCTGCGATTCCATTCGAGGTAGGCGTCACGAGCAAAGGAGTTACCGCGGCAAATTACCCCTTCGGAACCACTGGAGCCACCATCGAAAACGCGACTCCAGCGTTGTCGGCCGAACTTTCTAGAACTGCACCACCTGGTTGCCGGGTGAATCGCCCACGACGACGCTCTGGGCGCTCACCACCGTGACGCCGTCGGCTTCGCGGAGTTCGACGTTGCGCCGGCCCGGCTTGATGCCCCGGACCACGCCCGGGGTGGTCACGCCCGCGGAGCGCCCGTCGACGAAGATCTTCAGGCCCGCCTTGCCGCCGCGGACCGAAATGCCGCCCTCGCCCGCCGTCAGGTCCACCTTGAGGGGCTTGGTCGGCTTGTCGGCCTTGAACTGGACGTCGCGGCGCACCTTCACGAAGTCCGGGTGGACGAACGACACCTCGTACTTGCCCTCGGGCATGGCGATGTCGAGCGTCGTGGCGTTCTGGGCCCGCAGTACTCCCGCGAGATAAATGTCGCAGGGCGGCGAGACCTCGACGTGCAGCGGGATGTTGCCGCCGGGCACGCCCGGGACGGCCTGCGCCGCGGCAGCCGCTGCGGCGGCGGCCGGATCCACGGCCGGCACGGCGGCGAGCGTCAGGGTGACGTGCTTCACCTCGCCGACCTTGCCGCGGCCGGCGGCCAGCGCGGTCGTGAAGCCCGTGGCGGCGGCTTCGATCTTGTAGCGCCCGCCCGGGAAGGCGTAGGCGAACGCGACGTCCTTGCCGGCGGCGGGCTTGCCGTTCACGAGCACCTGGTCGGCGCGCGGCGTGACGCTCACGTACAGCGAGCAGACCGTGGCGCCCGCGGCCATGGTGTCGGTCGTGGTCGCGGCGGGTACGGCCGCGGCGACTGGAGCGGCGGCGAGCGCCGCGCTGTCGGCCGGGGTTCCGGCGACCGCGGTGCTGTCGGTGGCCGCCGGTGCGGCGGGCGACTGGGGCCCGAACAGCTTCATGGCTCCGAAGCCGAGCGCGAGCACCACGACGGTGCCGAGCACGCCCATGAGCACGCCACGGTTGGTGCTTCCCCCCTTCGCGGCGGCGGCCGGTGCGGCGGCGCCCGCGGCGGCGGCGGCAGCCGCGGCGGCCGAAGCCGATGCGGCGGCCTCGAGCGCCACGCTGTGGTCGCGCTCGTGCTCGAGCGAGCGGATGTGCTCGCGGGCCGCTTCGTTCTCGGGATCGAGGAACAGCGCGCGGCGGTACTCCGACAGCGCGTCCTCGATGCGCGCCTGCCCCATCGCCTCGAAGTACTTGCCCTGGTCGAGGTGACGCGACAGCCGCTTCGTGTGCCACTTCTGCGCGGTCGCCTGCGGATCGAGCGTGTAGTCGCGCAGCATTTCGCGCGAGCGCAGCAGCCCCATCTCGTGGATCACCGCTTCGAGTTCCTGGCGCACCTGCATGATCGTCTGCGTGCGGCGCGCCGCGTCCTTCGTGAGCATGCCGCGCAGGATGCGCGCGACTTCGTCGGTCACGAGCGGGTTGATGCGCTGGATGTCGGTCGGATCGGCGGTCAGCACGGCGCTGAGCACCTTGGCGTACGAGTCGCCGTCGAACGGGCGGCGCCCGCCGAGCAGTTCGTACGCGACGACGCCGGCCGAGAAGATGTCGGAGCGTTCGTCGACCTTTTCGCCGGAGGCCTGCTCGGGCGACATGTACGCGGGCGTGCCGAGCACGGCGCCGACGAGCGTGAGCGCCTCGCTGGCCTCGCCGCCGGTGCGCGCGAGACCGAAGTCCATGATCTTGATGACGCCGTCGGGCGTCAGCATGATGTTGGCGGGCTTGATGTCGCGGTGCGTGATGCGGCGCGAATGCGCGTGCTCGAGGCCGCGGCACAGGTCGCGGATCATGAGCAGCGCGATCTCGACCGGCGGCGCGCCGTGCGACTTGAGCCACTTCTGGAGATCGAGCCCTTCGACGAACTCCATGCAGATGAACGCGACGTCGTCGATGCGGCCGCAGTCGATGATCTGCACGATGTTCTCGTGATGCAGTTCGGAGGCCGTGCGCGCCTCACGCACGAACCGCTGCACGACCTTGTCGTCCTCGGCGAGATGCGAGAACAGGAGCTTGAGCGCCACGGGGCGCTGCAGAGCCTTCTGCACGGCGAGATACACCTTCGCCATGCCGCCCTTGCCGAGTTCTTCCTTCAGTTCGTACGGGCCGAAGTCACGCTCCAACGACATGCGGGGGGATCTCCAGGGTGATATCGCAGGGGCGCAGAAGCTACCGCGCCCGGACCTTCCGGCCTAGCGGGAAAAAGCCCGCCCGGCGGCCGCGGACCGGGGACTCGCCCCGGGTGCGCACTCGCAGTCATCTGCGGGCGCGCACCCGGGTTCTCATTCCCGCGGCAGGCCGGCGTCGATCCAGTCGATCACGACCTCGGGCTCGCCCGGCTTGAGGAACCGCCGCATGGCCCCCGCCGGCTGCAGTTGGCTCCGGATGATCGGGGCGTAGTCCACGACGGTCTGGTAGTCGGTCCAATCCGGCAGGTTGGTGCCCGCATGGTGGCAGCCCGTGCAACCGGTGGGCTGGGTGCCTTCCGAGCGGTCGGCGAGCATGTGGCTGATGGTGTTGTTCCAGGTGGCGGCGCCCGTGACGGGCGGCGTCAGGCGGTTCACGGTGCGCCCGCACGAGGCGAGCGCGGCGGCGGCGGCCGTCACGATCAGCAGGGCGGCGAACCGGCGAAGCGGAAGCGCGTGGGTCTTCATGAGGGTCTCCACGGTCAGTAGCCGATGTAAGCGCGCAGACCGATCTGGGCGGTCCAGCCCGAGAAGTCGATCGTGCGCTCGCCGAGCCTCGAGGCCGGATAGCTCTCGTAGAGTTCGAAGTCTTCGCGCGCCAGGTGCAGCTTGCCGGAGTTGGCGCGGCGCATCGCGGCCTGCGCGGTGAGCGCGAGACGCGGACGCAGCATGTACTCGCCTTCGAGGCCCGCGTGCAGGTACCAGCCCTGGTTGTGCCCGACGATCTGCACCGGGATGAGCCGGCCGGACACGAGCGTCTGCTGGTTCTCGATGATCGCCTGGGCCAGCATGGGGCCGACGCCGGCGAACGCGTTCACGCGGCGCGTGGGGCTCGTGGACAGGTTGCGCACGACGCTCACCACGAACGGCATGGCCGACGCGGTGTACTCGGCGTGCGCGTTGCGGGCCGCGGGGAGCTTGTCTTCGGTCGTCGCCTTCAGGCGCGTGATGGCCAGGTCGAGCGACCACGTGGGACGCAGCGGAAAGCGGACCGACCAGCCCAGCTCGACCGCGCCTTCGAAATCGTCGGCGGGCTCGACGCCCGCGCTCGATGCGAGGTCGACCAAGTCCTGGTTGACCGCGCTGCCGGTGCCCGCCGAGAACGCGATGCTGGCCGGGAAGCGCTTGCCGGCCTCGGCGAGTTCGCTGTCGAACTCCTGCGCCGCGAGGCGGAACGAGTCCATCTCGTCCGGTGGCACCTGCGCGGGATCGAGCTTGAACGCGCGGTCGGTGCGCAGCACGCCCTTGAACGCTTCCTTCGCTTCGAGCCGGCGGCCGAGCTTCACGAGGCAGCGGGCGCGCAGCGCACGGGCGAGGATCACGTCGTCGCCGGTGAACTGGCCGTTCGCGAGTCCTTTGGTGAGCGCGTCGCGGGCGGCGGCGAACTCCGCGCGGTCGTAGAACGCCTGCGCGGCGTCGAGCGGGCGGGTCGAGGCGGCGGCGTGCTCGACGGGCTCGGGCGCGGGCGGCGCCGGCGGAGTCGCGGGCGCCGTGGTCGCGGGATTCGCGGTGGCGGGTTTGGCCGCGGGTTTCGCGGGGCGCGTGTCGGCGGCCGTGGCGGGTACGGCGGCGCCCACGAGCAACGCCCACACGAAGATCGGATGGATGATCTTCACGGGTGGTCCTCTCGATGGAAACGAATCGGGCCGTCCCCCGGTGTGGGGACGGCCCGGTGTTCGCGGCAATCTATCAGTTGTGCTCGGAAGATTGGTGAAGGAACGGCTCGTGCAGGGGTAACCCTGCATGACCACGACGCCTGCCCCCCAGGCGCCCCCGTTCTGTCCCAACCCCGGATGCCCATTCCACACTGCGCCAGAAGGTTGGCGCTACCAGCGCGACGGCTACCACTCGCGCAAAGCCGCGCCGCACCGTGTCCAGCGTTACCGCTGTTGTCACTGCCGGCGACGGTTCAGCGACCAGAGTTTCCTGCTCAGCTACTGGCTCAAGCGCCCGGAACTCCTGCTGCCGACCTTCCACGGGCTGCTGTCGTGCTCGTGCCTGCGCCAGATCGCGCGCGCCCAGGAGTGCTCACCGCAGACCGTGCTGCTCCACGCCAACCGGCTCGGGCGGCACTGCCAGCTGTTCCACGAGCAGCTGCGGCCCAAGGACGGCATCACCGAGTCCGTGGCCATGGATGGGTTCTTCTCGTTCGAGTACAGCCAGTTCCATCCGACCAGCTACAACGTGCTCGTGGGGCGGAAGACCTACTTCCTGCATGGGTTCACGGTCACCGAGTTGCGCCGATCGGGAACCATGACCAAGGCGCAGCAGGCGTATCGCAAGGAGAACGAGGCGCGCCTCGGCAAGCCGATCCGCGCGGCACGGAGAAGGACTGCGCCGAGCTGCTCTGCATCGTGGCGCCCAAGCCCTAGTCACTGGTGCTCCACACCGACGAGCATCAGGACTATCCACGTGCGATCGCCCGGGCCGCGCACCTGGAGGTGGCGCACCGGACGATCAGCTCGCGGGCGAACCGCACGCCGGCCAACCCGATCTTCAGCGTGAACCTGAACGACATGCTCACGCGGCACACCGGCGCGAACCACAAGCGCGAGACGATCGCGTTCCCGAAGCGGCGTCAGATGGCGATCTGGCGCATGGCGGTGTTCATGGTGTGGCGCAACTACATGAAATGGGCATCCGAGCGAAGGCATTGCGACACCCCGGCGATGCGGCTGGGGCTCACGGATCACCGGCTGAAGCCGCGAGAGGTGCTGACGACGAGGTTGTTCCCAAGCAGAGTCCGGTTGCCGGAGCGTTGGAGCGAGTACTACTGGGGGAAGGTGAAGTCTCGAGAGATCCCAAACGGCCGCGAGCACGCGCTCAAGTACGCCACCTGAACAAATGAAGCGGGCGGCCACCGTGGAGGTGACCGCCCGATTTCCTCACCAATCTTCCGAGCACAACCTAGTAGCCGACATATCCGCGCAGCCCCAACGAGAGGCCGTAGCCGGAGAAGTTCATGTCGCGGTCGCCGAGGTTGCCCGTCGCGTACTGCGTGAACGTCAGTCCGTCGTACATCTTCGCCGCCGTCGCCGAGCGGAACAGCACGCGGCCCGTGAGCGCGAGCTTCGAGCCGAGCGCGTACTCGCCCTCGAGACCGGCGTGCAGGTAGCGGCCGGTCTTCGTGTCGGTGGTCTTGATCGGGATGCCGCCGAAGAGCAGGAACTTGTCCGAGGCGTAGGAGTTCAGCATCGGGCCCGCTCCGACGAACACGTTCGCGCGCAGCTTGCCCGTGTCGCGCACGAGGTACACCACGCTCACGACCATCGGCGTCGCGGTCAGTTCGTACTCGCCGCGGCCGGACCCGGTCACGGTGAACGAATCCTGGTTCGTGGCGCGGAAGCGCTGCAGTTCGAGGTCGAGCGACCAGCGCGGCGCGAGCGGGAAGCGGACGCTCATGCCGAACATGGTCTTGTTGTCGAACTTCTTGTCGCCACCGCCGATCGCGACGTACTCGCCGATGTCCTCGTTGCTGCCCGAGCCGATGCCGACGAATCCCGCGACGCTGGCCGGGATGCGCTGCTTCGCCTGCAGCTGCTCGGCCTCGAAGGCCGCGAGCGCCTGCTTGAACACCGCGACTTCGTCGGGCGGCGTGCGCACGTCGTCGATGCGGTACTGCGGATCGAGCCGGAGGATCTGCAGGAACGTCGCGCGAGCGCCGGCCGCATCCCCGACCTTCACCTGGCAGCGCGCCATCAGCTCGCGCGCGCCGATCACGTTGGAACCCATCACGGCGCCGGTGGAGATCGCGTTGCGCACCGTGAGGAGCGCCTCGGCGAACTTGCCGCCGTCGTACTGCTGCTGCGCCTGCGCGATCGGGTTCCCCTGGGCGGCCGCGTCGTGCGGCATCCCGACGGTCACCGTCGCAATGAGCAGAAGGAGCGCGATCGCGCACCCGAGCCCCGATCCGAACAGCGTCCTGCGAATCATGCGGAAGCCTCCTTGCGCGCCGGCCGGAGCCGGCGGGCGGATCAGTAGCCGATGTAGGCGCGCAGACCGAGGGTCATGGCGACGCCGTTGAAGTCGATCTCGCGGTTCTTGAGCGAAGCGCTGCCGTAGGCGTCGAACCCGAATTCGTCGAGCACGTCGGAAGCCTTGGCGGAGCGGCCGAGCACCCGGCCCGTGAGCGCGAGACGGCGGCCCATCAGCACTTCGCTTTCGAGGCCCGCGTGGAGGTACGAACCGTTCGTCTGGCCCGAGACGGTCAGCGGAACGGCGCCGAACTTCAGGTCGATCTTCGAAATGGCCGACGAAAGAATGCCGGCGCCCGCGAACGCGTTCACGCGGAGCCAGCGGTTCGACCACATCGAGCGATAGAGGCTCAGGGACAGCGGGTACGCCGTGATCTCGTACAGCGCGGTGTTCGGCGCCACGAAGGCGTCCTTGTTCGTCGCACGCAGGCGCTGCAGCTCGAACTCGACCGACCAGTTCTGCGACACGGGGAAGCGCACGGCGCCGCCGATCTGCGGCTTCACGTCGTACTTGTCCTTGCCGCCGCCGGCCACGGCGATCTCCGCCATGTCCTTGTTGTCGCCGGAGCCGCTGCCGAACGCGAACGAGAGGCTCGCGGGAATCCTGTTGCCGGCTTCGATCTGCTCGGCCGTCAGCTCGCGCTGCGCGATCTGGAAGACTTCCTGCTCGTCCGGACCGGCGGTGTTGGGATCGGGGCGCCAGTTCGGCTGCTGACGCAGCACGAACTTGAACGCCTGCTTGGCTTCGAGCCGGTTGCCCGACTTCACGAGGCAGCGTGCGAGCAGCGCGCGCGCGGCGACCTGGTCGGCGCCGGCCACCTGTCCGGACGAGAGCGCCTCGCGCAGCTGCGCGACGGCCTCGGCGAACTGGGCGTTGTCGTACTTCTGTTGCGCGGACTCGAGCACCGGGGACGCCGCCCAAGCGGCGCCGCCGTGAGGTGCGGGCGCGGCGAGCAGCAGAAGCGACAGCGCCGCGGGGAAAAGCATCAACAGCGGGGATCGCATCGGAGCCTCCTTGGCTGACACGTGGACGACGTCATGTGCGTCTCGCCATATGGGACGACGCCGAACGCGTCCCGTCACAGCGGTGCGACGATCGGACTACTTCTTCGCCTTCAGCTTGAACGAAACGTTCGCCTGCTGGCCGGCCTTGAGCGTCACCTTCTGGGCTCCGCCTTCGACGGTGTAGCCGTCGCGCACCACGGAGATCTCGTGCGCGCCGGGCAGCAGCCCGGTGACGACGAACGGCGTGCTCTTGCCCACCGAAACGCCGTCCACGTAGATCTCGGCCCAGCCACCGCTCGTGGTGACGCTCACGGCGCTGGTGGAGGCGGCGAGGAAGTCGTGCGTCAGCTCCTTGGTCGCACCCGCGGCCACCTCGACGGTCCAACTCTTCTCGCCGAGCGAGGGGTGCGTGATCTTGATCGTGTGCGAGCCGGGCTTCACGGGCACGGACACCTGCTTCTGGTTCGCGCCCTTCGCCTCGCCGTCCACGGTGAACGTGGCGGCGAACGGGTTCGCCTGGATCACGAGCGTGCCCATGCCGGCCGCGGCGCTCGCCGGCGGCTTCGCCGGAGCGTTCGTGGTCGCGGCGGTCGTCGCGGGCACCGGCGTCTTCGCGGGCTTCGTGGGAGCGTTCGTCGTCGCGTTCGTCGTCGCCGCCGCGGTCGCGGGCGGCTTCGCGGGAGCGTTCGTCGTCGCGGCCATCGTCGCGGGCGGCTTCACGGCCGTGTTCGTGGTCGCGGCCGTGGTCGCGGGCTCGACGGGTTTGTCGGCCGGCTTCTCGGCCGGCGTCTCGATCGCCGCGGGCGGAGCTTCGGCCTGCGTCGCGGGCGCTTCGATCGCGGGAGTCTCCGGCGCCGCGGAACGGCCACCGTCCGTCACGCGCATGACCGCGAACACGATCACGGCGATCAGCGCCACGGCGCCGCCGATGATCGCGGGCAGCGGCAGCGATTTCTTGGCAGGCCCGGCGCCTCCGGCGCCGTCTTCTGCGGGCGCCTTCGCGGCCTTGGCGGCCTTCGCGTCCTTCTTCGCCTGCTTCTGGGCGGCGGCTTCGGCGACCTTGGGATCCACGGGCGCGGGCGGCTTCGAGATCAGCTTCTCGCGCTCACGCTCGAGCTTCTTCACGTGGTCGCGCGCGGTGTTGTTCTCGGGATCGAGATGCAGCACGCGGCGGAACTCGAGCAGCGCGTCGTCGATCTTGCCGAGGCCCATGTTCTCGAAGTACAGGCCCTGGTCCATGTGGCGAGAGAGGCGCTTCTTGCGCCAGCGGTCGCCGACCGTCTGCGGATCGAGCGCGTAGTCGCGCAGCAGGTCCTTGCCGCGAAGCAGCCCGAGCTGCTCGATCACGGCTTCGAGTTCCTGGCGCGCCTGCGCGATCGTCTCGTAGCGCTTGCTCACGTCCTTCTGGAGCATGTTGCGCACGATCGTCGCGACGTCCTCGGGCACGAGCGGATTGAAGTGCGTCACGTCCGGCGGCTCGACCGTGAGGATCGCGCGCAGCACGGTGCTGTACGAGTCGCCGCTGAACGGGCGCTGCCCGCCGAGCAGCTCGTACGCCACCACGCCGGCCGAGAAGATGTCGGAGCGTTCGTCGACCTTCTCGCCCGTCGCCTGTTCGGGCGACATGTACGCGGGCGTTCCCATCACCGAGCCGACCATCGTCATCTGCGTGCTCGTCTCGCTGCCCGAGCGCGCGAGCCCGAAGTCCATGATCTTGATGGTGCCGTCGGGCGTCAGCATGATGTTCGCGGGCTTGATGTCGCGATGGATGATGCGGTGCCCGTGCGCGTGTTCGAGGCCGCGGCAGATGTCGCGCATCATGAGCAGCGCCATCTCGATCGGCGGCGTGCCGTGCGCGCTGATCCACTTCTGCAGGTCCATGCCCTCGACGAACTCCATGCAGATGTACGCCACGTCGTCGTGGCGTCCGCAGTCGATGACCTGGATGATGTTCTCGTGGCGCATCATGGCGGCGGCGCGCGCCTCGCGCTCGAAGCGCTGGAGGAGCTTCTCGTCCTCCGCGAGGTGCGGATACAGGATCTTGAGCACGACCGGGCGCTGGAGCGACTTCTGCACGGCGAGGTACACGGACGCCATGCCGCCGCTGCCGATCTTCTCCTTCAGCTCGAACGCACCGAAGTCCTTGTTCATCGCCATGTGTTCAAAGCCCTCTCCGTGGGGGTCCGGCGTGCACTCGAACGCGCAGCATGCGGGCCGCGGCCCGCTCGCGCAATGTCGGAGTGCGCGCGGCCGTCAGCGGCGTGCTTCGTAGACCAGTTCGAGCTGGTCCCCGATGCGAATGCGATCTTCATCCGCGAGCACCTGACGACGGATGCGTTCGTCGTTCACGAAAGTGCCCTTTTCCGAGTTCGTGTCCACCAGCACCACCTCGCGGCCTTCGCGTTCGAGCACGCAGTGATTGCGCGAAACGCCTTCGCCGACCAGCAGTACGTCGTTCTGGAGCGCCGAGCCGAGCGTGAGCGGCAGGTCGAACAGCTCGAACCACGTGCCCTCGTCGTCCCCGCCCGAGATCACGAGCAGGCCGATCGAGCGGCGGCGCGACATCAGCAGCACCGCGGCGGCCGCGCCGATCGCGACCAGCACGATCACCCAAACCCAGACGCTCTTCCACCAGGGCGAGTCCGAGACCTCGGACAGCCGGTACGCCTGCGTCGCCTGCGGTCCGGCGCCGCCGCCGGCCATGCGCACCTCGACCGAGTGACGGTCCTCGCCGCGGTCGTACTCGAGCGGGCGGAAGCGCAGCTCGTAGCGGCGCGACAGCGCGAGCGCGGCGGTCGCGAAGTCCTGCGCGGCGCCGCCCACGGCGGGCGTGCGGCGCATGAGGCCGTGCGTGACGCCGGCGAGGCGGTCGAGCTTGTCGGCGGCCTTCGCGTCGCCGCCGTCCTCGAGCAGCGCGACGGCGACCGACGTGACGCCCTCGCCCACCGTGCAGCGCGCGAGCACGTCCGCCATGCGGCGGCCGCTGCCCTGGTCGGCGCCGCGCGTGATCACGATCAGCAGGCCCGACGACGCCGTGCGGCTCGCGGCCGCGGCGCGCGCGCCCTCTTCGAGCGCGTCGAACAGCTTCGCGCCGCCGTCCTGCGCGAGCTTGCGCGGCTCGCCGGGCGAAGCCTTGAGCGTCGCGGAGTTCCACTCGAGCATCGAGACCTTCGGGCCGGCGCTCACCACGCGCACGCGGTCGCCCGGCGAGAGCTGGTTCGCGAGCGCCTGCAGCACGCCTTCGACGAACGGCCGCGCGTCCGACGACGGCTGCAGCAGCGCGCCGTCGATCACGACCGTCACCGTGCGCGGACCCGCGTCGAACGGCGACCTCACCTTGATCGCGCCCACGCCCTTGCCGTCGACCATGATCTCGAACTCGCGCTCGAGGTCGGCGACCGGCATCCCGTCGCCGTCGGACGCACGCAGCGACACGACGTGATCGGAGCCGCTCACGTACACGTGATCGATGGCGAGCTGCGACACGGGAGCCGCCCACGCGAACGGCGCGAGCAGGGCGAGGATCGTCGTGGCGAGCAGGAGTCGGCGCATGTCGTCCTAGAAGCCGAAGCGTTCGGGCGATTCGGCGATCAGCCGGACCGCGAGGATCTTCGGAACGTAGTTGCGGGTTTCCTCGGGCAGGAGCTTGCGCTCCACGAGATACCAGTACTTGCGGGTCGCGCTCAGCATCGGCTCGTCGACCTTCTGCTTGGCCGACTTGAGCGCGTTGTGGCCGCGATTGTAGGACGCGAGCACGAGCATGAAGTACTCGGGGCCCTGGTCCTTGAGCATCGTCGAGAGGTAGCGCGCCGCCGCGTCGGTGGACTTGTCCACGTTCGTGCGTTCGTCGTGCGCCGGGTCGCCCTCGTTCACCTTGAGGCCGTTCTCCTTGGCGGTTTCGGCCATGAGCTGCCACAGGCCCAGCGCCTTCGCGGGGCTCTGCTTCATGGGATCGAGCTCGCTCTCGACCCACGCGACGTAGCTCACCATGGCGGGCAGGCGGTGCTTCGCGAGGATCGCGACCATGCGCGGCTCGATCGCCTTGGAGCGCCGCAGCATGATCCGCATGCCGGCCGGGTACGACTGGAACTCCTCGATGTGGTGCCACACCTGCTCGACGAACTCCGGCGGCAGGTTCGGGTCCTGCCCGAGCTCGGCGCAGTAGCGGCGCAGCTCGTGCTCGACGAACTGGCGCGGCGTGAGCGCGAGCAGCGACTCCTCGTTGCGGCGCAGCGTCTCGGCGTCGTACACGGACGAGAAGTCGAAGTCGCGCTCCTCGCGCGGCAGCTCGTCGGCGATCTCGCGGAACAGGTCGGCGGGCTTGTTCGGGTCCGCCCCCTCGGGCGCGATGCCGGACAAAATGAGCAGGTCGGCCGCGCGCTTGAAGTGTCCGCGCGCGAGGTCGGCGTCGCCGCCCTGCGCCGCGGTCACGCCCTCGTGCACGCTCTCGGCGGCCTGCGCGCGGAACTGCTTCGTCACGCGGCGGCCGGCTTCCCACTCGAGCACGCGCGTCGCGCCGAACCACGCGACGAGCGCCACGACGACGAGCGCCACGGCGATGCCCACGGGGCCGCGGAAGCGCGACGAGGCGAACACGCGGCGCGAGCCGAGCGTGTACTCGCAGTCGCCGAAGCGAATGACGTCGCCCGCGGCGACGGGCTTGCTCAGCACGCGCTCACCGTTGACCCACGTGCCGTTGCCGCTCTTGAGGTCGGTGAGCGTGAGCGCGTCGCCGTCGGCGTCGAACCGCGCGTGCACGCGCGAGACGCTCTCGTGCTCGATCACGAGGCCGGCGCCGTCCTCGCGCCCCACCGTGACGCGCGTGCCGACCAGGTCGAGCTCGTAGCGATCGTCCTCGTCGGTCGACGTGAGCACCCAGCGCGACTCTTCCCACCAGGCGCCTCCGGAGGCGCCCTTCGACGCCGCGCCCTTCTGCGGCTTCTTCGCGGCCGTCTTCTTCGGCGGCGCGACTTCTTCGTCTTCGTCGGCGGGCTCGTCGTCCTCGTCGTACGCCGGCGCTTCTTCCGGCTCGTCGGGCACGTACTCGACGGGCGCGGCGTCGTCGGCATCGCCCTGCGCCTCCGGCGCGGCGGTGTCGAGCAGCAGCTCGAGCGTCGAGACCGGGCCGAGCCGCACGACGTCGCCGTGCTCGAGGCGCGCGCCGTCGACGCGTTCGTCGTTCACGTAGGTGCCGTTGCTGCTGCCGAGATCGCGCACGCTCCAGCCGTCGCGGTCGAGGCGCAGCTCGGCGTGCTCGCGCGACACGCCCGTGCCGTTCACCTGGACCTCGCAGTTCGGCGAGCGCCCCAGTTTGAGCGACGGTCCCTCGATCTCGACTTCGCGGGGCTCACCGGAGCCGCCGATCCGCAGCCGCGTCATGCCGGCGCGTCCTTTTCGACGAGTTCGACCTTGAAGATGCTCTGCCCGGCGCGCACTTCGTCGCCGGGCCGCAGCCACGACTCCTCGCACTTCTCGCCGTTGACCGCGGTGCCGTTCGTGGACTTGAGGTCCTGCATCAGCCACGCCTCGCCCATCGGCAGGAACACGACGTGCTCGCGCGACATGAACGAATCCGCGAACGTCTCGTGACGCTGCACGGGGTCGGGCTTGGGCGCCTTGCCGATCCGCAGCGGGCGCGCGCCCGGAAGGAAGCCGAGCTCGAGCCGCTCACCCTTGCGGGGTCCCGAAGTCACGGCCAGCTCCCAGACCTTGATCTTGGGCCGCGCCGGGGGCGGCGGAGCCGCCTCGACGGGCGCGTCGGCCACGCGCAGCGGGGCCTTGTCCGGAGTGAACATCACCGTCGCGTCCGCGTTGCCGCGGAAGTTGGTGATCAGCTCCGGCTCCTGCCCAGTGCACTGGGGGCACGTCCGCCACGTCATCTGCATGTCGTGGCCTTCGGGACAGTGCTTGATGACCTTGGGTCGCTTCGTGTTTGGGCTCATTCCGCGGGCAACCTACACCGCCCCCGAGGAGCACTCAACCGCGCGGCCCGCCGCAGGGCATGACAAAGATTTTGGATTCAGTCCAAGTTCTCTTGAAACTCTTGTACCCAGTCCAACGTCATACTGGCGCCAGAAATGACCGCAGTACGTTTTCCCGCCAACCCGAGAGCACATCTCATGAGCACAACCGAGCTGACCCGCCGCGAGCGCAAGAAGGTGGACACGCGCCGGCGGATCTTCGAAGCCGCGATCTCGCTGTTCCGCGAGAAGGGCTTCGAGGCCACGACGGTGGACGAGATCACCGAGAAGGCCGACGTCGGACGCGGCACCTTCTTCAACTACTTCCCGAAGAAGGAGTCGGTGCTCGCGTGGCTGTCCGAGGAAAAGCTGCTCGTCGCCGAGCAGGACCTTCCCGCGATGCTCGAGTCGCCGCGCCCGACTCGCGCGAGAAGCTCGTCGAGCTCTACGTCGCCGCGGCGTCCGTCTACGACAGCGAGCCCGAGCTCGCGCGCTACGTGCTCGGCGAGTGGTTGCGCCGCGCGTTCCAGCCGACGGCCGACGTCGAGAAGCGCTGGCAGAAGCTCGTGCTCGACCTTTTGCAGCAGGGCCGCTCGCAGGGCGAGATCCGCGAGGACGTCGAGCCGCTGCGCGCCGAGTCCACGCTCACGGCGGTCTACTTCTCGACCGTGTTCCAGTACCTGTTCGCCAACGACCAGTGCGCGACGCCGATCGCGAACCTGCGCGAGGAACTCGTGCAGCGCTTCGACATCGTGCTCGATGGACTCGTGCCGGCGACCGCCCGGAAGGAGGTCCGCGAATGAAATCGCCACTGTTCGCATGCTTGCTGCTGCTCGCGCTCGGAACGCCGGCGCGAGGCGCCGTGGCCCCGGCCGCGGATACTCTCCGACTCACGCTCGACGACGCCGTCACGCGCGCCGTGCAGTACGGCGACGAAGCGCGCGTCGCGCGCGCCGGCGTGAACATCGCCGAAGGCCAGGTGCGTGAGGCGTTCGCCGCCGCCCTGCCGCAAGTGAGCGGGACGCTCACGTACAATCGCAAATTCGATTCGATCTTCCGCGACCTCGGCGGCGCGGACGACACGACCGGCATCGGCAGCCTGTTCGCCTCGACGCCGTTCGGCGCCGTGCACGGCTGGACGGCCGACGTCACCGCCACGCAGCTGCTCTGGTCCGGCGGCCGCGTCGGCGCCGGGCTCTCGGCCGCGAAGGCCGTGCGCCGCGCGTCGGTCGCCGACCGCGACGAGACGATCGCCGACGTGCGCATGAACGCGCGCACCGCGTACCTCGAAGCCGCGTACGCGGCCGAGGTGCGGCGCATCGCCGAGGAAGGGCTCGAGCAGTCGCGCGCGCACCTGAAGCAGGTGCAGCTGTTCCGCGCGCAGGGCTCGCGCTCGGAGTACGACCTGCTGCAGGCGCAGGTGGACGCCGCCAACCAGGAACCGGCGGTGGTCGCGGCGCGCAACGCCGCGGCGCTCGCGCTGCTCGACCTGCGCCGCGCGCTCAACCTGCCGCTCACGCAGCCGCTCGTGCTCGTCACGCCGCTCGCGTTCCCGGACGGCAAGGTGCCCGTGCTCGCGAAGCCGGCCGCCGACGGACTCGACCGCGACGCGATCGCGAGCGCCGACGCCATGGTGCGCGCGCGCCGCGAGGCGCTGCGCGCCGAGAAGGCCGGACGCTGGCCGCAGCTGTCGGCCTCCGCGACGATCTCGCACCAGGCCTACCCGCAGGACTGGTGGCCGGAGCGCCGCCAGTTCACGCGCGCCATCGACGGCTCGGTGAAGCTCGAGTGGCCGCTCTTCCAGGGCTTCCGCACGTTCGGCACCGTGCAGCGCGCGACCGCCGAACTGCGGCGCGCCGAAGCGCAGCGCGAACAGGTGCGCGAAGGCGTGGCGCTGCAGGTCGAGCAGGCGAAGCAGGAAGTGTGGCGCACGCAGGCGACGCTCGCCGCGCGCCGCGGCACCGCCGCGCTCGCGCGCCGCGCGCATCACTTGGCGACCGTGCGCTGGCAGAACGGACTTTCGACCCAGCTCGAGGTGTCCGACGCGCGTCTGCAGCTGCAGACGGCCGAGGTGAACGAAGCCTCCGCGTTCAAGGACTACCGGCTCGCGCTGCTCCGGCTGGAGCGCGTCACGGGCCACCCGCTCGCGCTCGAGCTGACGAACCTCGACGACCTTTCGACGAACCTCCCGACCGACGGAGACCGCTGACATGAATACGACCACGCTCAGACTGCTCGCCCTCACGATCGCCGCCGGCGCGTTGCTCGCCGGATGCGGCGGAGCCAAATCGCACGGCGCCGGAGGCGCCGCTTCCCAGCATGCCGAAGCCGCCGCGGCCGCGCTGCCCGACACCGCCCTGCTCGCCACCGCCGACGTCGCCGTCGTGGCGAAGACCGATCTCGCCGCGGGCGTGCCCGTGTCGGGCAACCTCGCGCCGGGCACGCGCGCGCGCGTCACCTCGCCGCTCGACGAAGTCGTGAACGACGTGGTCGTGCGCGAAGGCCAGCGCGTGGCCAAGGGCCAGGTGCTCGCGCGCTTCCGCATGGACGCCGTGCAGACGGCGGCCGCCAGCGCGCATGCGCAGCTCAAGAGCGCGCAGGCCGATCTCGAGCGCCAGAAGAACCTCCTGCGCGAAGGCGCGGTGAGCGAGCGCGACGTCGAGAGCGCCGAGGCGGCGTTCCGTTCCGCCGCGGCCGCCGACGCCGCCGCGTCGCACCGCTTCCAGGACGCGAGCGTGCGCGCGCCGTTCGCGGGCACCGTCACCGTGCGCTCGGTGCAGACCGGCGACCGCGTGGGCTTCGGCGATCCGCTGTTCGTGATCGCGGACACGCGCGAGCTCGAGTTCGAAGCGACCGTGCCGAGCGAGTTCGTGCGCCTCGTGCGTCCCGGCGCCGCGGTGTCGCTCAACGTGACCGGCTGGGACGCGGGAGCGATCCACGGCAAGGTCGCGCGCGTGAACGCGACGGCCGACGAAGCGACGCGCCAGGTGAAGGTGTACGTGACCGTTCCCAATCCCGGCGAAAGCTCGTGGGCGACCTGTTCGCCTCGGGCAGCATCGTCACCGATCGCGCGACCGGCGTGCTCGCGATCCCGACCGCGGCCGCGCGCCGCAAGGACGGCGACTCGTCCGTGTGGGTGATCGCGAACGGCAAGCTCGCGAAGCGCGCCGTGAAGTTCGGCGTGATCGACGAAGCGCACGACCGCATCCAGGTGCTGAGCGGCCTCGCCGAGGGCGAGACGGTCGTCACGGGCCCCGTCGAGGGCTTCGCCGACGGCCAGGCCGTGCGCGTCACCGGAAAGGGCAACTGACCGATGTTCCTCTCCGACCTTTCCATCAAGCGGCCGGTGCTGGCCACGATGATGGTGCTGGCGCTCGTCGTACTGGGCGTCTTCAGTTACCGGCGCCTGAACGTGGACCAGTTCCCCGACGTGGACTTCCCGTTCGCGGTGGTGACGACGACGTATCCCGGCGCGTCGCCCGAAGCCGTCGAGCGTGAAGTCACGAAGAAGATCGAACGCGAAGTGAACTCGATCGAGGGCGTGAAGAAGGTGTTCTCGTACTCGAACGAAGGCTACAGCCAGGTCTTCATCGAGTTCCGCCTCAAGACGAAGTCCGCCGACGCCATGGCCGACGTTCGGGCCAAGGTCGACGCGATCCGCGGCGACCTTCCCAAGGACATCGAGCCGCCCGTGATCGGGCGCTTCGATCCCGCGTCGCAGCCCATCATGACGTTCGCCGTCGAAGGCAAGGGCTGGGAGCTGCGCAGCCTCACGCGGCTCGCGGAAGAAGACATCAGCCGGCGCCTGCAGAGCATTCCCGGCGTCGGCAGCGTCACCGTGGCCGGCGGCGTGCGGCGCGAAGTGCAGGTGCTGCTGCTGCCCGACCGCATGCGCGCGCTCGGCGTGTCGCCCGACATGGTCGTCGCGGCGCTCGAGCGCGAGAACGCCGACGTGCCCGCCGGCCGCGTGCAGCGCGGCGCGACGGAAGACCTCGTGCGCGTGAAGGGCCGCATCGCGCAGCCCAAGGATTTCGAAAACATCGTCGTGCTCGTGCGCGGCGGATCGAGCGTGCGGCTGTCGCAGGTCGCGCGCGTCGAGGACTCGCAGGAAGAAGAGCGCGACGCGGCGTACGTGTCGGGCAAGCGCGCCGTGAGCGTCGAGATCCGCAAGGTCTCCGGCGGCAACACGGTCGAGATCGCGGACCAGGTGCACGCCGCGGTCGCGAAGCTCAACGAAACGCTGCCCGGCGGCGTGAAGCTCTCGCCCATCCAGGACAACGCCGTCTGGATCCGCGAGTCGGTGGACGACGTGCAGAAGACGCTCGTCGAGGGCGCGATCCTCACCGTGCTCATCGTGTTCGTGTTCCTGAACTCGTGGCGCTCGACCGTGATCACGGGCCTCACGCTGCCCGTGTCCGTGCTCGCGTCGTTCCTCGCGTTCAACATGTTCGGCTTCACGCTCAACACGATGACGCTCATGGCGCTCTCGCTCGCGATCGGCATCCTGATCGACGACGCGATCGTCGTCCGCGAGAACATCGTGCGCCACGTGGAGGCCGGCGAGGACCACGACACCGCGGCGCGCAACGGCACGGCCGAGATCGGCTTCGCCGTGCTCGCCACGACCATGTCGATCGTCGCCGTGTTCGTGCCCGTCGCGTTCATGGGCGGCATCGTGGGCCGGTTCTTCTTCCAGTTCGGCATCGTGATCGCGTTCGCCGTGCTCGTGTCGCTGTTCGTGTCGTTCACGCTCGACCCGATGCTGTCGAGCCGCTGGTACGACCCGCAGGCCGAAGGCGGCTCGTACGAAGGGCCGATCGGCCGCGCGCTCAAGCGCTTCAACGACTCGTTCACCGGGCTGGGCAAGCGCTACCGCGCGATCATCCTGTGGGCGCTCGACCATCGCGTGATCACGCTCGTGATCGCGGCGCTGTCGCTCGTGATCGCGTTCGCGCTGCCCGCCATGGGTCTCGTGGGCGGCGAGTTCATGCCGCGCTCGGACTCCGAGGAAACGTCGGTCGCGTACGAGACGCCCGTCGGTTCGTCGCTGTCGTACACGCGCGACAAGGGACTCGAGCTCGTGCGCTTCCTCGAGTCGCGTCCCGAGGTCGAGTACACGTACCTCACCGTCGGCGGCGAGGCGCAGAGCAACTCCGTCAATCGCGGCGCGATCTACGTGAAGATGACGCCGCACTCCGCGCGCAAGCTGAGCCAGCAGGAGTTCGAGACCGACATCCGTCCCGTGCTCGCGCGGTTCACGGGTTCGAGCGCGCGCATCCTGCAGATGGGCGCGGTCGGCGGCTCGTCCGCGCCGATCGTGATCAACCTGAACGGTCCCGACCTCGCCACGCTGCAGGCGCTGTCGGACACCGCGATCGCGCGCATCCACGACGTGCCCGGGCTCGTCGAGCTGAAGTCGTCGCTCGAGGGACGCAAGCCGGAGTGGATCGTGGACGTGGACCGCGAACTCGCGGCGAACGTCGGACTTTCGGTCGGCGCCGTCGGCACCGCGCTGCGCCCCGCGCTCGCCGGACAGAAGGCCGGCGACTGGGAGGACGAGACCGGCCTGTCGCACGACGTGCGCGTGCGCATGGCGCCGGAGTTCCGCGAGAGCGAGGACGACCTGCTGCGGCTGCCGGTCGCGACCGGACGCGTGGACGCGTCGGGCACGCCCGTCATGGTGCCGCTCAGCCAGGTGGCGCAGCTGCGGCGCGGCGCCGCACCGGCGCAGATCGACCGCCAGCAGCTCGAACGCGTGGCGACGATCGAAGGCAACTTCCAGGGCCGCGCGCTGACCGCGGTCACGGGCGAGATCCAGACGCGGCTGCAGGCGATGGAGCTGCCGCCCGGCTACCGCTTCGACTTCGGCGGCGAGCAGGCCGACTTCGTCGAGACCGTCGGCTACATGATGGAGTCGCTGTCGCTCGCCGTGATCCTGCTGTACCTGATCCTCGCGAGCCAGTTCGGCTCGTTCCTCAAGCCGCTCACGATCATGCTGTCGCTGCCGCTGTCGCTCGTCGGCGTGATGGCGGCGCTCGCGCTCACGCGCGGCTCGCTCAACATCATGAGCATGATCGGCATCATCATGCTCATGGGGCTCGTGACGAAGAACGCGATCCTGCTCGTGGACTTCGTCAACCAGGCGCGCGAGAAGGGTTCCGATCGCGTGACCGCGCTCGTCGATGCCGGCGAGCTGCGGCTGCGCCCGATCGTCATGACCACGCTCGCGATGATCTTCGGCATGCTGCCGACCGCCATCGCGCTCGGCGCCGGCGCCGAGTTCCGGGCGCCGATGGCCCGCGCGGTGATCGGCGGACTCATCACGTCCACGCTGCTCACGCTCGTCGTCGTGCCCGTCGTGTACACGTACCTCGACGACTTCGGCGCGTGGTGCAGCGTGTGGGCGAAGAAGTGGTTCGGCGAGCCGGAAGGCGGCGCGGGACACGGGTCGAAGGCTGCGACGCCCTCGCACGGCGCCGAGACGCCGGGCATCATCCGCACGGACGAGCCCGCGGCACGGGGCGCGACGGCGGAGTGATCCGCCGGGGCAACGGCAGTTCGCGGCCATGACACGAGCGCGCGGCGCGGGGCATACTCCGCGCCGCGCGCTTCTTTGTTCGCAACGCAGCGCGCCGCGCGGCATCCGATGGCCGTCCCCGCGCCGACCGCGGCGCGTCACTTCCGCACGCACAGGAGATTTTCACTCATGAAGAGCACCGCGACCGCCGTCTGGAACGGCGGCTTGAAGGATGGCAAGGGCAACCTCACCGCCGGCACGGGTTCGTTCAACGGCATGGCGTACGATTTCGGCAAGCGCTTCGAGGGCGCGGGCACGCCGGGCACGACGCCGGAAGAGCTGATCGCGGCCGCGCACGCGGGCTGCTACGCGATGGCGCTGAGCGGCGGGCTGAACAAGGCCGGCGTCGCCTCTCCCGAGATCAACGCGGTCGCGACCGTCACGCTCGACATGGTGGACGGCAAGCCCGTCGTGACGAACTCGCACCTGGTCGTGCAGGTGAAGGCCGCCGGCCTGACCGCCGAGCAGTTCGCCGAGATCGCCGAGGGCACGAAGACCGGCTGCCCGATCTCGCGCGCGCTCAACACGAACATCACGCTGGACGCGAAGCTGGTCGGCTGAAGTCGTCGCTGCACGGCGTACGCACCGCACACCGCCCGGTGGATCGGAGGACGATCCGCCGGGCGGATTTTTTCTGGGCGGGCGGAGCGGGCGATCGGTGCGCGGCGCGCGCGCCGTTGTGGTCTCGCTGACGATCTGATTGCGACGCGAGCGCGACGCGAAAGAAACTGTTTGACGGGTTCGGAGAGTGCGCGTGCCGCACGGCGGTGGTGTTCACACCGCTCGTTTGCTGTCGCGGGCGGCGTTGTGGCGTGGGCGCGCGAATGCGGCGTTCGAAAATGCGCGTGATACAAAGAGCGCGTCGCCCCCGCGTGATGTGAACGCGCCCCCGCGGTACATGCAAATGACGCACGCCACGCTGTCGCAACTGTCCGACGCCGCGTTGATCGAGAGCACGCAGCTCGCCGTCCGTCGCGAACACTCCTGCACCGCCGAAGTCGTCGCGCATATCGCCGAGGTCGGCGCTCGCAAGCTGCACCTGCGCGCGGGCTACTCGTCGCTGCGAGACTGGTGCATCGCGAAGCTCGGGCTTTCCGAGGACGCCGCGTACAAGCGCATCCAGGCCGCGCGCGCTTCGCGCCGAGTGCCGCGCGTGCTGCCGATGCTCGAACGAGGCGAGCTTTCGCTGAGCGCGCTCGTCACGCTCGCGCCCGTGCTGACTCCGAGCAACGCGCGAGCGCTGCTCGAGGGCGCCGCCGGTCGCACAAAGCTCGAAGTGCAGCAGCTCGTCGCGGAACACTGCCCGCAACCGGACCTGCCGACGGTCGTCATCTCGAGCGATTCGACGGAGCCACTGGTTCCGGAACCAGTAGTCCCATCCAAAGTGCAGATGGAGCTACTCCCGACGGAACCAGTTTCGCCGACGCCGATCGCGACGACGACGAAGCCGGTCGTCGCGATCGTCCCGCGCTCACGCACCCTGCCGCTCTCGCCCGGCCGCATCGCCTGGCAGACGACCGTCGACCGCGAGACGCACGCGCTGTTCGAAGAGCTGAAGGCGCTGCTCGCGCACGTCGTGCCGACCGGCGACATGGCGAGCGTGCTCAAGCGCGCGCTGCAGGTCGCGGTGGCGCACGAGAAGAGGCGCAGGTTCGCCGCGGGCGTGACGTGCCGCTCGCAGCGCACCGACGCCCCGACCCGCGCGATTCCCGACGCGATCAAACAGCAGGTGTTCGCGCGCGATGGCGCCGCGTGCACGTTCGTCGGCGCCGACGGCAAGCGCTGCGGTTCCACATGGCGGCTCGAGCTCGATCACGTGATCCCGGTCGCGCTCGGCGGCGAAACCAGCGTCGAGAACCTGCGCGTGCTTTGTCGCGCCCACAACCAGTTCGAAGCGGAACGCGTACTCGGCGCAATGCACGCGGAGGTGGCGCCGTGAGAGCGTCCCCCCCCAACGCATCGCGGGCGCGACCCGAAGGCCACGCCCGCGATATGCGCTGCCGCGCGACGCCGCGTGCGCCGCGCCGTCGCTAGAACTGCACCGGCTGGTTCTGCGGCGAGTCGGTGATCACCACGCTCTGCGTCGCGACCACGGTCGTGCCGTTGCTCTCGCGCAGCTCGATCGTGTGGCGACCGGGCTTCAGGCCACGCACCACGCCGGGCGTCGTCATGCCGCTCGAACGTCCGTCCACGTAGATCTTCAGGCCGGCCTTGCCGCCGCGAACCGAAATGCCGCCCTCACCCGCCGACAGATCCACGCGCAACGGCTTCGTGGTCTTACCGGCCTTCACCTGCACTTCCTTGCGCACCTTCGGGAAGTCGGGATGCTCGAACACCACGTCCCACTTGCCCACCGGGAGCTTCACGTCCACGAACGCCGCGCTCTTCGCGCGCAGCACGTGGTTCACGAAGATGTCGGCGTTCGGCGTCACCTCGATGCGCACGGGCTGGCCGTCCGCGGGATCCTCGGTCGCGGGCACCACGGCCGATCCGGCGGAGCCGGGCGCGCCGGGCGTCGTGCCGCCCGCCGTCGCGACGTCCGTGGGAGCGCTCGCCAGCGTCAGCGCGACTTTCTTCACTTCGCCGGCCTTCGCACTGCCCTTCGCCAACGCCGTCGTGAATCCGGCGGCGCTCGCCTCGACCTTGTACTTGCCGGCCGGCACGACGGACCAGAACATCGTCTCCTTGCCGGAGGCGGGCTTGCCGTTGATCAGCACCTTCTCGGCCTTCGGCGTCACCGCGACGTACACCGAGCACACCTGCGCGGCCGCGTCGGGCAGCAGCGCCATGTGCAGCGACTGCGCCGAACCGGTGGTCACCGCGAGCGTGGTCTCGCGCGCGAGGAATCCCGCCAGCTCCACGCGCACGCGCGCGGTGCCCTCGGCGAGATTGTCGAACGTCGTGTTGCTCGTGTTGGTCTGCGACGAACCGCCGGCCTCGACGGTCACGACGGCGCCGACGGGCCCGTGGGACAACGTCGAGCGACGCGGTTGCCACGGGCGTGGGCTCGCCGGTCGCGACTTCGACCGGCTTCTTCTTCCCGAGCACCAGCACGAGCGTGACGATCAACGCCACGACGACGACGCCGATGCCGATCAGCAGCCCCATGTTCTTGTTCGCCGGAGCGGGCGCGGCGGCCGGCTTGCGCTCGGCGGGCTTCTCCGGCTTCGCGGCCGGTTTCTCGGCCTTCGGCGCGCTCTTCGGCGGCGCGACTTCACTGCGCGGCGCGGCGGCGGCCGGCTTCACTTCGGACTTCGGCGCCGACGACGCGGGCTTCACCTCGGACTTGATCTCCGCCTTCGGCGCGGC
>JADJLL010000028.1 GCA_016710095.1 Candidatus Eiseniibacteriota bacterium | reverse complement strand
GTTCGCGAGTTGCTGTCGCGCGCATCGTCGTCGCGAGCGCGCGCGAATGCGGCGCTCGAAAACGCACGTGATACAAAGAGCGCGTCGCCCCCGCGTGAAGTGAACGCGCCCCCGCGGTACCTGCACCATGCGCTTTCGCCTGCCGACGCACCTCTCGCCGGAAGAAGCTCGCGCGCGCCTCGATCTCATCTACCGCGAAGAGCACCACCGCGTCGCTGAAGGACTCGCGCTCCTCGCGTTGATCGACTCGCGCCGCGACTTTCGGGCCGCCGGCTACTCCTGCATGAAGACGTACTGCGAGCAGCACCTGCGCATGACGCCGGACCGAGCGTCGAAGCGGCTCCAGGCGGCACGGACCGCAGTGCGCTTCACGACGATCTTCGACTTCCTGTCGGACGGTCGCCTCACGCTCGG
This sequence comes from Candidatus Eiseniibacteriota bacterium, assembly GCA_016710095.1. GTDB lineage: Bacteria > Eisenbacteria > RBG-16-71-46 > RBG-16-71-46 > RBG-16-71-46 > CAIXRL01. Next base: position 41,946 of record JADJLL010000028.1, on the reverse strand, counting down.
TGCGGTCGTCGCGCTCGCGCCTCATCTCAAAGTCGAGAACTCCGAACAGCTGCTCGCGGCGGCGGCGCACAAGACGCGCGCGGAGATCCTGCAGTTGGTCGTCGCGCGATCGACGCCCATGGTGACGACGACCGTCGCGAGCGCTCCGACTGTCAGCGAAACGTCACCATCACATGCCCCGGGGCATGTAAGTGGTCAAGAAGTGGCCGGTCCCGAAGCGCTCGCGTTCATCGCGTTCGCGCAGGAGTCGGCAGCGCCGCTTCCTCCGAAGAAGCGCGGCGTGATCGCGCTCGGCGCGCCGGGCGAACATGAAGTGCGCCTGACGCTCACGCAGCAGGAGCGCGATGCGCTTCGTCGCGTGCAGGACCTGCTCAGCAACACCGAGTGGGCGCAGGACCCCGCAGCGATCTACGCGAAGGCGATCGAGCTGCTCGAAGAGCGCCTGCTGAAGGACAAGCTCGGCGCGAAGAAGAGCGAGCAGACCGAAGACACCGTCGGCAACGGACGCCGCATCCCCAAGGCGGTGCGCCACGCCGTCTGGGAGCGCGACGGCGGATGCTGCTCGTTCGTGAGCGCCGACGGTCATCGCTGCGGCGAGCGTCGCTGGCTGCAGTTCGATCATCGGACGCCGGTTGCGCTGGGGGGCGAAAGCACGCTGGCGAACGTCCGGTTGCTCTGCCGCGCGCACAACCTGTTCGAGGCCGAGCGCGTGCTGGGCGAGGACAGAGTGACCCGCGCCCGCGAACGTGCGGAACGCGAGCGCGCACGCCACAGCGAAGCGAAGGCGCGCGAGGCCGCCCGCGCGGCGGCAAGAGAAGCGAAGGCGCGCGCCGCCGAGGAGAAAGCGCGCCTCGCCGCCGAGAAGGCCGCGATCCAGGAGCGCGACGCCGATTTGCTGAGCGCGCTGAAGTCGCTCCAGTTCACGCCGGAGCAGGCGGCGCGCGCGGCGGAAGCGACCGCGGAACTGGCAGGCGGCCCGCTCGAGCCGCGAGTGCGCGCCGCGCTGAAAGTGCTGACCGCGCGACTCGCGACGAAGCAGGACTTCTCGAATACACAGACGAAGCCGGCGAGCGCGGCCGCGTGACCGCGCTCGCCGCAGGCCTCAGGACACGATTACCTCACCCGCACGACCTTCGCGTTCGCCACGCCTTCGCTCGTCGTCAGCCGTGCGAGGTACACGCCCGGCGCGAGCGCCGACGTGTCGAACGACCGGGTGTGCGCGCCCGCCGAGAACGCTTCGTCGGCGATCGTCGCCACGCGCTCGCCCTGCAGGCCGAACAGCTCCAGCGTCGCGCGCCCGGCGCGCGTGAGCGCGAAACGCAGCGAGACGTTCGCACGCGCCGGCGAGGGTCCGGCAGCAAGCGCCACTCCCGAGCCCGGGGCGAAGCCGTCTTCCACGCCGGCGGTCGTCAGCGATCCGTCGCCGTACATGCGCTTCGCATGGATGTCGTTGTAGGTGCCGGGGTCCTGGGTCGTCGCCCACACGACGATCGCCGTGCTCTGCACTCCGGGCATGATGTCCGCCTCGTTGTACCGGAAGTTGCTGCTGTTCGCGTCCGAGAAGACCGAGCCGGCCAACGGCAGCCAGAAGTCGCCGGAGGAACTCACGTGCTGCGCGACGCGGTCGACGTTCTGGCTCCAGACGATCCAGGCGCCGTTGATGCCGTCCTCCTGGATCGCATGCCCGCCGCCGTTCTCCGTCATGTTCGCGGTGATGAACCGGCCGTTGGCGCCCCACATGTCCGTGCCGTCCTGGCGAATCTTCTGCGCGTAGATGCCGCCATTCGGGCGGCCGTCACGCCACGCGAGCAGCGCGCTGCCGTCGGGGCCGCCGCCCACGAGCTTGATCTGCTCCGCCGCCCACACCGGACCGACGACGCGACGCGAGGCCGGCCAGCGGTCACCGTTGGCGCCGAACCAGCGGATGTTCATGTTGGTCCCGCCGGCCATCATGAGATACGCGCCGTTCCCGGCGGTCGCGCTGAGGAGCCCGGGAGGGGAAAACACGGCGGTCGCGGTCGTGATCGTGTCCGACATCACCCGCGTGCGCGCGTTGTCCACGGCCACCATGCCGAGCGGGCCGAACGTGTACCAGTAGCCGATGAACACGCCGCCACCGGGGCGCCGCGTGACCGTGAGGCTGCGCACTTCGCCGCGCGCCACGAGCGAATCACCGCTCGCGCTCCACAGGCGGTTGCCGTCGCGATCGAGTCGCTGGCCGAACACGTTCGCGGCGTTCGAGGCCAGCCAGTTGGCCCAGACCACGATCGCGCCGCCCTGCTCGTCCCTCGAGATGCGCGGAAGGGTCTGCATCTTTTCGGCGGTACTCACCCGCATGCCGCCCGCGCCCCAGCGCCGCTGGCCGTTCGCGTCGATGCGCTGCGCGTAGATGCGGTCGGACCCGATCACGCCCACGCGGCCCCACGAGACGATCACGCCGCCGGAGTCGTCCGGACAGGCCTTCATGTCGAACAGCGTTCCCACGGTCGCGTCCACCACGACACCGTTCGTGGTCCAGCGCGCGAAGCCATTCGCGTCGACGGACTGCGCGTAGATGTCGTCGCGCCCGTTGCGCTGGTCCTGCCAGACGCTGACGAAGCCGCCGGCGCCGTCCGACACCGTGACCAGGTGGTTCTGGTTCCACGCGGCGTTGCAGACGATGTTGTTCGTGCTCCGGGCGGTCACCCACTGGGCGTGCGCCGCGGCGGGAGCGAGCAGGGCCAGCGTGGCCGAGAGGGCGAGCAACGAGCGCTTCATGGCGTTCATGGCGAAGTCTCCGTAAGGGTCCGATCCGAGAACGTCGCCCAAATGGTAAAGCGCACGCATCTGCCCCCGGAAAATGAAAAGGCGGGATCCGGCCGGCCTCCGGACCCCGCAGGCCTGCCGGCGTGCAACTTCCCCCGAAGTCGTCCGCCGCCATGGTGAAACGCCGCACGGGGCCGAATCCGAACGGCGGAATGCAATCCGCGTGCGGAAGTGCGGCCGGCCGGCGTTGAAGGAGGTGGAAGCTCGCCATGATCCGCCGCACTCCGCCGGAGACCGTCATGTCCATTCGCGCCCGACTCCTCGCCCTGCTCCTGTCCTCCGCTCTGCTGGCCGCGGCCACGCCTGCGTTCGCCGCCTGGTCGCGCGACCCGTATTCCGGCGGCACACCCCTCTGCACGGCCAACGCCGATCAGTGGGCGCAGGTGGCCGTGAGCGACGGCTCGGGCGGCGCCATCGTCGTGTGGGAAGACAACCGCTCGGGAGCGTGGGACCTCTACGCGCGCCGCGTGGACGCGAACGGTTCGGCGCTCTGGACGGCCAACGGCGTGCCCGTCGTCACCGCGACCCTGACCCAGCGCTACGCCTCGTGCGTGAGCGACGGCGCGGGCGGCGTGATCGTGGTGTGGGAGGACTACCGCAGCGGCGCGGCCGACCTGTACGCGCAGCGCCTCGACGCCAACGGCAACGCGCTCTGGGCGGCCAACGGTGTCGTGGTGTGCTCGCAGGCGGCGTCGCAGTACCTGCCGTCGGTCACGAGCGACGGCGCGGGCGGTGCGATCGTGGCGTGGCAGGACTTCCGCGGCGTGGACGCAGACGTCTACGCGCAGCGGCTCAACTCCTCGGGCACCCCGCTCTGGACCGCGAACGGCGTCGCCGTGTGCACCGCCACCGGGAGCCAGCACGGGGTGAAGGCCGCGTGGAGCGTCAGCGGCGCCTTCATCGCGTGGACGGACGAGCGCGGCGGAGCAATCCCGGACGACGTCTACTTCCAGCGCCTGACGGCCTCGGGCGCCGCCTCGTTTTCGTCGGGCGGCATCGCGGTGAGTTCCTCGGCCGGAACGCAGGGACTCATGGGGCTGGAGCCCGACGGCAGCGGTGGGGCGTTGTTCCTCTGGTACGACTCGAACAGCGGCAAGTTCCAGCTGCGCGCGCAGCGGCTCTCGTCCACCGCGCAGGTGCAGTGGGCATCCGGCGGGCTCGATCTCGCGACGACGACATTCGACCAGCAGAATCCCGCCCTCTGCGGCGACGGTTCGGGAGGGCTGATCGTCTCGTGGGGCGAAGAGCGCGCGGCGACGCAACACGACATCTATGCCCAGCGCATTTCGGCGGGAGGCACGCGGCTCTGGGGCACCACCGGGGCGAGCGTGTGCACCGCGGACGGTGAGCAGTGGACTTCCGCCATCGCATCCGACGGTGGGGCCGGCGCGGTGATCGCCTGGGCGGACAGCCGCGGTGGCACGTACGACCTCTACGCGCAGCGACTGTCGGCCACCGGCCCCACGCAGTGGACCTCGAACGGCGTGCTGTTCGCCGGTGCGGGCGGTGACCAGCTCGGAGTGCTCGCGCTTCCGGACGCGCAGGGCGGCCTGGTCGCGATCTGGCAGGACGACAGCCCGGGCAGCTCGAATCTCTACGCCCAGCGTGTGGACCACCACGGCCAGCTCGGTGACGCGGCGCCGCACATCACGTCGGTCAAGGACGTGCCCGCGGACCAGGGCGGACAGGTGAAGCTCTCGTGGACCGCGAGCTACCTCGACGAAGATCCGGCGTTCGCCATCTTCGACTACCGCATCTGGCGCTCGGTGCCGCAGGCGGCGCTGGCCGCGGGACTCGCCTCGCGTCGCGGCACGACGACCGACTCCGACGTCGCCGCCGAGACCGGCATGCTGCTCGTCTCGCCGAACGCCGCGGCGGACTACGCGTGGGAACTCGTCACGACGCAGTCGGCGGCCACGTTTCCCTCGTACAGCCTCGTGGTCGCGACGGCGCAGGACTCCACTCCCGGCTACGCACCGCGGACGGCGTTCATGGTCGAGGCCCGGCAGGGCACGGGCGTCTCGAGCCGGCGCTGGTCGTCGGCGCCCGACAGCGGCTACTCGGTCGACAACCTCGCGCCCGCGGCCCCGGCGCCGTTCACGGCGCAGTACGCCGCGGGCACGGCGCTGCTCCACTGGCAGCCGAACCACGAGAGCGATCTCGCGGGCTACCGGCTCTACCGCGGCACGAGCGCCTCGTTCGCGACCTCGCCCGCGAATCTCGTGAGCGCGCAGCCGGACACGGGCTACGCCGACGCCGCGGGCGCGCCCTACTTCTACAAGCTCACCGCGGTGGATGCGCACGGCAACGAGTCGCCGGTCGCGCTCACGCAGCCCACGGGCACGCTCGGCGTGGACGGCGCGGCGCTCGCGCTGGGCTTCTCCGCGCCGTGGCCGCAGCCCGCACGGGGCGGTGCGTCGTTCCGGTTCGCCCTGCCCGCACGCGGCGAGGCGACGCTCGAGCTGTTCGACGCGGCGGGACGTCGCGTGGCCGTGCTGGCCGATGGCCCGCACGAGGCGGGGGAGCACACCCTGCGCTGGGATGGCCGGGACGTCGACGGCGGCCGCGTCGCGCCGGGGCTCTATCTCGCCCGGCTGACCGCGGGCGGGCGGACGCTCACGCGCCGGGTGGTGACCACGGAGTGACGTTCCGCGCGCGCGAACCGCGAATCCCTTCCCGATCGGCCGCCGCAAAATCCGGCTTTCTCGCCGGACGCGGCGGCCGATACTGTGCCGACATGCGCGCCTTCCTGACTCTCTGCCTGCTCGTCCTTCTCGCGAGCCCCGCGGCCGCCGCGCGCGGCCGATCCTCGGCTCCCGTGGACACGCTCTCGTGGCGCACGATCGGTTACCGCGAACCCTGGCCCGAGCTCGCCAGGCTGCGTGCGTTCCCGCGCATGGACAGCATGGCGACGGCGGCGTACTCCGCGCTCGTCGCGCGCCAGGAGCCGGACTCGTTCAAGGTCGGTGTCGCGCTGCTCGACGCCGTCGAGATCGGTGCGCTCGCCGGCCGCGGCCGCGAAGGGCTGCTGCTCGAACAGCTCCAGCGCACGATCGCCATCTTCACGAAGCACCCGGGGCCGGACTCGCTCACGCTCGCGCGCGCGATCCGCGCGTCGTCCGAAGTGCACCGCCGGCGGCGCGAGTTCGAGCCCGCGCGACACGACGCACGACGAGCGCTCGCGATGTACGAACGCGCGTTGCCGGAGAACGATCTCGAGATCGCGGCGTCGCTGCGCCAGGTCGCGCTCATCGCGACGAACGCGGCGCGCACCGACGCGGTCGAAGCGGGACGGCGGGCCGTGCGGATCATGGAGTCGCGCTTCGGCACCGAGGACATCCGGCTCATGGCGACCTACAGCGCTCTCGCCGGACAGCTCAACATGGTCGGCGACGAAGTCGGCGCGCTCGAGATCATGGAGCGCGTGCTGCACCTGATCGAGCTCGCTCTCGGTCCCGATCATCCGGACACGCAGCTGACGCGCTACAACATCGCGATCCTCTCGATGCGCGTCGGCGATCTCGTGCGCGCGCGCGGCCTCTTCGAGCGTGGCATCGAGTGGGAGATGGCGCGCCCACGCATCGACACGCTGCGCGTCGCGAACAGCGTGGACGCGCTCTCCGAGTGCCTGAACGATCTCGGCGACCACGAGGAAGCCTTCGCCGTGCAGGAGCGCGCGCGGCACCTGAGCCTGCGCGCGTTCCGCATCGACGATCCTTCGCACTACGAGTACCTGCACCAGCGCGGACGCGCGCTCAGCGGCATCGGCCGCGGGCGCGAGGCGGTCGCGTGCTTCGACAGCGCGGCGGCGTTCCAGGCGATGCGGCAGGACAGCCTCTCGGCGCTTCCCATCCTGTTCGAGCGCGCCACCGCGCTGCGCGTCGCGGGAGACAGCGCGGGCGCGATGCACGGCATCGAGCTGGCGTCGCGGATCGCCGAGCGCGAAGGCGCTCGCGCGCCGGGCTTCTACGAGGGCGCGCTGCTGTGGGCACAGTGCCTGACCGACGCCGGCCGCCCCGCGGAAGCGGCGGCCAAGCTGGAGCCCGCGATCGCGCGGGCGATCACGGAACTCGGTCCCGGCGGACCGCTGCACGCGAAGCTCCTCGCCGAACGCGCGCGTGCGCTCGTGCAGCTGGGCGACCCGCGCGCATTCGACGCATCGCGCGAACTGGCCGAGATGCAGGCGACGCTGCTGCGCACGGCGGCGCGCGGCTTCCCCGACCGGCAGGCGCTCGTGTACGCGCGCGGCCTGGGGCTCGGGCTCGATCCGCTGCTCACGCTCGCCGCATCGGGCAAGCTCGACGACGCGCAGCGCCGCGTCGCGTTCGACCAGGTGATCGAGGCGCGCTCGCTCGTGCTCGACGAAGTCGGCGGCCGGCTGAAGGCGGCGCATCGCGGCAACGATCCGCGCGCGCAGGCGCTGCTCGACTCGCTCACCGAAGCGCGTGGCGTGCTCGCGCGCTGGCTCGTGCGCGCCGAGAGCAATCACGCGCTCGACTCGCTGCAGCGCGTCGCACGTGAGCGCGCGGAGCGCTTCGAGCGCCAGCTGGCCGATCTCGGCCTGCCGCAGGACGTGGCCGTCGCCGCGCGCCCGCTCGACGCGCTGGGCGAGGGCGACGTGCTCGTGTCGTTCCTCGAGTACGCCGCGCCCGCGGGCGGCGCGCGCACCGAGCGCCGCATGCTCGCGTTCGTCGCACGTCGCGGCGCCGCGCCCGAGGTGATCGCGCTCGGCCGCGCTTCCGAACTCGACGCGCTCGCCGCGCGCTGGCGCGAAGACGTCGGCCGCACCGGTCCCGGCGCCGAACGTCGCTCACGCGCGAGCGGTGCCGTGCTGCGCGCGCGTGTGTGGGACCCGATCGCCTCGCGCGTCGCACAGTCGTCGCGGCTCGTGATCGTGCCCGACGGCGCGCTGCACCTCGTGGACTTCGCCGCGCTGCCCGAATCGCGTGGCGGCTATCTCGCCGAACGCGCGCCGCTCCTGCTGCGGCTCGGCGCCGAGCGCGATCTCGCGACGGCGCACGAGGCCGAGTCGTCCGCCGGCACGCTCGTGGCGATCGGTGGCGCCGACTTCGACGGCGCGACCGCCGCGCACCCGGCCGGCGACGTGATCGCCGCCAACCTGCGCAGCGTGCCCGTGGCGTGCGAGCGGTTCCGTGACGTGCGCTTCGGCGCGCTGCCCTCGACGTCGGCCGAAGTCGGCGAGCTCGCGGGCCGCTGGCGCTCCGCCGGCCGCGACGTGGTGACGCTCACGGGCGCCGACGCGAACGAGATCGAACTGCGCCGCGCCGCTCCGCGCGCGACGACGCTGCACATCGCGACGCACGGCTTCTTCGTCGGCGGCGAGTGCGCGGCGCCGGCGGGCGAGACGCGCGGTATCGGCGGCACCGCGCCCGCATTCACGTCCGGCAGCGCGGGCGCGCCGAGTGGACGGCAGACGCTGCGCCTCTCCGGGCTCGCGCTCGCGGGCGCGAATCGTCGCGCCGCGGCGACCGGCGGCGACGACGGCATCCTCACCGCCGAGGAGATCTCGGCGATGGACCTGACCGGCGTGCGCGAGGTCGTGCTGTCCGCATGCGACACCGGCCTCGGCGACATCGCCGCGGGCGAAGGCGTGCTCGGCCTGCAGCGCGCGTTCCGGCTGGCGGGCGCTCGCGCGCTCGTGATGAGCCTGTGGCCCGTCAACGATCGCGCCACGCACGAGTGGATGAGCGCGTACTACGGCGCGCGGCTCGAGCAGGGGCTCGGCGTCGCCGCGAGCGTGCGCGCCGCGCAGCTGCAGCGGCTCGCGGCGCTGCGGGCCGCGAAGCAGCCGACGCCGCCGGCGGCGTGGTCGGGGTTCGTACCGCTGGGGGACTGAGCGGGACTGCTGGCCATCGAGGTGGTTCCGATTCGAGCAGCGGACAATCCCTTCTTGCCCGGGAGCGCAGCGCGCGGTTTCATGCTCCCGGTCCGCATGCCGCCGACCAAGTGCGACGGAGGTGCTCAGTTGTCTCGCCGATGGATGATCCCGCTCGGTGCACTCGCACTGATCGCCGCGGCCCCAGCCCAGAGGCTCTTCGAGCCGAAGCCGTTCGATCTCATCGTCGCCGACCGAGAGGAGTTCGCTCTCCCGAAGGGAAGGCACATGTACGTGGATGACGACTTCATCGCGGTGGTCGTCAACGTCGGCAGCGGGGCGATCAAGGGCGACGAGCTGATGTATTCGCACTTCGAGGTGACGTCTTCCGACCCGGGATTCAAGCTCTTTCCCTTCAAAGAACTGCCGGACAGCCTCAACGACGATTTGGCGCCGGGTGACGCGATCGGCTCGGATTCCCTGCTGTTCACCCAGCAGCTCCATTCGGGAGAGCGGCTCGAACCCGGACGCGAATCGCGCAAACCCTATCTTGCGTACTTCGTGGATCGGGACAAGGACGCGAGTTCCGACGGCCCTGTCAATTTCCACATCGTTTGGGATCTCGCGGGAAGCCGGGCGGAGTGGGACCTCGTCGCGACATTCGATTCGAAGTCCCGGCGGCACGGTGCCGTTCACACCCGCCGGATACACTCCGTGCCGATTCGACGCCGCACGCACGAATGGTAGGGTGCCCGCGCTCGTGACGCATGACACCCACCGCCGCCGGAGACCTGCATGGCGCTGATCGAAGTCGAACGCGAAGGCGCGCTCGCCCGCGTCTGGTTCAACCGTCCCGAAGTGCACAACGCGCTCAACGCCGAACTCGGCGTGGCGCTGCTCGAGGCGCTCGATGCGTTGGCGTCCGACGACTCGTGCCGCTGCGTGATCCTGGGCGGTCGCGGGCCCTCGTTCTGCGCGGGCGCGGACATCGGCGCCATGAAGGCGAGCGCGTCCGCCTCGTTCGACGAGAACGTCGCCGAGGCCACGCGGCTCGGTGCGGTGTTCGCGGCGCTGGCCGATTTCCCGAAGCCGGTCGTCGGCCGCGTGCACGGTGGCGTGTACGGTGGCGGCGTGGGCTTCGCGAGCGCGTGCGACATCACGGTCGCGAGTGACGACGCCAAGTTCGGGCTCACCGAAGTGCGCCTCGGCATCCTGCCCGGTCTGATCTCGCCCTACGTGCTGCGCCGCCTCGGCGACCGGCAGGCGCGCGAACTCATGCTCACGGGCGAGCGCTTCGACGCCGCGACCGCGCTGCGCGTGGGGCTCGTGCACCACGTGGTGAGCGCGGCCGAACTCGACGCGAAGGTCGCCGAACGCGCGGGCGAACTGCTCAAGGGCGGCCCGCACGCGCAGAAGCGCATCAAGGCGCTGCTGGTCGAGTGGGGCAACACGCCGTGGGACGCCTATCGCGCGTCGCTGCCGAACACGCTCGCCGAGGTCCGCAGCGGTGACGAGGCGAAGGACGCGCTCGCGGCCTTCTTCGAGAAGCGCAAGCCGAAGTGGATGGAGTGAGCGATTCCCACACGGCATGAGACGGGGCGGAGCGCCGAAGCGCTCCGCCCCTCGTCGTACGGCCCTCGCTCGCGGTCCGTTCAGCGCGTCAGCAGCACCTTCCCGGTCGCGATGCGGCCCGCCTGCCGCAGCCGCACGAAGTAGAGCCCGGGCGCCGCGCCGTTCGTGCCGCCGAGATCGGCGACGTGACGGCCCGCGCCGAGCGTGCCCACGTCGCTCGACCACACCCGCCGGCCGGACACGTCGAGCACTTCGAGCGACGCCGCGTCGCCCGTGGGCAGCGTGAACGCGATGCGCATGCGGCCGACGGCGGGGTTCGGCGCGCCGCCGAGGACCGCGAGCGCGCCGTCGTGCCCGGTCAGCGCCACGCCGGTGGTGGTGTAGGTGTAGATCACCGGCCCGCCGAGCACGCCGGCCGAGTTCACCTGCTGCGCGAACATGCCGGTCGTGATGCCCCCAGCAGCGGCGCGTACTTCGGCGGCGTGCCGTTGCGCCGCGTGCCGGTCTTGCGCTTGCCGTCAGGCGGGATCGCGTTCGCGGGCGAACCTGCGAGCGGCGCGAGAGGCGGAAGCGCTTCGAAGACGGCGGGGCGTGCGTCGATCCAGTTCACGATGCCGCCGATACCGCCGTCGCGCGCGATCTTCGCGCTGTGCTGCGCGTAAGCGTCGTCGGTCAGCAGCGCACCGCTTGCGATCTGCAGGAGGTTCCGAGGATGTCCACGTGCTGCGTCTGGATGTCGCTGCTACCGGTCGTCCAGGAGGCCTCCCACGCGACGAGCGCGCCGCCCAGGCCGTCGGGAATCAGGTCGGGCGCAGCGCCATAGTTGCTGTAGTCCATCGACCCGAGGTCGAGCGTCCAGCCGTCGTAGCCGCCAGGGTGATGTGCAGGAGGTGGGCGTGCGTTGCTGGCGCGCGCGTAGTAGGCGCCGCCCGCGCCGTCCGGGCACATCGTGTGCGGCATGTCCCAATCCTCGGCGAGATGAAAGTTCACGTAGGCGGTGCCGCCGTTCGCGGTCTGGTCCCACAGGAGCGTGCCGTCGGCCGCGACCCGCTGCCCCTGCAAGTAGCCGTGGGTTGCCGTCAAATCGTTCCACGTCACGATCGCGCAGCCGAAGCCATCGGAGGTCACCAGGCTGAACGCCGAGTTGGGGGCATCCACGGATCGTCGTGGACCGGATCGACGGACAGGACGATGCCGTCCTCGGGCCATCCGCTGGCCACTTCGCCGTCGGCGCCGATGTGCTGGATCGCCGTCTCGTACTGGTGCGAGTTGCGGATGTCCTCCCAGATCACGAACGCGCCGCCCTGTCCGTCCGGCGCCGTGCGTGGATTCCAGTCGGGCCCGTCGGTGTACCAGTAGAATCCGACAGGTGCGTGGCGGTCCGTAGTTGCCAAAGGCGCGCGTGCCGTCGGGCAGCAGCTGCAGCCGGGCGTGATTGCCGCTGAACGTGTAGGCGATCAGGACGGGGTTGCTGTCGCCCGCGCAGGCGCTGGCCTGCACGTTGTCGAACTCCCACTGCCCGGCGGGTTCGTCACCTGTACTCCGCCGGGCGTCCACAGCGTGAGCCCGCCCGCGGCCGGGTCGGCGACGCGCTGCGCCCAGAAAGGCGAATGGGTATTCCACGGAATGTCCCAGTCGATCCAGGCGACGACCGCGCTGCCGGTGCCGCACGGGAAGATGCCGAGCACGTCGCACTGCGCCCACGGGCTGGTGTCACTCGGACTCACGTCGAGCCCTTCCGCCGGCCAACCCGCGACGACGGCACCGGTCGAATCGAGGTGCTGCACGTACACGTGCTGCGGTCCGCGCACGTCTGTCCATGCGACGAACGTGCCGCCGAGACCGTCCTCACAAGCGGCGTTTCCGTGGTCGCTGTACGCGGACTGGGCCCGAGCCCGACGTTCTGCGAGGGAATCTGCGGCCAGGCGGGGCCGCGGCGAACAGGAGAAGCGCGAGCGCCACGAGCGGACGCAAGGCGGGAACAGCGGGAAGCGCGACATGAGGACCTCGGGCGGTGAGGAACGGCGACGGGGGCGCGAATGGGACGGTCTCGCTCGTCAGGGGGAACCCGCGAAAGCGGAGCGCGTCACACGATCCGGCGAGATTTTCCCGCGGTCCGGGGATGCGGGCGTGGACGGGTTTGGCGTAAGGTGCCGCCCGACATGTTCCGCAAAGTCCTGATCGCCAATCGCGGTGAGATCGCCTGCCGCATCGCCGCCACGCTGCACGAGATGGGCATCCGCTCGGTCGCGATCTACTCCGACGCCGACCGCGGTGCGCTGCACACCCGTCTGTGCGACGAGGCGTGGCGCGTGGGCCCGGCCGAGGCGCGCGAGTCGTACCTGAACGTCGCCGCCATTCTGGAAGCCGCCCGCGCCTCCGGCGCCGAGGCCGTGCATCCGGGCTTCGGCTTCCTCGCCGAGAACGCGGCGTTCGCCGACGCGGTCGAGGCTGCGGGGCTCACATTCATCGGTCCGACGGGCAAGCAGATCCGCGACATGGGCGACAAGCGCGCCGCGCGGAACATCGCCGACAAGGCGGGCGTGCCGATCGTGCCCGGCGCCGAGGGCGCCGACGTGGACGCGCTCGCCAAGGCCGCCGCGAAGATCGGCTATCCCGTCATGGTGAAGGCCGCGCTCGGCGGCGGCGGCAAGGGCATGAAGGCGGTGCACGACGAAGCCTCGCTGCGCGAAGCGGTCGAGTCGGCGCAGCGGCTGGCGCGCTCGGCCTTCGGCGATGCCGCCGTCTATCTGGAAAAACTCGTCACGCGCGCGCGCCACATCGAAGTGCAGGTGGTCGGCGACGGCCACGGCCGCGCCGTGCACCTGTTCGAGCGCGAGTGCTCGCTGCAGCGGCGCCACCAGAAGGTGGTCGAGGAAGCGCCCTCGGCGGCGATCACGCCGGAGCTGCGCACCGCGATCACGTCGGCGGCCGTGCGGCTCGCCGAAGCCGTGGACTACCGCGGCGCCGGCACGATCGAGATGCTGCTCGCTCCGTCCGGCGAGTTCTACTTCCTCGAGATGAACACGCGGCTCCAGGTGGAACACCCGGTGACCGAGTTCATCACGGGCATCGATCTGGTGCGCGCGCAGCTGCACGTCGCGGCCACGGGCACGCTGCCTTTCGAGCAGGACGCCGTGCGCCACCGCGGGCACGCGATCGAAGCGCGGCTCTACGCGGAAGACGCCTCGCGCGGCTTCCTGCCGCAGGCCGGCACGGCGACCCGCGTGCGCTGGCCGCACGGCTCGTTCGTGCGCGTGGACCGCGGCATCGAAGCGGGTGACGACGTGTCGGTGCACTACGACCCGATGCTCGCGAAGGTGATCGCGTTCGGGTCTTCCCGTGACGCGGCCCTGGCCCGGCTCACGGGGGCGCTCGACACCGCGCGCGTGCACGGCGTCGTGACCAACCTGCCGTTCCTGCGCGCGCTCACGCGCGCGCCGCAGGTGGCGGCCGCCGAGTTCGACACCGAGTGGATCGAACGCGAGTTCCTGCCGGGCTTCGAAGCGCTCATGCAGGCGCCCGCGCCCGACCTCGCGCTCGCGGCGGTCGCGATCGCCGAGGCGATGGGGCTCACCGCCGCGCGGCCGGACGGCGCGGAGAAGCACGTGGCGAAGGCGAAGACGCCGTTCGAGACGCTCGGGCGCTGGCGTCAGGCGGGACTCGACTCGTGAAGACCGCGTGGAAGGACGGGGAGCGTTCGCGCTCCGTGCAGCTCGACGCCCTGGGCGGCGGCAAGTTCCGCGTGCGCGTGGACGACGCCGAGTTCGTGGTCGAGGCCGAAGCGCTCGAAGAGGGCCGGCTGCGCCTGCGCAGCGACGGCATCGAGACGCTCGCCGAGGTCACGGCCGCCGGCGCGCGCCGCTTCGTGCGGCTCGGCACCGCGGACTTCGTCGTCGAGCGTGAAGCCGCGAGCCGCGGCCGCGCCGGCGCGCAGTCGCACGGCATGACCGCGCCGATGCCCGGCGTGGTGACGCGCGTGCTGGCGAAGGCCGGCGACGACGTCACGAAGGGCCAGCCGCTGCTCGCGCTCGAAGCCATGAAGATGGAGCACCTGATCCGCGCCCCGCGCGACGGCAAGGTGAAGAGCGTCTCGGCCCAGGTCGGCGCCATGGTGCAGAGCGGCGCCGTGCTGGCGGAACTCGAGGAGTAATCCCATGCGCAAGCCGATCCTCGCCCTCGCCCTGCTCGCGGCGATCGCCGCACTCGGTGGATGCGGCGGGAAAGCGACCAGCTTCGTCTCGGTGGACTGGCCGCCCTCGGGGAGCGCGGCCGACTTCGACACGCTCGTCGCGCGCTCGAGCGCGACCGGCTACGTGCGTCCGACGAACGCGATCTCGAACGTCAGCCTGCTGACGACGATCGAAGTCGCGGGCATCCGCTCGGCCTTCGCGCTCTTCGAGGACGGTCTGCACGCGCTCGACGCCGGGACCGTCACGGTGCGCGCGCACGCTCCGGTCGGCGCCGCGAGCGTGTTCAAGACGCTCGACCGCCTGCAGCTGTCGGTCTCCGGCACGATCGAATACCTGTACACGTCGCTCGTCTCGAATCCGCTCGGGCTGAACCTCACGTTCGACGGCGTCGAGCACCACGTGTTCACCGCGAGCGGCTCGACCTCGGTGCCGGCGTTCACCGACAGCGTGCGCTCGGTCGCGACGCTCTTCGTGGGCAATCCCGTCGGAGGCAGCACGCACGCGCGCTCGTCCGATCTCGAGATCACGTGGGTGAACGGGAGCGCGGACACGACCGTGTACGTCGTCGCGGCCGTGGTCTCGCAGGTGGACTCGTCGAAAGTCGCGATGGCGGACATGGTCCGCGACGGCGGCGAGTACACGACGGTGCCCGCCTCACGGCTGGCGCTGCTGCCGGCCGGCGCCGCGCGCGTCTCGGTCGCCCGCTGGCGGGTCGTCTACCACAGCGAAGGCGCGCGGCTCGTCGGGCTCGCGAGCGAGTCGCTCGTGCTGCGCAACATCACGCTCAACTAGGGCGTCGCGCCTTTCCCGGCTCCGCGAAGTCCCGCTCCGTGAAACGCTGGGGCCCGCCGGTGCCAGGTGCGAGCCCTCGCCGCAGTCCTGACGGGTTCGGCAACGCCACACCCGGTTTGGTTGCAGTTCGCCCTCCTCGGCCAAAAGGACCTGCCGGGCACGAGTGTTTTTGCTCCGGCTGCGCTTGCGCCCGCGCTACGATTGCCGACACTCCCCCGCACGGCCTCGGTTCATTCGTCGCATCCGGAGTTCCCGCCATGCCGCGCTCTCTCGCCATCCTCGCGTTGCTCTTCTGCGCGTTCGCGCTGCCTCTTCCCGCGTCGGCCGGTCCGGCCGGCGTGCGCCATCCGCTCGCTCCGCCGCTCACCGGGCACGCCCTGTGGGACGCCGACCGTCACCAGTGCTGGGTGTTCGAGGCTTCCTCCGAAGGAGTGTGGAGCTACGACCCGGCCGCGATCGCGCACTGGAAGTGGCACGGCATCGGTTCGTTCGGCGCCGGGCTCGGGCACTACGACTCGGGCCGCCGCGTGTTCCTCGACCGCGCGCGCAATCGCCTGGTCGCACCGGAGGCCGGCCAACTCGCGGTGTGGACATTCGCGCCAACATGACCTGGGAGTTCGTCCCCGTGCAGGGCGCCCCGTTGGATTTCGGCACGACCGTGTACGACGAAGCGGGCGACCGGTTGATCGCGCTCGGCGAGGACGGCGTGCTCGCAGTTGACGCTCCCGACTCCCCCCCCCCCCCGCGCCGCCCGCGCCGTGGTGAACCCGTCGTTCGGCATCGTCGGCGACCAGGCGATGGTGCTCGATCCCGAACACGGCGTTCTCGTGATCACCGGAGGCTCGCGTTGGGATGGCGCGTGCCAGGCGTACGTGCCGTCGTTCGCGAGCTGGAAGCTGCCGCTCACGACGCTCACGTGGGCGGCGCTGCCCGCGCTTCCGGTCGCCGGCGCGAACGACATGCAGTTCCTGTGGGACGGCGCGCGTCATCGTGTGCTCGCGGTCGGAGGGCGCTACGGCTTCTTCTGCGAGGCCGACGGGCAGTGGTACGAGGGCAGCTCGTCCGAGATCCACGGCCTGGATCCCATGGCGGCGTCGCCGGCATGGAACCTCGTGACGTTCCGTCCCGACTTCCGCACCTCCGGCGCCGTGGTGCTCGACCCGGACGCGGATGCGTTGCTGTCGTTCGGCGGCTTCTCGCCCTCGCGCGGCATCGTGTCGGCCGAAAACTGGAACGAAGTGCTCGCGATGCCGTTCGGCGGACCGACCGCGCTCGCGTGGGCCGTGCAGTCGACCGGCTCGCCGAACTCGGCACTGGGTTCCGACTTCGCTTTCGACCCGCGCCGCGGCCACGTCATGGTGCACGGCGGGCTGCGCGCGCTGAGTGCGTACGGCGACTACGCCACGACCGGCGCCATCTCCGCGTTCGACGATCCCGACACGCTCTGGGGCGTCTGGGCGACCGCACACGACGCGATGGAAGCGGCCGTCGCCGTGGGGCTGCGCGCCGATCGTGTGGCGGGGGCGCCCCGGCAACCCGCCGGTGTGGTTGAACTCGACGACCGTGGTCTCGCTCGCGACGGGTGCCGTGTCGGCGCCGGTCACCGGCACGACGCCGCCCGCGCGCACGCGTGGTTCGCTCGTGTGGGAGGCGCAGCGCCGGCCTGCCGCGGGCGGCACGCATGGCTGCCGATCCCGCCACGTGGACCTGGTCCTCGCTCGCCACCACGGGCACGCCGCCCTCGGGCAACGTGCTCGGCGCGGTGTACGACCCGACGGCGCACGTGACGCTCGCGCACGACTCGGGGGGCGGACACGTGGACGGTGCTCGGCCGCACCGGCGACGTGCCGATGCTGCAGTCGCTCACGATCGACACCGCCCGCAATCGCCTGCTCGGGCTCGACGCGTCGCTCGGCGTGTTCGAGGCGGCGCTCGGTGGTCCGTCCCTCGCGTGGAGCACGCTGCACGCGCAGCAGGCGACTTCGGTCGAAGCCGTCGCGATGTACGACGTGATCGACCGCATGCTCATCGGCCTGCGGGCGATGCCGCAGGGGCCGGGCAAAGCCGGGCTCTGGACCGTCGACTGCGCCCGCGGCCCTGGTGGCCGCCCCGGCCCCGGGCGGCTCACGCTTGGCGTCCCGGCTAGTGTCGACGTCGTGGGGCGTCGAGGTGCCGCCTGGCCGGTGCCGCGTGCATCGCTGCGCGAGGGGCGCCCGTACGCGGCGACTCGCGCGAGGGGCCGAGACGAGCGCGGTGAGGGCGGTCGTCGTGCGGTAAATGGGCGGTCGAGCGGGGCACAAGTCCCCGCTCAACCCCATGCCGCGGCCCGGCCGATACCGTGCGTGCAGGTTCGTTCCGGCGACACGCGGCGTGGATTTCGTGCTCCGCTCCGTGAAATGCGTCTGATAGAGTCCCGGCGCCGCACGACGCATCGCGTGCGGTACCGAGACGCCCGCTCACGGAAGGCAGGCGGCCATTGCGCAGAGTCCCAGGGCCATCCGGATTGACTTCGCATCCCGACGTCACAGGACAGGCATCACCTGAGCTCTTGATCGGCGCCCCGAAGCGGGGCGGAACCGGTCGGGAGTTTTGTGTTTTCCCCGCACACCGAGGCACCGAGTGACCGTCAAGAAGTTCCCCATTCATCATCTCGACCAGCTGTCGCTGCTCGGACACAACGACGCGAACCTGCGCCAGATCGAGCGCGAGATTCCGGTACGCATCACCGTGCGTGACGGCACGCTCACGGTGGCGGGTGAAGCAGACGACGTGAAGCCGGCTTCCGCGGCGCTGAACGAACTCGTCCAGCTCGCGGAGCGCGGGAAACCCATCGAGGAGGCGGACGTGGCGACTGCGTTGGGGCAGGTGCGGCGTAACGGCGATTCGGACGACCACCGCGGCAACGGCCAGGGACGCGCTCGACTCGTCGAGGCGTACGACGGCGCGCCGGGCTACAGCTTCGACCGCAAGTCGGTGCGCGCGCGGACGCCCACGCAGGCCGTCTACCTCAAGGCGCTCGAGCAGCACGACGTCGTGTTCGGCATCGGCCCCGCCGGCACCGGCAAGACGTACCTCGCCGTCGCCGCCGCCGTCGCCGCGCTGCGCTCCAAGAAGGTCGACCGCATCATCCTCGTGCGCCCCGCCGTCGAAGCCGGCGAGAACCTGGGCTTCCTGCCCGGCGACATGCAGGAGAAGGTCGATCCGTACCTGCGCCCGATGTACGACGCGCTCGCGGACCTGATGAGCTACGACAAAATGCGCCGCTTCCTCGAGATGGGCGTGATCGAGATCGCGCCGCTCGCGTTCATGCGCGGGCGCACGCTCCACAACGCGTTCATCATCCTCGACGAGGCGCAGAACACGACCGTGCGCCAGATGAAGATGTTCCTGACCCGCATGGGTACGGACTCGCGCGCGGTGATCACGGGCGACCTCACGCAGATCGACCTCAAGTCGGCCGACCAGTCGGGGCTCGTGCGCATCCAGTCGATCCTCGGCCACGTGCCCGGGATCGAGTTCGTGTACTTCCATCCCGAGGACGTCGTCCGGCACCGCCTCGTGCGCGAGATCATCCACGCGTTCGACCTCTACCACGCGAAGTCCGAGGGCAAGGCCGAGGACGGCGTGGGCGAGAGCCTCGATCCGCTCGCCCAGACGCCCGCCGCCACGGCCGAAGCCGTTGCGGGCGAGGGCGATGCCCCGGCGGCCGAGGACGCTCCGGCGTCCCCGGGTGACGCCACCGGGCCGGTCGCGTAAGGTTCGCGCCGTCGTGAGCCGGGGCTGCCCCGCCCCGGCTCTTGTCTTCACCCACGGAGTGACCGTCTGAGTACTTCGGAACTGTCGCCGGTCCCGGCCCTGCCGGACCGTGCCCGATCGGTGCGCTGGGGCTACTACGCCCAGCGCCTGCTGATGGTCGTGACGCTTCTGGCCGCCGCCGCGCTCCTGCCCACCGGGCACGGCGCCGGGGACCGCCTGCGCTACCGCGAGGGCGACATCGCCCGCGAGCGCGTCGTCGCCCCGTACGACTTCCGCGTCCAGAAGGACGAGCCCGTGCTCCGGCGCGAGCAGGAAGAGGCCGGGCTGGCCGTGCCGCCGGTGTACGTCGTGGACACGCGCGCGCAGGCCGACGTGCTCAACCGCTGGAGCGCGTTCCAGGATCACGCGCTCGCGCTCGTTTCCGACGTGCGCGTCAGCCCCGCCGACCGCGTCGCGCGCCTGAAGGCGCTCGGCGTGCCGCTCGACGAGGGCGCCGCCGACGCGCTCGCCGCGCCCGGACGCGCCCGCAAGGCGCTCGGCGCCATGGGGGCGTGGCTCGCCGAACTCGTGCAGTCGGGCATCGTCGCCGAGAAGAAGGGCGGCTTCATCCTCGGCTACCGCAACGTCACGTTGCGCGAGGGCGAGACCGAAGCGCTCGCTCCGGCCAGCCGGTTCCTCGAACGCAAGGAAGCGCTCGACCGCCTCGCGGCGCGCGCGCGCGAGCTGTTCCCGAACGATCCGCGCGGCGTGCAGCTCGTGATCGGGCTCGCCGGGCCGTTCGTGCAGTCCACCGTCATGTACGACCGCGCCGAGACCGAGTGGCGCCGCGTGCAGGCGCAGGGCGCCGTCCCGGGCGTGATCGGCACCGTGAAGAAGGACGAGCTGATCGTGGACGCCAACGAGCGCGTCTCGCGCGAGGCCGTCCAGAAGCTGCGCTCGCTGCGGAACCTCGAACTCGCGAAGAGCAACCAGAGCGAGTTCCTGTACCCGCCGGTCGCGCGCATGCTGCTCATGCTGCTGTTCATCGCGGCGTTCGCGACGTACCTGCGCATGGAGCTGATCGCGGTCTATCGCGACAACGGCATGCTCGCGATGTTCACGCTGCTGACGCTCGCCGTGCTCGGCTCGGCGGTCGGCCTCGTGACGGTCGCCGGCTTCTCGGAGTTCACGGTGCCGCTCGCGCTGGCGCCGCTCGTCGTGGCGTCGCTGCTCGAGAAGCGGCCGGCGCTCGTGTTCACGCTCGTCGTCGCCGTGCTCGTGACCGCGGTCGCCGAGCTGCGTGCGCCGTTCGTGCCCGTCGCCATGATGGGCGGCGTCACCGCCACGTACTCGGTCTCGCGCCTGCGCCACCGCTGGCATTTCGTGCGCGCGTTCTTCGCGATCATGCTCGCGAACCTCGCGGCGATTCTCGCGTGGGACCTCGCGCAGACCGCGACGACGCAGGTGCTGCTGCGCGACACCATGTGGGGCGCGCTGAACGCGTTCCTCTCGACGATGCTCGCGTTCATGTTCCTGCCGCTCGTCGAGAGCCTGTTCCGGCTCACGAGCGACATCACGCTGCTCGAGCTTTCGGACCTCAACCGTCCGCTGCTGCGCCGCATGCAGCTCGAGGCGCCGGGCACGTACCACCACAGCATGGTCGTCGGCTCGCTCGCCGAGGCCGCGGCCGAAGCGATCAACGCGAACTCGCTGCTCGCGCGCGTGGCGGCCTACTACCACGACATCGGCAAGCTCGCGAAGCCCGAGTACTACGCCGAGAACGAGCCGGCCGCGTCGCGTTCGCGCCACGAGAAGCTCACGCCGTCCATGAGCGCGCTCGTCGTGAAGTCGCACATCACCGAGGGCCTCGAGCTCGCGCGCAAGCAGCGCCTGCCGCGCGCCGTGCTCGACGCGATCCCCGAGCACCACGGCACGATGGTGATGGCGTTCTTCTATCACAAGGCGCTCGAGACCGACCCGGGGGCGCGCCGCGAGGACTACAGCTATCCGGGGCCGCGTCCGCGCTCGAAGGAGACGGCGATCCTCATGCTCGCCGACGGCGTCGAGGGCGCTTCGCGTGCGCTCGCCGAGCCCACGCCGAGCCGCATCCGCGGACTCGTGCAGCGCATCATCGACGAGCGCGTGCGCGACGGGCAGCTCGACGACTGCGGACTCACGCTCCAGGAACTGGCGCGCATCCGCGAGTCGTTCATCCCCGTCCTCACCGCGATCTTCCACGTGCGCGTGCCGTATCCCGACGCGCCGAAGAAGCAGAACCGCGCCGATGCCGATCTCCGTCGCAGCGGAGACTGACGGCGGCGCGCCGAGCCCGGCGCGCTCGCTCGCCGTTCCCGTCCGCGCGCTCGTGTCGCTCGTGCTGAAGCGGCTCGGCCGCCGTACGGGCGAGGTCGCGGTCGTGCTGGCCGGCGACGCGCTCACGCGGCGGCTCAATCGCGAGTGGCGCCGCATGGACCACGCGACCGACGTGATCACGTTCGCCTACGACGAGCACGAGGCCGACGCGGACACGCGCCCGATCAACGGTGACCTCGTCGTGTCCATGGACCGCGTCCGCGTGCAGGCGAAGCGCTGGCGCGTGACCGAGGCCGCCGAACTCGCGCGGCTGGTGATCCACGGCGCGCTCCACCTGTGCGGGCACGATCACATGAGGGCCGCCGAGCGCCGCGTCATGCGCGCGTTCGAGGACGCCGCGATGCTCGAGGCGGAGCCCGTGATCGCCGCCATGGAGAAGAAGTGGCCGAAGGCGGCGAAGCCGACGAAGCCAGCCGCCGCGCCGAAGGCGGGGCCGAAGCCCGCGCGGCGCCCACGTCCGGCCATTGCCAAGTCTCGCCGGAAGCGCCGGGACTGATCCGTAGGGACCGTTGTGCCCTCTCCGGGGGACGGCGTACCGTCGGTCACGACTCCCGCTTCACTTTCATTCCGCCGGAGGCTCCGATGAAGCCCGCCGCACTCTTCGCCACCACGTCGCTGCTGCTCGTCCTCGTCGCGAGCGCCGCGCTTTCGTTTCCGCCCGCCAGTTCCGCACCCGCCCAGCCGCAGAACCCGTCGTCTTCGGTCCCGCCCATGTCGGGGCCTCCTCCGGGCGCGCCGGTGCCGCCCGACGGGCCACGTCACCTGCCCGTCGAAGCGCTGCTCGCCTCGATGCAGGCCGCGGACTCGATCCAGGTCGGTCGCGTGGCGGTGATCTGGCGCGACACGGTCGACGCCAAGGGCGAGCCGACCAAGTATCCCTACACCGAGCGCGTCGGCATGGTCCGCGTGGGCAAGAGCTGGATGACGCGTTTCACGAACGCGCTGGTGACGACCTCGACCAACTTATCGGACCAGCTCTGCCCGCCGCCCGTGCAGCAGGACGACGGACGGCAGCCGTGGATGACCACCGTGCTCTGGTTCTCGAGCAAGAGCCGTGGCCAGGCCTATCTCAACTTCCTCGAAGGTTGCGGCTTCGCCGGCGTCGGCGGCCGCATTCCCGGCGGCCTGTGGATCGACGACAAGGCCGACACGCTGCTCGGCATGATGCGCGAGGCGCTGCCCGCCGACACGGTGATCGCGAGCTTCCGCGTCGCGCGCCGCGCCGCGGTGCTGGCCGCCGGTGGTGGCGAGCCGCTGCCGAAGTTCGGCGACTTCGTGCGTGTCGATTCGCTGCCCGTGCCCGTGAAGAAGGTGGCGCCCACGTACCCCGAGGCCGCGCGCACCGCGGGACTCGAGGGCACGGTGATCGTGCAGGTGCTGGTCGGCAAGGACGGCCGGGTGAAGGACATGAAGCTCGCCCAGAGCGTGACGGGCCTCGACGCGCCCGCGCTCGTTGCCGTGCGGCAGTGGGAGTTCCAGCCGGCCACGCGCGAAAAGAAGCCCGTCGCGGTGTGGGTCGCCGTTCCGGTGGAGTTCAAGCTGAAGTAGTTTCGCGGCAGCGCCGGGGGAGATCCGAAGACCGGGAAAACCTTGGAGGCCGCCTTGCGTGTGCCATCGCGTTCCACCGTACTCGCTCTGTTGGTCTTCGCCGTCGCATGGTCCGTCGCGGGCGGCGCTCGCGCCGTCGAAGTCGGGCCCGGCCCGACGGCCTCGGAGCGCGCGCAACTGCTCGCATGCGACAGCGCCGACGTGATGCTTCAGGTGGCCACGTCGAACGACTCGCACACGTCGGGTGACGGCACGATTCACTCGACGGGCACCAGCGAAGTGCTCGCATACGGCCGCAATGGCCGGGAGTGGGTGCGACGTTTCGCCGACGCGCTCCTGCCCGAGGGGCGCGAGTGGAAGGCGCGCACCGCGCCCGCGGAGGCGCTCGATCGCGAGGACGGCCGCGATCCGTGGACGGTGCACATTCACGCCTACGCGAACGGCAAAGCGCAGTCGTTCTGGGTCGTGAACCTGCTCGACGGTTGGGCGGGCCGGGGACTCGGGCCGGCCGCTCACCGTGTTCGACCTGCTCGGTTCGCCCGACACGCTGCGTGCGGTGCTCGCCTCCGGCATGACGGCCTACCCGGACGCGGCGAAGCGCCTGCGCAGGCTCCGCGAGCCCGACGCCACGATCCTGCCGCTGCCGGATCGCATGCGGCGCTGAGCAGGCGGCAGGTCCGAACTCGTCGCGGGAGATCGGCGACGGTGGCGAAACAAGCCCTCGTGTCGGAGTCCCTCGATGCGGGCGAGCGCGCCCTCGGTGCGCCCGTGGGCGGGACTCGAAGCCCTTCGCGAGGATCCTGCCATGCATCGAACGCTTCGCCTGCCGCTCGCCCTGCTCGTCGCCGTCACCTGCTCGCTCGTCGGCCTTCATGCCACTCGCGTGACCGCGGCGACCTACACCTGGTCGGCCGTCGCCAACGGCGCCGCGGGGACCGCGGCGAACTGGAACCCCGCCGCCGTACCCGGCTCTGCCGACTCCTGCCAGTACATCCTGAACGGGCAGTACACCGTCACGTTCGGCGCCGCCGTTCCGGAAGTCCGCGGGCAACTCGTGCGCTTCGGCGGAGTCACGCTGCAGTTCCCGACCGGCTCGCACACGACGAACGGCCGCGTGCAGGTCGCGAACAACCCGGCGCAGCCCTGCTCGCTCAAGGTGGCCGACGGCGCGCTCGTGGTCGGCAACCAGTGCTACGTCGGTGCGATCAGCGGCACGAGCGGCACGCTCACCTTCTCGGGTGGCGGCGCGAGCGGCGACTTCCGCACGAACCAGCCGCGGTTCGGCGAGAACGCCGGAACGGGCGTGCTCGCGGTCACCGGTGGCGCGTCGGTCTTCATGCGCGGGGTCTCGCCGATGTTCGGCTGGAGCTCGGGGCACGGCACGCTTCGGGTGTCGGGCGTGGATCCGGCCGATGCGTACGACCGTTCGACCTTCCGGGACTCGCTGACGGTGGGCACGGCGGTGTACTTCGGGAACCAGGCGGGGGACGGACACGCCGAAGTGCTCGACGGCGCGCTCGCCGAGTTCTCGCAGGTCGTGGACTTCGGCCCCTACGCGGGTTCGACCGGATCGCTCTGGGTCGGCGGCGCGGGCAGCGTGGACAGCGCGCGCGCGATCTTCCACAGCAGCCTCGGCATCGGGCACGGAGAGAACTCGAACCCCGGCGGCACCGGCACGGTCACGTGCGCGGCCGGCGGCGTCATCGAGGTGAACGGGTACACGTTCGTCGGCGATCCCGACACGTACTCGGGCGCGAAGCTCGAGATCCGCGGCGGTTCGCGGTTCTCGACCTTTCACCTCTACCTGCTCGACCCGGTCCACGACCTCGACTTCCGCGGCGGTCGTCTGCAGCTCACGGGCGGCACGCTCGACGTGAACGGGTTGCCGCTCACGCTCGACGGCATCGCGAACACGCCGAAGCTCGAGCTTCTCAACGGCAGCGAGGCCTTCCTCGACGCGACGGTGTCCCCGGGACTCGTGGTCGGTGACGCCGGTCAGGCCGAGATGCACGTGCTCGGCAACAGCCAGGTCACGCTGGGGAGCTTCAACACCATCGTCGGCGACGAAGTGGGCTCGAACGGCCTGATCGAGATCGACGGCACGGCGACGCACGTGACCTCCGGCGGCGACTTCACGATCGGCCGGCTCGGCACCGGCACGCTGAACGTCACCGGAGGGGCGGACGCGGTCGCGGTGTCGTTGCGCATCGGCTCCCAGGCCGGCAGCTTCGGTAACGTGGACGTGAAGGGCGCGGGAAGCGCGATGACGTTGAGCGGAGGTTTCGCGGTCGGCGGCACGTTCGTCGCCGCGAGCGGCGGCAGCCTCGCCAATCTCGGCATCACCGACGGCGGGCGTGTGACCACCGACCTCGCCGCCGCCTCGACGGTCTGGGGGGGAGGCATCCTCGAGCTGGCCCGGGGTGGCGTGCTCGAACTGAACGGACGTCTCGACTTGCGCGGGTTTCTTTCGATCGGGGAGGGAAGCACGACGGGGTCGGGCGAAATCGCTCCGCTCGGCTCCGCGCAGATCATCGGGTACGGAACGCTCGCCAATCGCTTCGCTTCTCCCGTGGACACGACCGCGCGCATCCTCGCGGGAGGCCCGCTTTCGCTCGGACGCTCCGACATGGCGGATGGCTACGATTGTCGCGCGAAGCTCGAGGTCGCCGCGCAGACGCTCACGATCGCCGACCTGGACTCGGCGACCGTCGGCACGGTGACGATCGACGGCGGCACGCTCGTCGGCCCGGTGGAGGGCATCGTGCTGCCCGCGGGGCATCGCCTGCAGGGCACGGGCACGATCGACTCGAAGCTCCGCGCGAGCGGATCGGTGTTCGCCGAGGGCCTGCTCGGGCTCACGTTCACGAAGGACGTGATCGGCTCCGGGCTGGGCCTTTCGGGCACGATCGTGCGTCTCGCTCCCGGCGGAGGATTCGCGGGCGGTGGCGTGCTCGAGTCGAACGTCTGGGTGGACTCGGCCGCCACGTTCCGCGCGACGGCGCCGACGCAGGTGGGCGACTTCTTCCGCGTCACGTCGATGCTGGTGGACGGCACACTCGCCGCGGCGCCGGGCGTGACGACGAACATCGTGTGCTCGGACACGACGCGCGTGCGCGGCACGGTCGCGCTCGAGGGGGGCGCGATCTTTCCGTGGTACGCGCCGCTGCACGTGCGGGGCGGCGGCAAGCTGACCGGCAGCGGCGGCATTCTCGCGCCGACCCTCGTGGACGGCCGTCTCGATCCCGGCGGCGCCGCGCAGCTCGGGCGCATCGCGGTCACCGGCAGTCTCGTGCTGCGCTCCGGCGCGCGCACGTGGTTCGACCTCGGCTCGTTCGCCGCCGGCGCGCGCGATTCCATCGTCGTCACCGGCAACGCGCAGCTCGGCGGCACGCTCGACCTGCGGCCGTATCCCGGCTTCCATCCGCAGGTGGGGGACAGCTTCCTCGTGATCTCGGGTACCAGCGTGACCGGCACGTTCGCGAACGTGACCGTGCTCGGCCAGAGCGCTGCCGGCCTCTTCCAGTTGCGCTATCGGCCGACGGGAGTGTGGGCCGTGGTCTTGGTCGGCGGGCTCGACGTGCCGATGGGCGGCGAGGCGCCGCGCGCGCTGCGTTTCGCGGCGTCCGGTTCTCCGGCTCGCACGCTCGCGTTCGCGCTCGACCTGCCGACGGCGGCCGACGTGACCGCGGAGCTGTTCGACGTGAACGGACGGCGTGTCGCGTCGCTGCATCGCGGCCGGATGGAAGCGGGCTCGCACGTGCTGCGCCCCGCGCAGGGCGAGGTGCCGTCGGGCGGGCTGTACTTCGCGCGCGTCGCGGTGCGTGAGGGCGATCACGTGACGACCCGCACGGCGAGGGCCGTGCTCGTGCGCTGACGGCGCGAATGAACATGGGTCGAGACCGGCCCCCCGGCTCGACCCCGGGGCCGGGGGCCCCGGCGGCGCGGCCGCTTCCTTCGGGAGGCGGCCGTCGCCGTTGCGGCAGTCCCGTTCGCTTCGGTCGTTCGCACGCGCGCAATCGTCGCGATAGAGTGCGCGCGGATTTCCCGCACAGGACCCGGAGCATTCCCCACTCATGACGCCTTCTCGCCCCCAGGGACCCGTCGGCCCGTTCGGCCGGCTTCGCAACTACCTGCTCACCGGACTGCTCGTGCTCGCGCCGACGGCGGTGACGCTCTTCGTCTTCTATCGCCTGCTCAACTGGGTGGACAACCTGCTCGGTCGCTACCTGCGGTTCGAGGCGCTCGATTACCACCGCATTCCCGGGCTCGGGTTGCTCGCGACGCTCACGCTGCTCGTGATCGTCGGTTTCCTCGCCTCGCTCGCCGGCCAGGGCCCGATCGCGCGGCTGTGGGACAAGGCGCTCTCGCGCATCCCCGGCGTCGGCCTCGTGTACGGCTCGACCAAGTCGCTCGGCGAGGCGTTCCTCACGCAGAAGGAGGACCAGGCGTTCCGCAAGGTCGTGCTCATCCAGTGGCCGCAGCCGAACATGTGGCGCATCGGGTTCGTCACCGGCCACGTGAGCGACGAGATCAAGAAGAAGCTCGGCGCCGACGTGGCGTGCGTATTCATCCCGCACACACCGAATCCCGCATCGGGCTTCGTGCACTACGCGCCGAAGGTCGATCTCATCTCCCTCGATTGGACGATCGAGGAAGGGCTGAAGGTGGTCGTGTCGGGCGGCGTCGTGCAGCCCGGCGTCGTCGCGCCCGCCGATTCGCAGAACGCCTGACGCAACCCACTCCATCCTCGGGGGCATCCCATGGTGAGCAGCAAGGCCACGTCCGTCGCGCAATACCTGAAGGAGCTTCCCGCGGATCGCCGCGCCGTACTCTCGGCCGTGCGTGACCTCGTGAACAAGCACCTGCCGAAGGGATTCGCGGAGGTCATGCAGTACGGCATGATCTCGTGGATCGTGCCGCCCGCCCGCCTGCCCGTGACCTACAACGGCCAGCCGTACGCCGTGCTCGCGCTGGCGGCGCAGAAGAACAACTTCGCGCTCTACAGCATGGGCGCCTATGCCTCGACCGGCGCGCGCGAGGTGTTCGTGAAGGCGTATCGCGATGCCGGGATGAAGCTCGACATGGGCGGCTCGTGCATTCGGTTCAAGACGCTCGACGCGCTGCTCCAGCCCGCGGTCGCGAAGCTCGTCGGCACCGTCTCCGTGGACGATGCGGTCGCTCAGCACGACGCGGCACACGGCGCGAAGAAGGCGAAGCCGGCGAAGCCGGCGAAGCCCGCCAAGCCCGCGAGCAAGAAGGCCGCGGCGCCCGCGAAGAAGAAGGCTGTCGCCAAGGCGAAGCCCGCCGCGAAGAAGAAGCCCGCCGCGAAGAAGACCGCCGCTCGCCGGTAGTCACGCCGGCTCCGGCGTCGCGCTCAGCGCTTGCGCGCCGCCGGGCCTTCGTGCGTTGCCATCTTCACGGCGCCGGCGATCAGCATCGCGGCCTCGGTGCGGTTCTCGGCCGCGAGCTTGGCGAGGATGTTCTCGACGTGCTTCTCGACCGTGCGCTGGCGCAGGGCGAGGATCGTCGCGATCTCGGGATTGGTGCGGCCGCGCGCGAGCCACACGGCGACTTCCGCTTCGCGCGGCGTGAGCCCGAGCATCGGCAGTGGCGTCGCGTCTTTCGCGCGAATCGCCGAGTGGCGCTCCGCGGACTGCAGCGCCTGCATGAAGTGCGGCAGCAGCAGCTCGAGCATGCGCCGGTCGCGCTCGCTGAAATCGCGCGCGGAAAACGGCCGGGCGAAGTTGAGCGTCACCATCCGGTTCGCGCGGAACGCGCAGCCCGCGAGCAACCGCCCCACGTTCAGGTGCTGGTACCCCTCGCGCCAGACCGCCGACGCGCGGATCTGTCGCGGCGTCCAGAAGTCGGAGAGGCGGAACGGGCCCCACTTCCCGGTCGCCCGCGCGTGTGTCGTGAACGGGTGATCCTCGATGTGCGAGAGCAGCGCACGCTGGAGCTTCGGCGTCAGGCGCGGCGAGGATTCCCAGAGCGTCACGACCTGCTGTACGGCGTTCAGGTTGGTGTCGCCGAACCCGATCTCCATCCACGTGCAGTGCTCGGCGGGGATCGCCTCGAGCACGATCGAGAAGAACGCGTTCCGGAACGCGTCGAGTTCGCGCTCTTCGTGCAGGCCGAGTATCGCGGTCTGCAGCGCGTCGAGATCACGCTTCTTGAGCAGCATCAGCCCTCGGATTCACGGTGGCGGCGAACGACGGAGCGAGCGCGGGGCCGCGCGCGGGGAAACGACGACGCGCAGGGTACGCGCAGTCGGCCGCGGCGGGAGCGCGATGCGGGCCGCAGCGCCCCGTTCGCGGTGCGGGAAGGGTCCGGGCTAGGATGCCGCGCCTCTCGATGGCGCCATCCCGGCGCCGCGGCGAGGTCCCCGACCATGGCGATCGTTTCCACCGAAGGCATCGTGCTCAAGGTGCATGCGCTCGGCGACACGAGCCGTATCGTCGCCGCGTACACGCGCGACTTCGGGCTGCGCCGATTCGTGGCCAAGGGCGCGCGCAAGCTGCCGTCGCGGTTCGGGTTCGCGCTCGAGCCGCTGTCGCGATCGCGTTTCGTCTTCTACCAGAAGCCCGACCGCGACCTGCACCTGCTGAGCCAGGCGGAAGTGCTCGACCCGCTGGGCTCGCGGCTCACCGACATCACGCGGCTCGCGCATGCGCAGGCGTCGCTCGAACTCGTCGACCGGCTCGTGTGGGGCGAAGAACCGCACGGCGAGCTGTACTCGCTGCTCATCGCGACTCTCGCGGGCTGCGCGAAGGCGCCCGTGGGTTCGCTCGCGGCGGTGACGCTCGCGTTCCAGCTGCAGCTCGCGAGCGAACTGGGCTATCGCCCGCGGCTCGACGCGTGCGCGGTGGATGGCCGGCCGGTGTCGCCGCGGCGCGTGTTCTCGCCCGCGCGCGGCGGGCTGCTGTGCGACGCATGCGCGGCGCGCGAAGGGGGCGTGGTGGTGCTGTCGCCCGACGCGCTCGCCTCGTTCGCGCTCATCCTGTCGCGCCCGGTCGCCGACGCGGGCGAGTACGTCGAGCTGCCGCGCGCGGGCGAGCTGTTCCGCGTCGTGGACGACTTCCTGCGGATGCACTTCCAGCGCTTCCAGGGGCTGCGCTCGCTCGAGGTGCTCCGCACGCTCGAGAACGCCGTGCGCCCGAAGGACGAGGGCGCGCCGCCTTCGGCGCCCGCTGCGCCTTCGGCGCCCGCTGTGCCTTCCGCCCCGCAGGTCCCGCCGAAGCCCACGGCCTGACCCGGCGGCTCCGCTCCGGGGAACGCGTCGTGCCCGTGGCGCGTCGCGCGTGGTAGACCTCCCGCGACCACTTCCCACCGGTTCTCACCTTCGGAGACTCGCCCCATGCCGAGCGTCACCGGACTTTTCGACGTGAAGATGCAGCCGCAGGACAACGACGCGGTCGAAGGCGGCGTCACGCTCGCGCGGCTCGGACTCGAGAAGCGCTACCACGGCGCGCTGGACGCGACCGCGACCGGAACGATGCTCTCGGCGATGACGCTCGTGAAGGCCTCCGCCGCGTACTCGGCGATCGAACGCGTGACCGGCGTGCTCGACGGGCGCGAAGGCTCGTTCGTGCTGCAGCACACGGGCGTCATGGATCGCGGCGTGCCGACGTTGCGCATCACGGTCGTGCCCGACTCGGGCACCGGTGCGCTCGCGGGACTCACCGGCGCGATGGTGATCCTCGTCGAAAGCGGGCAAGCACACCTACGTGCTCGACTACGAGCTTCCCGCATGATCCTCCTTCCGCGCGTGGCGCTCGCACTTCTCGTCGCGACGGCTTTGTTCGTCGCGTGGCAGGTGCACACGGGCGGAGCGCTGCGGGCGCAGTTCGATCGCGACGTCGCCGCCGGTCGTGCGCGCGAGCACGCGGCCCGCTACATGAGCGACACCGAGCTCCGTGCGGCTGCCCGAGCAGGTGCAGCGTTACCTCGTGACCGCCGCGACCGCGGGTGCGCCGTACCCGCAGGAGTACCGCGTGCGCTTTCGCGGCCGGCTGCGCAGCGGGCCCGCGGCGGATTGGATGCCGGTCGAGGTCGAGCAGGTGAGCTTCACCGATCCGCCCGCGCGGCTCTTCTTCCTGCGCGCGACCATGAAGGGGCTGCCCGTGATCGGGCTGCACCGGCTCGTGAACGGACACGCGACGATGGACATCCGGCTCTTCGGGCTCATCCCCGTGATGCAGGCGGCGGGCCCCTTGATGGACCGTGCCGAGTCCGTGACGCTGCTCAACGACATGGCGGTGCTCGCGCCGCCGACGCTGCTCGACCCCGCGATCACGTGGCGGGAGCTGTCGTTCGACTCGGTGGCGGCGACGTTCCGTCACGCCGGGCAGACCGTGCAGGCGACGCTCGTGTTCGGCAGCAGCGGGCGGCTGCTCGACTTCGTGTCCGACGACCGCGCGGCCGCTTCGCCCGACGGCAAGCACTTCACCGCGCGGCGGTGGAGTACACCGGTGCGCGACTACATCGCGTTCGGTCCGCACGAACTCGCTTCGCGCGGCGCGGCCCGGTGGCACCTGCCCGGGGGCGCGTTCGACTACGCGCAGCTCGAGATGCTCGAAGTGGTCTGGCTACCGCGCGAGTGAGCGCGCGGGAGGGGCGCGGCGCGCGCGTGTTTTTCGTGCGGCGGGCTTCGCCGCCTCCGGCGCTTTCCCGGAGTCCTGGCCCGGCCCCGGCTGCGTCGCGTATGCGAGCCGCCCTCCGACGACCATCGCCGCCGCCGTGCGGTTCTCGACGCCGAGCTTCACGAGGATGCGCTCGACGTGCTTCTCGACCGTGCGCGGCTGCATCGCGAGGATGCTCGCGATCTCGCCGTTCGTGCGGCCGCGCGCGAGCCAGGCTGCCACCTGCACCTCGCGCTTGGTGAGCCCGAGCGTGGGCAGCGTCTCGCCGTCGCCCTGGTGGCGCATCGTCTCGCGCTCGGCCGCCTGCAGCGCCTGGACGTAGTGGGGCAGGAGCAGCTTGAGCATCGTGCGATCGCGTTCGGAAAAGTGTGGCGCGCCGAGCGGGCGGCACACGTTCAGCGTGCCGACGCGATTGCCCCGGAACGCCGCGCACGCGAGCAGCCGGCCGACTCCGACGTGGCGGTAGACGTCACGCCACAGCGACGATCGCTTGAGTTGCGCGTCCGTCCAGAAGTCCGAGAGCGCCAGCGGGCCCCAGTCGCCCGTGCTGCGCGCGTGCACCGTGAACGGATGCGACTCGATCTGCTCCATGAGGCGCTGCACCAGCGGTTCGGTGAACTTCTTCGGGTGCTCCCAACGCACCACGTTCAGGACCGGCTGTTCGATCCGGGAGAATCCGCTCTCCATCCACAGGAACTGAGAGCCCGGAACGGCTGCCAGCACGATGTCGGGAACGGCGTCGCGAAAGCCGTCGAGATCGCGATCCTCGTGCAACTCGAGCGTGGCCTTCTGGAGCACGTCGAGATCGCGGTCGTTCAAGGGCATGGTTCCCCCGTTGAGGAAACACCTACGTGGATACACGTATGGGTTTCGCCGAGCCATATCCCTAGAGTGATGGAGCCTCGTCGGAATATCGGATAGGGCAGGCGCTTCGGGGGAAGCGAGGCGCGCAAGATAGCACGCCGTGTGACCCGGAAGTCACGCCAGACGTTGCGACGCCACGGACGGAAAGCACCGGTGGATGCCTTCGGGGGAAGCTCCACCGGGCGCCGAACGTCCGTGGTGCCGCGATGAGATCGCGGCACCTCGATGCCGCCGGCGAGTCGACCCGGTTGCCACGCCCCGCCGCTTTCGGACAGTCTGCGCGCATGACCGCGCCCTCCGATCCCCTCGCGACTTCCGCCAGCCCGCCGCCCGCTTCGCTGACGCTCCGGCCGCGTGCCTGGCGCAAGTGGGCTGTGGCGGCGATCTCGCTCTTCTTCACGGCCGCCGGCGTGTTCATGATCCGCGACCACGAGCCGAGCGGATGGTTCGTGACCCTCTTCTTCGCGCTTTGCTCGCTGAGCGCGCTTTTCCTCATGGGACCGGAGGGCAACGCGCTCGTGATCGAAGCCGACGGCCTCACCTGTGTTTCGCCCTTCCGAACTTTTCGCATCCTGTGGAGCGACGTGACGGAGTTCGGCGTGTACGGCGTGCCGCCGTTCGGGCTCACGAAATTCGTCGGGATGAACTTTCGTCCGGGATATTCGAGCGACGAGAGCGCGGGCGGTGACCGCCTGCCGCAAGGGCTGCGCGGGCTGAACGCCGCGATCTGCGGATTCGAGGGTGCCCTGCCCGAGACCTACGGGCTCTCGGCCACCGCACTCGCGCGCCTGCTCGAGGAGCGCCGGCGGGCCGCGACGGGGAAATAGCCGCCGCCCGGCGGGCCTCCGCCCGCGCTTTTCCAACTCCGGGTCCGCTCGTCTAGACTGCGCCGTTCACACGAGTCACTCGCGGCCTTCCACCACCGTGGACCCCCATGAGCACCTTGAAGCCCAAAGAATCCCTGCAGGGGATGATCCTCGCGCTCGAGCAGTTCTGGGCCGAGCGCGGCTGCGTCATCCAGCAGCCGTACCCCTCCGAAGTCGGCGCCGGCACCTTCAACCCGGCGACCTTCCTGCGCTCGCTCGGCCCCGAGCCGTGGCGCGTCGCGTACGTCGAGCCCTCGCGCCGTCCCAAGGACGGGCGCTACGGCGAGAACCCGAATCGCTTCCAGCAGTTCTTCCAGTACCAGGTGCTGCTGAAGCCCGCGCCCGCCGACGTCGTGGACGCGTACTTCCAGTCGCTCTCCGCGATGGGCATCGACCCGCGCGAACACGACCTGCGCCTCGTCGAGGACGACTGGGAGTCGCCGACGCTCGGCGCCGCCGGCCTCGGCTGGCAGGTGTGGATGGACGGCACCGAGATCTCGCAGTTCACCTACTTCCAGCAGTGCGGCGGGCTCGAGCTGCCGGTGGTGTCGGCCGAACTCACGTACGGCCTCGACCGCATCGGCATGATGCTGCAGAAGACGAGCCGCGTGCAGGACCTGATGTGGGCGCCCGGCGTCAGCTGGGGCGACCTTTGGGTCCGCAACGAGTGGGAGTGGTCGCACTACAACTTCGAGCACGCGCCGGTGGCCGAGCTGTTCACGATGTTCAAGATCTGGGAGGCCGAGGCCTCGCGGCTCCTGGACCTGAAGCTCGTCAGCGCCCGGCTACGACGCCGTCATCAAGTGCTCGCACATGTTCAACCTGCTCGATGCGCGCGGCGCGATCTCGGTGTCCGAGCGCGTCGGCTACATCGGCCGCGTGCGCGCCATCGCGCGCAAGGCCGCGCTCGGTTACCACCACCTGCGCGCCGAGATGGGCTATCCGCTCATCAAGGACGAGACCGAACGCGAACGCTGGCTCGCGCACTACGCCGACCAGCAGTCGCGCCAGAAGGCGCAAGCCGCCAAGAAGAAGGAGGCCGCCAAGTGAGCCGCGACCTTCTGTTCGAGATCGGAGTCGAGGAACTTCCGTCGTCGTACGTGCCGCCGGCGCTCGATCAGCTCGAGCGCGCGGTGCGCGCCGGACTGCAGGAGCTGCGGCTGTCGTTCGACGACGTCACCAGCTACGGCACGCCGCGCCGCCTCACCGTGCTCGTCACCGACGTGGCGGAGCGCCAGAACGACTTCGAGGAAGAGGCGATGGGCCCCGCCACGAAGGCCGCGTTCGACGCCGAGGGCAAGCCGACCAAGGCGCTCGTGGGCTTCTGCGCCGGCAAGGGTGTGGACGTGGCCAGCGTGCGCAAGGTCGAGACCGCCAAGGGCGAGTACGTGGCGGTGACCGTGAAGCACGTGGGCAAGGGCGCGGCCGAAGTGCTGCCGGGCCTGCTCGGCGCGATCGCGCCGAAGATCCAGTTCCCGAAGACCATGCGCTGGGACGCGGGCGACTACCGCTTCGGCCGCCCCGTGCGCTGGCTCGTCGCGCTGTTCGGCGACGCCGTGCTGCCCGTGCAGGCGTTCGGCCTCACCGCGGGCCGCGCCAGCTTCGGCCATCGCTTCCTGCACCCGGGCACGGTGGACATCCCGAGCCCGCGCAAGTACGTCGAAGTGCTCAAGGGCGCGTCCGTGCTCGCGGATCATCGCGTGCGCGAGATCGCCGTCCGCGAGGAGATCAACAAGGTCGCCGCGGCGCAGGGTGGCCGTGTCGTGGCCGACGACGAACTCGTCGAGATCAACAACTTCCTCGTCGAGTGGCCCACGGGCATTCCCGGCGAGTTCGCGGCGCAGTACCTCGATCTGCCGCGCGAGGTGATCGTGACCGCGCTGCGCGAACACCAGCGCTTCCACGCCATCGAGAAGTCCGACGGCACGCTGCTGCCCGGCTTCATCGCCGTGCGCAACGGTGACGACGGCGGTCTCGCGCTCGTGCGCAAGGGCAACGAAGGCGTGCTCGTGGCGCGGCTCGAGGACGCGAAGTTCTACTGGGACACCGACAACAAGCAGGCGCCCGCCGAGATCGTCGAGAAGCTCTCCGGCGTCGTGTGGATGGAAGGCCTGGGCTCGCTGCGCGAGAAGGCGTCGCGTCTCGAGTCGCTCGGCGGCTGGCTCGCCGACAAGCTCGCGCCCGGTTCGGCAGCGGCCGCCCGGAGGGCGGCGTTGTTGTGCAAGACCGACCTTCTGGGCGAGATGATCGGCTCGGGCAAGGAGTACGCGTCGCTCGAAGGCATCATGGGCGGTTACTACGCCAAGCGTGCGGGTGAACCCGACGGCGTGTGCGTGGCGATCGCCGAGCACTACCGGCCGCGCGGCGCGGGCGACGACCTGCCCGCGAGCGAAGCCGGCGCTCTGCTCTCGCTCGCCGACAAGCTCGATCACGTCGCGGGCGCGTTCGTCGCCGGCAAGTCGCCGAGCGGCTCCGAGGACCCGTACGGCGTGCGCCGTGCCGGCAACGGCGCCGTGCGCATCGTGCTCGAGAAGAAGCTCGCGCTCGACCTGCGCGCGGCGGCCATGGAGATGACGCGGCACTTCTTCGCCGCCAACTCCCACCTGCCGCAGGCCGAGATCATGAAGAAGCTCGGCGACTTCCTGCGCACGCGCGTGGACACGGCGCTCGAGGATCGTGGTGTCGTGTACGACACGCGTGAGGCCGCGCTCGAGGCGCGCATCCAGATGGGCGCGATCGCGCGTCCGGGCTGGTGCGACGCCGCCGACGCGCTCGCGCGCGCGCAGGCGCTCGGCGCGTTCCGCGGCGATCCGCGGTTCGCTCCGCTCGTGATCCTCTACAAGCGCGTCGCGAACATCCTCAAGGCCTCGACCGACGCGCTGCCCGCGGCGGTGGACAAGGCGATGCTGACCGAGCCGGTCGAGCAGGCGTTGCTCGCCGCGCTCGAGAAGGCGACCGCCGAGACCGCGCCGCTGTGGGACGCGAAGGCCTACGACCGGATCCTGCCCGCGCTGCTCGGGCTGGAGTCCGCCATTCACGGGTTCTTCGACGGCGTCATGGTGAACGCCGAGGACGCCGCGGTCCGCACCAACCGGCTCAAGCTGCTCGCCGACGTGCGCGACCTGTTCATGCGCGGCTGGGACTTCTCGAAGATCGTGGTCGAGGGCGAGAAGGGCTGATCGTTCTCCGATTCCCGCAGCCCGGCCGTCGGAACGCACTCTCGGCGGCCGGGCTTCTGCGTGCTGGCGGGGGCCGTCCGCACGGCCGATAACCGATGCGGCCGAGCGTACCGGCGTCCGTGTTATTTTCCGCCCCGGCCACCTTCCTGCGACGACACCTTTCGAGGCCACCGTGACTCCTGGCAGCACCCACATCGCCGCGCCGCGCGCGGGCGAGGGAGCGGACGTTTGAGTCCGGATCGCCTCGATCGCCGCGCTCGCATCGAGCAGCTGCGCGACCGCGCGCTCGACATGAGCGACGGCACCCGGCACGCATTCCTCGAGGCCGCCTGCGGCTCCGACGAATCGCTGCGCGCCGAGGTCGAAGCGCTCGTGCGCTCGATCCGCGCGACGCGCGGCGGGACGCCGTTCGCGACGCCGGTGACGGACGCCGCCGCGCCCATGCCGGTGACGGAGCCTGAACCGGAGCGCGACGCCGAAGCGGAGGCCGAGCCCGAGCCCGAGCCGGCGGACGAACCCGCGCTCGCGTCCGCGACGCCCGCCGTCGCGCTCGACGGTTCGCCGATCACCGAGTACGCCGATCGTCATCGGCTCGACCTGCGCGAGCGCCTCGCGCTGTTCGCGGACGCATGCGAGTGCGTGCAGGGCGAACACGAGCGCGGGTTCATCCGCGGCTTCCTGCAGCCGGCGTTCGTGCGCGTCACGGAGGCGAACGGCCGCGCGGTCGTGAAACTCGCGTCGCCGAACTCCGTCGGCGTCGAGCGGCTCTGGGCGTCGCCCGAGTACCTGAGCCCCGAGCAGCTCGGCTCGCAGGGGCGCGACGTGGACACGCGCACGGACGTGTATTCGCTCGGCGTCGTGCTCTACGAACTGCTCACCGGGCAGCTGCCGTTCGACGTCGACGCGCTGCATCGCGCGGGCGCGGTCGAGGCGCAGCGCCTGGTCGCGAGCGTGCCGCCGCCGCTGCCGAGCACGCGCATGGGTCACGCCGCCGCGGAGGCGCGCGAGGCCGCGCACGCGCGCAACTCGACGCCGGTCGCACTCGAGCGCGAGCTGCGCGGCGAGCTCGACGCGATCGTGCTGCGCGCCATGGCGAGCACGCGCGGTGAGCGCTATCGCACCGCGCACGCGCTCGCGCTCGAAGTGCAGCGCTTCCTCGCGCACGAACCCGTGCGCGCCGTGGACTCCACGCCGCTGTACGTGGTCGGCAAGTTCGCGCGCCGTAATCGCGCGGCCATGGTGGGAGTGGGCCTGCTCGGCGCCGCGATCGTCGTGATCGTCGCGGGGGTCGGCGCGGCGCTCTGGCGCGCGGACACGCAGCGCGCGCAGGCCGAGCGCGAACTCGCCGCCGCGCGCGAGATCAGCCTGTCGTCCCGCCTCGAACTGGCGGCCGCGCGGCTCGCGCAGCACCGGCTCGACGAGGCCGTCGCGATCGCGCGCCCGCTCGTGCCCCAGACGCAGGCCGCGTTCGGCGCGACGGACGCGCGCACGCTCGCGGCGATCGAGACGCTCGCCCGCGCGCTCGCCGCGCGAGGCGACCGTGCGCCGGAAGTCGCGGCCCTGTGGCGCCGCGCCGTGACGCTGCGCGGGGACTCCGCGCGCGACTCGCTCGCGATCGCCGCGCGCATGGCGCTGGGTGACGCGCTCGCGCACGAAGGCGCGCTCGCCGGCGCCGACTCGGCCTATGCCGCGGCGCTCGCCGCGCACCGTTCGCGCGGGGCACTGGCCGCCGAAGGACTGGTCGCGCTGCAGGCGCTCGCCGGCACGCGCGCCGCGCTCGGCCACGCCGCGGACGCCGAGTCGCTCGCCCGCGAAGCGCTCGCTCGTGGCGAAGCGCTGTTCGGCCCGGCGCACGAGGTCACGTCCCGTGCGCGCTTCTCGCTCGCCCGCGCGCTCGCCGCGCAGGGCCGCGCACGCGAAGCGCTGCCGCTCGCGCAGCAGTCCGCGCGCGATCTCGCCACCACGCTCGGGCCCGACTCGGTCGCGGCGATCGAGGCGCTCGAGCTGACCGCCGCGTGCGAACGCGCCGCCGGACGGCGCGGCGAAGCCGAGCGCGACCTGCGTCGCGTGCTCGCGCTGCGCACCGCCGCTCACGGCGCGCTCGATGCGCGCACGCTCGCGACCGCCCGCGCGCTCGCCGGCGTGCTGCGCGACGCCAACCGCACCGCCGAGGCCGCGCCGCTCTACCAGCGCACGCTCGACGCGCAGCGCCGCGTGCTCGGCGATCGCGACGCCGCGACGGCCGCGACGGCTTTCGATTTCGCGCGGCTGCGGCTGCGCCAGCGCCGTCTCGCCGAAGCGCTGCCGCTGCTCGACCTCGCCGCGAGCGCCGAGAGCGGCGTGTCGCCGCGCGACCGGCTGCTCTACGGCACGGCCTACGGCGCCTCGCTCACCGAGGCGCGGCAGTACGCGCGCGCGGAGTCCGTGCTCGCGGCCGCGCGCAAGGCGAGCACGCCGCAGGTGAGCGCGGACGACTCGCTCGCCCTGCGCCATGCCGACGCGCTCACGCGGCTTCGCGAGTTGGCCTCGGCGCCCTCGGCGCCCGCGACGCACGCCGGTCACCGCTGACCCTGACCCGGGCTGCCGTCGGGAGAGCCTGCCTTGCCGATGCGTCGGGCCAGCGGCTAGAGTCCCAGCCACTTTCGTGCCCTGTGAGACACGTTCCTGGAGGAGTCATGTCGCTCCGCGAAAAGGCCGAGATCGTCGACGCCGACGGACTCCGCCGCATCATCACGCGCATCGCCCACGAAATCGTCGAGCGCAACAAGGGCATCGACGACCTCGTGCTGGTGGGCATCCGCCGCCGCGGTGTGCCGCTCGCCAATCGCATCGCCCAGAAGATCAAGGAGTTCGAGGGGCAGTCGCCGACCGAAGGCTCCCTCGACATCACCCTCTACCGTGACGACCTGTCCACGGTCGGTGCGCACCCCGTCGTGGGCGCGACCGAGATCCCGGTGGACATCAACGGCAAGGTGGCCGTGCTGATCGACGACGTGCTCTATACCGGCCGCACCGTGCGCGCCGCGATGGACGCGCTCATCGACTTCGGCCGCCCGCGCACGATCCAGCTCGCCGTGGTCATCGACCGCGGTCATCGCGAGTTGCCCATTCGCGCCGACTTCGTGGGCAAGAACGTCCCCACGTCGAAGCGCGAAGTGATCGGCGTGAAGCTGCTCGAGATCGACGGCGCCGACTCGGTCGTCATCAAGGAGTTCGACGAGTAAGTCCGCTCGAAGACCCTTCGGCGGCCCGCTTCCTTCGGGAGGCGGGCCGTTCGCGTTTTCCGGGGATTTCCCGGCCAGCCGACGCTCGCGAATCCCGCCGCGCCGCCGCCGGAGGCGGCAAGTCTTCCCATTCGGCGAACAATCGTCGGCTTGTGACTCTTGGAACTAGCAGTTTCTTCGCTTGAGTCGTGGCATTCCCGATTTATCATCCTCGGCCTGTCGGACTTCCGTTCGCAACGCCACGGCGCCACAACGCGACAACGCAGTCCCCCGAGGAGAGACGCGCCCATGCTCGACGACGTCGATCGCCAGCTGCTCGAGATGCTCCAGGCCGATGGCCGCACCAGCAACGCCGAACTCGCGCGCCGCCTGAGCATGGCGCCGTCCGCGGTGTTCGAGCGCGTGAAGCGGCTCGAGCAGAAGGGCGTGATCAAGGGCTACGGCGCGCACGTGGACCCGCGCGCGATCGAACGCTCGCTGCTCGCGTACGTGCTCGTGCGCTCCGACGAGCGCACCGGCGAGGTGAGCACGGGCGCGGCGCTCGCGCTCGAGCCCGAAGTGCTCGAGGTGCACCACGTGGCGGGGCAGGACAGCTACCTCGTGAAGGTGCGCGTGAAGGACCCCGAGTCGCTCGGCCGGCTGCTGCGCGAGCGCTTCGGCGCGATCTCGACCGTGCGGTCCACGCAGAGCACGATCGCGCTCGAGACGCTGAAGGAGACCTGGGCGCTTCCCGTGCCGGCGTCGCGGCGGATGGAGAAGGCGCGTGGTTGACGAGCTGCGCGAGCGCGGGCTGCTGCCCAAGGTCGTGATCGCGTTTCTCTGCATCTGGCTCGTGTGGGGCTCGACGTTCCTCGCGATCCGTGTGGCGATCGAGCACCTGCCGCCGCTGCTCATGTGCGCGGTGCGGCTGCTGCTCGCGGGCGCGCTGCTGTTCGCGTGGGCCAAGGCGACGGGCGTCGCGTGGCCCGAGGGCAAGCAGCTGCGCAACGCCGCGCTCGTCGGGATCCTGCTGCCCGCGACCGGCAACGCGTCGGTCACGATCGGCGTGCAGCACATGCCGTCGGGACTCGCCGCGCTCATGGTGAGCACGATCCCGCTGTGGATGGCGCTCATCGCGTCCGTCGGGCGCTTCGCCGTGCGGCCCGCGCCGCAGGTGATCGTCGGGCTCGTGCTCGGCTTCTCGGGGATCGCGCTGCTCATCGGGCCGGGGCTCATGAACGCGAAGCTCGCGGAGTTCTCACCGTTCTGGGCGCTCGTGCCCATCGCGGGCTCGGTGTCGTGGGCGTGGGGCTCGCTGTGGTCGCGCCGCGTGAGCATGCCGTCCTCGCCGCTGCTCTCGACCGGCGTCGGCATGCTCGCGGGCGGCGTGTGCGTGCTCGCGCTTTCCGGCGCACTCGGCGAGTTCGCGCGCTTCCGCCCGGCCGAAGTCCCGATGCACTCGATCGCGGCGCTGCTCTACCTGGTCGTCTTCGGCTCGGTCGTCGGATTCACGGCGTACCTGTACCTGCTGCGCACGGTGCCGCCCGCGGTGGTGAGCACGTACGCGTTCGTCAATCCGATCGTCGCGATGGCGCTCGGGTGGGCGTTCGCCGGTGAGGCGCTCACCGGACGCACGATGCTCGCGGCCGCGGTCGTGATCGCGGCGGTCGTGCTGATCACCACCTCGCGGGCTCCGGCGCAGCCGGTGCGAGGGACGGCCGTTCCGGCGGAGCCGACGCAGCCTTAAGGCTTTACCTCGGCGCGGCGCGCGGCTAGGTTGCGGGCGATCCCGCACACAATCCCGGAGCACGCCGATGACCTCTCTGCGCAAGGAAACCGAGAGCGAAGCCGGCCTGGCGGTCGACGACCTCCAGGAGACCTGGCGCATCCTCGCGCCGGAGGACCGGCTCGAGGCGTTCCTCGACCTGCCGCGCGCGGACG
The DNA here is from genome assembly GCA_016710095.1 of Candidatus Eiseniibacteriota bacterium. GTDB lineage: Bacteria > Eisenbacteria > RBG-16-71-46 > RBG-16-71-46 > RBG-16-71-46 > CAIXRL01. The sequence goes on along the minus strand of JADJLL010000028.1, from coordinate 400 downwards.
CCGAGGATTTCTTCCTCGATCTCTCGGCGCGTGACCAGTACGAGCTCATCAACGCGATGCCGGTGGCGCAGCGCCGCTCGTGGATGCGGCTGCTGCCGCCCGACGACGCGGTCGACGTGGTGCAGGAAGCCGAGGAGCACTCCGAGCGCTACGAACTGCTCGCGCTGCTCGACGAGCAGACCAAGAACGAAGTCACCGCGTTGCTCGCGTACGCCGAGGACGACGCCGGCGGCCTGATGACGCCGAGCTACGCGCGCGTGCGCCCCGACGTGTCGGTGGACGAGGCGATCGCGTACCTGCGGCGCCAGGGCCGCGACCGGCTCGAGCACGTGAACTACGTGTACGTGCTCGACACCGACCAGAAGCTGCTCGGCATCGTGTCGTTCCGCGACCTGTTCAC
>JADJLL010000027.1 GCA_016710095.1 Candidatus Eiseniibacteriota bacterium | reverse complement strand
GAGTCGTAGTAGCCGGGTGGAATCGGGTGTCGATGTAGGAACACAGGTCGCACCGGCAGTCGCATTGCCGTGCAGGTCGAGGACGCCGTTCACCGAGTGTGACGTCGGTTGCGGGCACGCCAGCGACCGTCAGCCAGACTTCGGAAGCGTGGCCGGGATCGAGGGCGGCGGCCGAGGCCGTGATACCCGCGATGCTGTAGTGGCTCGCGGTCCCGGCCGAAGCGGGCTCGACCGGCTCGGAAAGCGTCACGAGAAACGTGCTGTCACTCATCTGCGCGACCGCGAGAATGACCGGCGCCGAGTGATCGGCACCTTCGACGACATCTGCCGCCGCGCGGTGGATGCAGGAACTGCCCGCTCGTGAATCCCGTCGGCCCCGTCACCTGATAGAAGACGTTCCGACGTCAGGACCATTGCGTATCCCGTCGGATCCACGAGTAGCGGACCCGATCCGTCGTCGACCCTCCACACTCCGCCGCCGACGTTGCTGTTGGTGCAGGCCGCGTTCGTGACCGCGACGAGTACCCCTTCGTACGGTTCGGACGCCGCGGTGCTGTCGGGGACGATGGCTGGTGCTGGAACCGAGGCCCCCGGCCAGGTGCCGATGAGGACAGCGCTCGTCAGCAGCGTGTTGCCTGCGAGCCCCTGCGCATCGCTCTCCGTGATCTGGCCCCGCACTGCGATCGAATCCCCGACCGCAGGAGTCGCGCTGCTGCGAACCCACAAGCCGCTCCACGGCCCGGCGCCTTCCTGGATCACGAAGCACGTTCCGAGACGTGCCGTCACGACTCCGCGCGTGACCACGCCGAGGCCGGCGAAGGGAGACGTGGTCGCCTCCCCCTGGATCTGGTGAATGGTGGTCGAGTACGGCAGGAAGTAGCTCCTGACGCTTGAGTTCGTCGTCGTCGCTGCGCTGTTGGTCGCCTGGATCTCGTAGTAGACCGTGGTGCCTTCGGCCTGGGCCGGAATCGTCGCCGTGGTCCTGAATGTGGTGCCGCCGAGAGGAGCGCCATCGGAATCGAGATTCGCCAGCGATCCCGGCGCGGTCCCCCACAGGAGCGTCACGGTGCTGATCGTCGCGGTCGTGTCCACCACGTTCGCTGACATGGACGGCATCCGTCGCGAAGGGAGCGGCGGGGTCGTGACCACTCCCGAGATGGCGGGCCCTGACGCCGGCGGTGCCCCACCGTGTGATCCCGGGCTCGCGTTGGTCGCCAGGATCACCGCAGCGGACGTCCACTCCGCTGGCGTGTAGGTCGTATTGGGTTCGGTGACCGTCGGCTTGCGGACCAGATCGGCGTTCTCGAACAAGGTCCCGGTCGCAACGACGATGTCGACGGCTGCTCCGCTCGGGTTGATGAGCTTCGCCCCGTCACCGACCTTCCCGTTCCAGTTGGCGTTGGCCGTGGACCACGCCCCCGGGAAGTTCACCGTGAACACGGCCACGGTGGTCGAGTTCCCCGCCACCAGCGCCTGCCCGGGATTGATCACCCCCGAGAGCGGCCACGTGTACGCAACCACGTTGTTGGCCACCGCGACCAGCGACCAGTTCGTGAGGTCGACCGGATCTGTGCCCGAGTTGTAGATCTCGATGAAGCGGTCCGTCAGGTAGTTGTCGCGTGGATCACACAACTCCGAGATCAGTACGCTCGAGCTGGCGGGACTCGCCGCGAGGAGGCAGAACAGAAGTAGGGCGGCACGGAGAAGTGCGACTGGGGGGCGCATGCGGGGACCATCCTGTGTGACCCAGGACGGACATCATCCATCCTGTCGGGGAAGAAGATGGACTGCGGTGAGTACCAACCGCGGGGCCCCCTGAACTGCGGGGCATCGGACCACGGCTGCAGCTTAACGGCCTTGGAGGACACCGATCCACGCCACTCTGCTCCCGAAGGAGGCTCGGCTCGCCCCTGGCCGAGAACGCCTGGGGCTCCGCAACGGCGCGTCGCGTGTGCGCCGGGCTCCATTCGAACAGCGTGGTCCGGTGATTCCAGCGGGCACCAGCCAGCACGACCGCCCCCGTAACTTGTTGCAGACGGCGAGCGGAGAGGTGCGGCACCGGAAGGGATGGCGGGCAACGAACTCGAAAACCGTTAAGGGGGTAACTCCTTCGAGGGTTCGAATCCCTCCCTCTCCGCCAGCACGGGGTTGCGCATCGCGCACTCGAGCTGACCACAAGCGCAGGCCCGCCAGGACGGCGGGCCTTTTCGCTGTCCGGCAACACCATCAGGAGCCCCGGCCTCATGTCCGAACGCAGCGAACCGCTCCTCCGCCACGCGCCGGCCACCTTCCATGGCCGCTTCCTCGTCGACGTCCCGCCCGCGCCGGCCTCGCCGAGCTGCTGGCTCGTCGGCTTCCACGGCTACGCGCAGTCGGCGCAGATCTTCCTGCCGCTCCTCACGCGCGCCACACGCTCCGACGCCTGGCTCACCGCGGCCGTGCAGGCGCCGCACCCGTTCTACACGCGCGGCGACCGCAGCATCGTCGCCAACTGGATGACCCGCGAAGACCGCGAGCTCGCGATCCCCGACAACATCGGCTTCGTCGACAGCGTGCTCGATCAGCTCCACGCCGAGTTCGGCGCGCCGCGCGCGATCGTCTTCCTCGGCTTCTCGCAAGGCGCCGCCATGGCGTACCGCGCCGCGCTCTGCGGCAAGCGCCGCGCCGCCGCGGTGTTCTCGGTCTGCGGCGACGTGCCGCCCGACGTGCGCGAACTGCCCGCGAACCGCTGGCCGCTCGTGCGCATGATCACGGGCACCGCCGACGAGTGGTATCCGCCGACCCGCATGGCCGACGAAGCGGCGATCGTCCGCGCGATCGGCGCCACGGTCGAGACGAGCGCGTTCGAAGGCGGCCACGAGTTCTCCGCCGCCGCGGTCGACGCGCTCGGCGCGTTGCTCGCGCAAACGGAAGCGGCGGCGCGCTAGTACTCCAGCGCACCGCCGCTCACTTCCACGTCACGACGCGGTCCCCCGACACGCGCGTGCCGCGGCCGCTATCGGATCATCACGAATTTCTGCGTGCGCGTGCCGGCCGCCGTCACGAGCCGCGCCAGCATTACGCCACTGCCCGCGCCCTGCGCCGATGCGTTCCACGTTAGCTGCGTCACGCCCGCCCGCATCGCGCCGTCGTGCAACGTCGCCACGCGCCGGCCGAGCAGGTCGAACAGCTCCAGCCGCGCGGCCTGCGCGGATGGCAGCTGCACCGCGAAGCCCACGGGACCGCCGCCGCGCACGGGGTTGCGCTGCACGGACAGCATCAGGCCGCCGGACACCGGACCGCCCGCCACGTCCGTCGTCGCCAACGCGCTCGGATCGCTGAGCTCGAGGTAGTCCACGTTGGTCGAGGTGAGCACCAGCTCGGTCACCTGCGCCAGCGCTTCGGGCGGCGCGAGCGGCGTCAGGCGTACGCGGTCACCACTCACGACGGGGCCGCCCGTCACGGTGATCGAAATCGGCGCGCTCCAGCGAGCTTCGAACGTCTGACCGACCGCCTCCATCCCGACGCGATCGGGGAACAACGCCGCGCTCGCTTCGGGCGACACGCCGGTGATCTCGGCCATCAGCACTGCGCCCGACAACACCTGCAGCCGCCAGTTGCCGCTCGACGCCGACGTGGGCGACATCCTGCCATTCGCGTTCTCCGCGAGCAGCGCCGCCGACGGCGAGATCGCGAACGCCAACCCCGAACGTGCGATCGAGACCGCCGGAGCGCTCGCCGCCGCGCTCGCGGCGGTCAGCCCGTTCGCGCTGACCACGACCTTCGCCGAGCCGAGTGTCGTCGCCACAGCGGGGCCGGACGTCTGGACGGAGATCCGCGGACTCGGCGCGGGAGCAGCCACGACCTCCCACATGTCTTCCATCCAGATCGAAGAACGGTGCGTCACGACTCGCGCGGAGTCCGGCGCCAGCATCCTGCGCCCGCCGATCGCTCGCACCGCGAAGTCCGACGCGCCGATCATCAGCCCGGTGCGCGCCATCCGCAGCGTGTCGAGCTGCGGCACGCCCGGGTTCTTCTGCCGGATGGTCGCGCTCGTCAGCTTGGTCACCGCGACGCCGTCGATCGCGGTGAAGCGGACTTCGTCTGCGACGTAGGTCGTTCCGCCGAGCAGCAGGCGATACGCATTGGGATCCGGCTTCCACGCGATGCCCTGCTTGGGCTTCTTCGCGGGCTTGGGATCCGGGAAATCCCTCAGGTTCGACCGCGACGTGTTGATGCTCGCGGCCTGCGCCGACTGCCCGGGCCCCGCCGGCGGCGCAACCAGCGCCACGGCCTGCGACGCCGCGTACACGCCGGTGTGCACGACGCTGTTGTTGCTCAACAGCTCGATGGTCACCTGCGTGGCTCCGATGGGAGAGAAGTCCGAGCGCACGGTGATCGAGTCGCTGTATGCGCGCTCGGTCAACGTGCCCACAAGCTGGTCGTCGTCACAGGCGATCACGCCGCTCACCGTGTGCACGAGCTGCGCGCCCGCGTCGCGCAACGTCTGGAAGCCCTGTCCCGGTGCGAACGTATGCACGGCGCCGTCGGAGTGCGTGAGGTCGAACTCGACGCCGTCCTGTCCCGACGAGCCGATTCCGCTCACGACCACATCGTCGGATCCGAGCTGCATCTGTGCGCCACCGGTGCGACGCAGCGCCAGCCCGGCCACCTGCCAGGTCGTGTCGCTCACCGCGTCCGGCTCGGTCGCGATCGCGATCGTGTTCAACGGATGCGTGGGCGCCGGCGCGCTGGCGCGCAGTTGCGTCGTCCACATCGCGAGTGGTTGCTTCGGCGCGTAGGTGCTCACCACGACGCGGTCGGCGTTCACCGTCGTGCCGCCCACGGTCGTGGGGCGCGGCGTCGTGAACGTGATCGAGGCCTGGATGCGCGAGCCGCCGGGCTTCTTCTTGAGCCCCACCTCCACGCCGCCGATGCCGTCACCGGCCGCGTTCACGATCGAGGGCGCCACATCACGCATGTTCCCCTGCAGCGAGGCCAGCACGGGCGGCCGCGACACGAGCGTGTTGTCCGGAACGTCGCACGAGTGCACGCGCGTCGCGCCGGCATAGAGCTCGACGCGCTGGTGGGTGGCGCCGACGGAAGCGAAGTTCGTGCGTAGTTCGAGCCCCGTGGGCTTCACGTCGAGCCGCATGCCGCCGAGCGAGCCGACTGCGCTGGCTGCCTGTCCGTCGAGCGTCACGCTCAGCCAGCCCCAATCGTCGAGCGGGCCGATCTGCAGGCCGCCGTCGGCGAACACGATCGCGGCGGGAGTATCGGAGGACGTCGCCTGGATCGAGACACCGTCCTGCCCGCTGGAGCCGATGTTGGCGATCACGAGGCGCTGGTTGCTCTCGTTGCGCAGCAGCGCGCCGCCGAGGCGCGCGTGGTAGCGGCTGCGGTACACCGTGTTCGTCACGTAGGGGCTGCCGAGTGCGTTGCGTAGCACGCTCACGTTGTTGCTTCCGGCGTTGGTCACGACCATGTCGCCGAAACCGTCCTGGTCCAAGTCGGCGATCGCCACGTGGCGGGGCGCGGAGCCGACCGCGAAGTCGAGCCGGGGATGGAATCCGCCCGTGCAGTTCGACGGATAAACGGACACGGTTCCGTCCGTCGAGTTGACCGCGACGATGTCCGCGCGGCCGTCGCCGTTCACGTCACCGATCGCGACGTCGAAGGGAGCGTTCCCGGTCGCGACGTCGAGCCGCGAACTGAAACCGCCTGCGCCGTCGCCGGCGAGAATCGAGATCGTGTTGCTCAGTTCGTTCGCGCACACGGCGTCCAGCAGGCCGTCGCCGTTCACGTCACCGAGCGCCACTGCGGAGGGCTGCGAGCCGACCGTCACGTCGGGCGCCGAAGTGAAGCTGCCCGCACCATCGCCGAGGCGCACCGAGAGCGTGGTCCCGGGAGGACCGAAGGCGTGATTCGCGATCACGACATCGAGCTTGCCGTCGCCGTTCAGGTCGCCGAGCGCGGCGTCGTAGGCGCTCGGCTGCGTCGGTACCGCCGTCGTCGCGCCGAAGATGCCAGAGGGACTTCCGGGCAGCGCCGCGCTCGCGCTGGCGCTCCAGGAAACCACGAAGAGGTCGGGCGACGCATCGCCGTTCAGGTTGCCGAGCAGCGCCGAGATGGGCCGCGTGATCGTGAGCGTGGGAGTGGCCGTCGTCGCCGCTGCGAATGCACCGCCGCCGGTCGCGAGGAACTCGCTCACGTCGACGCCGCTCCAGTTCGCGACGACCAGGTCCGGCTGCGCGTCGGCGTTCACGTCGGCGATCGCCATCGAGACGGGATTGGCGCCCGCGGCGTAGGTGTTCGACAGAGTGAACGCGCCGAAGCCCGACCCGAGGAGCACGGAGACGGTGTTGCTCGTGTAGTTCGCCGTCGCGATGTCCATCCGTCCGTCAGCGTTGAGGTCGGCGACGCTCAGCCCCCATGGCCCCGTCCCTGTCGCGAAGTTCGTGCGCGTGAAACTCGCCGTCGCGTTGCACGCAGGCAGCGCCTCGCCGAGCTGGTAGTCACCGTCGAGCTGCGCGAGGGACTGCGCGGTCAGGCTCGTGGCCAGCGCGCTCGACACGCTCGCCGTGCTCCACGTGGAAGGCGAAGTCAAGCGAACCGAGGCGAACGCCGTGGGATCGGCGTGCGCATCGACATCGGCCGTGACGAACTCGAATCGCGCCGTGGCGGGCGTGTGCCCGAGCGTGCCGCCCGAAAGCATCCAGTAACGGTTCGCCGTGCGCGCAGCGTTGAGCCCCGACGTCGCGATCGCCGGATGATCGCCCGCACGCGTGTGCGCGCTCAGTGTGCCGCCCGTCGAGACCGACGGGAACTCGACCGTGACGGGCGCGTACACCGCGCCGTCACCGACTTCGAACGCGTACGTGCTCGTGCCCGCGGCGGTGGCGACGGACTTGCGCAGCGTGCCCTTCACGTGGCTCGCCGTGCTGCCGCCGGTCACGACGCCCGAGGCGCCGATCGACAACGTGCCCGCGCCCACGTCCAGCACGCCGTTCGTCAGCGTGAGCGTGCCGGAGATCGTCCGCGTGGCCGCGTCCTGGAACTCGATCCCGCCGCTGCCCGCGATCGTGACGTTCGTCGGCGAGGACGCCGCGGGCCACCACGCCGGAGTCGCGTTCGCGAAATGCGCCGCGTTCTCGCAGATCAACTGCGAGCCCGCGTGGTAGATGAAGTTCTGCCCCGACGGCTGAACCGAGCCCGCGCTCAGCAGCAGCGTGCCGTAGACGTCGAACGTGTTGTTGTTCTGCAGCGACGCCTGCGGTCCCGTGCCGATGGTCAGCGTGCAGGCCGCGTCGAGCGTCGCCTTCGCAGGGGCGAGAAATCCGCTCGCGAGCGTGATGCCGCTGGGATTGAGGAACTTGAGATGCGCGTTGCTGTTGAACTGCCAGCTTCCGCTCGTGCGCGACAGCGTCTGCGGCGTGCTTCCGTCCAGCGAGATGCTCGTGGACGAACCGGGCGTGAACGTCACGCTGCCGCCCTGCAACACGACGTTTCCGCGAATGTGCAGGTCGCCGAGGTGGAGGACCATGTTGCCGGCCTTGAGCGTCACGTTCTGCATGTAGGTCGCCGCGGCGCCCGTCGCAGGCGTGGGCGAGAGGCTCGCGGAGTTCAGCTCGAAGTCGGCGAACGTGCGCCCGCTCAGGGTCGGCAGCGTGTTCGAGGTGAGGCGGTAGAGGCTGCCCGGCTCGAACGTGACGACCGAAGCGGGTGCCGGCGCGCCGAACACGTCGCACGGCCCGCTCACCACGCAGATCGAGCCGGACTGGAAGTGCACGCTGCCGGGGGCCGACGTGCCGTACGGCGTGCTGTTGCCGCTGCACGTCGCCAGGGCGCCCGCGCCGAACACGAGCGCGTTCGCGTCGGTCGCGCCGAGGCGCGCGTTGCTCCCGCCGATCAGTACCTGTCCGCTCACGAGCCCCGTCGCTCCGGCGCCCAGCAGCACGGTCTGCGGCGTCGAGCCCGCCTGCACGATGAGCTGGCACCCCGCCGGCACGCTCAGGTCGTCGCCGGTCCCGCCGCTCACCGTGATCGTCACCGGTCCCGGCGAAAGCGGAATGAGGCTCACGAAAGCGCCGTTCTGCAGGCGAATCCTGCCGACGGTCTGCGTGACGACGCTCTGCACGGTGGTGTTCGCGCCGATGCCGCCGTCGAACACGAGCACGTCGTCGGACGCCGGGCTCGTGCGCGGCGGCGACCAGTTGGCCGGCGTGCTCCAGGCCGAGCTTGTCGGCGAAACCCAGGTGTACGTGGCCTGCGCGAATGCGAAGCCGGGGGCGAGTGCGAGCATCGCGGCGAGCGCGACGCTCCGAAGCGAGTGGCGAAGCGGGAATGCGATGGACTTCGTCATGGCGGCTCCGGGGAGGAGTGGGCGAGGGCTTCGAAGGGCAACCGACGAAGCATTGCCGGCACTCCCGGATTCCTGACGGACATTCGCATTCGCTCTTCTCGGATGCTCCCGACACTCGATACACTCGCGCCGTGACCCCCCCGGGTGTGTACCGGAGCGAGCCGCAGTGGCCCGCCCGGCTGATCGAGATCTGCGTCGCGCTCCCACGCGCCGACGCCGCCGAACGCTCGGACCTGCGCATTCGAGCGTGGGTGCTGCTGCGCGATTGCCTGCACTCCATGCTGCGGCAGGAGTCGGCGCGCTTCTCCGGCATGTCGCCCGATGACCTCGAGGACGTCGCTTCCGCGAAGGCGTTAGATTTGTTGACCCGCGTGGAATGTGGGAACTGGAGCCCGGCGAATCGCTCGCCGGGCGAAATGGTCTCGTACCTGCGTTCCACCGCGCGCCACGGGCTCATTCGTCTCGCCCAGCAGCGCGCACGCACGGTCTCGCTCGAGGGCATGATCGCGCCCGCGAGCGGGAGACGAAGCGCGAGCGCCGGAATGGAGCGCACCGATGGCGGCACCCGAGCGGGCGGTGGAATCGGGCGAGTTCGCCTCGACGCTGCTCGACTGTCTCGGACCGCTTCGCCCGTTGTCTCGCCGCGTGTGGCTGCTGCGCGCCGTGTACGAGCTCGGCAGTCGTGACATCGCCGAACACCCGCTCGTGCGCGCGAGTGTGGCCAACGTCGACGTGATCCTCATGCGAGTGCGGCAGCACCTGAAGAGTTGTCTCGAGTCGAAAGGGCTCGAGCCCGGGCCGTTGCCCGCGGGAACGTTCACGCTGATCTGGGACCGGATGTCGCGCGCCGCCGCCGAAGAAGCCCTCACACCGGAGGCCGAGCAGTCATGAACGAAACGCCCGGCACGGCGCCGGGGGCACACATCGGCGACGACGAGTTCATCGATCTCGTCTCCGGTTTCCTGGATGACGCCAGTCGCGCGCGCGTGATCGCGCACGCGTCGGCGTGCGCACACTGCGACGCGCGCTTCCGCGAGATCTCGGCTACGCACGAGCGCGGACTCGCGCGCGCGGCCGAGGCGCTCCGCGAGCCGGCAGACGAACCGCGCGTGCATCCGTTCTGGCGCCCGTCGGTCGCGCTGCTCGCGGTCGCGAGCTTCATCGTCGTCGCGGCCGCGGTCTTTCTCGCTCGGCCGCAGCCCCCGCCGGCCCCTCCATGCGACGCGCGCCCCCGAGCCGTCTGGCTGCCGTCCGCCGTGTCCGAGGGCATTCGTCGGAGCGGCGGCGCGTCGCAGGCGGAATCGCTCGTGATCGCGGGCGTGCAGGCGTATGGCCGCCGCGACCTCGCCGAAGCCGAGCGGCTGCTGCGCGCTCCGCTGATCCGGAGTGCGCTCGACAAGATGCGCCGGCTCTACTTTCGCGAACACGCTCGTGGCGCAGGGGCGCAACGAGGAGGCGATCTCATTGCTCGACTCGCCTTACGGTGACCTCCTGCCCGAACCGTGGAACGCAGAATGGGGGTGGACGTTCTTCGTGGCGCTCCAGCGCCAGGGGCAGAGGAGCGCGCCGACTCGGTGCTCGAGACGCTCGTGAAGCGCGACGGTGAAGTCGGGGAACGCGCTCGCGCGGTGCGGGATGGCCGGCATCCGCGGCGCTGAACGGCCGCTCGCGCGCGGGAAGTTCGTCACGAGGGCGATCGTCCTCGTCGGTGCGTTGGTGCTCGCTTCGCTGCTCGGCGCTTGTGAACGCACCGCCGAACGCGGCGCCACGCATCGCGCGCTGCGGAGCAGCACCGACTCGCTCGTGTCGGCCGGGCAGTACGCGCTCGCGCGCAGCGCGCTGCTCTCGGTCGCCGAGGGCCACTCGGTCCCCGGCGCCGAGCGCTGGGAGCGTGAATGGGCGCGCGATCGAGCGGTGTCGCTCGCGCCGCTGCTCGCGCTCGATTCCGGCGCGCGCGGAACTGACGGCGACCGGCTGGCCGCTTCCGGAGTTCCGTGCGCGACGACGACGTGCCGGACTGGGCGCGGCTCGAGGACGCCGGCGCTCGCTCTGCTCGAGCGCTCCAAGGGCGACGGCGCGCACGCGCTCGCGCACAACCGTGACGCGCTGCGCATTCGCACCGCCGCACTCGGAGCCGATTCGCCCGAGGCCGCCGAGAGCCACCTGCGGATCGGCAAGGACCTTCGGCTCTCCGGCGCGCCGCAGGCCGAGGTGCTCGCCGAGGTGGAGCGCGCGATGCAGATCCGCAAGCGCTGCTTCGGCGACCGCTCGCGCGAATACGCCGAGGTGCTGAGCGATCTCGCGAACTTCGAACGCTGGCGCAAACACACGCCCGCCGCGCTCCGGGCGTTCGATCGGTTGCTCGCGTTGCGACGTAGCCTCGACGGTCCGCACTCCCTGCCGGTCGCGGACGTGCTCACCGACATGGCGGTGACGCATCTGCGCGACGACGACTATCGCGCGATCGAGAAGCTCTCCGGCGAAGCCGTGGCGATCTACGACCGTCACGGCAGTGTGCCCGACGACAACTACGCGCTTTCGCTCAACATGCACGGCCTCGGCCTGCGGTACGTCGGCCGTCTCGCGGAAGCCGAGCGCGAACTGCAGCGGACGATCGTCGTGCAGGAACTCCGGCGGCGCGCCTCCCCGGACCTGGACGTGGTCCGCAGCCGCTTCTACCGGCTCGGCGCCTACGGCGATCTCGCGACCGTGCAGCTCCTGAAGGGTGATTCGCTCGCCGCGTGGAACACGCAGGAGCGCGGGCTCAGCCGGCGCTGGCTCGAGCGCGCGTTCGCGCGCGGCGAACTCGACACGGCCGGAGCGTGGGATCATCTGCTGGCCCGCGTGCAGGCGAAGCTCACCGATTCGAGCGCCGTCATCGGGTGGCTCGACCCGGTCTACCAATCGGGCCGGCACGGCAGTCCGTGCTGGGGCTACGTCATCCGCCGGACGGGTGGCGTGCACTGGGTGCGGATCGAACTCGCAGCCGACGACCTGGACATTTCCGTTCAGGAAGTCTGCCTGAAGCTCCGCCGCCAACTCGGCTTCGCCGCGGACTGGCCGAGTCGGATCGAGCGGTGGACGATCTCGACCGAACCCGCCACGACTGCTGGGAAGTCCGCTTCGCAGCGCTCGAGCCACTGCTCTTGGGGGTGCGCGATCTCGTGATCGTGTCTCCCCAGGTCAACTACCTCGTGCCGGTCGAGGTTCTGCTGGATGCGAACGGCCGCTCCCTCGGCGAGCGCTTCGCCATCTGCTACGAGAGTTCGGCGTTGCGCTTCGTGAACGCTCCGCCGCCGGAGCGCACACGCCGCGTCGCGCGGGGCTGGCGCGCGATCCTCGTGAGCGCGAACGCCGGTGCGTCGAGCGTGCCGAATCGGCCGGCGCTCCTCTGGGCGAGCACGGAGATCGCGGACCTCCGCGCTCGTCTCGGCTCACCGCTCGTGCTCGAGGGCAGCAGCGCGTCCGAGGCGCGGTTGCGTGCGCTCGAGCAGGACGGGGCACTCGGCCAGACGGATCTCCTTCACATCGTGTCCCACGGGCATGCGTCGGACGCCTGGGGCTCGGAAGTGTGGCTGGCGCTCGCCGAATACGACGGGAGCACGCTGCGGCCATCGGAGCGTGACGGCCTGCTCGAACTCGGCGATCTCGACCGCTGGAACGTGCCGACACGACTCGTCGTGCTGTCGAGCTGCTGGGGCGGAGGCAATGCGGCGATGCACTCCGAAGGCGCCATGGGACTCGGCCCGGGCCTCGTGCACGCGGGCGCGCGCAGCGTGATCAACTGCGTCTTGCCCGTGGATGACGCCGCATCGCTTCGCTTCATGGACTACTTCTACGCCGCACTCTTCGAGCCGCGCGCACGGCCGTGCTCGATCGCCGACGCGCTGCGCGAGGCGCGGGTGAAGCTCCGCGACTATCGCGCTCCGGACGGCAGCCAGCCGTATCGACACCCGAAGTTCTGGGGCGGGTTCGTGCTCCTCGGCGACGCCGGATAAGCGGAAGCGGCGGCGCGCTAGTACTCCAGCGCACCGCCGCTGCACTTCCGTCGCGACGCTTCAGTACCAGCTGAACACGAACTGGGCGTACGGGCCTTCGCTGTGGAACTTGCGCGTGATCCCGAACACGCTCTTCTCGTCGCTCTCGGTCCACTGGTAGCCGAGCCGCAGGCTGCCACCCTGATTGCTGATGTGGATGAAGTTCAGGTCGGCCGCGTAGCGCTTGCCGGGCAGGTCCTCCGAGCTCGGGTTCGGGCCGTAGTTGCGGTCCGGATCCTCGAGCTTGCCGCCGATGAGCATCGCCTTCGCGCTCATGTTCACGCGCGAGCCGAGCTTGCGGTAGATCGACGGGCCGTACACGTAACCGTGATACGTCAGCTTGCCGGGGTGGCGGTCCATGCCCGTGGACACGAAGCCGCTCGAAAGCCCGAGGCCCCACGCGTTGCCGGGCACGTTCCACACGGCCTCGATCGGATAGAACAGTTCGGGCCGCCACGTGGTGTCGCGCTGGCCGGTGATCTGTTCGAGCCGGTGCCCTTCGTACTGCATGCCGACCATGAAGCCGATCGGCGTGGGGGGCGTGCGGCCCGGGCCCATCGGGCCCATCGAGCCGGCGCCGAACGAGCAACCAGCGAGGGGAAGAGCGACCGCGAGCAACAGCAACCAGCGCATTCCTGCGGACCGGGACATGTTCGGCTCCAGGACGAAGGGGTGGGGGACGAGGCCCAAGGGGCCCCGTGAGACGGACCGATCGAGTCGACAGCCTGCGTTATCGGCGACTTCGTTCGCAACCTCGATGCCGGTCTTCTTGCGCTCGACCGCCGCCATTGGCTACCTTGTTCCCGCTTTTCATTCGCGGCCGCTCATCCTCTCGTGCAAGTCCCGGCGAGAATCCCCCAGGCCTCGAGCGAGCAGTACCCGGGCAGGGCCCCGTCAGGCCCCGCCGTCCGTGACGCCAGGTCAGCGTCGCGGGCAAGCAGCACATAGCGGAGAGATGTCCGAGCGGTTGAAGGAGCACGATTGGAAATCGTGTAGGCGCTAATACCGCCTCGTGGGTTCGAATCCCACTCTCTCCGCCATCCGTCCTTGTTTCGGCGAATCGAGCGAGCGCCGATACGAGACGGCGTCGGCGTGGTGATCGGTCTCACTACTTTCACCACCACGTCCGGCGTTCACGGGAATCGCTCCAGGGGAACCTGGATGGAACGCAACACGGTACAGCGACGCGCGATTCATCATGTGTTCGAACAGGTGGGTCGCCCGATGGGTCCCACCGAAATCTTCGAAGCCGCCAAGCCGCACGCACCGGGTCTCGGCATCGCCACGGTCTACCGCACGATCAAGCGACTCCTCGACGAGGGCTACCTGCAGCAGGTGGACCTTCCGGGTGAAGCTCCGCGGTACGAAACCGTCGGTCGTCCTCACCACCACCACTTCCGTTGCAGTCAGTGTGAGCGCGTGTTCGATCTCGAACCGTGCGCCGCGGACTTCAGCGCCCTGGTGCCCGCGGGATTCACGCTCGAGAAGCACGAGCTGTATCTCTTCGGCCGTTGCCAGGACTGCATGGCGGGCTGATTCGAAGGGCCCGCCGAGTCACGATCGAAACGCGTTTCGCCGGCGTCCGGCTTGACCGGACGCCGTGAATCGTTAATATGCCGGCCCGCGAAGCAGTCGTGCCTTCTTCAGGCACCGAACGGTTTCGCTCCAAAAAAAACCAAAGTCGGTGGGGATGTAGCTCAGTTGGTAGAGCACTTCGTTCGCAACGAAGGGGTCGGCGGTTCGAGCCCGCTCATCTCCACCATTTTCAATTGGGCCAGGCCCAGCGCAATCCGGAGCTGTGAACCCCGTCAGGACCGGAAGGTAGCAGCGGTAAGCAATCCTTCGGGTGTGCCGCTGGACCCCTGGCCCTTATGATGCGCCCCATGGCCCACCGCGCGTTGACCCTCAAGTACCGCCCGCAGGTCTTCGCCGATTTGATCGGCCAGGACCACGTTTCCTCGGTGCTCGCTCGCGCGCTCGAATCCGGACGTGTGGCGCACGGGTTCCTCTTCACCGGTGCGCGAGGTGTGGGCAAGACCACCTCGGCGCGCATCCTCGCGAAGGCGCTCAACTGCGAGAAGCGCATCGCCGGCGTCGTGAAGGGCGCCGATCCGTGCAACGCCTGCACGAGCTGCACCGAGATCACGTCCGGTGTGTCGCTCGACGTGGTCGAGATCGACGGCGCTTCGAACCGCGGTATCGCCGACGTTCAGCAGCTGCGCGAGAAGGTCCGCTTCGCGCCGGCCACGGGCAAGTACCGCGTCGTCATCATCGACGAAGTCCACCAGCTCTCCGGTGACGCCTTCGCCGCGCTGCTCAAGACGCTCGAAGAGCCGCCGCCGCATCTCGTGTTCATCTTCGCGACGACCGATCCGCAGAAGCTGCCCGACACGATCCGCTCGCGCACGCAGCGCTTCGACTACGCGCGCGTCGCGCTGCGCAAGGTCGCGGATCGCCTGCTCGAGATCGGGAAGCGTGAGAACGCCGATCCCGAGGGCGTGCACTTCCAGCTCACCGACGCCGCCGCTCTGCTCATCGCCCACAAGGGCGAGGGCTCGATGCGCGACTCGGTCAGCGCGCTCGACCAGGTGGTCTCGGCGGGCGAACCGAAGATCGACGAAGACCTCGTGCGCCGCGTGCTCGGCATCGCCGACCGCGAAGCGTTCTTCCAGCTCGGCGAGGCGATCACGAACGGCGACACGCGCGCCACGCTCTCCGAACTGCACCGCTCGTTCGAGAAGGGCATGGACCCGCGCGACCTGTGCGAGGGCCTCGCCGAACACTTCCGAGCCGTGCTCGTCATGAAGGTCGATCCCGAAAAGGGCGGCGAGCTGGTCGCCGCGAGCACCGAGGATCTCGAGCGGCTCAAGGCGCAGGGCTCCACGTGGGCCGAGGCCGACCTGCTGCGCCTCGTGCGCATCGCGGCCGAAGCGCAGTGGCCGATGCGCGACTCGCCGCAGCCCGTCGTGCATCTCGAAGCGGCCGTGCTGCAGATGGCCACGCTGGAGCGCGCGGAGTCCGTCGCGATGCTGCTCGAGCGCCTCGACGCGCTGGAGCAGCGCCTCGCCGGCGCGGGCGGCGTGCTGCCGACGTCGCCGATGCGCGTGCCGTTCACGCCGCAGCCGTCCATGCCGCCGCAGCCTGCGTACGTGCCGCCGACGCCGACCACGGCGAGCGCGCCCGCTTCCGCGCCCGCCGCGGCGCCGTCGCGGTCGGCTCCGTCTCGCCCGGCCGCATCGCCCGGCTCCGCGCCGCTTTCCGGTTGGACGCCGCCGCCTCCGCGCGGTGGTGGCTCGGGCTCGAGCGGCGGCTCCGCGCCGCGCGCGAGCGCCGACGCCGTCTCGCCCGCACCGCAGGCGCCGCCGGCCCCGCCGGCTTCGCCGGCTTCGCCGCCCACTCGCGCGCAGGCGCCCACGCCGATGCCCGAGTCGCCCGCGGCCGTCGCGGCACCGCGCACGCAGTCCGGCACCGCGCTCGCCGAAGCGCCGGTGCTCGACGCCGAAATCGAATCACGCTGGCAGCAGGCGATCGAAGCCGTGATCGTCCGCAAGCGCATGCTCGGGGAGTTCCTCAAGGAATGCCGTCTCGAGGGAATCTCCGGCGACCATCTGGTGCTGGCCATGGACTCGCTCCGCCGCTCGGTGATCGACGCGGCGGAATCGAAGGCCGAGGTCGGCCAGGAACTGCGGCGCCTGTTCGGGCGCCCGCTCGACATCCGGTGCACGGAGCTGGGCCCCGACGCCATCAAGCGCCCGCGCACTTCCGACGAAGTGAAACCCCTGATCGACCGCGCCATCGAGTTCTTCGACGGAGAAGTGCTCGGCGGCGGCGGACGAGGAGATCGCACGACATGATGAAGAGCTTCGGCGACATGATGAAGCAGGCCCAGAAGGTCCAGAAGCAGATGAGCGAACTCCAGGACCGCCTGACCGAAGAGCGTTACGAAGCGACCGCCGGTGGCGGCCTCGTGAAGGCCGTCGTGGACGGCAAGCAGACGCTCAAGGAGATCAAGATCAGCCCCGACGTGCTCAAGGACAACGACGTCACGCTGATCGAGGACCTCGTCATGACCGCGATCGGCGAGGCGCAGCGCAGCTCGGCCGAAAAGATGGCCGCCGAGTACGCGAAGCTCACCGGCGGCTTCAAGCTGCCCATCTGACCGGACGAACCCCCGACCCGTGTACAGCTCCAAGTACCTCGAACTCCTGATCGAAGAACTGGTGAAGCTGCCGAGCGTCGGGCAGAAGTCCGCCCAGCGTCTCGCGCTGCACTTGCTGCGCGTGCCCAAGGAAGACGCGCTGCGGCTGTCCGACGCCATTCGCGCGGTGCGCGAGCGCGTCGGCTTCTGCGGCACGTGCGGCAACTTCTCCGAAGGCGATCCGTGCAGCATGTGCGCCGATCCGCAGCGCGATCCGGCGCTGCTGTGCGTGGTCGAGCAGCCGGGCGACGTGCTCGCGCTCGAGCGCACGGCGGCGTTCCGCGGGCGCTACCACGTGCTGGGCGGCGCGCTGTCGCCGCTCGAGGGCACGAGCCCCGAGATGCTGCGCATTCGCGAACTGCTCGAGCGCCTGCGCTCGGGTGAAGTGCGCGAGATCATCCTGGCGACCAACCCGAACGTGAACGGCGAGGCGACGGCGATGTACCTGAGCCGTCTCATCACGCCGCTCGGCGTCAAGGTCACGCGCATCGCGCGTGGCGTGCCCATGGGCTCCGACCTCGAATACTCCGACCTCGTCACGCTCTCGCGAGCGCTCGAGGGCCGGCGTGAGGTCGACTAGAGCGGCGCGGCCGCTCCTCCCGCCATGGAATCCCTCTGGCTGATCGCACTCGTGCCGCTGTTCGTGGCCCTCAATGCGTTCTTCGTGGCCATCGAGTTCTCGCTCGTCACCATCCGCTGGACACGCGTCGAGGCGCTCGTCGAAGCGAACATGCCCGGCGCGAAGCTCGTGCAGCGCGCGGTCGAGAACCTCAACGACTCGCTCGCCGCCTCGCAGCTCGGGATCACGTTCACGAGCCTCGCGCTCGGCTGGGTGGGCGAGCCGGCGTTCGCGCACCTGTTCGAGCCGTGGTTCCACGGCCTGCCGCCGGTGCAGGGCTTCGTGCTCAATCACGGGCTCGCCGTGGCGCTCGCGTTCCTGTGCATCACCTACCTGCACATCGTGCTCGGCGAGCTGGTGCCGCGCGCGATCGCGATCCAGCACGCCGAGCGCACGGCGCTCCTGCTCGCCGGGCCGCTGCTCGCGTTCCGCGGCGTGTCGCGGCCGCTCGTGATGATCATGAAGGGCTCGGGCAACCGCGTCATTCAGTGGCTGCGCGTGCCCGAACCGCCCGCCGAGCAGCAGGTGCACTCGGTGGACGAGCTCGACATGCTGGTCGAGGAGGGCGAGGAAGCCGGCGTCATCCCGACCTACCAGGCGAGCTACGTGCGCAACGTGTTCGAGCTGTCGGACAAGACCGTGGCCGACGTCATGGTGCCGCGCGAAAAGGTCTCGACGGTCTCGATCGCCGCGAACGAAGAAGAGATCCTCGAGACCTCGCGGGAGACCGCGCACACGCGCATGCCCGTGTGGGAGACCGACCCGGACAACATCGTCGGGATCGTGAACACGAAGGACCTGTTCCACATCTTCTCGCTGCGCGGACTGGTGATCCTCATGGACGCCATGTACCCGGCGACGTTCGTCACGCCCGAAATGCCCGTGGCGCGGCTACTCGCGACGTTCCGCCGCGAGAAGCGCCAGATGGCCGTGGTGCGCGATCACGACGGCAAGTTCGTCGGGATCGTGACGCTCGAGGACATCCTCGAGGAGATCGTCGGCGAGATCGAGGACGAGCATGATTAGGTAGCTCTCGTCGCCGGCGTCGGATGTCTCGTCGCCTCCGGCGCCGCCTTCTTCGGACGCTCTCGAGCCTCGTCGCTCGTTCGATCCGAGTCACCGCGTCCGTCCCTCACGGCCCGCGTCGAGCAAACTTCACTTGTTCGAACGCCTTGCGCCGTGGTAACTCTCCGCGCCGGAACACGGACGTGCCACAGAGTACCAACCACCCTAGGTATCCCTCGGACCGCGGATAGCGGGGGGGCTTCATGCCGCAGTGGACTCTGTTCGAAAACGACTTTCGAACGATCGACCAAGTATTGGCAGAGCTGCTGGAGCGCACCAACGCGCTCTCGGCGCATCTCATTGACCGTTCCGGCCAGCTGATCACCTCTGCCGGACGGGCCGATGATTTCGACGCCATGTCGTTCGCCAGCCTGGTCGCAGCCGACTTCACCGCGAATGCCGAGCTGGCCCAGCTGCTGGGCGAGAACGGCGTCGAGGCCGTGGTCAGCGAAGGTCAGACGCGATCCATTCATTCGTGCCTGCTCGCCGAACGCGTGATTCTCTGCACGGTCTTCGACAAGCGGAGTTCGCTCGGTCTCGTGCGCTTCCGCGCACGCAAGGCGTCGGTGCACCTCGACATGGTGTTCCGCGGGCTGTTCGAGAAGGTCGGGATCGCCGAAGCACCGGCGGTCGAGTTCACCGACCAGCCGGACTTCGCCACCGCGGCGGCCAGCGAGGTGGACGCGCTCTTCGGCGAATAGCCGCAACCGTCGTTCACGCGGTCGGGAGGGGTCGTCCGTGGCATTGATCAACCACCGGACGCGAGAGATCCATTTCAAGATCGTGTACTACGGCTGCGGGTTGTGTGGGAAGACCACCAACCTCAAGTCGCTGCACGACAAGTTGCCCGCCGAGCGGCGCGGCAAACTGATCTCGATCGCCACCGACCACGAGCGCACGCTGTTCTTCGACTTCCTGCCCATCGACCTCGGGCAGGTGAACGGCTTCCTGACCCGCTTCCACCTCTACACGGTGCCCGGGCAGGTCTACTACAAGCTCTCGCGTCGCGCCGTGCTGCAGGGAGTGGACGGCCTGATCTTCGTGGCCGACTCGCACCCCTCGCGTGAGACCGCGAACCGCGACTCGCTCAGTGATCTCCAGGAGCACCTGAAGACGCTCGGCATCACCGGCCCCGCGCTCGCGCGCATCCCGTGGGTGATGCAGTACAACAAGCGCGATCTTCCCGCCGCGCTGCCGATCGAACGGCTGCGCGCCGCGCTCAATCCCCAGGGCTGGCCCGAGTTCGAGGCGGTCGCGAGCGACGGCCGTGGCGTGAGCGAATCGCTGCGCGCCATGTGCAAGGCGGTGCTGAGCCGTCTCGCCACCGGCACCGTGGCGCCCACGCACGCCGCCGAACCGCCCGCCGCGGCGCCGGCGGTGGTGGGAGCGGTCGCGACGCCGCCGGCCGTGGCTGCAGTAGCGCCCGCTGCCGCAGCGTCCGCAGCGCCCATCGCGCCCGCGCCGCAGGCCGCGGTTCCCGCGGTTGCCGCGGCGATGCCGGCGGCGCCCGCTGCCGCAACGGTCGCGCCTGTCGCGCCCGTGCGGTCCGCGCCTTCGGCGCCCTCGGCGCCCTCGGCTCAACCCGCGCCGCGTCCGGCCACGATGCCGGCCGCGCGCCGCGCGCCCGTCGCTCCGGCGTCACGCACCGCGCCGCGCTCCGCACCGCTGTCGCGCCCGGCGGTCACCGCGCCCGTGCGCACGGCTCCGGCCGCCGCGCCGTCGCGCCCGACCGCGCCCCCGGCGCCGGCTTCGACCTCGTCGCCTTCGGCACCTTATCGTTCGCCGCGCTTCCCGATGCCGCGGCCGCTCACCGCCGCGCCTTCGCCGGCGCAGCGCCCCGCCATTTCGGCGCCCGGCCCGGCGTCGCAGCCTTTCGCGCCGCGCATCTCGTCTCCGAATCCTCCTGCGGCCGCGCCGCGCCCGGCCACTCCGGCCACGGCGCCATCGGCGCCCGGCCCTTCCGAAAAGCCCCGACAGCTATGAGAACGTTCGGCAAGTGGCTCGCCATGCTCGGTCCCGTGGGACTGATCCCCGGCCCGCGCGCGACCTACGGCAGCGCCGTGGTGGCCGCGATCGGCTGGTTCCTTCCCGCGATGCCGGTGATCCCGGTGTGGCTGTACGCGGTGCTGTTCGTGGCCGGAACCGCCATCGCGATCTGGGCGGCGGGCGAGGCCGAGCACGACCTCGGGCACGACGCGAACGCCATCAGCATCGACGAAGCGGTCGGCATGGCGATCACGCTGCTCTTCGTGCCGCACAACGTCGTCGCGTTCGTGGTCGCGTTCTTCCTGTTCCGTCTGTTCGACATCTGGAAGCCGCTCGGCGCGCGCGAAGCGCAGGTGCTGCCCGGTGGCTTCGGCGTGGTCGCGGACGACGCGATCGCCGGTGTGGTGTCGTGCGTCGCGTTCCACGCGCTTCGCTGGGGACTCGGGATGGCCGGATACCACTGGCTGGGCTGAGCCGCGCGCTTGCCTGAGGGATTCCGCGGGAGCAGGCTGCACCGCGGAGGAACGTGATGAACCTCGACCTGAACCACTACGTCCGTGAGGCGCTCGCGCGCGGGCTTTCGCGCGAGACGATCACCGCGCAACTGACCGCCGCGCGCTGGCGCCGCGACGAGATCGACGGCGCGCTCGCCGCCTGGGCCGACGGCGAGGGCGGTGTGCCCGTGCCGCGCCGGCGCGTGTCGCTGTCCGCGCGCGAAGCGTTCGTGCACCTGCTGCTGTTCGCGTCGCTCTACACGAGCGCGTTCTCGACCGGCGTCATCCTCTTCGCGCTCATCGAGCGCTGGCTGCAGGACGCCGTCATCTATTCGGGCGGCGGCTCCGTGCAGGCGATGCGCTGGGCGGTCGCGGCCACCGTGACGGCGTTCCCGATCTACCTGTGGATGTCCGCGATCGCCGCGCGCGGGCTGGCCGAGGAGCCCGAGAAGCGCGCGAGCGGCGTGCGGCGCTGGCTCACGTACCTCACGCTGTTCGTCGCCGCGCAGGTGCTGATCGGCAACTTCGTCGGCGTGCTCAGCTCGCTGCTCGCGGGCGAGCAGACCGTGCGATCGCTGCTCAAGGCCGCGGTCGTGTTCGCGATCGCGGGGCTCGTGTTCGGGCACTACCTGACCGGGCTGCGCCGCGACGAGGCCGACCAGGAAGGCGCGCCGCGCCGTCCCGGGCTGCTCGGCCGCATCGGCGCCGCGGGCGTGGTGCTGACGATCGCGCTGTCGTTCTTCGGGCTCGGCTCGCCCGGGCGCGCGCGTGGGCGAGAACTCGACGCGCGCCGCGTGAACGACCTCGAACTGCTGCGCGACCAGATCGAGCGCGCCTACGAGCGCGACGGCACGGTGCCCGAATCGCTCACCGAACTCGACGCGACCGCCGGTCGCGGGCCCGAGAGCGTGCCGCGCGATCCCGACACGCGGCGCTTCTACGCGTACCAGCGCGTGGACTCCGTCCGGTTCCAGCTCGGCGCGACGTTCTCGACCGCGGACACGCTCGACGCGTACGGCAATCCGACGCCGTTGCGCTGGCGCCACGGCAAGGGGCTCGCGATGTTCGAGCTCGTCGCCAAGCGCGCGAACCGTCCGTGAAGCGCGCGCTCGGCTACCTGTGGGCCGCGCCGGCGAGCGCGATCGGCTTCGTGTTCGCGCTGCTCGCGCTCGTGTGCGGCGCGCGCTGGCGCGTGACGCGCGGCGCGCTCGAATGCGCGGGCGGCGAACTCGGGCAGATCGTGAACGCGCTGCCGCGGCCGTTCGCGTTCGTCGCGATCACGCTGGGGCACGTGATCCTCGGCGTGTCCGCCGAAGTCCTCGACGAGATGCGCGACCACGAGCACGTGCACGTGCGCCAGTACGAGCGCTGGGGCGTGGCGCTGCTGCCCGCGTACGCGCTCGCGTCGCTCTGGCAGATCGCGCGCGGCCGCGCGCCGTACACGCACAACCGCTTCGAGCGCGAAGCGCGGGAGCGTTCCGGTGGTTGACCGTTTCGCGGGTCTCAGCCGCTTCCTGAGCTTCGTGCTGCGCCACGAGCCCGAGGCGATCGGGCTGCACCTCGACCGCGAGGGCTGGGCGAGCGTGGACGAGCTGATCGTGTGCGCGCGCACGCGCGGGCGCACACTGGACGCGGCCACGATCGCCGAAGTCGTCGCGACGAACGACAAGCAGCGCTTCGCGCTCAGCGACGACGGCGCGCGCATTCGTGCGGTGCAGGGACACTCGATCGACGTGGACCTCGGGCTCGCGCCCGTGGTGCCGCCTGCGCTGCTCCATCACGGCACCGCGACGCGCTTTCTCGTGGCGATCCGGCGCGATGGGCTGCGTCCGCTCGACCGCCAGTTCGTGCACCTGTCGGCGTCGGTCACCGCGGCCGAGCGTGTCGGCGCGCGCCACGGCAAGCCCGTCGTGATCGCGGTGCACGCGTTCGAGGCGCACGAGGCCGGGCACGTGTTCCACCTGTCGCAGAACCACGTGTGGCTCGTGCGCACGCTGCCGCCGGAGTTCCTCGCGATTCCCGAAGGAGTTCCCGCGTGATCCTCATGCTGCGCGTGCTCGCCGAGTGCCCGGACGCCGCGACCGCCGCCGCGTTGTCGCCGCGCCTGCTCGCCGCCGCGGCCGCGTGGCGCGCGATCGAATCGTCGCCGCCCGAGCGCTACGAGCGCATGCCCGAGCTGTACGAGTTCACGCTGCTGCTGTCGCCGCCCACGGCGGAGACGTTCGACGCGGTGGTCGCGAGCGTGCCGGGCCGATGGACGCACGGCGGCGACGAGGACGACCGCTCCTCCGTGTGGAATCGCGAGAGCGGCGCGACGCTGCTCGCGCCCGAAGTGCTCTGGGCGGAGCTGCTGCGCCACCGCGCCGTGCACGACGCGGGCTGAGCGCTACTTCAGCGCGGGGCCGAGCCCGATCGACTCGAGCAGCTTCTCGTCGCCCGGATCGTGCGTGCGCCAGTAGTCGAGGCGCGTCGTGCCCGTGAGCTCGCCCGCGTCGGTGCCGCCCATCGGCGCTCCGGCCGCCGGAGCGGTCCACTGCCAGCGCACGATGCGGCGCGGGTACGCCTGCTCGATCCAGAAGCGCCCGACGCGGCCGTCCGCGGGGCGCACTTCGTAGACGTCCGCGACGAACGCGCCCGCGGGCACGGTGACGCGCTCGGGGCGCGCGAGACGCTCGATGGACGCCTTCATCCAGTCGGCGTCGCGATGCGCGAGGCGGCGCCAGAACGCGCCGGCCAGGTAGGGCACGACGCGCTTCTCGCCGGGCTTCAGGAAAGGCCCGCGCAGTCCGCGCAGCACGATCCAGAGGTTGTCCTCGGACACGCCGCTCGTGGGGTAGGGCTGCTTGCGCTCGAACGACTCGCCTTCGAAGTAGCTGAAGAGCTTGTGCTGCGTGAAGCCGCTCCAGAAGTGCAGTTCCTCGAACACCTGGCCGCACCACTCGCTGCTCGTGAACGTCACCTTGAGCGGGCTGAAGTCGCGCGCCTGCGTGAAGACCGAAAGCATCGTGTGATAGTCGTAGACGCCCGTCTGGAAGTCGCGCACGAGGTTCAGCTTGAGCACGTCCACGGCGTCGGCGGGCGTCTTCGCGGGATCGTCGAGCTTCACGTGGCGCGAGCCGCTGAAGGGCTCGGTCACGAAGATCGCGACGGCGCGCGCGGACCGCGGCTGGCCGTAGCGCTGGACCGTGACGCGGTAGCCGTCGAGCTCGGCCTTGCCGTCGTGCCACCATTTGTCGAACGACGGCGCGGCGGCCGGCGTGGCGGGGGCGGCGGGTTTCTGGGTCTGGCCGGGAGCGGGCCGTGGGCTGCGGACGGCCGGGGCGGCGAGCGCGACGGTGACGGCCAGCGAAAGACCAGCGAACAGGGCGATCGGGCGAAGCATGCCGGTACCTCGAGCGAGCGGTGGGGGCGTGCGGGACGAGGCGCGACGGTAGCACGACGGGCCGCGCCCGCCCGGTCCCAGTTGCCGCACACCCCGCACTGCGTCAAAGTGCGGGCGTTCCGTCCCCGCACCACGCCGGCCCTCCCGAGCACACTCCCGCGCATGAACGTCGAAATCGTCACCATCGGAAACGAAGTGCTGTCCGGCCGCACCGTGGACACCAACTTCGCCTACCTCGCCCGCGCCCTCGAGGCGACGAGCGTGGAGGTGATGTGGCATTCCACCGTGGGCGACTCCGCCGAACGCATCGCCGAGGGACTCGGCCGCGCGCTCGAGCGCGCCGACGCCGTCGTCATGACGGGCGGACTGGGACCGACTCCGGACGACGTCACGCGCAAGGCGGTCGCGACGCTGCTCAATCGTCCGCTCGGGCTCGACGAGAACGTGCTCAAGGCGATCCGTGAGCGTGGCAAGAAGGCGGGACGCAAGCTGCCGTCGACGGTCGAGACGATGGCGCTCATCCCGCGCGGCGCGGAAGTGTGGATGAACCCCGTGGGCGCGGCGCCCGGCATCGTGATCACGCATCGCGACAAGCCCGTGATCCTGCTGCCCGGCGTGCCCAGCGAAATGGAAGCGATCACCGAGGAGTACCTGGTGCCGTTCCTGCGCGAGCGCACCGGCCGCACGGTCGAGAGCTTCACGCTGCGCACGTACGGTTCGTGGGAGAGCCAGCTGCACGAGCGCATCGGCGCGATGCCGGACGCGTGGCCGGGCGCGAGCTTCGCGTACCTGCCGAGCTACTTCGGCGTGGACCTGCGCGTGACCGTGGCCGGCAACAACGCGGCCGGCGTGCGCGACACGGTCCTGCGCGCGTACAACGAGCTCATGGCGAAGGTCCGCAACGTGGTCTACGCCGAGGGTGGCGTGGGCATGGAAGAAGTCGTGGGCGCGTGCCTGCGCGAGCGTTCGTGGCGCATCGCCACGGCCGAGTCGTGCACGGGCGGGCTGCTCGCGAAGCGCATCACCGACACGCCCGGATCGTCGGCCTGGTTCGAGCGCGGCTTCGTGACGTACGCCAACGAAGCCAAGCTCGAGCTGCTGGGTGTGGACGAGGCGACGCTCAAGGCGCAGGGCGCGGTCAGCGCCGCGGTGGCCGAACAGATGGCGGCCGGCGCGCGCGAGCGTGCGAACGTCGAAGTGGGCGTGGGCATCACCGGCGTCGCTGGCCCCGACGGCGGCAGCGAGAACAAACCCGTCGGAACCGTGTACATCGCGCTCGTGACGCCGCTCGGCACCGTGTCGCGCGTGCACCGCCTGCTCGGCAGCCGCGCCACCGTGCGCGAACGCGCCGCGCAGACGGCGCTCGACATGCTGCGCCGTCACCTGCTCGAAATCCCCGTCGATCCCTCACTGGACTGAGACCGAGACCATGCGATTGTTCCTCGCCGTGTTCCCGCCGCCCGAAGCGCAGGCCGTCGCCGCGCGGGCCAGTGATTCGCTGCGCGCGACTCGCGGGGGCAACAGCGTCTCGTGGGTGAAGCGCGACAACCTGCACTTCACGCTGCGTTTCCTCGCCGAACAGGACGAGGCCGGCATGGCGGCGGCGTTGTCGGCCGCGCGCGAGGCGGCCAAGTCGCAGGCGACGTTCGAGGTCGCGCTCAGCGGCCTCGGCGCGTTCCCGGTGCCCAAGCGCGCACGCGTGCTGTGGGCCGGGCTCGAGGCCGGCGCCGACGCGATGCGCAAGCTCGCGATCGCGCTCGACAAGTCGCTCGCCAAGCACGGCTTCCCGGCCGCGGACCACGACTTCGAGCCGCACCTGACGCTCGGCCGCGTGCGCACGCCCGCGGACTGGACGGAGCGGCTCGTGAAGACCGAGTCGCCCGAAGTGCGCTTCAAGGTCGGCAAGATCGTGCTCGTCCAGAGCGCGCTCGCCCCCGGCGGCTCGCGCTACGACGTGGTCGGCGAGGCCCTGCTGGGGAAGTAGGGGCCCGAAACACCCCCCGAAAAAAAGTCCTTGGGGGTTACTGCACACCTGTGTAGTATGCGCGCCGAGGCCGCCCCCGGCGGCCATCCCCGCACATCAAGCGCAGCCCCTGCGAAGGAGACGCAGCTCAATGATCACCAACCCGGCAAACGCCAAGGAACGCACGAAGGCTCTCGACCTGGCGCTCCAGCAGATCGAGAAGCAGTTCGGCAAGGGCGCCATCATGAAGCTGGGCGAAGGCAATGCCGCGCCCGAGATCGAGACCATCAGCACCGGCTCGATCGGACTCGACCTGGCCCTCGGCGTGGGCGGCGTGCCCCGCGGCCGCATCATCGAAATCTACGGACCGGAATCCTCGGGCAAGACGACGCTCGCGCTCACGATCATCGCGAACGCCCAGAAGAACGGCGGCAACGCGGTGTTCATCGACGCCGAGCACGCGCTCGATTCCGGCTACGCGCAGAAGCTCGGCGTGGACATCGCCAACCTGCACGTCGCGCAGCCCGACACGGGCGAAGAGGCGCTCGAGATCGCCGACACGCTCGTGCGCTCGGCCGCCGTGGACATCGTCGTCATCGACTCCGTCGCCGCCCTCGTGCCGCGCGCCGAAATCGAAGGCGAAATGGGTGACTCGCACGTCGGTCTGCAGGCGCGCCTCATGTCGCAGGCGCTCCGCAAGCTGACGGGCTCGATCAACAAGAGCAACACGACGGTCATCTTCATCAACCAGATCCGCATGCAGATCGGTGTCATGTTCGGCAACCCTGAGACGACCGCCGGTGGCCGTGCGCTCAAGTTCTACGCCTCCGTGCGCCTCGACATCCGCCGCATCGCCACGCTGAAGGAAGGCGAGACGGCCGTCGGTAACCGCACCAAGGTGAAGGTCGTGAAGAACAAGGTCGCCGCGCCGTTCCGCGAGGCCGAGTTCGACATCATCTACAACCAGGGCATCTCGCGCGAAGGCGAACTGCTCGACATGGCCGTGGACAAGATGGTCGTCAGCAAGGCCGGCACGTGGTTCAGCTTCGGCGACGAACGCCTCGGCCAGGGCCGCGAGAACTCGCGCATGTTCCTCAAGGAGCATCCGGACGTGCGCCTGAAGATCGAAGCCAAGCTGTTCCCGCTGATCGGCCTTCGAGTCGAAGGTGCTCCGGTCGCCACCAACGGCAGCGCGCCGTCGCCCGACGCGGCGGCCAAGGCTGTCGCGGGTGCTGCGGCTGCCGCTCGTCCGCAGGCTCCGGCGCCGGTTCCGGCCGCCGCGGCCCGCCGTTAAGTTCCGCCAGGTCCGGGCGCCGTCCAACTCATCGGGCGGCGCCCGTCTCTGACCTTCACGGGGAGCGCACCGACCATGGCCTTTCGCACCCGGCGTGACCCCGACGCCGAACCCAACGACGACCCCGTCGCCACGCGTGAAGCGGCGCTCAAGCTGCTCGAGCGCACGCGTCGCACGCGCAGCGATCTCGAACGCCGCCTGCGCGACAAAGGCTTCGCCGCGCCGGTCGTGACCGAAATCGTGGAGCGCCTCGCCGAAGTCGGACTCGTGGACGACACCGAGTACGCGCGTGCGTTCCTCGCCGGCCGCTGGGGCCGGCGCCCGTCCGGCTGGTCGCGCCTGCAGCGCGAGCTGCGTGCCAAGGGCGTCGCCGACGAGGCGATCGTCGCGGGCCGCGGACTGATCGAAGAGCGCGAGGGCGCGGCCGACGAGTTTTCCGTCGCGCGCAAGCTCGTGCTCCAGGTTTCCGCGCGCTACGCGAAGCTCGAGCCGCGCGTGCGCAGCCAGCGCCTGTACGCCCTGCTCGCGCGAAGAGGCTTCGACGGAGACACCATCCGCCGGGTACTCTCGATCCGCGACGACGAGGCGGGAGAGTAGCGAGCCTCGTCGTGGAACTTCACCGCCCGAGAGGGTGTAGAAGGTCGGGTCCCGTCACGCGCGGCACTCCCCCACGGAGGAAAGCATGATTCGCTCGATTCTGACGAAGCTCGGTGCGGTACTCGGCGCTGCGATTCTCGTCCTCATGGTCATGGCGCTCACCCCCGTGCCGAGGCCCACTCCCGACCGTTGCTACACCGTGACGGGTCGCGTCTCCTCGGTGACGTCTCCGGGCGGCCTCGACGTGAGCATCTGGGTCGAGGGAGACGGGCATCGCTACTACATCAACCGCGGCGTCGAGCGCGGCATCGACGTGGCCGCTTGGCATCAGCGCCTGCAGGGCAAGCAGGTGCAGTTGAAGGTCATTCGCCGCAACTGGTCGCCGCTCGACGCGGACCACGATCTCGCGCCGGTCGCCGAGGTGATCGACCCGGAGGGCGTGGTGTTCACCGTGATGGAGAAGTCCTGAGGGTGTTCGATCTCGCCCGCAACGCGCTCGCCAGCCAGCTCGCCGCGTCGGTCCAGGCCATCGAGAACTCGATCACCGCTTGCCCGCCGCACGTCTGGGGCGAGCGCATCGGTCCGCACGAGTTCTGGTACATCGCCTACCACACGGCGTTCTGGCTCGACTGCTACTCGACCGACGACGTCGAGGCCTACGTGCCACCGGCGCCGTTCACGGTCGCCGAGATGGATCCGGCGGGACTCTATCCCGACCGCGTCTACACCCGGGACGAACTGCTCGGGTATCTGTCGCGTGGCCGCGCCGCGGCGCTGACCGTCATTGCGGCCATGGACGAGGTGGGCGCCGCGAAGCGCTGGACGTTCGGCACCTACGACCTCAGCAGCTACGAACGCTTCCTGCTGATCACGCGCCATGTGCAGCACCACGCCGCGCAGCTCCAGCTGCTCCTGCGCCAGAACGGTGTCCAGCCTCCCCGCTGGGTGCGCCAGTGGCCTCCCGCCTGACACTTCGGAGAACCGGATGAACGGAATGCTCTGGCTCGCCGACGTGCGTCAGCGCTACGCCGACTCGAAGGCGCAGTGCGATCGCGCGATCGCGCAGGTGCCGTTCGAGCAGTGGACGCACCAGCTCGGCCCCGAGTCGAACAGCATCGCCACGATCATGCTGCACATGGCCGGCAACATGCTCTCGCGCTGGACGGACTTCCTCACCACCGACGGCGAGAAGCCGAACCGCGATCGGGACGGCGAGTTCGAGAATCCGACGGGGCTCACGAGGGAGCAGTTGCTCGCGCGCTGGGAACAGGGCTGGTCGTGCCTGTTCGCCGCGCTCGACGGACTGACCGAGGACGATCTCGATCGCTCGATCACGATCCGCACGAAGCCGATGCTCGTGAGCGCCGCGATCAGCCGCCAGCTCCAGCACTACGGCGTGCACACGGGTCAGATCGTGCTGCTCGCGAAGCATCTCGTGGGTGGCGCGAACTGGAAGACGCTGAGCGTGGCGCGTGGCGCGTCGAAGGCCTTCAACGAGGCGATGGCGCGCGGGGGAGACCCGGACGCGAAGCACGCGTGAGTTTCCCGCTCACCGATCGTCTCGTGCTGCGTGAGCTGACGCTCGACGACGCGGCGTTCATCCACGCGCTGCTGAACGATCCGGACTGGGTGCGTTTCATCGGGCAGCGCGACGCGGCCACGGTCGAGGCGGCGCGCGCGTACATCGAGCGCGCGTACCTGCCGCTGTACGCGACGGAAGGTCTCGGGCTCTGGGCCGTCCTGCGCCGGGGCGAAACCGAGCCGCTCGGCGTGTGCAGCCTGCTCAAGCGTGATTCGCTCGACTCGCCCGACCTGGGCTTCGCGTTCCTGCCCGCCGGGCGCGGTCACGGATACGCGCGCGAAGTCGCGGCGGCGTGTCTCGCGCACGCGCTCGGCACGCTCGGCCACGCGCGCGTGGTCGCGATCTGCAGCCCCGACAACGCGGCGTCGCGGCGCGTGCTCGAGGACGTCGGGATGCACTTCGAGCGCCCGGTGCGCATGAGCGACGACGGCGACGAACTGTGCCTGTACGTTTCGAGCGCGGCGGCGAACGCATGAGACCACTTTGCGCGCGCGTCGAAACTCGCCGCGCGCGTGAGTGCTGACAAAACTGCGGAGCGATCCGACCCACTCTGCCAAACTGGCCTGCGAAGCCCTCGCGCCGCAATGCGCGAGGGCTTTCGCTTGCGCCGAGCAGTGGGGTGGGAGCGAGTGGTGTGGCTTGCATGTTTGGACACGCTGAACCGTTCAAACGATTCCGGCCCATGCCTGTGCGCGAAATCGCGCGTCACAAGCGCGCGCGGTGCACGAACGAGCGCCCGCGCGGAACCCGTGTCACGACACGGGACGGCCCGCGCCTTGCTGGAATCTCCGGCAGACACGCGATTGACCCCGCATCCATCCGTGGAGCCAACGTGCCGCACTCCCGCCGTGCCCCATCGCTCGATCGTGCACGCCGCCCCTTCCGGGCGGCGGCGTATGCGCTCGTGTTCCTCACCGTCTTCTCGGCCGTCAGCGCGCTCGAGTCCCCCCCTCGCGCCTACGGCTCCGCCGACGGAGTCGCCCCCCCCATGGACTCCGTCGGCACCTCTTCCCCCGCGAGCGTGCCTGCGGACTCCTCCGCGGGCACGGTCTCGGATTCCACCGCCAGCAGTGGCGGTGAAGCCGAGACCGCGAGCGAAGCACCGCCCGCGTCCGAGCCTCCGCGACGTTCCGCGTCCTCGAAGGCGTTCGGCCATCTCGAAACGGGCAAGGGGATCTTCGAGAGCACCTGCCTGCCGTGTCACGGCGCGAACGGCGAAGGCAACAAGGACATCGGTGCGCCGGCGCTCAATCGCCAGGAGCCGTGGTACCTGCTCGGTCAGTTGCGCAAGTTCCGCGGCGGCATCCGTGGCGCGAAGGACGACGACATCGGCGGACAGATGATGGCGCCGATGGCCATGGCGCTCGCCGACGAACAGGCGATGCTCGACGTCGCCGTGTACATCGCGAGCCTCGAGGGCGACGTGCCCGCGCGTTCGATGCGCGGTGACCGCGCCGCGGGCGAGCGAACGTTCAAGATGATCTGCTCCGCGTGCCACGGCGCCGACGGCGGTGGCCGTCCGGAGATCCGCACGCCCGCGTTGAGCGGGCAGGCGGACTGGTACCTCGTGAGCCAGCTCACCAAGTTCCGCCGCGGCCTTCGCGGCTACCACGACCTCGACATTTCGGGAATGCAGATGCGCGGCATGGCGGCGGCGCTGTCCACGGACAAGGCGGTCGTGGACGTGGCCTCGTACATCGCGAGCATGGCGCAATGACGGACGTGTTCGTCCCCGCGCTGCGCGTCGTCGTGATCGTCCTGGTCGCGGCGGTCGTGCTCGTGGGCTTCGTCACCGCGGTACGCGCCGAGTGGCCCACGGGCACGACGGTGCCGGAGACGTTCCACAACCTCACGCATCCGGCGCAGATCTCGCCGATGTCCGGCATGATCACGAACTACGGTCAGGTGTGCGTCTACTGCCATGCGCCGCACGCGGGCGGAGGCGAGCGCCCTCTCTGGAACCGCCGCCTGCCCACCGGCCCGTACCGCATGTACGAAGGCTCGCTCGACATGATCGCGGACCCGCAGCCGACCGGCGTGTCGCGCCTCTGCCTGTCGTGTCACGACGGCACGATCGGGCTCGACGACATCCAGGTGGCGCCCATCACGCACACGGGACCGGGGCCGCGCCGCGAGACGATCGAGCGCTGCACGGGCTGTCACAACGGCGGCAATCCGGCCGGTGGGCTCAACTGGGAGCACGTCTGGTTCCGCCCCGACGACATGCGCAAGCAGCACCCGATCTCGATCCAGTACGACGCGTCGCGCGATGCCGGCTTCAACCCCGCGAGCGCCGTGACGGCGGCGGGACTCGTGCTCGAGAACGGCAAGGTGCAGTGCGCGACCTGTCACGAACCGCACACCGAGCGCTACCGCCCGTTCCTCCGCATTCCCAACACCAATCGCAGCCTCTGTCTCGTCTGTCACCGCACCCAGCCGTCGCAGTCGACGGCGCACTTCTGGTGATCGCATGCGCGCACGACTCCTCGCACTGATCCTCGCCGCGACCGCGACCGCGGCATGCGGCGCACTCGTCGGCGCCACCTCCTCGCTCGCTGCTCCACGCGACGTGGAAGCGCGGCTCTTCTGGCCGCCGTCTCCCGACACCGCGCGCGTGCGCTGGGCGGGAGAGCTGCGCCGCCAGTCGAACAAGGGCGGCGGCTTCGGCGGCGCGCTGCGCCGGCTGTTCACGGGCAACAACTCCGCGCGCAGCGAGCAGCTCGTGCGCCCGACCGACATCTACGCCGACGACAGCTCGACCGTCTACGTGACCGACGCGGCGCAGAGCCGCGTGTTCGTGCTCGATCGCAAGCGCCACAGCCTGCGCTCCCTGCCGATCGAAGGCGCCGGCGCGCCCGCGAAGCCGATGGGCCTCACGGGCGACGGCCGCGGCCGGCTCTACGTGACGGACCCTCCGGGACGCCGAGTCGTGGTGATCGATCGCGAAGGACGCTTCCTGCGCGCGTTCGGTGGCCGCGGGGTGCTGCTCAACCCGGTCGACGTCGCGGTGGACACGACCACCGGCATCGCGTGGGTGGCCGACGCGTACCTGCACCAGATCCTCGCGTTCGATTCGACCGGCGCGCTCGTGCGCACGCTGGGCCGCACCGACGGCGACGCGCACTCGAAGGTCGTCGAAGCCGAGAAGCCCACGAACGCCGCGGAGCGCTCGCTGTCCGACGTGCACCGCTCCGCCGCCGGCTCGCGCGACGTGCGCGAGAACCGCGGCGGCGAACCGGGCGAGTTCCTCTATCCGTGCGGCGTCGCGGTGTCGGCGAACGGCGAACTGTTCGTGAGCGACGGACTCAACGATCGCGTGCAGGTGTTCGCGCGCGACGGCGCGTTCGTGCGCACGTTCGGCCACATGGGCGACACGCCCGGCGCGTTCGCGCGCCCCAAGGGCATCGCGCTCGATCCCGCCGGCAACGTCTACGTGGTCGATGCCGCGTTCAACAACGTGCAGGTGTTCGATCCCGCGGGCCAGTTGCTGCTCACGTTCGGCCAGCTCGGCACGGGCCCGGGCCAGCTCTACCTGCCGCTCGGACTCTGGATCGATCGCAAGGGCCACGTCTACGTGGCGGACCGCTACAACGCACGCGTGCAGATGTTCGCGCTCATGAACCACGACGGGCCGTCCGCGGCCCGCTGACAGACGTCGCGCTCCGCACTCCGCGGACGCGCCGGAAGGAGGAAGGCCTCATGAAGCACTCGATGCGCCTCGCCGTTCTCGCGGGACTCGCCGTCCTGCTCGTGCTCGCCGTTCCCGTGGTTCGTGCGCAGGCGCCGGGCGCCTGGCCGAACGGCACGTCGGTCGTGGAGACGCTGCACAACCTGTCGTACGCCGCGTCGTCGGATCGCTACGGCCCGGGCGCGCTGCGCAACTACGGCGAAGTCTGCGTCTACTGCCACACGCCGCACGGCGGGCAGACGTCGGCGCCGCTCTGGAATCGCAACTTCTCGGTCGCTTCGTACCAGATGTACGACGCGGGCCACAGCTCGACGATCAACATGACCGTGGACTCGCAGCCGACGGGCGTGTCGCTCGCGTGCCTGTCGTGTCACGACGGCACGGTCGGTCTCGACGTGATCGTGAACACGCCCAACAGCTACACGGGCGGCGCCGCGGTCGGCACGCACATGCCGTCGAACATCCTGCCGAACCTCGGCACCGACCTGCGAAACGACCATCCCGTGTCGGTCACGTACGACCCGACCGCGGACACGTACTTCCGTTCCGCGGCGTCGGTGCATGCGGCCGGGCTGCAGCTGTACAACGGCAAGGTCCAGTGCGGCAGCTGCCACAACCCGCACACCGCGGCGAACCGTCCGTTCCTGCGCATTTCGAACGCGGGCAGCAGCCTCTGCCTGACCTGCCACATCAAGTGACGTGCGCCGACTCCTCGCACTCCTGCTGATCGCGTTTCTCGCCGCCGGCTGTGGCAACGCCGCGCGCGCGTTCTTCGACCTGCCGCCGCCACGCCCCGCGGCGGCGCCCGTCGCGGCCGCGCGCGCGCTTCCCGCGCACGAGCCGGTCAACGAAACGCTGCCGAGGCTCGAGACGACGCTCGATCCCGACAGCGTGCTCGCGATGCTTCCGCGCGACCAAATCGGCCACCCGGACTGGGTGCGCGCGCTGCGTGAAGGGCTCATGCGTCCTCGTCCCGCGATCGGCGGGCGGTTCGAGGACAGCCCGGCGCCGTTCGGCTTCGACTTCTTCTTTCCGGGCCGCGACTCGTCGTTCGACGCGTCGTTCCCGCACTCGGCGCACACGCAGATCATCGCGTGCGCGCAGTGCCACTCGCGCATCTTCCGGTACCGGAACGTGAAGTACCGGATGCTCGACCTCCTGTCGGGCCGCTACTGCGGCGAGTGCCACGGCAAGGTCTCGTTCCCGGTCGTGAGCGGCTGCGAGCGCTGCCACTCGCGCATCAAGCTGCCCGAGCACCGCGCGCGTCCGCGCCTGCTCGGCACGATCGTGATGAACCGGATCGACGACGGCACGGGCATGTCGCCGAACACGCCGGAGAAGCAGTTGCCGCGCGCCGTGTTCCCGCACTGGGTGCACCGCATTCGCTATCAGTGCCGCGTGTGTCACATGGAGATCTTCGAGCCGCGCGCGGGCGCCAATCGCATCACGATGAAGGACATCACCGCGGGACAGGCGTGCGGCCGTTGTCACGACGGCAAGACCGCGTTCCGCGCCGGCTTCGGCAACTGCG
Organism: Candidatus Eiseniibacteriota bacterium; assembly: GCA_016710095.1. Classification (GTDB taxonomy): domain Bacteria; phylum Eisenbacteria; class RBG-16-71-46; order RBG-16-71-46; family RBG-16-71-46; genus CAIXRL01. The sequence goes on along the minus strand of JADJLL010000027.1, from coordinate 4,138 downwards.
AGCGCTGCCACAAGGAGCCGCCCGCGTTCGTGCCCGACCCGGTGATCGTGGATTCGACGTTGTTCGAGGAGCAGTGAGCATGAAACGCCGGACCATGTGGCGCACGGGGCTCGTCTGGCTCGTGTGCGCGTGCCCGGCGGCACGCGCGGCGTCGGGGACGCTGGCAGGGTGGGGTGGAACGGGTGAGGTGGGTGTGCGGGCCGAGACGTCGGACGGTCGTTCGACGGCTCGGCCTTTCGTGCGTGAGACCGCGCTGCGCGGCTGGATGTCCGCATCGCTCGCGGGGCAACTGCCGCAATCGCGCTGGCTGACCTGGAGCTGGACCGCGCGCCCGAGCTTCGTGCGCAGCGGTGGCAGCTCGCCCGGTGCCGACCTGAGCACGGACGCGTTCGCGCACCAGTTCGTCGCGAGTTCGCAGCCGCGGCACTGGCTGCGCGGCCAGTTCTCCGCGGATCGCGACCGCGTGCTCGCGGATCGCGGCGCCGACGCGTCACGCGAGTCGCGCACGCGGCGGACGGAAGGACGGTTCGAGCTGCGCCCGGGATTCGCGTCGATGGGCGCGTCGCTGCGCGACGAGCGCTCCGACGATCGCTGGATCTCGACCGCGCTCGCGCCCGAGCTCGAGCGCGACCTGCGCCGCCGCACGGGCGAGGCGTGGCTCGAGAGCAGCCGCATGCGGCTCATGCACCGCGAGGTGCGTGAGCAGGTGGCCGCGACGCGCGAGGACGTGAACACGCGCTGGACGACGTTCGACCACGCGCTGCCGTGGGGGCACGGCAGCCGGCTCGCGACGCGGCTCGAATGGGCGGGGCAGACGCCCGGCGGCGCGACGATCGTGGACCGACGCGTTCACGAGCAGCTGCACGTGCGGCACGCGGCGTGGCTCGCGAGCGACTATCGTTTCGAGCACACGCACGCGACTCTGCTCGCGGGTGAAGCGCGGACGTTCTCGCACCAGCTCGAGCTGGGCGGGCGAGTGGACGGAAAGGGCTACGCGCTGGCCGCGGGACTGCGCGGCGACAGGTCGCCCGGGCGCGCCGGGCGCGCGTGGTCGGTGGGGCCTCGCGCGTCCTGGCAGCGCGCCTGGGCGGGCGGTTTCCGCATGTCCGCGCAGGCGGGAGCCGCGCTCGAGCACGAGCGCCGCACCGGCGCGCGCGACGCGGTCGTCGCGGTGTACGACGAGGCGCACACCATTTCGCCCTCGCGCGCCTTCGCGCTCGACGTCGAGGGCGCGGACTCCGCGACGGTCGTGTTGCGCGACGTGTACGGCGCGAGCGGCTTCGTCGAAGGCATCGATTATTCGCTGGTCCGCTCGGGGCTCGACCTGCAGGTCGTCGTGCCGTTCGGCGGGCGACTCGCGCCGGGCGACCGCGTGCGCGTGAGTCTGAAGCCCGCCGCCGCCCGGCACGCCGGGACGGCGCGCGGTGCGCTCGGACGCAGGATGGACGGCGGACTGGCGCGGCTTCTCGCTGCGCGCCGAGGATCGCCGCACGCGCGCGACCGACTCGCCGGTCGATCGCGGCGCCGAGCAGTTGGGTTCGCGCGAGGAACTGGCGCAGGCGAGCGCGAGCCTGCCGCGCGGCCCCATACGCTTCGATCTCGCGGCGAGAGCGCTCGCTGGCGCGCGGTGTCCGGTATCGGAGGCGCGGCATCGCGAAACGAGCGCCGGGCTCGCGTGGCGGGCTGTCGCCTTCGGCGCAGCTCTTCGCGGATGCGTCGCTCACCGACGGTCACGAGGCGGGGCTGCGCCTGCGCTCGTCGGTGCAGCGCGTACGCTCCGAGTGGAACGCGGGCGGACGGTACCGCTGGGGCGCCCGGATCGAGCGGGCGCGGTTCGCGCGCGTGGGCGCCGGGCCGGTGGTGCAGCGCGGCGCCGGCCTCGACGGGTTCGCCCGCTTCGGCGTGCTCGAACTGTCGGCGCGGGCCGAGGCCGGCGTGCGCGACGGCGCGCCCGGCCACTCGTACCGCCGCGGCTCGCTGACGGCGGTGCGCCGCTTCCGCTGACCGCGCGTCGGCGGACCCGAGCGCTCTCCGCCGGACCTCGCCGCGCCCGCTGACTTCCGCCCTCGCTTTCGGCTATCCTGCCGCGGCCTGTAATCCGCTCATGACCGGCCCGGCCGTGCCGCCTTCGGCGCCGCCGTGGCCCGAACCTGCCCGGGGAGTTCGGATGTCCAACGCCACGCTCAAGACCGGCGCCGACCTGCGTCGCGCCTTCCTCGACTTCTTCGTCCGCAACGGGCACACCGAAGTGCCGTCGAGTCCGCTCGTGCCGCACGGCGACCCGACGCTCATGTTCACCACCGCCGGCATGGTGCAGTTCAAGCCGTACTACTCGGCGACGGGCGACGTGCCGTACACGCGCGCGACGAGCGTGCAGAAATGCCTCCGCCTCACCGATCTCGACAACGTCGGGCTGACGCCGCGCCACGACACGTTCTTCGAGATGCTGGGCAACTTCTCGTTCGGCCCGAAGGCGAAGGGCGCCTACTTCAAGGAAGAGGCGACCGCGCTCGCGTGGGAGTTCGTCACCAAGACGCTCGGCCTGCCCAAGGAGCGGCTCTTCGTGTCGATCTTCGGCGGCGAACCCGGCGTGCCGCGCGACGACGAAGCGGCGGCGCTGTGGGTGAAGCTCGGGCTTTCGCCCGATCACCTCGTCGCGCTCGGCCGCAAGGACAACTTCTGGGGCCCGGCCGGCGGCGCCGGCGCGTGCGGCCCGTGCAGCGAGATCTATTTCGATCTCGGCGAGAAGCGTCCCGACTACCTGCCCGACGGCGCCTTCTGGGGCGAGTCCGCGGGCGACGCGGGCGATCGCTTCATGGAGTTCTGGAACCTCGTGTTCCCGCAGTTCGACGCGCAGCCGGACGGCAAGCTCGACCTGCTCCCGAACCCGGGCATCGACACGGGCATGGGCATCGAGCGCCTCGCGCTCATCCTGCAGGGCAAGAACACGATCTTCGAGACCGACCTGTTCGCGCCGCTCGTGGACGCCGTGCTGAGCCACGCGAAGAAGATCTCCGACCAGAAGTCGGCCGTGCGCGACGCGCGCATCATCGCCGACCACGTGCGCGCGCTGAGCTTCGCGATCTCCGAAGGCGCGCTGCCGGGCAACGAAGGCGCGGGCTACGTGCTGCGCCGGCTGCTGCGCCGCGCCGTCACGCGCGGCCGTTCGCGCCAGGGTCTCGGGCTGACCGATCCGTTCCTGCCGCGCGTCGCCGAGCAGGCGATCGCGCAGTTCGGCGGTCACTACAAGGAACTCGCGCAGAACCGCGACCGCATCCTGCGCGTGCTCGAACAGGAAGAGACCGGCTTCGGCCAGACGTACGAAGCGGGCAACTCGCGCCTCGAGGAACTGCTCTCGGGCGGCGCGAAGGGGATCGCCGGCGCCGACGCGTTCCTGCTGCACGACACGTACGGCTTCCCGATCGAGCTCACCGAAGAGATCGCGGCCGGCCGCGGCGTGACGGTGGACAAGGAAGGCTTCGAGAAGGCGATGGACGAGCAGCGCGCCCGCGCCCGTGCCGCGAGCAAGTTCGGCAAGGACGGCGACGAGAAGCGCGCGCCCTGGACGGTCGTTTCGGCCGAGCCCGACAGCAAGTTCCTCGGCTACGACAAGCTCGCCGAGGAGGGCGTCTTCGTTCGCGCCGCTGGCGCGAGCGTGGCGACCAGCTCGAGGTCGTGCTCGACCGCACGCCGTGCTACGCCGAGTCCGGCGGCCAGGTGTCCGATCACGGCTCGCTGCGCGCCAACGGCGTGCTCGCGGAGCTGACGGCCGTGTACAAGGAAGACGACGCGATCGTGCACCGCGTGCGCTTCGCCAGCGGCGACCGCGCGGCGCTGCTCGCGGCCGCGGCGACGAGCCAGCTCGCCGCGTTCGTGGATCCCGCGCGGCGCGCGCCGACCAACCGTCACCACACGGCGACGCACCTGCTGCACGCGGCGCTGCGCCACACGCTCGGCACGCACGTGCACCAGGCGGGCTCGATGGTGTCGTCGGAGCGCCTGCGCTTCGACTACGCGCACTTCGAGTCGCCGTCCGAGAAGCAGCTCGCGTCGATCGAGTCGCGCGTGAACGCGTGGGTGCTCGCGAACCGCGAGGTGAGCTGGCGCGTCATGCCGATCGACGAAGCCAAGGCGCAGG
>JADJLL010000026.1 GCA_016710095.1 Candidatus Eiseniibacteriota bacterium | reverse complement strand
AGCAGCAGCTGGAGCTGCGTGAGCGCGGCGCTCGCCGAGCCGAGATCGTCGCTGGCGAGCGAGGAGCCGAGCGTGCCGAACACGCCCGCGAACGGATCGTCCGTCTCCTGCGTCGTGAAGGACGCGAGCAGCCCGTCCACCGGCGGCGTCCACTGGTGCACCTGCGAGCGCGCCAGTCCGGTGGCGACCTTCGCGAACGCCGCCTGCGCGGCGCCCACGTCGCCGGCGCCGATCGCTTCGGTGAGCGAGCGCATGCCGGACTCGAACTCCTGCGCCTCGTCCTTGCGCATCGGCCAGCCGCTCGCGGCGGTCACGCTCTGCGCGTCGCTCGCTGCGGCCGCGAGATCGCCCGCGCGCACGTCCGCGCCCAGCTTCGTGATCCTCGCCGTCAGGTCCTGCGCGGAGTCGGCGCCGCGCGTGCGCATGAGCGTGAGCCAGTCGGCAGCCGACATGCGGTTGCCGCCGACGCTGTGGACGGACATGTGGTCTCTCCCCTCGCGAGTGAAGCAGCCGCCGAACGCCGGCGCCGCCACACGCACGAGTTGCAAGCGCGGGGCCGCGGAAGTGCGCTCGCGCGGCGCGCGAGGCAACTGCCCACGCACACGAGCGAAGACGCCGCGCACGCCGAGGTGGCGCGAGGCGGGCCCGCCTCGTGTGCGGCGCGAACTTCCGGCAGCCGCTGCCGCCGGGCGGCAATCCCGCCCGCTTCCCCGCCGGGGTGCGAACCGCCGCGCGAGCGCGGCCGATCAGCGCGATTCCGCCTGTCGCCGGGAGGCCCGCGCCAGGGAGCCAGGCGCGGCGGTCGAACAGCGCCGCGTAGTTTCGGTCGTAGGAGTGGAGGAGTGCGACTCGCCGCCGAAGCCGCCGCTCGTGACGACCGCAGGCGTTGCGGACGCATGTCCCATCCGTGCCCGAGCCCCGGATCGCGGCCGGGTTCCATGAGGGCCCGCGATCCCGTCCGCCACGGCTCGCAGCCGCTCGGACAGGGCTCACGGAGTGCGGCTCCATCGCCGCCCTGCCGGGGCCCCACGTGGGAGGACTTCCTTCGGGGCTCGCCACGCGACGAAGAGCGTCGGCTGTGCGGGCATCGGCGCGCTCTCCGGCGTCTCGACCGGAGTCGCCGCGAGGCCGAGGGCGAGCCCGTACCATGCGCGGCCCGTGCGCACGGCGTACACGCCGCCGCCGGAAGCGAGCTGCGCGTCGGGTTCGAAGCCGTCGGGCAAGATGATCGCGAAGCGCGACTCGACCACCGGAAGCGGTCCCGAGAAGTCGTGCGTCCACCGTGGCAGCGGCAGGTCGTCCTCGGTCACGATTTCCCACACGAACACCGTGCCCGCGAGCGCGGCCTCGGGCGTGACTCGCACGCATCCCTGGCCCGCGGCGCCCGCGGCGCCCGCGGCGCCGGCAGTCCCCGCGCGTGAGCTGTCGCGCTCCACGGGCAACGCGCGCGCTTCGCCGCGCACGCCGACCCGCCATGCGCGCGCGGACAGCACTTCGCCGCCGTCCGGCGGGAGGCACGCTTCACCGAAAGACTCCGGAAGGCCGCCCGGCCGCAGCACGCGCACGACGCCGCGGCGCAGCACGATCACGCGGCCGGCCTCCCGCACCTTCACGCGGGTCTCGTCGAACAGCTGCTGCACCGCGGGCGCGCCAGGCCGGTGCCGGTGCGAGTGCGCGGCTCGTCCGGCGCGCCCACAGGGGCAGCTCCTCCGCCCGCGCGCCGCTCGAGGCGGCGATCGCGACGAGCGCCGAGAGCGAGAGCATCAGCGCCGCCCGGAATGCCCCGCGACTTCCACTGGTGTCGAGTCGCCCTGCCACGCGTCCTCCCGCCTGCGGTCCATGAGCCGGAACGGCCGGCAGCCACACCGCAGTAAGCGTAAGAAAGAGCGGCCACCCGGCAAGGGCGGCCGCTCTTTTCCCGGAGGCGCGCGACGGCGCCCTCGATCGTCGTCGTCGAGGCCTACTCCGGCTTCCACTCCGGCAGGCGGCCCGGCGTCCACGGCGCGCCGAGCGCCTCGGCCTTCGCCTCGAGCGCCTGCAGGTCGCGGATCGCCGCGCGCAGCTGCTCGAGCACGCCGCCGAACTGCGCGGACGCGATCTCGTAGCCACGGCGGTGCGTCGCCGTCGGCGCGCTGGTCGACGCCCAGTGCCCGCTCACGACGCCGTTCACGCGCTCCATGAGCGAGGGCGGCGTGGCTTCCTCGGCGCGACGCAGCACGCGATCGCCGTAGAAGATCACACTGATGCCGTCGAGACGCCGGCGCACGTCACGCAGCTGCGCACGCAGGTCCTCGGTCGGGCGCGTCGTTTCCTCGAGCGCCGACTGGAGCAGCGGCAGGCGCGACTGCGCCTCGGCCAGTACGCGCGTGGCGCCCAGCACCGCGCGCTGCAACCGCGCGGTCTTCTGCTCGAACGCGAGCAGCGCGCCGCGGTCGGCGGGCGGAAGCGAAGGCGCGCCGAGCGGCTCGCACACGAACTGCTGCGGAGCGCCGAGCGGCGTGAGCACGCCGTCGATGCGCTTGGCGAGTTGCACCGTGTACGTGCCCGGCGAAGCGAGCGGACCGTTCGGCGTGTCGTCCCAGTCGCCGCGCGTACGCGAGCCGAGCACCGCCGGCTCGGACGACGCCCAGCGCAGGTCCCACGCGACACGGTGGAAGCCCTCGTCCGACGGACCGCTCAGGCGGCGCACGACGTTGCCCGCCGCGTCCGTCACCGTGAGCACGACCGCGGGCGCCTCTTCACGCGCCTCGGCGCGCAGGCTGTCCCAGCTCGGGTAGAACGAATCCTGGCCCGCCTTCTTCTGCTTCTTCTCGCGCTCGTGACGCTTCTCACGCAGCGACTGGTACTCGTCGCGGAGCCAGTACGTGAACACCGCGCCGAAGGGCGGGTTCTCGCCCGTGTAGAACTCGTGGCCCTGTTCGGCGGAACCCGCGCCGCCCATCGGCGACGACGGGATGAACATGGGCGTCTTGCGCACGGGCAGCAGCACGGACTCCTCGTTCAGGCGCGCTTCGTTCATCGTGCGAAGCGCCGAGTAGTCGTCGAGGATGTAGAACCCGCGGCTGAACGAGCCGAGGATCAGGTCGCCCTCGCGCTTCTGGATCGCGATGTCGTGGATGCTCTGCACGGGCAGGCCGCCCGTGAGCTTGATCCACTTGCGGCCGCCGTCCTGCGTGAAGAACGCGCCGAACTCCGTGCCCACGAAGAGCAGGTTCGGATCCACGTGGTCCTCGCAGAACGCGAACACGCTGCCGTTCACCGGAAGGTCGCCCGTGATGTTCGTCCACGTGCGGCCCATGTCGGTGCTCTTCATCACGTAGGGCTTCAGGTCACCCATGCGATGACGGTCGTACGTCGCGTACACGGTGCCGGCCGCGTGCTGCGAGGCGACGACGCGCGTCACGTAGGCGTACTCGCCCACGCCCGCGGGCGTCTCGATGCGGCGCCAGTGCGCGCCCGCGTCCTCGGTCACGTGAATGAGTCCGTCGTCCGTGCCCGCGTAGATCGTGTGCTCGCGCAGCGGCGATTCGAACAGCGCGACGATGTTGCCGTACACGGTCGTCGAGGCGTTCTTCGCGACGGCGTCGATGCTCCACACGCGGCCCATGACCGGCAGCTTGTTGCGCTGCACGCCGCGCGACAGGTCGCCGCTGACCGGCTTCCACGTGTCGCCGCGATCGTCGCTCCGGTACAGCCGCTGCGACGCGAAGTAGAGCCGCGACGGCGAGAACGGCGAAATGATGAGCGGGCTGTCCCAGTTCCAGCGGCTGCCGTCCTCACCCGGCTCGGGCTGCGGCTGGATGTCGATGTTCTCGCCCGTCGCGCGGTCGTAGCGCGCGAGGCCGCCGTGCTGCGATTCGGAATACACGATGTTCGGGTTCGAGGGATCCACGCGCGGCTGGAAGCCGTCGCCGCCGACCGTGATGAACCAGTCCGAGTTCCGGATGCCGTGCACGTTGCTCGTGCGCGACGGTCCGCCCTGCGTGTTGTTGTCCTGCGTGCCGCCGTACACGTAGTAGAACGGCTTCGAGTCGTCGACTTCGATCTTGTAGAACTGCGTGATGGGCAGGTTGCCGAAGTACTTCCACGTCGCGCAGCGGTCGAAGCTTTCGTACAGGCCGCCGTCGCAGCCGACGAGCACGTGCCGGCTGTCGGCGGGATCGACCCACACGATGTGATTGTCCACGTGCTTGTGCTGCTCACCCGCGCGGCGCCACGTGCGGCCGCCGTCGTCGCTCGTCTGCAGGAACGTGTCGACCAGGTACAGCCGGCCGGGCACGGTCGGATCGGAGAACAGCTCGTTGTAGTACTGCGGGCTTCCCGACAACACGTCGGCGACCTTCTCCCAGTTCGCGCCCGCGTCGTTCGTGCGGTACATGCCGCCCTTGCCGTTCGCCGCTTCGATCACCGCGACGACGACGTCCGTCTCGGTCTTGGGCACGGTCAACCCGATCTTGCCCATGTCTTCACCGGGCAGGCCTCCGGCGAGCTTCTTCCACGTGTCGCCGCCGTCCACGCTCTTCCAGATGCCGGAGCCCGGACCGCCGTCGATGAGCGTCCATTCCTTGCGGTGCCGCTGGTAGGTCGACGCGTAGAGCACTTCGGGATCGTGCGGGTCGAACCAGACCTCGTTGCCGCCGGTCCACTCGTCGACGTAGAGCACGCGCTTCCACGTCTTGCCGGAGTCCGTCGTCTTGTAGACGCCGCGATCACCGCCCGGCGCCCAAAGCGGGCCCTGCGCCGCGACGAGCACGACCCCGGGCTTGGCCGGATGGATCGCGATCATGCCGATGTGCTGCGAGTCCTTGAGGCCGGTGTTTTCCCAGGTGCGGCCGCCGTCGTCGGAGCGATAGACGCCGTCGCCCCAGCCCACGCTGCGCTGGGAGTTGTTCTCGCCCGAGCCCACCCACACGGTGAGCGGCTGCCGCGGATCGATCGCGACGCAGCCCGTGGAGGACGTGCCCTGCGAGTCGAAGATCGGCTTCCACGTCGTGCCGGCGTTGGTCGTCTTCCACACGCCGCCGTAGGCGGTGGCGACGTACCACGTGCTCTTGTCGCGCGGGTGGACGGCGAGGTCGACGACGCGGCCGGAGGTGAGCGCCGGGCCGATGCTGCGGAACTTGAGGCCGGCGAACGAGCCCGCGGAGAGCTTCGACTCGGGCTGCTTGGCGGCGGGCTTCGCCGCGGGACGGGCCGCCGCGAGCGCGGCGCCGGTGACCAGCGAAAGACAGAGGACCGAAGTCCAGAAGAGCGGCTTGTGATTCATCGGGGGCGGATCTCCCGTTCCGGGGACGATGCGATTTCGACGCAAGGGGGCGCCACGAAGCGCGGCGACTAGAACGCACGGCACCCCGAGCGTCAACGTCCGAATGACGGAAGGCCGCCGCGACCATGACGGACGCGGCGGCCTTCGCTCGGGTGGCGCTCGGCGATCAGCGCGGCGCCGCCGGTGCGCGCGGGGCGCGTCCGAGCCCGGGGCCGTATTCGGCCGCGAGGAACGCGAGCGCGGCGTAGCACGCCGTGTTGAGGCGCACCATCGCCGGGTCGATCTTGTCGAACGTGTCGTTCGGCGTGTGGTGCAGGTCGAAGTACCCGCTCGCGTCGGTGTCCACGTCGAACACCGGAATGCCGAGGTCGTAGAGCCGTCCCACGTCGGCGTCACCGGACGCCTCGTTGCCCGTGAGCGGCACGCCGAGCGGCGCGAGCACCTGCGCCATCGCCTGCACGACCGGCGCGAGCGAGGGATCGACGCGCGACTGGAATCCCGTCGGCGCGAAGGCGCCGAGATCGGACTCCATGCCCGCGACGATCTTCGGCGCCTCGGCCGCGTGCTCGCGCGCGTACGCGCGGGCGCCCGAGAGACCGAACTCCTCGTTCGCGAACAGCACCACGCGAATCGTGCGCTTGGGCCGCATCGTGCCCTGGCCGACGAGCCGCGCCGCGGCGGTCATGATCGCGACGCCGGCGCCGTCGTCGTGCGCGCCCTGCCCGAGGTCCCACGAATCGAGATGCGCGCCGAGCACGACCACTTCCCCGCGCGGATCGCGTCCCGGGATCTCGCCCACGACGTTCGCCGACATCGTACTGTCCGCCCAGTGCGAGTCGTCGCGCAGGCGCACGCGCACCGGCTGGCCGGAGGCCAGCTGCCGCTCCAACATATCCGCGTCGGGGTTCGACAGCGCGAACGCCGGGATCGGCGTCTCGGTCTTCTCGAAGCGCATGCCGCCGGTGTGCCCGACGCGATCGCGGTCGGTGCCGATCGAGCGGATCATGACCGCGACCGCGCCGCGCTTGCTCGCCTCGCCCGCGCCGCGGCCTCGCACCCCGACCGCCGCGCCGTAGCTCGCGACGCTCTTCGAGCGCTGCATGCGGTTGCCGAAGTAGACGACCTTGCCGCGCACGGCGCTGTCGGGCAGCAGCGCGAGCTCGGCGATCGTGGTGACGCCGACGACGCCGGCGGCGATGCCGTCGTCCGGCGTCGCGACGCTGCCGCCGAGCGTGACCGCGACCATCGGCTGCGCGAACGGCGCGAGCACTTCCACGTGCGGCGTGCCGCGCACCCAGTGCGGAACCTTCACCGGCTCGGCGTGCACGTTCGTGAAGCCGAGCGCGTTCAGGTTCGCGATCGCCCAGGCGACCGCCCGCGCGTCGCCGGGCGTGCCGCAGAGCCGCGGTCCGACTTCGGTCGTGAGCGAACGCAGCAGGTCGTAGCCCGTGTCGTCGCGCAGCGCGCGTTCGCGCACGTCGCGTGCGGCCGCGAGCGCGGCGGGAGAAAACGGTTCGGCGGCGTGAACGGTGGCGGTGACGCAAGCCATCGCGAGCAGGGCCGCGAGCGCGGCGCAGATACGGTCGAGCCGGAGCATGGGCGGCAGACTAGTCGGCGGGCCGGGCGCGTTCAACCGTTCCGGATTCTCTCGTGCGCGCTGTCGTGTGCTTGGTAGGGTGCGCGCTCCGAATCCAATTCTCCACCCGGAATCGCTTGCACGAGAAAGGACGGACATGCCGTTTCCGTTCCCGAGCCTTCCTGCCGACATGGCGTACGTCGGCATTCTCTTCGGACTCTTCGTCGTGCCGCGCGCCCTACAGCGCTTCGGCGTTCCCGCCGCCGTCACCAGCCTGGCGCTGGGCGCGATCGTGGGACTCGGTTTCGGAGTGCTGCAGCACGACGAGACGATCCACCTGCTGTCGTCGTTCGGGATCACCGCGCTGTTCCTCTTCGCCGGTCTCGAGGTGGACACGTCCGAACTGCGGGCGAACGCCGGCATACTCACGCAGCATCTCGTCGTGCGCCTGCTGTTGCTCGCGGCGTGCACGTTCGGCCTCGTGCAGATACTTCATCTCGATCTGCGCATGGCGCTACTGCTCGCGCTGGCGCTCCTCACGCCCTCGACCGGCTTCATTCTCGATTCGCTCGGGCTCTTCGGCCTCGAGGCCGCCGAGAAGCGGTGGGTGAAGTCCAAGGCGATCGCGGCGGAACTGCTCGCGCTGCTCGTGATGTTCGCCACGCTGCAGTCCACGTCGCTCGAGAAGTTTCTCGTGTCGTTCCTCGTCCTCGCCGTGTTGATCGCCCTGCTGCCTTTGGTATTCCGGGCGTTCGCGGCGTTCGTCGTGCCGCACGCCCCGCGGTCGGAGTTCGCGTTCCTGCTCATGATCGCGCTCGTGTGCGCCATTGTGACCCGCGAACTGGGTGTCTACTACCTCGTCGGCGCGTTTATTGTCGGCATGGCGGCGCAGCGCTTTCGCGAGTGATTGCCCGCGCTGGCATCGGAGCAGATGGTGCACGCCGTCGAGATGTTCTCCTCCTTCTTCGTGCCCTTCTCTTCTTCAACGCGGGCCTGAGACTGCAGCGCGAAGACCTGCATCCGATGGCGCTGGCCTACGGGGCGGTGTTCTTCGCCGTGGTCGTGCCGGCGCGGCTCGGCGCAGTGCTGATGCACCGCCGCTTCGCGCTCGGTGAAGGGCGCGCGGAGGGCATGCGCATCGCGGTCTCGCTGCTGCCGACGCTGGTCTTCGGCCTCGCCCTCGCGGAGATCCTCCGCGACCGCTTCGGCGCGCCGCCGGAGTTGTTCGGAGGCGTCGTGCTCTACACGCTCGCGACCACGCTCGTACCCACGTTCTTCTTCCGCCGCCCGTATCCGGACATCACCGAACCCCATGCCCCGGAGTTGAGTGCCGCCGGGGACCACGGCGCGCCGGCAGACGACGGAGCCTGAGCCCGGTCGAACGCCTCAAGTCGAGAGGCGCCTGCGCGTGGTGCGTGTGGCACGCGGCGGGCGCACACGGGTGCGAGCCGCGCCCGTCAGCGGCGCCTGTGGTGCGCTCGTGGATGCCGTCCGCCTGGCCGCGTACGCCGGAGCGCCTCGCAGGTTCGCGTGCTGCAGGACCATCTCCGTGATCGCCTGCGCGGCGCGCGGGATTGCGCCCCGTTCGGGGCAGGCCGTCAGGGCTGCGTGCGTGGACGCCACGCCGGAGACGGCGCCAGCACCGTCGCCAGCTCCGGTGATTCCGCTTCGGTCCGCGGCGGGAGCTGACGAGCGGCGCAATCGCGCGGCCGAGGCTGGCGAGATAGTGCGCGAGCACGCGGCGCAGGGGACGGCCGTCGGGGAGATTGAACTTGAGAAGTCCTCGGACCTGGTGGAACACGCGCATGAGGTCGGATTCGTGTCGAAGAAGTCGAAGTGCGCCTGCACGCAAAGCCCGAGTCGCTCACGCGTATTCGTGGCTCCGTGAGTGGCGCGATCCACCTCGCCCAGCAGTTCGCTGAAGCCGGCCGTCACGACGGCCTCCATCAGTTCCTGCTTGTTGGCGAAGTAGCCGTAGATCGTTCCCTTCGCGATGCCGGCGTGACGGGTGAGGTCTTCGATTCGGGACTCGTAGAGACCTTGTTCGCCGAACAGCCGCCGCCCCGCGGCGAGTAGTTCCTGGCGCGTCAGGTGTTTGCGATGCTCGCGCCGCCCCCTCGTCATGGGGGGCAGTGCAGGTCGCGTGCGGGCCATGTGGATCCTCCGATACGGGGCAGGCGCACTCTGCAGGTTGCGTTGTTCGTCGGCAACCCGTGGGGCGGGCCGAGTGCGCCAGACCCCATTTGGTTCGAATGGTCAGGAGGGCACGAGCGGCGTTTCGTCGGGCCGCGTCGTCAGATCCAGCCATTCCGTGAGGAAAGCCGTCACCGCATCGCACGATGGCAGCGTTCCCATTGCGGTCGTCGGACCCGTGCGGGGACCGACCCGGATGCCGAAGCCCCAGTCACGCAGGGCGTCGAACGCATCTTCGTCCGTTGCGTCGTCGCCGACAAAGACTCCGATGCTCCCGTCGGGTGCGTGCGTGAGCAGTGAAAGCGCCGCCGTGCCCTTGTTGCATCCACGCGCGCGGATCTCGATACCTCCCTGGATCGCATCGAGGCTCACCCGGCCCTCCTGTGCGATCGCGCTCCATGCGGCCTCGCACTCGCTCGACCACTCGGCCGCCTGCGCCTCGGGCAGTCCCCGAGCATGGAAGACGACGGCCGTGCGCTTGCGTTCGAGCCGAGCGCTCCAGGGCTTGCCGTTCGACGACTCGAACGCCCGGGTGAGCGCCTCCTGGGTCGGCGGCGGAATCGGACGTTGAAGCAGCGAGCCGTCGGGCGCGCGTCTCTCCCATCCGTGCTCGCCGACGAAAGTCGCGGGGACATTCCCGACCAGCTGTTCGACTTCGAGTAACGGACGGCCGGACACGATGCCGATCGTCGTGTGTCCCGTCGCCGCGATGCGCCGCAGGAGTTCGATGCTCCCGGGCGTGGGATTCGCCTCGTGCCGCTCAACTCGAAAGGGCGCCAAAGTTCCGTCGTAGTCGAACATCAGCACCCGGTGGCGGGCAAGCGTCACCAGGCGCCAAAGTTGGGCGGGAATCTCGTCGAGTGGATGGCTTCGCGTCATGCCCGGCTCCGTTGCCAAAGTTGACCGTGCGGTCATAATTGCCTAGAGTCCCCCGCAGGTCAAGGGTCGCGTGCGGACTGTTTGCGTCCCTGCAGGGACCTCCCGGAGAGCGCCGGAACGGAAGGAGGCAGCGATGGACCTCGCCGATCGGGCTCGAGGAGCGCTCTCACGTGCCGCGATTCGCGCGCAGCTTCGGAACCAGGGGCCGCCGCGCACGACGCGGCCGGCGCTGGTGGAGTGGGCTCGTGCCCATCTCCCCGACCGCAAGTTCGTCGTGGTTTCGAATCGCCAGCCCTACTCGCACCAGCGTGACGGCAAGGAGGTGCGGGTCGTTCGCAATGCGGGTGGGTTGACCGTCGCCCTCGACGCCGTCATGCAGGCGCTCGGCGGCGTGTGGGTCGCGCACGGCAGCGGCAACGCCGACCGCGAGACCGTGGATGAGCACGACCGCATTTCCTGTCCGCCGGACCAGCCGCGGTATTCCCTCCGCCGCGTGTGGCTCACCAAGGACGACCATGCGCGGTACTACTCCGGATTCGCCAACGGCGCGCTCTGGCCTCTGTGCCACATCGTCTACGTCCGCCCACGGTTCGACCTCGCGAACTGGAAATCGTACGAACGGGTGAACCGGCGCTTCGCCGACGTCGTGCTCGAGGAAGTCGGGGACGAACCCGCGCTCGTCTTCCTGCAGGACTACCATCTCGCGCTCGCCGCGAAGTTCATCAAGGAGCGCCGGCCCGATCTGCAGGTCGCGATGTTCTGGCACATCCCGTGGCCCAATCCGGAGGTGCTCCGCATCCTGCCGTGGAAGCACGCGATTCTCGAAGGCATGCTGGCGAACGACGTAATCGGATTCCACATTCAGCGCCACGCGACGAACTTCCTCGACGCCGTTTCGGAGACACTCGAGGCCCGCGTCGATCTCGAGCGCCGCGCGGTGGACCGCGAAGGGCGGCGCACCTGGGTGCACGCCGCGGCGATCAGCGTGGATGCCGACGACATCGCGGCGGCGGTGGAGTCGCCGGAGGTCCGGCGCACCGAGTCCGAGATTCGGCGGGATCTCGGACTGCAGTCCTGCCTCGTCGGTCTGGGCGTGGACCGCCTCGACTACACGAAGGGCATTCCGGAGAGGTTCGAAGCGCTCGACCGCTGCCTCGAGAAGTACCCATCGCTGCAGGGCAAGTTCGCGTTCGTCCAGATCGGCGTGCCGTCCCGGATCGAACTGAGCGAGTACCGGAACATACAGATCCAGGCGAGGCGGTGGGCGGAACGCCTGAACGCGCGCTACCCTCGGCCCGGTGGGCCGACCGTCCACCTCATCGAGGCGAACCTCGACTTCCGGGTTGCTCCCCTACTACCGGATGGCGGATCTCTGCACGGTGACGTCGTTGCACGACGGCATGAACCTCGTCGCGAAGGAGTACCTCGCCGCCTCTCCGGACCTCGAAGGTGCGCTCGTGCTCTCGCCCTTCACCGGGGCCGCACGGGAGCTCGAGCGAGCCCGGATCGTCTCACCCTACGATCGGGAAGCGCTCGCGGACTCGTACCACGAGGCACTCACCGAGCCGCGCGATTCCCGGCGAGAGCGGATGGCCGCGCTTCGCGAGACCGTGTTCCGGCGAAACGTCTTCGACTGGACCATCGAGTTGCTCGATACGATCGTGGGAGTGCGGCTGCGCACCCCCGCGCGCGAAGCCGCCCCGGCGGGTGGTAGAGACGTCGAGCGAGCCGAGCTTTGAACCTTCAGGGGGCGGAGAGGTCAGCCATGCCCATTCTCGAAATCATGCCCGGAGAGCTGTGGACGACCCTGCTCGGCCGCATGCAGAGCTTCGGTCACGACGCCTCGCGCGCGTTCTTCGCGCTCGCCTTCGTCGCCGTCGTCCTCACGGTGGGATGGCTCGCGGCGACGCTCGTCGCGGGCATCGTGCGACGTGTGTTGCGCGGACTCCGGTTCGACGCCGTCCTGCGTCACGCCGTCGGTGAGCGGTTCGTGGAGAGCCACGATGCTTCTGCGGTCGCCGGCTGGGTGGCGTACTGGCTCGTGCTCGGCGCCCTCACGCTGGCGCTGGAGTCCGTCGGGTTCGAACTCTCCGCGCCGATCGCGCGCCGTTTCGAGGAAGTGCTCCCCGGATTCTCACCGCGAGCATGCTCTTCGCGCTCGGGACGCTCGGCGCGATCGTCGTCGGCGCCGTCACCCAACGCTTTCTCGAATCCGCCGAAGTGCGGGCGGCGGCGATCTTCGGCCGCGTCGTCGGCGCGGTGCTCACCGGCTTCGCCATGCTCCTCGCGCTCGAGCAACTCGGCTTCGCCGCACAATTCGTCATGGCCATCGGGGTCGTCGCCGCATCCGCGACGGGGCTCGGATTGGCGCTCGCTTTCGGACTGGGCTGTCGTGAACTGGCGCGTGACTTTCTCGTCGAGTACTTGCGCTCGCTCGAGGAGGAGCCGCCCAAGCGCCGGCTCTGACGGTTGTCGCCCCGCGACCTGCCGTCTCGAGTGCCCCCCGCGCTCGGCAGGCACTGTTTCCGGCCCAGTCCTCTTCGTTCCCGTAGTCGTTTCGTCGTCCCGATGGGAGGATCGCATTGAGCCCGCTGCGCGGCGTGGCGAGGGAAGCCCGCCATCTCGAACTTCACTCCGTGAGCCGGACGGTGGCGCTGAGTTCGCTCGTGGGAATCGTCGCGGGACTCGGCGCGATCGTGTTCCAGTACATGTGCCAGGCGGGCTCGCACGTCTTTCTCGACCGGCTCGCGGGGCTTCGCATGGAAGGACCCGCCGGAGAGGCGGCCCTGATCACGCCCGGAGCTTCGCCCCTTCGGCCGTGGATGATTCCCCTCGTCGCGGGGTTCGGCGGCTGGCTCACGGGCTTCCTCGTCCAGCGCTTCGCACCGGAGGCCGGAGGCCACGGCACCGACGAAGCGATCGATTCGTTTCACCGGCGAGGCGGCGTGATTCGCGGGCGGGTGCCGATCCTCAAGACCATCGCCTCCGCGATCACGCTCGGCTCGGGCGGCTCCGGAGGACGCGAAGGCCCGATCGCGCAGATCGGCGCGGGCTTCGGCTCGTTCCTGGCCACGCGGCTCGGACTCGGCGAGCGCGATCGCCGCATCCTACTCGCGGCGGGCGTGGGCGCCGGTGTCGGAAGCATCTTTCGAGCGCCGCTCGCCAGGCGCGCTCTTCGCCGCCGAAGTGCTCTACTCCGATCCCGAGTTCGAGCCCGACGCGATCATCCCGGCGGCCATCTCGACTATCATCGCGTACTGCGTGTTCTCGTTGAAGTTCGGGTTCGGATCGCTTTTCGACACCCCGCGATTCACGTCCCACTCCGTCGTGGAGTTGCTGCCGTACACGGTGCTCGCGCTCGTGGTCGCGCTCGCTTCGGGACTGTTCGTGCGGGTCTTCTACGGCATCCACGGACTGTTCCAGCGGCTGCGCATGCCCGCAGTGCTGAAGCCTGCGCTCGGCGGCGTGCTGACGGGCGTGATCGCGCTCGTGGCGTACTACGGCATGGGCGACCTGCGTGCGCTCGACGTGCTGTCGTTCGGCTACGGCTCGATCCAGCACGCCATGCGCGGTGAACTCCCAATACTCTTGCTGCTCGTCATCGCCTTCGGCAAGATGCTGACCACGAGTTGTTCGATCGGTTCCGGCGGCTCGGGAGGGGTCTTCGGGCCTTCGATGGTGATCGGGGGCGCGCTCGGAGGCGCGGTCGGCCTGGTCGCGCGGCACTTCTTCCCGGCCGTCATCACCCAGCCCGGCGCGTTCGTCATCGTGGGCATGGCGGGATTCTTCTCCGCGGCCGCGAACACGCCGATCTCGACGCTCGTGATGGTTTCCGAGATGACGGGCAACTACCAGCTGCTCCTGCCGGCGCTGTGGGTCTGCGCACTGGCCTACCTGCTCGGCCGCCGCTGGTCGCTGTATCGCCATCAAGTGCCGGGTCGCCTGGACTCTCCCGCCCACCGCGGCGCGATCCTCGGCGGGATCCTTCGCGCCGTCCGGGTCGGCGACGTCATCGGCGGCCGGAAGCTCCACACGATTCCGGAGCGCGCCTCGCTCGGTGAAGTGATCCAGAGCTGCATGACTTCTTCGCAGCACTGCTACCCCGTCGTGGACCCCGCAATGACCGGTGTGGTGACGCTCGCTCAGGTGCGTCACTTCCTCGACGAGAGCGACAGTGGCGCCCCGGCGATCGCGCACGACCTCGCGTTGTCGCCGGTCTCGACCCTGACGCCGGACGACGACCTCGATCGAGCGCTCCAGAGCCTCATGTCGCTCGAGGTCGAAGAGCTACCGGTCGTGGAGCGGGAGGATCCCGCGAGCTGGTCGGCATCCTGTCGCGCCGCGACATCATCGCGGCGTGCCCGTCGCAGGCACGACACGGGGGGCCGCGCCGGTCGTGAAGGCCGTTTCCGCTCGATAGCCGCTCCGAAAGGCCGCGCAGTCTTCCGTCGAACTCCGCCCCCCCGCGGGCGGAAGGAGAGCACATGCGACCTTCTGGACCCATCCTGGTGGCGACCGCTATCGACACGGCCGGTGAAGAGGCGGTGTGTCAGGCGCACGCGATCGCGCGTGCGCACGCGGCACCCTTGATTGTCTGCCACGCGATGCCCGATCTGTATGGGAGGCGGCCTCTCTTCCCGCAGTTGCGAGAAGCAGATCTCGAGGTGGCCGGGAGCGCGCGAGCGAGAGTCGAGCAGGCTCTCGGCTCGCGTCGTCCGCGTCCTCGGGAACGATGCCGAGACCTTCGGCGCGGGTCGTGATCGGATCGGCACACGCCGCGATCCTCGAAACGGCGGAGGCCGAGCATGCGTCGCTCATCGTGCTCGGCTCGGGATCGAGGGGTGAACGGGCCTCCTTCGAGGTGTCGCCGAGCGCGTCACGCGACACGCGTCGTGCCGCGTGCGCGTCGTCCGGGCGCACGCTCCCGGTGTCGTGCTCGCGGCGACCGACTTCTCGGATACTTCGTTGCCGGCCGTCGAAGCCGGACGCGCAGAGGCGGATCGGCTCGGTGTCGGCTTCCTGATCCTTCATGCCGTCGAGGTGCGCGTCCTCGCGCTGGAGGCGCCGGACAGCGTCTCGTCGCGGATGATGACTCGCCTGCTCGAGTCCGAGATCGAGTCGTCGAAGTCGCGGCTCGAGCAACTGCGGAAGCAGTACGCGGCGGACGACACGATCCTGAGCGTCGGGTCTCCCGCGGAAGCCATCCTCGAGGAGGCGGCTCGGCTGCGCGCCTCGTGGATCATCGTCGGCACGCACGGTCGCAGCGGGTTCCAGCGCCTGACGCTCGGAAGCGTCGCGGAGAGCGTGTTGCGGCGGGCGCCCTGCAGTATGTTGATCGTCCGGCTCGGGACGGTACGGTGAGCGCACGAAACTCGAGGCGGGTCGGCCGAGGAGGATCGTTCGTGGGCCTCGCGGAGTTTCGGCGGCGCACGCGCGGCTTGTGCACTTGACAGCCGCAGGCACGGTGCCCCTCCCTCACATCCGATTCGGGAAGGCCTACCGGTACGCGGCCGCGTGCTCGTGATCCTCCCGCTCACTCGCCGGCCCCCCCCACATGACCCCGTTCGAAGTGTTTGCCTCCCTGACCACGCTCGCCGCGCTCTTCAGCTGGATCAATCACCGCTGGGTCCGCCTGCCGCCAACAATCGGGCTGCTCGCGATCGCGATGTGCAGCTCACTCGGGTTGGTCGTGCTGCACGCGCTCGGCGCGTTCGAGCGCGACCCGCTGCTGCCGCTCGTGCGCGACCTCGACTTTCACGACACGCTCCTCAACGGCATGCTCGGGGCGATGCTCTTCGCGGGAGCGATCCACCTCCAGATGGACGACCTCCTCCGGCAGAAATGGGCGATCCTGCTGCTCGCGACTGGGAGCGTCGTGATCTCCACGGTACTCGTGGGAATCGCGTCCTGGGTGCTGTTCCCGCGGCTCGGACTCGAGGTGCCTTTCCTGCAGTGCCTGCTCTTCGGAGCGCTCATCTCGCCCACCGACCCGATTGCGGTCGGCGCCCTTCTGCAACGGGCCGGAGTGCCGAAGTCACTGCACGTGAAGATCACCGGCGAGTCGCTCTTCAACGACGGGTTCGGCGTGGTCGTCTTCCTCGTACTCCTGTCGCTCACCGCACCCGGCGCCGAACTCAGCTTCCGCCACGTCGGGATGCTGCTGCTCGAGGAGGTCGTGGGAGGCGTGCTCTACGGTGTCGTCGTCGGGTTCCTCGCCTATCGCATGCTCAAGAGCGTGGACCACTATCAGGTCGAGATCCTCCTGACGTTGGCCGTCGTCACGGGTGGGTACGCGCTCGCGCAGCGGCTCCACGTTTCGGGCCCGCTTGCGATGGTGGTCGCCGGCCTCATGGTGGGCAATCAGGGGCGCGCTTTCGCGATGTCGGACCGGACGCAGGAACGGCTCGACAGCTTCTGGGAACTCGTGGACGAGTTCCTCAACGCGCTGCTGTTTGTGCTCATCGGGGTCGAGGTCGTGGTGCTCGAGTTCTCGTGGCCGTTCCTCGCCGCGGGATTCCTGCTCATCCCGATCCTGCTCGCGGCGCGGGGCGTGAGCGTCGGGATTCCCATCCTGCTTTTGCGCGCGTGGCGGCAGCCCGTGAGCCGGTACGCGATCACGCTGCTCACCTGGAGTGGCCTCCGGGGCGGCATTTCGGTCGCGCTCGCGTTGTCGCTGCCCAAGGGAGGTCCGCACGACCTGATCGTCACGGCCACCTACCTCGTGGTCGCGTTCAGCATCCTCGTGCAGGGACTCACCGTCGGACCGCTCGCCGCCTGGCTTCAGTCCCGGCCGGTGACGTCACAGCGCTCGTCGCGGCACTGACTCCAAGAGGCGCCATGCCCATTCCGCTGATCGGGAACCTAGTCCCCGCACCTGTCGGCGAGGCGTCCTTCACGGCGGGCTCACTCGTCGCGGAACGGGGGCCCGCACGGCTCGCCGAGAGCGCGCTCCGGTATCGCATCGACGCGCGCTTCCGCGACACGAGTGGCGTCACGGCGTTCCCGCAGCTCGACGTGCACGTTTCGGGATCGGGTGCCTCCTAGAGGTGAGAGATGTCCGGGGGCGCGTCCTTGGGGGGATCGGGCTTCTCGGGGAACTGCTTTTCCAGCAGGCGCCGTGCGATCGGCGCGCCGCCGATGCCGATCGCAACCGCGACTCCGAGCATGAGGGCTCCGAAGGCGATCGCGAACGACGTCAGCATGATGGTCTTCGCCACGCCGATCTGCTCGAGCGCCATGGCCACGGTGAGTGTCAGGATGAGCCAGCGCACGGCGCCGCTGAGGAAGCGCGCGGACGGCACGTCGGCGTTGACCGCCGCCAGCAGCGTGGCGCGCCAGACGAACTTCGCCGCCACGATGCCGAAGATCAGCAGTCCCACGGCGACGCCGAGCCTCGGCAGGAACAACACGAACTCCGCGGTCAGGTTGCTCATGCCTTCGAGCCCGAGGGCACCGAGTCCCGAAACG
This sequence comes from Candidatus Eiseniibacteriota bacterium, assembly GCA_016710095.1. Taxonomy (GTDB): domain Bacteria; phylum Eisenbacteria; class RBG-16-71-46; order RBG-16-71-46; family RBG-16-71-46; genus CAIXRL01. The sequence goes on along the minus strand of JADJLL010000026.1, from coordinate 30,674 downwards.
AGGAAGGCCGTGAACACGATCCAGAACACCATCGAAGCCGCGACGTCGGAGCCCCGGGGCATCCCGGCGCGCGCGAGAGTGACGGCGAGTCCCGCGCGCTCGGCGAGCGTGTCGAGGCGCAGCGCGCGCAGCATCAGGCGGGTCAGGAGCGCGAGCAGCCACGCCATGAGCGCGCCGACGAGGAACAGGCTGAGCATGGCGAGGACGTGTGGCAGGTTCACGAGCATGCCGTGCAGGAACTCCTGCCAAGCGGTCCGCAGCACATCCGAGGTCGTTTCCGGCATGTGTCACCTCCTAGTTCAGTCGTTCCATCGGTCGATAAGCATCGGGCGAAGCCGGGCGAACTCGTCCTCGAGCGCCTTCAACCGCGACCGGTGCCCGGTCTCGTCCACGGAGGCGATTTCCGTGAAATGCGTGGCGACGCGCCCCAGGTAGAGCGGCACCATGGCCTGGATCGCGTGCTCGCGATTCATGACGTTCCGGTGCGCCGAGCCGGCGAACTCGTACACCAGCGCCACCCACAGATGATCCGGGACGTGAAGCGGGCCGGGCCGGGCCGCAACTTCCCGGACGGCCGCGAGCGTGCCCGGAGTGAGGAGCTCCCCGAGCAGCGGCGCGAGATCTCGCACGCCGGAACGGAAGCGCTCCTCGAGGGGGCCCGTTTCCCGCCCGGAGTCCTCGTCGTCGAGCGGCCATGCGGGTCCGCCGTCCGCGGCCGGGGCGGTTCCTTCACGTGAGCGCCACACGCCGGCGTGCTGCTCGAGTGCCGCAAACGTCGCCCCCACGACCTCGCGGAAGAGATCGCTCAGGGCGGGGGCCGGTACGCGGGGAGCGAACGAGCGAGCCCACGAGGACGTCCCCGATGCGCTGTTCCTCCGCGAGCGCGGAGGCCAGCAGCCGGACGTCCAGCGCCGCACGCGTGGGATCTCCCTCCCAGAGCGCATCGCCCACGCGCCGCGCCGCGAACCGGCCCGTGCAGGCGAACTCGCCCGCGAGGTGCGAAGGCAGCTGCCGGGCGAACGCCTGCCCGAGCAGCGGGCGCACGAACTGCGAGAGCAGCGGTCCGTCGAACCTCCGGCGCGGATGGCAGGGCAGCAGCAGGTCCGTGCGACCTCGAGCACCGGCCGCGCGAGCAGGTACACCCAGTCCTCGCGAAGGTCGATCACGTCGGCATCCACCATCACGACTGCCTGTGCCCGGAGCAAGTCCGCCGCCGCGAACACCGCTCGCGTGGCCACGCTGCGTCCGGGGCCGCCGGGCACCACGGCGCTCACGCGGTGCGTCGTGCAGGGGTAGACAGGTTTCGCAGCTCATCGGGGCGAGCGGTGCGGCGCGCAGCAGCTCCGCGCGTGCCGTCCTCGGAGCCGGAGTCGATGTTCACGATCACCGTGCGCTCGCGCGGGAAGTGCTTCGCGAGCCCGGCGTGGAGCGTCGTGGTCACGGGTCCGATGGTCGAGGCATGATTGAACGTCGGCACGCCGACGAGGAGGTCCACCTGCCCCACGGCCACGAGCTGACGGAACAGCTCGTCGGGCAACAGGCGCGTACGGGTCATGAGGTCTCTCCACCGGCGTTGGGCGTTCGCCGCATCAGAGGTAACGCAGCCGGAACCAGAAGAACGAATGGGGCGCCAGCGTGAGCACGTAAGGTGCATCGCCGATGCGCGGGAAGATGCTGCCTCCGAACATCTCCACCGGAATCGCGCCGGCGAGAGGTGCAAGTTCCAGCTCCGCGGCCTGTGCGGCGCTCGAGAGGTTGTTCACGACGAGAATCGTCTCGTCCTCGAGCGTTCGGAGGTAGGCCAGGATGCGATGATTCGCGGGCGCGAGGAACTCGAGGGCACCGCGGCCGAAGACCATCGTCGAACGCCGGATCCGGACGAGGCGCCGCGTCCAGTGCAGCAGCGAATGCGTGTTCCGCTCCTGGGCCTGACGTTGATCGTGGCGTAGCCGTAGAGCGGGTTCGAAATGAGCGGGTGGCAGAGGCGTTCGGGATCCGCGCTCGAGAAGCCGGCGTTCCAGCCGCCGCTCCACGGCATCGGCGTGCGCACTCCGTTGCGATCGCCGAGATAGATGTTGTCGCCCATCCCGATCTCGTCGCCGTAGTAGAGGAACGGGCTTCCCGGCAGAGACATCAGGATGCCGTTCAACAACTGGACGCGGCGCAGGTCGCCTTCGAGCAGCGGCGCGAGGCGCCGGCGAATGCCGAGGTTGAGGCGCGCCGCGGGCTCGCTCGCGTACGAGTCGTACATGTAGGCGCGTTCGGCTTCCGAGACCATCTCGAGCGTAAGCTCGTCGTGATTGCGAAGGAACAGGCCCCACTGGCAGTTGTCGGGAATCGGCGGCGTACGGCGGACGATCTCGACCAGTGGTTTGCGGTCCTCCAGGCGCAGCGCCATGAACATGCGCGGCATGATCGGGAAATGGAACGCCATGTGGAACTCGTCGCCGTCCGCGAAATATGGCCGAACCTCCCCCGGTGGCATGTTCGCCTCGGCGAGGAGCATGCGGCCGGGGAACTGTTCGTCCACGCGGCGCCGCAGTTCACGCAGCACGTCGTGTGTCTCCGGCAGGTTCTCGCAGGAGGTGCCCTCACGCTCGACGAGGTACGGCACGGCGTCCACGCGGAAGCCGTCCACGCCCACCTCCAGCCAGAACTTCATCACCTTCCAGATTTCTTCTCGGACTTCCGGATGGTCGAAGTTGAGGTCGGGCTGCTGCGTGTAGAAGCGATGCCAGTAGTAGGCCTTCGAAATCGGGTCCCACGCCCAGTTCGACAGCTCGGTGTCCACGAAGATGCGCCTCACGCCCGCGTAGCGCTCGTCGGTGTCGCTCCAGACGTACCAATCGCGCTTCGGGTTTTCGCGCGAGCTGCGAGACTCGAGGAACCACGGGTGCTGGTCGGAGGTGTGGTTCAGGACGAGTTCCGTGATCACACGCAGGCCGCGAGTGTGCGGCGTCGAGGAACGCCCGGAAGTCGTCGAAGGTCCCGTAGCTCGGATGGATGGCGCAGTAGTCCGAGATGTCGTAGCCGTCGTCGCGCATCGGCGACGGGTACATGGGCAGCAGCCACAGGCAGTCCACGCCGAGCTCGACCAGGTAGTCGAGTTTGCTCGTGAGGCCGCGGAAGTCGCCGATGCCGTCGCCGTCACTGTCGCAGAACGCCTTGACGTGCAACTCGTAGAAGACCGCGTCCTTGTACCAGAGTGGGGTCTGGGACACCTGCACGCTCCTTGGTTCGGTTTTGTCCTGTTGCCGTGGCCCGTCTTCCTCGGCCGGGCCGATGCTGTGTCTCAGGGTGTCCGCATGCGGAAGCCGGAAAGGTCGGGGCGCGGACCCTTTGGTGAATCGGGCAGCACGGTCGCGTTCGCGTCGCGCAGCGCGTGGTACGCGGGCGAAAGTAATTTCCACGCCCGCTCGGCTGAAGGCGTCCTCGATCTCGGCGTGCAGGTCCGAGTAGAGCCGCAACTGCGCGTGCGAATCCTCGCATGACCGCGTTCAGCTCGTAGGCCACCGCGTGATCGTGCAGCGCGCTGGTAGACCCAGGGCTCGGGAGCGCGCTCGATGCCGGCCACGCTCCCGGCGGCCTCGATCAGGAGCGCGTGCACCCGCGGCCACGCGACGTCGTAGCCGATCGTCACCTCCGTGTGCAGGATCAGGCCGTCGGTTTCCGCGAGGCGCGAGTAGTTCACGATGGTGCTGTTCGCCATCTGTCCGTTCGGGATCGTGATCTCCTCGTTTCGCACGCTGCGGAGCTTGGTGGCGAAGTAGCCGAGGCTCACGACGTCCCCGACGTGCTCGCCGATCCGTACCCGGTCTCCGGGGCGGAACGATCGGGAGTAGGTCAGTACGAGTCCCGCGATCATGTTGCCCACGAAACCGCTCGAGCCGATCGACAACAGCAGGCCCACGAGCACGGAGACACCCTGGAACGCGCGGGACTGCGCTCCGGGTACGTACGGCACGGCGATCACCACGAACGTGATCCACAGCCCGATGGTCACGATGCGCCGGGTCGGCCGTGCGAGCTCGGGATGGAAGTGGCCGAGACGATGCGTCCCTTGCTCGATCGCGCCGAAGAAACGGTTCGAGAGCCGCACGAGCAGCCGGAAGACGAACGCGAGCACGGCGATCGTCACGAGGCCGGGCAGCGCGCGGAGCTGATGGAGCCGAGGAAGCCGAGCGCCCGCTCGGCGGCGAAGTGCCGCAGCTGCCAGCCCCAGCTCTGTGTCCACGCGAAGCGCTCGAAGACTGCCGCCGTAGGCATACACGAGCAGCAATCCGAGCGGCACGTCGAGGTGCCCGATCGCGACCCCGAGGAAGCCGGCGAGCTGGCTGCTCGAGGCGACCTCGAAATCACGAATCCTCAGCGCGGGGATGCGAGACCGCAGCGAGGCCCCGAGCCACGCGCGCCAGCGCCTCCCCGCCGCGAGGAGGAGCCGTCCCACCAGCAGCGCGAGCAGCGTGAGCACCAGGGCCACCACGATGGAAAGCGTGAACTGCGCCGGTGTGCGGCTCTCCCGCTCGTGGACGAGGCTGGCGCGGAGCGTCGCCTGCAGTTCGGAGAGCCAGAGGCTGAGCGCGGTGGGCTCGCGCACCGGCAGGTCGTCGGCCGTGATGACCCAGAGATAGTGTTTGCCGAGGGACACACGGATGCCGTCGGGCGACGCGGTGAAGTGAAGCGAGTCGGGCGGCGTGCTCTCGTCCGCGACGGCGGCGTCGAGCCGGGACCGGATGGCCTGCGCACGACGCGCCGGGTCAAGCCCCTCCCACGCGCCGAGCACGCGAAAGACCTCGCGTCCGCCGAGGAAGACCGGTACGGGCGGGAGGCGGCGCGCGGCGGTGGATTCCGACGGCGCAGCCACCGCGGAACCTCGCAGGACATGCGCGCCGAGGGACTCGGCCGCCATGTACGCGGCGCCGCGTGCGGAGTCGGCCCGGGCCACAACCTCGGAGTCCTGCACGGCGGCGCCGAGAGCGGGCCGGATCAGCACGCACAGAAGGGCCGGTAGCGTCCCGATGCGAGCGGCGATGCTTCGCATCCCCAACGTCACCTCCGTCCTCGTCCGCGGAGGAGCATCCCGCGACGGAAGCCGCACTCTACCATCCGAGGCGCCCGCCCGCCGTTGCGTCCGACGCGGCCCGCAGGCAAGGTGTCCGCGCGCCGTCGCAGGATGATCCGGGGAGGCAGGGAGATGCAGCCACCGCATGTCGAGTTCGATGAGGCCTTCGTCGCACGCCTGCGTGCGGGCGACGAGCGCGCGTTCCGCGAACTCGTCATGGCGCTGCACGGTTCACTCCGGCGGCTGGCCCGCGCCTACTCGCGCGACGCCTCGGTGGTCGAGGAGGCGGTGCAGGAGACTTGGCTCGGCGTGGTCCGCGGCATCGCGGGATTCGAGGGGCGTTCCCCCCTGCGGTCCTGGATCTTCGCGATCCTGGTCCACCAGGCCAAGAAGCGCGCCGTTCGCGCACACACACGTGGACTGCGCGAGTCCCAGCTCGACATGTTCACGGACACGGATCCGCTCGCGGGTGGGTTTCTCGAGGACGGGCACTGGCGCGCGCCTCCCGACCCCTGGGACCTGAGGAATCCTGAAGCCGAGTTCCTGACCGCGGAGGCCCAGCAGGTGATCGTCGCCGCGCTGGAAGCGATGCCCGAGTCCCAGCGCGCCGGGTGGTGCTCCTCCGGGACGTCGAGGGCATGAATTGAAGAAGTCTGTAACATTCTCGGTCGTCACGGGAACCAACGAGCGAGTGCTGCTGCACCGTGGTCGCGTCCGGGTCCGTCAAGCCCTCGACGCGTACCTGCGGGGCGGAGCCACCGCGCAGCCGGCCCCACGCCGTGAGCGGAGTCCTGAGTGATGAACTGCGAACATGTCGCGCACGCCGCGTCCGATTACGTCGACCGCAAGTTGGGTTTGCGGGGCGATTCGGCGTGTGGCTGCACCTGCTCGTCTGCTCGGCCTGCAAGGTCTACGTGCAGCAGGTGCGGCTGGCGAAGGATCGCCCTGCGCGCCGTGCGCGGGGACGCCGAACCGGCCGAACCCGCGAACATGGACGCGCTCATGGATTCGTTCCGCGCGGAGTCGAAGAAGCGCTCTCATCGATTCCTGACCGCCGGTTCCTCCCGATTGCCGAGGCCTGATGACCGCGCCTGCGCCCCCGCTCCCCGCTCGCCCGTTACGCGAACTGGTTGCACCTGCAGTGGCCTGCGGGCGGAGTCGAAAAGCTCCCCGTGGCCGGAACCGGCGGCCGCACGAACGTGCCCGGCGTGTTCGTGTGCGGCGACCTGACGGGCGTGCCGCTCCTCAAGTTCGCGCTCGACTCGGGCGTGCGCGCGGTCCGCGCGATCGCGGCGGACGCGCAGGGCCGCGGCAAGCCGGCGAACGCCGATCTCGTGGACGTCGTGATCCTCGGCGGCGGCGTCGCGGGCATGGCGGCCGCGATCGAGGCGAAGCTGCAGGGCCTGTCGTTCGAGGTGATCGAAGGCACGGCCCAGTTCGCGACGGTCGCGGACTTCCCGCGCGGCAAACCGATCTTCACGTATCCGATGGACCTCCTGCCGCAGGGTGCGCTGCAGGTGCGCGCGACCGTGAAGGAGCAGCTGCTCGACGAACTGCGCGCGCAGGTCGAGCGCGTCGGCGTGCCCGTCACGCACGCGCGCGCCCGAGCGCGTGGTGCGCGAAGGCGGCGCGCTCACGGTGAAGCTCGAAGGCGGCGGCACGCGTCGCGCGCGCGCCGTGTTGATCGCGATCGGACGCAGCGGCGACTTCCGGCGGCTCGGCGTTCCGGGCGAGTCGCTCGATCACGTGCACGTGCGGCTGCACGACCCGGCCGATCACGCGGGTCGCGACGTGCTCGTCGTGGGCGGCGGCGACTCGGCGCTCGAAGCCGCGTCCGCGCTCGCCGAAGCCGGGGCGCGCGTGACGCTCGCCCACCGCGGCGCGGACTTCTCGCGTGCGCGCGCCGAGAACGCCGAACGCGTGCAGGCGCTCGCTTCGCGGGGCGCCCTCGCGCTGCGGCTGCGCACGAGCGTGCGCGAGATCACCGCGACGGATGCCGAACTGGCCGACGGCGCCGGCGAGACCGCGCGCGTGCCCGCGCAGTCCGTCTTCACGTTCCTCGGCCGCGAGGCGCCGCTCGCGTTCCTGCGCCGCTGCGGCATCCGCATCGCGGGTGACGGCTCGCGCGCGGGCTGGGCCGCGATCGCGTGCTTCCTCGTCGCGCTCGCTGCGCTCTACGACTGGAAGTCGAACGGCTTCCTCGAGCGGGCGCTCTGGTCGCACCTCACCTGGCCCGGCGACGCGCCGCAGCGTCTCGCCTCGCTCGGCTCGTGGTGGGAAGCACAGGTCGCCGACCGCGCGACGCTCGTGGGCACGATCGCCGTGTCCATGAAGAGCCGCTCGTTCTGGTACACGCTCGCCTACACGTCGATCGTCGGGCTGTTCGGCTGGCAGCGCGTGACGGTCACGCCCACGCCGTACGTGAAGAAGCAGACGCTCACGCTGTTCCTCGTGCAGGCGATCCCGCTCTTCATCCTTCCCGAGATCGTGCTGCCGTGGCTCGGCTATCGCGGCGCGTTCGACTCCGGCGTCGGCGCCACGATCGGCGACGCGCTGTTCGAGAAGTACGTGAGCGCCGCCGACTACGCCGCGCGCCACTGGCCCGACTGGGGGCATCCGCGCGCGTACTGGCGTGCGTACGGCTTCGTGCTCGCGTGGCCGCTCAACGTCTACAACATCTTCACCGAGCAGCCGATCTGGCCGTGGATCGCGATCGGCTTCCTGCAGACGTTCGTGTTGCTGCCGCTCGCGATCCGCCGCTGGGGCAAGGGCGTCTACTGCGGCTGGATCTGCTCGTGCGGCGCGCTGGCCGAAACACTGGGCGACGCACAGCGCACGAAGATGCCGCACGGCCCGAAGTGGAACCGGCTGAACTTCGTCGGCCAGGTGTTCCTCGCGTTCGCGTTCGCGCTGCTCGCGCTGCGCGTCGTGTCGTGGGCGTTCCCCGCCACGGGCCTCGGCTCGGTCTTCACGCTGCTCATGGAAGGAAAAGACGCGCAGCACCGGCTCGTGAATCCGCTCTCGTACAAGTGGTTCGTCGACGTGCTGTTCGGCGGCGTGCTCGGCGTGGGCTTCTACTTCAAGTACTCCGGCCGCGTGTGGTGCCGCTTCGCCTGCCCGCTCGCGGCGCTCATGCACCTGTATGCGCGCTTCAGCCGGTTCGCGATCGTGCCCGAGAAGAAGAAGTGCATCTCGTGCAACGTGTGCACCAGCGTCTGCCATCAGGGCATCGACGTCATGAGTTTCGCGAACAAGGGCCGCCCGATGCAGGACCCCGAGTGCGTGCGCTGCTCCGCGTGCGTGAACGCGTGCCCGACCGGCGTGCTGCAGTTCGGCCAGGTCGGCACGGACGGTTCGATCGTGTCGCTCGATTCGCTGATGGCGTCGCCCGTGCGGGCGCGCGAAGGCGGTCGAGCGAAGGCCTGAGCGGGCCGCGCATCGTTGACGAAGCGTGGACTCGCCGTGCTGTAACAATCGGGCCGCGGCCCGCACCCACCAGTAGAGAGACCGCTCGTTTGCAGCGGCACTCGCGTCACTCACTCTCGACTGGAGATTCCCGCATGCGTCGCATCGCCCTGCTGGCCGCCGCCCTGCTCGTCGCTCTCACCGCCGGCGCGTCGTTCGCCGCCAAACCGGCCAAGCACACCTCCGAACCCGCACTCGGCGGCTACTGCCCCGTCGCCTACGTCGCCGCGAACAAGGCCGTGAAGGGCGACCCGAAGTTCGCCGTCACGCGTGCCGGCCGCACGTACCTGTTCGTGAACGCCGACGCGAAGAAGCTGTACGTCGCCGCTCCCGCCAAGTACACGGTCGGCTACGACAGCTGGTGCGCCACCGCGATGGCGATGGGACAGAAGGTGAAGAGCGACCCGACGCTGTTCACGCTGCATGGCGGCATCACCTACCTGTTTTCGAACGCCGAAGCCAAGACCGCGTTCGACGCCGACCCGGCCATGTTCGTGAAGAAGGCCGACGCCGAGTGGAGCAAGCTGGCGAAGAAGTAATCCGAAACCGGCGCACCGGTCATCGCATCCGTTGCGGTGGCCGGTGCGCCGTTCCACGTGGACCTCGGGAGGCAGTGACCATGCGAATCCTCGGATTGATCCTCGCTCTCGCGCTCGGCGTGTCGAAGGCTGCGTTCGCCGATCCGGGCGTGACCGTGCACTACCGGGACGAACTGCTCCGCGTGACGCTCAACGGCTCTTACCAGGGCTCCTACTACCAGGTCTGGCGTTCGGGAGAGCTGGCGGGCCAGTACCAGCCGCTCGCCTCGGACTACACACTCTGCACGGGCGATTGCCAGCTCGCCGACCTGCAGGCGCGGCCCGGCCAGACGTACTGGTACCGCTTCGACCTGCAGGGTCCGGGCGGCGGCATCACGAGCTATGGCCCCTACGCGGTGACCGTTCCGGACACTCCCTACGGCCTTCGCGTCACCGGGAGCCCGTCGTCCCCGACGGCCGGCATCGTGCTCTCCATTCCCGGCAGTGCGCGCCACGACGATGGGGTCGGTGTTCGGCTTCACGTGCTCGACCTGCAGGGTCGAGTGGTGAAGCGCCTGCATTCCGGACCGCTTCCTCGCGGCGAGAGCCACTTTCGTTGGGACGGGCGGGCGGATGACGGCCGGGCGCTCGGCGCGGGCATCTTCTTCGTGCGTGCCGAGTCCCCGCTCGGAGCGGCAACCCGTCGCATCGTGCGAGTGCGGTAGGCCCGATTCGAAGCTTCGTGGCGGAGATTGGGAAGGAACGGCGCAGGGAGCCTGCAGACCACGACGCCTGCCCCCTGGCGCCCCGTTCTGCCCCAACCCCGAGTCCATTCCACACGCGCCAGAGGTTGGCGCACAGCGCGACGGCACCACGGCGGCCCGCAGCGTTACCGCTGTTGCCTGCCGGCGACGGCAGCGACCGACGCCTGCCACCCACTGGCCGCCGCCCGGAGCCCGCCGCCGACCTCCACGGCTGCCCGTGTCGTGCCTACGCCAGCCGCGCGCCCGGCGCCGCGCCGGCTGCCGCCAACCGGCCGGGCCGCCGCGTCCACGCAGTGCGACCCAGGCCCGGCCGCGCCGGGGTCTTCCCTTGCGCCGTTCCATCCCACCAGCTACAACGTGCTCGTGGCGAAAGAGCTACTCCTGCAGGGGTTCACGGTCACCGAGCTGCGCCGTCGGGACCGACCAAGGCGCAGCAGGGACGGGGAGAACGAGGCGCGCCGGGGCCGATCCGCGCGGCACGGAGAGGCCGGCCGCGGCGCCGAAGCCGCGCGCCGCCACCCCGACGAGCACGACTTTCCACGCGCGCGCGCGGCCGCACCGACATCACGCACCGGACGATCAGCCGCGTGCGGCGCGACGCCAACCCGATCTTCAGGTGAACCTGAAGACATGCTCACCGTCACACCGGCGCGAACCACAGCGGAGCGACGCGTCCCAAGAGAGGCAGATGGCGATCTGGCGCATGGCGGTTTTCATGGTGGGCGCAACTACATGAAGGGCGTCGGAGCGAAGGCATCACGACACCCGGCGATGCGGCTGGGGCTCCGGATCACCGGCTGAAGCCGCGGGAGGTGCTGACGACGAGACTGTTCCTGAGCAGGGGGTTGCCGGAGCGTGGAGCGAGTACTACTGGGGGGAGCGCGGAGAGGTCCCGAACGGACGCGAACACGCGCCGCCGCCTGACATGAGACGGGCGGCCACCGTGAAGGCGGGCGCCCGACAACTTCACCAATCTTCCGAGCACAACCCGCGTCTTGCGAGGACTTTCCCATTGCGCGGGGAGTGCGACGGTCGTCATGATTCCGTGGCGCACTCCCCCGGGCGCTCACTTTCCCGGCCGCTCGGTGAGCTACTCCCCGCGCCGGCCTCTCGCCCGCCGCAACGGGAGACCGCCATGCTCCACGCATCCCTGCTCCGCCGCGCACTCGCCTGCCTCACCGCCGCGCTCTCGCTCTGTGCCTTCGCGGCGCAGTCGTTCGCCCAGACGCTCGACCCCACGTTCTGGCAGACGGACGGCATCGTCTACGCCATGCAGAAGTCGGGCTCGACGCTCTACCTCGGCGGCACGTTCACGCACCTGATGCCGCACACCGGCACGGCCGCGATGCTCGACGCCGCGGGGCTCGCGCAGACGCCGTTCCCGCGCATCAAGGGCGACGTCACCGCCCTGTCGCCCGATGGCAGCGGCGGGTGGTTCGTGGGCGGCAACGCCATGCAGATCGGCGCCGAGGAGCGCCTCGGGCTGTTGCACGTGCTGCCCGACGGTTCGCTCGACTCGTGGGCGCCGATCAGCGGCAGCGCCGCGGTGTACTCGTTGGTGCTCTCGGGGACCACACTCTACGTGGGCGGCGCCTTCGACGACCTTTGCGGCGTCGCGCGCCAGAACCTCGGCGCCATCAATCTCAACAACGGGCAGGCGACGGCCTTCGATCCCCAGGCGGACGGCGCCGTCAAGGCGATGGCGCTCTCGGGCTCGACGCTCTATGTGGGCGGGCAGTTCGGGAACATCGCCGGCGTCGCCCGCACGAACGCGGCGGCGCTGAACACGACGACCGGCGCCGCGACTTCGTGGGCCCCTGCGCCGGACGCCGACGTGCGCGCGATCGCCGTGAGCGGCTCGACCGTCTACCTGGGCGGCACGTTCACGCATGTCGGCTTGACGGCGCGCGGCTACATCGCCGCGGTGGACGCGACGACCGCGGCTCTCGCGTACTGGGCGCCCGAAGCGAACTCCACGGTGCTTTCGCTCGCCGTGAACGCGGGCACGATCTACGCGGGCGGGTTCTTCACCAACATCGGCGGCCAGACGCGCGCGGGCCTCGCGGCGCTCAGCTCGACGACCGGCCTCGCGAGCGCCTGGAATCCCGCCACCTCCGGCGGCGTGTACGCGCTGCTGTATTCGAGCGGCACCGTCTACGCCGGCGGTTCGTTCACCACGATGGGCGGATCGGCGCGGCCGAATCTCGCGGCGATCGACGCCACGACCGGCGTGGCCTCGTCGTGGGATCCCGGTCCGAACGGTTTCGTGTACGCGCTCGCGCGCAATGGCGCCTCGACCATCGCCGGCGGCGCGTTCACGTCGGCCGGCCGCGTGACGCGCAACCGCATCGCGGCGATCAACCTCACGACCGGCGCGCCGACGTCCTTCAACCCGGACGCGTCGGACATCGTGTACACGCTGCTGCTCAACGGCTCGACGCTCTACGCCGGTGGAACGTTTGCGACGATCGGCGGGCAGACGCGCAACCGTCTCGCCGCGCTGAGCACGGCGACCGGACTGGCGACCGGCTGGAACCCGAACATCAACAACCAGGTCCGTTCGCTCGCGATCGTCGGCTCGAACGTCTACGCCGGAGGCATCTTCACGTCCGTCGGCGCGTCGGCGCGGGTCAACCTCGCGGAGATCGACGCGACGACCGGCATCGCGACCAGCTTCGCGCCCAATCCGAACAACGTCGTCTACGCGCTGCTCGCGGACGGCAACACGTTGTACGCGGGCGGGCAGTTCGTGAACTTCATGGGCCAGTCGCGCCTCAACGTCGCGGCCGTCGACCTCACGACCCACACGATCACGGCGTTCAATCCCGGTGGATCGGTCTCTCTGGTCCTGGCCCTCGCCACGCGCGGTTCGGAGATCCTGATGGGAGGCTCGTTCACCACCTCGGGCGGCCAGCCGCGCTTTCGCCTCGCTGCGGCGGCGAAAGGCACGGGCGCGCTCGGAGCGTGGGACCCGAGCGCCGACGGGTTCGTCTCGGCGGTTCTCGTCGACGGCTCGCGCGTGTACGCGGGCGGTTCCTTCAACACCATGGGCACGACTCCGCGTTCCAAGCTGGCTGCCGTCGATGCGATCAACGGCGCCGTCGACCTGACCTGGAACCCGGGCGTCACCGGAAGTCCGCAGTGCCTGGTCGTGGACGGCACGTCGTTGATCGTGGGTGGACAGATCACGGCGGTCGGGCTCGATGGCGCGACCGGCCTCGCGCGCATTCCGCTGCCGACGACGTCGGGCGTCGGCGACGGCGCCGCGGCCGCGGCACTGTCGTTCGCCTCTCCCTCGCCCCATCCGGCGCGCGCGAGCACGCAGCTGCGCTTCCAGCTGCCGCGCGCGGGCGCGGTGTCGCTCGAACTGTTCGACGTCGTCGGCCGCCGCGTGCGCACGCTCGCCGACGGACGTGCGATGAGCGCGGGCACGCACGAGATCACGCTCGATGCGCGCGCGTTGCCCGAGGGCGTGTACCTCGCCCGGCTGCGCTGCGACGGCGCCGAAGCGACGCAGCGGGTCGTCGTCGCGCGTTAGCTCGGTCGATCACGAAAGACGCCGCCGCCACCTTCGGGTGACGGCGGCGTCGCTCGTCTCAGCCCTTCACCGTCCAGCCGCGCTTCACGAGCAGCGGCCGCACGCGCTCGCGCACGTCGCCCGCGAGCTCGACGCAGCCCTCGCGCACGGTGCCGCCGGTGCCGCACGACTTCTTGAGCGCGGTCGCCAGTTCGTCGAGGAACGCGTCGTTCTTCGGCAATCCGTCCACCACCGTGACGGTCTTGCCGCCGCGGCCCGAGCGCTCCATGCGGAGCTTCGCGACGATTCTCTCGGGCACGGCTTCGTTCTGCGCGCCGGGCCGCGAGCACTTGCAGTCCTTCGCGGGCCAGCCGCAGTCCGGGCACATGCGCCCGGCGCCGGTCGTGTAGACGATGCGCGTGTTCATGGGCGCACTCTAACGACCGGCGCCGGTCCGGTTCAATCCGCCGCCGCTTCGGCCGCCTTCGGTTCCGGAGCGCGGTGCACGAGCGAGGCGACGACGCCCGCCGTCAGCGTGAGCGCGACCACGCCCAGCGCGACGAGGTTGTCGATCTTCCACGCCGTGTGCGCGACGAGCATCTTGACGCCCGCGAACGCGAGCACCAGCCCGAGCGCCGGCTTCAGGTAGCGGAACGAATGCACCGCCTTGGCGAGCAGGAAGTACAGCGAGCGCAGGCCGAGGATGGCGAACACGTTCGACGTGAAGACGATGAACGGATCGAGCGTCACGGAGAAGATGGCCGGGATCGAGTCGATCGCGAACACGAGGTCCGCCGCTTCGACGCAGAGCAGCGTCACGAACAGCGGCGTGGCCGCCCAGCGCACGCCGTCCTTCACGAAGAAGCTCCCGCCGTGGAAGTCCTTGGTGACCGGCATGAGCTTGCGGAAGATCCGCACGAGCGGATTCTTCTCGGGCTCGACCTCCTCCACCTTGTTCGCGAGCATCTTCACGCCGGCCACGATCAGGAGCCCGCCGAAGGCGTACAGCACCCAGGCCGCCTCCTTCACGAGCGCCGTGCCGCCGAGGATCATCGCGAACCGCATGAGGACCGCGCCGATCACGCCCCAGAGGAGCACCTTGTGCTGGTACTTGTCGGGTACGGCGAAGTACGTGAACAGCATCGCGATCACGAACACGTTGTCCGCGCTCAACGACAGCTCGAGCAGGTAGCCGGTCAGGAACTCGACGCCCTTGTCGTGGCCGGCGAACTTCCAGAGGCCGGCGCCGAAGAGCAGCGCGAGCGTCACCCACGTGAGCGTCCACGCGAGCGACTCGCGGAACGTCACGACGTGGCTGCGGCGATGGAACACGCCGAGGTCCAGCGCGAGCATCACCAGGAAGAAGATTCCGAATCCGATCCAGGCGATGGGAGGAACGGTCAGCACGTGGTACCTCGGCGTTCAGGGGTGGTCGTGATCGTGGTCGGGCGTGGCATCAGTCGAACAGCTCGCTGAGCCACGACTTCTTTCGTCGGTGCTTCCCGTAGGTGTCGTCGTCGCGATCGTGCCGCTCGTAGCGTTCGTGGCGTTCGTGCCGATCGTCGTCGTCGTCGTCGCGCCGGCTCGAGGAGCGCCACTGCAGCGAGCGTTCGATGAGCTTGTCGAGTTCGCCGCGGTCGAGCCAGACGCCGCGGCAGGACGGACAGACGTCGATTTCGATCGTGTTGCGCTCGCTGACGACGAGTTCGGCTGCGGTGCAGCGCGGGCATTTGAGACTCAGCGCGTTCATGGCTTCGGTTCCTCCCGTTGGGGCGAAACGTGGTCGGCGGGGCTGTCCGGGTCCGGAGGTCTGCGGCTCAACGTCCGGCCTTGCGCGGCCGGTGACGCTCGTCGAGCCGGTGGCGGCGGCGCTCGCGCCGGTCGCTGATCTGGTCGTGGAGGTGGTCCATCACCTTGAGCCAGGCGGCTTCGAACGTGTGGTCGCGGGCCTCGGCCTTGAGGTCCGGTCCCGGGACCGCGAGGTGCGCGCTCGCGCTCCAGGCGGGCGTCACGCCCCGAGCCCGGACGAGCACGACCTGCGCGTCGGTCACGGGGCCCAGGTACGGCAGCCGGTCCAGCTGGCGCTCCACGAACTCACGGATACGGGCGCTGCTCTTGAAACCGCGGAGACGGAAGTCGAGCTTCATGTCGAGATCCTCCCTGTGCTGTTTCCCACCGCGACCGGCCCGGGACCCTCCCGTGCCTCGCCGCGACGGGAAGAACATCGGGGATCCGGGCCCTTCTGAATATGTCGACGTTTCGAATGCATTCTTCGGTCAGACCGAATAGACTGCCCGCCATGTCCACGACCTTGAACTACCACTGGCTCCGCTACTTCTGGATGGTGGCGCGCGAAGGCGGCCTGCGGCGCGCCTCCGAGCGCCTGCACGTGTCGCAGCCCACGATCTCCGCGCAGGTGAAGGCGCTCGAGGACCAGCTCGGCGAGAAGCTCACGCGGCGTGACGGCCGCGGGCTCGCGCTCACCGAAGCCGGACGCCGCGTGTTCGAGTACGCCGAGCAGATCTTCGCGCTCGGCGACGAGCTCACGGCGTCGTCCGCGAACGAGGGCGCCTTGCGCCCGCTGCGCGTCGCGATCGGCGTGACCGACGCGCTGCCGAAGCTGGTCGGGTACGCGATCATGCGTCCCGTGTTCCACCTCGACCGCCCCGTGAAGGCGGTCGTGACCGAGGCGTCCGTGGCCGACCTGCTCGTGCAGCTCGCGGCGCACCGGCTCGACGTCGTGCTCGCGGACGAGCCCGCGCCGAGCACGCCGAACCTGCGCGCTTTCAACCACGAGCTCGGCGAGTGCGGCGTGTCGTTCCTCGCCCACCCCAGGCTCGCGGCGAAGCTCGGGAAGAAGTTCCCGCGCTCGCTCGACGGCGCGCCGCTGCTGCTGCCCACGCACGGCACGGCCCTGCGGCGTTCGCTCGACCAGTGGCTGCTCGCGCAGGCGCTCACGCCGAACGTCGTGGCGGAGTTCGACGACGCCGCGCTGCTCAAGATCGCCGCGGCGGACGGTCTCGGCGTGCTGCCGGTGCCGACCGTGGCCGAGCACGAGGCGCTCGAGCGCTACGGCCTCGTACGCCTGGGCCGGGCGGAGGACTGCCGGCAGAAGTTCTACGCGGTGAGCGCCGAGCGGAAGCTGACGCACCCCGCCGTGACCGCGATCACGAGCGCGGCGCGGACGGAGATGTTCACGGCGAAGCCGAAGCGGGCCGCACGCGGCGCCCGCCCGGCCCGTCGCCGCTGAGTCAGCGCTTCACCATCCGGAACGCCATGTCGCGCCCGTGACCGTGCGCGATCGCAGTCGAGATCCAGAGCAGCGCGAGGTGCTCGAGCAGGTCCGACTGCGACAGCGGGCCGGCGTCGAACGGCTCGAAGCCGAGGTCCGCCGAAAGCCGCGCCGCCACGGCCTTCGCCTCAGCGTCGTCGCCGCAGTGAAACATGGTCGCGGCTTCGTTCCCGAACTTCGGGTCGAGCATCACGTTGAAGCCCGTCGTGTTGAACACCTTCACGACGCGCGCCCCCTTCGCCCACTGCGCGACCTGCTGCCCCGCGGACGAACCCGCGGGCGCGCTCGAACGAAAGCCCGCCCCGACGGGATTCGTGCAGTCGAAGACGATCTTGCCCGTCAGGTCGCCGAGCGAGCCGATCGCCGCTTCGAGCGCGCCGTAGGGCACGGTGAGCACGACCACCTCGGCGCCATGCGCCGCCTCGGCGACCGGCGCCGTGCGAGCCGCCGGATCGTCCGGACGCTTGCTGCCCTCGCCACGCACGCCGTACACCACGTCGTGGCCCTTCGCGCTCCAGCCCTTGCCGAGCGCCGCGCCGACGTTGCCGGCGCCGATGATCGCGATCTTCATGCGTTCGACCCTCCGGCCTACTTCAAACCGCGCCGTTCGAGCAGCGGCTCGACCGACGGCTTGCGGCCGCGGAAGCGCTCGTACAGCGTCATCACGTCCTCGCTCCCGCCCCGCTCGAGCACGTTCGTGCGGAACGACCGCGCGGTCGCGGGATCGAAGATGCCCTTCTCCTTGAACGCCTCGAACGCGTCGGCGTCGAGCACCTCGGCCCACACGTAGCTGTAGTAGCCGCTCGAATAGCCGCCGGCGAACACGTGCTGGAAGTACGTGCTGCGGTAGCGCGGCACGATCGTGGAAGGAAGGCCGGCCGCCGTCATCGCGTCGCGCTCGAACGCCGACACGTCGAGCGGACCGACCGGCTCGGCGAGCGTGTGCCACTTCATGTCGAGCAGGCAGGCCGCGAGGTACTCGGTCGTCGCGAAGCCCTGGTTGAAGCGGCCGGCAGCCTCGAGCTTCTCGAGCATCGCCGCGGGGATCACCTCACCCGTGCGGTAGTGCTTCGCGAACTCCTGCAGGACTTCGCGCTGGTGCGTCCAGTTCTCCATCACCTGCGAGGGCAGCTCGACGAAGTCCTGCGGCGTGCGCGCGACGCCCTCGTAGCGCACCTGCGACAGCATCGAGTGCAGCGCGTGCCCGAACTCGTGGAACAGCGTCTCGGTCTCCTCGAGCGACAACAGCGCGGGATCGCCGCCGGTGGGCCGCGAGAAGTTGCACACGTTCACGATGACCGGGCGAATCGACTTGCCGCCGTGCACGCTCGTGCCGCGGTAGGTGCCCGACCACGCTCCGCCGCGCTTGCCCGCGCGCGGGTGGTAGTCGCAGTAGAAGACCGCGAGGTGCTGGTCCTTCTCGTCCTTCACCTCGAACGCGCGCACTTCGGAGTGATAGACCGGCAGGTCCTTGCGCTCGGTGAACGTGAGCCCGTAGAGCCGGTTCGCGGTACGGAAGACTCCCTCGCGCACGTTGTCGAGCGTGAAGTACGCGCGCAGCGCCGACTCGTCCATGTCGTAGCGCTGCTGGCGGATCTTCTCGGTGTAGTACGACCAGTCCCAGGGCTCGATCGCGAACGCCTTGCCGTCGGCCTTCGCCGCCGCCTGCAGGTCCGCGGCCTCGCGCGCGGCCACCTTCAGCGCGGGCTTCCAGAGCCGCTGCAGCAGGTCGTCCACCTCGGCTGGCGTGTGCGCCATGTTCTCGGCGAGCACGTAGTCCGCGTGCGTCGCGTAACCGAGCAGCTTCGCGCGCTCGGCGCGCAGCGTGACGATGCGCGAGAGCACGGGCTTGTTGTCGTACGCGTCGCCCTGATCGGCCCGCGTCGTGTACGCGTCGAACATCTTCTTGCGCAGCTCGCGGTTCGCCGCGTACTGCATGAACGGGCCGTAGCTCGGCGCCTGCAGCGTGAACAGGTACTGGCCCGGCTTGCCTGCCGCTTTCGCGGCGTCCGCCGCGCCGGCCTTCACGCGCTCCGGCAGCCCGGCGAGCTCCTCGGGCGTCGACAGGAAGAGCTGGAACGCGTTCGTGTCGTGCAGCAGGTTGTCGCGGAACTTGACCGACAGCGCGGCCAGCTCACCGTTGATCGCGCGGAAGCGCTCCTTCTGCGCGTCGGAAAGCATGGCGCCGCCGCGGACGAAGTCGCGGTGCGTGCGCTCGAGCAGCGTCAGCTGGTCCGGCGCGAGCTTCAGCGACGCGCGCTTCTCCCACACCGCATGGACGCGGGCGAAGAGCGCGGCGTTCAGCATGATGTCGTCGCGGTGCGAGGCCTGCAGCGGCGCGATCTCCTTGCCGATCGACTGCAGGGCCGGCGTGGTCTCGGCGCCGGACAGCCCGCCGAACACCGCGCTCACGCGGTTGAGCAGCGCGCCGGCCTCGTCGAGCGCCACGATCGTGTTCTCGAACGTCGGCGCGGCCTTGTTCGTCGCGATCGCCTCGACCTCACGCGTGTGCTCGGCGAACGCGAACCGGAACGCCGGCAGGTAGTGCGGCTCCTTGATCTGGTCGAAGGGCGGCACTCCGAACGGCGTGGTCCATTCGGCGACGAGCGGGTTGGCGGCGAGCGAATCAGGCATGGTCGGGCGGGCCAGGGCTGAGGTGGCGGCGAACAGCGAGACGAGGACGAGCAGGCGTCGCATGGGATCTCTCCGGTACGGAAAACAGACGGGCCTCACGGACAGCGAGTCCGCGAGGCCCGGCACTATACAGGCGGCTGGCGCCGCTTTGCCTACCGGTAAATCGACTTCAGCTGTCCCCACGTCGAACGCTGCGCCGGCGTCGCGCAGTCGTTGTTGATGGAGACGATGATGTCGTTCACGTCACCCCAGGTGCCGAACTGGTGCGCCGCATCCGCGGGCGAGCAGTCCGCCGCGAGGAACTCCGGGTACGTCGCCGGCTTGGCGAGGTAAGGCGTCTCACCCACTCCGAACCCGTTCGACATGGCGAAGTCGAGCGTGCAGCCCGATTCGAAGTGACCGGTGGTCGTGCCCGTGAAGCTCGACGCGATCGGCACGAAGTTCACCATCTGGACCTGGCTCACGACGCTGGTCGTCGAGAGCGTGCCGTTCACCGAGGGCGTCGAAACCCAGTTCTGCGGCATCGACGGATCCGAGTACAACGTGAACGTACCGCCCGTGAACGTCTGGTGGAACGTGATCAGTCCCGTGCCTGTGCCGGAGTTGTAGAGCGAGTAGTCGGGCGGAGTCAGCGTGTTCTCGACGCCGCAGCGGATCTCCCACTGCAGGCCGAGCGTCGCGCCGCTCCAGGACTGGGCGTCGAACACTTTCGGATTGCCCGAGTTCACGAACACGCGGGACGTCGAGGCGCGGCCGGTCTGCACACCGGAGTGCATGCCGGGACGAAGCGCCGACGAGTAGAGCCCGGGATTCTGCGCGGCGGCCGGGATGGCCGCGAGCAATGCGAGCGTGACGAGCGAGGCTGCGAGGTAGCGGTGACGCATGGTGCGCTCCTTTCGGCTCCCGGCGCGCCGCACGTTGCGGTCACCGGGAGTGCGGTCGAGATCGTGGGGATGGCTTCGAACGCGACGAAAGGCTAGCAGCGGAAGGATTCCGCCATACGCGATGTGGGCGCCACGACTCCGGCGGGATACGAGATGATTCGGCCCGCGCATGTGCAGGTCGCTGCACGCGCGCGGGCCGGAGGTTGCGCCGGGGACTTCGAGCGTCACTCGACGTTGCGCAGGATCGTGAGCAGGTAGTTCCAGTAGCGCTCGACCGTGCCGACGTCCACGCGCTCCTCGGGCGAGTGCGCGCCCTTGATGGTCGGCCCGAGCGAGACCATGTCCATGCCCGGGATCTTCTTGCCGATGATGCCGCACTCGAGTCCGGCGTGGATCGCCACGACCTCGGCTTCGCGCCCGAACACGTCGCGGTGGACGCGCACGGCGGTCGCGAGGATGCGCGACTGCATGTCCGGCGCCCATCCCGGGTAAGGATCGGCCGGGCGCACGGTTGCGCCGCTCAGTTCGAGCACCGCGCGAGCGCCGTCGGCGGCCTCGTCGCGCTCGGACTCGACCAGGCTGCGCTGGCTGGTGGCCAGCGTCAGTGCCTTCGGCGTCTGGGTCAGCACGGCGACGTTCGTGCTGGTCTCGACCAGCCCGGGGATCGCGGCGCTCATCTTGAGGACGCCGTGCGGCAGGCCCTGCAGCGCCCGGAGCACGTTGCGCTGGAAGGCGCGCTTCCAGACGCGGGCCGGCTTGCCCTTCACGCTCTCGACGACCACGTCCAGCTTCGGCTCGATCGCGCGGATCTCGTCGATGAGCACGCCGCGCATCACCTGCACCGCGGCCTTCGCCTCCTCCACCTTCGCCTTGGGCACCGCGACGCGCGCGGCCGCTTCGGCCGGAATCGCGTTGCGCTTGGAGCCGCCCTCGAACTTGATCACGCGGGCGTCGAACGCTTCGAGCGCCACGAGCACGCGCGTGAGCATCTTGATCGCGTTGCCGCGCTGCGTGTGGATCTCGACGCCCGAGTGCCCGCCGAGACAGCCGGTCACGCGCACGTCGAGCGCGACCGAACCGGCCTTCGCCGCGTCGGTGGCCAGCGTCCACGTGGCGACCGTGTCGGCGCCGCCGGCGCAGCCGACCGTGAGCACGCCTTCGTCCTCGGAGTCGAGGTTGAGGAGCGTGCGGCTCTTCAGAAGCGCGGGCTCGAGCGCCTTGGCGCCCGTGAGGCCGGTCTCTTCGTCCACCGTGAAGAGCAGTTCGAGCGGGCCGTGCTCGAGCGAGCGGTCCGCCATGAACGCGAGGTTCGTCGCCACGGCGATGCCGTTGTCGGCGCCGAGCGTCGTGCCGTCGGCCTTCACCCAGCCGTCCTCGTGCAGCAGCGTGATCGGGTCGCGCGCGAAGTCGTGTTTCTTGTCGTTGCGCTTCACGCACACCATGTCGAGGTGGCTCTGCAGGCACACGCTCGGGCGGCCTTCGTGGCCCGGCGACGCCGGCTTGCGCACGACGACGTTGCCCGCCTTGTCGCGCGCGTGCTCGAGTCCGAGTTCCTTGGCCACCTTCACGACGAAGTCGCCGGCGGCGCGTTCCTTCTTCGATTCGCGCGGGATGCGCGACAGCTGCGAGAAGTAGTCCCAGAGAAGCGCGGGCTCGAGTCCATCGAGTGCGTGGCGGGGCATGGTCGGCTCGTGGTGAGATGTTTCGTCACGATGCGGACGCGGTCGCGCCCGCGGGAACGCGCGCAGGATAGCCGAGTCGCGTCCCGCGCGGCAGCGCGGCGGCGGCGTTACTCGCCGCCGGGGAACTCCTCGCCGTCCTCGATCGGCACGCCCGGGCCGTGCGGCCCGCCCGCGATCACGAGGCGGCCTTCGCGCAGGCGCGCGCGGCTCAGCTTGATGCCGAGGTCGTGCTCGTAACGGCGCAGCAGGCGGAGCTGGTCGTGCGTGATCATGGTGATCGCGTCGCCCTTCGCCCCCGCGCGTCCCGTGCGGCCCACGCGGTGCAAGTACGCGCGCGGCTGCATCGGCGCGTCGAGGTTGACCACGTGCGTGACGTTCGGGAAGTCGAGCCCTCGCGCGGCCATGTCGGACGCCACCATCACGAGCGCGCGGCCCGAGCGGAAGTCGTCCATCGCCTGCTTGCGGTCGAGCTTGTCGAAGTCCGGGTGCAGCTCGACGACCGGCATCTGCCAGTAGTCGAGTTCGCGCGTCGCGCGCTCGGCGAGCTGGTCGTCCGACGAGAACACGAGCACGCGCGGCGGCTGCAGCGCGCGCAGCAGCTTGCGCAGCAGCTCGACGCGGTCGCGCGCCTCGCATTCCATGTAGAGGTGCGTGATGTTCGGATTGACCGCGGCCTGCCGCGGCTCGATGCGCACCGTGCCGGGCGCGATGTGGTTGATGAACTCGGTCTCCTCGGGCTGCTCGGTCGCGGACGCGCAGATGAGCTGCACGTGCTTGGGCATCGCCTTGCGGATGCCCTTCACGGTGACGAGCGTGTCGCCGCCGAGCAGGCGGTCGGATTCGTCGAGCACGAGGATCGTCGCGCGCTCGGCCTTGAGCTTGCCCGCCTTGATGAGGTCGAGCACGCGTCCGGGCGAACCCACCACGATGTGCGGCCGGCCCTTGAGCTTGTCGATCTGCCGGTCGAGCGCGGTGCCGCCGATGAGCAGCAGCGCCTTGACCGCGAGCCCCGAGAACTGCGCGAGGTCGGTGCACTGGCGGTGGATCTGCAGCGCGAGCTCGTGCGTCGGCGCGAGCACGATCGCCTGCGTGCCGCCGGCGGCGATGTCGAGCCGCATGAAGATCGGCAGCGCGTACGCGAGCGTCTTGCCGGTGCCGGTCTCGGCGTGCAGCACGGCGCTGTCGCCCTTGAGCAGCACGGGCAACGCCGACGCCTGGATCGGCGTGGGCTCGGAGATGTTCATCTTGGCGATCGCGGCGAGCAGTTCGGGCGACAGGCCCAGCGAGGCGAACGGCGAAGCAGGTTCGGTCATGTGACGTCCAATCCGACGCGCTTCACGAGCGCGGCGTAGCGCGGATCGTGGCGGATGGCGTCGAGCCGCGGGTGTACGCGCAACAGCGTGAGTCCGGTGGCGCGTTCGGCGAACGCGATGTCGAGCCAGCGGAAGGTTTCGTCGGGCTCGTTCAGCCGGGCATGGACGGTCGCGATGCCCCACGCCGACACGACGCGGTGCGCGCGGTCGGCGACGAGCTGCTGGAGCTGGCGCCGGCCTTCGTCCACGTTGCCCATGCTGATCTCGAGGTGCGCGAGGCCGAACGACGGTCCCGCGACTCCGCCGGCCAAACGCCGGCCCTCTTCGTATTCGGCGCGCGCCTCGTCGAACCGGCCGAGCGCTTCGAGCGATCGCGCGAGGTCGGTGTGGGCGCCGTCGAACCGCGAGTCGATCTCGATCGCCTTGCGGTAGTACGGCACCGACTCCTCGTAGCGGCGCGCGTAGTAGTGCGCGTCGCCGAGCGACGTGTGCAGCAGCATCGAGAGCGGGTCCAGCGACAGCGCGGTCGTCATCTCGCGCAGCGCCTCGGAGTGGCGCTCGAGCGAGTAGTACATCGCGCCGAGCCGGCGGTGTGCGGAGGGCTGGCCCGGCGTGAGTTCGAGCGCGCGCTGCACCGCGCCGAGTCCGCCCGCCAGGTCGCCGCGCCACGAGTACACCCAGCCGAGCGCGGCGAGCGCCTCGCCCGACGTCGGGTCGAGCTGCAGCGCGCGCTGCGCGGCGGCTTCCGCCGCGGCGGTGGCATCGGCGGGCGCCACCATGCCGCGCGAGGCGCGCGACAGGTGCAGATCCGCCAGCCCCGCCCATGCGGCGGCGTAGGCGTCGTCGATCGCGATCGCCTGCCTGAAGTGCTTGAGGCTCAGCTCGAGCGATGGCGTCGAGCCGACGGCTTCGTGATAGCGGCCCTTGAGCAATTCGACGTGCGCTTCCGGGTTCACGATGCGGCGCTGCGCGAGCTGCTGCGCTTCGACCGGAGTCACCTGTACCGCGATCTCGCGCGCCACGGCTTCGGCCACGCTCGTCTGCAGGCCGAGCACGTCCTCGAGGTCGCCGTCGTAGCGCTCCGCCCAGAGCGTCTCCTCGGTGCGCGCGGCGACGAGCTTCACGTTCACGCGAACGCGCTTGCCCGACAGCATCGCCGCGCCTTCGAGGATCGCGTCCACGTTGAGCTCGGCGGCGATCTCGGGCAGCGCCTTGAGCGCGCCCTTGTACTTCATGGCGCTCGTGCGCGAGATGACGCGCAGCGCCTTGATGCGCGAGAGATCGAAGATGAGCGCTTCGGTCATGCCGTCGGTGAAGTAGTCCTGCGACGGATCGCGCGTGAGGTTCTCGAGCGGCAGCACCGCGAGCGCGCGGATGACCGCAGGCCCGTCGGGCACCGCCGAAGTCGCGCCGGTGGCGATGGCCGCGAGTTCGGTGACGATGTCGGCGGCCGAGGCGAAGCGTGCCGCGGGATCCTTCTCGAGACAGCGCGCGATCAACCGCTCGAGCGCCGCGGGCACGCCCGCACGCAGGCGCGACACCGGAGGCGGCGCGTCGCGCAGGATCGCGGTGACCAGGTCCGCGTCGCTCGCGCCCGTCAGCGGGCGGCGTCCCGTCGCGAGCTCGAACAGCAGTGCGCCGTAGGAGTACAGGTCCGATCGCGCGTCGGTCGCGCGCCCCTGGAGCTGCTCGGGCGGCATGTAGGGCAGCGTGCCGACGGCCACGCCTTCGCGCGTCAGGTAGGCGGCCGTCTCGGCATTCGACTCGTGCGAGCCGGCCGTGTCGCCCATCTGCTTCGCGAGGCCGAAGTCGAGCACTTTGGTGCGGCCGTCTTCGGTGAGCATGACGTTGGAGGGTTTCAAGTCGCGGTGCAGCACGCCGACACGGTGCGCGGCCGCGAGCGCCTCGGCGAGCGGGCGGGCGATCGCGAGCAGCCGGTCGATCGGCATCCCTCCCGCGACGACGCTGCGATCGAGCGTGTGGCCGACGACGAGCTCCATCGTGAGGAAGTGGCGTCCGCCCTGCTCCTCGATGGAGTGCAGCGTCACGATGTTCGGATGGTTCAGTCCGGCGACCGCTCGCGCCTCGGTCGTGAGGCGCGCGATGCGCTCGGCATGTGCGGCCAGATCGTCGGGCAGCAGCTTGAGCGCCACGTCGCGCTGGAGCTTCTGGTCGCGCGCGCGATACACCACGCCCATGCCTCCGGCGCCGAGGCGTTCGAGGATCTGGTAGTGGCCGATGGACGTTCCGACCATGCGCGAGCTTCTCCGTGGACCATTCGGGCCGCCACATGCGGAACCCGGGGGCCGAAGCTACGGGCGCACGCGGGCGTTGTCGAGCGGCGGCAGGCCGACTTCGCGCTCGCTCGCGGCCGGCGGGAAGTGCGCGCGCGAGGACGGCAGATTCCCGAGCAGCCCCGCGCCGCGCCGCGGCAGCTTCACGGTCAGGTTCGGATCGCCGATGAGCACGAAGCCGGCCCAGTACCAGGGCGCGCTGGTGGCGGGGTCGGCCGCGATCGCCTTGCGCGCGTCGCCCAGCGCCTGGCCGGCCGTGCGGCCCTTTTCGAGCGCGCCGTAGAAGAGGCGCGTGAAGCGCGAGGCGGTGCGGTCGTCGGCGTCCCACAGGGTCGAGACGACCGTGTGCGCGCCGGCGGCGAGGAAGCCGCTCGCGATGCCGTACACGCTTTCGTGCGCGAGGTTGGAGCCGGCCGTGGCGTTGCAGGTGGCGAGCACGACGAGCGGCGCGCACGAGGTGCGCCGAGAGATCTCGCGCATGCTCAGCCACGCGTCCTCGTCGTCGCCGCGCCCGAGCAGCAGGGCGCTCTCCCACGGATTCCCGTTCGGCAGCCGCGAGTGCGCGGCCACGTGCAGCACGTCGCCGCGGCCGAGCCAGGCGAGCGCGTTCTCGATCGGCTGGTCGCCCGGGTTGAGGAACCCGCGGGCGCCGTAGCGCTGTTCGAGCCAGCGTGCCTCGTCGCGCAGTCCTTCGAGCAGGCGGCCCTTGTCGTCCGACGATCGTCCGACGCGCACGAGCTGCGCGGGCGTCGCGGTGCGCGCGGGGTGCTGCCGGGCATGCACGAGCCAGCTGGCCGAGGGCACGAGCACGACCTCGCGCGCCGGATCCGGACGCACGTCGTCGAGCATCGCGGCGAACGGCAGCGAGCCGAGCCACGACGGCGGCGCGCAGTAGACGCGCTTCGCCGACACGACGGCGTCGAACGTGTCGCCGAGCAGGTTCACGAGCACGGCGCGAGCGGCCGCGCGGCGGATGGCGGGGTCGGCCGACGGCCGCGTCACGTAGAGCTCCCGCATGCGGGTCTCCGCGCCGATCGGAAGGCGCGGCGTGAACGATGCGCGAGGCGCCGCGGATCGCGTCAGTGCCAGCGTCGCGAGCGACGAGTCGCGCGACGACCAGTAGAAGTCGACGAACACGTCGCCCTCGCGGAGCGCGAGCCTCTGCACGTCGGAGGCGCGGACCAGCCGCTGGTCCGCACGGTCGTACAGCCGGCCCTTGAACCGCTGCAGCGCTTCGAATGCCTCCGCCGCGCGTTGGGCCGTCGGCGCGGAGCGTGCGGGATCGAGCATCACCCGCGCCGTGAACAGGGCGATGTCGCTCGAGTTCGCCCCGACCGCGAGCTCGTCGTCGATCCCTCCCGTGGAAAAGCGGAGCCGTTCGACGGAGCGGCCGATCCGCAGGGCGATCGCTCGGGCGCTGTCCCGCATGCCGGCGCGCTCGTAGCACTCGCCGAGCAGGAGGTTCACGCTGATGGCGGCGCGCGTGTCCGCGCTCTGCGCCGGGAGTTCGCGCGCCGCGCGACGCGCCCATCCGAATGCCGCCTCGGCGTCCCCTCGGACCAGCTCGGCGCGTGCGCCGGCCCGGAGCGCGGACAGCCGAGCCGTGGCGGACAGCGCCGAGCCGTACTGCCGGAAGACCTCGTCGATCAGCGTGAGGATCTGCGCCGGGCGTCCCGTCGACTCGTACAAGCGGTAGAGCTCGCTGGCGACATCGGTGGCCGCCGACTGTGGCATGGAGTCGCGCAGCGCCCAGAGCGCGGCGAGCTGGCGTTCGCACTCGGCGTTCTCGCGCAATGCTCCGAACGTCACGCCCAACTGCGCACGGAGCCGGTAGCCGGTCTCGGACGAAGCCGGGTACGGGCGTTTGGCGAGTTCGGTCTCGATCAGCTCCTTCGCCTCGAGGTGGCGGTGCTGTTCCATCAGCAGCAGCGCGAGATTGTGCACGGGCGTGCCGGTGGGCGCGCCGAGGCGGCGGTAGCATTCGATCGCGCGCTGGAAGTACGTCGTCGCGCTGGCTCGCGAGCCGTTCTGGACTTCGATCGCGCCCATGTTGTTCCACGCGTCGGCCTGATCCCGCAGGTCGCCCACTTCGATCGCGCGACGGATGACTTCGCGATAGAGCGTCTGCGCCTCGCGCGGCTTGCCGCGGGCGCGCAGCGTGCGTGCGAGGCCGACGCGCGCGCTGAGTTCGCCGCCGACGTCCACGCCGCCCGAGAGCAGTCGCACGGCTTCGCGGTAGCCCTGCTCGGCCTTCGCGCGCCGCTCCCCGAGCAGGTCGAGGTATGCGAGTCCGAGGCGCGCGTTGCCGAGCAGGCCGGGCCGGTCGAGCCGGTGGCTCACGCGCAGCATGTCGCGGTAGACCGCGGCCGCCTCGCGCGTGCGTTCCTGGAAGACGAGCACGCGGCCCTTGGAGAGCAGCGCGCGCGCCCACGTGAGCGAGTCGCGCCGAGAGCGCGCGATCGCGATCGCGTGGTCGGCGTCGCGCAGCGCTTCCGGCCAGCGGCGGAAGTACATGTGCACGGCGGAACGGCGCGCGGTCATCGCGGCGTCGAGCGAGCGATCGCCGCTCGAACGGGCGACCGTGATCAGCGACTCGATCGTCGCGGTGGCGACGTCGGCGCGGCCGCGGCCGTAGAGCGAGTCGATGCGCGCGAGCACGGGGCCGAACGGATCGGGCGTGGCGGCGGTCGCACGGCCCGCGAAGGCGGCGAGCAATGCCACGACGAGTGTGAGGAGGTGCGAAGGGCCGCGGCGCATGAGTTCCCGGAGGACGGTGAACGGGATCGCAGGAGGCGCGCAGTATAAGGAGGAGCTTTCCCGCCGGAAAGCATGGGCGGACACGAAAGCACGAAGTCCCGCGCTGCCGTCGCACGCGGTTCACCGCAAACGAACGCGGCCGGCGAGGATGGACTCGGCCGGCCGCGTTCGCCTGCTTGCGTGGTTCCCCTACTCCGCCGTGACCGGCTCGATCACCGTGCTGACGCGCGCGACCGAGTCCGCCGGGAAGCCGCCGAGGCCGGCGTGCTCGCGCACCGTCGCTTCGTCCGGCGCCAGGTAGACGCAGTAGATCTTGTCCGTGGTGACGTAGCTGTGGAGCCACTGGATCTTCGGCCCCATCTGGTTCAGCACGCCGCAGGACTTCTGGGAGATCGCCTGCAGGTCGGCCGCCGAGAGCTTTCCGGCGCCGGGAATGTTCCGCTCGATGACGAACTTGGGCATGTGCGCTCCTGGAGTGGGATGGAATCGTCCGGCTCGCCCTGCGGCGAGCGCGCTATTCCCTCCTACGGCGGAGCACGGCGAAGCGAACAAGGCGGGGCACCGGCCGGCGACGGCGCGGCATGGTGCGTGCAGGGTTCGCGGGCATGAATGCTCTCGAGGAGCGTGTGCAGGAGGTCGCGCCCGTCTGGCTGGCGCGTTCGGTGGCCGTGGCCCGCAACGCGAAAGGCCGCGCGCTGGCGGCGACGCGGGTCGAGTACTACCTGGTTCCACTGCTCGGGCACCGTCCACTGCGTGGACTGAGTGGTGACGACGTGCGCGGTTACCGTCTGGCGCTGGAGGATCGCGGGCTGTCGCCGCAGACCGTGGCGCACGTGCTGAGCGACCTGCGGGCGCTGCTGCTATGGGCGGTCGCCGAGGGGCGCCTTGCGCGCTCGCCGTTCCCGCGCCGCGTGCTGCCGCGCGTGGCCGAGCGCGCGCCGGCGGGACTGCTGCCGCTCGAGGTCGGCATCCTGGAGTCGCTGCCCGATCCGTGGGGCTTCGTGCTGCGGCTGCTGCTCGGCACCGGCCTGCGCTGGGGTGAGGCGTGCCGCGCACGGGCCGAACACGTGCGCGGCGAGTGGCTCGAGGTGGCGGTGACCAAGTCCGGGCGGTTGCGGCGCGTGCCGCTGCGTGCGGCGTTGCTCGCGGAGGTGCGCACGCGCACGGGCGCGCTGGTGCCGTTCGCGGCGAACAGTCCGGGCTCGTTCGCGCGCACGGTGCGGCGCAAGAGCGGCATCGCCGGCTTTCATCCGCACCGCTGCCGTCACACGTTCGCGATGGAGTGGCTCGCCGCCGGCGGCAGCCTGCCCGTGCTGCAGGAACTGCTCGGGCACCAGGAACTGTCGACCACCATGCGCTACGCGCGCGTGAGTGCGGACCTGGTGCTGCGCGAGGCGGCGAGGGTCGAGGACGTGCGGGCGGCGCGTGCGCGCGGCTAGGCCGGGCCGTCCGGGCGGTCGCGTGGCACGCGTGCGAGGTACTCCTCCACCGTGCCGCCTTCGAGCGGCTTCACGCGCACGCTGATCGAGTGCGTGAGCTTTCCGTAGACCACACCGTCACGCACGCGCGTCTCGAGGAAACCGAGCGATGCCCAGAAACGTTCGGCGCGCACGTTGCCGACGATGACGCCCAAGCGCAGCCAGTCGGCGCCCGACTCCTGCATCCAGCGCTCGAGCGACGCGTAGAGCGTTCGCGCCAAGCCCGTGCCGTAGGTGGACGTGGCGACGAGGAAGTAGCCGATGTGCCAGACGCGCGGGGCGAGCAGGTCGGAGACCACGTTCGCCATGGCGACCATCTCGCCCGCGTCGTCCAGCCAGCCGACGAGCCACTTCTTCGTGAAGCCCCACTCGGCGGGCGGATCGTCGTGGATCTCCTTGTGTGCTTCGTCCGGGCCGGCGGGCTCGCCGTTGCTGATGAGGTAGTACTCGGGATTCGCCTCGAAGAAGCGCTGCAGCGTCGCTTCGTGTTCGGGCGTGATCTCGATCGTGCGCAGGTGCGGCACGGGCGACGGCGGGACGGTGAGTGCGTTCATGGGGCGGGAAGCTAACACCGGCAACCCGGACCGCAAGCGCGGCGAGCCTCCCCTCGCCCGGCCGGTTGACGGCTCGGTGGGCACGGGCCTACATTTCGCCATGTGACGAAATGACCACGGGAGGAGACCACCGATGCGCGATCTCGAACTCGCCCTCAAGGCGGCCGGCGACCCGACCCGCACGAGGATCCTGAAGCTGCTCGAAGACGGCGGACTGTGCGTGTGCCAGGTGCAGGCCGTGCTCGGCCTGGCGCCTTCCACGATTTCGAAGCACCTCGCGATCCTCAAGATGGCCGGCCTGGTCGAGGACCAGCGCGACGGCAAGTGGATCGAGTACGCGCTCGCCGACGCCTCCCGCAATCCCCACGCCCCCGCCGTGCTGGCGCTGCTCCACGGCGCGCTCGACCGCGAGGCCGCCGTGGTGGCCGACCGCAAGCGGTTGCGCGAGGTGAAGGCCGTG
>JADJLL010000025.1 GCA_016710095.1 Candidatus Eiseniibacteriota bacterium | reverse complement strand
GCGCTGTCGCCGCCAGCCGTGCTGAAGTTGCCACCGACGTACAGCACGCCCGCGTGCTTCACGAGCGCGTTCACGGAAGGGTTCGTGGCGGCGTTCACACCGCCACCGACTTCGGACCACTCCGTGCCGTCCCATTTGGCGATGCATTTCGCGGGCTGGCCGCCCGCGTTGAGGAACCAGCCGCCCACGTAGACGTCGTAGCCACCCACCCGCGGGTCGACCCAGAGCGCGTCGACGATGCCGTCGACACCGCTTCCGAACGCGGACCATGCGCTGCCGTTCCACTTCGCGATGCGATTGGCGGGCGCGCCGCCCGCGGTCGTGAACTGCCCCGCGACGATCACGTCGAAGCCGCCCGCGCCGTTGTCGGCGAACTGGATCTCCTCGACGACGCTGTTGACTCCCGTACCGAGCGCCGACCACGCCGTGCCGTTCCACTTCGCGATGCGGCTGAAGTTCGTGAAGGAACCGCCGGCGTACACGTCGCCGTTCGGCGCGATCGAGATGATCTCGACCCGGTTGTTGAGCCCCGCACCCATCGCGGACCAGCTGCTGCCGTTCCAGCGAGCGATCTTGTTGGCGTTCACTCCTCCCGCCTGCGTGAAGTCGCCGCCGGCGTACACCGTGTTGCCGTCGAGCGAGACGGCGATGCTCCGCGCGAGCGCGTTCAGGCTCGTGCCGATCGCGGACCACTGGTTCGTCGCCACGTCGTAGCGCGCGATGCTCGGCGCCGCGACGTTGCCCGCGGCGTTGAAACTGCCGGCCGCGTAGATCACGCCCGAGCTGCTGCCGCCGGGGCCCCAGCCGAGCCAGTTGATGAAGCCGTTCACGCCGTTGCCTTGATCCAGGGGCGCCCACGTGGAGCCGTTCCAGCGCGCGACCCCGCGTGAGGCGACGCCGCCGATGCTCTCGAAATAACCGGTCGCCAGCAGTTCGTCGCCACCCTGTCCCGGCACCACGAGAAGGTCGTACAAGCCGGGGCTCAGCAGCCCGAGCGCGGGCGAGCCGACTGCGGACCACGCCACGCCGTCCCAGCGCGCGATGTTCGGCGCGACGACGCCCCCCATGCCGGCGAAGGATCCGACCGCGTAGAGGTTTCCGCCGTACATCGCGATCCCCTCGACCCAGTTGGTCGACGCGCCGCTGCCGAGCGCCGACCAGTTCGACCCGTTCCACTTGGCGATCTTGTTCACCGTGACGCCGCCGGCCGTCGTGAACTCGCCGCCCACGTAGACGTCGGTGCCGTTCACGCACAGCGAGCGGCCGCGGCTGTTGAGCCCGTCGCCCAGGCGCGACCACGACGTGCCGTCCCACTTGGCGATGTAGTTGCCGGCCCCCGTGTCGAGGCTTCATTGAAGTTGCCCGCGGCGTATAGCGTGTCTCCGCCCCACGCGAGCGCGTAGCACGAGCCCATGAGCCCGGCACCCACCGTGGACCACGTGCTTCCGTTCCAGCGCGCGATACGGCTCGCCGCCACGTTGCCGTTGACGCTCGTGAAGTTGCCGCCCGCGTACAGGTCGGTGCCGCGCACGGCGAGCGCTTCGACCGAACCATTGTTCGTGGTCCACATGCGCGACCACGACGATCCGTTCCAGCGCGCGAGATTCTCCGCGGCGACGCCGCCGATGTTGGAGAAGGAACCGCCCACGTAGAGGTTCGTGCCGTCGGTGGCGAGGCAATACAGCTGTCCCGTCGTGCCGCCGATGGACGTCCAGCTCGTACCGTCCCATTTGGCGATGTTCGAGACCGGTGTGCCGCCGGCCTGGTTGATGCCGATGCCCGCCACGTAGAGATCGGTGCCGATGCGCACGGCGGCGCGCACGGTGCCGTTCACGCCGCGAAGCCCGAACTGGTCGTCCCAGCGGCCGCAGCTGTCGCTCGCGTACGTGGCGGCGAGCGGCGCGGCGGGGCGAGCGAGCGAACTCGCTGTTCGATCGAGACCAAACGTGCCCGCCGCATCCACGGACGAGTCCTGCGCGCGGGCGGGCGATGCGAGCAGCAGGGCGAGGCAAAGCAAAGCGTCGATCGGGCGCATGGGTGTGGGGTCCCCGAGGCGGTGCGAGGCTCGAATGGCTCTCCCGCTCGTGGACGAGCCGACAGCCCTCCCGGTGCGGGATGAGCATATTCTTGCACGGACGCGTCGAGGCGCCGCATGGCATGTTGCACGATCGCGGCCTTGCCGCAGGCCGCGTTTACTGGGGAATCACTTGGAGCGTCAACGAGCTCGGCCACACGGTTCCGCTCCCTCCGACAAAGGTGCTGCGGTTCACGTCACCCATCTTCACGGTGACCGTGTGGGATCCCGCGCCGACGCTGACCGGAAAAGTCCCCGTCGCTGTCTGCCCCATGGCGTTCTCGGCGGAAATGCGGAAGGACGCGACCCGGGCGCCGTCCACTTCGATGAAGTAGTAGGTCGAGCCGGAAGGACAGCCTAAGCAGTACGGGTGGTAGAGCTCGAACGTCCAGCTCACCAGGACCTTTGCGCTGCCCCCCACGCTGAAGGTCCGCGTGAGATCGGGCACGGGAGTCCCGAAGCCCGTGCCGGACGCCAGCGTGATGCTGTTCGTGGAGGTGACGAAGTAGGTGTTCGCGTTCGCGGAGCCCGTCGGGCTCACCCACGTTGCCGGCGCGCCGCTTCCGTTCGACTGCAGCACCTGCCCCGCGGTGCCCGTGCTGCCCGAGACCGCGAGCGCGCCGGTGTTCTTCACGGCGAAGCGCTCGGTGAACGTGCCGGCCGCGTCGGGGCCGATCGCGACGCCGCCGCTCGGCGTGCCGTCGCTGTAGATCTGCAGCCGGCCCGCGGCGATGCCGAGTCCGTAGTCGTTCGTGACGCCGGGATACAGCGCGATCTTCTTGCCGGCCGTCGCCGCGAACCCGAGCGGCGCCGCCGGGTTGTCGGTACCGATGCCGAAGCGCGACGTGTTGCCGTTCACGTACGCGACCTTGTTGCCCTGCGCGCCCAGCGCGAGCACGTTGTAGGTGCCCGCCACGCCGTGCTGCATGATCGTCGCGCCGCCCGCGCCACCACCCGCCGTCGCGACCCCGAACTTCATGCGGTACGTGCCGTCGCCGATGCGCACGTCGCCTTCGCCGTTCGTGACGTCGAAGTTGCCGCCCAGCACGTCGAGGCGCGCGGTGGGCGTCACGCGCCCGAGGCCGAGGTAACCGCTGTCGAGCAGCGACAGCCGACCGGCCGACCACGCCGGGAGCGTCCACTTGAACTGCCCCGCGCCGCCGAAACTCGCCATCACGCTGTTCGCGTTGTTCGCCTGCACGCGAAGCACGAGGCCGGTGTCGAGCACGGTGAAGCGGTAGGCCGACGGCGTCGTGCCGACCGCGACCTTGCCCGCGGAGTAATAGAGGTTCGCGCCGCTCGTGCTCCACTGGCCGCCGACCGCGTTGGCGCCGACCAGCTGCCAGTTGGGCGAGAAACTCGTACCCGCGTTGCAGTACAGCCCCGTCGTTCCGTCGGTCTGGTACACGACGAGGCCGTTCGCCGGAAGCACGATGGCCGCGCGCTGCGCAGCCGTCATGCGCGGCACGAGCAGGCCCTTGTTCGTCGCGCTCAGGTCGAGGATCGCCGACGTGTCGGCGGCCGCGCCGGTGGCGTTGATGCCGACGCCCTGGGCGAAGGCGGTGGAGCCCATGACTGTCGAGCCGACGAAGAAGAAACAGAGCGCGAGGGCTGGCCACTTCATGTGAGGAATTCCTCTCTTCGGATGCGCGTGGAGCTTCATTGCGGAATCACCTGCACGATCATCGAGGCCCGCCGAGCCCAGAAGCCCCATGGCCATGTGGTCGCCCGCGGGCGCCAGCATGTCGAGCCGAAGGGTGTGCGTGCCCGGCCCCAGCTGCGCCATCCACGATCCGGCGATGTGATTCAGCTGGTTGTTCGGCATGTGCGCTTCCCACCGGTTCGCGGTCGCGCCATCGACGACCAGGTCGAGGTAAGCCGTGCCGCCCGTGCAGGCGAAGCAGACCGTCGCGATCACCGGCATGCTGAACGTGACGATCGCGCGCGCGTTGCCCGGCACCGTGAACGTGAGCGACATGTCGGGAATCGTCACCGGCGGATCGCCGGCCGAGCGGCCGATCGCGGAGGTGGAGGTCGCGGAGTGGACGTTCGCGTACGTCACCGACGTGGGGTTCACCCACGTCGCGGCAGCGCCGGCGCCGTTGCTCTGCAGCACCTGCCCGGCCGCACCGGTGTTCCCATTCACCGCCATCGCGCCGTTCGGCTTGAACGCGAACCGCTCGTTGAACGTGCCGGCCGCGTCGTAGCCGAGCGCGACGTCGGCGTTCGGGTTGTCGGCGTAGATCTGCAGGCGATTGCCCGAGACGGCGAATCCCACGTCGCCGGTCGCGCCGGGATAGAGCGAGATCTTCTTGCCGAGCGCTGCCGCGAAGCTGAGCTTGCTGGTCGGATTCGCCACGCCGAGGCCGAGGTTGCCGTTGTCGAGCAGCGAGAGCCGCCCGCCGACGATGCCGGGAGCGTCCACCTGGATCTGGCCCGCACCGCCGAAGCTCGCCATCACGCCGTTCGCGTTGTTCGCCTGCACGCGCAACACCGAGCCGGTGTCGAGCACGGTGAAGCGATACGCGCCGGGCGTCGTTCCGACCGCGACCTTGCCGGAGGTGTAGTAGAGATTCGCGCCACTCGTGGACCACTGCCCGCTCGCCGCGCCAGCGCCCACCATCTGCCAGTTGGGGGACGCGCTCGAGCCCGCGTTGGAGTAGAGCCCCGAGGTGCCGTCGGTCTGGTAGACGACGAGGCCGTTCGCGGGCAGCACGATCGCCGCGCGCTGCGCCGCGGTCATGCGCGGCACGAGCAGGCCCTTGTTGGTCGCACTGAGATCGAGGATCGCCGACGTGTCGGCGGCCGCGCCGGTGGCGTTGATGCCGACGCCCTGGGCGTGGGCGGCGGAAGCGAGAACGGCGATGAGAACGAGCGAGAGGTCGAGACCGCGCCGCAGCGGGCGCGCAAAGCGGTGCATGAGTCGTGAGCTCCTTGCTTACTGCGGCGTGATCTGGACCGACATGGTGTTTCCGTAGCGTGGGTTCGTGCTGCCGAACGTCGCCCCGGTGGTATACGGCTCCGCGCTGATCGAAATGGTGTGGGCGCCGGCGCCGAGCGTGCGCGTGAACGAGGCCGAGATCGTTCCGTATTCGCCATTGGCCACCGTCTCGCGCCAGTCGTGAACCTCGGCGCCGTCGATGATGAGCTTGGCTTCGGCGATGGTCGGGGCGCAGAACGCGCAGGGAGACGGGTACACGAAGATCGCGAAATCCACCGTGACGCGCGCGTTGCCCGCCAGCGTGAACGTCTGCGACATGTCGGGCAGCGCCTGGATGGCGTACGCCGCGAGCGCCACGTTGTTCGCACTCTCGATCGTGTAGAAGTTGTTGTATGCCGAGTTCGTCGGGCTCACCCACGTCGCCGCCGCGCCACTCCCGTTGCTCTGCAGCACCTGGCCCGCGGCGCCCGTGTTGCCGTTCACCGCGATCGCACCGTTGGTCTTGAACGCGAAGCGCTCGCTGAACGCGCCGCCGTTGTCCACGCCCAGCGCGATGTCGGTGGCGCCGGGATCGGCGAACAGCTGCAGGCGTCCGCCGCTGATGCCGAACCCGTAGTCGCCTCCGATGCCCGGGTAGAGCGTGATCTTCTTGCCGAGCGTCGCCGTGAATCCGAGCGGCGCGGTCGGCGCGTCGGTGCCGATGCCCACGCGCTGGTTGACGCCGTTCACGTGCAGCACCTTGGTGCCCTGCGTGCCCAGCGACAGCACGTTGTACGCGCCGGCGGGCCCGTGCTCCATGATCGTGGCCGCGCCGGTGCCGCCGCCGCTGGTGGCGATGCCGAACTTGATGCGCGTGAGGCCGTCGCCGATCCGGAAGTCGCCTTCGCCGTTGACCACGTCCCAGTTGCCGCCGAGCACGTCGAGCCGCGCCGTGGGCGCCGTGCGCTGGATGCCCACGTTGCCGGCGCTGTACGAGATGGCCGAACCGTTGACCGCCCACGGGTTGGTGCCGCTCGCGCTGTCGAGCACGAGCTTCCAGTTGGGCGCGGCCGGAGTGCCGGCGTTGTAGTACACGCCCGGCGTGCCGTCGGTCTGGTAGACGAGCAGCCCGGTCGCGGGCAGCACGATGGCCGCGCGCTGCGCCGCCGTCATGCGCGGCGGCAGGAAGCCCTTGTTGGTCGCCGACAGATCGAGGATCGCCGACGTGTCGGCGGCCGCGCCGGTGGCGTTGATGCCGACGCCCTGGGCGAAGGCGGAGCTCGCGAGCAGTGCGACGAGTGCGGCACAACCGAGAAGGCGCTTCATCGCATCACCACCAGTTTGCTCGAGCGAACATCGCCGCCCGCCTGCACGCGCAGGAAGTACACACCGCTCGCCATGCGCCCGGCTTCGAGCCGCGCGACGTGCCAGCCTGCTTCCTGTTCGCCGTCCGCGAGCACCGCGACACGCTCGCCCATCACCGAGTACACGCCGATCGTCACGCGCGCCTTCTTCGGCAGTCCGTAGCGCAGGCTCGTCGCGCCGCGGAACGGGTTCGGCCACGCGGGCGCCAGCTCGAGCGCGCGCGGAGCGGCCTCGCCTTCCGTCGCGAGCAGCGAACCCACGCCGCCCATCGTCCAGAGTCCGGGCAGCATGCTCACGAGCGTGTCCACCGCCGGGTACGCGCCGTTGTCGCTGCGGCGCACGCCCGCCTGCGGCGACCACGACGTGCCGTTCCAGCGCCACGCCCACGCGCTGTTCGCGTTGCCGACGCTGCGGTCGAACGACGCGCCCACCTCGTTGGAGTTGAACTGCGCGCTCCAGGTGATGTTGCCGGTCGTGCCCGGATTGCCCTGGCTCACGTACCACGCGCGCGTCAGCGCGCTCGCCGCCGTCATGCCGGTCGTGGGAGGAGCGTCGATCGCGGCGATCCGGAAGATGTCGAAACCCGAGCCCGTGCGCACCGACACCGGGTTGTACGCGGAGTTGCCGACGGGAAAGAGCGTGTTGGTCGATCCGAACACGAGACGCACGAGACGGCTGAGCGTGTCCGGAGTGATCACGTAGCTCGCGGCGCTCCCACCGGCGATCGTGTTCGCGGTCAGGTCGTGCGAGGCGACCGAGAGCCAGCCGCTCGTCAGCGTGAGCGTGCCGTTCACGCTCGCGTTGGTCGCGAGCCCCGCGACGCCGTGCGAGGCGATCGTGAGGTCGGCGAAGTTCGTCACGCCGATCAGCGACGGGCTCAGGTAGCCGTTCACGACCACCGCGCTGCCCGCCGAAGGCGTGAACGTGGAGTAGTTCCGCAGGTCGCAGTTGAGCGTGAGCTTCGTCTGGTTCTTGAGCGTGACCCGAGTGCCACCGTCGACCACGAAGGCGGGAACACCTGGCGTGGCCGCGAAAGCCGGGACGGCGGCGAGCAACAAGGCCGCGACGAGCGCGTTCAAGCGCAGGATGGTCATGGAATCCGGTCTCCGGTGGTGTCGGATCGAGAAGCCGTGGCGGGAGCGGAAACGAGCACGGGTGAGTGGGCAACGGGCTTCGGGTTCGTCCATAGGACGACGCTTCCCGGCATCCGTCACAGCTCGTGTGCGGTGCATTTCGCACGAAAGAGCTCGGAATCCCGATGTGTGTTCGGCCGCATGCGCGATTTGTCTTGGGAGCCCCCGCGAGCCGCGCAGACTTTTTCCATGCGCACACCACACCTCGCACTCGCCTCGCTGCTCGCGCTCACCGTCGCTGGTTCGGCCTTCGCGTACGCGCCCGCTCCCCCGGGCCGCGTGCTGCCGTCGCTCGCCACGCTCGGCCCGAAGGGCCCGTACGTGCCCGGGCAGGTGCTCGTGCTCGCGCCGCGCGGCGGCGGGCTGGCGTCGGCCGCGACCGGCGGAGCCCGCGGCGCGGCGCTGACGACGCGGCTCGAGGACATGGGCGTCGCGCGCGTGGAGCCGCTCGGCTCCGCGGCGTCCGGCGCTCCGCGCGAGTACGAAGCGCTGCGGTTGGTCAGCGACGACCCGGCGTTCGATCCGTACGCGGCCGCGCGTGCGCTGGTGGCGAGCGGCGAGGCGATCGCGGCGGCGCCGAATCTCCGCATGACGCTGCACGCGGTGCCGAACGATCCCTACTACTCGACGCAGTGGCATCTCGGCACTTCGGCCGCCGGCGTGCGCGCGCGGCAGGGCTGGGATCACTCGACCGGCTCGGGAAGCGTGACGATCGGCATCATGGACACCGGCGTGGACCGCATGCACACCGACCTCTACTTCAAGATCTGGACGAACACGCACGAGATCGCGAACAACGGCGTGGATGACGACCACAACGGCTGGGTGGACGACGTGCAGGGCTGGGACTTCGGCGACGGCGACAACAATCCCGATCCGGACATCCTCCCCGACCCCTACTACGGTCTCGATCAGGGCTGGCACGGCACGTTCGTCGCCGGACTCGCGGCGGCGGCGACGAACAACGGCATCGGCGTCTCGGGCATCGCGTGGGGCTGCCGCGTGGTGCCGCTCAAGGTGAGCGACGCGTACGGCGACATGACGCTCTCGTCGATCGTGGACGCGTTCCACTACGCGATGAGCGCGCACGTGTCGGTGCTCAACATGAGCCTCGGCACGAGTGACCCTTCGGCCGCGGCGTTCTTCCAGGAACTGGTGGACGCGGCGACGGACGCGGGCATCGTGGTCGTGGCCTCCGCCGGCAACGACGGCGTGGACGATCCCTCGTATCCCGGCGCGTGCGACGACGTGCTCGCCGTGGGCGCCACCAACGCGAGCAACCTGCGCGCGTCGTGGTCCAACTGGGGCGACTGGGTGGACATCGCGGCGCCGGGTGAAGGCGTGTGGTCGAGCATCGCGCGCAACTACGAGTACGACGAGCTCACGTGGTGGTACTTCGAAACGTACTGCGGCTTCGACGGCGCGCACGCGTACATCGCGAACGACGGCACGTCGTTCTCCGCGCCCATCGTGGCCGGCGCCGCGGCGCTCGTGCGCAGCGCGTTCCCGTCGCTGAACGCACGCATGGTCGCCCAGCAGCTCGTCGTGAACGGCGACCTTCGTGTTTACGACAATCCGATCGGCCCGCGGCTCAACATCGAACGCGCGCTCACGCGCCCGCTCGCCGTGGACGGCGTCGCGTTGCCGCAAACGCTCGCGCTCGCGCCGCCGTCGCCGAATCCGGCGCACGGCGTCACGCGGTTCGCGTTCGCGCTGCCGCGTGCGTCGAGCGCGAAGCTCGAGGTGCTCGACGCGCAGGGCCGTCGCGTGCGGACTTTGTTCGAAGGCGATGCCGCGGCCGGCACGCATGCCGCGGCGTGGGACCTGCGCGACGAACGCGGCGACGCCGCGCCCGCGGGCCTGTATTTCGCGCGCCTCGTCGCGGACGGGCGGCACGAAGTGCGCCGCGTCGTCGTGATGCCCTGAGCGGAGCACCGCCCGCCTGAAACGTTCCGAAACACGGCGAGCGCGACCGTCGGGCGAGCGCAATCCGCGGTGAACAAGGCGGCTTTCCGGGCCGATACCGGCGGCGTGTTCGCGCGCTCTTTCGCGCGCGTGACAGCCGCGCGGGGACTCCCCTATCATCCCGCACCCGCAACGCCGCAAACCCTTCCTCAGTGCATCCGCGATCCGGAGTCATGATGGTTCAGCGTCAACCGCACGTCGCCTACTTCTGCATGGAATACGGCCTGCACGAGTCCTTCCCGATCTACTCGGGCGGTCTCGGCATCCTGGCCGGGGACTTCATCAAGGCCGCGAAGGACCTGAACATGCCGATGGTCGCGGTCGGCCTGCTCTGGGCGCGCGGCTACTGCGTGCAGCGCATCGGCGCCGACGGCCGGCCGTACGAAGAGTTCCCGGGTTACTCGGCCGACTGGCTGCAGGACACGAACGTGCGCGTGCGCGTCCGCGTGCGCGGACAGGAAGTGCAGTGCCGCGTGTGGGTCACGGACAAGTTCGGGCACTGCCCGCTGTTCCTGATCGACCCGATCAAGCACGAGGACCGCTGGATCACGCACCGCCTGTACGAGGCGGGCACCGACACGCGCATCGCGCAGGAAATGCTGCTCGGCATCGGCGGCCTGCGCGCGCTCGGCTGGCTCGGCTACAACGTGCACACGTACCACTTCAACGAGGGCCACGCCGTGTTCGCGGGCATCGAGATGATCGCCGACGCGATGCAGGGTGGCATGCAGTTCCCGCAGGCGTGGGAGCAGGTGCGCAAGAAGATCGTGTTCACCACGCACACGCCGGTGAAGGCGGGTAACGAGGAGCACCAGCTGAAGGACCTGCGCCGCATGGGCGCGTGCCTCGAACTGTCCGGCGCCGAAATGCGCGCGATCGGCGGCGATCCGTTCAACATGACGGTCGCGGGGCTTCGGCTCGCGCACAAGGCGAACGCCGTCGCGCAGCTGCACGGCGAGACCGCGCGCGCGATGTGGGCGGGCGTCACGGGTGCGTGCCCCATCGGCGCGATCACCAACGGCGTGCACCAGCCGACGTGGCAGACCAAGGGCATCCGCGACGCGGGCAGCGATCCCGCCAAGGTCTGGGAGGCGCACGTCGCCAACAAGCGCGCGCTGCTCGAGGCGATCGAGGAGCGCACGGGCTTCGAACTCGATCCCGACGCGCTGCTCGTCGGATTCGCGCGCCGCGCCGCCAGCTACAAGCGCAGCGATCTCATCCTCCGCGACGAAGCGCGCCTGGCGAAGCTGCTCGAGCAGGACAACGTGCGCGTCGTGTTCGCCGGCAAGGCGCATCCCGACGACGCGACGGGACGCAACATCGTCGCGCGGCTCGTGCAGGGCGCGCGCAAGCACCCGGGCAAGGTGCTGTTCCTCGAGAACTACGACATGGCGCTCGGCCGGCTGCTCACCGCCGGTTGCGACGTCTGGCTGAACAACCCGATCCGTCCGCTCGAGGCGAGCGGCACGTCGGGCATGAAGGCCGCGATGAACGGCTGCCTCAACGTGAGCATCCTCGACGGCTGGTGGCCGGAAGGGTGCGAGGACGGCGTGAACGGCTTCGCGATCGGCAAGGGCGAGCCCGGCGACGACCTGCGCGACCTCGAGGCGCTGTACGACACGCTGTCGAACCGCGTGATTCCGGCGTGGCACGATCAGGCCGCGTGGAAGAAGATGATGGTCGCGAGCATCGAGATGTCCACGAAGCAGTTCTCGACCGACCGCATGATGCGCGAGTACTTCGAGCAGCTGTACGGGATCGAGGTCGGCGCGGCGAAGTGATGCACGCTTCGACCGGGCCATGCGCCCGGGCAGGCATCGGAACGGGCGGCCCGCCAAGGCCGCCCGTTCGCGTTTTCCGCAGGAGGGAGTCCTCATGTCGCTCACCGTCGCCGCCGTGCGCGGAGCCATCTCGGTCCCCGCCAACACCGTCGAAGCGATCCGCACGGCCACGTCGCGCCTGCTCGCCGAGCTCATCGAGCGCAACCAGCTCAATCCCGCGCACGTCGTGAGCGCGGTGTTCACCGCGACTCCGGACCTGACCGCGGACTTCCCCGCGCACTCGGCGCGCCAGCTCGGCTGGACCGACGTGCCGCTGCTCGGCGCGACCGAGATGAGCGTGCCGGGCGCGCCGAAGCGCATCGTGCGCGTGCTCGTCACCGTGCGCGACGTGCCGCGCGGCGAGAAGCTGCGCCCGGTCTACCTGGACGACGCGGCGAAGCTGCGCCCCGACCTCGCCGACCTCGCGCCC
Organism: Candidatus Eiseniibacteriota bacterium; assembly: GCA_016710095.1. Classification (GTDB taxonomy): domain Bacteria; phylum Eisenbacteria; class RBG-16-71-46; order RBG-16-71-46; family RBG-16-71-46; genus CAIXRL01. The sequence continues at coordinate 80,584 of JADJLL010000025.1, read as the reverse complement.
GCCGCGACGCACGAACACCGCGTCGCGATCGTCGGGCTCGGCCAGATCGGCGGCAGCATCGGACTCGCGCTCGGCACGTCCGGACGCTGGCACCGCACCGGCTTCGACGCGCGCCGTCGCACGGCCGCGAGCGCGCTCGCCAACGGCGCGCTCGACGAAGTCGCGGCGACGCTCGAGGACGCGTGCGCGAAGGCCGACGTGGTCGTGCTCGCGACGCCGGTGGACTCGCTGCCGGCCCTCGTCGCGCGCGCGGCCGCCGCGTGCCGCCCGGGCACGGTCCTGATCGACACGGGCAGCACGCGCCGCGGCATCACCGAGGCGCTCGCCGCGGCCGCGAAGCGCGGGCTGCGCGCGTGCGGCGGTCATCCGATCGCCGGCAACGAAGGGCGCGGGTTCGCGTCCGCGCGCGCGACGCTCTTCGCGAACGCGACCTTCGCGCTGTTCCCCGTGCGTGGCGCCGCGCCGAAGCTCGCACGCACGCTCGTGCGCGACCTCGGGGCGCGAGCGCAGGTGCTGAAGCCGGCGGCGCACGACGCCGCGCTCGCGCGCACGAGCCACCTGCCGTACGTGCTCGCCACCGCGCTCGCGCGCGTCGGTGGCGCGGCCGCGAAGCGGCGGCTCGCGGGCCCCGGCTTCGCGAGCATGACGCGTCTCGCGGCGAGCGATCCGCGCACCGCGCTCGCCTACGTGCGCGCCAACCGCGGCAACGTCGAGGACGCGTGGCGCGCGCTGCGGCGCGAAGTGGACCGCGACGTGAAGCGGCTTCGCGCGGCGCGCTGACGAACGCGCCGCCGCGCGAGGCGCGTGGTCAGTCGCGCGTCGGGGACTTCGCGAGCGCCGCGACGTAGTCGTCGGGCAGCTTGTAGTGACGCGCGCCCGTGAGCACCGCGTCGAGGTAGCGGCGCGAGGGCGGGCCGCCGTTCGCGGGCCGCGCCACGTAGCACGCCGCGCGGATGCGCCGCGGGATCGAGCCGTCGTCCGGCCGCGTCAGCTCCACGAACAGCACCTCGCGGTCGTACACGTTGTGCTGGTCGCCCGGGCCGCGGAATCCCTCGTAGCGATCGAGCGCCTCGACGTCGGCGTCGGACAGCTCGTACACCATGCCCCACACCGTCTGCCCGTGCGCCGGCTGCACGCTCGCGACGCCGCCCTCCCACGTGTGGGAGTGCAGCGGAAAGACCAGCCGATGATCGTGCAGCGCCGCGAGCCCCACGATCTGGTGGTCGGGGCAACGCGTGCGCATCTGCTCGTGATCGAGGTTCGAACCGTAAGCGAAGTACAGCATCGAGTCTCCCTGGGGCGCGAGGAATTGCCGCGGCATGATAGCCCAGAGCGGGCCCGAGGCCACCCGGTGGTGCCGGTTGTGACACGGACCGCGCACGGATTAGAGTGCGAGCGCGACCGGTACCCCCCATGTCGGCGCCCCCCTCGACGACTCCCCAGGAGATTCCGGATGCCCGTGGACATTCTCGCCTTCGGTCCGCACCCCGACGACGCAGAGATCGGCTGCGGCGGCATGCTGCGCAAGATGAAGTCCCTCGGCTACACGACGGGCATCATCGACATGACGTCCGGCGACATGGGCTGGGGCACGCCCGAGATCCGCGCGGGCGAGAGCGCCGAGGCGAGCAAGCATCTGCAGCTCGACGTGCGCGAGTGCCTCGACATGGGCGACTGCCGCATCGAGGACACGTTCGAGAACCGATGCCTCGTCGCGGGCGTGATCCGCAAGCACCGCCCCAAGATGATCCTCGCGCCGTACTACAACCTGCCGATCGGCCGCGGGCTCGGTCACAACGACCACTACAAGTCGGGCCAGATCGTCGCGAACGCGTTCAATCTCGCGCACCTCGCGAAGGCGCCGGTCGAAGGCGAGCCGTACCAGGCGCTCGCGACCTACTTCTATTTCATCCCGCCGGGCACGGCGCCCACGTTCATCGTGGACATCTCGGACCACATCGAGGACTGGCTCGCGGCGATCGACTGTCACCTGAGCCAGTTCTATCACCCGGACCGTCCGCGCCCCGCGACCGCACCGCATCCGCGCGAGTCGTTCGAGGCGTACGCGCGTCACTGGGGCTGGCAGATCGGCGTGAAGTACGCGCAGGCGTTCCTTTCGACGACGCCGCTCAAGGTGGACGATCCGATGGCGCTCGTGCAGACCGTGAAGCCGAGGCCCTGATCGCATGACGCACCGCCGCACCCCGGCCCTGCTGCTTTCGACGATGGCGCTCGCGCTGCTCTGCGCGGGCGCTTCGTCGTCCCGGGCGGACGCGGCCGGCGTGGGAACGGCCGGCGACGCACGCGCCACGTTCGCACGCGCGCAGATGCAGTGGCGCGAATGGGTGCGCGCGCAGCGCCCCGATCTCGCGGCGCGTGAAGGCGTGCGGCTTCCCGCGCGACCAACACCTGCGCCGCTCGACGAAGCGGGACTCGACAGCGCGCGCGTGCGCGTGGCGCGCGTGCGCGCATCGCTCGCACGCGTGGATCGCGCGGCGCTGCCGGCGGCCGACGCGATCGTGTTCGACACGCTCTCGGCGCGCGCGGCGCGCGAAGGCGCGCTGCTCGACGGCGGCGCGTGGCGGCGCGATCCCGCGCTGTACGCCGCGTTCACGCTCGAGGCCGCGCTCGATGCGGCCGCGCCGCGCAAGGGCGTCTCTCCCTGCGAACGCAGTCGCCGCGCGCTGCTGCACCTGCGGCGCACGCCCGAGGCGCTGCGCGCGGCGCGCGTGAACCTGCGCGACAGCTTCGGCACGAGCGGCGCGGGCGCCGACCATGCGGCCGTGCTCGCGCGCTGGGACGACGCGATCCGGCGCGCGCGCGCACCGAGCTCACCGCCGTGTTCCTGTCGTGCCGCGAGCCGCACCGGCTCGCCGACGCGGTCGAGGCGGACAGCTCCGCGATCGCCGCGGCCGACCGCTTCGTGCGGGATCTTCGTGAAGATCTCGTGCATTCCGCACGAGCGCGCTGAGCCCGGTTCGATCGCGAGGGGTCACTGACGCGGAATTCACGCGCGGCCCAATTCGTGCGTTGACTCGGCCCCGAACAGGCTTCTACTTTCCGCGAGTTGCAGCCGATACCAAGGATGGTTCGGTACATGACCCCGCAAGGGGGCCCGGAGGAGGGGTTTCGATGTCGCTCCGTTTCTTGCGCCTGCTGGGCGTGCTGTTCCTGCTCGCCTCGCTCGCGGTCCCGGCCAGGATGGCCGACGCCGCCACCCGCACGAAGTCACACAAATCCGCGCACACGACCGTTCGCGCCAAGTCCAAGGCCGCGAAGGGCAAGACCGCGCGCGCCACGAAGCGTGGCAAGCGTTCCGGCCGCCGCGGCGCGCCGCCCGTCGGCGGCGTCTACGCGCGCAACGCGATCCTGATCGATCCCGCGACGGGCGAGATCCTGTACCAGAAGAACTCCGAACTCTCGGTGCCGATCGCGAGCCTCACGAAGCTCATGACCGCGATGGTGTTCCTCGAGCAGCGGCCGCGCCCTCGACCGCCAGGTCGAAGTGACGCCGGCCGAGATCACGGGCGGCGGGCACACGCAGCTGCGCAAGGGCGAGCAGGTGGCGCTCGGCGACCTGCTGCACATGAGCCTCATGTGCTCGGACAACGTCGCGACGCGCGTGCTCGCGCGCGAGTCGGGGCTTTCGGGCGAGGAGTTCGTCGCGCGCATGAACCGCAAGGCGGTCGAGCTGGGACTGACGGGCTCGCGCTTCGTGGAGTTCACGGGCCTCGACGAGCGCAACGTTTCGAGCGCGTCGGACATCGCGCGGCTGCTGCACGCGGCGGCGCACGAGCCGCTCATCCAGGAGATCACGACGACCAAGTCGTACGAGTTCTCGACCGAGCGCCGCGCGCACGCGATCCACAACACGAACCGCCTGCTGTACGGCCGCTACGACGTGCTCGGCGGCAAGACCGGCTTCATCCTCGAAGCGGGCTACTGCTTCGCGACGTGGATCCGCTCGCAGGGCCGCGACCTGATCGCGGTCGTGCTCGGCGCTCCCACGAACGCGACGCGCTTCGCCGACGCCGTGCGACTGATCCAGAAGTCGACGACGACGGCGGTGGACGGCTCCGGCACATAGGCGTTCCTCCGATGACCACTCCAGACCGCCTGCGCGCATCGCTCACGGGTTTCGTGGCGGGGCTCGCAGGCGGTCTTTTTGGTGTCGGCGGCGGCATCCTGCTGGTGCCGTTGCTCACGGGGTTCTTCGCGCTCACGCAGCATCAGGCGCACGGAACGTCTCTCGCGGCGATCGGCGCCACGGCCATCGCCGGGCTGATCGTGTACGGCACGCACGGTCACGTGGACTGGCCGACCGCCGCCACGATCGGGCTCTCGAGCGTGTTCTTCGCCCGGCTCGGCGCCCGCGGCGCCGCGAAGGTCAGCCGTTCGGCGCTGACCCGCGCGTTCGCGGTCTTCCTGCTGGTCGTGGCGATTCGGCTGTTCTGGAAGGTGCCGGCCGGCGAGGACCACGCGCTGGCCGCGGGCCCCGTCCGCCTCGCCGTCGCACTCGCGGTGGGTGCGTGCGTGGGCCTGCTGTCGGCTTTCTCGGCGTCGGGGGCGGCATCCTCGCAGTGCCGGCGCTGACGCTCTTGTTCGGTGCGCCGCAACAGACTGCACAGGGCACGTCGCTCGCCGTCATCCTCGTGACCGCGCCGTTCGGGGCGCTCGAACACCATCGCCACGGCAATGTGGTCCCACGCCTCGTGCCGTGGCTGGCACTCGGGGCCGCGGCCGGCGCCCCACTCGCCTCGCTCGTGGCCCAGACCCTCCCGCAGGCCACGCTGGCGCGGGCTTTCGCGGTGTTCCTCGTAGCCAACGCCGCCTACATGTGGGTGCGCGCGGCCCGCGCGGCGAAGAAACCGTAAGGCGGCCCGACGGTCGGCCGTTGCAAAACGCGTTTCGGAACGATGAACAATTGGAAAGGCGCGGAAACAGTGCTTGTTTCGTGTTCCGTGACTCCCCTATCCTTATCTCCGGCAACCTCCACCTTCGATCCCCCGGCTCCCCCGCCCCATGCGGACAGAGTGCCCGGAAACTCGGAGGGTATTCACCGCGGGACTTCCCCCGGAACGCGGGAAGACAACTCGCTCAACATCCCAAGAGGGAGATCATCATGAAGAAGCTTGCGACCATTTTCGGTCTCACGGCTGTGCTCGCGATCGCGGCGACTTCCGCCTTCGCGGCCAACCAGGTCCGCATCAGCCAGGTGTACGGTGGCGGCGGCTCGGCGTCTGCCGGCCCGACGTACAACGTCGACTACGTCGAAATCTTCAACTCGGGCGCGACGCCGGTGAACGTCGGCGGCTGGACCATCGAGTACGGTTCGGCGACCGGCAGCTGGGGTTCCTCGGCCTCGAACATCTTCACGTTCCCGGCCAACACGTTCATCCAGCCCTGCAAGTACCTCCTCGTCGCCAGCTCGGTTCCGAGCGCCGGCGGTGGCACCCTTCCGCTGACGCCGGACTTCACGTTCACGATCGCGGCCAGCGCGACGAACGGCAAGGTCGCTCTCTTCAACGCCGTGAACACGAACCTCGCGTGCGGCCTCGAACTCCCGGGCACGCTCGTGGACAAGGTCTCGTTCGGTTCGGGCAACTGCTCTGAAGTCGCCGCGACTGGCGTGCTTTCGACCACGACGGGCGCCGTGCGCAACAACGGTGGCGTGACGGACACGGACAACAACTCGCTGGACTTCACGGTCACGACCGCTCCGGTGCCGCACAACGCCGCTTCGCCGGCCAACACGGCCTGCCTCGCGACGCCGACGGTCAACAAGACCTGGGGCTCGCTGAAGTCGATCTACCGGTAGTCTTCGCTTCAGGCATTCGACGAAGCCCCGCTCGCAAGAGCGGGGCTTTCGTTTTGCGGTCCGGGCGTGCAGCACGCAACGCCCCCGCGCGCGAGCGCGCCAGCCCACCCTCGCGCAAGCGCCGCCGCGGCAAGCCGTTCGCTCGGTTCGCCGCGGCTTTTCCGGCCCCTGCTCGGCAAGGGTTTCCTCCGCAAGCACTTGAGCGCCGAATGCGCGCGCCCCCTTCTGAAACCCCTCCGGGCAACCGAATTGCAAGGGTAGTGGTTCGGAGAATGTTGCCGGACCCCAGGGCACCCCTTTCGCCAGCGTAAGTCGTTGGTGCTCGGTCGTGGCTCCAAGGTTTTGGCGCGATTTCAGGGCCAGCAACATTCTCCGATCCACAACCATCGAGCCACGGAGGCCGGCATGTCCCGACCCGCACGCACGCGTCCGCTGTCCGCCAAACGGTCCACGCGCGTCATGCGCGCGACCGCCGCGATCGACGCACCCGTCGTGCGGCGCGACGACGACCGCCCCGCGGGACCCGTTCCCACCGCCCCCCTGCCCGCCGAAGTCGCTCGCCAGTCGCAGCGCGAGATGGACCGCCTGCGCCGCATGCCGTCGGGCTCCCCCGAGGCCGCGCAGGTCCGCGCCTACCTCCAGTGGATCTGGTCGCTGCCCTGGGAGTCGCAGGTCAGCGAGGAAGCCGACCTGCTCGCGGTCGAGAAGATGCTCGCGGCCGAACACCTCGGACTCGAGAAGGCCAAGGACCGCGTGGTCGAGTACCTCGCCGTCCGCCGCCTGAAGCCCGACCTGCCCGGCCCGGCGCTCTGCCTCGTCGGCCCGCCCGGCACGGGCAAGTCGTCACTCGGCGCGATCATCGCGAAGGCGCTCGATCGGCCGTTCGTGCGGCTCACGGTCTCCGGCTCCAACGGCGCCGCGGAACTCGTCGGCGAAGCGCGCACCATTCCCGGCGCGCAGCCCGGCAAGATCGTGCGCGCGCTGCGCGAGGCGGGCGCCCGCAATCCCGTGCTCATGATCGACGGCATCGACCGGCTGTTCGGCGAAGGCGGACTCGGCGTGGCCGAGACGCTGCTCGAGCTGCTCGATCGCGAGTCGAGCCGCCAGTTCACCGACCACTACCTCGGGCTCTCGATCGACCTGTCGCACGCGATCCTCGTGCTGTGCGCGAACCACCTCGAACTCGTGCCCGACATTCTCGGCGACCGCATCGAGGTGATCGAAGTCCCCGGCTACAGCGAGGACGAAAAGATCGCGATCGCGAAGCGCTTCCTCGTGCCGCGCCAGCTGAACGATCACGGCCTGGCGCCGCGCGACCTGTCGCTGCCCGACGAAGTGCTGCGCGCGATGGCGCGACACTGGACACTCGAAGCCGGCGTGCGCGGACTGTCGCGCCAGATCGCGCGCGTGTGCCGCAAGGTGGCGCGTGCGCGCGCGACCGGCGATCACATGCGGCATCGCGTGACGCTCGCGCACCTCGAGGACTACCTCGGCAGCAAGGTGTACGCGCCCGAGATGGTCGGCAAGGACGACGAAGTCGGCGTCGCGGCGGGCCTCGCGTGGACGCAGGCCGGCGGCGAGATCCTGATCGTCGAGGCGCTGCGCATGCCCGGCAGCGGGCGCGTGACGCTCACGGGCCAGCTCGGCGACGTCATGAAGGAGTCGGTGCAGGCGGCCCACTCGTACGTGCGCTCGCGCGCCGACGAACTCGAGATCCCCGCCGAGGTCTTCAGCCAGTTCGACATCCACATCCACTTCCCCGCGGGCGGCGTGCCCAAGGACGGCCCTTCGGCCGGCGTCACGGTGGGCATGGTGATCGCGTCGGTGCTGAGCGACCGCCCGATCCGCCACGACGTCGCGATGACGGGCGAAGTGAGCCTGCGCGGCAAGGTGCTCGTGGTCGGCGGCATTCGCGAGAAGGCGCTCGCCGCCTACCGCGGCGGCTTCCGCACGTTCCTGTTCCCGGCCGCGAACACGAAGGACCTCACGGACATTCCCGCCGACGTGCGCGCGCATCTCGACATGGTGCCCGTCGAGACCATGGACGACGTGTTCGAGGCCGCCCTGTCGCACGTGATCGTGCCGCAGCGCATCGGCAGCAACTTCGTCATCGAGGTCGAGGAGCCGGGCGAGGAAGAAGGAGCGTCCGGCATACAGGAAGTCGGCCGCCGCCGCATCATCGTGGGCGACGAGGAAGACGAGTAGAACGCGAGGACGTGCGGCCCCCCAAAGTGGCCGCAAGACGCCCGTGTCGTGAATCGTGAGATTCGCGGCACGGGCGTTGCCCATTGGGGCGGACCCAATCCGCTCGCTCGACCACATTCGGGGGCTCCTCATGTCTCGCTTTCCCATCCGTGAAATCGCCGATCGACTCGCCGCCGCGCACGACGCAGACGCCGTCCTCGACGCGCTGCTCGCTTACCTCCGTGCGCTGCAAGGGGATTGGCATCCCACGGTGGCGATCTTCGACCCCACGCGCGAAGTGTTCGAGTCCGTCTACCAGCGCGAACGCGGCCGCCTCGAAGCGCGCCAGCTGTCGCTGCCGCTCGATCACCTGCCGGCGCGACTCGTGCGAAAGTTCGTTCGGCCCAGTGCATTCTTCAATGGCGGCGACCGTCGCTCGCTGCTCGAGAAACTCTTCCAGAACAGCCCCGGCTACGAGCCCGATCGTTTCGAAGCGCCGCAGATCCAGCCGCTGACCGCAGCCGTCGCGTGGCGATCCTGCCTGTGCCTGCCGCTCAACGATCGTGACGAGTTGCTCGGCATCGTCGTGATCGCGACCACGCGGGTCGGCGCCTTCACGCCCGCCGTGGTCGGCGAGCTGCAGCCCGTGCGCAGCCTCGCGTCACTGGCGCTCGCGCGCCGGCTGCACGCCGAGGGCCGCGTCACGGTCGAAGCGCGCACGGCGGACGACAACCATCGCCGCATGATCACCGGGCTCCAGGTCCAGCTGCAGCAGGCGCAGGACGAAGCGCTGCGCGCGGCCGAGCAGCACTCGGCGGCGATCGCGACGATCGAAGCGCTGCGCCGCGAGCTCGAGACCCGTCAGGCCGAAGGCGCCGACGGTCCGATGTACGACGCGACGGCGGTGTCCGGACTCATGGAGCGCCTCAACGCGCTCGAGGAGCAGAACGCGTCGGCGACGACGCACCTGAGCGAGGCGTTCGCCCAGCTCGCCGCGTCGCAGTCGCGGCAGGCGGAGCTGCAGCGCACGCTCGATCTCGTGCGCGAGGGCTTCGCGGTGATCGCGGGCGATCCGCGCGCCGAGTCGCTCACGCGCTCGTTCGTGGCGTGGTTCTGCGAACAGTTCCAGGTCGAGCGCTGCAGCCTCATGCGCATGGACACCCGGCAGAACGACCTGCGCATCCTCGCGCACCGCGGCCTCGATCCGGCCGTGGCGCCGGGCGTGCGCGTGCAGATGGGCCAGGGCGTCGCCGGCTGGGTCGCGCATCACCGCAAGCCCCTGCTCGTGCGCGACCGCACGACCGCGGGCCCCGTCGCGGCCTCGGGCAAGCAGGACTACAACTCGGACTCGTACATGTCGCTGCCGCTGCAGCACCGCGGCCGCCTCGTGGGCGTGCTCAACCTGAGCAACAAGCGCGACGGCGAGTCGTTCGACGAGCTCGACCTCGAACGCGCGGAGTTCGCGGCGAACGTGCTGGCCATGGCGCTCGGCGGTGGACTCGAAGCGGCCGAGGCGGCGTAGTTTCCCGGAGCGCGCATCCGGAGCGGCCCATTCGCCGCTCCGGACGGCGGGATCAAGCGGCCTCGCGGGCCCCGTCGCCGAGCATGCCGCGCGCGTCGCGCAGCTGCTCGACCAGCTTCTCGAGCTTGACCGGCTTCGAGACGTAACCGTCCATGCCGGATTCCAGGCAGCGCTCGCGATCGCCTTCCATCGCGTTCGCCGTCATCGCCACGATGCGCACGTGCCGCCCCGTGAACGCTTCCCGCGCGCGGATCTGGCGCGTGGCTTCGAAGCCGTCCATCTCGGGCATCTGGCAGTCCATGAACACGAGGTCGTAGTCGCGCGCTTCCGTGCGCTCGAGCGCTTCCCGGCCGTTCATCGCGACGTCCGCCGTGCAGCCGAGCTTCTGCAGCATGCGCAGCGCGACCTTGCGGTTGACCTCGTTGTCCTCGGCGAGCAGCAGCGCGAGCTCGGAGAAATCCTCGGCCTCGGCCGACTCGGCCGGCGCCGCGCCGGGCACGACACGCCCGAGCACGTTGCACATGGTGCGGTGCAGCGCGGCCTCGCGCACCGGCTTCGTGATCCATCCCCGCAGTCCCGCCGTGGCGTGATCCTCGGGTGTGCCGACGGCGCCGGAGGAAGACAGCATGACCGTGACGCGCTGGTCCGCGCGCGGCATCGCCGCCGCGCGGCGCGCGGTCTCGAGCCCGTCCATGCCCGGCATGCGGTAGTCCATGAGCACCACGCCGAACGGATCCGCGGCGTCGTGCTCGAGCTTGGCGAGCGCTTCCTCGCCGCTCGCGGCGGACTCGGGGCGCGCGCCCCAGCCGCGCAGCGTCTCGAACAGGATGCGGCGGTTGACCGGATGGTCGTCCACGACGAGCACGTGCGCGCCGGACAGGTCGCACGACACCTCGAACGTCTTCGACTCGTCCTGCGTGATCGCGAACGGCAGCTCGACCCAGAACTCGCTGCCCGAGCCGTACGTGCTCTTCACGTGGATCGTGCCGCCCATGAGCTCGGCGAGCTGGCGGCAGATGGTGAGCCCGAGGCCCGTGCCGCCGTACTTGCGCGTCGTCGAGCCGTCGGCCTGCGTGAAGCTCTCGAACACGGCGTCGAGCCGGTCCTCACGGATGCCGATGCCCGTGTCCCGCACCCAAAGCTTCACGTGCGCGTCGTGTTCGCCGCGATCGATGCACTCGGCGCCGATCATGACTTCACCCTGGTCCGTGAACTTGATCGCGTTCGTCGCGAGGTTGAGCAGGATCTGGCGGATGCGCACGGGATCGCCGACGAGCCGCCGCGGCACGTCGGGCTCGATCGCGAGCACCAGCTCGAGACCGCGGTCGCGCGCGCGCGGCGCGAGCAGCTCGGCGACGTCCTCGCCCAGCTGGCGCAGGTCCACGGCGACCTTTTCGATCGTCATCTTGCCGGCTTCGATCTTCGAGAAGTCGAGGATGTCGTTGATGATCGCGAGCAGCGCGTCGGCGCTCGTGTTGATCGTGCGCACGAAGTCGCGCTGTTCGTCGTCGAGCGCCGTACCCTGGAGCAGCTCGGTCATGCCGATCACGCCGTTGAGCGGCGTGCGGATCTCGTGGCTCATGTTCGCGAGGAACTCGCTCTTCGCCTGCGCCGCCTGCATGGCGCGGTCGCGCGCCTCGTGCAACGCCTGCTCGGCGCGGCGCGCTTCCGTTTCGTCTTCGTACGTCACGACGAATCCGGTCACGGCGCAGAGCGCGTCGAGCACGCTGTTGCCGCGCGCGTGCACGTGGCGCACTTCGCCGTCGGCGGCGAGCAGGCGGAACTTCTCCTCGAACGTCCCGCCGATCATCACGAACTCGCGCCAGCGCCCTTCGACGCGCTCGCGATCCTCCGGTGCGATGGCGTCGAGCCAGCCGTCGCCCATCGCCTCGAACTCGGACAGGCCGGACAGCGACTGCCACTGCTCGTTGCAGTAGCTGCACTGCCCCATCGCGTCGGCCTTGAGGATGCCCACGGGCGACGCCGCACTCAGCGATCGGAAGCTCTCCTCGCTCTCGCGGATGCGCTGCTCGGCGAAGCGACGATCGGTGGTGTCCGTGAGCAGCACGCGCACGCCGACGGGCTGGCCGTCGGCGCCGACCTCCGCGCTCGCGCGCAGCCGGAACCAGCGCGGCTCGCCCGAGGGCCGGATCAGCCGCAGCTCGAGCTCGCTCGAGGACGACACCTCCGAAAGTTGCGCCATGCACTCGGTCCAGAGATCGCGGTCCTCGGGGTGCAGGCGCTCTTCGAACCAACCAGGTCCGCGATCGGATTCCGAAGGTGCGAAGCCGAGCACGTGCGCGAAGCCGTGCGACGTCCAGATGACGCCGTCCGTGAGCGACAGCTCCCAGGCGGCGGCGCCGGCGCCGCTCAGCGCGAAGTCGAGACGTTGCGCTGCGGAGCGTTGCGCATGCCGGCTCGCCTGCGCGATCTCGAGCGCGCGCATGCGCGCGGATCGCGACGCATGCAGCGCCAGCGAGGCGATCGCGGCCATCGCGAAGGACGCCAAGGTGGGTGGTGGAGCGAACGCCGAGAGCGCCGCGACGAGCAGCGCACCCGACCAGATGGCCGCGTGCACTGCTCCCGGAACGGAATCGACATCGAGGGGTTCGTGATTCGGGGGGCTCACGTTCGCGTCTCCGAGGTACGCCACGTCCGCACCTCCGAGAAGAGTGCGAACTCCTGTCACGGGGGTGCGACAGGCTGTAGCAGTCCCCAGACTCGGCTCTTTGCGCCAAACCTTGAGAGAACCACTTCGCGCACCGGCGACGAGCCGCGCAAATGGCGGCAAGTGCGTCAGAGGCGCGCGCGCAGCTCCGCGAGCGCTTCGCGATGAGCCTGGAACGCGATGTCCTGCGGCAGGTCGTCGAGCGCGAACCACGCGGCGTCGATCGCGTCGTCGCCGGGCGCCAGCACGCCGCCCGCGACGCGGGCCGTATAAAGGATGAGCACGGCGCGCACGCGCGGATCGTCGAAACCGGCGTAGACGTGGAAGAGCCCGGTCAGCTCGCCTTCGAGCCCCGTCTCCTCGAGCAGCTCGCGCACCGCGGTCTGCTCGGGCGTCTCGCCCGACTCCATGAAGCCGGCGGGAATGCACCACTCGCCGGCGCGAGGGTCGTACTTGCGCTTCACGAGCAGCACCCGGCCCTCGTCCACGATCAGCACGCCCGCGGCGGGCACGGGATTGCGATACCAGATGAAGCCGCACTTCGGGCACGTCGGGCGTTCGACCCCGTGTTCGGGGCGCGGCTCGAGCGCCGTGGCGCAGCGCGGGCAGTACGTGGGATCGAGGAGGGACATGGTGCGCAAGTTAGCGCGCGCGCGACGGCGATGCGAGCGGGCGAAGGCGCGGTGGCCGAAATGGGCGCGGCCCGGCCGTCTCCACGGCCGGGCCGCACCTGGTCATCGCGTCAGCGGGAGCGCCGCGCTGCTCCGGCTCGCCACGAACTTCGCCCCATGCGTGCACCTTGCGGTGTGGGCGGGTCGGACGACGCCCCCGTGATGCGATGTGTTCGACTGCCGCGGCGCGTTTCGCCGCGGTGGTTCAGCGACGCGAATCCTCCAGCCGCTGGCGCAGCTCACGCACCTGCTCGCGCAGGTCGTCGAGCTGGTCCCGCAGCTCCTCGCGGTCCGCACGCTCGTCGGTGCGGAGGCGAATCACCCGTCGGTCTCCCGTTCGGCCAAGGCCCAACTGCCCGGAACCCGCACGTTCGCGCGAAGCGCGCGGGCCGTCGTCCAACGTGGCCTGCACCGTGCGGCGATCCCCCTTGCGGATCACCGACAGCGAGACCGTTCCCTGCTTTTCCGCCAGAGCTTTCACGAGATCGTCGCCGTCGTACACGGCGCCGCCGTCCACGGCGGTGATCACGTCACCCGCGCGCAGCCCGGCCTCTTCGGCCGGCGTGCGGCGCAGCACTTCCAGAACGAGCACGCCCTTGTTTCCCGCGGCGCCGAGCGCCGAGGCGAGGTCGTCGCTCAGCGATTCGATGCGCACGCCGAGCCGGCCCTTGCCGGCGGTCATGACGCGCACGTGCTTGCCGCCGGGGCCGATGCCCTGCAGCCCTTCGAGACCCTGAAGGCCCTGCAGCCCCTCGAGCCCTTCGATGTGCAGGTCGCCGAGCGACTCGCGCATCTCACGCGGCATCTCGCCTTCGCCGTTCCACCGGAACGTGCGGACGTGCGGGTCACCGGGCGTGCGCGGCGCGCGGGGCGCCGAGCCGTCGGGACGAACGATCTCGATGTGGTGGCGCAGAGCGTCCTGCGCGCGCGGCGAGCGCGGCGCGCGAGGCGCCTGCGGTGCGTCCGGCGGAGCGGGCACCTCGAACGCTTCGTCGTCGTCACCGTCGTCGTCGCCGCCCATGCTCGGGGACGGCGCGGAGTCGGTGCGCGAGGCGAGCCGCGCCGACAGCGTGCGGCGCTCGCCGCCACGCACCACGATGATCGAAACGGATTCGTCCTCGCGCGAGTCGCCGACCAGCTCGGAGAGCCGCGACGGAGACGTCACGTTGCGCGCGGCGAACGAGACGATGACGTCACCCTTGCGCAGTCCGGCGCGATCGGCCGGGCTGTCGGGCACCACGCGCGCGACCAGCACGCCCTCGGCGCCGCGCAGGTCGAGCCCGTCGCGGAGCTCGTCGGTGACTTCCTGGGTGTACACGCCCAGCCAGGCGCGTGCCTCGGCGGTGGCGGCCTGAAGCGAGCCGACCAACACCGCCGAAAGGACGGCGGCCGCGGCGATCAAGCCGCGCAGCGTCGTTCTACGCATGAACTTCCCCCTGTGTTAGCGTCCGGATCCGGGCGGGGATCTCGTCGTCGTGCGTGATTAGACAGATGAACTCCCCAATTGGTTCCACGAACTTTCCTCCCCCCGAAAGCCCTGTCATTCCATGAAAGTCCGAGACCTGCTCACGCTGGGCGTCGAAGACCTCGCGCTCGGCGGCAAGGCCCTCTGCCGCCACGAAGGCAAAGTCGTGTTCGTGGACCGGGGGCTCCCCGGCGACCGCATCACCGCGCGCGTGTCCAAGACGCAGCGCTCGTTCGCCGAAGCCAAGCTGGTCTCCGTGGACGAGCCTTCGGCCGACCGCATCGCCGCACGCTGCGCGCACGAAGCCGTGTGCGGCGGCTGCCGCATGCAGGACCTGCCTTACGAAAAGCAGATCGCGATCAAGGAACGCCAGGTGCGCGAGACGCTGCAGCACTTGGCCGGCATCGCGAACCCCAAGGTGAACCCCATCGTGCCCGCGCCCTCGCCGTGGCACTACCGCAACAAGATGGAGTTCAGCTTCATGCGCGCCCCCGACGGCTCCGCCGTGCTCGGCATGCACGAGCGCGGCACGTGGGACAAGGTGTTCGAGCTGCGCGAGTGCTGGATCACGTCGCCGCTCGTGGTCGCGATCACGACGCTCACGCAGCGCTTCGCGCGCGAGAAGCGCTGGGAGCCCTACCACCCGACGCAGCACGTCGGTGTCGTGCGCTTCCTGACCGTGCGGCACCTCGCGACGACCGGCGAGTGCGCCGTGCACCTGATCGCGGCGTCGGACCAGATGGACGGGCTTTCGGAGTGGGCGGACGCCGTGCTCGCGCTGTCGCCCGAAGTGAAGAGCGTGACGCTGGGGCTCAACACCGCGCACTCGAACGTCGCGTTCATGGAAGAGGAGATCGTGCTGCGCGGCTCCGACGCGATCGTCGAGCGGCTGCTCGGTCTCGAATACGAAGTCGTCGGCAGCGCGTTCCTGCAGACGAACAGCGCGCAGGCCGAGCACCTGTATCAGGGCGCGCTCGACGCCGCGCAGCTCACGGGCGAAGAGACCGTGCTCGACCTGTACTGCGGCGCCGGCACGATGACGCTGCTGTTCGCGCGCGCGGCCAAGCGCGCCGTGGGCGTCGAGACCGTGTCCGACGCGATCGACCGCGCGCGCCGCAACGCCGTGCGCAACGGCCTCGGCGAGACGCAGTTCGAGTGTGGCGAAGCGCGGATGATCATGCGCGAGTGGGCGAAGGGCCAGCGCGCGAATCCGGTGAAGCCCGACCTGATCGTGGTGGACCCGCCGCGCGCCGGCCTGCACCCGCGCGTCGTGTTCCGCTGCGCCGAGCTGGCGCCGAAGCGCATCGTGTACGTGTCGTGCAATCCCGCGACGCTCGCGCGCGACCTCAAGGACTTCGCCTCGTACGGCTACGAGCTCGCCGAGGTCACTCCGTACGACATGTTCCCGCACACGCCTCACATCGAGTGCGTCGCGCGGATCGAACGGACGGCTGGCGCGAAGTAGCGCGGGGGGGGCGGGGGGGGGGGGCGGCGGCCGGCGGGCGGGGGCGGGGGCCCCCCCGCCCGGCGCCGCCGGGGCGGGGGGGTGGGGGCGCGGGGAGCCGGGGCCCGGCGGGGGGGGGGGGGCGGGGGGGGGGCCGGGGGGGGGGGGCCGTCCCCGGAGGGGGGGGGGGGACCCACCCCCCCCCACCGTGAGCCGCCTCGACTTCCGGCTCGAAGCGACCGCTTCGGGCTCGCGCGCACGCGCCGCGCGCTTCCGCACCGCGCACAACGAAGTGCTCACGCCGACGTTCATGCCCGTGGGCACGCACGCGTCCGTGCGCTCGCAGCGCCGCGAGGACCTGCTCGGCTGCGGCGCGCAGGTGCTGCTCGCGAACACGTACCACCTGCTGCTGCAGCCCGGCGTGGGGATCTTCGAGAAGTTCGGCGGCATCCACGGGTTCATGAACTGGCCGCGCTCGGTGCTCACGGATTCCGGCGGCTTCCAGATCTTCTCGCTGCCGAACAGCCGCCTCATGAAGGAAGAAGGCGCGGAGTTCCGCAGCTACATCGACCAGAGCACGATCGTGCTCAGCCCCGAGCGCAGCATCGCCACGCAGAAGGTGATCGGCTCCGACATCATGATGGTGCTCGACCAGTGCGTGCCGTCCACGGTCGAAAAGCACATCGCGCGCGACGCGATGGAGCTGACGCACCGCTGGGCGAAGCGCAGCCTCGACGCGCGCGGCGACTCGCCGCAGGCGCTGTTCGGCATCGTGCAGGGCGCGTGCTACGAAGACCTGCGCCTCGAGAGCGCGCGCGCCATTACCGACCTGCCGTTCGACGGCTACGCGATCGGCGGGCTCGCCGTGGGCGAGACGTCGGCCGAGCGCGAGGACATGACCGCGCTCGTCACCGATCACCTGCCGCAGGACCGCCCGCGCTACCTGATGGGCGTCGGCACCACGCGCGACATTCTCGAGGCCGTGCACCGCGGCGTGGACATGTTCGACTGCATCCTGCCGACGTCGCTCGCGCAGCAGGGCGTGGTGTTCACGAGCCAGGGGCGCCGCTCGCTCAAGCGCGGCGTGTACCGCGACTTCGACGGACCGCTCGATCCCGAGTGCGACTGCTACACGTGCCAGACCTACTCGGTCGCGTATCTCTTCCACCTGCAGCGCACGTGGGAGACGCAGGGCTGGCAGTTGCTCGGGCTGCACAACATTCATTTCTACATGCAGCTCATGCGTAAGATGCGCGCGCACATCCTCGACGGCACGTGGCTCGAGTTCTACACCGAGCAGCGCGGGCGGCTCGATGCGCGCGACGGCTACGGCCGCCCGAACGCCCGCGTGACGCGCGCGCAGAAGTTCGCGCAGACGCTCAAGCTCGGGCGCTACGAAGTGATCGTGCAGGACGAGGTCGGGCGCATTCGCGACACGGTGTCCGGCGAAGTCATGCACTCGGTGAACGACCCGGCCGAGGAAGCGCGCTCGCTGTACGTGGAGCAGTCTCGGCTGCTCGAGCGGCTCGCGGAGCCCGGCGAAGCACCGCTCGTCGTGTGGGACGTCGGCCTCGGTGCCGCCGCGAACGCGATGGCGGCCGTGCACGCGATCGAGGCGCTGCCCGCGGACGCCATGAAGCGCAAGCTCGTCCTGGTGAGCTTCGAGAACGACCTCGATTCGCTGCGGCTCGCGCTGCGGCACCCGCTCTGGTTCAAGCACCTGCGCCACGGCGCGCCGCACGGTGTGCTGGCTCGCAACGCGTGGACGAACGCCGCGGGCACGATCGAGTGGTCGCTGCTGCCGGGTGACTTCGCGGTGCGCAAGCACGAGGCGCCGGCGCCGGACGTCGTGTTCTTCGATCCGTTCTCGTTCCGCACGGACAGCGAGCTGTGGACGCTCGGCTCGTTCCGCGAGCTGGCCACGATCTGTTCCGCGAAGGCGACCGAGCTGTTCACGTACACGTACTCGACGCAGGTGCGCGCGGCGATGCTCGCGGCGGGCTTCTTCGTGGCGAAGGGCCGGGCGACCGGCCCCAAGCAGGAGACGACGATCGGGCTGTCGCCGCTCGCGGCCGGCGCGGCGCGCACGAGTTGCTCGGCGCCGACTGGCTCGCGCGCTGGGAGCGCAGCGCCGACGGCGCGGGCGCCGCGCCGCCCCCCCCCGCCGCGCCGCGCCGCTGGCGTGCGCGCACCGACGGCGACCGAATCGTCGGAAACGGCGGTGCGCGGCGCACCCGCGCAGGCCCGTCCGGAGCGCGGGGCCCGCCGCGCCCGCACGCGGGCCGCGCTCGCCGTGAGCGGGCCGCCCCGCCGCGGGGGGGGGGGGGGGGGGGGGGGGGGGGGGGGGGGGGGGGGGGGGGGGGGGGGGGGGGGGCGCCGGGGGGGGGGGGGGGGGGGGGGGGGGGGGGGGGGGGGGGGGGGGGGGGGGGGGGGGGGGGGGGGGGGGGGGGGGGGGCGGGGGGGGGGGGGGGGGGGGGGGGGGGGGGGGGGGGGGGGGGGGGGGGGGGGGGGGGGGGGGGGGGGGGGGGGGGGGGGGGTGGGGGGGGGGGGGGGGGGGGGGGGGGGGGGGGGGGGGGGGGGGGGGGGGGGGGGGGCGGGGGGGGGGGGGGAGGGGGGGGGGGGGGGCCCCCCCCCCGCCCCCGCCCCGGGGGCGCGGGGCCGGGGCCCCCCGGGGCGGGGGGGGCGGGGCGCCCCCGCGCCCCCCCCCGGGGGGGGGGGGGGGGGGGTGGGGGGGGGGGGGGGCCCGCCCGCCCCGCCCCCCCGGGTCCGGTGCGCCCCCCCCCCCCCCCCCCCGGGCGCGCCGCCGGGGGGCCCCCCCCCCCCCCGGCCCCCCGGGGGGGGGGGGGCGGGGCCCCCCCCGCCCGCCCCCCCGGGGGGGGGGGCGCGGGGCGGCCCCCCCCCCCCCCCGGCGCCCCCCCCCCCCCCCCCGGGCCCCCCGCCGCGGGGGGGGGGGGGCGGGGCGGGGGGGGGGGGGGGGGGGGGCCGCGGCCCCCCCGGGGGGGGGTTGTTCCCCCCCCCCCCCCCCCGCCGGCGGGGGGGGGGGGGCGGCCCCCGCGGTTGGGGGCCCCGCCGCGGGGGGCGGGGGGCGGCGGCGGCCCCGGGCGCCCCGCGGCGGGGGGGCCCCCCCGGGGGGGGGGGGGGCCCCCCCCGGGGGCCGCGGGCGGGCCGCCCGGCCCCGGGGGGCCCCGGGGGGCAAACCTCCCCCCCCCCCCGCCGCCGCGCGCGGACGCCCCCGGGGGGGGGGGGGCCGACCGACCGGCCGGGGGCGGAGACGCCCCCGCGCGGGGGCCCCCCCCCCGCCCCCCCCCACCGCGGCCCCGGTTCGGTTTCGGTGCTTCGCTCAGTACCCGGCTTTGCGCCAGGCGTCCATGCCGCCGTTGAGGTTCGCGACCTGCGTGAAGCCCTGGCTCGCGAGGAACTGCGCCGCGTAGTGGCTGCGCATGCCGACGCGGCAGACCACGACCACGGGCTTGTCCTTGAACTCGGCCAGTTCGGCGACGCGCGATCCGACCTGCCCCGAAGGGATCTGCCGCGCACGCTCGATGTGCCCGAGATCGTCGTTCCATTCGGACGGTTCGCGCACGTCGAGAACGAGGGCTTCCGGATGCGCGTCCAGGAACGCCTTGGCCTCGGCGGCGCTCATGACGCCGGCCTTGGCCGCGGGCGCCGACGCCCCGCCGTTCGCGGCCGAGCCGGAGCCCGAGCCGCCACCGCAGCCCGCGAGCAGCGCCACGACCAGGAGCGCCGGGGCCCAGGCGACGAATCCTTGCAACTTCCTGCGCACGTTCGGGGCGAAGCCCGTGCTACGCTTTTCCGCCATGAAATCACTCCTCCGGACGTTCCTGACCTGTTGTGCGGCGTGCGTACTCGCCGCCTCCACCGCAAACGCGCAATTCGACGCGCCGACTGTACTCGATTCGGGCCGGCTGATGGTGCTCGACGGCAACCAGGTCGTGGCGAGCGAAGACTTCGAGTACGTGCTGCAGGGCGACTCGGTCACCGTGTCGTCCACCATGAAGCGCAAGGCGCGCAACGCCGACGGCACGATGGTGGATCTCACGAAGCGCATGGCGCTCGTGGTGGACGCGAACGACTTCGGCCTGCGCTCGTACGTGTCGAACCTCGACTTCGACGGACACACGCAGGTGCGCGGCATCATTCCGGGCGACACCGCGATGACGATCTACGACGAGACCGACGGCGGCGGCGGCGCCGATCGCGTGATCCAGCCCCCGGGTCGCCTGTTCATGATGGATCCGGGCCTCTTCGCGCTGTTCGACGTCGTGTGCAAGAACCTCAAGGGCAAGCCGCTCACGACCAAGCGGCCGATCCAGCTCCTCGCGATGTCGCAGACCGTGGACGCCGTCGAGGCGACCGTCGTCGCCGCGGGCGTGGACACCGTGCTCTGGGGCGGCAAGCGGACGCCGCTGCGCAAGCTGCAGCTGAGCGATCCCTCGGGCGATTTCGTCGCGTGGGTGAACGCGAGCGGGCAGATGCTGCGGCTCGAGCATCCGGCGAGCGGCCTCGTCGTGATGCGCCAGGAACCCGCGGTTCCGAAGAAGCCGCGCGCGGCGACGGCGAAGAAGCCGGCCGCGAAGAAGCCCGCGGGCGGCGCCACGCGCTAAGAACGAGCACGCGAAGGCAGCGAGAGGGGCGCGGCGATTCACGATCGCCGCGCCCCTCTTCTTTTCCACCCGCGTGACGCCACCGCTCTACCGCGCCGCCACGCCCTCCAGCCACTTCACCAGCAGCCGCGAGCCGAACGCGTTCGCGCCGCGCGTGTACTCGCCGCGGTCGGCGTACGTCCACGCGGTGCTCGCGATGTCGAGGTGCGCCCAACGCATGCCCTTCGCGAAGTGCTCGAGGAACGCGGCCGCGGTGCACGCGGCGCCCTCGCGGCGCTCCGACGAGTTCAGCAGGTCGGCGGTGTCGCCCTTCATCTCGACGAGGTAGTCGTCCCACAGCGGCATGCGCCACAGCCGCTCGCCCACGCTCTCGCCGGCCTGCGTGAGTTCGGCGGCGAAGGCGTCGTCGCGCGTGAACAGCCCCGCGCACGCGCGGCCGAGCGCCACCGAGATCGCGCCGGTGAGCGTCGCGAGGTTCACGACCGCGTCGGGCTTGTAGCGCTTCGCGTAGCCGAGTGCGTCGGCGAGCAGCAGCCGGCCCTCGGCGTCGGTGTTCGTCACTTCGATCGTCGTGCCGTCGAGCGCGCGGACCACGTCGCCCGGCTTGAGCGCGCGGCTGTTCACCATGTTCTCCGCGCTCGGGATCAGCCCGACGAGCTTGAACGGCAGGTCGAGCGTCGGCAGCGACGCGAACAGCCCGAGCACCGCGGCGGCGCCGGACATGTCGTACTTCATCTTGCTCATGCCTTCGCGGGGCTTGAGCGAATAGCCGCCCGTGTCGAACGTGACGCCCTTGCCGATCACGACCACCGTCGGCACGCGTCCGCCGCGGCGCGGCTTGCTCGTCGGCGCGGCTTCGAGCACGACGAAGCGCGGCGCGTGCGCGCTGCCTCGTCCGACCGCGAGCACGCAGCCCATGCCCAATCGTTCCATGGCGGGCACGTCGAGCACCTGCGCCGTGGCGCCGACCGTGCGCGCGATCTCGACCGCGCGCTCGGCGAGCTGCTCGGGCACGAGGTCCTGCCCCGGCGTGTTCGCGAGATCGCGCGCGAGGCACGTGGCCTCGCCGCGCAGCTCACCGCTCGCGACCGCGGTCGCGAGACGCGGCGTCGCGGCGCCGGGCGAAAGCAGTTCGATGCGGTCGAGCGGCGGCTTCGCGTCGCTCTTGTAAGCGGTGTGGCGGTAGTGCCCGAGCACCGCGCCCTCGGCGGCGGCGGACGCCGTCGCGACGTCGAGCGTCGCGCCGGTGTGCAGCGCCATCGCGAGCGTCTCCGCGCCCAGCTCGCGCGCGCGGCGCGCGGCGGTCGCGGCGACGGCGAGCACGCGCTGCGGCGTGATCGTCTTCTGCGGTCCCAGCCCGACGAGCAGCACGCGCTTCGCCTTCACGCCCTCGGGATAGATGAGCGCGGTCTCGAGGTGCTTGCCCTTGAAGTCGCCGGTCGCGAGCACGGCCGACACCGCTCCGCGCGTGGAGCGGTCGAGCGACTGCGCGGCGCCCGAAAGCTTGCCCGAACCCTCGGCGACACCCACCGCCAGCACGCCCGTGGCGCGCGCGGCAGGGTTCGACTTGCGAAGGAACACGTCCATGAGGTTCTCCGGTCGAAAGAAGTGAGGCGCGTTTGGTGCGCGCCGGATGTGCCGACGCGCACCTTACGCCCCGATGCTTCAGCGCACCACGCAGAGCTTCCGCGTGAGCGCGTGGCCGGGCACACCTGCGCGCAGCAGGTACACGCCGGGCGCGACGCGCACGCCGGCATCGTCCCGCAGGTCCCACGCGAGGCGCCCCGCGCCCGCGGGCGCCGGCCCGTTCCACAGCGCGCGCACGCGCCGGCCCTGGAGGTCGTACACGCCGGCCGTGAGCGTGGCCGCGGCCCCGAGCCGCAGCTCCACGACCGCACCGTGCCGCGCGGGGTTCGGCATCACGCGCGCGAGCGCGAGTGGCTCGGCCGCCGCGCCCGAAGCGTCCACGCCGAGCGGCTCGAACGTGTCGTGCAGTCCGACGCCGCCGGTCAACGACGCGTCCCAGTCGCCCACGAAGCGCCACCAGTTCGTGATCGCCTCGGCGCCGTCGTGCAGGCCGTTCGCGAATCCCGGCATGCTCATCATCCAGTACAGGTACCACTGCGTTTCGACGCGCTGGGAAAAACCGGCGTCGCCGTCGGGCCAGTCGAACGCGAGCGTGCCCCACGTGTCCACGTTCACGAGCGCGGTCGCGCCGGAGTGATCCGGCGTCCAGTCGGCGATGTCGCTCTCGACGAGCTCGGTGTTCTCGTAGTCGTAGTCGGCGAGCGTGTTCGGCGGACTGTGCGTGTCGCCGCAGCGCCCGGTGATCTTCGTGCCCCCCTCGTCCTGCCCGCGCCAGCGCTTCCAGAACAGGCCGGTGTTGCCGTCCTGAAGCCAGTTCACGTGCGCGAACTGCGACTCGATCTGGTGACCGTGATCGTGCACGGCTTCGGCCTGGCTGCGGCGGAAGTTGTAGCCGTAGACGACGTACGTGCGGTCGTAGACGGGCAGGTCCGTGCCGTCGCGATTGCTGTTCGAAATGTCGCCGGTGAGCGGGCTCGACATGTTCGACTCCCAGCCGCCACGGAAGTCGTCGTACGAATGCACGAGCGGATCGAGGCTCGGCCACAGCCCGAGCCCGCCAGTCCACACCCAGACCTCCTTCACGCCGAGATCCTCGACGTAGTGCCGCACGTTCAGGCGATCGAAGATCTCGAACCAGTCCGGCTCGTAGATGGCGTGGCCGGCGTCGTCCCCGATGGCCTTTCCGGGCGGCGTCTGTTCGTAGACGGTGATCTGGTCCACGACGTGGTAGCCGAGCGAAGCGCGCGCGTGCGGGTTCGAGTACGCGCGAAAGCGGCTGCCCTGTTCGAGCACGAACTTCACGCGACGGTTGTGAGCGAGCACGTTCGCGTCGAGCTGCTCGAGCGTGAGCGGGCCGAGGTCCCAGAAGTCCGGCGAGATGCTCGTGTCGAGGTTCACGCCGTCGGCCGTGGCGAAGTATCGGATCACGAGCACGGGCACGTCCCACACGGCGTGCTCGATCGGCGTGACGAGATCGCCGGGCAGCGTCTCGTGCGTCGGCGCGAGCACCGGCGCGCGCACGGCCACGGATACGCCGGCGCTCGCGCCGTTCAACGTGGCCGTCACGATCGCTGCGCCGCCGCCCACGGCGC
Source organism: Candidatus Eiseniibacteriota bacterium (assembly GCA_016710095.1). Taxonomy (GTDB): domain Bacteria; phylum Eisenbacteria; class RBG-16-71-46; order RBG-16-71-46; family RBG-16-71-46; genus CAIXRL01. The sequence continues at coordinate 57,008 of JADJLL010000025.1, read as the reverse complement.
GCGGCGCGACGCTCGAGACCGAGACGACACCGGCGTCGCTCGTGCTCCAGCTCACGGCCGCCGCGGGGACCGCGACGGTGCCGACCTGCGTTTCGGCGGCGAACGCCACCTTCAGCGGCCAGCCCGTCCACAGGCTCGCCGTGTCCGGCAACGCGTACAGCTGCGTGATCGCGAGACCACCGATGTAGGCCGCCTGGATCTCGGCCGCGCTGCGCGCGACGTCGCTGATGCGCAGTTCGTCCACGAGGCCGTCGATGGCGATGCGGCGGCCTTCGTTGCCGAGCAGGAACTCGAGTTCGCCCAGGTACGGCGGCGCGATGGCCGGCACGTCTTGCGCCACGCACACGCCGTCCACCCAGGCGTCGATCCGCGACGCACTCCACGTGAACGCGCAGTGGTGCCATTCGTCCGCGCTCCACGCCGACACGTCCTTGCCCACGCCCAGTTCGGGCGTGCCGTTCGGCGACCAGCGATTGAGCACGATCCGCCAGTAGTTGCCGCCGTCCTTGAACACCATCATGCCGCCCCACATGCCGCTCGCGAGCAGCACGTGCTCGAGGCCGTCGTCGCCGCTCCAGCCGGGCTTCAGCCAGAACTCGATCGTGCCTTCCGTTCCCGCTCAGGTGACCCTGCCGCCACCAGCGCAGATCGGTCGCGGACGTGAGACGGCCGGCCTGCGAGTAGATGCCGCTCTCGTACGTGATACCGGCGGACGCGAGCGGTTGTCCGCCGGTCGCGCCGTTCACGTCGCCGTCGAAGCGCAGCAGCAGGAGCGTGCGCGAATCGTTCGCGAGCGCCGAGCCACCCGCGTCGGTCGCGATCGTGGAAGCCGATCGCACGAGGTCGGAGATGCGCAGGTCGTCGAGCCAGCCGTTGAGCGGGTCGTTCGCGCCCTGCGCGCCGAACTGCACGAATTCGGCGGTCAGCGCCGGCGGCGCCACGGTGAGCACCGACGTGTTGCGCAGCACGCCGTCGGTGTACACGCGAATCTCGGTCGCGCTCCAGGTGAACGCCACGTGGCGCCACACGCCGGCGCTCCACGAGGAGATGTTCCAGCTCACGCCCAGTTCGTTCGTACTGCCGGGACCGTAGCGATTGGCGATGAGCCTCAAGTAGCCGCCGCCGTCCTTCACGACGAGCATGCCGCCCGCCTGCCCGCACTCGAGCACCGTGTGGTTCAGTCCGTCACCGCCGTTCCAGTTCGGCTTGAGCCAGAACTCGATCGTGCCCTGCGTGCCGTCGAGGTTGCCGAGGCGTTCGTGGCGCACGTCGCAGCCGCTCGGAAGCCATGCGGCGCTTCCGATCCTGCCGGCGGCGTACGACATGCCGGCCAAAGCGACCGCCTGCTCGGACTGCGCCCCGAGCGCGTCACTGTCGAAGTGCATGAGAAGCGTGGTGTGGGCGTCGGGCGTGAAGGGCGCCGCGCCGGCGCGGGAGACGAACGACAGCATCAGGATCGCGGGGAGGAGGATGGACCGTCCGCGCGAGAGGAACATCGAGCACGCATGCGACGGCCGCATGGAGCCTCCCGTGTGGCTCCGGCCGGGCTTCGTGCGAAACGCGCGACGATCGCGCGCCCCGAGCGAGGCCGCGAACCGAAGGGTCGATGGATGAGGCAGGCTAGGCCCGCGCCGAACGGCGGCGCCATCGCGCCCACATCTGGAGGGGAAACTCGTGCCTCCGGCCCGCATCGTAAGGGCTCGCCCCGGGAACCGGCGGCTTGCGCCCCGGGGTCCCCAACGGCATTCTGCGGCCCGTCGTCACTCCCCCCACGGCGTTGGCCGACGCTCCCCTCAGTCACAGGCCCCGGCACGGCAGGGATGCCGCGCTACCAAGGAGGAACTCCATGATGCTTCGCCGCTCTTCTCTTCTCTCCACCCTCGTGCTCATGCTCGCCGTCTCCGCGTTCGTCGCGGGCTGCGGCAAGAAGGCCGACGAGCCCGCCGCCGGTAGCGCGATGAGCGACACCCTTCTCGCCGCCGCTCCGACCGACACGGCCCAGGGTGGCGTGGCCCCGCAGGAAGGCTTCCAGTCCGGCGACGTCGCCGTGACGGAGACGCCGACGCCGACGCCGGCGCCCGCGAAGCCCACGTCGAGCAAGCCGGCGCCGAAGCCGGCGCCCAAGCCGGCCGCCGCGCCCACAGCCACCGTGCCCGCGGGCACCGGCCTCAAGGTGAAGATGGAGACGCCGCTCAACACCGAGACCGCGAAGGCCGGCCAGAGCTGGGCGGGTACGGTCACGGAAGCCGTCACGGTCGGCGCCTACGCGCCGTTCCCGGCGGGCAGCGTCGTGCACGGCGTCGTGCAGGCGGTCGAGCCGGCGGAGAAGGGCGCGCGCGCGTTCTTCGTGCTGCGCGTGACCTCGATCGAGGCGAACGGAAAGACGCACAACATCGACGCGACGGCGGACAGCCTCATCGCCGGCTCGACGCGCAAGCGCAACGTCGGCGCGGTCGCCGGCGGCGCTGCCGCGGGCGCGCTGCTCGGCAAGGCGATCGGTGGCTCGAACAAGGGCGCCGTGATCGGCGGCATCATCGGCGGCGCGGCCGCGACCGGCGCCGTGGCGGCCTCGAAGGGCTTCCAGGTGGACGTGCCGGCCGGCAAGGAACTCGTCTTCAAGGTCGACGCCGACACCAAGCTCAAGTTGTAGTTCTCACCAACGGAACACCGCAGCGACTCGAAGCGGCGCGGGGCGAAGAGGCCCGCGCCGCTTCGCTGTCCCGCGGGGTACCTCTTACAACGCCCGACTGGCCGCGCCGGTACATGTGCCCGCTGGGGAGGACGACCCTCCGTTGGGGCGCAACGACTTGAAGGCGCGGGCCCGTGGCACAGGGACTGCTCATACAACGCTGCGGAGATTGCATCACCCCGACTGGGGTCACCTGGCGGCCGCCATCGATGGCCGCGTACATGGGAGGTTCGCATGAAGAAGCATCTCGCGCTGGCGATGGGCCTGCTGCTGATGGCGGTCGCGATGACCGGATGCGGCAAGTCCTCGTCGCTCACTTCCTCCGACGGCACGTCCGGCGGCACCGCGGTCGAGCAGGCGAAGGTGAACGCTTCGCTGTCGGCCGATCTCGCGCTCGTCGAGGACGAGGTTTCCGAAGACGAAACGCCCACGGACTTCGACGCGGGTTCCGGCGGCCTGGCGCTCGTGCGCCCGTACCGCTGGTGGCGTCACATCACGTCCGTGAACCGCACGTTCACGACCGAGTTCTCGGATCCCGATTCGAGTGGCCGTCCGACGCGCGCGCTCGTGACGGTGAACTCGACCATTCTCGGCACGTTCAACGTCATCGCGGGTGACACCGCGGCCGGCGACACGACGCGCCGCCTGATCACGAAGCCGCTCGAGAACCACCGCGTGCGCAAGCTCCTGCTCGTCCGCGTTCACGCGGACTCCGCCGCCGTGGACAGCCTGCGCCGCGAATGGCGCATCGTCGGCACGTCCGGCGCCAAGGTGGCGTCGGTCAACGGCGTCACGAACATCCAGAACATCCGCGTTCAGGCCGGCGCGATCGACACGACGATCACGAACCCGCTCGAACTGTGGCGCACGCGCCGCGTGTTCTTCCTCCCGCCGATGACGCAGGTCACGGTCACCGTGACCACGAACTCGGCCGACGACCTCGTGTTCCTGCGAGGCTTCGATCGCCGCTTCCGCTTCCACCCGAACGGTGACGGCACGTACACCGCGTCGTGGATGACGGGCGAGCGCCCGATGCGCCTGCAGCACTTCGGTATCGAAGCGATGAGCCGCGCCACGCTGTTCGACGACGTCGCTCCGTACGACGCCCAGGCGTGGATCCTCCCGTACGCGCCTCACCGCGACGGCTGCGACATCGAGCACCGCCGCTAGCTTCGGGTCCCCTCCGGGACCGGCAACGCCCGCGGGCCGCCTCACACGAGGCGGCCCGCGGTGCGTTCTGCGCGCGGCGTTGACGCGGGCGGCGCGATGGCCGAACTTCCCCGGTCCCGCCACCCACCACCGACGCGCGCGAGGCCACGCAGCATGGACCGGCTCATCATCATCGACGGCTACAACCTCATTCACCGCACGCCGCAGCTGAAACCCGGCGACGGCCGCACGCTGCGCCAGTCGCGCGAGAAGCTGCTCAACCTGCTCACGTGGATGATGGGCTCGAACTCCGCGCGCATCCTGGTCGTGTTCGACGGCGCGGTCGGACAGGGCAGCTCCAACGAATCCGAGGGCGCCGGCCGGGTCGAGGTGCGCTTCTCGCGCCCGCCGATGAACGCCGACATGCTCATTCGCGAGATCGTCGAGGACCAGGTCGAGCGCGTGGATCACCTGACCGTGGTGACCGCGGACATCGAAGTCGCGCAGCACGCGCGCGCGATGGGCGCGAACGTCTCGATCGCCGACCTGTTCCTCGCCGCCGCGCTCGGCGTGGGCAAGGAAACCGAGAACGAAGACGAGAAGCCGCAGCCGCTGTCGAAGGCCGACGTCGAGAAGTGGGCGAAGTTCTTCGAGGAGAACCGCGCCAAGGGCGAAGCGGCCGACGATTGACGCCGCGAGGCGCTCCCCACGGCATCCGAAACGAAACCGGCGCCTCGCATCGAGCGAGGCGCCGGTTTCTTTCGCTCCTCGAGCGTCCTCAGGGCCGCGCGATCGCCGCACCCGGCTTCATGCGGCGCACGACGTCCTGCAGCCCCTGCACGGTCGGGGCTGCGACCTCCGGGTCGCGATTCGTCAGCACGATCATGACCACGTCGCCCTCTCGCATCCATTCGGCGTTCAGTCCCGGCGCCCCGCCCGCGAAGCCGAACGACGGCGATTCCGGCACGGCCGGAGCGTTCGCGCCGCCGGGCCGCGGGCCGCCCACCACCCACGACGACCACGCGCGATCGCACAGCCGGCCGCCGAGCAGCGCACGATCGAGCGCGAGCAGGTCCGAGAGCGTCGAGTAGCTGCCGCCCGCGGCGCTGCCACGCGCGGGGCGCGTGCCGGCGTTGTCGCGCTCTCCCTCGGGCCCGCCCTTCGCGCTGTAACCGCGCGCGACGCCCTTCGTGCCGTCGCCCTCCACGAGCGCCGCGGTCGCGGTCATGCCCGCGGGACCGAACACGTGCTTCGCGAGGTAGTCGTAGTAATCCTCGCCCGAGGCCTTCGCGATCACCTCGCCGAGCAGCACGTAGCCGCCGTTCGAATAGCGCTGGCTCGTGCCCGGCGCGAACCACAACGGCTGGTCGCGGAAGAGCGGCAGGTAGTCGCGGTTGTGACGCAGGCGCGCCTTGTCCGTCGCTTCGTAGGCGTCGTTGAAGAAGTCGCCCACGCCCGAGCGGTGGGCGCACAGCATCGCGATCGTGATCGAGTCCGCGTGCGGGAAGTCCGGCAGGAAGCGAGAGAGCCGGTCGTCGAGCGAGAGCTTTCCGGCCTGCGCGAGCTGCGCGATCGCGACGCGCGTGAACATCTTGCCGATCGAGCCGACGTTGAAGCGCGTGTCCGTCGTGTTCGGGATCTTCTTCGCGCGGTCGGCCTCGCCCCATGCGCCCGAGACGAGCACGTCGTCACCGCGCGCGATCAGCGCGGCGCCCGACCAGGCACCGCTCGCGGCGCGCGAGTCCAGCCAGGCCTTCGCCTGCCTCGCGGCTTCGGCGTCGTCGAGCGCGGGTCCCGCGGGGCGTGGCGGCGGCCCGCCCGAACCCGGCGGCTTCGCCTCGAGCCGCACGCCGAGCAGCCGGTGCGGTGCGACGGGCTCGCCCTCGAAGACGGCGACGACGTCGTCGCCGTTGCCGGCCTTGCAGCGCACGGAGAGCCGCGTGACGTCGTCGTCCACGACCTCGAGCGGCGTCAGCCCCCCCGTGCGTTCGAGCACGCCGGCGCGGCGCTGCAGGCGCGTTTCGATCGTCACCGGGTTCTGCGGGTTGGCCGCCATGTGTTCGGCGAAGAACGCGCGCGCCGCCGCTTCGTCGCCCGCGAGCATGTCGAACCAGGCGCGCGCATGCCGCGCGAGTTCGGTGTCCGGCCATTGCACCGCCGCGCCAGCCACGCTCGCGCACACGCACAACACCGCACACGCGGCCACGGCAATCGCTCCCAGCCTTCTTCGCATCCCCTGCTCCTTCGCTCGTTCGGGCCGATCGGTGCGGCGGAAGTCCGCCGCGCACGCGCGAGCCCCCTGTCTCGCGTGATCCGACACCACGAACGCGGCGCATGGCGGCCACGAAGGCACGAGCGCGTCCGCGGGAAGGACGAACGCGCCCGCGGCAGTCGCAAACGAAACCGGCGCCACGCTCGATGCGAGGCGCCGGTTTCGATTTCGCGAGGGGCGTGCGGCCTACTGCCCGCCGCGCGCGGTGTGCACGATGCGTCCGCCGTCGCCGACGGCCCAGCCTCGCTGGGCGTCCACGAAGAACACGTCGTTCAGCGCTTCGGTCGCGGCCGAGGTCTGCGGCGTCCAGTTCGTGCCGCCGTCGAGCGTGTTCAGGATGAGCGCCGCGGTGCCGTTGTAGCCGACCGCCCAGCCGGTGGTGCCGCTGACGAACGACAGCCCGCGCAGCTGGTGCAGCGCGCCCGTGCTCGTGACGTTCCACGCGAGCGAGTCCACGGTCGCGCTCGTGCTCGCCAGCGTGCCCTGCGCGCCGGCGACCCACGCCTGCGTGTTGCTCCGGCGCACGACCGCCTCGAGCGCCTGCGACGTGAGCGAAGGCTGCACGACGTACCACGACACGCCACCGTCGTGCGTGCCGAGCACGATGCCGTTGTTGCCGGCCGCCCAACCGTTCGACGCGTCGGAGAACGACAGGCCGTTCAGCTGCAGCGCCGTCGGCGAGCTGCGCGTCCAGGTGGTACCGCCGTTCGTCGTGCGCAGGATCACGCCCGCGCCGGCGATCCAGCCGGTGCGCGTGCCGACGAAGCGCACGCACGTCAGGTTCTCGCTCGCGCTCACGGTGACGCGCGACCACGTCGTACCGCCGTTGACGCTCTTGAGCACGACACCCGTCGCGCCCACGGCCCAGCCGGTGTCGGGATGCGTGAACCACACGGAGTTCAGCGCCGCGCTCGTGCCGCTCGTACGCACGGCCCACGTGGCGCCGGCGTTCGTCGTGGCGAGCAGCGTGCCCGCGTTGCCGACCGCGAAGCCCTTGCGGCCGTCGGAAAGGAAGTACACACCGCGGAGCGAGTTGGCCGTGTTGCTCGTCTGCACGTACCAGCCGCTCTGCGCGTACACGAACACCGTCGCGGTGTCCGCGGCGCCGTTGCCGGCCGCGACGATCTTCGCGACGCCTTCGGCGATCGCCGTCACGAGGCCGCTCGAGCTGACGGTCGCGACGGCGGTGTTCGAGCTGGACCACTCGAGCATCGGCGACGCCACGGTGACGCTGTCGGTGTCGAGCGCCGCGGCGACGAACGCGCGCGTGCCGCCGATCTGCAGCGTGTCGGTCGTGGGCGTGAGCGTGACGTACCCGAGCAGCGGACCGGTCGGTCCGGGAGTCCAGTTGCCGCTGGTGCCGCAACCGGTCACGAGGGTCAGCGCCGCCAGCAGCAGGAAGGCGGCGAGCGGGCGCGTCACGGAAGCGAGCTTTCGATCGAATCGCATGCGGGCTTTCCTTGCACGGGTTCGGAGGAGTCCCACCGCCCTTCTGGGGCGGCGCATCCCGCCGGCCGGACGGGCGTGCGCGAACTCTCCACGGACTGCCGCGTTATCGGCCGCCGCAGGCCACGACCTGACCGCCTATTCCGGGCCCGGTCAAGGGCCGGTCCCGACCGTTCACCCCCTGCGCCGGACCACCCATCCGGCCGGACGCCGCGCTTGGGCCCCCGGGGCTTGAGAACGCGGTGGCAGGGCCCTAGTGTCCACGCTCGCCTCACCCCGACGTCCCACGGCCCTCTCCCCGCAGGACTGCCCAATGCTCGAGATTCGCAGCGTCCGCAAGCTGTACGACGACCGCGTCGTGGTGAACGACGTGACGTTCGAGGTCAAGCCCGGCGAGATCTTCGCCCTGCTCGGTCCGAACGGCGCCGGCAAGACCACGCTGATCCGCATGATCACGGACATCATCAAGCCGGACGGCGGCCAGATCCTCATGGACGGCCAGCCGCTCGCGGGCTCCACGCGCACGCGCATCTCGTACCTGCCGGAAGAGCGCGGCCTGTATCGCAAGGTGCCCGTGCTCGACGCGCTGTCGTACATCGGCGAACTGAAGGACATGGGCGCCGCGAAGGCGCGCGCCGCTTCGGTCGCGCTGCTCGAGGAGTTCGGTCTCGCGGCGTGGGCGAAGAAGCAGGTCTCAGCGCTCTCGAAGGGCATGCAGCAGAAGGTGCAGCTCTGCTCCGCGCTCATCGGCGATCCGCAGCTGCTGATCCTCGACGAACCGTTCAGCGGCCTCGACCCGGTCAACGTGCAGATCCTGGAAGACGTGCTCCGCCGCCGCCGCGAGGCCGGCACGACCGTCATCCTGTCGACGCACCAGATGAACAAGGTCGAGCAGCAGTGCGACCGCGCACTGATGATCAACCGCGGCCACATGGTGCTCTACGGCACCGTGCGCGACATTCGCCAGCAGTACGCCGAGCACGCGGTGCTCGTCGAAGGCGGCGAAGTGCCGCAGGGCGTCTCCGGCGTGAAGGCGATGGAGCGCACGAACGACGGCACGAAGTTGCTCCTCGAGCGCGGCGCGGGCTCGGACCAGGTGCTGCGCGCACTGCTCGACCGCGGCGTGACGGTGAAGTCGTTCGCGCCGGTCGTGCCGCCGCTGGAAGACGTGTTCGTGCACGTGGTCAACACGGGCGCCGGTCTCGACAAGGGCCGCAGCGGCCCGCCCACGGTGGACGAAGAGCTCGCCCGCGGAGGTGCCCGATGAAGTTCTCGTTCTCGCGTTCCATGGTCATCGCCCGCCGCGAATACGTCACCACCGTCCGCCGCAAGGCGTTCCTGTTCTCGCTGCTCGCGACGCCGGTGCTCGTGTTCTTCTCGACGTTCGTGTCCGGCAAGCTCGCCGCGGACGACGCGCGCGCGCACCAGCGCGAAGCACGCATCATCGCGGTCGTGGATTCGTCCGGCGCATTCGCGAACACGAACACGTCGTTCGACTACTCGCCGCCGTCCGACGCGGCCGCGCCGGGCACGCGCACGCTCGCCGCGCAGCAGGCGGCGCCGCTGCCGAAGCCCGAAACCGTCCCGATGATCCTGCGCTCGTTCGATTCGCAGCAGGCCGCGCTCGACTCGCTCGAGGCCGGTCACGTGAACACCGTGGTCGTGATGTCGGCCGACTTCCTGTCGTCCGGCCGCGTGCGCCGCTACGAACACGACACGCGCGTATTCACGTCTTCGGGCGACGACCGTCCGCTGCGCCAGTGGATGACGCGCGGGCTGCTCTCGGCCAACGTGGATTCCACGCGCATCGAACGCGTGCTCACGCTGGGCCGCGGCGTGGACCTGTACGTGCCCGACAAGGGTGGCGCGTACGTGATCAAGGACGACACCAAGGAGCTGACCAGCTTCTTCCTGCCGTTCATCGTCGGCATGCTGCTCTCCGTCTCGATCATCACCGGCGGCCAGTACCTGCTGCAGGGCGTGAGCGAAGAGAAGGAGACGCGCATCCTCGAGTCCATGCTCTGCACGGTTTCGCCGGACGATCTCGTCGTGGGCAAGCTCATCGGCCTCGGCGGCGCGGGCCTGACGCTCGTCGGCGTGTGGATCGCCGCGGGGCTCGCGCTGCTCGGCACGTCGTTCGCGTTCATCCACGTCGAGCTGCCGGTCACGCTCGCGCTGATCGGTTTCGCGTACTTCGTGCTCGGCTATCTCTTCTACGCGAGCCTCATGACCGGCATCGGCGCGGTCACGAACAACCTGCGCGAAGCGCAGCAGATGGCGATGATCTTCACGATGATGAACTTCTTCCCGTTCTACGTCCTCGTGAAGCTGCTCAACTCGCCCAACTCGGGCATCGCCGTCGGCATGTCGCTGTTCCCGCCGACCGCGGCGACCTCGATGATGCTTCGGCTCGCGGCCGCCAGCATGACGGGCGCGCAGATTCCGATCTGGCAGGTCGCGGCATCGCTCGGCCTGCTCGGGCTCACCGCGTTCGTGACCCTGAAGCTGTCGGCGAAGGTGTTCCGCCTCGGACTGCTGCTCTACGGCAAGACGCCGACGCTGCCCGAGATCATGAAACTCGTCCGGCAGGGTTGAACGTGCCCGCCGACGCACCACGCGACACCGCCGGCGCGGAAGCCATGCTTCCGCGCTGGCGCGTTTTTCCCGCCATCGCGCTCGGCGTGATCATGGCGACGCTCGACGCGAGCGTCGTGAACATCGCGCTGCCCACGCTGCAGCGGCAGTTCGCCGCGCCGCTCACGACGATCCAGTGGGTCGTGACCGCGTACACGGTGACGATCACCGGCCTGCTGCTCACCGCGGGACGGCTCGCCGACCTGCGCGGACGGCGCCGCGTGTACACGGCCGGCCTCGTCGTGTTCACGCTCGCCTCGCTCGGCTGTGGCGCGGCGCCCACGCTGCCGTGGCTGATCGCCGCGCGCGTGCTGCAGGGCATCGGCGCGGCGCTCGTGTCGGCGAACGGTTCGGCGCTGCTCGTGAGCGCGTTCCCCGGCCACGAGCGCGGCAAGGCGCTCGGCGCGTTCGGCGCCATGGTCGGCGTGGGGCTCGCGATCGGCTCGCCGCTCGGCGGCATCGTGGTCGCGCACGCCTCGTGGCGCTGGCTGTTCCTCGCCAACCTTCCGCTCGGCATCCTCGCGCTGTGGCTCGTGAACCAGCGCGTGCCCGCCGACAAGCCCTCGCACGACGCCCCCGCGCTCGATCTCGGCGCCGCGGTCACGTGGTGCGCGGCGCTCGTGTCGCTCATGCTCGCGTTCTCGCGCGGCGGCGAGCTGGGCTGGGGCCATCCGTTCGTGGCCAGCTGCCTCGGGATCGCCGCGGTCTCGCTCGCGACGTTCGCGATGCTCGAGTCGCGCGCGAAGTTCCCGATGCTGCCGCTCAAGATCCTCTTCGGTCCGCTCGGCTCGGCGGTGGCGCTCACGCTGCTCGCGCAGGCGATGACCGTGTCCGTGGGCCTGCACTTTCCGCTCTACCTGGAGGAAGTGCTCGGCTTCGACGCGCAGAAGAGCGGCGTGTGGAACATGATCCTGCCGATCTCGGCGCTGTTCTTCGCGCCGACCGCCGGACGGCTGTCCGACAAGGTCGGCGCGCGCGTGCTCACCACGGCGGGCATGGCCATGACGGCCGCGGGCTTCTTCGTGCTGTCGGACGTCGGCATCACGCCGGCGCGCGGGCACATGCTCGGCGGCATGGCGCTGATCGGCGCCGGGCAGGGGCTGTTCTCGGTGCCCAACGCGAGCGCGCTGCTGTCGCTGGTGCCGCGCGAGCAGCTCGGCATCGCCTCCGGCCTGCAGGGCACGACGCGCAACCTGGGCATGACCGTGGGCGCCACGTTCATCGGGGCGATCATGGCGGCGCGCTACCTGTCGCGCGCGGGACGCGTGCTGTCGAGCGGCGCGGGCACCGGCGTGGACCGCGCGGCGTTCGCGGCCTCGACGCACGACGCCTACCTCGTGCTGGCCGGCGTGGCGGTCGTGGCAACGATCCTCGCCGCGATCCAGGACCGGGGAACCGCGCCGGTCGCCTGACCCGCGGGCCGGCGAGCGGTGCGGCCCCGAGGCCGCCGCGCCCCGGCGCTTCGCCCCGCCGGGTGGGTCCACCCGGCCGTCCGCGGCCGCCGGGCGAACCGCCCTCGACCGTGCGCACCGGACACACACGTGGCAACTTGCCCACCGAGGTGACGCAGTATTGCCCGGTCGGCGACCCCCAAGTTTCCTCTTGAGCGGCGAGCCTCGACGCATTCACAATCACTTATGTCATCAATGAGGGCGGGCAGCCGCGAGGAACGGTACTTGCAGCTACCCGCGAGCGGCCGCCGGTCTGTGAGCCGGCGCCTCAAAGATGCGGCAGGAGCCTGAACGCGACAGTAAAGACCTGGGGTCGAGAACCCCCTGTCGCGGGAGGGTCGGAATCGGGAGACACGGCAACAAGAGCCTGACAGCCCACTTCTCTCCTGCGCACGCGGTCGGATCGCGCAGATCCCTCCGCGACAAGAACGGATGTCGCCCGGTCCATGGCCGGGCGCTTTCGTTTTCCCCCCGGAACGCTGCTCACGCACACCCGGTGCCGCGCACACCGGCGCTGCTTGCGCACCCACACGACCGCACGCACACTGCCCGCCCCATGCGAATGCTCCGGCTCGGCCTCGCCCAGATCAACGCCACCGTCGGCGATCTCGACGGCAACTTCGCCAAGGTCGTGCGCGCGATCGACTCCGCGCGCGAGCAGGGCGTGGACGTGCTGGCCTTCCCCGAGCTGGTCATGACGGGCTATCCGCCCGAGGACCTGCTGCTCAAGCCGGCGTTCATCGCGCGCGTGATCGAGCGCACGCACGACCTGCTGCCGCACACGAAGGGCATGACGGTCGTCGTGGGCACGCTCGAGCGCGACCGCGACCTCTACAACGCCGCCGCCGTGCTGCACGACGGCGCGTACGCGGGCAGCGCGCGCAAGATCTGGCTGCCGAACTACGGCGTGTTCGACGAGAAGCGCTACTTCGCCGCGGCCGAAACGTGCGGCGTGTTCGCGCGCGGCGAGCTGCGGTTCGGCGTCAACGTGTGCGAAGACATCTGGGTCGAAGGCGGCCCCACGGAAGACCAGGTCGCGCGCGGTGGCGCGGAGCTGATCCTCAACCTCTCGGCCTCGCCGTATCACGCGGGCAAGGCCGACGAGCGCCGGCGCATGGTCGCGACGCGCGCCGCGGACAACCTCGCGGTCGTGGGCTACGTGAACCTGGTCGGCGGGCAGGACGAAGTGGTGTTCGACGGCGGCAGCATGGTGCTCGACCCGCGCGGCCGCGTGATCGCGCAGGGCGCGCTGTTCGCCGAGGACCTCGTGATCGCCGACGTGAACCTCGACGACGTGTTCCACGCGCGGCTGCAGGACACGCGCCTGCGCCGCGGGCGCGACGCCGACGGCGCGGATCCGATCGAGGTCGTGACGTTGTCGGCGCTGCCGGCCGCCGCGCCTGCGTCGCCTGCCCGCACCGCGAGCGCGCCGCAGGCCGAGCGCGAGTCGTCCGAGAGCGCCGAGGTCTATTCGGCCCTCGTGCTCGCGACGCGCGACTACGTGCGCAAGAACGGCTTCGACACGGTGACGCTCGGGTTGTCCGGCGGCATCGACTCCGCGCTCACCGCGTGCGTCGCGGTGGACGCGCTCGGGCCCGACAAGGTCGTCGGCGTGCTCATGCCGTCGGAATACACGTCGCAGGTCTCGCTCGACACCGCGCTCGAGCTGGGACGGCGGCTGGGCATTCGCACGATGACGCTGCCGATCGCGGACGTGATGCGCGCGTACGAAGGCGCGCTCGCGGAGCCCTTCACGGGCCGCGCCGCCGACGTGACGGAAGAGAACCTGCAGGCGCGCATCCGCGGCAACTACCTGATGGCGCTGTCCAACAAGTTCGGCTGGCTCGTGCTCATCACGGGCAACAAGAGCGAGATGTCGGTCGGCTACAGCACGCTCTACGGCGACATGGCCGGCGGCTTCGGCGTGCTGAAGGACGTGTACAAGACGCAGGTCTACGAGCTGTCGCACTGGCGCAACGCGAACGCGATGCCCGGGGGCCCGGAGGGCCCCGTCATTCCAGATCTCACGATCACTCGCGCGCCGAGCGCCGAGCTGCGCCCGAACCAGACCGACCAGGATTCGCTCCCGCCGTACGACATGCTGGACGCGATCCTGCGGATGTACGTCGAGGAGGACCGCTCGATCGCCGAGATCGCCGCCCAGGGCTTCGACGAGGCGACCGTGCGGCGCGTGGCGCGCATGGTGGACTTCGCCGAGTACAAGCGCCGGCAAAGTCCGCCCGGGATCAAGATCACGACGCGCGCATTCGGCAAGGACCGACGGATCCCGATCACGAATGGCTGGCGCGGATGACGCCGGGCATGCCACACTTTCCGCGCATGAATCGCCTCGTCCACACCCTCCTGCTCGTGGTCTTCCTCGCCTTCCAGGCGGGGCCGGTGCTTTCCGTGCTCCGCGAGTGCTGTCCCGAGGAGACCGCGGCCGAGTGCGCCACGGACCACTGTGGCGAGGACTGCTCGTCGTGCACCTGCGCGGTGGACCGCACCGTGCTGACGCTGCCGATCGTTTCGCTCGCTCCGCCCGCCGCCCCTGCGCGCGCGCACGCGCCGCATCGCGAGAGCACGCCGCCCGAGCCGCACGCGGGCGACATCCTGCACGTCCCGAAGCCGGCGCTCGCCTGACCTGACGCCGGGCCGCACGGCCCGCGCGTTCGCTCACGCTCGAGTTCCGCCGGGGCGGCATCGCGCCGCTCCCACACACCCATGCTTCGCCGTCCGCCGCGCGCACCGCGGAAGGGCGGCGGCACGCGCGCATGCCGGCGACGGCTGGCCGTCGCGCGCGCCGCGACTTCGGGAGATCACCTTGAAGAACGTTCGACTGTTGCACGCTCTCGCGCTCGCCGTGGCCCTGCTCGGCTCCGGCTGCGCGAAGCCCGCCGCCGATTCGCACGCGGGGCACGATCACGCGGCGGGGGAATCGCACGCCGCGGATACGGGACAGCCACCGCCCACGCGGCAGGCGAGGCCGGTGCCGGAGGCACCGATCTCCTGATGTGCGGCGAACATGGTGTCTTGGAAGCCATGTGCACCAAGTGCAGCCCCGGGCTCGTTCCCGCGTTTCAGGCCAAGGGCGACTGGTGCGCCGAGCACGGCCTGCCCGAATCCGTCTGCCCGACCTGCCACCCCGAACGCGGCGGCCGGCCGCTGGACGAAGCCGCGTTGCCCGACGACGCGCCGCTCGACCGCTCCGTGCTGCAGTTCCGCACGCTGCAGTCGGCGCGCGACGCGGGGCTGCAGCTGGCGACCGTCGAGCGCGGCCGCGCGCCGGCGGGCGTGATCGCCACGGCGACGATCGTCGCGGACGCCTCGCACCACGCGCTCGTGCACGCGAGCGCGCCGGGCGTCGTGCGCGCGATCTCCGCCGACGTCGGCACGCGCGTCGCCGCGGGCGCGCCGCTCGCGCGCATCGAGAGCGCGTCGGTCGCCGAAGCGCGGGCGCTGCTGCGCGCCGCGCGCGCGCTACGACGCGAGCCGCGCCGCCTTCGCACGCGAGAGCACGCTCCACCGCTCGGACCTCGCGAGCGCGCAGGACGAACTGGCCGCGCGCCAGGAGCTCGAGTCCGCGCGCGGCGCCGTCGCCGCCGCGGCCGCGACGCTCGAGATGCACGGCGCCGCCGATCAGGGCGGCGGCAGCTACTTCGTGCGCTCGCCCATTTCCGGCGTCGTCACGCTTCGGCAGGCGCAGCTCGGCGTGATGGCGGACACCGAGTTGCCGCTCTTCGAAGTCACCGACGCGAACGCGCTCTGGGCCGAGATCGAAGTGCCCGAGACACAGGCGGCGTTCGTGCGCGCGGGCCAGAGCGTCACGCTGCGCGTGCGCGGCGCGCGGCGCGAGGCGGCGGCGCGCGTCGAGTTCGTCTCGCCCGCGGTCGAGCCGCACACGCGCACGGTGCGCGTGCGCGCGCGGCTGCTCGACGCCGGCGAAGCCACCGGCGTGCGCCCGAACGCGTGGGCCGAGGCCGCCATCCGCACCGACGGCGGCGAGCGCACGGTGCTCGTGCCGCGCGAGGCCATTCAGGACGTGCGCGGCACCAAGCTCGCGTTCGTGCGGCTCGCCGAGGACCGCTTCGAAGTGCGCCGCATCGAGACCGGGCCGTCCGAGGACGGACTCGTCGCGGTGCATCGCGGACTCGTCGGCGGCGAACAGGTCGTGACGACGGGCAGCTTCCTGCTCAAGACGGAGACCCTCAAGGAGAGCATCGGCGCGGGTTGCTGCGACGTCGAAGCTCCGAAGGGGCGCTGAGCGGCCATGCTCGAACAACTCCTCCGCTTCTCCATCCGCCGCCGGCGGTTCGTCATCGCCGCGTCGGTGGTGCTCGCCCTGGCCGGCGCGCTCGCGTTCGCGCGCCTCGAGTTCGACGCGTTCCCCGACACGACCGCGGTGCAGGTGCAGGTGAACACGGTCGTGCCCGCGCTCTCGCCGCTCGAGACCGAGCGGCAGATCACGTTCCCGATCGAGCAGGCGCTCTCCGGCCTGCCCGGACTCGTCGAGGTGCGCTCGACGTCCCGCTTCGGGTTGTCGCAGGTCACGGTCGTCTTCCGCGAGCACACCGAGATGGCGCGCGCGCGCCAGAGCGTGAGCGAGCGTCTGCAGACGGTCGAGCTGCCCGCCGGCATGGAGCGCCCGCAGCTCGGCCCCATCGCCACGGGCATGGGTGAGATCTTCAGCTACGTCGTCACCGGCGCGAACCACTCGCTGTCGCAGCTGCGCACCATCCAGGACTGGATCGTGCGGCCGCAGCTGCGATCCGTGCCCGGCGTCGCCGAGGTGAACTCGTGGGGCGGCGACGTGCGACAGGTGCAGGTCGCGGTGGATCTCGGCGCGCTCGCCTCGCGCGGGCTCGCGCTCACCGACCTCGTCGAGTCCATCGAACAGAACGCGTACAACGCCGGCGGCGGCACGCTCGACGCCGCGGGCGAGTCGCGCCTCGTGCAGGGGCTCGGCGCGATCACGCGGCCCGAGGACATCGGCGACATGACGATCGCGCTGCGCGAAGGCGTGCCCGTGCGCGTGCGCGACGTGGCGCGCGTGCTCGACGGCCGCGAGATCCGCCACGGCGCGGTCACCGCGGACGGCAAGGGCGAGACCGTGCTCGGCATCGCGTTCCTGCTGTCGGGCGAGAACAGCCGCGACGTGTCGCGGGCGCTGCGCGCGCGGCTCGACGAAGTGCGCCGCACGCTGCCCGCCGGCGTGAAGGTCGACACGGTGTACGACCGCACGACGCTCGTGGACCACGTGCTCGAGACCGTGCGGCGCAACCTGATCGAAGGCGCCCTGCTCGTGATCGCGGTGCTGCTCGTGTTCCTCGGCCAGCTACGCGCCGGACTTATCGTGGCGGCGGCGATCCCGCTGTCCATGCTGTTCGCGTTCGACCTCATGGTGCGCATGGGGATCGCGGGCTCGCTCATGAGCCTCGGCGCGATCGACTTCGGGCTCATCGTGGACAGCTCGGTGATCATGGTCGAGAACGCCGTGCGGCGGCTGGCGGACGACGACGGCCAGCGCCCGGTGGCCGACGTGATCGAGCAGGCGGCGATCGAAGTGCGCCGGCCGACGCTCTTCGGCGAGCTGATCATCCTCGCGGTGTACCTGCCGATCCTCACGCTCGAGGGCGTCGAGGGCCGGCTGTTCAAGCCGATGGCGCTCACGGTGATCTTCGCGCTGCTGGGCTCGCTCGTGCTGTCGCTCACGCTCGTGCCCGCGCTGTGCGCGACGTTCCTGCGCCGCACACCAGAGCGCGTGCACCCCGTGGCGTCGCGTTTCGCGGCGGGCTATCGCGACGCGCTGCGCTGGTGCCTCGCGCGGCCGGTGCCGCTCACGGCGGCGGCCGGCGTGCTCGTGCTGGCGGCGGCGCTCGGGTTCACGCAGCTCGGCTCGGAGTTCGTGCCGCGCCTCAACGAAGGCGCGATCGTGATCAACACCGTGCGGCTCGCGGGCGTGTCGCTCGACGAGTCGGTGCGTTACGGCACGCGGATCGAGCAGGTGATCCGCCGCGAGTTCCCGGCCGAGGTGGACCGCGTGTGGACGCGCACGGGCTCCGCCGAGGTCGCGACCGACCCGATGGGCACGGAAGTCTCCGACGTGTTCGTGACGCTCACGCCGCGCGAGAAGTGGAAGAAGGCGCGCACGCAGGACGAACTCGTCGCGCGCATGCAGGGCGCGCTCGCGCACCTGCCCGGCATGCGCATGGTGTTCACGCAGCCGATCGAGCTGCGCGTGAACGAAATGGTCGCCGGCACGCGCGCCGACGTCGCGGTGAAGCTGTTCGGCGACGACTTCGAGATGCTCAAGGCCAAAGCCGCCGAGATCGAGGCGCAGCTGCGCGCGGTGCCCGGCGCCGCCGACGTGGTGATCGAGCAGCTCACCGGGCAACCCATGCTGCAGGTGAAGCTCGACCGCGCCGCGCTCGGCCGGCACGGCGTGCCCGCGCGCGACGCGCTCGCGGTGATCGAAGCGCTCGGCCAGCGCCCGGTCGGCGTGCTGCACGAGGGCGAGATCCGCGTGCCGATCGTGGTGACGCTCGAAGGCGCGGATCACATGGACGAGCAGCGGCTCGCGAACGCGCTCGTGACCACCGCGAGCGGACAGCGCATCGCGCTGCGCGAGCTGGCGACGCTCGAGCTGGTGGACGGGCCCTCGGCGATCTCGCGCGAGTGGGCGAAGCGCCGGATCGTCGTGCAGGCGAACGTGCGCGGGCGCGACGTGGGCGGGTTCGTGGCCGAGGCGCGCACGCGCATTCACGAGCGCGTCGAGCTTCCGGCCGGATGGTTCGTGCGCTGGGGCGGGCAGTTCGAGAACTTCGAACGCGCGCGCGCGCGGCTCGCGATCGTGGTGCCGGCGGCGCTCGCGCTGATCCTGTCGCTGCTCTGGCTCAGCTTCCGCCGGGTGACCGACGTGGCGCGCATCTTCGCCGCGGTGCCGTTCGCGCTGGTCGGCGGCGTGGCGGCACTGGCGATGCGCGGGCTGCCGTTCAGCATTTCGGCGGCGGTCGGATTCATCGCGCTCTCGGGCGTGGCCGTGCTCAACGCGCTCGTGATGGTGAGCACCATCCGGCAGAACATCGCCTCCGGCCTGCCGCGCGGCGAGGCGATCGAGGCCGCGGCCGAGCGCCGCCTGCGCCCGGTGCTCATGACCGCGCTGGTGGCGAGCCTGGGCTTCGCGCCGATGGCGTTCCACACCGGCATCGGCGCCGAGGTCCAGCGCCCGCTGGCGACGGTCGTGATGGGCGGCGTGCTGTCGAGCACGCTGCTCACGCTGTTCGTGCTGCCGCTGCTGTTCGGGATCAAGCGGCGGGCGCGCGAGGCCTAGATCGCCGCGCCGCCCAAGCGAATCGCCGGGGCTCGTGAGAGCCCCGGCGTTCGCGTTCCCGTGTCGCTCGATGTGGCGTTACTTGCCGGCGGAGATGACCGCCATGAGCACGCCCTTCGTGATGCGGAAGTGGTAGCCGTTGTTGCCGAGCGCGTAGAGGTCGAAGCGACCGTCGCCCTTGATCTCGTCGATCAGCTGCTTGCGACCCGTGAACAGCGCGGCGGATTCGTCCCAGCCGATGTTCTTGGAACCGCTCGCGGCGACCGTGACCGGCCCCCACACCTTGATGGCGCCCGTCGCGCCGCGAACGGCGGCGTCGGTGGTCAGCATCGTGCCGGGCGTCGGCACCATCCACACTTCGACGGTGAGGCCCGCGCCCGAGTCGAGGTTCGTGAGGTTGCCCAGCAGCGCCAGGTCCACCACGTCCTTCAGGTCACCCTTGTGGTCCGCATAGACGTCGACCGTGTTCAGGTCCACGGCCACGCCGCTCAGCGACGTCGAACTGTTGACGGTGACCGGGTCCGCGCCCACGTCGATGAACTTGAACGGAACGATGAACTGGCCCGAGACCAGCATGCAGCCCGACGCGATCAACGCGGCGAGCATCGTGACGGGAAGCCAGAGACGAAGATTCTTGATCATGGTTGCGCCTCCCTTCAGGGCATGCTGAACAGCGCGTAGGAAGCGCCGACGGTGACGTTGCCGAACTTACGCGAAGCCTCGCCGTCCACGACGGTCTGCAGCTCACCGCGCAGGTGGAGCGAGAGCTTGGGAGCCGGCGAAATGCCGAGGCCCAGGCCGAAGTTGAACGTGGTGAAGCTGTCGTCGAAGCCCGTGCGCTTGAGCGAGGTCTGGCCGACACCCGCGTACGGGTAGAAGGTGACCGGGCCGCCCAGCGTGAGCATCGCGTTCACGCCGTAGGCCTTCTCGTCGAAGCCCTCGCGCGTGTAGTCGATGTCGCCGACGGATTCGGTGGCTTCACCGAGCGCGGCACTGGCGTAGTAGGGCTCGACCGTGAAGAGCGGCACCAGGTTCACCGGCACACGCACGCCGAACATGTTGCCCTTGTCCACGTCCTCCTGAAGCACCGGCACGCTCATGCCGGCGAAGGCGCCGATGCCGACGCCACGGGCGAAGGCGGCACCAGCCGACAGGCAGAGCGCGACGAGGGTCAAGGCGATCAACCGTCTCATGGGATTCCCTCCATCGAGTGTGGGGCCCGGTTCGTGACACTGGGCACCGGGGGATTGGCGGCACGGGGGAGCCGCCACGTTACGCGGGTCGTTGTCGGCACCGCAAGGCCCGGACTTTCGTCCCGGGGCTACTGAATCGTGCGGACGACTCGAATCGTTGCTCCGCAATAGCGCGCCAGGAGCTCGGCCGTGCGGGCGAGCATGCCCGACAGTTGCTCTCCGGAACGTTCCGCTGGGCCAAATACCACCAGCAGCAGCGAGGTCGTGCGTTCCGTGACCTGCGTGCGTGCGGAATCCGACGTCGGTGCGCCGAATGGCCCGCCGTCGTCGGCCAGCAGCGGCCGCGCGGACAGGTTTACTCTCGCCTTACGGATGCCGTCGTAGCCTTCGCCTTCGCGCCCGACACGCGCGAACACGCCGCCCTGCAGATGCGCGCGGTCGTACAGCCCGAGCGGATACTGGTGCTCGAACGACGCGAGATTGCAGACGTCGACGACGGGATCGATCTCGGGCAGCGGCTTCGCCTGCAGCACGCGGCGGAGCAGCGCTTCACTCGAGGGGCGAGTCTTCGTGGGATCCACGCCGAGTCGGTGGAACATCGAGCGCGCTTCGGCGACACCGGGAATGTCGAGCACGGAGCGCGAGCCGTAACGCTCGAGCATGTTCGCCGAGATCGTGTCGCGCTCCGCCATGAAGGCCGCGGGCAGCGCCGCATGCGACACGCCGTCGGCTTCCAGCCAGCCGAACGTCATGATGCCGCGCAGCGAGTCGTCCACCTCGAACGACAGGCCCTGCGATCCGGTGAGTGTCATGGAAGAAGATCCTCCGTCCGCGAAGGAACGAGCGCTGCGGAGAGGAAGAGGCTCGGGCACCGGCGACGCGGTGCACGAAAGAAGCGGGCGGCGGGAATTCCCTTTCCGACCACAAACCGGCGGCGACGCGGACGTCGCGCCAGGTGTTGCGGCCAAAACTCATGTCATCGCCGCCCGCCGGAACCAGTCGTCTGGTGATGATCGCGGATGTGTTCGCGCTCGAATCAGACCGGCGTGCTGTTGCGCTTGGTGCTCGTCGTCGGGGCGCAACTCGCGAAAAACGCACGCGCAACATAGGCGCGCGCGCGGCGCGGCGCAAGCGATTCTTGGGTGCATTCGTCAGATTTCGCTGCGTCATTTCACATGAGACGAGACGCGCCGCTCAAGCGCGCATCGTGCCATCGCGAAAAGTTCGCGCGCAGGCAACATCGTCGCGTGTCGCGCGTGCTTCGCGTGCGTGCGTGCCGCGGTGGTCGCGCGATTCGCGCCGTGCGTCGGCGGCGTGCGCCCGCAAAAGAATCGCGCCGCGCGAAAGTTCATTTTCGCGCGGCGCGACCAGAAATCACTTGCCCCGTGTGCTCACGCGTTCGGCGTCGCGCCTTCCACGGCGGGCGGAAGCCGGCGCGTCACGCCCTGCACGCGCCACGTCTTGCCGTCACCGATCGCCACCTCTTCGCCCGCGACGCGGCCGACGAGGGCCTTGCCGATCGGCGCCTGGAACGAGATGACGTTGTCGCCGAGATGCTGCTCACCGTCGCCGAGGATCCAGTACGTGCGCGACTCCGGGCCGGTCGAGATGGCGACTTCGGTGCCGAGTCCGACGACGCCCTCGCGGAAGTCGGCGTCCTCGACGAACCGCGCGCGCGTGATGCGGCGCGACAGCGACGCCGCCTGCTTCTGCGCGTTCGCCTGCTTGAGCTTCGCCGAGTGGTATTCGGCGTTCTCGCGAAGATCGCCCAGTTCGCGGGCGCGCTGGATGGTCTGCGGAATGACCGTCTTGAGGTCGCGCTCGACCTGCGTGAGTTCTTCCTTGAGCTTCGCCCACGTCACGCGGGTCATGACGGGCACGTCGAAGTCCTCGACCTGCTCGCCGACCTGACTGAACAACTTGTCCGCGCGGCGCTTGCGGTGCTCGAGCACCCAGTCCTTCTCTTCCGGCATGCCCACGCGCTCCACCGCTTCGAGCGCGGGGAACAGGAGCCGGTCGGACGAGCGCCACTGGCGCAGCAGCACGCGGATCTTGAGGCGCATCTCTTCCGTGTGCGGCACGAGGTCGAGCATGCGCTCGAACTCACCGCCACGCTCGAGCCAGCGCAGGATCTTCTCGGCCACGGACGGCTTGGGCTTGTCCTCGATCAGGCGCAGCGCGGCGAAGAACAGGTACCACGCGTCTTCCGGCGAGGTGTTGCCCTCGAACGCTTCCTCGATCAGGCGGACGACGGCCGCCGAGTATTCGATCGGGCGCTCGAGCAGCGCGCGGCGCAGCTTCTCGCGGCCCTTGTCGTCGAGCTGGGCGCGATCCTTCTCGGCTTCGTCGCGCACGGCCTGGAAGCGCGAGTCGAGCGCCGACAGGATGCCTTCCGCTTCGACGCCCGCCTTGCGCGACGCGTCGAGCAGCGCGAGCTGCTCTTCTTCGGACGACAGGTCCGAGATGCCGAGGCCGCGCTCCCACAGGAGCCGCAGCGTCTGCATCCACTGCCCTTCGCGCTCGGGATACCAGCGCGAGAAGTACAGCCCGGCGCGCGCGCGGTCGGCGCGCTCGCCCTCGTCGTCGAAGAGCGTGTTCTGGATGAAGCGGCCGAAACGGCCCTTGAGCGGCTCCTCGGCCTTCGGGTGCTGCGCGAGGAACTTCTTGATCACGCCGAGGTTGTAGCGGGCCGGCTTGCGCACTTCGTACGGCGGCAGCGGCGTCTGGTCGGCGCTCATCGCGACGACCGCGCCCTCGGGCGCGAGCTGGTAGAACTGTTCGAACGCGCGCGCGTGATCGATGCGCGGATCCTTCTCCGCGGCGGCGCGCGCCTTGCGCCAGAACGGCGTCCATTCCTTGGCCGGCACGAGGTCCGAGCCGACGAGGAACACCTTGAGCTTGTTCGCGTCCGCCGAGCCGCCGAGGATCTTGAGCGCGCGGACCACCATCGTGGCCTGCTCTTCGGTCATCAGGCGCTTCACTTCGGCCGGAGCGGTGAACTTGAGCAGGCGCAGGTCGTCTTCGGCGACCGGCGTGAGCGTCCGGTGCGCCGCGGCGTAGGGCATCTTGTGCCCCTTGCCCTTGGCGAAGTCGATCACCACCGTCTCGGTGTCGTTCGAGACGATCCGTCCGGCGCCGAAGCCGTCATGCAGCACGCCGCGGCCCGGCGCGAGCGCCGAGATGGAGTCGAATGATTCGATGGCCTTCGTCAACGGCGTCCCTTCGTCTTCCAGTCCGCTCTGCGCAACGGCATCGTCGAGATTCGGTACGGTGGCGCCCGGGCCCTGGCGCAGCGCCGCGGTCATCGCGACGCGGAACGGCTCGGCCGCGTCTTCACCCTTGGCGGCGATCGCGGTGGCGATCACCTTGCGCAGCGGCTCGAGCGCTTCGCCGGCGCGGTCGCCCTTGGCGAGGCCCGTCGCGGCGATGTCCGCGAGCTGGGCGGCGAGCTGCAACCAGTCCGTCCCAGTCCTGTGCTCCACGAACTCCAGCGCGGCTTCTTCGAGGCCTGGCCAGCGCGCTTCGGCGGCGAATCGCGGCGCCAGCTCGGCGAGCAGCGCACGGCGGTCGTCGCCCTGCTTCGCTTCGCCGAGGCGCTTCGCGAGCAGCAGCGCCAGCTCGAGATCGTCGGGGTTGATCGCCCACGCGCGCGACAGCGCGTCGATGCGATCGGGGTCCTTGCCCAGTCCTTCGTGCGCCTGCACGAGCAGTCGTGCGGCCGCGTGCGTCTGCGAGAGGGCGAGCGAGCGTTCGGCGCAAGCTGCGAGCGGCTCCCACTTCTTCTTGGCGATCAGCTTCTCGCCGAGCTGCAGAAGGGTCTGCTGCGCGCGTTCGACTTCACCGTTCAGCGCGCACACCGCGGAGAGGAGGTAATACACGCTCCATGCGGCGTCGGGTTGCTTGAGACGATTGCCGAGTTCGTCTCGTACGGGACCGAGCTTCTTCTCGGTCTGCGCGTCGTGCGCGATGGCTTCGAGCTGCGCGCGGGACTCGGGCGTGAGATCGGCGCCGAGTTCTCCGCGGAGTACGTCGGGGAGGGCGTCGCGAACGGGCATGGTCCCTCGTAGGCTGCAAGTGAGGTGTCTCGGAAAAGGGGCGGTGAATATGGCCCACGAGAGCACTTCGCGCAAGCGGACGAGGGCGGTCGCGCCCGCGATTGACGCGGGCGCAATGCCCCAACGGTCCGGCCGCCTCGGCCGAAGCTCAGCGCTTGCGGCGCTTCGCCTTGCCTTCGCGCCGCGCCTGCTTGCGAACGCCCTGCAGCCACTCGATGGCCCCGGGCTGCGCTTCCCAGCCGGGCATCAGGTCGATCGCCACGATGCGCGCCTCTTCGTCGCTGCCCGGACGCGACTCCTCGGGCTCGGAATCCGGCAGCGGCGAGCTGCCGCTGAGGTACTTGGCGACGTGCGGATTGGCGCGCTGGGCGAGCGCGAACGCCTCGTGCGTCTCGGGCGCGTCGCCGTGGCGCGAGAACTCGATCAGCAGCGTCGCCCACGGCCCGAAGGGCGGCGTGGTGAAACGGATTTTCACGAGCTCGGCGGCCGCGTCGTGGCGCCGCTCCGCGAGCAGCTCGCGCAGCAGCGGGTAGCCGACGCCCATCGGATCGGACGGATCGAGGGACAGCAGCTCGAACAGGTGGCGCGCGCCTTCGTCGACGCGTCCGGAGATCAGCAGCATCTCGCCGTAGCCCGAACGCGCGCGCAGGTAGGGCCGCAGGTCGAGCTGGTTCCACAGGTGGCCCGCGCTCTCGCGGACCGCGTCCTCGCCGCCCGCGGCGCGCACCGCGGCGGCGTACGCCTCGCCCCAGAACGCGAGCGCGAGGTCGCGGTCCGGCATTTCTTCGGCCTGGATCACGAACGCGTCCGCGCAGTCGGGCCATTCGCGCAGCGCGCGACGCGCGAGCTGCACGCGGCGGCGGCCGTCGCACTTGTTGGCCTCGTGAATCAGGTCCTCGGCGCGTTCGCGCGCGGTGGCCGGCTCCGGATGCGGCAGCGCGCCGGCGCGCAGGCGCGAGCGCAGGAACGCCTGCGCCTGCGCGGGCCCGTCGAACGACTGCCCTTCCATCACGCGCGCCATGTCGCGCAGCGTGCGCTCCTGCTGCCAGTCCTCGCGGTCGTCGAGCGACTCGTCGCGCGCGGGGATGCCTTCGTTCGGCGGCAGCAGCTGCGGCAGCGCGAGCCGCACGCGCACTTCGCCCGCGCTCGTCGTGACCGTGCGCTCCCAGCGCCCTTCGTCGAGGTCTTCGTCGGTGGATTCGGCGACCGCGCGCACGACCGCGTCGAAGAAGTCGAACTGCTCGGGCGTGACCGGGGCGAAGCCCTTCTCGCCCAGATAGTGCGAGGGAATCGCGATCTCGACGCCCTGCACGAGCGGCAGCCCTTCGCGCTTCCAGCGCCGCCGGTCCTCGATCGCAAGTGCGTCGGGAGTTTCGAGCCCGACGACCCAGCACTCCCGCTCGGCGATTTCGTCCTCGGTGAGGCTGCCGTCGTAGGCCGCGAGGATTTCGTCTTCGTCGGAATGGAAGATGAGCCCCTTGTGCACGCCGACGCCGCCCTGCACCGAGCACCACGCCGGCAGGTCGTCGCCCACGGGCGCTTCGACTTGAATGAAGTCGATGCTGCCGAGCCGCAGCCACGGCCGCGTTTCGGCGAAGCGCGCGAACGACGCGGACAGTGACCTCAGCCGCTCGGACGACACGTGCGTGAAGAGCGGGGGGCGCGGCGAGACGCCCATGAGCTCGTGGCGCAGCTCGTCGATCGGCACGTCGAGCTGGTCGGTGTGTTCGACGAGCGTGCAGCCGATGCCGCACGTCTCGAGCACGGGCGCGAGCCCGGCGAAGAGTTCGGGATCGTCGACTTCGACGCGCGCGGGGCGGCGCGACGGGCGCGTGTCGCGCGCGAGCGTGAGCAGC
Source organism: Candidatus Eiseniibacteriota bacterium (assembly GCA_016710095.1). Taxonomy (GTDB): domain Bacteria; phylum Eisenbacteria; class RBG-16-71-46; order RBG-16-71-46; family RBG-16-71-46; genus CAIXRL01. Next base: position 30,933 of record JADJLL010000025.1, on the reverse strand, counting down.
GCGGTGAACGCCGGCTCGAGGCGCGGCGCGCCCCACTCGACGCCTTCTCCGACGCCGACGCGGCGTTGTTCGACCGAGACCGCGACGTACGCGTCGACGATGCGGCCTTCTTCGTTCAGTTCGAGCCAGTCGGACAGCCGCGCCGCGCGCAGCTGCCACACGTCGTCACCGGCTTCGAGGCAAAGGAGTCGATCGATCATCTGCTGCGGCACTGGTGCGGACATGGCGCGGCCTCGCTGCGGGGGCGGAGGTGAGAGGGCGGGCGGCAGCGTAGGGCGCGGCGGAGCAGCGCGGCAAACGACGTTACTTGAGCGAGAACTTCACCGGCACCCCGACCCACACGGCGACCGGCTTGCCCTTCAACTTCGCGGGCACGAACACCCATTGCCGCACGGCCTGCACCGCCGCTTCGTCGAGTATCGGGATCGACTTCGTGACGCGCGTGTCCTTCACGTGGCCGTCCTTCCCGATCAACGCCTGCACGAGGACCGTGCCGTCGATGCCCGCGCGACGCGCGTCCTCGGGATACGTAGGCGCCACTTTGTAGAGCGCCTCGGGCAGTTCTTCGACGTAGACGTACTCGCCGAACGCGGGATCGCGGTCGCCGCTGCTCGCGGAGGCCGGCGCGAGCAGGCCCGCGAACAGGGCGGTGTCGCCGCTCTCGGGCACCCAGGTCTCGACGCGCACGCTCGTGGAATCCCAGCCGTCGCGGATCTCGGCGCGCAGCGTGTTGTTCGCGATCGCGGTGATGCGCACGAACCACACGCGCCCGGCGCCGTCCGCCTGCTCGCGCACCACACCGAGATAGGCGTCCTTCTCGCGACCGGCGCGCCCGAGCGTCGTGTTGCCCCGATGGAGCGAAAGCCAGCCGCCGTCCAGGCGCTGCAGGTGAATCCTCTCGCCCGGGCGCTCGACGATGCTCCACTTACCGAACTGCGGCAGTGGCGGCCCCAGCTTGTCCTCGGCGAACGCGACCGCGGCGAGCAGCGACGCGAATGACAGCAGCAGCAACGTGAGCTTGCGCATGACCGGATCCTCCCGACGGCGGCAGCGTGCACCCTCCCCCGGAAAAGCGCGAACCACACGGCGCGGCGGCAGGACTCGCGCGCCGCCTGCGCCTTTGACTCCCCGCTCCCCCCTGTGCGTACATCCGCGCCCATGAAGATCTACACCCGCACCGGAGACGACGGCACCACGGGCCTGCTGGGCGCGGCGCGCGTGCGCAAGCACGATGCGCGCGTCGAGGCGTACGGCAGCGTGGACGAGCTCAACGCCGCGCTGGGCGTGGCGGTCGCGTTCGACACCGAACGCTGGCTCGCCGCGGACTTCGCGCGCATCCAGCCGGCGCTCTTCCAGGTCGGCGCCGAGCTGGCCACGACCGACGAAACGATGCTTCAGAAGCTCGCGCGCGTGTCCGATGAAGACATCACCGCGCTCGAAGGCGTGATCGACCGCCTCGAGAACGACCTGCCGCCGCTCACCAAGTTCATTCTTCCCGGCGGCTCGGCCCTCGCGGCCCATCTTCATCTCGCGCGCACGATCTGCCGGCGCGCGGAGCGCCGTGTGACGGCGCTGTCGGAACAGGCGCACGTGGACGTGCGCGTCGTGAAGTACCTGAACCGGCTCGCCGACCTGCTGTTCGTGATGGCGCGCTGGGCGAATCATCGCGCGGGAGTGCCCGAGACCACCTGGCCGGCCTGATCCGGCGGGCGGTCTCCACAGGGAGCCCCTGAAAAATAGTCGCGAGTCTGCCCTTTACTTTGTTCCTGCGGCATGGCCATAATCCGCGCCGCAGACCTGCGTTTCACGGAGGATCGATTATGCACCGGAGTTCGCGCGTGAGCGCGACCGGGCTCTCCTCCCGCGGTCTCCTCCTCGCAGTCCCGGCCTTGCTCGCGCTTGCCGTTTCGGCGCACGCCGCCGTGGTGATGCAGGAGAAGACGGTCTCGAGTGGCTTCGGCGGCTTCGGTAACGGCACGTCCGAACGCACCATCGTGATCGCGGGAGACAGAAGCCGCACCGACGAATCGTCCACGTACACGGGACGGTTCAAGACCATCGCCGGCGGTGGGAAACCACGGACCTCGGCCGAGATCACCCGTCTCGACCGCGAAGTCTTCTGGAATCTCGACCCGGCCAAGAAGCAGTACAGCGAACTGACTTTCGCGCAGCTGCGGGAGCAGCTCGCGAAGGGCATGGCCGAAGCGCAGTCCGAAATGGCCAAGCCCGAAGCCCGGAAGCCCGACGACGTCGTCACGACGTTCAAGGTCGACGTGAAGCGCACGGGCAAGAAAGAGACGATCAACGGCTTCGCCGCCGAGCAGTTCATCGTCACGCTGACGGCCACGTCCAAGGACAAGTCCTCGGGCCAGGAAGTCGGCACGTACACGATGACGATGGACCAGTGGCTGTCCACGGCGGTGCCGGGACAGGCCGAGGCGCAGGCCTACTACAAGCAACTCGCCGCCAAGCTGGGCATGGACCCGCAGCTGCAGCGCGCCGCGGGCGCCGCGATGGCGATGTACGGCGACGCGATGAAAGAGATCGCGGCCAAGATGAAGGACATGAAGGGCTACCCGGTGCGCAGCACGCTCACCGTCCAGCTCGGAGCGGTCCTCACGCCGGAGCAGCAGGCGGAACTCGAAAAGAAGCAGGCCGCGGAGCAGCAGGCCGCGGCGGAAGAGAAGAAGAAGAAGGACGCGGAGAAGGATGCCGCAGCCCAGGGCAACGCGGCCCGGTCGCTCGCAAGCGGTGACGCGGGTGGCGCGGTCAGCGGATTCCTGGGGCGCCGTCTCGCCAAGGCCGCCGAGAAGAAGGCCAACGCGAACGCGCAGTCGAACGCCGGCACGCCGGGCAGTTCGGCCAGCATCACCGTGGTCACGGATCTCGTCAGCGTCACGACGGGCGCCACCACGGCTTCCTTCGACGTCCCGTCCGACTTCAAGAAAGTCGAGCGCAAGTAGAAGCATTCGGCGCGTGAGCGACGCCGCGATCTTTCGCGGCGCCGGTCCCCGCCCAGCGCGCTCGCCGGTCGTCACCCGCAGGACTCGCGGCATGGTCATGCCCGCCTGCGTCAGTCGAAAACCCCGGTCCACCCCGCGTGCGACCCGGAAGGAACACCGATGAGACCTCGTCGTCGTCGTGTCGGCGGACCGCGTCCCGAAACGGGAGCGGACACCGCCGGAGCAGCCCCCGAAGCGCAGTCCGGTGGAGCCATGCCGTTGTTCGACGCCCCCGCGTCCGCACCTCCGCCCGCGCCTTCCGCGCCTTCGGCGCCCGTGAACGAGAGCTACAGCGCTCCCGCGCCGGCGTCCGATTCCGGCGACGGTGGCGGTGGCGGTGGCGGCTCCGATGCCGGCGGCGCATCCGGCGGTTACGACAACAGCGATCGTGGCGGCCGTGGCCGCCGCCGTCGCCGTCGTCGCGGCGGCGAGCGCAACGATCGTCCGGCCGGACCGCAGCAGGGTGGCGGCCAGCCGCAGCAGCAGCAGAGCCGCGACCGTGGCTACAGCAACAACGGTGGCAACAACGACCGCGGTGGACGCGGACGCCGTCGCCGTCGCGGTGGCAGCAATGACGGTGGCGGAGGACGCGGCAACAACGGTGGTGGTGGTGGTGGCGGTGGACGCCCGACGCGTCGCGGCGGCCTCGAGATCCTCAAGGACATGCAGCAGGCCGGCGCCGCGCTCGATCCGACGGAACGCCTGATTCTCGAGCTGAAGCCGGGCGAGGGAGATCCGCCGTACGGCGATCGCATCACCGGTCGCGCCATCGACCTGATCGCGCCGCTCGGCCGCGGCCAGCGCTGCCTGCTCGTCGCGCCGCCGAAGGCCGGCAAGACGCGCATCCTGCAGGCGATCGCCGCGTCGGTCGCGCACAACCATCCGGACGTCGCGATCTACGCGCTGCTCGTGGACGAGCGTCCCGAGGAAGTCACCGACTTCAAGCGCAACACGCCCGCCGAAGTCATCGCCGCCTCGAGCGACATGACGATCGGTGAGCACATCGAAACCGCCGAGCGCGCGATGGAGCTGGTCGCGCAGAAGGTGATCGAGGGCAAGGACGTGCTGCTGCTGCTCGACTCGATCACCCGCCTCGCTCGCGCCTACAACGCCGCGTCGGGCAACGGCGGCCGCACCATGTCGGGCGGCCTCGACTCCAACGCCATGCAGGCGCCGCGGCAGATCTTCGGCGCCGCGCGCAAGATCGAGAACGGCGGCTCGCTCACGATCATCGGCACCGCGCTCATCGACACCGGCTCGCGCATGGACCAGGTGATCTTCGAGGAGTTCAAGGGCACGGGTAACAGCGAAATCTACCTGTCGCGCGAACTCGCCGAGCGCCGCATCTATCCCGCGATCGACATTCCGAAGAGCGGCACGCGCAAGGAAGAGAAGCTGATCGCGCCCGAACTGCTGGGCACGTTCCAGGCGCTGCGCCGCATCCTCGTGCAGATGCCGTCGCAGGAAGCGATGCTCAAGCTCACCGACCGTCTGGGCAAGACGAAGACGAACGAGGACTTCTTCAACCTCGTGCGGGTCGGCGAAAGCTAGGCGCGGTCCGGCGGCCAGCGGCCGTCATCGTCCAACGCAACGCCGCGCTCGTCACGAGTGCGGCGTTTTGCGTTCGGCCTTCGCGGCCCCTGTGGCACGATGCGCGCCCAACCCGGAGGCCGCCGTGAACCGATCGCTCCCCCGCTTCATCGCCCGTTGTGCGTTGCTCACCGCCTGCCTGCTCGCGGCCACGACGTCGTTCGCCGCCACCATCCCGAGTCCGAGCGAGTACCTGCACCTGGACATCGGCGCCGACCGCGTGCTCGCGGACTACCGCCAGATCCGCTCCTACTTCGCCGAACTCGACCGGCTCTCGCCGCGCGTGCAGATGCAGACGCTCGGCAAGAGCACGCTCGGCGAGGACATGGTCATGGCGGTGATCACGTCCGAAGCGAACATGGCGCGCCTGCCGCGCCTCAAGGAGATCGCCGCCAAGCTCGCCGACCCGCGCGGGCTCACCGACGCGCAGATCGCCGCGCTCACCGAGGAAGGCCGCGCGGTCCTGCTCATCACCTGCAACATCCACGCGACCGAGATCGGCTCGACGCAGATGGCGATGGAGTGGGCGCACGCGCTCGCGACGTCGCAGGATCCCGCGACGAACTTCCGGCTCGACGAAGTCGTGCTGCTGCTCGTGCCCTCGCTCAATCCCGACGGGCAGATCATGGAGACCGAGTGGTACCGCAAGTACCTCGGCACTCCGTACGAGGGCGGGCGCGAGCCGTGGCTCTATCACCACTACACGGGCCACGACAACAACCGCGACTGGTTCATGCTCACGCAGTCCGAGACGAAGGCCATGTCACGCGCCGTGTACCGCGAGTGGTTCCCGCAGGTGTGGCTCGACGAGCACCAGATGGGCAACACGGGCCCGCGCATCTTCACGCCGCCCTACGCCGAGCCCGTGGACGCCGACATTCATCCGCTCGTGTGGCGCGAAGTGAACCGCATGGGCGCGGACATGTCGCTGCGGCTCGAGCAGGCGAACAAGTCCGGCGTCATCTACGGCTACGCGTTCGACGCGTACTGGCCGGGCGGCACCAAGAACACCGCGTGGTTCAAGAACATCTCCGGGCTGCTCACGGAAGTCGCGTCGGTGAAGCTCGCGACGCCGGTGTACGTGGACCCGAGCGAACTGTCCGGCGGCGGACGCAAGGGCCTCGTCGAGTACGAACCGCAGACGAACTTCCCGAACCCCTGGCCCGGTGGCTGGTGGCGGCTGCGCGACATCATGGACTACGAGCGCATCGCGTCCGACGCGATCCTGGAGTCGAGCGCCGACCTGCGCCGCGACCTGCTGCGCAACGTCGCGGTGCGCGCGCGTACGTCCATCGCGCTCGGGGCGAACGGCGAGGGCTTCCTCGTGCCGCGCGCGCGCCAGCACGACTGGGCGGCCGCGCTCAAGCTCGGCGACCTGCTCGTCGAGCACGGCGTCGAGGTCTACCTCACCGAGGACGACGATCTCTGGGTGCCGCTCGCGCAGCCGTACGGCAACTTCGTGCGCGAGATGCTCACGACGCAGCGCTATCCGGAAGTGAAGCTCGTCCCCGGCAAGGATATCGTGCGGCCGTACGACGTGGCGGCGTGGTCGCTGCCGCTCATGATGGGGGTGACGGTCGAGGCGGCCGCTCATGGCGATGCCGACGAACGCTACCTTCCCGTCGCGCGCGGACCCGCGACGACGACCGGCGCCGCCGTGCTTCCGCCGAACGGCGCGGAGCGCGCGAAGGGGCTCAATGCCGCGCTGCGTTCGGGCGGCCGCGTCGTCGTGATCGACCACGCGACCGAATCGGGCGGTCGCACGTGGGCCGCGGGCACGGCGTTCCTCGATGCGAAGGCCGCCGCCGCGGCCGAGCAGTCGCTGCCGAGCGGCATCGTGCTCGAGCACGCCTCCGCTCCGTCGGGCCGCGCGCTCACCGCGCCGCGAGTGGCGCTCTACAAGCCGTGGGCGGCGTCCATGGACGAGGGCTGGACGCGCTTCCTGCTCGAGCGCTACGGGTTCGCGCCCAAGACGCTCGACAACGCGACGATCCAGAAGGGCAACCTGCGCGCGTCATTCGACGCGATCGTGCTGCCCGACGTGCCCAAGGAAGTGATCGCGACGGGCAAGCAGAAGCGCGAGGACGGCGGCGGCTACTTCGTCGAGCTTCCGCCCGAGTATCGCGGCGGCCTCGACGCGGCGGGTGCGGCCGCGCTGCGCGCGTTCGTGCAGGCGGGCGGCACGCTGATCGCGCTGTCGGGCTCGTGCGAGTACGTGACCGAGCAGTTCAACATCCCGGTGTCGAACGCGCTCGGCAAGGTGACGGCGGCGGACTTCGGCTGCCCGGGTTCGATCCTGCGTGCGCACGTGAACGCCGAGCACCCCGTCACGTGGGGCATGCCGGCGGAAGCCGCGTTGTTCGTGGACAAGCCGATCGCGTTCGCCACGCAGCCGCCCGCGGGCGAGCTCGACCGCGCGGTGCTCGCGACGTACCCCGACGACCCGCGCGACGTGCTGCTGTCGGGCTGGATCATGGGCGAGGACAGGCTCGTGCGCCGATCGGCCGCCGTCGCGGTCACGATGGGCAAGGGCAAGATCGTGCTCTTCGGCTTCCGCCCGCAGCACCGCGCGCAGACCGACGGCACGCACCCGCTGCTCTTCAACGCGCTGTGGTGGTCGTCGCTGGGCGACTGAGCGAAGCGTGAAGCGACCGGCGGGCGCGGCTCAGCGCCCGCCGGTGGCCTTCTGGATCAGCCGCTTCAGTTCGCGGTCGAAGCCGAGCGCGATCTCGAAGTGGCGCACTTCCCCTTCGAGATCGCCCTTCTGCGTCACGAGCAGGTCGCCGCCGGGCAGCACGGCGTAGCCGGGCTCTCCGCTCACGAGCGGCGAAAGGTCGGCGCGCTGCACCGGCGCCGAGACCTCGAGCGAGGGCGACACCTGCGACGCCATCACCACACGCTTGCGGGTCGTCCAGAGAATGGTCGCCCCATCGAGCCAGTTCGGGGTCTGGCCGTACCCGCGCGAGACGGAGACGCCCGGCCCCGCACGGCCATCCGCCATCAACCGCGCCACGAAGATCTCCGGGTCGCCGTTCTCGTACGACAGGTAGGCGATGCGCTGGCCGTCGGGCGAGATCTTTCCGTCCATGACCTGGTAGCTCATCCCGGTCAGCACGTCGTGCACGGAGACCGAATCGCCTTCGAGCGCGACGCGCTTGAGCGAGCGTCGGCCGTCGTTGGTGGACATCACCAGGATCGAGCGGCCATCCGGGTACCAGTCCAGCGCGAACTCGCCGTCGGGCGCTGGCCGCGCGCTCAACAGCTTCCGGTGGGGCGCGCTGCCGTCGAACGGCTGCAGGTAGAGGCCGCCGACGTCGAGACCACCGAGCACCGTCCAGGCGACGAGGCGTCCATCGCGTGAGAACGCGGGCGCGGTGCAGTCCGCGTTGGGAATGCTCGCGAATCGCTTCACGCCCGCCCGTCCGCGCTCGAACAGGAGCAGGTCGAAGACACTGCCGCCGGGGGGCGCGGCGCTGATGAGAGCGTACCGGCCGTCGAGCGACGCTTCGGGGCCCGTGGAGATGGGCCGGTGCTCGTCGTTCCACGGCTCGGTCCGGCCGTCGGCGTGCACGATCGTGAGACGGCGGTCCTGCGACGTGACGCCGCCGAGCACGAACCCGGCGTCGCCCCGGCGCGACGCGGCGACGCGGCCGTGCTCCCACGACATGACCGTGCGCAGTCCCTGCATCACCACCACCGGCCGCCCGCCGAGCTGGCGCTTCGACTCGTTCCACGGCGCGGCGAGCAGCGACGTGCCCCGCGTCATGAGGATCTGGCCGCCCGCGAACAGCTGCGGCGAGCCGGCGTTCTCCTCGATCACGCGGATCTCACCCGAGGCGATCTCGAAGACCGCCACGCTGATCAGCCACGCACTCCCCTTGTAGTAGCCGAGCGTGAGCAGCGCGCCCTCGTTGTCGGGGAGCGACTCGTTGGCGTTCAGCTCCACGATGTCCACGTCGGACTTCACCGGCTTCCACGCCGGCTCTCCGGTGTCTCCGGGCGAGAGCACCGCGAACTGCTTCTTCGGGCCGTCGTTGAACAAGAGCACCCGGCCGTCGGGCAGCACGTCCCACGAACCGATGCCCTCAGGCATCTTCACGACGACCGCGGGCGGCGCCGACCCGTCCACGGGCACGCGCGCGACCTCGAGTTGGCGAGCACCCTGCGCGACCGGCCGCAGGACGTAGATCCAGCGCCCGTCCATGCCCACGTCCCAGGCGATCCGGCCTTCGGTGCCCGGGATCTTCTTCCACTGGAACTCGTCGAACGTCCGCCGGAAGACTCCGTTCGCCGACGGCGAATCCGATCCGCGAACGGCGCCCGAGCCGTAGATCGCGTGGTCGTCCCCGAAGCCGAACTGGATACCGCCCATGACGACGTCGTCCGGCGGCACGATCGAGACGTGCAGCGCCTCGCGCGGACTCACGAGCCCGCGCAGCGCGAAGCCGCCGGCGAGCGCCAGTCCGCCGAGGAGCAGGCCCACGGCCACTGTGCTGAGCGTCCGCGCGGGAGAACTTTCGCGCGCCGCGGCCGGCACGTCGCTCACGCCGGACGACAGCAGCGCGATCGCCGCTTCGAGTTCGAGCCGCGCGTCGCCGACGTCGCGCAGGCGCTGCTTCGCGTCCTTCTCGAGACAGCGCCGCAGCAGCTCGCGCACGCGCACGGGCGTGCGCGCGGGCAGCGACGCCCACTCGGGCTGGCGCTCGAGGATGCGCGCGATCGTGTCGCTCACGGTCTCGCCCGCGAACAGCTGGCGGCCCGACAGCATCTCGAACAGCACGACGCCGAACGCCCAGATGTCCGCGCGCTTGTCGACGCTGCGCCCGCGCGCCTGCTCCGGCGCCATGTAGGCGGCGGTGCCGAGCAGCACGCCCGCCTGCGTGCCCACGCTCATCGTGGGCGACTGCGTGATCTGCGGCGAGCTCTGCGCCGAGCCGTCCTCGGCGGCGAGCGCCTTCGCGAGACCGAAGTCGAGCACCTTCGCGGCGCCGTCCGGCGTGAGCTTGATGTTCCCGGGCTTCAGGTCGCGGTGCACGATGCCGCGCTCGTGCGCGAACTCGACCGCCTCGGCGATCTGCCGCGCGAGCGCGAGCGCTTCGCCCAGCTCGATCGCGCCGTGCGCGTCGAGCCGCTCGGCGAGCGTCTGCCCCTCGACCAGTTCCATGACGAGCGCGGGCGAGCCGCTCGCGTCCTCGAGCCCGAGCACCGACGCGATGTGCGGATGGTTGAGCGACGCGAGCAGGCGGCACTCGCGCTCGAAGCGCGCGCGGCGCTCGGAGTCGCTCGCGAGCGCTTCGGGCAGCACCTTGATCGCCACGTCGCGGCCGAGGCGCGCATCGCGCCCGCGCCACACTTCACCCATGCCGCCCGCGCCCAGGGGCGCGACGATCTCGTAGGGACCGACCTTGGCTCCGGGACCGATGCTCAAGACACCTCCGTGCATGGGGACGCGCGCTGCCGAGCGCGCAGGGCCCCGCTCCTGCGCCCCCCCCCCCCCCCCCCCCCCCCCCCCCCCCCCCCCCCCCCCCCCCCCCCCCCCCCCCCCCCCCCCCCCCCCCCCCCCCCCCCCCCCCCCCCCCCCCCCCCCCCCCCCCCCCCCCCCCCCCCCCCCCCCCCCCCCCCCCCCCCCCCCCCCCCCCCCCCCCCCCCCCCCCCCCCCCCCCCCCCCCCCCCCCCCCCCCCCCCCCCCCCCCCCCCCCCCCCAAAAAAACCCCCCCCAAAGCCCCCGCCCCCCCCCCCCCCCCCCCCCCGGGCCGGGCCGGCGCGGGCCCCCGCTTTTGGCGCTGTTCGCGCTCGTGCCGGCGCTGCTCGCGCAGGAAGCACGCGTAGTGGATGACCGCGCCGAAGTGCGGCGTGCCCGCCACGCCCCAGGCCTCGACGAACTGCGGCAGGTCGAGGCGCGCGTCCTTGATCTGCTCGAGCAGCCACGCGAGACGCGTCGGCGCCTCGCGCTGCACGATCTCGTTCCACGTGCCGACGGCGGCGGACGTGAGGCGCTCGTGCCCGGTCTCGGCATACAGCTCCTGCACGCGGCGCAGCAGCGCGCCGTTGTCGTAGCGCGAGATCTCGGCGAACAGCTTGTTCGCGCGCACGCTGCTCGGCGTGGGCGGCTGCAGCGCGCCCACGCACAGCACGTCGGCGCTCGGGCCGAGCGGCCACACGATCGGCTCGCCGCGCACGAGCTCCGGCGGCGCCGCGCCACCCGCGGCGTCCGAGTGCACGCGCACGGTGGTCACGCCGTCGGCCGCCAGCTCCGGCAGCTGCCACGACACACTCTCGAGCGCGCCACGCAACAGGCTCGTGAGCCCGCGCGCGCCGGTGCCCGCCGCCATCGCGCGCTTCGCCAGCGCTTCGCGCGACTCACCCGGAACGTCGAGCACCACGCCGTGCAGCGCGAACTGGCGCTCGGCGCGCGACAGCGGCGAGTGTTCGACGTCGCCGAGAATGTGCGTGAGATCGGAGACCGACAGCGGGTGCAGCGGCGCGATCGCCGCGAAGCGGCCGACGATCTCGGGCACGAGGCCGAACTCGACCAGGTCCTGCGGGATCACCTGCGCGAGCGCGTCGCCGTCGGACAGCTTCGGCGGCGCGATGTCGCCGCCCGAGCCGAAGCCGAGCGCGGCGCGGCGCGTGAGCCGGCGGCGGATCGTGTCGGGCAGGTCGGCGAACGCGCCCGTGCACACGAACAGCACGCGCGACGTGTCGAGCGTCATCGGCTGTTCGCGCACGCGGAAGCGCGCCGGGCCGCCGTCGAGCAGCGCGAGGAGCGCGTTCTGCACGCCCTCGCCCGACACGTCGCGGCCGTGCCCGCTCACGCGGCGGAGCTTGTCGAACTCGTCGAGGAAGATGATGCCGCGCTCGGCGCGGGCCATGTCGTTGCCCGCGGCCTGGAACAGCGTCGCGAGCACGCTGTCGACGTGATCGCCGACGTAGCCCGATTCGACGAGCGACGTGGCGGCGACCATGGCGACCGGCACGCCGAGGTGCGCGGCGAGCGTGCGCACGAGGTGCGTCTTGCCGCAGCCGGTGGGCCCCAGCAGCAGCACGTGCTGGCGGCCGAGATCGCGTCCCTGCGTTTCGGGACTCTCGCGCAGCGCGAGCCCGAGGTAGTGGTGGTAGACGGCGGTGGTGAGCAGGCGCTTCGCACGTTCCTGTCCGGCAACGTGCCGGTCGAGATGGGCGATCATCTCGGAGGGTGTCGGCAAACGATCGAGGGCGACCATCCGGTGGCCTCCTTCGCGGGGTGAGGCGTATTCGAAATGAGGTGGGTTCGAGTGCGCGCGGGGGGAATCTCGGCGCAGGGCAATTCTTGCCAGCGCGGCGCGCGCGAGTGAAGTCAATTGTCGGAAGACGCGTCGCCGTGCTCTCGCTGTGGAAAACGAGGTCAGCGCTTTTCACGACTGCGCGTTGCGCGGTGCGGCGCGCGACACGCGAAAATTAATTCTTCGCGCTTGATCGTCGTGCGTTCCTGTGCGGTCGCGCGCGAAGCGCGCTTGACACGCGTTTCAGTCGTGCGCGCCGCGCTCGAGCAGCGCGCGCGCCGCTTCGATCGAGTCGCTCGTGCCCGCGAGCGCGAGCACGTCGCCGAGTCGCAGCGCTTCGTGTCCGTCGGGCACGAGCACGACGTCGTCGCCGCGCGAGATCGCGATCACCGTCGCGCCGGTGCGGCCGCGCAGCTCGAGCTCGGTGAGCTTCTGCCCCACCGCCTTGTGACGCTTCTCGAGCCGCACGGGCACGGGCTCGCCGAGTCCGGGCAGCAGTTCGTACGCGCGGCGCAGCGCCTTCTCGGCGCCGCCGGGGCCGTCCTGGCGCGCGTGCCGGCCGATCGCGTCGACGACCACTTCGGCCGCGGCGCGCACGTGTCCCTGCAGGTTGCTCGCGCTGCGCCAGACCGCGACGCCCATCGCCGCGAGCGCGACCGCGAAGCCGGCACAGCCCCACGAACGGCGGCAGGAACGGCTGCGTCACCGCCACGAGCGGCGCGCCGACCACGAGCACGGCGGTGAACTGCACCGCGACGATCATGCCGCGCCGCGGCGCGGCCGCGCGGTCGAGCTTGCCGGTCACGGGCACCGAGAAGCTGCGATCGGCGAGCAGCACGCCGAGCGAGCGTGCGCTGCGGAAGATCCCCGCGAGGAACGGTCCCGTCAGCGCGGCGGCGATCGCGATCTCGAGCCAGAACGACCGGTGCACGGGCCAGCCCGTCAGGGTGGCGATGCGTTCGGCGCCGGCGGTCCCGAGCACGCTCGCGCCGATCGCGATCGCCGCGACGACGGCGGCGTCCGTGGCGAGCACGCGCAGCGTGCGCTGCATGCGCGCGCGCTCGGCCGTCGTCTCGGGGTGTTCGCGCAGCCCCTCGATCCACGTGCCGTGCAGCGTCGCGAACGTCTGCAGCGGGCGCGGCAGGCTCTTGTCGAACGCGGCCGCGACGGGCTCCGCGAAGCGGATGAACAGCGGCGTCGTGAGCGCGGTGATCGCGGACACCGCGACGACGACCGGCGAGAACTCGCGCGGCATGACGCCCGTCGCGAGCCCGACGCCCGCGAGGATGTACGAGAACTCGCCGATCTGCGCGAGGCTCATGCCCGCCTGCAATGCCGTGCGCGTGCCGGCGCCGGTGAGGAACGCGCTCACGGACACCGCGCCGACCTTGCCGATCACGACGAGCGCGGTGAAGGCGAGCACCGCGCCCCAGTGCTTCATCACGAGCTCGGGCTCGATCATCATGCCGACGGACACGAAGAACACGGCGACGAACATGTCGCGCACGGGCTCGACGAGCTTCGTGATCCGGTGCCCCTCGCCCGACGCCTCGATGAGCGAGCCCGCGAGGAACGCGCCGAGCGCGACCGAGTAGCCGATCGAACGCGCGAGCAGCGCCGCGGCGAAGCAGATGCCGATCGCGGCGACGAGCGTGGTCTCGGGCCGCTGCAGCTTGACCACGAAGCGCATGAGGCGCGGCACGACGAGCATGCCCACGACGAGCATCGCGGCGAGGAACGCGGCGAGCCGCACGACCGTCATGCCGATCGGCGCGGCGGAAATCGCGCCGCTCGTCGCGACCGGCGTGAGCACCGCGAGCAGGAGGATCGCGATCAGGTCCTCGAACACGAGCACGCCCATCACGAGCTCGGTGAACTTGCCCGTCACCTTCTGCTCGGCGAACGCCTTGAGGATGATCGTCGTGGACGAGATCGCCACGACGCCGCCCGCGAACACGCTCTGCAGCACGTTCCAGCCGAACAGCCGCGCGGCGGTGTAGCCGAAGCCGAGCATGAGCGTGGTCTCGAGCACCGCGACGATCAGCAGCGCCCAGCCGCCGCGCAGGATGCGCAGCACGCTGAACTCGAGGCCGAGCGAGAACATGAGCAGGATGACGCCCAGCTCGGACAGCGTGTGCACGGTCGGCGAGTCCGCGAGCAGCGGAATCGCGACGTGCGGGCCGACGATGAGGCCCGCGAGCAGGTAGCCGAAGACGACCGGCAGCTTGAGGCGCTGGAACGCGACGGTCGTGACGGCGGCGACGCCGAGCACGATCGCGAGCGTGCCGAGGATGTCCGGTCCGGTGTGCATGCGCGCAGGCTACCGCGCGGCCGCCCCCTTGCGCGAGAAGCGCACCACCGCCATGAGGGCTCCGTGTACGGCAAGCAGGACGGACAACGTCACGAGAATGCTCGGCGCCGCGGGCAGGTCCCACTGCACGCTCGCGAGCAGGCCCGCCACGCTGCAGGCGAAGCCGAACGCCCAGCCCACGGCGAGCGCCGGCCCGGTGCGCGTCGACGCCATGAGTCCGGCGACCGCGGGGATCACGAGGAAGCCGAACACGAGCAGCACGCCGGCGATCTGCACCGACGACGTGACCACGAGACCGAAGGTCGCGTAGAAAAGAAAATCCCACAGGAACACGCGACGGCCGCGCTTCTCCGCGCCCTCGGCGTCCTGCGTGATCTCGAAGAACGGTTTGCGCAGCGCGAAGTGCACCGCGCCGACGATCGCGTACAGCACCGCGACCCGGCCGATGTGCGCCGGGTCCACGGTGAAGAGCGATCCCACGAGCGTTTCCTTGAGGTGCTCGGGGCCCGACGGCGACTTCTCGAGCACGAGGAACACGAGCGCCTGCGCGGTCGCGAACACGATGCCGATGAACGCCTCGAGCGGCACCGTGCGGGAGCGTCCGCGCAGCCACGCGAACAGCGCGGCGCCCACGAACGTCATGCCCAGGGCGAGCAGGTACGAGCCCGCCTCGTCGTGCTCGCGGCCGAGCACCACGCCGAGCGCCACTCCGAGCGCCGCCATCTGCGCGAGCGCGAGGTCCACGAACAGGACCCCGCGCCGCACGATGTGGAAACCGAGATACGCGTGGATGCCCGCGAGTACGAGCGCCGCGAGCACCGCGGTCTGGAAGAAGGGCAGCGCGAAGGCTTCGGTCATTTGTGGCCTCCGGCCGCGGCTGCGGCCGGCACATTCGCCACGGCCGCGAGCACGGCCTGCACGTGCGCGAGGTAGCTGCCCGCCGCGATGTCGTCGCACGACGGCGACATCGTCACGACGCGTACGCCCGCCGTGCGCTGCAGGAACTTCCCGGCGTCCGCCGAGAAATACGGCTCCTGCAACAGCACGCTCACGCCGCGCGCGGGGATCAGCTTCTGCAGGTCCGCCAGGTGCCGCGCCGTGGGCGGAATGCCCGGCACGGGCTCGATCGTGTCCGCGACTTCGAGCCCGAACGCGTCCGCGAGATACGGCCACGAGCGGTGATACGTGAGGATGGTTTTCGACTTCATCGCCGCGACCGTCGTGCGGCCGTGCTGGAACGCGGCCTCGGCGTCACGGCCGAAGGCTTCCGCGCGCGCGCGGTACTGCGCCGCGTTCACGGGATCGGCGGTCGCGAACGCTTCGGCGATCGTGTGCGCCACGATCGCGCCGTTGCGCGGGTCGAGCCAGTAGTGCGGGTTGCCCTCGGGGTGCACGTCGCCCATGGACGCGTCCACGCGCCCCGCGGGCTTCTCGAGCACCCGCACGCCGCGCGAGCAGTCCACGATCACGAGGCGACGGTTGCGCGAACCGTCGACGATCGAGCCCGACCACTGGTCGAGTCCGAGGCCGACGCGCAGGTAGAGCTGCGCCTTCGCCACGCGCACCATGGCGCTCGGCAGCGCTTCGACGCGGTGCGGGTCCGCGGTCGCGCGCGCGATCGCGAAGACTTCCACTTGTTCGCCGCCGATGCTGGACGCGATCGAGGCGAGGTCGGTGGTCGAGGCGGCCACGCGCAGGCGCGCGTGCGCGGCGACCGGTAACAGGGCGCTCAGGAAGAGCGCCATGACGATGAGCTTGTGTCGCATGTCGCCTCCTAGAACTGGTGCGCCTTGTGCGGTCCCATGGACCACACGACGCGAAGGGTGAACGTGTTCACGGCATCGGGCGTCTCGTCGCCGGCGGCCGCGCCGGGCATGAGGCGCTCCCAGCCGATCCGGAACGCGGTGGTCTCTTCCATGAGCGCGAGGCCCGCGAATGCGCCGAACGCCGAGTGCGTGATGCTCGTGTCGCCGTCGTCCTGCCAGCGCTCGTAGGACACGCCGGCGTTCCAGCGCGGATCGAACGCGTAGTCGGCGTACACGTAGCCGCCGCGCGGCTTCACGCTCGTGCTCGTGTAGGCGGCCGCCGTCTCGTCCCAGCCGGCGTCTTCGCGGTTCGCCGCGAGGAACTCGCCCTGCAGCACGACGTAGGAGCTGGCGGACCGCCAGAGCTTGGCCTTCACGTCCGCCCCGAACACCGTGGTGGTCGTGCCGGCGGCGACGTTGTTCGTGCCCTGCGTGGCCGAAACGCCCCACTCGAGCCCGGAGCGATCGTCGATCGGCGTGAAGACCGACGCCCGACCGAGGACGGCCGTGCGAGGCGACGCCTCCTGATCGGCGCCTCCGGCGCCGTCGGGATTCGTCACCAAGGGATCGTTCGACGCCCCGCTCGACTCGCGCAGCCGGCGGAAGGTGTCGCCCTGGAGCGCGTCGAGCGACAGCGTCACCGCGCTCGAGCCCGCGGCGAACTGCTCGGAGAGCTGCAGCCCGGTCTCGTTGAACGCTTCGTCGCCCGGCAGGTAGCCGAGCACGTGGAAGCGCTCGGCGAACGGCAGCGCGTGCGGATGCTGGATGTTCAGCTTGCCGAAGCCCACGCGGTACTGCCCCGCCTTGAGCGCGAGGTTCGCGGGCAGGCCACGCGTGAGCGTGAAGTAACCCTCTTCGACGGCGGCGCCTTCGTCGCCGAACGCGACGACCACGGTGCCGCGCGCGTACGGATTGAGCGCCGCGTCGAAAAGGAACTCGGTCTCGCCGGGATCGAGCACGAGGCGCTTGCGCGCGCCGTCGCCGGCGTCGTCGGTCCAGCGCACGAAGGGCTGGCCGATCACGGAAATGTCGGGGTTCACCACGCCCGCATGGGCGGGCACTGCGAGCGCGAGCGCGCCGCACACGGCGGCAGCGGCGAGCGCCCCTGCGATAACTCCACGCATGGAATCGTCCTTCCGAAAGGAATGCGCGCGCGAACGCGAACGGCCCTTGTGGCCGTCACGGCGCAGCGCGTCGAAGTCGTACGGAGTCGGAAGAAGGAAGCCCGGCTGCGGCCGCGAATGGGCCGCGGGCTTCAGGCCGCGGGAGGAGCGCGCGGAGCGCCGCCGGTGATCGCGGCGGCGGAGGGCGTGCGCGTGTCCGGCGAGGCGAAGCCGCTCCAGGCAACAAGCGCGGGCGCCGGAGCGGGCGCGTCGCCCGCGGCCAGCGTGCCGCCATGCAGGTTGCTGCACGCGCCGCAGTAGTGCTCGCTGCGCCCTGCTCCCGCCGATTCACCGCAGTGCGGATCCTCGAGGTGGTGCAGCAGGTGCCCGACCGCGCCCAGGACGAGCGTGGCGATGAGCATGATCGCGCCGAGCGCACGGGGCAGGCGGCGGATGGCGAGCAGGGAGAGCTTCATGAGACGGCAGTCTCGCACGCGGGCGCGGGGGCGCTCAACGACTTTGGCACCGAAGGCGGGTTTTCGGCGCCTCAGCGCGTGGGCGGCGCGCCCAGTTCCTGGCCCAGCTGATCGGCGAACGCGCGAAGGAATGCAGCGCGGCGCTCGGCTTCGGCTCGGCCCGCGGCGGTGCGCATCGTGGCGGGCAGACCGAGCAGCTTGGTGAACAGGTGATCCACGGAATAGCGCCGGTCGTCGAGCTCGCGCGCGGCGGCCCAGGGATCGTCCGCGTGGAACCAGTCGGCGCGCATGCGCACGCCGGTGGAGATGCAGCGCAACCAGCCGATCGCGCCGAGCGCTTCGAGCCGGTCGGCGTCCTGCAGCGCGCAGCCGAGCGCGTCCTGCGGCACCGCGCCGCGCGAGAAGCTGTGATCGCGCACGGCGGCGGCGATGCGTGCGACGGCCGGGCCGTCGAAGCCGAGCGCCGCGAGCCGCGCGCGCGCGAAGTCCGCGGCCAGTTCGCTGGCGCGCGCGCGATCGGGCGAGTCCTTGGGCACGTGCACGGCGTCGTGCAGCAGCGCGGCCGCGACGGCTTCGCGAGCGTTCACCTGGTCGGCGCCTCCGGCGCCCGAGGCGCTTTCTGCGCCGATGCGCAGCGTCCAGAGCGCGACGCGCAGCAGGTGCGCGGTGTCGTGCGAGGGATCGGGCGTCGCGAGTGCGGCGTCGCGCGCACGCGCCTCGGCGAGCAGCGTGGCGAGCACGGGATCGGCGGCGATGCGGTCGAGCAGTTCGGCGAGCGATGCGGGCGCGGTGGACATGGCGCGGGGACGGTAACCCAGCGTCGTTCGCGCCGAAAGGCGCCCGCGTCGCCGACGGCGCGACGCGAGACCGCCTCTGGCGCGGTGCGGCACCCAAAGCTACTCTCCCGCCGCGCTCGTCCCGACTACTCGACATTCCGAAGGAGGCAGCATGAAGCGTCTCGTGCTCACGCTCGTTCTGGCCGCCGTGCTCGGCACGGTCGCGGCTCCGCGCGAAGCTCGCGCCGACAACTCGTTCAACGAAGTCGCGAAGTCCACCGTGCTCGGCGCCGCCGCCGGCCTCGTCGTGGGCGGCGCGGTCGCGCTGCTCGCCGACGACGGCGAGCCCGTGAAGTGGGGCTTCGTGCTCGGCACGTTCGGCGGACTGGGATACGGCCTCTACAACGCCAACAAGTCCACCGCTTCGCTCCTCGAACTGCGTGACGGCCGGCTCGGCACGGGCGGCATGGCATCGCTGGATCGGCGCAATGGTGCGGTGCAAGTACACGCCGTAGGCGTGAGATTCTAGAGCCGCGCGTCAGCGCTGCGACCGGCGCGCGAAAGCGCGCCTGAGCAAGATCAAAAGCGCCGCGAGGGCTGAATGCTCTCGCGGCGCTTTGAGTTGTTCGGACGGAGACCCGGCGCTTCGCGCTACACGCGCTCGACGAACTCCCCGGTGCGCGTGTCGATCTTCACCTTGTTGCCCACTTCGATGTAGGGCGGGACCTTGATCTCGAGGCCCGTCTCCATGATCGCGGGCTTGCTCGTGTTCTGCACCGCGGCGCCCTTGATGTTGGGCGTGGTGTCCGCAACGGTCAGTTCCACGAACATGGGCGGGTCGATGCCGACGACCTTGCCCTGCCAGTAGCTCGCCGTGATGACCATGCCGTCGATCAGGTAGCCGGCGGACTCGCCGAGCACGTCCTTGTCGAGCGCGATCATTTCGTACGAGTCGGTGTTCATGAAGTGGAACTCGTCACCGGCCTTGTAGCTGAACTGCAGCGAGTGCGCGTCCAGCGTCGCCTTCTCGACCTTGTCTTCGGACGAGAAGCGCACTTCCTGGTTGGAGCCCGTCTCGATGTTGACGAGCTTGGCCTGGACGAAGCCGCGCAGGTTGCCCGGCGTGCGGTGGATGGCGGTGGCGACGCGATGCGGCTTTCCGTTGTACAGGATCAGGTAGCCGACGCGAAGCTGGGTGGCTGCGATCATGAAGGACCTTCTTCTCGGGTTTCGGGTGGCTCCTAAAGAGGGGGAATGCGGGCCCCTCGTCGGGCCTCCCCACTGCGTATGCGGCGGGAGATTTTGCCCGATGGGCGCGACCGAGGGCAAGTTTCGCCCCCCGGGGCCGGAAACCCGGCCGAATCCGTGGCGACGGCGCGCCCCCGCGCTTAGACTGCGCCCCCTGCCGGCCGCAGGCCGGCCGCCTCTTCTTCTTCTTCGCATACCCGGAGCATTCCCGCCCATGCCGTCGATCACGACCGAAGCGCAGCTCGCCGAGTTCTCGCTCGCCCCCGGCTTCCGCACCGCGGCCACCGCGTGCGGGCTCAAGAAGTCGGGCGCGCTCGACCTGCTCATGGTGTGGGCCGACGAGCCGTGCGCTGCGGCCGGAGTGTTCACGACCAACCGCGTGCAGGCGGCGCCGGTGCTCGTGGACCGCGACGCGCTCGCCTCCGGCGCCGACCGCATCCGCGGCGTGGTCGCGAACGCGGGCTGCGCGAACGCCGTGACCGGCGATCGCGGCATGACGGACGCGAAGCGCATGCAGGCGGTCGCGGCTCGCGCCGTGCACGCGAAGCCCGAGGAAATGCTCGTGCTCTCGACCGGCGTGATCGGCGTGTTCCTCGACATGGACAAGCTCGAGCGCGGGATTGCGGCGCTGCACTCCGGCGACGCGCTCCGCCGCGCGGGCGACGCCGCGCGCGCCATCTGCACGACCGACACGCGCGCCAAGGTCGCGAGCGTCACCGTGGAGCTGTCCGGCGGCCGTGTGACGATCGCGGGCTTCGCCAAGGGCGCCGGCATGATCCATCCGAACATGGCGACCATGCTGAGCGTGATCACGACGGACGCCGACATCGCTCCCGAGGCGCTCGATCGCGCGCTGCGCGCCGCGGTGAGCGAGAGCTTCAACCGCATCAGCGTGGACGGCGACATGAGCACGAATGATACGGTTTTGATCTTGGCCTCCGGCCAGGTCGGCGGCTCGGCCGCCGACGAGCCGGCCTTCACGGCCGCGCTCGCGGCCGTATGCAAGAGCCTCGCCCGCCAGATCGCGCGCGACGGCGAAGGCGCGACGCGCCTCGTCGAGCTGCGCGTGACGGGCGCGTCGACGGAGTCGCAGGCGCATCGCGTCGGCGATTCGATCGCGTGCTCGCCGCTCGTGAAGACCGCCGTGCACGGCAACGATCCCAACTGGGGCCGCGTGCTCGCGGCCGCCGGTTACAGCGGCGAGCCGATCGAGCCCGCGCGTGTGCGGCTCTGGTTCGGCGACGGCGACGACGTGCAGCTGCTCGATCGCGGCCTGCCGGTCGAGTTCGACAAGGCGCGCGCCTCGGCGCTGCTGCAGTGCGACCCGGCGGTGATCCATCTGGACCTCGGCCTCGGCGACGCCCACGCGATCGTGTGGACGTGCGACTTCTCCGCCGAGTACGTGCACATCAACGCCGACTACACGACGTAGCGTTCATGTCGCATCGCATCGAGATCGTCGAGTACGACCCGCGCTGGGCGGACGAGTTCGCGGCACTCGCGGCCGAGCTGCGCGCGGCGCTGGGCGCGCTGGCGATCGCCGTGGATCACATCGGCTCGACGAGCGTGCCCGGCCTCGCGGCCAAGGACGTGATCGACGTGCAGGTGACCGTCGCCGCGCTCGGCGACGAAGTCGCCCGTGCAATGCTCGCGGCGGGCTTCACGCACCGCGTGGACATCACGGCGGATCACGTGCCCGCCGGCGCCGATCCGGCACCCGCGCTCTGGGCGAAGCTCTACTTTCAAACCAAACCCGGCGCGCTTCGCGCGCATGTACACGTGCGCGTGCTCGGGGCGCCGAACCAGCACTACGCGCTGCTGTTTCGCGACTATCTCCGCGCGCACCCCGAAGCCGCGGCCGCGCTCGCCGAGATCAAGCGCCAGCTCGCCGCGCGCTTTCCCGACGACGCCGACAGCTACTACGCGATCAAGGACCCCGTCTGCGACGTCATCTGGAACGCGGCGCGCGAGTGGGATGAGCACGGCCGGACCTGACTCAGCTTCGAGCGCCTGGCGCTGCATCGCGCTTCCTCTCCATGAACGACCGGCCAAAGACGCGGTCCGCCTCGACCTGATTGTGCGTACGGCACCGAAGTCGCACGTTCGCCACGATGGACTCTCCCCCGCGCGCCACGGGCAGGATGTGGTCGAACTCGAGACCCTCACGTGCGCCACAGCAAGCGCCGTCGGTGCCGACGAAGGTGCAACGCCCTTCGTCGCGCTTCCACACCTCGCGCCTCACCTGCGCGGGGATTCCTCGGCTCGCACCACCCGCGTGCGATCGACGCGCCGCTCGCGGGCGCTCCGTCGCCGCGAACTTCCGCTTCTCCTGCTGCTCAAGATGATCGCGAAGCGCGGCCTTCAACACCGCCGCCACTTCCGCATGTGCGCCGGGAAGCGCGAATGATCGAGCGCGCTCCAGCAGCTCGACGGTCTCTTCGTCGAGCGTGCACTGAAGGAGATACTTTGCGGTCGGTTCTTTCGGGATCGCCGGCGGCGACGATTCACCTTGAGGGCGGACATCAGTCTCACTGAACAAAACTGGCCGCGCGGCCAGTTCCTGGCTCTGCGTTGGAGTGCCGGCGACTGGCGGCACGGCCCCGCCGCCGCTGGCGGCTGGTTCTTGCCCTGAAGACAAAGCGACCGCTTCGCGCCGAGCGGCAATCGGTTTGATCACCGCCGGCGCATCCGGCTGCGGCCAGTGGCTCGCGAGCAAGAGGCGAAGCTCTCGCGTGGACTTGCTCGCGGCCGCGGGCAGGAGCCAAGGCGCTGTGCTCGCATCGAGACGTGGGGCGAGCATGGTGATCGCCGTGAGATGAAGTCGACCGTCCTCCACCATGTCGAGGATTGCGGGGAAGCGGCGCGCCATGCGCGCGGCTCTCGTCCACTTGAAGGCGACGTCAGCGGACATTCCGCAATGACGCACGCAGTACTGATACATGGACGAATACCCGGCCGGGCCGAACAGGCGGCGGGCGATCATCTCGCCGAGGAAGACCAACACTTCGGCGGTCAGGACGCGGTCGCGCTTCACGCGCTCCGCGAAACCACGCTCGAGCTCGGCGTCGGACCATCGCGACACATCGATGCGCTCGTTCATCCGCACTCCGCTTCGGGGGCGGGTGTGCACGCAGTGTCGCACTTCTTCGCGCGCAGCGCGGTGAAGTTATTTCAAAGCAGCAGCCGGCTTCGCCGGCGGCACCGGCTCCTCGAACCCCGTGCCCTTGTAGCTGTGCGGGATCAGGAACACGAGGAACATGAGCAGCGACGCGAACGCGACCCACGCGCGCGGCTTCTGCACGCGGTGCACGGCGAACAGCGCGATCAGCCAGCCGACGAGACCCACGAGCGTCTTGTTGTCGGTGATGTCCGTGCCGATCGGCCAGCCGGTCCACCAGAAGCCGAACGCGTACTTGAGCACGAGCGGCCCGAACAGGAACCCGCCCACCAGCAGCACGCCGAGCGCGAGATGCGTGTGGAACTTGAACCGCGGCTCGCGTGCGAAGCACTCGAGACCCGCGCGCGCCGACAGCAGCATGGCGGTGATCATGAGCAGGATGTGCGTGACCATGATCGGCGCGGGGACCGCGCCGGTGAAACGCGTGGTCACGACGCCTGCGGCGGGCACGGTGACGCTCGCTCCGCTCGCGGACGCGATCACTCGGTACTTGAGCACGCCCGCGGGCGGCTGCCACGGCAGTTCGGCGACGAGCGTCTCGCCGTCGCGGCGCATGGGCACGATCGTGTACTCGGGTCCGGCGAGATGCTTCCGCCATTCGAGGTTCGCGGCCACGCCGCTGGGCGCGTTGATGCGCACTTCCTGATCGCCCTCGCCCTTGTGCGTGCGCTCGAACGTCCAGCTGAGCGCCTGGCCCGCGACTTCGGCGCGGCCCTTCATGGGGTGCGTGGGACCCGTGCGGCGCTGCCACGAGGCGGAGAACAACGTGAGGACGACGGCGAGGATCCAGAGCACGGCGGACGGGCGCATATGAAGAGGTCCTGCGAAAGGGCTTCGGTCGGGTGCGGCACCGCTCGTGGTGTTCCCGCGAGGGCATGGCCAGCGTAGGGACCGCGACTCCCGCGGGGCAATGCGCCGGAAGAGGTAGGGGTTTCTACGGAGGCGCAGCCTCCGTGTGGGTCTGGCTTCGAGATCGCCGCCGAAGGCGGCCGGTGTTGGCGCCGCGCCATCCCTCTCCCGTAGCTTCCGCCGACTTATGCATGAAAGCGAAGAACTGGCGCCTTCGGCGCAGGGCGCTCCGCGCCCGCTCACGACCCGCGACGTGCTCGCCACCTGGGCGCCACTCGCCGGCAGCTGGCTGCTCATGGGCCTCGAGCTGCCGGTCGTGAGCGCGGTCATGGCTCGCCTGCCGCACGCGACCGTGAGCCTGGCGGCGTACGGCGGCGTCGTGTTCCCGATGTCGCTGCTCGTCGAGGCGCCGATCCTCATGCTGCTCACGGCGTCCACGGCGCTCGCGCGCGACATGGCGTCGTACCGCGTCGTGCGCCGGTTCATGTTCGTCGCGGGCGGCTCGCTCACGGCGCTGCACGCACTCATTGCGTTCACGCCGCTCTTCGACCTGATCGCCGGCACGTGGATCGGCGTGCCCGACGAAGTGCGCGAGCCCGCGCGCGTGGGGCTGCGCATCATGGTGCCGTGGACGATGTCGATCGCCTACCGCCGCACGCAGCAGGGCGTGCTCATCCGGTTCGAACGCGCGCGCGCCGTGACGTGGGGCACGATGATCCGGCTCGGCACGCTCACCACCGTGCTCGCGACCGGCTATCTCGTCGGGCGCTGGCCCGGCATCGTGGTCGGCACGGCGGCGGTCGCGAGCGGCGTGATGGCCGAGGCGCTGTTCGCGAAGTGGTCCGTCGGGCCGGTCCGGCGCGGTCCGCTCGCCGCAGCGCCGGCGGTGCAGCCGCCGCTCACCATGCGCGCGTTCGCGAAGTTCTACGCGCCGCTCGCGTTCACGCCGCTGCTCAACTTCCTCGCGATGCCGCTGTCGGCCGCGGCCATGAGCCGCATGCCGCATGCGCTCGAATCACTCGCGGCGTGGCCCGTGCTGTCGGGCGGCACGTTCACGCTGCGCAGCGTCGGCTTCGCGTTCAACGAGGTGTGCGTGTCGCTGCTCGACCGCGAGCGCCCCATACCCGCGCTGCGGCGGTTCGCGGTTCTGCTGAGCGCGATCGTCACCGCGCTGCTGCTGATCGGCGCGGCGACGCCCGCCGGGCTCTGGTGGTTCGGCCGCGGCTCGGCGCTCGCGCCCGACCTCGCGCAGATGGCGTGGCGCGCGCTGTGGCTGGTCGTGCCGATGGGCGCGGTGAGCGTGTGGCAGAGCTACCACCAGGGCGCGCTCGTGCACGTGCGCGACACGCGCGCGATCACCGAGTCCATGGCGGTGCTGCTCGTCGCGACCGCTGGCGTGCTCGCGCTCGGCGTGACGACGCATGCGGCGCCCGGACTGTTCCTCGCCGCCTTCGGCATGACCGCCGGCGGCGCGGCGCAGATCGCGTGGCTGGCGTACCGGTCGCGGAGCGCGATCGCGAAGGTGAACGCGCGCTGATGTCGCGCGGCAACGCGCCGCACAAGCACAACGCCCCGGCTCGTGTTGCTCGAGCCGGGGCGTTGATTTTGGGAAGAACTGCGGCGCCTTGCGGCGCTGCTCGGCGCTATCGCGCCGAGGAAACGCCGAACATCCCGCGCATGCCGCCCAGCGCCGGAGCGCCGTCGGCCTCGCGCCCGGCTTCGAGCGCGCGCTTGATGCGGGCGCGCGTCTCCACCAGGTGCGCACGCGTGTTGTCGCCGATGCCGGCGACGAGCAGTGCACGCGCGCAACGCGCGTCGATGCGCGACAGCGCGAGACGCGACAGCGCCCGCGCGTCGTCGGGCGCGCCGTTGTTCGCCGTCACCATGTCCGCGAGACGATCCACGAACGCGCGCTGGATCTCGCGGCGCGTGCTCGTGCCCTCGAGCGCCTTCGCCGCGCCGGGAACCGGGCCGCCGACCTCGCCCCAGAGGGCGCGCGTCAGGCGGTCGAAGTGCTCCGAGAGGCGATACGGATCGGCCGTGCGGTTCTCGGCTTCACGCATGCGATCGAGCAGCGCGGGCGAAAGCACGCCGCGCAGCATCGAACCCTGCACCGCGAACACCTTGTCGTTCCAGTCGTAGTCGTGACGGCCGGTGAACGTGCCGGCGCCCAGGCCCCACTGCGACCAGCGGTTCGGCGCCATGCGCGTGAGCAGCGCCGGCGGAGCGCTCATCGCGTCCGCGGCCCACACGCTCTTCGCGAGGAAGTCGAGCGCCTCGCGCTGCTTCGCGGCGGGCACCGGCGTCACCGGGTTCACTTCGCCCGGCTGGCCGCGCTCGACGCGCGACATGTACGAGCCGCCCAGGTACTTCACCGCGAGACCGGCCGCGGTGCCGTACTGGCCGAGCAGCGTGTCCATCGAACGGCGCAGCGCCGTCAGGTCGCCGCTGTCGCCCACCACGCGCTGCTCGAAGTTCGGATTGCGCCACAGCGACGCGACGTAGGCCGTGCGCGCCTTCGCGAACGCGAGCGGATCGCCGCCGAGGTCGTAGATGTTCGAGCGCGGATCGGGCGCGTCGGCCGGATACGTGTCGTCGTCCGTCGAGTACTCGTGCCCGGGCAGCAGCGACTCGTCGGCCACCTTGCGCATCGCCGCGTAGTCTTCCTCGACCGTCGCGGCGCCCGTCGGCTTGTAGCCGTACGTGATCGCCCACAGGTCGTACGTGCCGGCCGTGCTCGTCCAGTACTCGCCCTGGTGCGCGCGCGAGTGGTCGATGTTCGGCGTCGGGTACTCCATGACCGAGGAGTACAGACCGTTCGCGCCCGTCCACGCCGTGTCGTGCAGCTTGTCGGTCGGCGTCGAGGTGCTCGAGCGGAAGTTGTGACGCAGGCCGAGCGTGTGACCGACCTCGTGCATGACGGCCCAGATGACCGCGGGCTTCAGGTACGAGTCGGGCACCGGCGCGCCCGGGGGCAGCGTCTGGTCCATGAGCATCGCGAGATGCTCCATCGCACCGCCGTCGGCGAGCGCGCTGCCGGCCATGCAGAGCATCTCCGGCGTGGCGTTCTCGGGCAGCTGCGCGAAAATGTCCTGCGGCAGCAGCGACTGGCCGAGCGCCTCGGGGCCCGAGTAGCGGCGGTAGGCGTTCGCGTAGTTCTGGAACATCGACGCTTCGAACAGGATGTCCGCGTCGAAGATCTCACCCGTGCGCGGGTCCACGCGCGACGGTCCGATGGCGCCGAACGACGGCTCGTGCGACGTGATCCAGCGGATCGTGCTGTAGCGCGTGTCTTCCGGATCGAAACCCGTGCTCTCCGCGGGCGCGTCCATCGCGACGATCGCGTTGCGGAAGCCGGCGGCCTCGAACGCCTTCTGCCACTTCTCGACGCCTTCCTTCACCCACGGCTTGAACTTCTCGGGGATCGTGCTGTCGAGGTAGTACACGATCGGCTTCACGGGCTCGCTCACCGCGGCGCTCGGATCCTTCTTCTCGAGCCGCCAGCGGTGGATGTTGCGCACCCAGAAGTTCTCCTTGTCCTCACGCCCGAAGTCCTTGCGCGCGTCGAGGAAGTAGCCGACGCGGTTGTCCGCCCAGCGCACCGCCATCGGCTTCTCGGGCAGGCGCGTGAACGAGTAGTGCACGGTGATCGGGATGTAGCGGTTGTCCGGCACGGTCTCGAGGTACAGGCGCGAACGGTCGTTCGGCGTGTACGTGAGCAGCGCCTCGACTTCGTTGTTGTCCGGGAACGCCTTCACCTTGGAAAGCGCCGAGCGCTCCTTGTCGAAGCGCGCCGACACGCCGCCGAAGGCGCCGCGCATCTGCTCGGCCAGGTCGGTGACGTCGCTCAGGAACAGGCCGCCCACGTCGATGAGCACGGCCTTGGTCGAATCCTGCTCGCTCTCGATCTTGAACGACTGCACGACCGAGTTGCCGATCGACAGGTCGCGGGCGCGGTCGATGGGCGTGCCCGCCGGCGCGGTGAAGCGCATGTTCACGTCCACGAGCAGCACGCGATCGCCGTGGCGCTCGAACTGCAGCATGCGGTCGTCGAGCGGCAGGCCGCCGAGCAGGTAGTTGCTGCCGATGCCGCGCGAGTAGCTGACGATGTAGAGGAACGGCTTCTCGAGCTGGTCCTTGTTGATCTGCAGGTAGAGGTTGTCGCGCTTCTTCCACATCGTGAAGAAGCCCTTCTTCTCTTCCGCGTCCTTCACCGTCTTCTTCCACTCGGCGAAGGGCTTGTCGGGCGCGGCGGCTCCCGCCGCTGCTGCGGCGGCGCCCGCGGCCGGCTTCGGCGGCGCGGCGGAAGTGGTCGCGGCCACGAGCATGGCGGTCAGCGCGAGTGCGCCCATGCGGGTCCACGGGAAACGGTGCGTCATTTTCGCGGAACCGGCGAGGGGCGCCGGCGAGTCGAGCGCGGGCTTCGGTGCGCCGGCGGTTCAACGCCGCGCGAGCGTGACCTTGGTGCCCGGATCGCCCAGCACGACGAAGCCCGCCCAGTACCGCGGCGCCGACCACTCGGGGATCGCGCGCATCTCGCGCTGCGCCTGCTGCAGCGCCGCGCCGACCGCTCCGCCGCGCGCGAGCGCCACGTAGAAGCGGCGCATGAACTCCGCGGTCGCGCGGTCGTCCACGTTCCACTGCGTCGCGACCACCGTCGGCACGCCGGCCATGAGCCACGCGGGCGCGATGCCGGCGAGCGAGAGGTTGTCGAGCCCGGTGGTGCCGAGCGAGCGGCACGAGGCGAGCACGCAGAGTTGCGCCTGGAGCCGCAGGCGGCTGATGGACGACACGGGCAGGTACGCGCCGGACTGGCCCGGATCGCCGAGCAGCAGGCGTGACTGCCACGGACGCTTCAGGTCCACGTTCGTGTGCGCGGCGAGGTGCACGATCGCGCCGCTGCCGAGCGTCTCGCGCGCGATCTGCAGCGCCGTGCGGCGCGGATCCACGAGCGCGAGCGCGCCGAGGTAGTCGCGGCCGAGCGCGCGCACTTCGTCGCCCGCGCCGTCGAGCCGGCGGCCGCGGTCGTCCGACGTGCGCGCGATCGCGACGAGCGAACGCGAAGGCGTGGCCCGCGCGCTCGCGCGAGCGCGAAATCGCGAGCAGCTTCGCCGAGGGCACGATCGAAAGCTCGCGCTCGATCATGAGCGGCGCGTTCGTGCCCGGCACGATCAGCGCGCCGATCGGATAGCTGCCGAAGCGCCCGCCCGCGAGCAGCACGCGCGAGGCGCCGCGCAGCAGGTCGGCGCCGGACCGAACAGGTCCGCGCCGAGCGCGCCGCCACCTGGCGCACCGCGGGATCGTCGGGGCCCGAAGTCGTGACGAGTTCGGTGAAGCGCGAGCCGCTTGTCGAGCACGGCCTCCGCGGGAAGGATCCACGCGCGCACTTCGCGGCGCGTCACCGCGATCACGAGCGTCGAGTCCTCGTTCGGCGTCACGTCCACGAACACCTCGCCCTGCCGCAGCGTGCCGCTGCGCCACGCGGCGAAATCGAAGGGCTTGCGGCGCGCCTCGGCGCCGGCGGCGGGGCCGAGCAGGCGCTCGCTCACCGCGAGCGCGTGGAAACGCTGCAGCTCGCCGAACGCCTCGATCACGCGACGGTCCCGGCTCGGGCGACGGCGCGGATCGAGCAGCGCGTTCGCGTACGCGAAGCCGATGTCGCGGCCGTAGTCCTCGTTGTCGAGCAGCAGGTCCTCGCGCGAACGCGCGCTGCGCGCGCGCTCCCACGCGGCGATCGCTCGCCGGAAGCCCACGAGCGCGCTGTCCATCTGGCCGAGGCCGCGCTGTGATTCGGCGGCGAGCGAGAGCGCCCAGTCGTAGCGAGCGCTTCGCGGTGCCGGCCGAGCGCAGGGCGGGCGTGCCCGCGGTAGCGCACGCGCCACAACGACGACGCGGGCATGCGCTTAGAGAGCCGCGCGACGAACGTCGTCGGCGTAGCGCACGGCGTCCGCGTCGCGGCCCGCCGAGTGAAGGGTGTAGACGAGGTTTGCGACGCGAAGGCCGCGTTGACCGGAATCAGCGTGTCCACGAGGGACACGGCCCGGCGCATGAGCGCCTCGGCCTCGCCCGGCCGGCCGAGCTCGATGCGCGCCTTGGCCGCGGTGAGCAGCGAGCTGGAGAGCGGCTCGCGATCGCCGAGCGGCTCCGCCAGCGCGATGGTCACGGTCATGAGCGAGTCCACGCGATCCCATGCGCCGCGGGCGGATTCGTAGTTCGCGAGGATCCGGCGCGCCTGCAGTTCGACCGGGAGCAGCGCGGCGCGGCGTGAAGCTTCGATCGCGTGTGCGCGAAATGGGCGCGAGATCGGGATCGCCGATCGCCATTTCCATGTCGGCGTAGTTAGGCACAGGTAGGCTCCGAACGGGTTGTCGAGCTTCTTCGCGAGCGCGATGCCGCGCGCGTAGCTCGCGCGCGCCTCGTGAAGCTTGCCGACCTGGTACTGCGCCGCCGCGAGCCCCGCGACCGCGCGCAGCTGGTCACCTTCGTCCTTGGCGCGCTCGCCCGAACCGAGGGCGCTCTCGAACCACGGCAGCGCCTCGCGACTGCGGCCCTGCGAGACCAGCGCGTAGCCGTGACGCGTGTGGAAGTAGGCCTCGTCGCGCGGCTGGTTGCGGCGCTTCGCGATCGCCGCGGCGCGCGCGCAGAGCTGCTTCGCGACGTCGAGGCCGCCGGTCTTCTCGAGCGCGACCACGCGCACGCGCAGCGAGCGGAGCATCGTCGCCGTGTCGCGCGCGGCCTCGGCGAACCGGAACGCGCGCGTCGAGAGCTCGAGCGACGCCGGGTACTCGAACAACATCATGTGCGCGCGCGCGCCGCGTGAGCGCGATGCGCAGCAGGCCGGGGTCGCGACGCCCTCCCGGCCCCGCGAGCAACGAGTCCATGAGCGTCGCGATCGCCGCGTACTGCCCCGCCAGGTAGAGCGTGTTGTCGCGATCCACGAGCGCGGCATGCGTCTTCCAGGGATCGGCGGGAGCCGATGGCGCGGAAGCGGCGGGAGCCGCGAACGGCAGGATCGCGAGGGCGAAGAGCACGAGTACGGAGCGGCGGAACATGGGCGGCAGTCTAGTCGCGCGGGCCGGAGTGTGGCGAGGGCTCGCCGGCGAAACTCAGCGTCGCGAGAGCGTGACGTGCGTGCCGGGATCGCCCAGCACGACGAACCCCGCCCAGTAGCGCGGCGCGGACCACTCGGGGATCGCGCGCATCTCGCGCTGCGCCTGCTGCACCGCCGCGCGACCGCGGTTGCCGGCGAGCGCCGAATAGGAAGCGGGCGCATGAACTCGGCCGTCGCGCGGTCGTCCACGTCCCACCGCGTCGCGATCACGGTCGGCACGCC
>JADJLL010000024.1 GCA_016710095.1 Candidatus Eiseniibacteriota bacterium | reverse complement strand
CTCGTCGTGCTCGACACGGGCAACCGTTCGCGCATCGGGCGGCTGTCCGATCACCTCGACCGTCACCTGATCCCGATCGCCGTCGTGGATCATCACGCGACGCACGACGGCTTCGGCGTCGTCAACGTGATCGAGCCCGCGCAGGCGTCGGCGTCGAGCCTCGTGTTCGACCTCGTGCGCGAAAGCGGCGCGACGATCGACCGCGCCATGGCCGACGCGCTCTACGTGGGCCTGTCGACCGACACGGGCAACTTCAAGTACTCGAACTCCGACGCGGCGGCGCACCGCATGGCCGCCGAGCTGATCACGCTCGGCGTCGAGCCGCAGGTCGTGCACCTGCGCGTGAACGCCACGGCCCCAGCAGGCCGTCTACGATTCTTTGGTGAGGTCCTCGCGCAGCTGCAGGTGCTCGAGAACGGCCGCGTCGTCGTGATCGAGGCGTCGCCGGACCAGTTCCAGCGCCACGGTCTCGTGGGCGCGGACACCGAAGGGCTCGTCGACATGCCGCGCGTCATCGCGGGCGTCGAAGTGGTGATGCTCGTCTCCGAGGTGAAGCCCGGCAAGATCAAGGTGTCGCTGCGCTCGATGGGCCGCGTGAGCATCGACCAGGTGGTCGCGCGTCTGGGCGGCGGCGGACACGCGCACGCCGCGGGCGCGCAGCTCGTCGGCACGCGCGAGGACGCGAAGGCGAAGATCCTGCCCGAGTTGCACAAGCTGATCGCGATTCTGGACGAGAAGACCGGCGCCTCCGGCGCCGATGGTGCTGCGGGCGCCGCGGCGGGGAAGCGCGCGTGAGCGCAGCGTCGCTCCGTCTCGCGGGCAACGATATCGCGCACCGCTTCGGTCCGCGCGTCGCCGTGCGCCCGGTGAGCTTCGACGTGAGCGCGCCCGGCGTGGTCGCGGTGACGGGGGAGAACGGCTCGGGCAAGAGCACGCTGCTGCGCATCCTGTGCGGCTTGCTGCGTCCCAGCCGCGGCGAGTGCGTGTTCGAAGTGGACGGCTGCGCGGTGGAGCCGCGCCGGCGCCGGCTCTTCACCGGGCTCGCGACGCCGGAGCTTTCCTTCTACGAGGAGTTCAGCGCCGCCGAGAATCTCGCCTTCGCGGCCGAGACCCGCGGCTTGCCGAATGCGGCGAACGCCGTGCGTCTCGCATTGGAGCAGGTGGGGCTGACGCCCCGCGCGGACGACCGCGTGAGTGCATTTTCGTCCGGCATGAAGCAGCGGCTGCGGCTGGCGTTCGCCATCCTGCACGAACCGCCGGTCATCATGCTGGACGAGCCGGGCTCGCATCTCGACGATGCCGGCCGGGCCGTCGTGGAACACATCGTGCAGACGTACGGGCCCCGCGCGCTCGTGCTCATCGCCACCAACGAACCCCGGGAGATGGCGCTTGCCGAACAGCGGATCGAACTCAGCGGTCGCGGTCTGGAGCGTACTGCGTAAGGAATGCCGCACGGAGTGGCGCACGCGTTACGGCTTGAACGCGGCGTTGCTCTTCGCCGTGACCAGCCTGACCGCGGTCAGCTTCGCCGCGGGCCGGCTCGGGAACCGCACCGACATCATGGCGGCGCTGTTCTGGATCGTGCTGCTGTTCGCGACGCTCGCCTCCATGAGCCACGCGTTCGTGCGCGAGGTCGAGAGCCGCACCATGCTGCTGCTGCGGCTGGTGGCGACGCCCACCGAGATCGCGGTGGGCAAACTCCTGTTCAATCTCCTGTTCCTTTGCGTCATCGAAGCCGTGACCGTGCCGCTGTTCATGGTACTGATGGGGGCGCCTCCGGTACGGTGGGGGCAGTTCCTGGCCGTGCTGGGTCTGGGCACGGTGTCGTTGGCCGCCTCGTCGACACTGGTCGGGGCGGTGATCGCGCAGACGCGCGGTCGAGGGGCGCTGTTCGCCGGCGTCTCGTTGCCGTTGTTGTTGCCGGTTCTGGCTGCAGCCGTGGGGGGGACCCGCGAGATGTGGGCCGCGAACTCCGTCGCACCGTCGCTCAAGCTCCTCGGGGCCTATGCGGTGGCGTTGCTGGCGGCGAGCCTGCTACTTTACGACCACCTCTGGGAGGACTAGACCCCTCATGCTGTGGCGCACCCTGATCTTCGTGTGGCTGGCTGGTTGATGGTGGTGGCGCTCCTGTTCGCCCCAGGTACCGGTGCTCCAGGCGACCACCCGGAGTCCTCTACTTTCCACATCCCGCCGCATGGGTCGCCGTCCTCGCGCTGGGCTGGGCCATGCTGCACTGCGTGCCATCCTGGTGAAGCGGGACTCCGAACACGACGACCAGGCGGCCGCGGCCGCCGAGCTCGGCGTGCTGTTCACCGTCGTGGCCACCGTGAGCGGCTCGCTCTGGGCCAAGGCAATGTGGGGCTCGTACTGGAACTGGGACCCGCGCGAGACGTCCATCTTCTTCGTGCTCATCCTGTACATCGCCTACCTGGCGCTGCGCGGGAGCATCGAGGGTGACGAGAAGCGCGCGCGGCTCTCCGCGATCTACTCCGCGATCGCGTTCGTCGCCGTGCCGTTCCTGATGTTCGTCGTGCCGCGCATGTACGAAGGGCTTCATCCGGACCCGATCATCAACAACCGTGGCAAGGTGGACATGGATCCGCTGATCCGCCTCTGCTTCTTCATGATGCTGATCGGTTTCACCGCTCTCTACTTCTGGCTCCAGACGCTTCGCGTGCGTGTCACGCGCCTCGAGCGTCGCCGCGAGCTGGCTCGGGAATGTGATCATGGACCGCAACTGGGTCGTGTTGGGTGTCTCGCTGCTCGTGTGGGGGCTGCTCTTCTTCTGGCTCCTGCAGGTCGAGAAGCGGGTCAAAGAACTGGAGAAGTGACCATGAACTTCAAGACCATCCTCGCCGTCGGCCTCGGTGTCGCCGCCATCGCGATCGGGGTCAGCAGCTTCAAGCAGACGATGACGCCTTACATCGGCTTCGCCGAAGCGCGTAAGGCCAGCGGCCTCGTGCAGGTCAACGGCAAGCTCGCGAGCAAGGACTACGTCATCAACAAGGAAGAGCAGTACCTCAAGTTCAAGCTGCAGGACACGAACGGCGACGTGATGCCGGTCGAGTACCGCGGCGTGATCCCCGGCAACTTCGATCAGGCGGTGAGCATCGTCGCGATCGGGGCGTTCAAGGGCGATCACTTCGAGGCCAACCAGCTGCTCGTGAAGTGCCCGTCCAAGTACCAGGCGATGGAAAGCGAGACGGGCGGCAAGCATCCCGACGGCGTGCCGCAGGGCGGCCCGGCCGGTCCGGCCGCGCCGGAGACCACCGGAGTGGCGTCGTGAATCGTGCTGCGGTGTCGACCGCGGCCGGCATTCTCGTTCCCGCCGTGCTCTTCGGCGGCTACGCCCTCAACTCGAACCTGATCAATCCGGGCCAGTGGACCACGTGGATCGCGTTCATCGCGGCACTCGTGACCGGCTTCGCCTGGCTCGCCGCCGCTCTCGGCCGCGGGCCGAACGCCGAAGTCGCGGCCCGCACCGCGTTCCGGCTGCAGTGGGGCGCGCTGCTCGCGGGGACCGTGTTCCTGTGGTGGATCCTCTTCAGCCACCAGTTCACGTACCAGTACGTGCACGACTACTCCTCCAAGTCCATGCCGGGGCACTTCGTGTTCGCCGCCTTCTGGGGCGGACAGGAGGGCACGTTCCTGCTCTGGGCGTTGCTGACCGCCACGCTCGGCCTCGTGCTCATGAAGTGGAAGCACGAGCTCAAGAGCGCGGCGATGTTCTTCCTCAACCTGCCGCTGGTCATGCTCACGCTCGTGAGCGTGATGCGCGGGCCGTTCCTGCGCTCGACGGAAGTCTTCACGGACGGCGTCGGCCTGAATCCGCTGCTGCAGGACTACTGGATGACGATCCACCCGCCGGTGCTGTTCCTCGGGTTCTCGTCGTTCGTCGTGCCGTTCGCGATCGCCGGAGCCGCGCTCTGGAAGCGTGACTACGACGGCTGGGTGAAGCCCGTGATGCCGTGGGTCGTGTTCTCCACGGCGGTGCAGGCGACCGGCTTCATCATGGGCGGCGTCTGGGCGTACAAGGTGCTCGGCTGGGGCGGTTACTGGGGCTGGGATCCGGTCGAGAACGGCTCGCTCATTCCGTGGCTCGCCACGGTGGCGCTCCTGCACGGCCTGCTCGTGCAGCGCGTGACGGGCTCGCTGCGGAAGATGAACTTCTTCCTCGCGATCACCGCCTACGTGCTCGTGCTCTACGCGTCGTTTCTCACACGCTCCGGCGTGCTCGCCGACTTCTCGGTGCACTCGTTCGCGAACCTCGGGCTCTCGGGCTTCCTGCTCTCGTTCATCGGGATCGCGGGCGTCGCCGGGTACGGCCTGCTGATCTTCCGCCTGAACGACATCCCGAACCCGCCCGAGCCGCTCGGCAACTACTCGCGCGAGTCGTTCATGTGGCTCGGCCAGCTCGTGTTCATGCTCATGTGCCTGCTCGTCACGCTCGGCATGAGCGCGCCGCTCGTCACGCGGCTCTTCGGGCCGCCGGCCAACGTGCAGACCTCGTACTACAACCTCGTCAACGCGCCGCTCGCGATCGCGATGGGCCTGCTGCTCGGCATCTCGCCGCTGCTGCGCTGGCGCCGCAACGACGTGCCCGAACAGGCGAACTCGCCGCTCGTGAAGAACGTGCTCTCGGGCACGTTCGGCGTGCTCGCGCTCGGCCTGCTCGCGTCGTTCCTGCTCAAGGGTTCGAACGTGCTCGCCGGTCAGTCCACGGCGTGGTTCGGCATCGGCCTCATGGGCTGGCTCGTCACCACGATGGTGCTCTACGCGCCCGTCACGCTCGTCTCGGTCGTCGGCGGCGTGGTGATCGCGGCGATCGCGATGTTCCTCGGCGTGCGCGACGCGCTGCCCGCGGCGGTCATCTTCGCCATGGGCTTCGCGCTCGTCTCCAACTACGGCTCCACGGTCCGCGGTTTCCGCGCGGGCTGGAAGCACGGCGTCGCGTACCTCGGCCACATGGGCGTTTCGGTCATGCTCATCGGCGTCATCGCTTCGTCGGGCTACGGCCAGTCGAAGCAGGTGCAGCTGCCGAAGGGCGAGCCGGTGGACGCGCTCGGCTACCAGATGACGTTCCAGGGCATGCAGCACGCGGAAGACGGCAAGGACCTCGCGGTCATCGCCGTGAAGGGCAAGGACCGCACCTTCACCGCGCGCGCGCACTTCTTCTGGAGCGAGTTCAACCAGGGCTACATGAAGAACCCGCACATCGAGCGCTTCGCCCAGAAGGATCTCTACATCTCGCCGCTCGAGATGGTGGGCGACGATCCGAACGCCAGCGGGGTCAAGTTCCTGCCGGGCGAGAGCAAGCAGCTCGGCCAGATCAAGTACACGTTCGAAGGGTTCACGCCCGAGCCGGGCGACGGCAAGATGAAGCTCATCGCCAACCTCGTCGCGGAGCAGGGCGGCCGCACCGTGCCGCTGCACCCGACGCTCGAGGTCACCATGGGCGGTGGCGCTCCCGTGAACACGCCGGACTACATTCCCGGCGGCGGGCAGGTGAGCATCGTGTCGGCGAGCCCGCAGGACGGCAGCATCGTGATGAGCATGCCGGGCATGGACCAGCTGAAGGGCGACAACCAGATCCTCGCGGTCGAAGTCAGCACGAAGCCGTTCATCAACCTCGTGTGGCTCGGCTCGGTGATCATGCTGGTGTCCGTCTTCCTCGTGGTGATCCGCCGCAGCGGAGACGTGGCCCGGGACCAGGCGGCGGCGTGAGCCGTTCGCTTCGCGCGCTTCGGGGCGCCGTCATCGCACTCGCGATGACGGCGCCCCTCGCGTTTTTCCCCGCGCGCGAGTGCGCCTCGGCGAGCCCCGCGCCGCTGCGCTTCGCGGGCGTGGCGTGGGGCGCGCACGAGCCGCAGGTCACGAAGGCCTACCTCAAGCAGGGCTGGCGGCTGCGCGTGGCGCGCGACGACGGCGGCACGCGCTGGATCGGCCGCGTGCTGGGCCGCTCCGTGGACGTCGGTGCCGGAGTTCGACGACGCGGGCGCGCTCGCCGCGGTGACGCTCAAGTTCCATCCCGAGAGCGAAGGCGACGCGCTGCAGCTGTACGGCGCGCTCGTCGAGCACCTGCGGCTGCAGCACGGCGCGTGGACCGAGCAGATCGCGCCCGCGCGACCCGTTCTGCGGGAGTGGGTGGGGCGCGAGCGGCGGCTGATCGCGCGCGAGGAGCTGACCGCCGCGACGCTGTGGGTGTCGCCGGCCGAGGACGCCGCCGCGGTCCAGCTCGACGCGTCAGCACTACGTCTGGGTGCGCTACGAGTCGCGCGCCTGGGCGGCCGCGCCGACACGTCGGCGGCCGGCGCGCGCTGAACGCCCGCGGAAACCGCTTCGAAGTTGATCGTGGACGAGGTGCCCATGCGTGCAGTAGGGTGCGCGCGGTGCCAGGGCAGAACCTCCGATGTTCGAATCACTCAATGATCCCGTGGACGTGCTCACCGCCTTCGTGGACGGTGCGATGCGTCCGATCCGTTTTCGCTGGCAGGGCCGCGTCGTGCCCGTGCGCCAGGTGACCGGGCAGTGGAACCGCCGCGAAGGACAGGCGGTGCTGCGCTACTTCGCCGTGCAGGGGCCGCACGAAGAAAGCTACGAACTGTGCTTCGACTCGAGAGGACCGCGATGGGTGCTGAACCGCGCGTGGTCGGGCCCGGCCTGATCGCCGCGGCGCCACGAGGCGCGCGCGCGTGATCCTGCTCGTGGACATGGACGCGTTCTTCGCGTCCGTCGAGCAGCTGCACCATCCGCACCTGCGCGGCAAGCCGGTGATCGTGTGCGGCGACCCCACGCGGCGCGGCGTCGTGACCGCGGCGTCCTACGAAGCGCGTCCGTTCGGCGTGCGCGCCGGCATGCCGACCGCCGAGGCGAAGCGGCTCTGTCCGCACGCCGAGTTCGTCGAGGGCAGCCCGCGCAAGTACGTCGAGAAGTCGCTCGAACTGCTCGAGATGTTCCTGACCTACACGCCCGACGTCGAACCGTTCAGCGTGGACGAGGCGTTCCTCGACCTGTCCAAGCTCGGCGAGCGCGGCGCGACGCGCGAGGCCGCGGTCGCGATGGCGCGCACCATCCAGCAGCGCATCGCCGACGAACACGGGCTCGGTGCGTCGATCGGCATCGGTCCCAACAAGCTCATCGCGAAGATGGCGTCCGGCGTGAACAAGCCGCGCGGACTCACCGTGCTCGACGAGGAGGAGTTCCGGCAGCTGTTCTGGCCGCAGGACGTGCAGGAACTGTGGGGCGTGGGCCCGAAGATGTCCGAGCATCTCAAGCGTCTCGGCATCCGCACCGTGGGCGATCTCGGCCGCGCGGGCGAGCCGATGCTCGAGCAGTCGTTCGGCGCGGTCGGTGTGCACTTGAAGCACGCCGCGTGGGGGCGCGACCAGACGCCCGTCGTGCCGTACCACGAGGGCGTCGATCCCAAATCCATGGGGCACGAGGTGACGCTGCCCGAGGACAGCCGCGAGGAAGCGTTCCTCGAGGGCACGCTGCTGCGGCTCGCGGACCAGGTCGCGCGGCGGCTGCGCGGCGAGGGCTTCGTCGCGCGCACGCTGACGCTCAAGCTGCGCGACTTCCGCTTCCGCACGATCACTCGGCAGAAGGCGCTCACCGTGAGCGTGGACGATCACCTCGCGATCTTCGAGGTGGCGAAGGCGCTCTGGCGCGCGAACTGGAAGGGCGAGCCGCTGCGCCTGCTCGGCGTGAGCGCGAGTGGGCTCGAGCACAAGGGCGAGGGCGAGCAGGGCGAGCTGTTCGTGCAGGACGACCGCAAGAAGACGCTGCAGGAGGCGCTCGACAAGGTGCGCGACAAGCTCGGCGAGGCGTCGGTCGTGCCCGCGGGCTCGCTCATGCACCGTCGCGACACCGGCCACGTGCCCTTCGGCGCGATGAAGCGGAAGGACGGGCGCACCCGGCGCGCAGGGCCCGAAGGCGCCGCAGGCGCGCAGGCGCCGATCACGCGCGAGGGCGCCGCGTCGCAGGTGAAGCGCACGTTGCGCGACCAGAAGCGGAAGGGTTCGTGAGCGCCGCGGCGCCGGCCGTGCACGTCGGAACGTCGGGCTACTCGTTCGAGGACTGGGTGGGGCCGTTCTATCCGCCGGGCACGCGCAGCGGTGACTTCCTCTCGTACTACTCGCAGCAGTTCGGGTGCGTCGAGGTGAACTCGACCTACTACCGGATCCCGAACCCGCGCGTGCTCGACGCCATGCAGCGCAAGACGCCGGACGATTTCCGCTTCGTCGTGAAGCTCAACCAGGCGATGACGCACGAGCGCGCGACCGGCGAGGCGCTGTACCGCGACTTCCTCGGCGCGATCCAGCCGCTCAAGGACGCGGGCAAGTACCACGGGCTGCTCGCGCAGTTCCCGTGGGGCTTCCGGCGCGACGAGCCGAACAAGGCGCACCTCGAGTTCCTGCGCGGCGCGTTCCCGGGCGAGCCGCTGTGGGTCGAGTTCCGGCACTCCTCGTGGGTGCATCCCGCGCTGCCGGCTGGCTGCGCGAGCGGACACTCGGCTACTGCGACGTGGACGAGCCCGCGCTGCCCGGACTCGTGCCGCCGCTCGGCCACGTGACCACCGACACGGCGTACGTGCGCTTCCACGGGCGCAACGAGAAGACGTGGTGGGCGCGCGGGGGCGGGGGAGACCGCTACGACTACGACTACTCGCAGCGCGAGCTGCTCGACTGGGTCGAGCGCATCCGCAAGTTGTCGGAGCAGGCGAAGCAGACCTACCTGTTCTTCAACAACTGCCACGCGGGACAGGCGGCGCGGAACGCGAAGCTGATGGAAGAGCTGCTGCGTCGCGAGAAGCTCGCGGTCTGAAGGTTCGCCCGCGGGGAGCGCTGCGCCCCGGCCGTTGACGCCCGTGGGAGCGGTCGCTGGGTGCGGCCGTCCGCAGTGCCGGACCGCGCCATTCCACGGAGGAACGATGGATCACGGGCCCCAAGTCCTATTGGGCGGAGTTCCTCGGTACGTTCACGCTGTGCTTCATCGGGCAGGGCGCGATCGTGCTGAACCAGGTCACCGGCGGCGAGCCGGGCCTGCTCGGCATCGCGCTGGCCTACGGCCTCGCGCTCGCCGTGATGAACTCGGCGCTCGGCTCGACCTCCGGCGGCCACTTCAATCCCGCCGTCACGTTCGGCTTCGTGATCACCGGCCGCCAGTCGTGGACGTCCGCGATCACCTACTGGATTTCGCAGATCCTCGGCGCCGTCGTCGCGAGCTTCCTGCTGCGCGCGGTCGTGCCCGGAGAAGCGGGCGACTTCGTGCACTACGGCGTGCCCGTCGTGAATGCGCTCATCAGCCCGCTCGCAGGCGTGCATCCTCGAGTTCGTGCTGACGTTCCTCCTGGTGACCGCGGTGTGGGGGCACGGCCGTGGACGAACGCGCGCCGCGCGTCGGCGGCTTCGGCATCGGCCTCACCCTGCTGATCGGCGTCTCATGGGCGGACCGCTCACGGGCGCCGCCCTGAACCCGGCGCGCGCGTTCGGCGCCGCGCTGATGTCCTGGCACCTGGGGCAATCAGTGGGTGTGGTGGGTGGCGCCGCTGCTCGGCGCCGCCGCCAGGCACGCGTCTACAAGAGCATCGTCTTGCGCCCCTGACGAGCCGATGACCGAACCCCTTCGCCCCGAAGCCTTCATCACACGCCCGCCCGAGAAGGTGCTGTTCCTCTGCCTGCACAACTCCTCCCGCAGCCAGATCGCGGAAGGGTTCGCTCGCTCGCTCGCGCCGGCCTCCGTGGTCGTCATGAGCGCGGGCACCGAGCCGCGCGGCGTGAACCCGCACGCGGTGACGGTCATGCAGGAGGCCGGCATCGACATTTCCGCCCAGGTGTCGCGTCACATCGACGACCTGCCGTGGCGGGAAGCCGACACGGTGGTGACGCTCTGCGGCGAGGGCGCCGAAGTGTGCCCGACCGTGGCGGGTGACGTGCGGCGCGTGCACTGGCCGCTGCCCGATCCCACGCAGGCGCCGACCGACGAACAGCTGAAGGTGTTCCGCGAGGTGCGCGACGAGATCCGCTGGCGCGTCGCGTCGTTGTGGCCGGGCGGCGAATAGCGCCCGGGCCTTACCGAGCCCCCCTCGACTCCAACAGAACGGACTCCCATGAACCGCAAGACCACGCTTCGTACGCTCGCCGTCGCCGCACTCGCGTCCACCGCGCTGCTCGTGGGCTGCAACAAGGAACTGCCGGTGACGGTGAAGTCCTGCCGACGATCCCGGCCAGTACGACAAGACCACGTCCGGCGATCCGGCGGCATGCCCATGGGCTACGGCGCTCGGCGTCGAGGGCGAGTTCCGCAAGGCGTTCACGCTCGGCATCCGCACCGGCGCGATGATCATCGAGAAGGAACGCGTCACTCAGTGACGGGCGCGAAGGTCCGGCTCCTCCTGCTGGACATCGACGGCACCCTCGTCGGGCAGGGCGGCGTGCACGAAGCACGTGGCCCGCGCTCGACGAGGCGCGCCGCGCCGGCGTGGCTCTCGGCCTCTGCACCGGGCGCATCGGGCTCGGGTTCGCGCGCGATCTCGCCATGCGCGTGGCGCCCGAGGGGCTGCACATCTTCCAGAGCGGCGCGGTGGTGTCGCCCGCGTCCGGGCCGCCGGCCCACGCGAGCCTGTTGCCGCGCGAGAGCTTTCGCGCGCTCGTCGAGATGTCGCGCCGCGAAGGTGAGCCGCTCGAGGCGTTCAGCCCCGGCGGGTTCTTCCTCGAGTCGCACACGGAGCTGCTCCGCGTGCACGCGCACCACCTCGAGCTGGAGCCCGTCGTCACCGACTTGCTGATGCTCGAGGAGCCGATCGTGCGCGCGCAGTGGGTTGTGCACGAGAGCCGCTGGCCGCACTTCCGCGCGCTCACCGAGACGCTGGCCGACATCGCGATCAATCCCGCCACCGCGCCGTGGTCGCCGGGCACGGTGTTCTCGAACCTCACGCGCGCGGGCACGTCCAAGGCGAGCGCGCTGCGCTGGCTCGCCGCGCACCTGGGGCTCGAGATCGCCGAGGTCGCGATGGTGGGCGACGGCGAGAACGACCTCGACGCGATCGAGGCCGCCGGCCTCGGCATCGCGATGGGCAACGCCCACGAGAGCGTGAAGGCGAAGGCGCACGTGACCGTCGCCGACGCCGACGCGGGCGGCGTGGCGGAAGCGGTGAAGGTGGCGCTGGCGCGGTAGGGGAGCGAGGCGCTCCGCCGGACACGAAGAAGGCCTCCCGCGATCCGCCGCGGGAGGCCTTCTCTTCGTTCTGCGCGTCTCGATCAGCAGCCGCGGCGTTCGACTCCGACGGCTTCGTGCTGGCCCGCCAGGAACATCTCGCACTCGCGGACGTCCTCGGGGCTGCCCAGGTACAGCGGCGTGCGCTGGTGCAGTGAACTCGGCGCGAGGTCCATGATGCGCTTCGTGCCGTCGCTCGCCGCGCCGCCCGCCTGCTCGGCGATGAACGCCAGCGGAGCGCCTTCGTACAACAGGCGCAGCTTGCCGTTCGGGTTCTTCGCGTCGCCGGGGTACAGGTAGATGCCGCCGTAGAGCAGGTTGCGATGGAAGTCGGCGACCAGCGAGCCGACGTAACGGCCGCTGTAGGGGCGCGCCGTCACCTTGTCCTCCATCTTCAGCCAGTCCACGTACCGCTTCATGCCTTCCGACCACTTCGCGTAGTTGCCCTCGTTCACGCTGTAGATGCGGCCGCGTGACGGCGTGCGGATGCTCGGATGCGAGAGCAGGAACTCGCCGATCGAAGGTTCGTACGTGAAGCCGTGCACGCCGTCGCCGGTCGTGTACACGAGCATCGTGGTCGTGCCGTACAGGATGTAGCCGGCGCACAGCTGGCGCCGCCCGGCCTGCAGGCAATCCTCGACCGTACCGTGACCCTTGCGCGAAATGCGGGGAAGGATCGAGAAGATCGTTCCGATGTTCACGTTCGCGTCGATGTTCGACGAGCCGTCGAGCGGATCGAAGTTCACGACGTACTTGCCGACCGGGGCGCCGTCGGGCATCGGCACGATGCCCTCGTCTTCTTCCGAGGCGACCACCGCGAGCTGCCCGGTCGAGCCCAGGACCTTCATGATCGTGTCGTGGGCGAAGACGTCCAGCTTCTGGACCTTCTCGCCCTGCACGTTCATGGATCCGGTCGCGCCCAGAACGTCCACGAGCCCGGCACGGATGACCGCCTTGTTGATCATCTTGGCGGCCAACGCGATGTCGAGCAGGACGGAGGTGAACTCTCCGCTGGCTTCGGGGTGCTCACGCTCCTGCTGGAAGACGAACTGGGACAGCGTCACGGCACGATCGATCATGCAGTCCTCCGTCAGTCGGAAAGTCCGGTGACGTCCTCGGGGCCCTTACCCGCACCCATGGAAGCGTCGGCCGTGGGGAACGAGCCGGGAACGAACGGGCAATACTTGGCGGCGACTTCGCTGGTCTGGTTCGCCTTGAGCTGCGTCAGCAGGAACGTGAAGCGCTGCTCGAGCGCTTCGCCGATGGCCTGGCGCACGGACGGCGCCATGCCCCACAGCTCCTTCTTCCAGCCACCGAGCGCCTTCTTGCGCGTCTTGTAGAAGAACTGCTCGTCGGTGTCGGTCGCCTTGCGCTCGCCGGCCTCGGTCTCGCGGAGCTTCGCGTAGATCGTGTTCTTGAGGTCGGTCGGGAACGCCGGGTGATCGAAGATCATGTTCTGGAACTCGGTCGCGAGATGGATCTCGCACGCGCCGCGCTTCGGGAACTCGCCGAACAGCTCGCTCGGCAGCGTGGAGGCGCCGTGCTGCACCGCGCCGGCGAAGCCGTACTTCTCGCGCGAGAGCTTGGAGAGCGACTCGAGCGTGTCGAAGTCGAGCTTCACCTTGGCGATCGTGCCGTCCGGCAGCGGAATGCCGCCGTGGCTCGTGCCGGTCTGGATCGAGATCTTGCTCATGCCGGGCTTGCCGGGAGCCGACTTCGCGAGCGCCGCGTTGAACACGTCCACGAACGCTTCCAGTTCCTCGGCCGTCGAGTTCTTGCCGCCGACTTCGCCGATCTCGCCGCCCACGGACACGTGGACGCCCTTCGGGCTCGGCCTTGCGGATGAACGCGGTGATCTCGGCGCACAGCGTGCCGTTCAGCTGCTGCTGCTCGACGTGCGTGGGCTTGTCGAGATCGACGAGCGTCGAGGTGTCGACGTCGATGTTGTAGAAGCCGGCCTTGATCGCCTCGGCCGACAGGTCGAGCACGGTCTGCATCTCGGTCTTCGGATCCGCCGCGTAGCGCTTGGCGTTGATCTGGAAGTGGTCACCCTGGATGAACACGGGGCCGCGCCAGCCTTCGCGGAGCGCCGCGGACAGGAGCACGAACGTGTACTCGAGCGGACGCTGGTCGGTGTACGAGATCTCGGAACGCGCGATCTCGATCAGCACGGCGCCGGCGTCGAGCGACTTGCGGGCGCGGAACAGCGCGCGCGCGGTGTCGTACGTGATGCCGCGGATGTTGATGGCCGGCACGGTGAACGTCGTGGGCACTTCGCCACGGCCGCGGGCCATGTAGAGGTTGTGGATCGAGGCAGGGTAGATGCCGACGCTCTTGCAGTGGTCGAACACGCCCTGACGGGCGGCGTCACGCACTTCGCCGGTGCCGAAGACGCCGGTCCACACGAGGCGGTCGAGGGCGTCCATGTTGTTCGTGACCAGAACGGCGATGGCCTGCCGGACTTCGTCGATGTTCTTCAGTTCGAGACTCATGACTGCTCCATCCTGGAGCGCCCGGGTGAGACACGGAGAAATCCCGCCCTCGGCCCGGAAGCGCGGCTGGTATCGAGTGGTGAAAAATAGGGCGCGGGCAGTATAGACGCGCCGCGCGGCCCGGGGAAACCTCGGGCGGGGGGCCGAAAGG
Organism: Candidatus Eiseniibacteriota bacterium; assembly: GCA_016710095.1. GTDB lineage: Bacteria > Eisenbacteria > RBG-16-71-46 > RBG-16-71-46 > RBG-16-71-46 > CAIXRL01. The sequence goes on along the minus strand of JADJLL010000024.1, from coordinate 49,964 downwards.
CCCGCCCGGCGGCTGGAAACGTTCCCACGTGCGGACCGCGTGGCGCGCGGCGGCGCCTTCAGAACCTCAGCGTGGCGGCAGGCACGATGCGGCCCGCGACGAGCGCCGGGTGCAGCTCGAGGCGCGCGCCCGACTGGCTCGCGCCCATGCGGTCGGGCAGCCGGATGACGTCGTACATCGCGAGGCCCGTGTTGAGTACCGCGCCGCCGAGCATGACCGCCTCGAAACCGCGATCGGTGTCACGGTCCACCGCGACGAGCAGCGTGCCGAGCGCGATCAGGCTGCGGAGCGATTCGCCCTCGCGCGCGGCGCGATGGAAGCCCGCGTAGTGGTAGCCGAGCGCCGGGCCCTCGACGCTGCCGAAGTAGATCAGCACCCACGACGTGGCGGACGTCTTCCCCTGCACGGCCCAGGTGACGGCGCCGGCGCCGATCGGGATCGCGGTGCCGACGAGCGCGATGGTGCGTGCGAGTTCCGGCGAGGCCGGGGTGCCGTAGTCGTACGACGACGACGCGGGCGGCGGTGTGGAGCGCGGCCACCCGGTCTGCGCGAAGGACGTCACGGGGAAGCACGCGATAGCGCAGACGAGCGACAGTGAAGCGGCTGCCTGCCGGAACCCGGGAGTCATGCGTCCTCCTGCGATCTTCCGCCGTCGCGCGAAGCGCGCGGCGCGGCCCTCAGGCCACGCCGAGCGTCACGATGCCGTCGCGCGTCTGCCGCAGTTCGGGGAAGCGGTGCGGGTCGAACGTCGCGATGCCGGGGGCGCGCTTCCACGCGAGCAGTTCCGCGAGGTCGAGCGTGCACGCGGCCGCCATGCCCATGCCGTGTCCCGTGAAGCCGGCGCAGATGGCGAGGTGGTGTGCCGCGTCGAGCCAGCCGACGAGCGGCCGGCCGTCGCGCGCGAAGCCCATGATGCCCGCCCAGCGGTGCTCGATCTTCGCGCCGCCGGGAACGAGTTCGGCGAGCCCCGACTCGATGCCCGCCTGGATCTTCGGCGTGAGGATCGTCTCGTAGCCCGTCTCGGCATCGAAGTCCGTGTCGCGCCAGCCGCCGATCACGAGACGGCGGTCGGCCGTCTGGTGCCAGTACTGGTAGCCGTAGTGCGCGTACGTCGGGCGCTGCGACAGCTCGACGTCGAGCGGCGCGGTCGCGATCACCTGGCCGCGGCGCGGCGCGATGATGGCGTTCAGCGCGGGCACGAGCTTCGGCGTGTACGCGTTCGTCGCGAGCACGAGCGTGCGCGCGTGCACGATGTGGCCGTTCGCGGTCACGTCCCAGACGTTGTTCTGCCAGCGCGCGGTCTGCACCGCGCTGTGCACGAACAGCCGCACGCCGCGGCGCGCCGCTTCGAGCGCGACGCCGTGCAGGAACTTCACCGGGCACGGTGCCGTCCTCGGCACTTCGAACGCGGCGTCGAACGCGCCCGTCGCGTGCGCGGGCACGGCGTCGGCGATCGCGATCTCGCGCATCGGGAAGCCGTCGTGGCGCAGTTCGGGCAGCGAGCTGCGCAGGTCTTCGCTCTCCTCGCGCGTGCGCGAGAGCCGCAGCGAGCCGGTCTGCGCGTACTGGCAGTCGAGGTTCAGCGACTGCGCGAGCTGGCGGACGCGCTGGTGCGTGCGCCGTCCGATCTGCAGCACGGCGCGGGCGCCGTCGCGCCCCCAGAGCGCGATGCGCTCGGCGTAGGGCTCGGCGGGAGCGGCGAGCAGGAAGCCGGCGTTGTTGCCGCTCGCGGCTCCGGCGAGATGGCCGGCGTCGAGCAGCACGACCGTCGCGCCCTGATCGGCGAGCGTGTACGCGAGCGTGATGCCGGTGATGCCGCCACCGACGATGCAGACGTCGGCGTCGAGGCTGGAATCGAGGACGGGGAAATCGGGGGTGGGCTCCGCCCACCAGAGCGACGTCGGACGCGGACTGGAGTTCGTCATGCGCGGCATGATGCACGCGGCTCCCGGACCCGGCAACCGGGCCGGAAGGGTCAGAACCGGACGGTGAGCGCCAGCGCGGGACGGCCGCCCGGGGGCAGGGCCCACCTCCCGTCGCGCCGCCCGTGGCGCCGCGCGTGGGTTGCCGAGGTCGCCGCGGCGCGCCCGAGAACCTCCCGCCACGACAGGCGCGAGCCCAGGGCCGCCGCCGTCGGCCCGGCCGCCACGGGCCGAACACGGTGAAGGTGGCCAGGCCGAGCGCGCCCGCGCGAAGCAGCTGGCCGGGCAGCGCCTCGCCGGGGATGCCGGCATACAGGTAACCGAACCCGGGGCCGAGCACCGCGAACGCCAGCCCGGCGGCGAGCACCGTCGGGGCGTCCGTGTCCGGGTCGCCCCAGTTCGCGAGCGCATCACGATGGGCACGGGGGTGCCGGTGACCGAGACGGCTGGCTCCGCCCGGCGAGGGCAGGCGCAGGTGCCGAGTCGTCGAGCGCCGGGAAGCCCGGTGCCTGCGCCCGGGCGGGTTCAGGTCGAAGAGCGCGCGCTCGAGAAACGCGCACCTCGCCCCGGCGGCGCCGGCCGCACCGGCGACCGGCGCACGCAGCAGCACGCGACGACAAAGGAGGACGACGGCATCCTGCACGGCATGCGGTGAAGCCCTTTCTCGGGCGCTCGCGGGGACGCCCGCGGACGTTGACACCTCCGCGCGCACCCGCTCTAATCGCGCCCATTCTCGTTCTTCACACGCCGACACGTCGAGGAGATTCCGTGGACGCAGCTGCCCTCGTGCCGTGCACGATCCACATCAACGGCGACTCGCGCACGTGCGCGATCACGCCCGCCACCACGCTGCTCGAGGCGCTGCGCTACGAGCTCCGCCTCACCGGCAGCAAGCAGGGCTGCGACAAGGGCGACTGCGGCGCGTGCACGGTGCTGGTCGACGGCGTGCCGACGCTCTCGTGCCTCACGCTCGCGCTCGCGTGCGACGGCCGCGCGGTGACGACGGTCGAAGGGCTCGCCGAGAAGGGCGTGCCGCATCCGCTGCAGGACGCGTTCGACCGCACGGGCGGCGCGCAGTGCGGCTTCTGCACGCCGGGCATGCTCATGAGCGCGTACGCGCTGCTGCAGCGCGAGAGCGCGCCGAGCCGCGACGAGATCTCGCACGCGCTGTCGGGCAATCTCTGCCGCTGCACGGGCTACACGAAGATCCTGGACGCCGTCGAACTGGCCGCGGCCGAACTGCGGGAGCGCGCGAAGTGAGCGGCGACAAGCAGAAGAAGGACGCCGGCGCCCCCGGCTCGGCGCCAGCGGCGAGCATGGCGATTCCGAAAAACCGCACCATGCCGAAGGAAGACCGCCTCACGCCTCCCGTGTGGGAGGGCGGACGCGCGGCGCCGCCGAACGGCGACTTCCGCATGATCGGCAAGCGCAACCGCAAGGTCGAAGGGCTCGCGAAGGTCACGGGCCGCGCGGTGTACGCGGACGACCTCGCGCTGCCGCGCATGCTGCACGCGAAGCTGCTGCGTTCGATCCACGCGCACGCGCGCATCGTGTCGATCGACGCGAGCGCCGCGCTGGCGCTGCCCGGCGTGCACGCGGTCGTGACCGGCGCCGACATGCCGACGCACTTCGGCATCATTCCGTGGACCGAGGACGAGCAGGCGCTGTGCACGGACAAGGTGCGCTACGTCGGCGACGCGATCGCCGCAGTCGCGGCCGACGACGAACGCACGTGCGAGGAGGCGCGCTGCGCGCATCCGCGTCGAGTACGAAGTGCTGCCGGCGGTGACCGACATCGATGCCGCGCTCGCGCATCCGGAGTGGCAGGTCAACGAGAAGGCGGGCGAGGGCAACATCAGCAAGCACGTGCGCCTCGAGTTCGGCGACGTGGACGGCGCGCTCGCCGCGGCCGACCACGTGGTCGAGGGCGACTACTGGTACGAAGGCTCGACGCACGCGCCGCTGGAGCCGCACTGCTGCGTCGCGGAGTTCGACGCGACCGGGCTGCTCACGGTGTGGTCGAGCACGCAGGTCGCGCACTACCTGCATCGCGACCTCGCCAAGGTGCTGAACCTGCCGACGCAGCGCGTGCGCGTGATCCAGCCCGTCGTGGGCGGCGGCTTCGGCGGCAAGAGCGAGCCGTTCTCGCTCGAGTTCGCGGCCGCGAAGCTGTCCATGGTCACGGGCCGCCCGGTGAAGATCCTCTACACGCGCGAGGAAGTCTTCTACGCGCACCGCGGCCGCCATCCCATGCGGCTGCGCTATCGCACGGGCATGAACGCCGACGGCATGATCGCCGGCACCGACGCGCTCGTGCAGCTCGACGGCGGCGCGTACAGCTCGTTCGGGCTCGTGACCACGTACTACTCCGGCCAGCTGCTCACGGCGCCTTACGCGCTGCCGGCGTACCGATTCGATTCGACGCGGCTGTTCACGAACAAGCCGGCCTGCGGCCCCAAGCGCGGGCACGGCTCGGTGCAGCCGCGCTTCGCGTTCGAGTGCCAGCTCGACAAGCTCTCCGAGCGCGCGGGGATCGATCCGATCGACGTGCGGCGCCGGAACTTCATCGGCGAGCGCACGAAGACCGTGAACGGCATGCGCGTCACGTCGAACGGATTCCTCGAGTGCCTCGACGCCGTCGAGCGCGAGTCGGGCTGGGCGGGCAAGTTCCGCCGCATGCCCTACGGCCGCGGCATCGGCGTCGCCGGCAGCATGTACATCAGCGGCACGAACTACTGCATCTACCCGAACGAGATGCCGCAGAGCGCGGTGCAGCTGCGGCTCGACCGTTCGGGCCGGGCGACCGTGATGAGCGGCTGTTCGGACATCGGGCAGGGCGTCGAGTCCGTGCTCGCGTACATCGTGTGCGAGGAGCTCGGGCTCGACCTGCGCGACGTGCGCGTGGTCGCCGGCGACACCGACCTCACGCCGGTGGATCTCGGCGCGTATTCGAGCCGCGAGACGTTCATGGTGGGCAACGCCTGCCTCGACGCCGCGCGCCACCTGCGGATCAAGATCGCGCAGACGCTCGCCGAACGCTGGGGCGTTTCGCCGGGCGAGATCGTGCTCGCCGACGGCGTCGCCTGCGCGACGAGCGATCCCGCGCAGTTCGCGATTTCCGTGAAGGAAGCCTTCCAGCGGGCGGAGGCGCGCCACGGCACGCTCGGCTCGGTCGGCTGGTACCAGAGCCCGAAGCTCGGCGGCGAGTATCGCGGCGGCACGATCGGCGCCTCGCCGGCGTACTCGTTCACGGCGCACGTCGCCGAGGTGGACTGCGATCCCGAGACGGGCTTCGTCGCGGTGAAGCACATCTGGGTCGCGCACGACTGCGGCCGAGCGCTGAACCCGGTGACGGTCGAAGGGCAGATGGAAGGCAGCGCGTACATGGGCTTCGGCGAGGCGCTGCTCGAGACGCAGCGCTACAAGGACGCCGCGCCCGGGCACGCGTTCGGCCTGCACCAGGGGCCGTCGCTGCTCGACTACCGCATGCCGACCTCGCTCGACACGCCCGAGCTGCACGCGCTCATCGTGGAGTCCGTGGACCCGGAGGGGCCGTACGGCGCGAAGGAAGCGGGCGAGGGCCCGCTGCACCCGAGCATCCCGGCGATCGCGAACGCGATCTACGATGCGCTCGGCGTGCGCTGCGACGCGCTGCCGTTCGACCCGCCGAGCGTCGCCCGCCTGCTGCGCGGCGGCGACGCGCGTGCGAACTGGGAGCGTGCGCGCGCCCAGGTGGGAGGGCCGCGCTGATGCTCACCCTTCCCGTTTTCGCGTGGTCGCGGCCGAAGACCGTGGACGAGGCGATGCGCGTGCTCGCCGCGAGCCCGGGCGAATGCCTGATCGTCGCCGGCGGCACCGACGCCGTGCCGAACCTCAAGCACCGCCTGCACGAGCCCAAGCGCCTCGTGCATCTGGGCGGCATCGAGGAACTGCGCGGGATCCGCGTGACGGACGCGGGACTCGAAGTCGGCGCGCTCGTGACGCTCACCGAGCTGGCCGCGCACCCGTACGTGCGCGAGCACTACGCGGGCGTCGCCGATGCGGCCGAGCACGTCGCCTCGCCGCAGATCCGCAACATGGGCACGGTCGGCGGCAACCTGTGCCTCGACACGCGCTGCACGTACTACAACCAGACCTTCTTCTGGCGCGAGGCGCTCGGCTTCTGCCTCAAGAAGGACGGCACGCGCTGCCACGTCGTGCCGCAGGGCAAGCGCTGCGTCGCCGCGCATTCGTCCGACGTCGCGCCGGTGTGGATCGCGCTCGGCGCGCAGGTCGAGATCGCCACGCCCGGAGCGGACGGCGCCAGCGGCGCCGTGACGCGTCGCCTGCTGCCGGTCGAAGCCTTCTTCGTGGGCGACGGCGTGCACAACAACGTGCTCGTGCCCGGCGAACTGGTGACGCGCGTGCTCGTGCCCGCCTCGTCGCTCGGCGTGCGCACGGCGTACCGCAAGCTGCGCCCGCGCGCCGCGATCGACTTCCCGATGCTCAGCGTGGCCGTGGCCGCGCGCGGCGACGCCTCGCGCATCGAAGCGCTGCGCGTGGTCGTGAGCGCGCTCGGCGCCAAGCCACGCACGCTCGGCGGCCTCGACGCGATCGCCGTGGGCAAGCCGCACGACGCCGCGCTCGCCGAAGCCGTCGGCGCGGTCGCGTTCAAGCAGTGCCATCCGCTGTCGAACGTTCCGTACGACACGGACTGGCGGCACGACATGGTGCCGGTGTTCGTGAAGCGCGCTGCGCCAGGCGCGCTCGGGGTGGACGCGTGAGCGAACCGACCGGCGATCGGCCCGAGCCGCGCGAACACGCGGACCGTGCGATGAACGCCTTCGGCGAGGCGCGCGAGCCCGACGTGTGGGAGGTGCTCGCGCGGTGGCGCGGCGAGGGCCGCCGCATGGCGATGCTCACCGTGGTCGAGTCGCGCGGCTTCACGCCGCAGAAGGCCGGCACGCGCATGCTCGTGGACGGCGCGGGCGCGACGGCCGGCACGATCGGCGGCGGCGCGATCGAGCACGAAGCGCTGCGCGAGGCGCGCGCGCTGCTCGAGGCGGGCGGCGGCGCGATCACCGTGCGCAAGCAGCTCACGCAGGACCTCGGCATGTGCTGCGGCGGCGAGATGGTCGTGTACATCGAGTCGCTCGAAGCGCCGCCGCGGCTGTTCCTGTTCGGCGCGGGTTACATCGCGCGCCCGATCGCCGCGCTCGCGACGGGCTGCGGCTTCGCGGTCACCGTGTTCGACGGGCGCGACGAGTGGGCGAACGCGGCGCGGTTCCCCGGCGCGATCGTGCGCGCGCAGGATCCGGCGGACGCGGCACGCGCGCTCGAGACGACGGAGTCCGATTTCGCGGTCGTCGTCACGCACGACCACGATCTCGATCAGCGCATCGTGCAGGAACTGCTGCGCAAGCCGCTCAAGTTCACCGGCATGATCGGCAGCCTCGGCAAGCTCGCGAAGTTCCGCCGCCGTCTCGAGACGCGCGGCTTCACGGCCGAACAGGTCGCACGGCTCCGCACGCCGCTCGGCCTGCCGATCGGCGCGCAGACGCCGGAGGAGATCGCGGTCAGCGTGCTGGCCGAACTGGTCGCCGTGCGGCGCGAGACCGCGCCGGACAAGGGTTGGGAAGAAGCCGCACGCACGCGCCATCGGCGCTCGCGCGTCGCGGATGCGAAGTCCACCGAAGGGAGCGACACATGAACGTGGGTGTGCTGTTGGCCGCGGGCGCCTCGACCCGCATGAAGAGTCCGAAGCCGCTCGTGCGCTGGAAGGGGCACTCGTTCCTCGTGCACGGCACCCGCGCGCTGTGGTCGTCCTGCGACGTCGTCGTCGCCGTGCTCGGCAGCAACGGCAACGCCGTGCGCACCGCGCTCGAGAAGGAGTTCACGGAGCTCGTCGAGTCCGGCGCGCTGACCGCGGACCTGCACGAAGCGCGTCGCAAGGGCGCGCGCGGCCTCGAACTGCGCTTCGAGACGAACGCGAAGTGGAAGCAGGGCATGCTGTCGTCCGCCAAGGTCGGCCTCGCGGCGGCGCTCAAGCTCCTGCCGGCGAGCATCGCCGTGCTCCCCGTCGATCATCCCGAAGTGAGTGGCGAGACGGTCGAGGCGCTGACGGCGATGATGGCCGACGCGCTGAAGGCCTTCAAAGCCGACACGCCCGCGTTCCCGTACGCGCTCGTGCCTCGCTTCAAGGGCCATCGCGGGCATCCGCTCGTGCTGTCGCCCGCGCTCGCGCGTGCGATCGTGCGCGACAAGGTGGCGGTGGATCTGGGCGATGCGGTGCGGCGTTCGGCGCGCCTGGTCGGTTTCGTGGACGTGCGCGACGGCGGCGTCGTGCGCAACCGCAACACGCCGAAGGACTGACGCGCGGCTTGCGGAGACGGACGGCGTGGCGCGCCTCAGCGCGGCGCCCGGTCCGTTCGCGTGTCCGGCGAATCGCTCGCGCGGCGGCCCGTGCACCACAGCGCGCCGTCGCGTTCCTCGAGCGCGAGCGCGGTGAGGAACGCCCCGCGGCACGGACCTTCGACGCACTCGCCCGTGTCGGGAGCGAAGCGCGCGCCGTGATGGCAGCACACGAGCGCGTCGAACGCGTCGTCGAAGTAGTGCCCGTCGCCGAAGTCGAGCGGAAGCGACTGGTGGCGGCAGCTGTTCACGAACGCGTGCACCGCGCCGTGCCAGCGCACGGCGAAGGCGTCGCGCTGCACGCCGTCGAGCGTCGAGCGGAAGCGCCGCCGCCGCCTTCGGCCCAGCGGCGCCGCGGGCGCGCACCCGGACCGCGGACTCGCTCACGTGCGCGCTTTGCCGCCGGTCGCACAGCGGCGGCACCACGCGGGCGATCTTGCGGACGCCGATCGCGAGCTCCTGCTCGTCCACGCCGGTGAAGCCGAGCACGAGGCCGGTGCGCGCGGATTCGCCGCACTGGTAGCTCGAGACCGGCAGGGCCTGGATGCTCATGGCGGCGAGCGCGGCGAGGCTTGGCGATCGTCCACGCCCGGCGGCAGCCAGAGCACGCGAGGCGGTGCCGCCTTGGCTCTCGTGCAGCTCGGCGAGCCGGTCCGCGGCGGCGGCCGACCGCGCGCGCAGCGCGCCGAGGCGCGTCGCGTAGAGCGTGCGCATGCGGCGGATGTGGCGCGCGAAGTGGCCTTCGTTCATGAAGTCGGCGAGCACCGTCTGGACGACGCCCGGAGTCTGCCGGTCCACGAGTTCGCGCGCGTCCACGAAAGGCTTCACGAGATCGGGAGGGAGCACGAGGTAGCCGAGCCGCAGCGAGGAGAACAGCACCTTGCTGAACGTGCCGGCGTAGAGCACGTGCTGGCTCGCGTCGATGCCCTGCAACGCCGCGAGCGGGCGGCCGGAGTAGCGGTACTCGCTCGCGTTGTCGTCCTCGAGCACCCAGCTGCCGTTCTGCGCGGCCCACTGCATGAGCGCCATGCGGCGCGGCAGGCTGAGCGTGACGCCGAGCGGATTCTGGTGGGAGGGCGTGCAGTAGGCGAGGCGCGCGTGCGGCGCGCGCTGGATGCCCTTCGCGACGTCCATGCCCTGCTCGTCCACGGGCACGGCCGGCGGCTGAGCGCCGCGCGCGCCGCGAAGTAGCCCGGATCCTCGAGCCACGCGGTGTCGCCCGGATCCGGCAGCATGCGCGTGACCAGGTGGATCGCCTGCTGCGAGCCGTTGACGATCATGATCTGGTCGGCGCTACAGCGCGCGCCGCGCGCGGCGCCCAGGTGCGCCGCGATCGCCTCGCGCAGCGGCAGGTAGCCCTGCGGATCGTCGTAGCTGAGCATGCGCACGGAGGCGCGGCGGAGGCGCCGGTCCATGAGGCGGCGCCAGATGTCCATCGGGAAGTGGTCGAGCGCGGGCAGGCCGGGGCGAAACGTGTTCGCCGTCGGCATCACCGGCAGGTCGACGAGCTTCGTTCGCGCGACGCGTGTTCCGCGCTGCGAGAGCGCGCGCGGGGTGCTCGACTCGGGCGGGCTCGACTGCGTGGATTCGGGCACCGCGGCGTCGGGGATCGAGTACGCCACGAACGTGCCGGAGCCGGCGCGGCTCTGGATGTAGCCCTCGGCGAGCAGCTGCTCGTAGGCGCTCAACACCGTATTGCGCGAAACGCGAGTGACGTTCGCGAGTTCGCGGCTGGCGGGGAGGCGCGATCCGGCGGCGAGGCGGCCGGCCAGGATGGCCCGGCGGATCTCGTCGTAGAGCTGGCGGTGGAGGGGTTCCGCGGAGGCCACATCGAGCGAGAACGCTCGGAAGCTGGAAATGGATGGGCGTCGAGGCATGAGAATCCTGAAAAGTGGTACCGAGGGGTACGAATTGGTGCCATGACTCTATCGGCTTCTGGCGCTTGTGGCCATACCAGTGTTTCTCCGAGGAAGGGGTTCAGTTTCATGAGTGGCGGCACGAACCGGCTGAGGTCCCCCCGGCTGTCCCCCGACAGCCGCGCCGGCGAGTGCCGTTTTCTCTTCGCCGTGGCAGAGTGCGCGCTCACCTCTGCACCATCGGACCCGGAGAGCCGTCATGAGCGCCAGCGATCGCCGACCCGTCGTCGCGGTATTCGGAAGCAGCACGTTGCGTGAGGACGAGCCGGCGTACGCCGAAGTGCGCGAACTGGGCGCCGAGCTCGCGGCCCGCGGTCTCGCGGTGATGACCGGCGGCTACGACGGCGCGATGGCGGCCGCATCGCGCGGCGCGAACGAAGCGGGCGGGCACGTGATCGGCGTGACCGTCGACCTGTTCGAGAAGCGCGGTCCGGTCAATCCCTGGGTGCACGAGCGCGTCCACACGCCGACGATCTACGCGCGTCTCGATCACCTCGTGCGCGAGGCCGACGCGTTCGTCGCGGTGACCGGCAGCATCGGGACGCTCACCGAGATCTTCATCGCGTGGACGATGCTGGCCGTCTCCGCGCGACCCACCGCGCCGCTCGTGCTGATGGGGGCGCATTGGCGGGAGTGGATCGAGCTGCATCGCGGGCCCGGGTTCATCCCGGCGCACCTGTTCCGGCACGTCGACGGTGGCGGACACGCCGGCAGAGGCCGCCGAGCCTGGTCCGCCGGGATCGCCGCCCGCTGAGCCGGGAAATCCCGGCCGAAAATACCCCCGGAATAAACCGGCGCCGCGGCCCGCGTATACCGAAGGTGCATCCTCCGGGAGGTAGACCGATGGACCGCCGGCCAACGCGGGCCCTCGTCGTATAGGGTGCTCTCGTTGGGGGAGGCCAGAAGGGCCAAACCGATGGTCTCCGTGGTTCAGCAAGCCGCGCATCGGGACACACACATGGAGGGTTCCAGCAAATGAAATCGCGTCTCTGGGTCGGCCTCGCCGTCGTGACCGCGATCTTCGCCGCGTCGTTCACGGCCGCGCAGGAAGGCGAAGCGCCTGCAGTCGTGGGCCACTACGTCGGTGTGAAGAACTGCAAGAAGTGCCACAGCAGCGCCGCCAAGGGTGCCCAGTTCAAGCAGTGGTCGGAGTCGAAGCACTCCCAGGCGTTCCTCGTGCTCGCGAGCCCGAAGGCTCTCGAGATCGCGGCTGCCAAGGGCATCAAGGATCCGCAGAAGGCCAAGGAGTGCCTCGAGTGCCACGTGACCGGCCATGGCGCCGACGCGAGCATGTTCGAAGCGACGTACTCGGACTCCGCCGGTGTCGGCTGTGAGTCCTGCCACGGCCCGGGCAGCGGCTACTACAAGTCGTCCACGATGAAGGCCATCAAGGCCGGCACGACGGACGGCAAGGCGCTGGGCCTGGTCATGCCGACGAAGGAAGTCTGCGCGAAGTGCCACAACGAGCGCGGCACGAGTGGCAAGCCGGTCAACTGGCCTGCGGACAGTGCGAAGATCGCGCACCCGGCGCCTGCGGGGGCTGGCGAGTAACGCTCCACCGTTCTTCGCGGACGACGTGGCGGCCGGTTCCTTCGGGAGCCCGCCGCTTCGTGTGGCGGTGGTCGGAAGTTGCTGGACAGGCCCCCCGTGTAAGCGTGCGTGGGCCACGCGTTGCCCCGGTCTTGGGGGGAATGCCCCGGCGACATTCTGCGAACCACGCTCCCCTGGGGCCGGGCAGGCACGGGCAAGCGGCGTGGCCGGGATGGCCACGCCGCTTCGAGTACTGCGGTGCTGCGGTGCTGCGAGTCTAGAACCGGCGGGTCGCCAGCACGGCCACACGGCGAGCCGTGTAGTCGCGATACGAATCGCCGAGGTAGATCGCGTTCGGCGTGAACGTCGTGCCGGACAGCGATCCGCCCAGAAGCGGAATGTTGTCGACCGCGAAGTCCTCGACGTCGAACTGGACGTACTGGCCCTGGACCGCGAGGTCCATGGAAGCCGTCCACTTCCAGCGCGCTTCGAGCGTCACGTCGTGGCTGCGATAGAACGTGCTGGGCACGTCGATCGCTTCGGCACGGCGCGAGCCGTTACGCACGGTGGTCACGTTGGAGAAGTCGTAGTCGTTGAGCGAACGGCTGAACGTGTAGTCCGCCTTCACCACGAGCTTCGGCTTCACCTGCCACTCGGCATTCGTGAACACGTAGATGTTCCGGTCCTGCTCGTCGATCCACCAGTCCATCGTGGACGCCGTGTCGGGACGGGAGCTGGCGCTGTACTCGCTCGACGCCATCTCGGTCTTCACCTGGCCGAACCCGTAGCCACCGCTCAGGTCGAGAGTCTTGCTCGCGTGGATCGTGCCTTCGGCGAACACCAGGATGTTGTCCGCGTTCGGCAGGCCGTACTGCGAGTCCAGGTAATCGTCCTTCGACCAGCTGGCGCTGACCGACACGTCCAGGCGCGGATTCACGGTCCAGTTGATCAGCCGTTCGCCATGTTCTGGTCGCGATCGCCGACGTCGTAGCGCTGGAGGCCGACGGGCTCGATCTGCTGGCCCGCCGCGTTCAGGTAGTCCTCCTCGAGGAACGTATCGAGGCGACGCTGGCCCATGCGCCAGTTCACGGAGAAGTCCACCGCGTCGAGCGGACGAAGCCGGAAGCCGAGGCCGAACACGTTCTCGGCGTCTTCCTCGACTTCGCGGAACTCGTGCGTGCGCGTGCGGTGCTCGCCCAGGAGGGAGAGATCCACGGCGCTCGACAGTTCGTAGTTGAGGTCGAGGCCGAGGTTCGTGGTCGACATGCCCCACTGGTGGTTCTCGATCACGCCGACCGTGAAGCCCTGGTCGTACGGCGAGAAGCCCTTGAAGTCGACCGTCGGCGTCTTGTTGTCGTCCTTCTCGGAGCGGAAGCGGAGCGTGCCGTACAGCTTGTCCGCCGGGCGACCCGTCAGACGGTAGTCCTGCACGATCGTCGTCACTTCGGCTTCGACGTTCTTCTGCGGCAGCGAGTCCATGCTCGAGTAGGCGAGGGCGGTGTTGCTGGTGAAGGGCAGGAAATCGTCGTCCTGCTTCGCCTTGCTCATGCCGACCGTCGCCGTGAACGTGGACGCCTTCGGCAGCTGCGCCGAGAAGGCCACCGGCCACGCATGACACGGTTGTCCGGCCAGAGATCCAGCTGGGCGACCGCAGTGCCGCTCGTCGCGCTGTCCGTCACGCGGCGAGAGTTGTCCACCCGCAGCGCGTCCACTTCGTTCTCGAACGTCGAAATGCCGCCCGAGATCATGAAGCGGTGCTTGCCGTTCACGTACACGCCCGTCGCGTCCGCGTCGACCATGCGCTGGTCGATCGGAGCTGCGACTTCGGTCATGGTGGCACTGCCGATGCCGAACGGCACGCCGAAGGCCAGACTGCCTTCGCGGTCGCGGCGGACGGCGGCCAGGTCGAACTGCCACTGCTTGCCCTGACGCGCGCGCAGGCGAAGCTTCTGCGTGTTCGTCTGGAAGCCGAGCGACGTTCCGGCGGCGCCGTTGAGCAGGTCACGCAGCGTGGCCGTGTAGGCGTTCGTTCCGGCGTTGTTGCCGGCGCCCGCGTACCCCTGCATCAGGCGCTGGATCGAGTCCGGCAGCACGAAGACGCCCGGGCTCACCTGATACAGGGGCGAGCGGGCCATCATGCTGTAAGATGTGCGGCGTGCCGCTGACTTCGGCGTCGAGCCGCCACTTCAGGCCCTTCGAAAGGGCGAGATTGTGCCGCTGGTCCTCTTCGAGGGCGTTGGAGCCCCACATGGCCGCGGACAAGTTCCCCTTGGACTGCGTCAGGTAATAGGACTCCAGGAACCCACCCTTCGGGATGACCCGGAACTCCTGCAGCTTGGCCTCGTCGACGCTCTGGTTCCACCACTGCGAACCGAAGGTGACGTTGCCGGTGGGCTGCGCCACCGACTGACTCGCGACGAGCAAAGAGGCCGCGAGCACCATCAGCGAAATCATGCGCGCTCTCATGACGGCCTCCTACCGCGTGAAGTACTGCCCCGACGGATGATTCGATCCGTGGAGCTGCGGATGGCAATTGGTGCACGACCGATTCAGCGAACGGTTGCTGCTGCTGTTCGTGAGATCCGGCAGGTCGTACATCGTGGACGGGTGACGCGTGGCGATATGGCAGCGCTGGCACAGGTAGGGACGCTTCGCGGCGAGCACCTTGTCGTTGTTCGAGCCGTGCGCTTCGTGGCAGTTGAGGCAGTTCTCACGAACCGGAGCGTGCTCCCACAGGAACGGGCCGCGCTTGTCGGCGTGGCACGTCAGGCAGAGCTCGTTCACGGTCAGGGCGCGGATCTGCTTCGGTCCGGCGCTGCCGTGCGGACTGTGGCAGTCACCACAAGTCATGTCGCCTTCGGCGACGGGCATGTGGGCCGTCTTGCCGAGCGCGAAGTGGTTCGCCTTGTGGCAGGTGATGCAGACCGCGGTCGTCGTCGGCTGGTTGAGCAGCTTGGCGTGGCCGGGGTCCTTCGAATCGTGGATGTTGTGGCAGCTGACACAGGACACGTTCTTGCGAGCGTGCGCGCTGTGCTGCCAGTAGAACTGATCGCCCGCCTTGTGGCAGCCGGTGCAGGTCGCATTCGCTTCCTGAGCCGACAACTTGGCGTAGCGCTTGATGGTCTTGAAGCCCGGGGAGTTCTCGTCGCCGTCGGCCTGCACGTGCAGCGAGCCCGGTCCGTGACAGGATTCGCAACCGGGATCTCCGGCGACGCGTCCCGCGTCCTGCTCAGCGCGTCCGTGGGCGCTGCCCGCGTACTGCTGATACTGCTTGTCGTGGCACTCCTTGCAAGCGGCCGAGCCCACACGCTGAGGAGTCGGATCGGAGAACGAATTCCGAGCGACCGCCAGGGTGAACACGGAGCAGGCAACGAGCACCGCAAACGCCAACAACCGTCTGCGCATCGGTTCCCTCCGGGATGCGTGATGTCAATCGCGGCGCCGCCAGAAGCGACCCTCGCGCGCGAAAGGGGTCCTCATCGCGAGATGCTGGACCCGTTGCGCAAGTTATCTGATTCCGTACCTCTTGTGTGCATGGTCCTCTCGGACCACTCCGATGAGGAAAGTTGGGGGCCATGCCGGATCGGGGGCAGACCGCTCCCGGCATTTCGGGTAAAGTGCCGCGTCAACACGCACTGCGTGCCGCGCCCGGGAGGCGAGGCACGCCGACTCTCGCGGGGAATCGCCTCGACCGGCGTTCCGCCCGCGACGCGGTCTTCACCGACCGTGCAGTACGCATCGCCCGTTTGAAGGAGCACGCCATGGAGACGGCCACCGTGGAATCGAACCCGCTCGAGATCGTCCGTGAGCCCAAGGTGTATCTCGTGGGCCGGCAGGTGGTGAGCGATCCCGACATCCAGCGCTTCCTCGCCGACGAGGGTGTGACCTGGCAGACCGACACCGAAGTCGGCGCCGAACGCCTCGCCGAGATCGCCGGACGCGTCTGCTACATGTCCTACGGCAAGGGCCGGAAGACCAACGAGGACTTCATCCAGCACATCATCGAGGTCGGGCATGGCTCGGTGCTCGAGCACGGTGTGTGGAGCTTCCTCATCACGGGTGTGTCGCGCTCGTTCACGCACGAGCTGATCCGGCACCGGCACTTCTCCTACTCGCAGCTCTCGCAGCGCTACGTGGACGAGAGCGATTCGGACTACATCGAGCCGGACGTGATCGCGAACGATCCCGAACTGCACGCCGTGTGGGCCGAAGCCGTGAACGCCGCGCGAACGGGCTACGACAAGCTCGTCGCCGGTCTCGAGGCGAAGTTCACGGACGTCACGGACAAGACGCTGCGCCGCAAGATGGCGCGTCAGGCCGCGCGCTCCGTGCTGCCGAACGCGACCGAGACCAAGATCTTCGTGACCGCCAACGGTCGCGCGCTGCGCCACTTCATCGAGCTGCGCGGCAGCGAGCACGCCGACGTCGAGATCCGCAAGGTCGCGGTCGAGGTGCTTCGCATCATGCAGAAGGAAGCGCCGAACATGTTCCTCGACTACCAGATCGTGCCGCTTCCCGACGGCTCGCTCTCGACCCACACGGAGCACATCAAGGTCTGAGGCTCCCGTGGACGAGCGCATGATCCAGAAACGGCCGGTCACCCGCGTGACCGGCCGTTCGTCCGAACGGTTCGACGACGACGTGGCGGTCGAACGCGCGCTCGAGATCCGCGTCGACGGCCGCGAGTTGTCCGTGACGCTCCGCACGCCGGGCCACGACGAAGACCTCGCGCTCGGGTTCCTCGCGAGCGAGGGCGTGCTGCGCCGGGCCGAAGACGTGCGCGCGTGCACTTCCTCGGCCGCCACGCATCGCGACGAGCCGGACGTGATCGACATCTCGCTGGCCGACGGTGTGGCGCTCGACTGGTCGAAGCTCGAGCGGAACTTCGCCTCCACGGCCGCGTGCGGGATCTGCGGTCGCGCCCACCTCGAGTCGCTGCACGCCGGGCTCGCCCTGGCGGGCGAGGGCCCCGCGGTGCGCATCGAGCGGGCGGCGCTGCTCGCCCTGCCCGAGCGCGTGCGCGCGCTGCAGGCCGGCTTCGCCGCGACCGGCGGCGTGCACGCCGCGGTGTGGTGCGACGGCGCGCTCGAGCCCCGCGTGTCGCGCGAGGACGTGGGAAGGCACAACGCCGTCGACAAGGTGTGCGGCTGGCGTTTGCGGGAGGGACTTCACGGAACACGTGAAGGGCTGCTCTGGGTCAGCGGGCGTGCGGGAGCGGAGCTCGTGCTCAAGGCGGCGCGCTCGCGCATCCCCGTGCTCGCGGCCGTCGGCGCGCCGACGACGCTCGCGATCGAACTTGCCGAGACGGCCGGCCTGACGCTCGTCGGGTTCCTGCGCGAGGGCCGGATGAACGTCTACACCGGGGACGCGATCGCGTGAGCGCTCCCGCCGCCGCGGTCGCCGTCGGGCTCGTGGGCGCCGGGCCGTGGGCGGCGAACGTGCTCGCTCCCGCTGCTCGCCGAGGGGCCGGAGACCGTGCTCACCGGCGTGTGGTCGCCGGGGCTCGTCCACTCGCGCGAGCTTTCGGACAAGCACGGCGTGCCGCCGTGCGATTCGTTCGACGCACTGCTCGCGCGCAGCGAGGCGGTCGCGTTCGCCGTTCCGCCCGGCGCGCAGGCGGAACTGGCCGTGCGCGCGGCCGCGGCCGGACGCCACCTCATGCTCGACAAGCCGCTCGCGTTCGACGTTCCGGCGGCCGAACGCGTCGTCGCCGCGGCGGAGGCCGCCGGCGTCGTGACGCAGCTCATGCTCACGCACCGCTATCGCGTGGCGACGCGCGAGTGGCTCGCCCGCGCGCGCGACTCGCGGCCCGAGCGCGCACGGCTCGCGTTCCTCTCCGGCGCGTTCGTGCGCGGCCCCTACGCGAACGCTTGGCGGCGCGAGCACGGCGTGCTGCACGATCTGGGACCGCACGCGTTCGACCTGCTCGAGGGCGTGCTCGGCCCGATCGTCGCCATCCATGGCAGCGGCGATCCGCGCCGCACCGTGACGCTCACGTGCGAGCACGAGGGCGGCGCCACGAGCGAAGTATCGCTCTCCGGTGTGAGCGAGCTGCCGCAGACCGTGTTCACGCTCGAGTGCTCCGGCCCATCGGGCACGCTCGCGTTCGACGCGGTCGCGGCTTCCGCCGAGAGTCCCTGGGCGGCGGTGCGGCGACGTTCGCCCGCGCGGTGCGCGGTGGCGAGCGCCCGGCGCACGACGCGGCGCGCGGACTCGCGCTGCAGAGGCTGATCTCGCGAGCGACTCTCGCCCTGGGCTGAAGCCGATCGCGTATCGGCGCGGCGGCGCCTCGGCGCCTGAGCGATCGCGGGCGTGTCCCTCACGAGGCCGCGCGTCGGCCGTCGCGCCCGGGTCCCGCATCTTCTCCCGCGGGCGTGCGCCCGCGAAGATTCCGTGAGGTTCGCGTCCAGTACGGCGCGCCTCGGGACGATACCGCGAGGGACTGCCCGCCTTCGTGCGGGCCCGGCGACAGAACGCGCCAGCGCGGATCACGGCCCCGACCGCACGACGCCTCGCAGCACCGAGGCGTGCCCGGCGCGCTCTCCTGGAGAGGATGCGCCATGCGCGCGACCAAGAGCGTCATCACGCAGCGGGCGAACGGGGAAGACATTCGGACGGGGTTGAGTGAAGAGGCCATCCGGCTCGCCTTCCTCGACAACCTCTTCTACCTGCAGGGCCGCACGCTCGAGCTGGCCACGACGGACGACAAGTTCAAGGCGCTCGCGTACACGGTCCGCGACCGCATGCTGCATCGCCTCGTCGGCACGGTGCGCACGTACCAGGAAACCGACGCGCGCACGGTCTGCTACCTGTCGGCGGAGTACCTGCCGGGGCCGCACCTCGACCACAACCTGCTGCACCTCGGCATCCTCGACACCGCGCGGCGCGCGCTCGCGGGTCTCGGCGTGAACCTCGACGAACTGGTCGCGCACGAGGAGGAGCCCGGCCTCGGCAACGGCGGCCTCGGGCGGCTCGCGGCCTGCTTCATGGACTCGCTCGCGACGCTCGAGATCCCGGCGATCGGCTACGGCATCCGCTACGAGTTCGGCATCTTCGACCAGGTGATCCGCGACGGCTGGCAGCACGAGACGACCGACACGTGGCTGCGCTTCGGCTCGCCGTGGGAAGTGCGCCGCCCGCACATCGCGTTCGACATCGGGATCGGCGGGCGCACCGAGAGCTATCGCGACGCCGACGGCATCTGGCGCCGCCGCTGGCTGCCGCACGAGATCTATCGCGGCGTCGCGAACGACACGCCGATCCTCGGGCACGGCGTGAACAACGTGAACACGCTGCGGCTCTGGTCGGCCGAAGCAGCGGAAGGCTTCGACTTCCAGGCGTTCAACCAGGGCGACTACGCCGGCGCCGTCGTGCGCAAGGTGCGCTCCGAGACGATCAGCAAGGTGCTCTACCCGAACGACGAGCCCGAGACGGGCAAGCGCCTGCGGCTGCTCCAGCAGTTCTTCTTCGTCACGTGCTCGCTGCAGGACATGCTGCGCATCCTCTGCAACAACGGCCGCCCCGTGACGGACTTCCCGGAGAAGTTCGCGGTGCAGCTCAACGACACGCATCCGGCGATCGCGGTCGCCGAGCTCATGCGGCTGCTCGTGGACGACCAGCGCGTGGACTGGGACGACGCGTGGGCGCTCACGCAGCGCACGTTCGCGTACACGAACCACACGCTGCTGCCCGAAGCGCTCGAGACGTGGCCGGTGTCGCTCTTCGAGAACGTGCTGCCGCGTCACATGGAGATCATCCACGAGATCAACCGCCGGTTCCTCGAGCAGGTGCGCGAGCGCTGGCCGGACGATCCCGACCGCGTGCGGCGCATGTCGCTCGTGGACGAGTCGGGCGCGCGCTTCGTGCGCATGGCGAATCTCGCGTGCGTCGGCAGTCACGCCGTGAACGGCGTCGCGGAGCTGCACACGCGGCTGCTCGGCGAGACCGTGCTGCGCGACTTCCACGACCTGTGGCCGGAGAAGTTCCAGAACAAGACGAACGGCGTCACGCCGCGGCGGTTCCTCATGCTGTCGAACCCCGAGCTTTCGACGCTGCTCACGCGCACGCTCGGCGCCGGTTGGGAGCGGGACCTCGGCCGGTTGAAGGGCCTCGAACGTCACGCGGGCGACCCCGAGTTCCAGCGCGAATGGCGCGCCATGAAGCTCGCGCGCAAGCAGG
The DNA here is from genome assembly GCA_016710095.1 of Candidatus Eiseniibacteriota bacterium. GTDB lineage: Bacteria > Eisenbacteria > RBG-16-71-46 > RBG-16-71-46 > RBG-16-71-46 > CAIXRL01. Next base: position 30,028 of record JADJLL010000024.1, on the reverse strand, counting down.
CGCTCGCGGAGTACGTGCGGCGTACGCAGGGCGAGCGGCTCGATCCCACGAGCCTGTTCGACGTGCTCGCGAAACGCATCCACGAGTACAAGCGCCAGCACCTCAAGCTGCTCCACGTCGTCACGCTCTACAACCGCATCCGCCGCGATCCACACGCGCGCGTGCAGCCGCGCACGTTCGTGTTCGGAGGCAAGGCGGCGCCCGGCTACGCGATGGCGAAGCTCATCATCAAGCTCGCGAACTCCGTCGGTTCGGTCGTGAACCGCGACCCGGCCGTCGCGGGGCGGCTCAAGGTCGTGTTCCTGCCGAACTACAGCGTGAAGCTCGCGCAGTGGGTGTACCCGGCGGCGGACCTGTCGGAGCAGATCTCGACCGCGGGCAAGGAAGCCTCGGGCACGGGCAACATGAAGTTCGCGCTCAACGGCGCGCTCACGGTGGGCACGCTCGACGGCGCGAACGTCGAGATCCGCGACGAGGTGGGGGCGGAGAACTTCTTCCTGTTCGGCCTCACCGCCGAGGACGTCGCGCGCACGTGGACCGAAGGCTACGACCCGCGCGCGTACTACGAGTCCGACGGCGAACTGCGCGAGGCGATCGACACGATCGGCGGCGGGCTCTTCTCGCCGGACGACCCGACGCTGTTCCATGCGATCACGCACCACCTGCTCTGGCACGACACGTACCGGCTGATGGCCGACTACCGGCCGTACGTGGACTGCCAGGACGTGATCGACCACGAGTTCGCCGACACGGAGGCCTGGACGCGGAAGTCGATCCTGAACGTGGCACGCATGGCGAAGTTCTCGTCCGACCGGACCATCGGCGAGTACGCCCGGGACATCTGGAACGCCGGGCCGGTCGCGGTGCGCCTGCCACAAGAGGGGTGAAGTCGGTACGGCGGCGATGCTAACGTTCACGGGCGCCCTGTTCGGGGCGCCCGCGACGTTTCCACCCCTTCGGAGTCCCGCCATGCGCCGCCTCGGAACCGCTCTCGCGCTCGCGTTCGCCTGCGCCGCCACCTTCGCCGCGTCCGCCTTCGCGAAGCCCGTGCTCTTCCCGCCGCTGCCGAGCGGTGTGCAGGAACAGCGCGAGGACTACGACGTCGCGCCGTTCCTCGCCGCGTGGAAGGCGCACGCGCTGGCCGGCACGCGCTCCGCCGAGCGCGCCGCGACCGCGAACCAGGACGCGTGGGACGCGCGCTGGTACGACCTCGCGCTGACGTTCACGCCTTCCCCGGCGAACGTCGCGGGCACCGTGCGCATGAAGGCGACCGTCGTGAGCGGATCGGTGACGACCGCGGACCTCGACCTCGTGCCCGAGCTGGTCGTGGACGCCGCGACGAGCGCCGGCGTGGCGGCGACGTGGTCGCGCGCGGGCTCCGTGCTCACGCTGAACCTCGACCGCGCGTACGCGACCGGCGAGACGTTCGACGTGACGATCACGTACCACGGCAACCCGACGCTCTACGGCTACTTCGGTTTCCCGACCGTGAACGCGCGCCAGATGATCTGGAGCCTTTCGGAAGCCTACGGCGCGCGGTCGTGGTGGCCGTGCAAGGACGCGCCGGCCGACAAGGCCGACTCGGTGGACGTGCACTTCACCGTGCCGTCGGCGCTCACCACGGCGTCGAACGGCACGCTGCTCGCGACCGTCAACAACGGCGCGACGGTCACGACGCACTGGCGCGAGCGTCACCCGATCGCGACCTACCTCGTGTTCCTCGCGAGCTACCCCTACACGGTGACGAGCGACTGGTACCGGCCGACGGCGACGGACTCGATGCTGCTCCGCTGGTGGAACGTGCCCGAGAACTTCGCGACCGCGAGCGTCTCGCAGGCGAAGGTGAAGAGCATGCTCGCGGCGTTCGCGACGCGCTTCGGCGAGTACCCGTTCTTCTCGGAGAAGTACGGGCACGCCGAGTTCACGTTCAGCGGCGGCATGGAGCACCAGACGTGCACGAGCCTCGGCACCTACAGCGAGTTCGTGGTCGCGCACGAGCTCATGCACCAGTGGTGGGGCGACATGATCACGTGCCGCGACTTCGGCCACATCTGGCTCAACGAGGGTTTCGCGACCTACGGCGAGGCCATGTGGGCCGAGTCGCAGGGCGGGTACGCGGCGTACAAGGCGGACATCGACGCGAACCGCTACTTCGGGGCGGGCTCGATCTTCGTGGCCGACGCGGCGAACGAGTCGCGCGTGTTCGATTCGAACCTTTCGTACAACAAGGGCTCGTGGGTGCTGCACATGCTGCGGCACGTGCTCGGCGACTCGACGTTCTTCCATTCGATCCGCCGCTACCGCCAGGACATGCAGTACCGGAGCGCGACGACGGAGGACTTCCGTGCGTCCGTCGAGGCGGAGTCCGGCCGGAACCTGTCCGCGTTCTTCCAGCAGTGGATCTACGGCGAGTACTTCCCGCGCTACCGCGCGTCGTGGACCGCCGCGCCGGCCTCGGGTGGATGGGACGTCACCGTCACGCTGCTCCAGACGCAGACGTGGCAGCTCTTCACCATGCCCGTCGACCTCACGGTCACGTACGCCGGGGGAGAACAGACGTTCGTCGCGCAGGACTCGCTCGCCTCGCAGACGTTCGTCTTCCACGTGCCCGGCGCGCCGTCGGACGTCGCGATCGACCGCGACGGCTGGATCCTCAAGCAGATCGACTCGGTCGTGGAGTCGCCGTCGTTCGAGAAGTCCGTGCTGCTCGTGAACGGCGTGGACTGGGCGAACTACGGCACGGAGATCACCAGCGCGTACACGGACAAGGCGTTCTGGGGCGCGTACGGGATCGACTTCTGGGACACGTTCGACGCGCCCGTCGCGGGCTATCCGGCCACGCTGCCCGTGCCGCTCGGGCACGGCGCGGTGCCGGGCAGCGTGCTCGGCCACTACCGCAACGTGATCTGGATCGGCAACAACTTCACGGGCGACCTCTCGGCGTGGCAGAGCACGCCGGCGCTCTCGTACCTCAAGGCGGGCGGCAACCTGCTGCTCATGACGCGGCAGGGCGAACTCTTCCTCGACGACTCGCTGCGCACCTATCTCGGCATCAACTGGACGGCCACCGGCGCCACGATCGCCGACGCCGCTCCGACGCGCCCGGGCTTCACGACGCTCACGCGGACGACCACGCAGTCGCTCTGCGCGGTGTTCGACACGGTGCGGACGCGCGCGGACAGCCACCTGCTCTGGCGCACGGCGTCGGGCTTCACGCCCTCGCGCGGGCTCGGCGCGATCCGCGTGCCCGTGGGCGGCGCGGGCCTGCGCCCGCACGGCGGACGGTTCGCGTTCCTGTCGGGACGCCCGTACCGGTGGACGCACTCGGTGCTGCAGGCGAACGTCATGACGCTGCTCGGGCAGTGGTTCCTCGAGCCGCTCGGACTGGCGGACGCCGACGGCGGGCCGGCCGTGGCGCATCCGTCGCTCGTGTTCGCGGGCGCGAATCCGTCGCGCGGCCCCGTGGCGCTGCGCTGTACGCTGCCGCGAGAGGCGCACGTGCGGCTCGTGCTGCTCGACGTGGGCGGGCGCCGCGTGCGCACGCTCGAGGATCGCGTGCTCGCCGCGGGCGCGCACGAGGTGACGTGGAACGGCCGCGACGACTCGGGCGCCACGGCGCCGGCCGGGCTGTACTGGGCGCGGCTCGAAGCGGACGGGGAAGTGTGGACGCGGCGCATCGTGCGCCTGCGCTGAGAAGCCTTCGTTCACGGAAAGGACGACGTTGAGTTACCTCGACAAGAACCTGCTCGCCGACGAGCGCGTGCTGTTCCGCACGCGGCTGCACTGGGGGCTGTACGTGCCGCCCGTGGCGTTCACGCTGTTCGTGATGGTGCCGATCGCGGTGCTGCTCGCCGTCAACGCGCTGATTCCGTTCATCGCCGCGCCGCTCGGGCTCGGGCTGCTGTGGATCCTCGCCGCGCACATCCGCCGCCAGAGTTCGGAGTTCGCGGTGACGAACAAGCGCGTCGTCATCAAGCTCGGCGTCTTCACGACGCGGTCTGTCGAACTGCTGCCGTCGAAGATCGAGGGCGTCGGCGTCGAGCAGAACATGTGGGGCAAGCTCTTCGGCTTCGGCGACATCGAGGTGACGGGTTCCGGCGGCACCAAGGAGCGCTTCACCGGCATCCAGGCGCCCTTCGAGTTCCGGCGCGCGATCCAGGAATCCACGGACCTGCGGCCGGGAAGCTGAGCCTCGCCGCCGAAACGAAGAAGCGGGACGGAGCGCGAAGCTCCGTCCCGCTTTTCGTACCGGTCCCGAGGGGCGCGACCGGCGTCAGTGGAAGACGCTGACTCCGGCGCGCGTGAACACGCCGCGGTAGTCGCGATAGTCGAGCCCGCTCGAACGGTTCGTGTCGCGCTGGTAGGAGTTCACGTCGCCGTACACCCACCACGTGCCGAGCACGCGCACGCGGGCGCCGAAACGCGCTTCGACCGTGTCGTACGCGAGCATCGCACCGCCGTCGGCGAGGATGCGGTCGTAGTCGCGATGGCCGCTCACGAGTCCGGCGCGCAGTTCGAGGCCGGACGCCGGCCGCGCGAGCAGGCCGAGGCGGATCGTGCGGTCGTCGTAGTTCTCGTAGCCCTGGAACTCGTCGGTCTTGTGCCCGAGATCCATGCTCGCGTCGAGTTCGAGCTTCGAGCCGAGCGGCGCGCCGTACCAGAGGACGAGGTCGCGGTAGGCGTGCTTCTCGACCGGATTGCCGGGCTGCTCGTTGCCGTCGGCGAGCGACGCGGGTTCCGCGTCGTACACGCGATGGCCGCGCTCGAACTTGATCCCGGCGTAGTGGCCCGGTCCGATGCGGAAGCGATACGAACCCGAAGCGCGCCAGTGCGACCAGTCGATCGAGTTGAGCGAGGCGACCTCGCCGTAGTCCTTGCGGACCTCCTCGACGCCGGCGCGGAAACGGTGGCGCTCTCCCGGCGCGTACTCGAGCACGGCCTCGCCGCCGTAACGCCACCAGCTGTAGTCGCGCGTGTAGGCGAAGCCGGTGATGGTCGTCGCGTCGTCGTTCTGGTGCACGACGTCGAGGTCGAGCTCCAGCGCCGTCGAAGGGGAGAAGCGGTGCTGGAACCACTGGCTCAGGTGCGGATGCGTCGAGTCGATCTGGCGGAACGCGTCGAACTTCGTCTGGTTCCACGTGACCGTGGTGAGCGAGCGGTTCGAGCCGCCGAAGCGGGCGTCGCCGCGCAGGTAGCCGGCGTTGCCCCACGCGCTGCTCGTGCGCTCCTGCGTCGCCGGGCTGCGGAACACGTTGTCGTCGTTCGCGACGTACGCGCTCACGCCCGCGATCCAGCCGAAGCCGGTCTCGGCCGCGCGGCGGCGGGCCGAATCGAGCAGCGCCGGCGGCGGCCCGAAGGCGCGGTCGGCTCCGCTCACGTCGTCGTCGTCCTCCTCGATGCTCGAGGCGTGTGCCGTGCCCGTGAAGGCGAGCGCGGCGAGAAGAAGCAGTGCGGCGGCCGAGGCCCCGAAGGCCCGGAGCGTGCGGGTGCTGCCGAAGCGGAAGTTCACGTTCGTGTCCTTTCCCGGATCTCAGTGCCGGATGACGAGCTTCTGCGTGGCCTGGCGCGCGCCGCTCGAGGCGCGCACGAGGTAGATGCCGGGGGCGAGGGAGCGGGAGTCCACCGTCACGCGCGTACGGCCCGCGGCGGCGAACGTGACGGTCTGCCGGGCGACGCGGCGGCCGGCGACGTCGTGCACGCCGACGTCGAACGTTCCGGCTTCCGGTGACGAGAGCATGAGCTGCGCGTCGCCGCGCACCGGGTTGCCGCCCTCGATCGCGAGCGAGAGCCAGGAGCGCGGACCGTCGCCGACGGCGAGCGGCACCGGATGCTCGAACTGCTGGGCGAAGATCTCGAACTCGTGCGGGCCCAGCGCGCCGGCGTCGTCGTCGGCCTGCCAGACGATCAGCGAGCGGTGCTGCGAGGGCGAGAACGCGATCGCCGGATGCGAGGCGTCGAACGTGGCGTTCAGGTCCGGGCCGGCGTCGCTCAGGCGCACGTCGTCGACGTCCACTTCGGCGCCGGTCTCGGCGTCGAGCAGCTGTCCGTACACTTCGACTTCACCGACCGCGGTTCCGTTGTTGTCGTCGCCATCCCACACGACGAAGTACTCGCGCCTCGAGGGAAGGTAGGTGACGTTCGGGGAGGCCGCGTCGGTGAGCGGGTCGAGGTCGATGCCCATCGTGCTGATGCGGAAGTCGTCGGCGCCGATCTCGAGGCCGTCGCCCGTGAGGCGCTGGCCGAAGATCTCGGTCTCGCCTTCAGCGAGCGCGAAGCCGAGGTCGTCGCCCTCCCACACGACGAGGTATTCGTCGCGCACCGGATTGAATGCGACCGCGGGCTTGCTCGCGTCGAAGAGCGGATCGGAGTCCGGGCCCATCGTGCTGATCCGGAAGTCGTCCGCGCCGAGTTCGGCGCCGGAGGCGCTCAGCCGCTGCCCGAACACTTCCGTCTCGCCGTCGCGCAGCACCGCGCTCGTGTCGTCGCCCGACCACACGACGAGGTACTCGTCGCGCTGCGAGTCGAACGCCACGGCGGGATCGAGCGCGTCGAACGCGATGTCGCCGTCGAAGCCCATGCTGCTCACGCGGAAGTCGTTCGCGCCGATCTCGGCGCCGGCGTCGGACAGGCGCTGCGCGAAGATCTCGACTTCGCCCTCGACGGTCGTGCCGCCCACGTCGTCGCCGTCCCACACGACGAGGAACTCGTCGTGCAGCGAGTTCCAGGTGGCGCGCGGGTGGTTCGCGTCGTACAGCGCGTCGCCGTCCGGGCCCATGTCGCTGATCCGGAAATCGTCCACGCCGATCTCGTTGCCCTGCGCGTCGAGCAGCTGTCCCCAGATCTCGAACTCGCTGTTCACGAGTTCGCCTTCGTTCGTCTCGCCGGCCCACACGACGAGCCAGTGGCGGTGCGTCGCGTCGAACGCGACCGACACGTCCTGCGCGTCGTACGCGCCGTCGCCGTCGGCGCCCATGCTGCTGATGCGGAACTGGAGCGGGCCAACCGGCAGGCCGCTCACCGCGCTCACGCGCCGGCCGAAGATCTCGGTCTCGCCGTCCACGAGCGCGCCGGTCGTGTCGTCCGCTTCCCACACGACGAGGTACTCGGCGTCGATCGGGTTGTACGCGATCTGCGGGAAGCGCGCGTCCCAGTCGATGTCGCCGTCGGGGCCCATGTCGCTGATGCGCATGTCGTCCGTGCCCTGCTCGCGGCCCTGGCCGTTCAGGCGCTGGCCGTAGACCTCGAACTCGTCGTCCACGACGCCGAGCGTGTCGGAGTCCGCGTGCCAGACCACGAAGTACTCGATCGTGCCGTTCGTGCGCGCGCACACCGCGGGCGCCGCGGCGCCGACGTGGATGTGACCCGGGATGCCCATGTTGCTCATCTGGAAATCGTTCGAGCGCGACTCGGCGCCGGTCGACGCGTTGACGAGCTGGCCGAAGATCTCGAACTCACCCGAGACGAGACCGCCGCCCTTGTCGTCGCCTTCCCAGCTGACCAGGTACTCGCTCGTCGCGCTGTCGAAGCCGACCGAAGGGCTGCGCGCGTCGAACAGCGGATCGCCGTCGGGACCCATTTCGGAGTAGCGCATGTCGTTCGTGCCGGTCTCGGCGCCGGTCGTGGCGTTGATCAACTGGCCGAAGATCTCGCGCTCACCTTCGACCAGGCGGGGGCCGTTGTCGTCGCCGGACCACACGACGAAGAACGTGTTCGCGCCCGCGGCGAAGCTCACGGCCGGGTCCTGCGCGTCGTACAGCGCGTCGCCGTCGGGGCCCATGTCGCTGATGCGGAAGTCGTTCGTGCCGGCCTCGGCGCCGGTCGAAGCGGTGAGGCGCTGGCCCCAGATCTCGAACTCGTCGTCCGCGAGCGGGGCGCCGTTGTCGCCCGTCCACACGACGAGGTACTGGCCCGCGCCGTAGGCGACCGCCGGAGCGTGTGCGCCGCTCGTCACGACGCCGTCCGCTCCCATGTCGCTCACGCGGAAGTCGTTCGTGCCCACTTCGAGGCCCGTCGCGCCGGCGAGGCGCTGCGCGAAGATCTCGGATTCGCCGTTCACGAGAGGGAACGTGTTGTCGTCGCCTTCCCAGGCCACGAGGTACTCGTTGTGGACGGAGTTCCACGAGACGACCGGGTTCTCGGCGTCGTAGTTGGGGTCGAAGTTCGGCCCCATGTCGCTGACGCGGAAGTCGTTCGTGCCGACCTCGGCGCCGGTCGCGCCCGTGAGGCGCTGGCCGAAGATCTCGGTCTCGCCGTTCGCCGTGACGCCGGTGCTGTCGTCGCCGGCCCACACGACGAGGTATTCGTTGTTCGTCGCGTTCCACGCCACGGCCGGGGAGGTGGCGTCCGAGTTCGTGTCGCCGTTCGTGCCCATGTCGCTGACGCGGAAGTCGTTCGCGCCCACGGCCGCGCCGGTCGAGGCGTTGATGCGCTGCGCGAAGATCTCGAACTCGCCTTCGCCGTTTCCGGGCGTGTCGTCGTCGCCTTCCCACACGACGAGGTATTCGCCGTTGGTCGCGTTGTACGCGACCGCCGAGTTGCGCCCGTCGTAGGTGAGGTCGCCGTCCGGGCCCATGAAGCTGATGCGGAAGTCGTTCGTGCCGATCTCGGGATCCACGGTCACGGGGTACGCGGCGTGCGCGAGCGCGTCGCCGTCCACCGTGATGCGCGCGGAAGCGGCCGTGACGTCCATGCGCGCGGCGAGCTTTTCGCCCGCGGCGTCCACGACCGTCACGCGGCCGAGGCTGACGACGCCCTCGGCGTCGCGCCACATCCAGCCGTGCTCCGTCGCCTCGAACGCGCCGGTGGACGCGATCGCGCCCTCGAGCACGAAGTCGGCGCCGGCGGCCGGGGCCTGCGCGAGCACGAAGTCCTGCTCGATCGCGCGCGCGCCCGGGCGGTAGCGCTCGGTGAAGCCTTCACGCGCGTACGTCACCACACCGTTCGCCACTTCCGGCGCGACCGGCGCGACGGCGGCGGGCTTCGCGGCGGCGCCGGCGGCGCGCAGCGTCCAGTTCCACTCGGGACCCTTGCGGGCTTCGAACGCGACGCCCTCGCGCGTGAACCGCGCGGTGTGGCGCGGATGCACGAGCGTGTAGCCGCCGTCGGTGGGCGAGAGATCGTTGACCGCGATCGCGATCGCGTCGTCGGGCGAGAGCCGCGGCGAAGCGGACGCCACGGCGGCCACCGGAACGGCGGGAGCCGTCGCATGGCGCGCGGCGCCGGCCGCCCACACGGCGAGCGTGGCGGCGCACGCGAGTGCGGCGGTGAGGCGGATGCGGTCGAGCGTCATGAAGGTCCTCGGGGGAACGTGCCCGTGCGGGCCGGATGCGGTGGCGGGGAAGTGGCGACGGAGCACGATCAGGCTTCCTGCGCGTCGGCCCAGGCGGTGACGGGCTGCGCTTCGCGCGGCGCCCGCGTGCCGAAGCAGCGCAGGTGCGCGCGGTCCACGATCTCGGCGACGAGCGTTTCGAACGTCCAGCCGGCGGTCGTCGCGGCGCGCATGTACGAGCCGCCGGCGCCGAGCGAGGCCATGGAGTTGATCTCGAGCACGCTCGGCTCGCCGTCGAGCCCGATGCGCACGTCGATGCGCGCGTAGTCGCGGCAGCCGCACGCGCGCCAGACCTTGTGCGCGAGCGCGTGCAGCTTGCGCTCGAGTTCCGCGTCGAGCGGCGCGGGGCAGAGCTTCTCGGGCTCGTCCTCGGTCTTGTGGAACTTGTCGCCCTTGCTCACGATCTTCGACGCGCGGCCGCGGAAGTCGAGTTCGACGATCGGCAGGATCTCGACCGGGTCGTTGCCGAGCAGGCCGATCGCCACCTCGCGGCCGTCGATGTACTCCTCGACGAGCGCGTCCTGGCCGTACGTCGCGACGACGTTCTCGACCGCGGCGACGAGCGCCACGTGGTCGTGCACGAGCGCGAGCCCGAGGCTCGTGGACTCGTGGCGGGGCTTCACGACGAGCGGGAAGCGGAGCGACGAGTCGAAGTCGGCGGCCGTCCACATGGTGCAGAAGCGCGGCGTGCGCACGCCGGCCTTCTCGATGAGCAGTTTCGTGACGACCTTGTCGAGGCAGGCGGCGTGGCCGCGCGGGCTCGAGCCCGTGTACGGCACGCCGGCCATCTCGAGCAGGCCGGGGGTGTGCACGTAGCGGCACTCGCCCTGCACGCCGTACGCCATGTTGAACACCATCCCGGTCGGCAGCCCGGTCTCCGGATCGGCCGGCATGAACTCGGCGAGACGGGAGAACAGCGTGCCGTCGCCTTCGAGCACGATCGTCTCGTGGCCCGCGGCGCGGAGCGCGTCGAGCACGCCCTGCACGGCGGAGCGGCCGTACTTCTCGGCAGTCGGCACGCCGAAGCGGGCGACGACACCTTCGTTGTTGCGGTTGCGGACGACGGCGATCTTCATGACGCGGAAGTCTCCGGCGTGGACGTGGGAACGGAGGAAGGCAGCTCGTACTCGGCGACCATGGCCTTGCGCCTGGCCTCGAGCCGCTTGCGGCGCTTCTTGCGCCGGCGCTTCTTGACGGGAGGGTTGAGCGAGGCGAACAGGCGGAACCCGAGGAACTCGGCGGTCGCGAGCATGAGCGCGACCTCGACGAGCAGCAGTTCGGGATGATCGAAGAGCAGCGCCTCGAAACCCGGCACGGCGGACAGCTGCGCGATGAAGACGCCGAGCGCGACCGTGGCGAAGCCGCGCCACAGCGCCGAACGCGGGCCCTCGCGACGCAGCGCCGAGGCGAACCCTTCCGCGGTCAGGCTGAGCACGACGATCGGGAAGTAGCCGGCGAGCGTGAGCGCCTGCCAGCCGAACGCGCGCCCGACGAGCACCGTGAGCACGATCACGAGCGCGACCGTGCTGAGCGTGGCCGAGAGCCGCGAGTACTGGGGCAGCCGCATGCGCGCGAGCAGCGGGCGCACCGCGACGATCGTGGCGAGCACGACGATGACGAACGTGAGGCCGACGACCAGGCCCGTCATGCGGAACGCGATCGCGAGCAGCACCGAGCGGAACGGGCCGAGCACGCGCACGCCGAGCGTGAGGCGGAAGAAGACGGCGAACAGAGCGCCGAGCGGCACGAGCAGCACGTGCGACAGGTGCGAAGAGAGCGGGCCGTTCGCCTGCCGCAGCGCGACGAAGTGGCGCACCGTTTCGGCGGCCGGCGAGGGCACGAGTTTGAGCGCCAGCACGGCGGCCGCGAGCGCGAGCAGCGCGAGCATGGTGCCGCGGCGCAGCGCGCGGCGCCGCGCGACGCGCTGCGCGCGCCTCGCTTCGACGGTCGGGTGCTCCAGCACTTCACTCGCCATGACCGACTCCTTCGCGTCGCGGGTCGGCGACGCCGCTCCACGCGCCGTCTTCCGCGCGGACGAGCGCCTGCACGCAGCCCATCGCGTAGCTGTGGCCCGCGCGGGGGACGAGCGGGCCGCGGAACCGGCGCGCGAGACGCTCGAGCAGTTCGGGGCTCGAGGCGCGTGACTCGACCATGTAGGGACCGGGCAGCGTCGGATGCACGCGCGGCGCATCGACGGCTTCGGCGACCGAACGGCCGCGGAGCACGACCTGCGTGACGACCTGGAGAAGCGACGACGTGATGCGGCGGCTGCCGGCCGCGCCGAGCGTGAACCACGGCGCGCCGGGATCGGCGGCGGGCCCGCGGAACACCACCGTGGGGGCGGCGTTCGACTGCGGGCGCGCGCCGGAGCGCAGGCGCGAGGGGCCGAGCCTGCGCGAACAGGTGCAGAGGTAGTTGTTGTAGAAGAAGCCGAGCCGTTCGTTCGCGACCTTCGCGCCGAAGAGCGACTGGATGGACTGCGTGAGCGACACCACCATCCCGTCGGAGTCGGCGACGCACAGATGCGTCGTGTCGCCGGGGCCCTCGGCCTGCGCGACGCGCGGGCGGGGGACGCGCGCGAGCGTCTCGGCCGCGATCTCGGACGCGTGCGCGGCGCCGAGCATCCAGTCGATCAGGGACGGCGTGAGCTTCTCGACCGGGAACGGCCAGCGCGCGCGCTCGCGGAACACCGCGTCCACGATCAGCGCGAAGCGTTCGTACCATTCGACGTCGTTCGCGGCGTCGCCCAGGCCGAGCGTCTCGGCGAGCCGGAGCCCGAGCAGCAGCTGCAGGCCGCCGCCGGGAGGGGGCACCGTGACGACCTCGTGCCCGCGGAAGTCGAACGAGAGCGGACGGCGCTCGGCGGGCGTCGCGGCGGACGCGAGGTCGGCCGGTCCGACGAGCCCTTCGTGCGCGCGCATGTCGTCCGCGATCTCGCGGGCGAGCGCGCCGGTGTAGAAGTCCGCGACGCCGTGGCGCGCGAGACGGTCGAGCGTCGCCGCGAGCTCGGGCTGGCGGAGCGTCGCGCCGCGGCGGGGCGCCCTGCCCTTCACGAGGAACGTGCGCGCCGCGAACTCGGTGGAGCCGAGCGCCCCGGCGCACCACTGCACGTGGCGTCGGAGCAGCGGCGTGACGGCGAAGCCTTCGTGCGCCGCGCGGCGTGCGGGCGCGAGCACCTGCGCGAGCGGCAGGCGTCCGAAGCGATCGCCGAGTGCGCCCACGATGACGGGCATGGACGGCACGGTCGTCGCGCGGAAGCCCCGGCGCTGCGCCGCACGATCCACGGCGCGGCGGGTCGAACCCTGCGGCGCGTGCGAATGGCCGTCGAGCACGGTGCGCGTGCCGTCCGCCGCGTGCACGAGGAGCGTCGCCTGGCCGCCGAGCCCCGAGCCGCTGGGTTCGACGACGGCGAGCATCCACGCCGCGGCCGCCGCGGCGTCGGCCGCGTTGCCGCCCGCGCGCAGGACTTCGAGCGCGGCGTCGGTCGCGAGCGGATGCGCGGTGGCCACGGCGTGGCCCATGCGGAGCGTGGCGGGAGCGGTCACGATGCTCAGCCGACCTCGACGAGGTCGTCGAACCAGTGCGCGGAGTCGTCGCGACGGCAGACCACGATGCGACCGTCGTCCTGGGCGTGACGCGCGCGGTGGTAGCGCAGGAAGATGTGCTGGTCGTCGAGACCGACCACTTCGATCTTGCCGCTCGCGTGCGACATGCTGAATCGCGCGCGGCGGTTGAGGCCGGAAACCTTGCGCTGCGCCTTCTGGAACAGCTGGTAGCCCTCGACGATCGGGATGTCGTAGGCCTGGTTGCCGGCCGTGGGGCGGCACTGGAAGAGGTAGTACTGCGGCGCGCCGAGCAGGCTCATCTCGGTGAACAGCTCCGCGAGCACGTCCGCGTCGTCGTTGATGCCGCGGATGACCGGGCACTGGTTCACGACGCGCACGCCGTTCTCGATCAGGCAGGCGATGCCCTCGCGTGCTTCGGCGGTGAGTTCGCGGGGATGGTCGAAGTGCGCCATCACGTACACGGCGCGCGGGCCGCCGGTGATCTCGCGCAGCAGCGCCTGCAGGTCGGCGTCCTCGGTGATGCGGAACGGGTTGAAGGCCGGCATCTTCGAGCCGATGCGGATCGTCTTGATGTGCGGCATCGCCGCGAACTTCTCGAGGATCACGCGCAGCTTGCCCGTGCTCATGATGAGCGGGTCGCCGCCGGTGAGCAGCACGTCGGTGATCTCCGTGTGCTGGCCGATGTACTCGTACGCCGCCGACAGGTCGTGAATGGTCTCGTCGTTGTCGTTCATGAACAGCCGCTTGCGGAAGCAGTAGCGGCAGTAGGCGCCGCACACGCTGTTCACGAGCACGAGCGCCGTGTCGCGGTACTTGTGCTGCACGCCCTTCACGACGTAGTTGCTCGCCTCGTTGCTGGCGTCGAGCGCGCCCCAGTCGTTCAGCTCCTCGCGGCGGGGAATCACGAGCTGGCGGATCGGGTCGTTCGGGTCGGTCCAGTCGATCAGGTCGAGGTAGTAGCTGTTCGCGCGGAAGACGTAGCGCTGGGCGACGGCCTCGATCTGCATGGCGACGTCGGGCGGGAGGTTCGGGATCTGGCTGGCCGAGCGGTAGTACTTGACCTTGCGCTCGGGCGAGGGCGCGGGCACCTCGGAGCGGACGAACTCGACCGTCGGGGTGAGGGAAAGCGGGGCTCCTCCGAAGGCGCTGCCAGTGGAGGTGCTCGAGGATGCGGCCAGCCCGATGGGGTTCACGGAAGTCCTCCGGCTCGTGGGGCGAATCGCTCGGGTGGCCGGCAGGCCGGGCCTTTCGCGATCCAGTCGGCGGTGCGCTCTCGCACCTTCGCTCCCACAGGTGTGTCACCACGCAACTCTGATACGTGGGGCGACACAAAAGCCGAGAACCCGCCCCGGCGTAGGCCGGAGCGGGTTCGGTGAGGACGGCTGGGACTTCAGTTGTTCGCGATGATCTGCGCCCCGAGCGCCTGGGCGCCCGAGCCGCCGAGGAAGCCCTTGGCGAAGATCGTGTAGATCTTCCCGTTCTGGAGCGTCACGCCGGGGACCGAGAGCGCCACGGTGCTGGTGCCCGCCACGCGGACTTCCAGATCGTAGGTGCCGGCGTTCACGGGCAGGAAGGCCGCGGCGGACTTGAACGCGACGTTCGAGAAGAGCACTCCGCCGCCGGTGACCGCGACGTCCACGGCCGGAGCGTTCGGGGAGAGGTGCACGAAGCGGACGTGCGCCTTGCCCGACGCGGGCATCGTCAGGTCGTCCGTCACGACGACCGGCGCGATCTGGGACACCGAGTCGGCGGCGAAGACCGTGTAGTGGGCGCCGGCCGTGAGCGCGAGGTCCGCGTTGATCACGGTCGTGGTCGTGCCGGTGACGTTGACCTTCACGTTGCGCGTGCCCGCGTTCACGCCGAGGTAGGCCGTGTTCGAAGGGTAGGCGAGGTTGGTGCCCTGGACGGTGTTGTCCACGAGCAGGTCCACCGCGGGGGCGTCGGGAGAAGCGTGCACGACCATCACGCTGGCCTGCGACACCGGCGCGACGGGGTTGTCGTTGTCGTCGCTGCAGCCGGTGAGCGCGAGGGTGGCGGCGAGGGCGAGCACGAGCGAGGAAAGACGGAGCAGGCGGTTCATGGGGTCCTCCGAGTCGTTCCGTAAGCGGCCGGAGTGTCCGGCCCGAGGGAAAGCGTTCGTCGCAAAGGTGGCGACGCACGCTTCCGATGGGGCGCCGCTCGCTGCGGTGCGTGTTATGAATCGGAAGTGAAGAGATATTGAAGAGTCAGGACAATTGCCGGAACGGGGGCGGCTGTCGTGGACTGCGGAAGGGGCGGGGTGGCCCCGGAGCCGCGCCTGCGTCGAAACCTCTCCAAAAGGAGTGCAGGAATCCGGTAGGGTGCACGGCGCATGCGCGAGTGCGCGCTCGAGAAACCAACGACGCGGGAGCGAAGTCCGTGGCGACGAAGCGGGTGGTGAAGAAGTCCGTGGTGGCGGGGGCGGCGGGCGGCGCCGGCATCTCGATCGGCGCACTGTCGCGCGCGACGGGGATTCCGGTGCAGACGCTGCGCACGTGGGAGCGCCGTTACGGCGCGCCCGTTCCCGAGCGCAAGCCCTCCGGGCACCGGCTCTATTCGCTCGCGGAGGTGGAGCGCCTGCGCGGCATCTCGGCGTTGCTCGCGGCGGGCCATCGCGCGGCGGACGTGCTGCCGCGGTCCGACGCCGAGCGCTCCGTGATGCGCGACACGGCCGCGGGCTCGGGCGAAACCGCCTCGCCCGCGCTGCGAGTGGGCCCCGCGGGAGAGCCTCTCGACTTCACGCCCGTGCTGCAGGCCGTGCGCCGCTTCGACCGGCCCGCGATCGTGGCGTGGCTCCACGCGCAGTGGTCGCGGCTCGGGCCGCTGCTCTTCCTGCAGGATCTCGCGGGCCCGTTCCTCCAGCGCATCGGTGAGCAGTGGAGCGACGGCACGATCGAGATCCGCCACGAACACTTCGCGACGGCGTGCCTCACCGACGTGCTGCGCGAAGTGCGCGAGCCGTTCGACCGCCAGGCGAAGGGCCCGCGCGTCGTCGCGGCGCTGCTGTCGGGCGACCGTCACGAAGGCGGGCTGCTCATGGCGGGCGTGCTGCTCGCCGTGCGCGGCTTCCGCGTCGTGTACCTCGGCGTGGACACGCCCGCGGCCGAGGTCGTCGGCGCGGCGAAGGAGGCGAACGTCGCCGCCGTCGTGGTGAGCGTGTCGCGTTCCGTACCCGCAGCCGCTGCCCGGCGCGGCGTGGTCGCGCTCCGCGGCGCGCTGCCGAAGCGCGTCGCCGTCTGGCTCGGCGGCAGCGGCAGCCCGGAGAAGGTCGCGGGCTGCACGCGCTTCCAGTCGCTCGCCGAGATGGACGCGGTCCTCGCCGCCTCGCGGCGCTGACGCCCGGGCCGCGCGCCCGAAGTGACTTTTTCCGCTCGAAACTGTCCGAAGGCGGACGGAGTGCGCCTTCCCGGCGGACTCCCGGAAGCCCGAACCTGTCCCGAAACCGAAAGGAATCGTCCCTTCTCATGCGTCCCCTGCAGTGGTCCCTCGCATCGCTGTTGCTGCTCGGCGCGGCCGTCGCGCACGCCGACGCCCCCAAGCCCGCGGAACCCGGTCCCTGGAAGTTCGGCGCCGTCGCGGGTCTCAACGTCTCGCAGAGTTCGTTCAGCTCGAACTGGTCGGGCGGCGATCGCGGCTCGATCGTCTGGGTGCTGAACTCCGACCTGAACGCGGACCGGCAGTTCTCGAAGAAGTTCAATCTCGCGAACCGGCTGCAGCTCGCGTACGGGCAGACGTCGCGCCAGACGTCGAACGCCGACGGCGATCTCGTGTGGGACACGCCGGACAAGACGACCGACCTGATCGCGTTCGAATCCACGGGGCGCTTCACGCTCGAGCGCTGGGCCGATCCGTACGCCGCGCTCCGCATGGACTCGCAGTTCGAGGACCAGAGCAGCCCGCTCGGTGTCGTGCGCTTCAATCCCGTGAAGCTCAAGGAGACCGCCGGCCTCGCGCGCGTGCTCTTCAAGACCGAGGACTCCGAAGGGCTCATGCGCTTCGGCCTCGGCTTCCGCCAGACCCTCGCGCGCAGCATCGATCCCGTGACGCTCGAGCGGCAGCGCTTCACGAGCAACGACGGCGGCCTCGAGTGGCAGACCAACGTCGCGCCCCGTGCTCGACAAGAAGGTGCTCTACAAGGGGCAGCTCATGGTGTTCCTGCCGGTCTTCTATTCGAAGTCGAGCGCGCTCGAGGACTTCGACGCCGCGGCGATCGCCGCGTTCCCGGGGCGTGAGGCCGTCGCCGACTACTGGCGCGCGCCGGACGTGAGCTTCCAGAACAACTTCTCGGCGTCCATCACGAAGTACCTGTCCGTGAACCTCTACGCGCAGCTCGTGTACGACAAGTTCGACTCGGCCGCGAACGTGGACCCGGCGAAGCCGCTCGCCGACCAGATCGCCGAAGTGGATCGCAACGTCCGCAAGGCGGGACAGTTCAAGGAGACCCTGTCGCTCGGGTTGACCTACCGCCTGTTCTAGGGCCCTGACCCCCGCGGTGGGGGCGAGAGGTATTCCGGCAATCGGGCTGCCCGGCGAAAAAGTCGTGGCGGCCCGGCCGGGCAGTCCGTAGGCTTGTCCCTCTCTCCGGTCCGCCCCCGGGTCCGGCATCCCGCTCACGCATCCTCGGAAGGGCCGCTCTCATGACCTTGTCACTCCACCGCTTGGCACTCGCCTCGACGCTGGTCTTCGGGCTCGCGCTCGCCGCTCCCGACGCCCGCGCGGCGACCCCGATCACGTTCGACACCTACGCGAACGGGACGGCGATCTCGACGCAGTACCAGGCGCAGGGCGTGAAGTTCTCGAGCTTCACCTCGCCGTGCACGATCTTCCTCGATGCGGCCGAGGCGACCTCGTCGCCGAACATCCTGGTGGGTGTCGCCGGAAGCGTGTTCCGCGACATCGACATCACGATGGTCGATCCCGCGACCGGTCTGCCTTCGCCCGACTGGCGTGCCTGCCACGTCGCGCTGAACGTGATCAGCGTCGGCTGGTCGTCGGTGACCTTGACGTCGTTCGACGGCGCGGGCGTCGCGCTCCAGTCGTTCCCGCTGACCTATCCGGCCGGTCCGCAGAACGGCTTCGGCAAGGTGGACCACCTCGAGTTCACGACGCCGGGCATCGCGAAGGTCTCGATGCACTTCACGAACGTGAACTTCAGCGACGGCATCGGCATCGACGACGTGCTCGTGGACTTCTCGTGCAACACCGCGGCGAGCGGCACGACGTGGGGGAAGATCAAGCAGCTCTACCGTTGAGCGATCGAACGCATCGCACTCGGGCCGGGCGTTCTCACGAGCGCCCGGCCCGCTCGTTCAGAACGGGCTGGACTGTCGCCGGTCCGTGCACGAGATTCGCCCGATGTCACTGACCCCCGGCACCCGGCTCGGCCCCTACGAAGTGATCGCCCCGCTCGGCGCGGGCGGCATGGGCGAGGTGTTCCGCGCCCGCGACACGCGCCTGGCGCGCGAAGTGGCGATCAAGGCGCTGCCGGGATCGCTCGCGGCCGATCCCGAGCGGCGCGCGCGCTTCGAGCGCGAGGCGCAGATCCTCGCGTCGCTGAGCCATCCGAACATCGGCGCCATTTTCGGATGGGAGGACGCCTCCGGCGTCCCGTGCCTCGTGCTCGAACTGGTGCCGGGCGAGACGCTCGCCGCGCGCCTCGAGCGCGGACCGCTGCCGCTCGCCGAGGCGCTCTCGGCCGGCGCGCAGATGGCGGCGGCGGTCGAAGCGGCGCACGAGCGCGGCATCGTCCACCGCGACCTCAAACCCGGCAACGTGATGCTCACGCCCGCGGGCGTCGTGAAGGTGCTCGACTTCGGGCTCGCGAAGGGCGAGCTCGCGTTCGCCGCCGACTCGGGCGACTCGCACGCGCCGACGGTGGTGTCGCGCCCGGACGCGACCGTGTCGGGATCCATCATCGGGACGATCGCCTACATGAGCCCCGAGCAGGCGCGCGGCGCGCTCGTGGACCGGCGCAGCGACCTCTGGTCGTTCGCGTGCGTGCTGTACGAGTGCCTCACGGGCCGCGCGGCGTTCGAGGGCGCGACGGCGAGTGACCGCATGGCGCGCATCCTGGAGCGCGAGCCCGACTGGTCGCTGCTGCCCACGGGCACTCCCGCGCGGCTGCGCGAGCTGCTCAAGCGCTGCCTGCGCAAGAACGCGGACGAGCGTCCGCGCGACATCCGCGACGTGCGGCTCGAACTGGTCGAGCTCGCGAGCGGCGATCGCGCCGACGCCCCGCGCGAGCAGAGCGTGGCCGTGCTGCCGTTCGAGAACCTGAGCGGGCCCGACGACGAATACTTCGCCGACGGCATCACGGACGAGATCCTCAACGCGCTGTCGCACCTCGAGGGCATGCGCGTCGCCGCGCGCACGAGCTGCTTCGCGTTCAAGGGCCGCCGCGAGGACCTGCGCGCGGTGGGCGAGAAGCTGCAAGTGGCGAGCGTGCTCGAAGGCAGCGTGCGCCGCGCGGGCAACCGCCTGCGCATCACCGTGCAGCTCGTGAACGCGGCCGACGGCTACCAGCTGTGGTCCGAGCGCTACGACCGCGAAATGACCGACGTGTTCGAGGTGCAGGACGAGATCGCCGCGGCGATCGTCGGCAAGCTGCGCATTCGCTCGGAGGGCGAGCCCGTCTCGGGAAAAACGCGGCGCGGCACGTCGAACCTCGAGGCGTACGAACTGACGCTCAAGGGCCGCGCGCTGCAGCTGAAGCGCGGACGATTCCTGCAGCCGGCGATCGAGTGCTTCGAGCGGGCGATCGCGCTCGACCCGAACTACGCCGAGCCGGTCGCGGCGCTCGCGGACGCGTACCGCCTGCTCGGCACGTTCAGCTTCGCGCCGCCCGGCGAGGTGATGGCGAAGGCCAAGGCGCTCGCGTTGCGCGCGCTCGCACTGGACCCGGAATCCGCGGAAGCGAACACGACGCTCGCCGACGTGTGGTCGCAGCACGAGTTCCGCTGGGCGCCGGCGGCCGAGGCGTTCGACCGCGCGCTCGAGATCGATCCGCGCTATTCGCGCGCGCTGCGAACGCGCGCAGTGGGGACTCGCGTACGGCGCGCACACGCCGGACGAAGCCGTCGCGGAATGCCGTGTCGCGCGTGAACACGATCCGCTGAACTCCTGGGTGATCGGCATGGAGTCGTTCGGGCTCGGGTACGCACATCGCCACGACGAGTCGCTGCGCGTCGCCGGGGAAGCGCTCGCCGCCGATCCGGACTCGTTCTTCGTGCGTTGGAACGAACTGCGTGCGCTCGGCTGGATGGGCGACCACGCGCGCGCGATCGCGGTGTCGCCCGCGCTGCTCTCCGCTTCGGGCCGGAGCACGTGGGTGCTGGGCGCGCTCGCCTATTCGTACGGCAAGCTCGGTGACGTGAAGCGGGCACGCGCGCTGTCCGACGAGCTCGAAGCCCGCTCGCGCACCGAGTACGTCGCGTCGTCGTGGCGTGCGGTCGCCGCGGACGCGGCGGGGCTGCGCGACGAAGGGATGCGCCTCGTCGAGGAGTCGCGCGTGGCGGGCGACCCGATGTTCGTGCTTGCGCGGATCATGCCGTACTTCGACGGCATGATCGCGGACCCGCGCTGGCCGGCGCTCTCGCGCTGAAGCGCTGACGCGCGAATGCGCGAACGCGCGGACGCGCCGATTCGCTGACAATCGCGGGCAACTGACCCGTTCGCGCAAAGTCTCGCGCGAATCCTCCACGTCGGGAGAATGCGCGCGGGCCATGGCATGCTTCGCGACCGCGCCATTCGCGGTCCGAACGCATTCGCGCGTGATCGCGGCGCGCACGTGCGCCGATAGCCCGGAGCAGGGCGCAGTCCTACGCTGCGCCTGCGCTTCTCCTGGCTGTCGCGGCCACACGGCTTTCCGGCGCGCGGCGGTGGCAGCCGACAATCGCGTCCGGCCGCCGCATGCGACCCGGGTGTGCCGGACTGTCGGGGGCCGTCATGTCCGTCACCGTCACTCCGCCCAGGCGCCGCAAGGCGTCCGAAACGCCCAACCTCCGCGGCCGCGAACTGCTCCTGTCGCCGCGCTGGAACAAGGACTCCGCGTTCACCCTCGACGAACGCGAGGAGTTCGGACTGCTCGGGCTGCTGCCGCCCGCCACGCTCACGATCCGCGAACAGGCGGACCTCGAGCTCGAGCACCTGCGGTCCAAGAGCGACGACCTCGAGAAGTTCGTCGGCCTGCTCGCGCTGCTCGACCGCAACGAGACGCTGTACTACCGCGTGCTCGTCGAGAACCTGCACGAGCTGATGCCGATCGTGTACACGCCGACGGTGGGCAAGGCCTGCCAGCAGTACAGCCACATCTATCGCCGTCCTCGCGGGCTCTGGATCACGCCCGACGACATCGACCGCATGCCCGACATGCTGCGCAACGCGGCCGAAGGCGACGTGCGGCTGATCGTGGTGACGGACAACGAGCGCATCCTCGGCCTCGGCGACCAGGGCGCGGGCGGCATGGGCATCCCGTGCGGCAAGATCTCGCTCTATTGCGCCGCCGCGGGCATCCACCCGTCGCAGACGTTGCCCATCAGCCTCGACGTCGGCACCGACAACATGGAGCTGCTCGAGGATCCGTACTACCTCGGGCACCGCAGCCGCCGCCTGCGCGGGCGGCGCTACGACGAGCTGATCGAGCGCTTCGTCGAAGCGGTCACCGAAGTGATGCCGCGCGCGCTCGTGCAGTGGGAGGACTTCCGCAAGGGCACCGCGTTCGCGATCCTCGACCGCTACCAGCACCGCATCGCCAGCTTCAACGACGACATCCAGGGCACGGCGGCCGTGACGCTCGCCGGCATGCTGAGCGCGCTGCGCATCACGAAGGGCAAGGCGTCCGAGCAGCGCGTCGTGTTCGCGGGCGCGGGCGCGGCGGGCGTCGGCATCGGCCGGCTCGTCGCCACCGCGATGCTCGAGGAAGGCATCTCCGCGGAGGACGTGCACCGTTCGCTCGTGTTCGTGGACAGCGCCGGGCTGCTGATGGCGGAGAAGCCCATCAGCGATCCGCACAAGCGCCCCGTCGCGATGACGGCGGCCGAGCGCGCGCACTACGGATTCTCGGGCGACGGACCGTTCCCGCTTTCCGAAGTGATCGCCCGCGTGAAGCCCACGATCCTCGTGGGCACGTCCGCGCAGCCGGGCCTGTTCGACGAGCAGGTGGTTCGCGAGATGAGCTCGCACGTCGAGCGCCCCGTGATCTTCGCGCTCAGCAACCCGAACTCGCAGTCGGAGTGCACGCCCGCCGAGGCGCTGCGCTGGTCCGACGGCCGCGCGCTGATCGCGACGGGCAGTCCGTTCCCGCCCGTCGAGTACGAAGGCCGCCGTCACGAAGTGGGGCAGGGCAACAACGTGTTCATCTTCCCGGGCGTCGGGCTCGGCTGCATCCTGAGCGAGGCCCGCGAAGTGAGCGACACGCTCATGCTGGTGGCGGCGCGCACGGCGGCGCACTGCGTGTCCACGTCGCGTCTCGACCGTGGCGCGCTGTACCCGGACGTGAACGACCTGCGTCGCGTGAGCGCGTTGGTCGCCGCGGCGGTGATCCGCAAGGCGCGCGACCTGCGCGTCGGACGCTGGATCGAGGACGACCAGGTCGAAGGGCTCGTCGCCCGTGCGATGTGGTATCCGGAGTACCAGCCGCTCGAGGGCCCCGCGGACCGTTCGTGAGCCTCGCGCACGAATCGCCGACGGACGGCGGGGGCCTCGCGGCCCTCGCCGCGCCGCCGGCGTTCTCGGACCTGCCCGCGCGCAGCGTCGTGCGCGCGTTCGGCGTGACGTACGGCTACGTGCGGCCGCCGGAAGGCGGCGACCTGTACGTCACGCGTTACGGCTGGCCGCACCTGCACGCGCTCCTGCCGTCGCAGTGGTACGTGGGTGAGCGCTACGCGGCCGGCGCGCGGCTGCCGGGCGGCAGCGGCCACGTGTACCGCTACGCGTCCCCGCGGGCGGGCGGCGGCACGCTCGACCTCGTGGTGAAGTTCTCGCGCATGGCGCAGGACGTGCCCGTGGTGGTGGACCTCGCGCCGCCGGAGATGGTGACGCCGGAGATGATCGCCGAGGCGCGCTTCAACAGCCCGATGGAGGAGTTCGGGCTCGTCGAGGAGCTGCGCGGCCGCGCGCTCGCTTCGGCGGGCGACCGCATCCTCACGCAGCAGCCGCTCGCGATCTACGCGCCGCCCGCGACGTACGAGGAGTGGGAACTGGGGCGCAGCGCGAGCAGCTTCAGTTTCCATCGCCAGCTGCTCGCCGACGGACTCGAGCCCGGGCACATGCCGATCGAGTTCGACATCCGCCGCATCTACGTGATGCTCTATCGCTGGATCGAAGGACTCGACGCGCAGGACTGCTTCGAACGCGGTGACCTGCCGGAGGACGAGTTCCTCGCGCTGATGCCCGAGGTGTCGCGCCAGCTCGCCGAGCGCGGATTCCAGGTGCTCGACAACAAGCCGCGGCATTTCATCCTGCGCCGCGCGCGCGGCGGCGAGCCCGGGCTGCTGCGCCGTCACGGCAAGCTCGCGTACGGGCTCGTGGACTTCGAACTGCTGCAGCGCACCGCGGCGCACCAGCAGGCGTACCGCTCGCGCCGGCGCGCGGAGTACTGGGAGTTGCTCAGCCGCCCGCCCGAAGTCGCGGCGCCCGCGCTCACGACGGCCGTGCAGCCCGCGCGCATCCTCGGCGTGGACTACCAGTTCGGCGCCGCGACCGACGGCGGCGAGCTGTGGGTCGTGGGACACGAGCCGCGGCTGTTCGACTACTTCATTCCCGACCGCTGGCGCCGCACGCGGCGCGTGAAGCTCTCGCCCGCGGACGAGGTCTACCGCACGCGCACGCGCGACCAGATCGACATGGTCTACCGGCGCTCGCGCGTCGGACTGCGGCCGCGCGTGGATCCGCTCACGTCGTCGGGCCGCCGCATTCGCGAGTCGGGCTTCAACACGCCGTTCGAGGAGGTCGCGATCGCCGAGCGCCTGCGGCCGCTCGGCGTGCACACGACGATCCCGCGCGCGATCTACCGCACGGCACACGAGTCGATCAAGGCGGCGCACCTGCGCGACGCGAGCCGCCATCGCTCGCACGACGCATGGCGGCCGCCGGCGGATCCGCCGGCGCTCGCCGTGCCGGCGCTCAGCCTCGACCACGACTACTACACGCTCTGGGACACGTTCCGCGGCGCCGGCACGCACGCGGCCGCGCGCGTCGTGGCGTTCGATCGCGCCTCGGAGGACGGACTCGTCTCGCGTGAGGAGGCCGAGCACCGGCTGCACGAAGCGCGCGCGCAGCTCAAGCGCGGCGGGCTGCCCGGCGACAGCCTCGAGGCGGAGGACTTCGGGCTCGCGCTCGACGACGCGGGCGCGCCGCGGCGCAACGCCGGCGCGCTCGAACTGCTGCTCGCGCTCGACGCGCTCAGCGCGTACGACTACGGCCTGCTTCCCGAGCGGGAGTACATCCGGCTCATGCGCCGCACGGAGGAGCGCGTGCGCGCCGCGGACTACGAACTGCTCGATCCGCAGGGCCGTCACCTGCTGCTCACGATGGGCGCGGACGGTTGCCTGCGGCGCGACGACGACGGCGAGCCGCACGCCGTGCTGTCGAACTTCTCGCTCGTCCGCAACCTGTACCGCGCGAGCGGCTGAAGCGCCGCATCGCACCGGCGCCGCTTTCGTCCGGCGGGCGAGTGCGGCTATGGTGCCGCGCCATGTCCGACTCGCTTCGTTCGATACACGTGTCCGTCGCCATCGCGCTGATGCTCACCGCCGCGCTTGCGGCATGCTCCCTCGCCGCCGCGCCGCCCGAGCGCGCCGCGCGCCACGCCGCGCGATTCGCGCCCGCGGAGAGCCTCGTTGCGCAGGGGCGCTTCGGCGACGTCGCAGGCGTTCCTCGACTCGATGCTGGCCGAGGCGCGCCGCACGGGGCCGCCGCGGCTGCTCGTCGAGTCGCTCCTCCGGCACGGCGGCGCGCCGCGTCGTCGGCCGCCACGGCGCCGCCGAGCCCGAGCTGCGCGAAGCGGAGGCGGTCGCCGCCGCACCGCGTGACACGCTCGCGCTGGTGCGCGCGCTCGACTGGCGCGCGGTGGGGCTGGGCAATGCGGGGCGCGTGGCGGAGTCCGCGCGTGTCTACGAGCGGCTCGCGCATCGCGCGCACCGCGCCGGGCGCGACCAGCTCGAGGGCCGCGCGCTCACCGGGCTCGCGTACGCCGACCTGCTCGCGGGCCGTACCGCGCTCGCGAAGACGCGCTACTCGCGCGCGCTCGTGCTGCTGCGGCGGGCGGGCGACCGCACGGTGGAGCTCACGGCGCTCGTCGGTCTCGGGCGCGCGGAAAGCGCGCTCGGTGACGTGCGCGCAGCCATGCGTGAGTGGCAGGACGCGGCCGACCGTGCGCGCGGCGGGCCTGGCGAATCCTCGAGTCCGACGCGCTCAACAACCTCGGCACGCGGCCTACGCGCGCGGCGACGCCCGAGCGCGCGGTCGAGCACTGGAAGCGCGCCTGCAGCTCGCGAGTCCGGGCGTCACGCGCGAACCCGCGCGCACGATCCCCGCCAACCTCGCGCGCGCGACATGGCGGACCAGGGACGCTTGGACGACGCCGGACGCCTGCTCGCCGGCGCCGAGGCGCGCTGGCGGGCGCCGCGCGTCGACCGGCGGCGCTGCGCGCCGGAGATGCGGCTCGCAGATGGGCGTCCGCGCGACGCCGCGCGGCTCTGCCGGCAGGCGCTCGCGCGCGAGATTCGCTGCCGGTCAAGCTGGCGGTCGATGCGCGCCTGCTGCTGGCGGCCGCGCTGCTGGACCGGGCGAAGCGGCCGGGCGCGCTCGCGCAGAGCGACAGATCGCGCGCGCCAGGGCGAGCTGTCGCTGGAACTGCCGACGGGGCCTGCTCGCGCGCGGGCGCGCGCTGCTGGCGTCCTCGCGTCCGCGCGAAGCGATCGCCGTGCTCGATCGCGCGCTCGTGGACGCGCGCATGCGCACGAGCGGGGCGGGGACATCGCGATCGAACGCGCGCTCGCGTCGGGCCGCGCATCGGGGCGCGCAGGCGGGCCGCCGCCGCGATCGCGACCTGCGCGCGCTGCCGCGGCTGGGGCGCCATGCGCGCCGACTGGCGCGATCCGCGCTGGCGCGAGGCGCGCGGCACGACGGGGCGCCGCATCGCGACCGAGTGGGCGGAAGTGCTGCTCGATCCGCGCGGCACGGGTGCGCGCGGCGCCGCCGCTGCGAAGGCGTTCGACGAGCTGCAGCGGTTCAAGGCGCGCACGCTGGAAGAGCGTGCGCGCGGTCCCGCGACGCCGGCGCTGGGCGTGGCGCTCGCGAGCGCGGCGTCGCTGCGGCGCGGCGTGCTGCGCGCGGGGGAAGTGTTCGTGGACGTGTACGCCTCGCCCGACACGGCGTTCGTCTTCGCGGTCACGCGCGCGGGCGTCACCGCGTGGGGCGTGAGCGGCGACGACGCGCTCGCGCCGCGTGTGGCGCGTTACCGCGCGCTGCTCGCGCGCGCTCCGGCCGACGGTGGCGCCACGAGCGCGGCGATGCTCGACACGGCGGGCCGCGCGCTCGGCGCGCTCGTGCTGGGCCCGGGCGAACGCGTGCTGCGTTCCGCGCGCCGGTGGATCGTCTCGCCCGACGGCGCGCTCTCCTCCGTGCCCTTCGGCACGCTCGGCTTCGGGGGCGCGCAGCCGGAGCTCGAGGTCGTGGAGTGCCCTTCGGCCGCGACGCTCGCGCGCCTGCGCGCCGCGCCTCCCGCCCGGGGCGCGCCGCGCAGCTGCTCGCGCTCGGGCCGGCGCGCGATGCGGCCGGCGCGGCCGCTGCCCGGGGGGCCGCGCGCGAGCTGGACGGCCTCGTCGCGCGTTCGCGGGCGCCGAACGCCTGCCGCGCGCCGGCGAAGGCGCCACGGCGGTCCGCGCGCGCCATGAGCGCGGCGCGAGCGTGCACGTCGCCGCGCACGCCGAGCCGCATCCGCGCCAGCCGTGGGACAGCGCCGTGCTCGTGGGCGCGGGCGAGGACCGCTGGCTGCGCGCCTCGGCGGTCGCCGCGTTGCGGCTGAACGCGCGGCTCTGCGTGCTGTCGGCGTGCGCCTCGCGCAGGAGGCCAGCGACGCGGGAGAGGCGTCGGCGGACTCGCGGCGGGGTTCCTGTGCGCGGGCGTGCCGAGCGTGGTGGCGACCTGCTGGCCGGTCGACGATGCGCGCACGTCCGCGTTCATGCGGGACTTCTACGGCTCGCTCGCGCGCGGCCGCTCCGCCGGCGGCGGCGCTCACCGAGGCGCAGGCGGCCACGCGCGCGCGGCCGGCGACGCGGCATCCGTACTACTGGGCGGGCTTTGCGCTGGTGGGCGAGCCCGGCACACGGGTGCGGCTCGTGCGGCGGAGCGCCGCCGCAACAAATCCTGTGACGCGCGCACCGCGCGTGCGACTCACGCCATGAAACCGTCTCCGCTAGACGGACGTTCCGACGAGGCGCTGGCGCGCGCTTTCCAGGCCGACCCGCACGGTCCGGCGGGGCGGGCCGCGGTCGAGGCACTGCTGGGGCGCTATCACGCCTGGGTCTACCGCTGGTGCGCGTGGCGGATCCGGGATCCCGAACGCGCACTCGAACTCGCACAGGACGCTTTGCTGGGAGCGCTGGAATCGCTGCCGCGCTACGACGGCCGTTCGCGGTTCTCGTCGTGGCTCTACGCGATCACGCGCAACCGCTGCGTGAGCGCGGTGCGGTCCGACCGCCTGCGCCACTGGCGGCGTGACACCGAGGTGGACCCGGAGGAACTGCCGGTCGAGGACGATCCGCACGCGCGGCTGAAAGCGCGCGAAGGGGAGGACCGGCTGCTCGAACTGATGCGCACGGAACTCGAGCCGCTCGAACAGGACGCGCTGTGGCTGCGCGTGATCGAGGAGCGCACGGTGCCCGAGATCACGGAACTGCTGAAGATCGAATCGGCGAGCGGCGCGCGCGGCGTGCTGCAGAACGCGAGACGCAAGCTGCGCGCGGGGCTGGCGCGCGAGCGCAGGCCGTCGACGATGACCACGCAACCCTGCCTGACCGACGAACAGATCGCCACGCTGCACGATGCCGGACCCGCAGCCGCCGCGCCGCAGCACCTGGCGTCCTGCGCACGCTGCCGCGCGGCGCTGGCGGACTACGCGCGGTTCGTGACCGGCGCGCCCGGCGCCGACACGGTGCGTGTCGCGCAAGCCGAGCGCAGCATGGCCGCGCTGCTCGCGCGCAAGCTCGACGAGGCCGCCACGCCGCAGCCCGTCGTGGCGCTGCCCCGCTGCCGTCCCGCGCCCGCCCGGGCGCGAGCGCGTGGGCGTTGGCTCGCGGCCGCCGCGGCGCTGGTTGTGGTCGCCGGCACCTGAGCGTGCTGTCGCGTCCGGAGCGCACGGTGGTGCGCGGCCGCGCGGATGCCCTGGCGCGCGCGGGCGCCGCGTTCGTGGTGCAGGCACGCCGCCCGATGCCGGCACGGCCACGCTCGCGTGGGAGCCGGTGAGCGGAGCGGACCACTACGAGGTGCGCTTCTTCGGCGCGGACCTGGCTGATCTCGCGACGCTCGGTCCGATCGCGGAAGCCGGGGTGGTGCGCGCCGGCGCGCTTCCGGGCGGGCTCACGCACGGGCGCCGGGTCATGTTCGAGGTCGTCGCCACGGCCTCTGGGGAGCGCCTCGCGGTTTCCGAACCCCAGCCGCTCATCGTGCCCTGAGAGGCCGCGAAGAAAGTTTGTGATGACGGCCCGGTGATGGCGACTCAATCCCCGCCCGGCATTCGGCCGGCAGGGGAGAGTCCGCCATGATCGCATCGCCGCGCCGTCCGTCACTCGCGTTCCTGCTTCTCGCACTGTGCTTCCTCGTCGTTGCGCCGATGGCCCGGGCCCAGTCCGGAGCGTTCGTCGATGCGCAACCGCCATGGTTCGGCCCCTTCGGCTCCTCCGGGGTCATGGGACCAACGCCGGCGGCGACAGCCTGCTCGTGGACACGAACGGCAACGGCTTCTTCGACGGCGCCGACCTGCGCTACCCGCGCCGGCGGCGATCTCGGGCGCGCCGACCTTGCGGCTCTCGCCGGCGCGCGCGTTCTGTACGCGGTCACGAGCAACAGCGGTACTACGAACGTGTGGTTCTACCGGCTGCCGCTCACGTTCGGCGCCGCGCCGGTGCTGCTCTCCGGTCCGGTCGCGATCGCGGGCGGCGTGGCGAGTTACGGCTTCTGCGACCGGCCGGGCGATGCCGCGCGGCGCATCGCGTACGTGCGCAGGCGACGATCGCGGGCGGCGCGCAGCAGGTGCACTGGTTCGACCTCGAAGCGGGCGCGCACGCGTTCACCTCGGCGCCGTTCACCGCTTCGGTGGGCTTCGTGAAGTTCGCGCCTTCGGGCATCGAAGCATTCGTGCAGTCGGGACTGGGCGGACCGGGCGGCACGTCAGACTACTCGCTCGTCTCGATGTGCGCCGCGAGCCTCGGACGTGTCGACAATCCCGGCGGCGCCGGGCTGCACGGGCTCTCCGGCGTGCCGGTCGCCGCGATCGTGACGGGTGGCGGCGGGCTGCAGGCGCGGATCTCCTGCGCGTGCCTCACGGTGCCGGTCGTGGTGGACGTCTCGGACTGTTCGAGCGCGCCGTCGGTGGGCGCGTGCTGCCTGCCGGGCGGCGGCTGCCTGGACGGCGTCACGGCATCCGAAGCGCTCGCGCTCGGCGCCACGTGGCTCGGCGCGGGCACGACGTGCGACGGCGCGGGCTGCGCCCCGGCGCCCGCCCCGCAGCTGTACATCGGCGCGAGCGCGCTCGGCGTCGTGGCGCAGAACGTGCCCTTCACGTACGCGATCACGTTCGGCAACAGCGGCACCGTGGCGTCGGCCGGAGTGCTCGTCCTGGACGCCGTGCCCGCGGGCTGCACGTTCGTGCGCGCGAGCGGTGGCGCTTCGTACAACGCGCTCTCGCAGACGCTCACGTGGTCCGTCGGTACGCTCGCGCCCGGCGCGGCGCGCACCGAGTCGCTCGTCGTGCGCCCCTCGTGCGCGGCCACGAGCCTCGTGCACGGCAACTACCGGATCTTCGGGACGCCGGGCGGACTCGTGAACGGCGCGCCGGTGATCACGCCGGTCGCGGGGCAGTCGGGCGCCGCGGTCGATCTCGCGCTCACCTCGACGG
>JADJLL010000023.1 GCA_016710095.1 Candidatus Eiseniibacteriota bacterium | reverse complement strand
GCGCGAAGTACACGCGGCTCACCGCGGCCTCGAACGGCTCGCCTTCGAGCCGCCCGCACAGCCACGCGCCTGCGCTCTCGACGAAGCGCGATTCGCGCGCCGCGCCCAGCTGGTCGAGCCGCGCCGCGGCCACGCCCACAGGTCGAGCGACGGCCGCCCGCGGCCAGCGCCGCGTACGCCTCGCCACGCACGTCCCCACGGTGCTCGGGGCGCGTCACGCGCGTGAGCACGCCCTTCTTCTCGATCGACGCGTAGAGCGTCAGCGTCACCTTCGCGCGCGGCGGCCCGGGCAGCCCCATCGCGTCCATGCGCGCGAGCAGCGCCTCACCGGAGCGGCGCGCGGCATCCGCCACGGCGAGCCCGGCCGGAGCGCGCACGACGAGCGCGCCCACGCCGCGCGACTGCAGGCCCGTCCCGTAGCGCGCGCGCTCGGCCTCGCGGTCGCGGTCGAGCGCGGGGTCGTAGCGCCAGGGCGCGGCCGCGCTTTGCGCGAACGAGCCCGAACGCGCGACGTCGCCGTCGCGCGTGATCCGCCAATCGTCCTCGCCCCACCACATCCCGTGTCGCACGATGCCGTCCGGCGCGTTGGCCGCGTAAAGCAACAACAGGTGGCGCGGCGCGAGCGGGTTCACCCACGTCAGCGCGATCGCGTCGCCCTCGCGCTCATACGGTGTGCCCTGCCAGCGGAAACCGGCGTTCGTGAACTGCACGGGCAGCGCGGCCGCGAGCTTCACGGTCCAGCGGTTCTGCTTCACGCCGCCCAAGAGCGCCACGGGGCCGGCGGCGAGCATCGCCTCGGTCGCCTCGCTGTCCGCTTTCACGCGCGTCGTGTCGCCGCCGAACATGCGGCGCGCGAGCATCGTCGCCCGGGTGCGCAGCGCGGCCGTCGCGCGCGGATCGCGCGTGCCGTACACCACGAGGAAGCGCGACTGCGTCGCGTTCTCGAACTCCTCCATCCGGTCGCGCGGCCACTCGGGCGCGCGCAGCGGAGCGGAGGCGGCGGCGGCGGCGGCCGAGCCCGCCCACAGCCACAACCCCGCAAACAGCGCGGCCGCGCACGTGGTCATGCGCGGCCCGCGGGGCGCTCGCGCGCCCGTGATGGCGAAGAGGAACTTCAGCGAGGGATCACGCTCGCGATCGTGAACGTGAACGCGTACGTGCGCGGACGGTCCTCGATCAGCATCTCGAACTCGACCGAGAACGAACGGCCGGAGTACGTCGGCGCGCTCGCGTCCTCGGGCACGATCGGCAGGTGCGGCTGCGTGCCCGTCTGCGCGCCCGGATCGATCAGGTAGTCCATCGGGAACAGGTAGTCGCTGTAGGTCTGCAGCCCCTGCACGCTGACGTTCGACTGCGAGTTGTAGCGGTCACGCCACGTGGAAGTCGTGTGCGCGGCCTTGCTCACGCGGCCGTTCACGTCGGTGAACGTCGTGCGGTCCCAGTTGATCCACACGGGACGGCCCTGGAGGTTCTCGACCTTGAAGTAGAGCGCCGAGGGCGACGGCCGGAAATAGAACGACAGATCACGATCGCGATACGTGAAGCGATCGCTCGCCGGATCGGTCTGCTTGAACCGGAACACGTACATCGCGTTCGGCGATCCGGGAATGGAGCCGGTGGTGTCGGGCGCGCCGGAGACGACGGAACTGGGCGGGGGTGCGGGAGCAGGCGCGGGCGGAGGCGGCGCGTTCTCGGGGCCGGGCGATGACGAACAGCCGGCCAGCGCGAGCACGCACGCGAACGGGAGCAGCCAGATGGGGGTGCGCATGGGCCGGAGACTAGCCGTGCTCCGAGCCGCGGCGCAAAGGCGAAATCGCGCCCGTCCCCCGCTCAGGGGGCGCTCAGGGCTTCACGAACACGCGCAGTTCGAGCGGCCGGCGGTCTCGCGTCGGCACCTCGGACGTGATCTCGCGCGTGTGCCCCTCGAGCCAGCGCACCGTGGCCGAGTCCGGCCAGCCGCCGTAGAAGCGCTGCGTCGGGTCCACCACGAACGCACGCGGCCCGCTGTCGTTCGCGAGCGCCGCGAAGCGCTCGGCCGTCCACGGGTGGTAAGGCGTGTCCCAGTACTCGACCGGCCGGAACAGGTGAAACGCGAAGGACGGCGCCTCGGGCGCCACGAGCACCGCGCGCCCGGGGCCGCTGTCCGGCACACCGCGCCCGGAGGGCGCAATCTGCAAGTAAGGCGCGAGAGCGCCGGAGATGGCGGCATAGCCCGTGTCGTGGTAGCGCATCGGCAGCCGCTGCGCCGTGCGCGCGCCGCCGACCAGCACGGCGATGCCCACCACGAGGAAGCCGAACCCGCGCGCCGCGCCGGTCGGCAGCGGCAGCGGCCACGACTTGAAGCCGCCGTACAGTTCGGAGAAGCCCACGCCCGCGAGCGTCGCGAGCAGCGGCACGAGCGGCACCATGTAGATGCCGCTCTTCACGCGGAACAGCGACATGAGCGCCAGCCCCGCGAACGCGCCGACGAGCGACCGCGCGAGCGTCCTCGTGTTGCCGACCGCCGCGTGCAGCGTGCCCACCATGAGCAGCGGCATCGTGAGCGCGAGCGCCTTGAACACGATCTCGGCGTAGTAGGTCGGGCCGTGCAACCAGTAGCTCGCGAAGCCCTGCCCCACGGCGCGGCTCGAGAGCGAGAACGTCCACGCGACGTTCGCCCACAGCTGCAGGTGGTCGGGATGCAGCCACGCGAAGAGCCCGAGGTGCGCGATCGCCACCGTCATGAACCCGATCATCACGCCCGTGAGCAGCACGTGCCGGCGTGCGGGGAGCAGGTAGATCAGCGCCGGGATGCCCGGCAGCACGACGAGCCACAGCTTGCAGAGGAACCCGAGACCGAACAGCGCGCCCGCGGCGAGCCCGCGCGGCAGGCTCGGCGTGCCGCCGCTCAGCACGAGCAGCGCGAGCAGGCCGAACGCCGCGAGCGGCAGCTCCGCGCACGCGACGCGCGCGGCGTCGGCGAACCACGGCAGCGTCGCGAGGATCGCGAGCGTCGCCCAGCCGCCGGCGTCGGTGCTCGCGCGGCGCGCGAGCGACGCGCACGCCCACAGGATCACGACGCTCGCGAGCAGCGACATGGCGCGCACGCCGAGCGGCGTGTTGCCGAATGCGCGCAACGAGAGCGCGATCATCGCCGGGTACAGCGGCGGCTTGTCGCCCGGATCGCCGAGCGGCGACAGGCTCGGCGCGGGCCACTGCGCGCGGTCGGCGGCCATGTTGCGCGCCATCACGCCGTAGTAGCCCTCGTCGCCGCCGACCAGGTCGTTCGCCCAGGGCGGCGACAGCGCACCCCACGCGAGCACGACGAGCAGCGCCGCGAGTGCGTACCACCAGCCGGTGCGCGCGGTCCCGCGCGCCGCGGGAGCCGTGCCGTCGTTCAGAACGGCGCTCTCCCGGTGTAGCCCGTCAGCTCCACGTAGCCCTTCCCCGTCACGGCGCGGCCGCGCTGCGTTCCACGCACGCGCACGGCGCCTTCCCAGTACACGACGCCGCCCATGCTCGTGGCGGCGAGTTCCTGATCGGCAAGCACGGGCGCGACTGTGAGCGAGAGCGCCTCGCCGGGCAACTCGACGGTCCAGCCGCTCGGGTAGTCCGCGCCGGTGCGCGGGCTCTTCCAGCGGCCGGTGGGCTTGATGCGGAAGTCCGCGAGGCTCAGATGGCGCGAGCGGCCGTCGGCTTCGACGATCGTGCCGGAGGACAGCGGCTCGATACCGCCGTCCTTGAGGCGCAGCTGGTAGAGCATCAGCTCGCGGCCGTCGTCCAACTGGACCGAGAACCAGTCCCAGCCCGAGTGCGTGGCGCTCATCGCGCCGGAGCCGAACTCGTGGTCCATCCACGACTCGCCCGTCACGGCGAGCGTGTCGCCGCCGATGCGCAACTGGCCGCGCGTGGGCATGCGCGTGAGCGAGTAGTAGTGCGACGCGTTGCCGACGCCGGGCGACTTCTGGCTCACGCCGTTCGCGCCGTGCGCGATCGGCGGCTTGCCCGGAGCGAGATCGAGCGCGAGCTCGAAGTCGGGCGCCACGCCCAGCAGCTCGTGCGTGCGGCCGTCGGGAGCGAGCCGCGCGAAGCTCCGCTCGAGCCACACCGCGTAGTGCGCGCTGTCCGCGCCCGCGACGCCCAACGCCGGACGGCGCGCGGCGTCGGTGAAGCGGAAGCGCTTGCCGTTCACGTCGGTCAGCGCGAGGTGCACGAACATCACGTCGCGCGCGGCCCACGCCGACTTGCTGCCTTCGCGCAGGCGCGGCAGGCCGACGCGGAAGAAGGTCAACTCGTAGCCGTACTCGCGTCCCGCGCCTTCCAGGTGGCCGGTGTAGTACCACCACTCCGTCTTGAACTCCGGATGCGACGCGTGGTCGCGCGGGAACGAGAACGCGTACGGCGGCACCGCGAGGCGGAAGCCGGCGGCGGTGACCGGCGCGGGCGCGGCGGCGTACGCGGCGCCGACGGCGCCGCACGTGAACGTCGACGCGCAGGCCATCGCCATCGCCAGAACGAGCACTCTCCGCATCATTCCTCCCGCATCGCTTCGGCCGCGGCGCGGCCGGCGGCCAGCTGCGCCGGGAACAGCCCGGCGAGCGCCGAGACCACGACCATGAGCGCGACCGCCTGCAGCATGATGCCCGGCTCGAGCTGGAAGCGCACCGTCCATCCGAAGAACTGCTTGTTGATCACCTGCACGAGCAGCACCGCCAGCACGGCTCCCGCGCCGCAGCCGAGCAGCGACCCCGTGAGCCCGAGCAGGCCCGACTCGACCAGCACCATGCGCCGCACCTGCGCGCGCGTCGCGCCGTTCGCGCGCAGCATGCCGATCTCGCGGCCGCGCTGCAGCACGAGCGCGGTGAGCGTGCTCACCACACCGAGCACCGCGACGAGCACCGCGATCCCCTGCAGCGCCCACGTCACCTGGAACGTCTGGTCGAACACCGCGAGCACGCGGCGGCGAAGACCCGCGTTCGGCGTCACGTGCATGAGGCGTTCGGGCCCGCACAGCGCCACGAACGCCATGCGCACCGAGTCCGCGTTCGCGCCCGGCTTCACGTAGAGCGCGAGGCTCTCCGTGCGGTCGTCGTTCCAGAGCTTCGCGTACGTCGCCGCGTCCATGAGCACCGCGCCGGCGTCGGTGCTGTAGTCGAACAGCACGCCCTCCACGCGCACGCGCGCGGCGCCGCCCGCCGCGGGCAGCGTGAGCGTGTCGCCCTGCTTCACGCGGTGGCGGTGCGCGAAGCTCTCGCTCACGAGCACGCCGCCGCTCTCCAGCGCGCGCGTGAGCACCGTGTGCGCGTCCTCCCCGCTCGTGAACGACAGGTGCCCGTGGTCGCGCTGCACGCGCAGGTCGATGCCGATCGCGAACGCGAGCAGGCCGTTCATGGTGATCGGCGTGCCGCGATAGGTGTCCACGGCCGCGACGCCCGGAAGGTCGCGGGCGCCCTGCACGAGCTCCGGCGGCAGCGACGTCGCCGAGCCCGACGTGCGGTGCCCGACCGGCTCCACGTACAGGTCGCCCTTGATCGTCTGCGTGATCCACGTGTCCACCGTGCGGCGGAAGCTGCCCACCATCACGTGCAGCGCGACGAGCATGCCGACCGCGACCGTGAGCGCCGCGACCACCGTGCTCGCGCGCGCGACCGCCTCGCGCAGCGCGCGCGCCCCGAGCGCCGCCTCGATGCCCCCCAGGCGCCCCGCGAGGGGCGCGGCGAGCGACGACATCGCGAGCGTCGCGCCGGGCGCGAGCAGCGAGAAGCCGACGATCGCGAAGAACGCCGAAGCGAACCCGCCCCACGCGATGTGCGTGGACATCGTCCAGAGCGCGCTCGCGACCATGAGCGCGAGCGACACCGCCGCCGCGACGCCGAGTGCCTTGAGCGGCAGCGGCTGCGACTCGATGCGCTGGCCCTGGCGCAGCGTCGCGCCCGGCGCCGTCGCGCCCGCCTCGAGCGCGGGCAGGAGCGCCGAACCCAGCGTCGCGAACAGCCCGAGCCCCGCGCCCACGGAGAGCGTGAACGGGTCGAGCCGCAGCGAGTCCGTCTGGGCCACGAGGTAGAGATCCGTGAGCGTGCGCCCGACCACGCGCAGCGCGCCGCGCGCGAGCAGCGTGCCGAGCAGCAGGCCGAGCGCCGAGCCGAGCACGCCGATCGCCGCGGCCTCGGACAGCCACAGCCGCGCGACCGCGCCGCGCGTCATGCCGAGCGCGCGCAGCACGCCGATGTCGCGGCGGCGGCGCACGACCGACATCGCCATCGTGTTGAAGATCAGGAACGTGCTCACGAACACCGCGATGAACGACAGCGCCGTCAGGTTGAGCGCGAACGCGCGCACCATGTTCTCGACCTGCTTCGTGCGCCCCTGCGGCAGTTCGGCCGCGGCGGTCGGCGGCAGCAGGCGACCGAGTTCCGCGCGCACCGAGTCGCGGCGCTCGGGCGCGACCAGCAGGTCCACGCGATCGAGCCGCCCTTCGCGCCCGAACACTTCCTGCGCGGTGGCGATGTCCGTGATCACCACGTTGCCGCCCATCGCCTGCTGCAGCGCCTCGGACTCGATCACCGCCGCGATCGACATGGGGGTCGGCACGCCCGAGGCGAGCACGGTGAGCGAGTCGCCCACGTGCAGTCCGTGGCGCGTGGCGAGCGTGCGCGTGATCGCGATCGTGCGCGGCTCGGCGAGCAGGCGCAGCCCCGCGGCGGCGGCTTCGCCCTCGGACGCGCTGAGCGAACCCTTCCCGCGCTCGCCGGAGGCGAGCTCCATGCGGAAAAACGGCGCCTCGACGAACGCGTCGAGGCCGAGCACGAGCAGCGTCTCGTCGTAGCGCGGGCCGGTATCGCCGTCGGCGTTCGGGATGGCCGACGGGGCCGACGGGGCCGACGCAGGCAGGATCCCACCCGGCCGCGCAAGCGCCGTCACCTGCACGACCGGCGCCGCCGCCTGCACGCCCGGCAGCGCGCGCACGCGCGTGTAGAGCGTTTCGTCGAAGCCGTCACCGCGCGCGACCACCTGGAGGTTCGAGCGGCCCGTGACCGCGTCCACCGTGTCCGAGAACGCCGCGAGCGCCGAGCCGCTCGCGAGGCGGATCGCCACGAACACCGCGACGCCGAGCGCCACGCCGAGCACGCTCGCGAGCGTGCGGCCCGGGGAGCGCAGCAGCGGCCGCAGCGCGAGCCAGCGGGTGATCGTCACGTCCGTGCGGTCGCGCGGTCGGCGACCACGCGGCCGTCGCGCATCTCGATCACGCGCGCGGCCGCGGCGGCCGCTTCGAGCGAGTGCGTCACCATCACCACCGTCGCGCCGTGCCGCGCGCCGATGTCGCGCAGCAGCTCGATCACCTGCGCGGCGCGCGTGTCGAGGTTGCCCGTCGGCTCGTCGGCGAGCAGCAGCCGCGGCTCGTGCACGAGCGCGCGCGCCACGGCGGCGCGCTGCATCTCGCCGCCGGAGA
Source organism: Candidatus Eiseniibacteriota bacterium (assembly GCA_016710095.1). Lineage (GTDB taxonomy): Bacteria > Eisenbacteria > RBG-16-71-46 > RBG-16-71-46 > RBG-16-71-46 > CAIXRL01. Next base: position 86,619 of record JADJLL010000023.1, on the reverse strand, counting down.
GCGTGTGCGGCAGCGCGCGGGCGCGGGGCGCGAGCCCGACTTCGGCGAGCAGCGCGTCGGCACGCGCGAGCGCGTCCGACTGGCGCGCGCGCCCGAGCAGCAGTGGCAGCGCCACGTTCTCGCGCACGTCGAGCCCGGGAAGCAGATGGAAGAACTGGTACACCACGCCCACGCGGTCACGGCGCAGCTTCGTGAGCGCGTCGTCGTCGAGCGAGGCGAGCGCGCGTCCGTCCACGCGCACTTCGCCGGACGTCGGCGTGTCGATGCCCGCGGCGAGATTGAGCAGCGTGCTCTTGCCCGAGCCGCTGCGCCCGACGATGGCGGTGAACTCGCCCGGCGCGATCGACAGCGACACGCCGTCCACGGCGAGCACGTCCGTTTCACCGAAGGCGAAGCGCTTGACGACGTTCTCGAACTCCAGCGCGGCGGGCGCGTTCACGACGTTCCCTTTCGTGCGGCGCGTCCGAGCAGCAGCCGCAGCGTGGATTCCAGATCCGAGTCGCGGTGCGCGAAACCCGCTTCGCGCAGCACACGCGGCGTGAGCCGCTGGCCCGCGAGCAGCGCTTCGTCCGCCATCTCGCCGAGCAGCAGCCGCATCGCGAACGCGGGCGCCGGCGCGATCGCGGGACGCGACAGCGCGCGCCCGAGCGCCGCGGCGAAGTCGCGCTGGCGCGAAGGCTCCGGCGCGACCACGTTGAACGGACCGGCCAGCGGCCGGCCCAGCGCGAACACCAGCGCGTCGAGCACGTCGTGCAGGCTCACCCAGCTCCACCACTGCCTGCCCGAACCGAGCGGTCCGCCCGCGCCGAGCAGCGTCGGCGTGACGAGCTTCTGCAGCGCACCGCCCGCGGGCCACAGCACCACGCCGATGCGCGGGTGCGCGACGCGCACGCCCGCCGCCGCCGCGGGCTCGGCCGCGCCCTCCCACTGCCGCGCGAGATCGGCGAGGAAGCCGCGGCCGAAGCCGCTCGCTTCGTCGATGCTCTCGTCGCCGCGGTCGCCGTAGGCGCCGATCGCGCTCGTCGAGACCAGCACGCGCGCGCCGCCCGAGCCGGCCGCCGAGGCCATCGCGCGTGCCAGCGTGCCGGTGGACTGCACGCGGCTCTCCACCAGCTCGCGCTTGCGCGCTTCCGACCAGCGCTCGTCGGCGATGCCCGCGCCCGCCAGGTGCACGACCGCATCGAGCGATTCGAGCGCGCGCGGGTCGAGCGTGCCGTGCGCCGGGTCCCACGCGACGGTGCCGGGCCCGGCGACCGAGCCGCGCACGAAGCGAGTGACCGTGCAGCCGTTCAGCTCGAGCTACTCGACGAGCGCCCGGCCGGATCATGCCGCTCGCGCCCGTCACGCCCACGCGCATCGGTGTGCCCGGCCGCGCGAGATCGAGCGCCGCCGTGCGGTGCCGCCACGCGAGCGCCTCGCTCACACCACCATCCCGGGCGGCACTCTCTTCCAGCACGCAGGTGGCCCCTTCCGCGCGCACCCCGCCGCTCGGCGTGACCATGCGCCCGCCCCAGGGTGGCGACAGTCGCGACGCCGTGCGCGGGTGCGCGAGGTAGGCGCGGGCGGTGTCGGCGGAGACCGGGAGGAGCGTGCGGAGCGTCACGGAAGCGGACATGGGCGGGCTGGACCGATCGGAAATGGGTAGGTTTTGCAGAAGAGCCGAAAAGAGACGTCGCGGCCCCCGCGTCTGATGCGCGCGGGGGCCGCCGCGTTGCGTCCGGAGTGGGTCAGGCCTTCTTCTGGAGGGCCTGCGTCAGCGCACCCATGAGGTCGATCGGGATCGGGAAGATCGTGGTCGAGTTGTTCTCGGTCGCGATCTCGGCCAGCGTCTGCAGGTAGCGCAGCTGCAGCGCCGCGGGCTCCTTGCCGATGACGGCGGCCGCCTCGGCCAGCCGCGCCGCGGCCTGGAACTCGCCTTCGGCGTTGATCACCTTGGCGCGGCGCTCACGCTCGGCCTCGGCCTGACGCGCGATCGCGCGCTGCATCTCCTGCGGAAGGTCGACGTTCTTCACTTCGACGTTCGTGACCTTCACGCCCCACGGCTCGGTCTGGCGGTCGATGACCTGCTGGAGCGCCTGGTTGAGCTTCTCGCGCTCGGAAAGCAGTTCGTCGAGCTCCTGCTGGCCGAGGATCGAACGCAGCGTCGTCTGCGCGATCTGGCTCGTCGCGTAGAGGTAGTTCTCGACCTGCACGATCGCGCTGCGCGAATCCACCACGCGGAAGTACACGACCGCGTTCACCTTCACCGTCACGTTGTCGCGCGTGATCACGTCCTGCGGCGGCACGTCCATCGTCACCGTGCGCAGGCCGACCTTCACGGCCGTCTCGATCACCGGAATGAGCAGCACGAGGCCGGGACCGCGCTCACCGACGAGCCGGCCGAGGCGGAAGACGACGAGGCGTTCGTATTCGCGGACGATGCGCACCGAGTTCGCGATGACTACGAACACGGCGAGCAGCACGAACAAGAACAATGCAGTCAGGATCGGCATGATTCACTCCTTCGAGGGGCGTACGGACAGCGTGAGTCCCTTCACTTCGATCACCACCATCGTCTCGCCGGGCTCGGCCGGCGTCTCCGAAGTCGCGTTCCACGTTTCGTCACCGAGCCACGCGCCCCGCGGCGCGAGCCGGTCGAGCGCGCGCACGCGCTTGCCCACGAGGGCCGCGGCGCCCGTCGTCTGCGGCATCCGCCGCGCGCGCCACGCCGCCGCGCCGAGCGCGGTGAAGCCCGCCGTCGTCACCGCGGTCACGCCGAGCAGCACCGGCCACGCCACACGCACGGTGCCCGGCTGGAACAGCATGATTCCGCCGAGCAGGAGCGCGAGCGCCCCTCCCGCGCCGAGCAGGCCGTGGCTCGTCACCTGAGTCTCGGCGACGAGGAATACCGCTCCGAGCAGCAACAGCGCGATGCCCGCCGTCGCGACCGGAAGCGCCGAGAGCGCGAACAGCGCGAGCACGAGCGAGATCCCGCCGACGATGCCCGGCAGGATCGAGCCCGGGTTCTGCAGCTCGAAGATGAGCCCGTAGATGCCGAGCATCATGAGCAGGTAGGCGATGTTCGGGTCCGCGAGCCGTCCGATGAGGCGGATGCGGAAGCCCGGCTCGATGCGCACGACCGGCACGCCCTTCACCGCGATCGGGCCGTAGGCGTCCGAGCGGTGCCACGCGCGGCCGTCGGCCTTCGCGAGCAGGTCGTTCAGGTCGCCCGCGACGAAGTCCACCACGCTGTCGCGCACGGCCTCGGTCTCGGAGATCGCGACCGCGTGGCGCACGGCGTCCTCGGCCCACACCGCGTTGCGGTGGCGCTGCGCCGCGATCGTGCGCGCGAACGCCGCCGCGTCGTTGGTCGCCTTGCGCGCGAGCGTCGAGTCCATCGGGCCAACCGTGACGATAGCACGCTGAGCGCGGCGCACACGAGGACGAACGATCGCAGCGCGGACTTCACGACGCGCTCCCTTCCGGCGCGCGCCGCGCGAGCGCCGCACGCCAGGCTTCCGGGTACTTGAGGCCGCTGCCCGTGTCGTAGATCACCACGCGCTCGTGCGGCTTCACCTCGCCGCTCGTGCGCAGCTGCTTGAGCGCCGCGAGCGTCGCCGCGCCCTCGGGGCAGGCGAACACGCCTTCCTCCGCCGAGATCTCGAGCATCGCGTCGAGCATGTCCTCCTCGGTGACCGCGACGGCCGTGCCGCCGCTGCCGCGCACGCCTTCGAGGATGAGCGAGTCCGCGAACGGTCCCGGCACGCGCAGCCCGCTCGCGACCGTGACCGCGCCCTCCCACATCTGTGCGCGCTCCTCGCCCGCATCGAACGCGCGCACGATGGGCGCGCAGCCGGCGACCTGCACCGCGACGAGGCGCGGCATGCGTGTCGTCGTCTTGTCGAGCCAGCCGAGTTCGAACATTTCGCGGAACGCGCGCCACATGCCCACGAGTCCGGTGCCGCCGCCCGTCGGGTACAGGATCACGTCCGGCAGCGACCAGCCCATCTGTTCGGCGATCTCGTAGCCGAGCGTCTTCTTGCCTTCGAGCCGGAAAGGCTCCTTGAACGTCGCGACGTTCCACCACTCGGGCGCCGGCGCCCACTCGGCGACGAGCTTGCCCGCGTCCGAGATCGTGCCGCGCACCGTGCGCACTTCGGCGCCGAACGCGCGCTGCTCGAGCAGGAACGCCTCGGGCGTGTCGTCCGGCACGGCGATGCGGCACGGAATGCCCGCGGCGGCGGCGTACGCGGCGGCCGCCGAACCCGCGTTGCCCGCGCTCGGCAGCGCGATGCCCATGCGCCGGAACGCGACCGCGCCGTTGACCGCCATGACGAGCCCGCGTGCCTTGAACGACTGCGTCGGATTGCCGCTCTCTTCCTTCATCCAGAGTTCGGCGACTCCGAGGCGCTCGGCGAGGCGCGCGAGCGGCAGCAGCGGCGTGCCGCCCTCGCCGAGCCGCACGACCGGGAAGTCGGGCGCGAACGGGAGCACCGCGCGGTAGCGCCAGAGATCGGTGCCGAAGCGGCCGAGCGATTCGCGCGGCGTCTGCTTCGCGATCTTCGCGAGGTCGTAGCGCGCGACCAGCGGACGGCCGCACGAGGGACACACGCTGCGCGGCTGCGAGAGATCACAGCTGCCGCCGCAGGCGGGACAGTCGAGCGCGAGGAGCGCGTCGTTGAACGCCGGAGAGTGGGTCATCGCGGCGGCAGGATAGCCCACCCGGGCGGCGGGTGTTACCCGGCGGCCGGCGCCAGCTTCCGCCGGCTGACGCTGGCTGGCGCCCCCTACCGCGTCGGTTGTGGTTCGCAGAATGTGACGGCCCGATGCATGCAGTGGCATCGAGGCATGCACAGCACGATCAGCACCTTCGTGCCCCCGCATTGTCCGCGAAGTCATTGCCGCTACCACTTGAACGCTGAGGGCTGGCGATGGAAGCACCACGGCTCCTACACCCGGCAGGCGTCACCGACGGAGATACCTCGCTACCGCTGTTGTCACTGCGGAGCGACTTTCTCCTCGCAGACCTTCCAAACGACGTACTCACCTCAAACGTCCTGAGCTGCAGATCCCGCTGCTCTATCGGATCGACGCCGGCTCCGGATTCCGGCAGATGGCGCGCGAGATGAGGTGCTCCCACAGCACGCTTGTCCATCAGGCTGCCCGGCTGGGCCGTCACGCACTGCTTTTCATGAGTCTGCATCGGCCGGTGGGCCCGCTCGAGGAGCCGCTCGTGATCGACGGGTTCGAGAGCTTTGCTTACAGCCAGTACCACCCGTTGCACCTGAACCTCGGCATCGGTGGGGACACTGGCTTCCACTATGGGCTCACGCACTCGCCGATGCGGCGCAAGGGCTGCATGCGGCCCGATCAGCGGATGCACCGAGATACCGTCGAAACCATTTTCGGTCGCCCCGACCCGAAGGCGATCGAGAAGGGCATGGCGGAGGTCATCCGCATGTCGGCGCCGCTGCCGCAAGCGCTCGACATTCGCTCGGACGGACATCCAGCTTACGAGCGCTCATTCCGCCACCTGGCGGGCTACTCAATCTTCCACAAGGCCACGCCCTCGACCGACCCGCGCACGCCGGACAACGACCTCTTCTTCGTGAACCGGCGCGACATGATGCTTCGGCACAATGGCGCGAACCACCGGCGCGAGACGATCGCGTTCTCGAAGCGCGACCAGGGCGTGGTAGATCGAGCGGCAATTCACCTGATGCTCGCGAACTACTGGGCGCCGAGCTCGGTGAACCACGACCGAAGTACGCCAGCGATGAAGCTTGGGCTGTTCGAGACACCGTTGCGTCCTGAGGCACTGCTGGGCAAGCGACAGTTCGTGACGCGCACGACGATCACGGAGGAGTGGCGGCGGTACTACTTCGGCCTGGTGGACACGGCCGAGATCGAAAACCCGAAGCGTCACACACTCCCGCTCGCCGCCTGAATGCACCGCGGGCGCGACTCGAAGAGCCGCGCCCGTGACGAGCAACATTCTGCGAACCACAACCTACCGCTCCTCGCCCAGCTCCTCGCGGAGGTGCGTGAACGACTCCCATCGTCGCACCGAGATCTCGCCCCGATCCATGGCGGCGCGCACGGCGCAGCCCGGCTCCGTCACGTGGCGGCAGTCGCCGAAACGGCAGTCGCCCAGATGCGGTGCGATTTCCGGGAAGAACGCCTCGAGCGCGTGCTCGTCCACGCCCCAGAGCCCGAACGAGCGCACGCCGGGCGTGTCGATCAGCTGCAGTCCCGGCTCCGGCTCGAGCAACACCACGGCCGTCGTCGTGTGGCGGCCCTTGCCCGTGCGGCGGTTGACCTCGCCCGCGAGCAGCTCGAGCCCCGGCGCGATCATGCCCAGCAGCGTGCTCTTGCCCACACCCGAATGCCCGACGAAAAGGCTGCGCTTGCCGCGGCAGTTTCGAGAGCAGCGCGTCCACGCCGCGCCCGGCTTTTCGCGCACAGCGCGTAGCTGGTCACGTGCGCCGGCGCGTACTGGCGATGGTAGTCGAGCGCCCCCGCGCTCCTCGCCCATATCGGTCTTGTTGATCACGAGCACGGCGTGGATGCCGGACACGGCCGCCTGCGCGAGCACGCGGTCCACGAGGGCCGTGCTTGAACTCCGGCTGGCGCAGGCTCGTCACGAGCACGACCTTATCGAGGTTCGCGGCCACGACCTGCTCCTCGATGCGCTCGCCCGCGGCGCGGCGCGAGAACGAGTTCCGGCGCGGCTCGATGCTCTCGATCATCGCGCGCTCGGCGTCCCACGCGAGATGCACTTCGTCACCGACCACGACGGCGTTGCCGAGCGACTTGCGCGCGCCCATGAAGGCGCCGCGCGCGATCGCCGTGAACGGCTCGTGTCCCTCGGCCGTGAGCTGCACGGTGCCGAAGTCCACGCGGCGCACGATCGCGCGCGCGGGCGTGGTCGCCGGCGCCGTCAGTTCCAGCCTCCCGGACAGGCGCAGCGGCAGCGCGATCTGGAACGGGCGCCGCCGCCTTCGGGACTGTCCACGGTGATGCGGCCGCCGTGATTCTCGATCGTGCGGTGCGCCGTGGACAGGCCGAAGCCGTGCCCGTCGGGCTTGGTCGTGAACATGAACTCGAACATGCGCGGCAGGTGCTCGTCCTTGATGCCCGGGCCGGTGTCCGAAACCTCGACGTGCGCGCCGCGCTTGACCGCGTCGTGCCGCGTGATCACGCGGATCGCGCGCGGCGTCTCCTGCGAGCCCATCGCGTCGGCCGCGTTCACGAACAGGTTGATGAACACGCCCTGGATCTGGCCGACGTCGCCGCGCAGTTCGGGAAGCTCGGGGTCGAGTTCGACCTCCCAGTCCACGCTGCGGAAGCGCTTGTCGCCCTTCACGAACTCGATCGTGTTCACGAGCAGCGCGTTCAGGTCGAGGGGCTCGAGATTCACCTGGTTGCGGGTGTAATCCATGAGGCCCTTGGCGAGCACGCCCATGCGCTTCGACTGCTCGAGGATGATCTGCGCGTGGCGCGGCGCGTTGTCGAACTTCTGGCGCTCGGCGTCCTTGAGCAGCATCTGCGCGCGCGCCGTGATCGCGACGAGCTGGTTGTTGAGCTCGTGCCCGATGCCGGCGGCGAGTTCGCCCTTCGCGGCGAATCGCGCGTTGCGCAGGTTCTGCTCCTCGGCGCGCTTGAGCTCGGTGAGACGCACGCTCGACTGGAACACCATGAAGAGCGGCGCATAGAAGAGCAGCACGCCGGGATAGCCGATCGCGGTGTACGAGATCACCATGAGGGGCACGAGCAGGAACGACGCGGCGTCGACCTCGAGGCGGCCCATGTAGAGCCAGTCCTCGCGCAGCGCGCGCAGCCACTGCCGGTCCGACGACCAGGCGACGGCGAGCGTGACCATCGAGCGATTCAGGATGAAGTACGTGAGCACGAGGCCGAGGAACGGCATCACGAGCTGCGTCGCGGCGGCGCGCTGGAGCGTCGCAGCCGCGGCGGTCACGGGCAGCGCCGCGCGCCCTCGAGCAGGTCGAAGGCGATGCCGCTCACCAGCGCCGTGATCGCCATCTGGCCGCCGTTGAAGAACGCGCGCACGGCCGGCTTGCGCAGCACGAACAGGTCGGCGAGCAGCGTGGCGAGCGCGGTGATCCACATGCCCACGGCCGGGCCCCACAGCACGATCGCCGAAAGGCCGGCGGTGGACGAAAGGCTCCACGTGCCCGATCCCGACATGGTGGCTTCCCACATCGTCTCGGACACGAGGCAGATCACGAGCCACGCGACGTAGTGCCCCCACTCCTGCGCGAGCATCGCCGGCGGATGCGTCACCAGCGCGAAAGCGCCGGCGACGATCGTGGCGACGACGTAGGCGCGGAGGCGGCGACTCACGCGGTGCGCGCTCCGTCGCGCCACACCACGCCGAGGCCGGGACGGTCGTTCAGCTCGAGCACGCCACGATCGCGCGGCGCGCCGTCGAACGGATCGTCCTTGAGCAGCCACTTCCCGTCGAGATCGAGGAAGTCCACGAGCGGCGCGAGCTGCGCGGCGGCGGACAGCGCGAGGCTCGTCTCGATCATCGAGCCGATCATGATCTGCAGGCCGTGCGCGCGAGCGGCGTGGATCATGCGCCGCATTTCGCGCAGGCCGCCGGTCTTCGCGATCTTCAGGTTCACGCCCGACACGCGGCCCGCGAGCAGGCCGATGTCGGAAAGATGGTGCGCGCTCTCGTCCGCGAACACGGGGATCGGGCTGCGCTCGTGCACGTACTTCAGGCCGTCGAGATCGCCGCGCGGCACGGGCTGCTCGACGAGCTGGATGCCGAGCGGCTCGATCTCGCGCAGCACGCGCACGGCGTCCGCCGGCGTCCACGCGGTGTTCGCGTCCACCTGCAGCTTGCCGCGGTAGCGCGCGCGGATGCGCTTCAGGTTGTCGACGTCGCCGGGACCGCCGAGCTTCACCTTGATCATCGGGAAGTCGAGGATCTCGTCGAGCTTCTTGTCCATCTCGGCCGGCTCGGCCATGCCGAGCGTCATGCACGAGAGCGGCGTGCGCGCGCGGTCGAGCCCGAACAGCTTCCACACGGGCAGCCCGAGCTTCTTGCCGATCCAGTCGTGCAGCGCCATCTCGAGCGCGGCGCGCGCGGCGCCGTGGCCCTGCAGCACGGAATCGAGGCGCGCGTCGATCGCGTCGAGCGCGAACGGATCGTCGCCGAGATGCGGCGCCCAGGTCTTCAGCGCCTCGGCCACCATCTGGGGCGTCTCGCCGTAGTAGTGCGACGGCGACGCCTCGCCCAGCCCTTCGATGCCGTCGTGCTCGATGCGCACGAGCGTGTTCTCGTACGTCTGCTTGGTGCCGTGCGCGATCCGGAACGGATGGCGCGCATGGACCTCGAGCGTCTCAAGACGAAGCTGCACGTCGTCTCCTCTCCTCGAGCCGCCGGACGATCACCGTGGCCAGAGGCTGCGCACCGTAGCGCACCGGGTCTGTGACGGGCAGGCTCGTGCGCTGCGCCTCGTGGTCGATCGCGCGCTTCGCTTCACTCTCGTCGAGCGTCACCGTGTTGAGCGAGATGCCGAGCACGCGCGCCGGGGACATCCAGCTCGCGGCGCGCTCGTGGTCGCGCACGATCTCGATCAGCGAGCGGATGCGCGGCGCCGGACCGGCGTCGAACGTCTTGATGTGCGTGCGGCCGGCCTGATGGCAGAGGATCATCGCGTCCGGGCAGGCGCCGTGCAGCAGCGACAGCGACACGCCGGAATAGCCCGGGTGATGGATCGAGCCCTGGCCTTCGACGAGCACGACTTCGGCGTCGCGCGCGGCCTCGACGACCATGTCCTCGACCGCTCCCGCGACGAAGTCCGAAACGACGGCGTCCACGGCCACGCCGCGGTCGGCGACGAAGATGCCGGTCTGTCCCGTCGCGACGAACGCCGCCTTCACTCCCATCGCCTTGAGCGCCGCCTCGAGTTCGAGCGCGGTCGTCATCTTGCCGACGTTGCAGTCGCTGCCCACCGTGAGCACGACGAGCGCGTCCACGCTCGCGGCGCGGCGGGTCGCGATGCTCCTGGCGGCCGGAGGCCGCCTCACGTCGATCAGCTTGCAGCCCTTCGCCTCGGCGAGTGTCGCGAGTTCGGGATCGTCCGCGAGGAACTGGTGCATGCCCGCGATCACGTCCATGCCGCGCATGAGCGCTTCGGCGACGACCGCGCGCCACGGCGCGGGCAGCGCGCCGCCCGGCGGGGCGATGCCGATCAGCAGCGTGTCGGCGTCGTATGCCGCCGCGCCGTCGAGGTTCGCCACCACGGGGATGTCCCCTCCCACGCCGGCGCACGACTGGGCCGTGCGGCCCGCGCGGGTGGAGTCGATCACCGCGACGACTTCGGAGGTCCGGTAACGCAACACGCCCACGGCGCTCTTGGCGTCGGTGGCGTTGAAGCAACCTTCGGCGAGCAGGGCCAACCGTCTCGTTTTTCCGAGCATCCGTCCTCGTGGGATCAGCGCAGCGACTCGTACACCCGCACGTAGTTCTGGACCATCTCCTCGGCCGTGAAACGCTCCCGAGCGACCTTGCGCCCGCGCCGTCCCATGGTGCGACGGAGCGGCTCGTTCGTGAGCAGCTTCAGCGACGACTCGACGTACCCGTCCACGTCGGACGGATCGTGCAGGAAACCCGTGTAGCCGTGCTCCACGACCTCGGGCAGGCCGCCGGCATTGGACGTCACGACCGGCACTTCGGCGCTCATCGACTCGAGGGCCACCAGCCCGAAACTCTCGGAGGAGCTCGGCAGGAGAAAGATATCGGCCAGCGGAAACAGCTCCTCCATACAGTCCTGATTGCCCAGGAAGAGCACGTCCCGGTGCACGCCCAGCTCGCGGGCGAGCTGCTCGGCCCCGGCCTTCTCGGGGCCGTCGCCGACCATGACGAGCTTGGACTTCACCCGCTTGTGGACCTCGGCGAAGGTCTGAATGACGACCGGTATGTTCTTGACCGCACGGAAGTTGGAGGCGTGCATCAGCACCTTCGTGTCCGGGCCGGCGAGGCGGAGCCGCCCCTCCCGCTTCGGGGCGAAGATGTGCGGGTCGACGAAGTTGTAGATCACCTCGATCGGCCGGGTGATGCCGAACGTCTCCTCGGCCCGCTCCTTGAGGAACCGGCTGACGGCCGTCACCCGGTCGCTCGACTGGATGCTGAACCGGGTCACGCTGAAGAACGCCGGCTCGGCGCCGACCACCGTGATGTCCGTGCCGTGGAGCGTCGTGACCACGCCGAGCTGCTTCGGCATGAGGATCTGCCGCGCAAGGTAGGCGCTCGTCGCGAACGGCATCGCGTAGTGCACGTGCATGAGGTCGAGGTGATAGTTCTCGGCCACCTCGACCATCTTGGCGGCGAGCGCGAGGTTGCTCGGCGCGTCCTCGAACACCGGGTAGTAGGCCGGGCTCGACTCGTGGAAGTAGATGTTCGACTCGAAGCTGCGCAGCCGGAACGGCAGGTGCGACGCGACCAAGTGCACTTCGTGGCCGCGGTGCGCGAGCTCGAGACCCAGTTCGCTCGCGACGACGCCCGAGCCGCCGAAGTGCGCGTAGCACGAGATGCCGATCTTGAGCTTGCGGCGCGGGCGCTTCTTGCGCGCGATCGGCTTGCCCTGCTCCTTCGCGAACGCGGCCGCGCGCACGGACGCGCGCGCCTCGGCCTTCGCGCTCGGGCGCTTCTTCTTCTTGGGCTTGGCAACCGCCACGGCGGTCACTCCTTTCCGGCGAGCAGCGCTCGCGCGTCCGACAACACGAGAGGCCCGCGCGTGCGGTAGCCCTCGCCGTAGGTGGTTCCCGCGAGCGCGCCCCACGTGCGTGCGCGCGCTTCGACCTCGGCGAGGAAGCCCGGGGCGGTGAGATACGTGGCCGCGCCCGCGGCCGGATCGAGCTGGCTCGCGTGGCAGCGCAGCGCCGCGGTGCGCTGCTCCCACACCGCGGTCACGTCCACGACGAGCTGCGCGCGCGCGTCGCCGCGATAGAGCGCGTAGAGCAGCCGCCCCGGGCGGTGACGCTCGCCGGCCGCGTCGTAGCGCGCGAGGCCCGCGAGGTAGCACGCGCGCGTCACGAGGTGCGACGCCTCGACGTGATCGGGATGCGCGTCGTCGAAGTGCGGCGCGACGACGAGCGAGGGCGCGTGACGGCGGATGCACTCCACCACGGCCTTCAGCTGCGCGCGGTCGTGACGGTTGAGCGCGCCGTCGGGCAGCGCGAGGTTCTCGCGCACCGCGGCGCCGAGCGCCTGCGCCGCCGCGCCCGCTTCACGCGCGCGCGTCTCGACGTCGCCGCGCGTGCCGAGTTCGCCACGCGTCAGGTCGGCGATCGCGACGCGCTCGCAGCGCGCGGCCAGTGTGGCCGCCAACCCCGCGCTCGTGAGTTCGACGTCGTCGGGGTGCGCCCCGAAGAACAGTGCGGCCGCGCTCATGCGTCAGCCCTCCAACAGCCAGTGTTCGTGCACGCCACGCGCCGCGCCGGCCGCGTGCTCGGTCGCCGCGTCGCAGAGTTCGGCGACGACGCCGAGCCCCAGGCGCGCGACCGGTTCGAGCGAGGCGACGCGCCGTTCCTGAAGCTTGCCGCCGGGGCTGAGCGAGTAGCGCAGGCGGCGCCACACGGGATGCTCCTTGTCGAAGCGCGCGCGGACCTTGCCGATCAGCCCTTCGTGCAGGCGCGCGAACTGGTACTCCACCTTGCCGCGCGCCGACTCGACCATCTGCGGCAGGCTCGCATCGAGCGCGCGCGAGGCTTCGGCGAAACGAGTGAGCCCGTCGAGCGCCGCGGCCTTCGCGTTCAGCAGTTCGCCCTCGAGCTCCGCCGGCACGCGCTTCGCGGCCAGCTCGGCGAGCACCGCGTCGGTGTCCGCAACCACACGCCACGGATCGGCGCCGCTCGCCTCGATCAGCGAGAGCGCCTCGGGCGGCAGCCACGTCGCGCCGAAGCGCGGCACGAGCATCGCGGGCGCGACGCCCACGCCTTCGAACACTTCGCGCAGCTGCGCGAGGTACGCGATCTCGCCCGGGCCGACGGCCATCGCGACCGTCGGGAACACGCCGTCCTGCACCGCGGGGCGCAGCGCGACGCTCGGGCTGAGCGTGACCGCGGCGCCGCGCGCGAGCGCGTCGGCGGCGGAGATCTTGTGGCGCGCGCCGTCCGCGACGTCGAACACGAACGAGTCGAGCGACGCGTCCGTGAGCGGCTGGCGGGCGACGAGTTCCTGGAGACGCGCGCCGGCGGTGCGTGCGGCCTGTTCGAGCGCGGGCGCATCGCCCAGGTAGCGGTCGATCACCGTGCGGGCCGCGGCGCGGAACTCGGGCAGGCGCGGGTCCACCACGACGAGCCCGGCGTCGCCGAAGAGCTGCAGCAGCAGCGCGGTCGTGACTTCGCCGAGATCGCGCCCCACGCGCGTCGCGTGCTCGAGCACGCGCGTGGCGTCGGCGTGACCGGCGAGCCCCGCCCACTTCGCGAGCGCCTCGGCGTGCAGCGGCGCGAGGAACGAAGCGGGAATGTCGCCCACGAGGCCGCCCGCGGTGTGCGCGCCGTCGGGCAGCGCGAAGTCGTGCAGCTCGAGTGCGCCGTCGAGCACGCTCGTGCCGCGGATCTCGGTGAAGTCGGAATCTTCGCCGTGCATCCAGAAGAGCGGCACGCACGGCTCGCCGAGGCGCGCGGTCACGGTGCGCGCGAGTCCCGCGGCGGCGGCGATCTTGTGGAGCGAATAGAGCGGGCCGCCGAGCGGCGCGGGCTGCTGCCCCGCCACGGTCGCCACGGCCTCGCCGCGCGCAAGGCGCTCGAGGTTGGCGAGCGAGGCGGCGCTGGCGCCGAGGCGCACGTGCATCGCGCTCAGCGCGCGGGCGAGCGCGGGATCGAGCGGGGCGCGCTTGAGCGCGGCCAGGGCACGGAGATCGTCGTCGGAGGTCCAGGTGCGCGCGAAGCGTTCACGCGAGAGCGGGCCGTGCGCCAGCAGATCGGCGGTGATCGAGTCGTTCAGCCGGTCCCAGGGGGCTTCGGGGCGGCCGGTGACGCGGGCACGGACGGCGAGGGTCCCGGACTTCAACGGGCACGCTCCAGCCGGGAACATCGGGACGAACATCGGGACGGCGGGGTCGGGAACGCGATTCGGTCAGGGCGCACGCGCGGCATCCTAGGCTCGGGGCGGGAATCGGGCAAAGTCCTTCGGGTGGGCCTGCTTGCAGATGCGGCTCGGGGGGCGCGGGTTGCGCCCGGATTGCTCAGCGGGCCGACTTCGCGGCCCGGCGCGGGCCCGAGGCCGGGCGAGCTGGCGGGCGCTTCGCCGGACGGGCGGAGTTCCGGGCGCTCTTGCGGGCGCTCCTGCGCGCGCTCTTGCGCCGAGCGGCGCGGCCCCGGCGGCCTCGGCTTCCGTGAGGCGCCGCCACGCCGAGAGCGCGATGCGCTCCGAGGCGGCGTCCGTGCGGGCCAGGCCCGCCGCGAGCGCGCCCTGCACTTCGTCGAGCGTCGCCCCCACCCGGCGCGCGCCGAGCAGGTGGCTGACGAGCTGGCGTTCCCAGCCGAGCGCCGACAGCGCCGCGACGGTGACCAGTTCGCGATCGCGCGCGCTCATGCCCGGGCGCGACAGCACGCGGCCGTAGCCGTGCTCGATCATCCAGCGCGCGAGATCGGGATGCAGCGCGTGCACGGCGGGCACGAGCTTCTCGAACGACGGACCGTACACGCGCGAGCACAGCGCCTCGCCGCGCTTGACCCAGTCGGCCGGACCGCCCTCGCGGCTGCGGCGCGCGCGCCCCGGCCACGCGCCGTTCAGCACGCGCAGTCCCTCGAGCGCGGCCGGATAGCCCGCGTACAGCATGAGCATGAGCGCGCTCTCCTCGGCGGCGGCGCGCGTCACGCCGAGTGCGCGCGCGGCGATCAAGGCCTGCGCGGCCGCGGCGAACTCGCGCCGCGTGACGAGCGCGGCGAAGCGGCTGAGCTGGAACACGCCGCGACGGCGGCGCAACGCGGTGACGGTGCTTGACGCTCCCATGGTGGTCGCACACTATCGCCGCGCTTTCGCGCCGCGCAAGAAGACGGCGAGCCGTGCGCAGCACCGGTGATGCTTCCCGCCCCACCCGAGGAGCCCGATGCTCGATCCACAGCCCATGTCCCCGCAGGAAGCGGCGCGTGCCGCGTTGCACGCCCTGTGGACGTTCCCGTCGATCCTCTTCAGCGCGTTCCTCATGGCGTGGGCGGCCGAGGGCGCACAGTTCTACATCTCGCAGGGACTCGCGCTCGCGCTGCTCGCGTGGCTGCAGACGCTGCCGGAGTTCGCGGTCGAGGCGGTGATCGCGTGGCACGGCGACGTGCCGCTCATGACCGCCAACTTCACCGGCGCGCTGCGGCTGCTCACCGGCGTGGGCTGGCCGATGATCTGGATCGTGTTCGCGATCTTCGAGCACCGCCGCGGCGAGACGCGCGCGATGCCGCCGATCCACCTGAGCCGCGAGCACGCCGCCACGGTCGCGGGCCTCGCGCCGCCGCTGCTCTGGTTCGTGTGGATCATCTTCAAGGGCACGCTCGACCTCGTGGACGCCGGCGTGCTGCTCGCCATGTACTTCGCCTACCTCGCGCTGCTCCAGCGCATCCCGGCCTCCGATCACGAAGTCGAGGCCGACGCGCCGCGCGTCGTGCGCGTCGTGCTCGCGTGGCCCGAGCCGAAGCGCCTGCTCGGCGTCGTCGCGCTCTTCCTGTCCGGAGGCGTCGCGCTGTTCTTCATCGCGTCGCCGTTCCTCGAGAGCATGAAGGGCGTCGCCGTGACGATGGGCGTGTCGCAGTTCGTGTTCGTGCAGTGGGTCGCGCCGTTCCTCTCGGAGATGCCCGAGAAGACGAGCGCGTTCGTGTGGGCGAAGAGCCGCGGCAAGGCCGGCATGGCGCTCATGAACATGGCGTCGTCGAACGTGAACCAGTGGACCGTGCTCGCGGCGATGATCCCGATCGTGTACTCGATCGCGCGCGGCGAACCCTCGGCGGTGCCGGTCGGCGAGCATCGCGTGGAGCTGATCCTGACGCTGCTGCAGAGCGCGCTCGGCGTCGTGCTGCTCGCGAACTTCCGCTTCCACGCGCACGAAGCGCTCGGGCTGTTCGGGCTGTGGCTCGCGCAGTTCCTCGTGCCGCACTGGCGCGAGGAGATCTGCTGGCTCTACGGCGCGTGGCTCGCCTTCGAGCTGCTCTCGACGCTGTGGCGGCCCGGACGGCTGCAGGCGTTCGCGGTGCTGCCGCAGCTGTGGCGGGAAGGCTCGAAGCGCGGCGCGACGAAGTAGCGCCTCGCCGAAGCGTCAGCGGCGGAAGCGCCTCACGACCGAGCCCGCGGCGTCCTCGAACAGCGCCAGCTCTTCGACACGCGCGAGCCGCAGCGAGCCCCAGAAGAGCGCGAGCGCGACCGCGGCCGACACGAGCACGGTGCCGAGCAGCGCGACGTGCCCGTGCGTGACGCCCGATCCCGCGAGCGCGAGGATGCCGGCGAGCGCCGCGCCGACGATCACGGAGGCGACCGCCACGCGCAGCAGCGTCGCGGCGATGCGCCGGCCCTCGAAGCCGCCGATGCGGCCACGCAGCAGGAACGCGAGCTGCGAGACGTTCGCGAGCGCCGAGCACGACGCGGCGAGCGCGAGCCCGCGGTGGCCGAGCCCGAGGCCCGCGAGCGGCCCGACGAGCGCGAGGTTGAGCACGACGTTGATCGCGACCGACGTGAGGCTGGAGCGCATGGGCGTCTTCGTGTCACCGAGCGCATAGAACGTGCGCGTGAAGATGCCGACCGCCGCGAAGCACGGCAGGCCGACGCAGTACATGACGAGCGCGGCGGCCGTCTGGTCCGTGGCCACGGCGCTGAAGCGGCCGTGCTGGAACAGCAGCGCGATCACCGGGCGCGCCATGACCGCGAGGTACACCGCGGCGGGAATCGTGAGCAGCAGCACGAGGCGCACGGCGGCGGACAACGTGCGCTTGAGCTCGGGCATGTCGGCGTTCACCGCGGCGCGAGACAGCGCGGGCATCGCGACCGTCGCGAGCGCGATGCCGAACACGCCGATCGGCAGCTGCATGAGGCGGAACGCGCAGTAGAGCCACGTGACCGCTCCCTGCTCCATGTGGCTCGCGAGGTTGTTGCTCACGAAGATGTTCACGTTGGTCGCCGCGAGCCCGATCGTCGCGGGGATCATGAGCAGCGCGACGCGGCGCACGCCGGGGTGCCAGGTCGGCCACTCGAAGCGGAACTCGAAGCCCTGGCGCTTGAGCGACGGCAGCTGGACGGCGAGCTGCAGCGCCGCGCCGAGCACGACGCCGACCGCCATCGCGACGACGGGCGGCACGCCGAAGCGCGAGCACACGGGCACCAGCGCGAGCCCGAACACGATCATGCCCACGTTGAGCAGCGCGGGCGCCAGCGCCGGCACGCCGAACACGCCGCGCGCGTTGAGCATGCCCATGGCCGCGGCGGCCACCGCCACGAGCGGCAGGAACGGCAGCATGATCCGGAACAGCGTCTCGGTGAGCTCGAGCTTGCCGGGCTGCTCCGCGAAACCCGCCGCGAGCAGGTGCATGAGCTGCGGCGCGAACAGCGCGCCGAGCACGCACAGCGCCGTGAGCGTCACCAGCAGCGTCATCATGAGCTGGCGGCCGAGCGCCCAGGCTTCTTCCGCGCCGCGCTTCTGCTCGTACTCGGTGAACGTCGGGATGAACGAGGCCGACATGGCGCCTTCGGCGAACAGGTCGCGCAGCAGGTTCGGCATGCGGAACGCGGTGTTGAACGCGTCGCTCGCGAAGCCCGCGCCGAACATCGCCGCCATCACCTGGTCGCGCGCGAGCCCGAGCACGCGTGACAGCAGCGTCGCGGCGCCGACCTTGCCGGCGTTGCGCGCGACGGCCTTGCCCGCGGCGTCGCCCGACGCGCCGGACGGCGCGGGCGCGGCGGCGTTCGGAGCGTTCGGCGCTCCGGGCGGCGTGCTCACCGGCCCTCCGTCATGTTAGCGTGCCGCCCCATGCTCACTCTCCGCTCTGCTCCACGGCACGTTCCAGGCCGCCGTTCTCGGCGCGGTGCAGGGCGTCACCGAACTGCTGCCCGTCTCGAGCAGCGCGCACCTGTACCTCGTGCCCACGCTGCTCGGCTGGAAGTACGAAGGCCTCGCGTTCGACGTCGCGCTGCACGCGGGAACGCTCGTCGCGCTCGTGATCGCGTTCTGGAACGACTGGTGGACGCTGCTCACCGACCTGTTCTCGAAGGACGGCGCGAAGGCGCGCGAGGCGCGCACGCTCTGGGCGCTGCTGATCGTCGCGACGATTCCCGCGGCCATCGTCGGCAAGCTGCTCGACGACTTCGCGGAGCGAAGCTGCGCCAGCCTGCTGCTGCAGGCGGGCATGCTGACGGTGTTCGGAGCGCTGCTGTGGCTCGCCGACCGCAAGCCCGCCAAGGGCGCGGACGAGCGCTCGCCGGGCTGGTTCACCGGCATCGCCATGGGACTCGCGCAGTGCCTCGCGCTCGTGCCGGGCGTGTCGCGCTCGGGCATCACGATGACGGCCGGACGATTCCTCGGCCTCTCGCGTCCCGCCGCCGCGCGCTTCTCGTTCCTGCTCGCGACGCCGATCACGTTCGGCGCGATCGTGCTCAAGCTGAAGGACGTGCCGCACGACGTGCCGCCGGCGACGCTCGCGATCGGCGTGGTGAGCGCGGCGATCTTCGGAACGCTCGCGATCAAGCTGCTGCTCGGCATGGTGCGCCGCACGGGCTTCGGCGTGTTCTTCGCGTACCGCGCCGTCCTGTCGCTGGGCATCGTGGCGTTCTGGTGGACGCACCGCTGAGCGGTCACGCCTGCGGTTTGCGAGACAACTTTTCGCGGAAGTAGCGGTTCACGCGGTCGCGCAGGTGCACGCGCGCGCGATGCAGCCGCGACTTGACCGCCGCCACGGTGAGCCCGAGTTCGCGGGCCACCTGCTCGTTGCTCTGCTCCATGATGTCGCGGAGCATGAACACCTCGCGCTCGTTCGCCGGCAGCTTCTCCACCTCGCGCGACAGGATCTCGCGCGTCTCGGAGTCGAGCAGTTCGTCCAGCGGCTGCGTGGCCCAGTCGGCGATCGCCATCGGCTCGGCGTCCGGGTTCGCGCTCTGCGACTGCTCGTAGGACACGTGGCCGTCGCGCCGGCGCCGGTACTTCATGAGCGCGGCGTTGGTGCCGATGCGGTACATCCACGTCGAGAACGTGGACTCCGCCTT
This sequence comes from Candidatus Eiseniibacteriota bacterium, assembly GCA_016710095.1. Lineage (GTDB taxonomy): Bacteria > Eisenbacteria > RBG-16-71-46 > RBG-16-71-46 > RBG-16-71-46 > CAIXRL01. The sequence continues at coordinate 67,424 of JADJLL010000023.1, read as the reverse complement.
GAAGTTCTTGAGCCCGCGGAAGGCCGACAGGAACGCGTCCTGCGTCGCTTCGGCGGCGTCCTCGTCGTGGCGCAGGATCTTGAACGTGAGCCGGAAGACCTTGTCCTGGTAACGGCGCACGAGCTCGTCGAACGCACGCGTGTCGCCCGCCTGCGCGCGCGTCACGAGGTCCGCATCCGGCTCCGCCGTCCAGTCCACGAGGTTCATGATCGTCCCTCCGGGTCGCGGCCACGGGCCGTGACCCCGGTCACGGCAGTGGCTCGAGGAGATACATACACGATTTCGCCTCCCAGCACTGTGACCGCTGGGCGCGAATCCGGCAACCGTTCGGATTCCGTCAGGAACAGGTCGCCCTCCCAGAGCACGAGATCGGCCTCGTCACCCGCGCGCAGGCGCGAGACGCCGAAACCGCCGGCCGCGGCGGCCGCGCCGCTCGTGTAGGCGGCGAGCGCCTCCTCGAGCGCGATCGCCTGGGCGGGCACGAAGGCGCCGGAGGCGCCGGAATCGCCGGGCAATCGCCGCTCGGTGGCCGCGTGCAGGCCGAGCGAGGCGAACGGCGGCTCGACCGGCGCGTCGGAGCCGAACGCGAGGCGCGCGCCACCGTCGAGCAGCGCGCGCCACGGATAGCTGTGCGCGATGCGATCGCCCCACGCCGCACGCGCGGCGGGAATGTCGCTCACGCAGTGCTGCGGCTGCATGCTCGCGGTGACGCCGAGCTTCGCGAAGCGCGGCAGGTCGGCCGGGTCGAGCAGCTGCACGTGCTCGATGCGCGGCGGCAGCTTGCGCGTACGCGACGTGCCGCACGCGGCGAACGCGTCGAGCGCGTTGCGCACCGCGGCGTCACCGATCGCGTGGATCGCGCAGGAGAAGCCCTTGTTCGCGGCGCGCGCGACGACCGCGCGCAGCGTGTCCGGAGGAATGAGCGTCATGCCCGAACCCGGCACGTCGGCGTAGGGCGCGAGCATCGCGGCGGTGCGCGAGCCGAGCGTGCCGTCGGCGAACAGCTTGAGCGCGCCGATCCGGAACCACGCGTCGCCGTCGCCGCTCGCGCGGCCTTCGAGCGACAGCCACTCGACCTGCGCCTCGTCCACCATCTGCAGCACGCGCAGGCGGCGGCGTGAGGCGAGCGAGCGCATGAGCGCGAAGTCCATCGCGCCGCGCTGGAAGTCGTGCACGCACGTGATGCCGAGCGCGTGAAGCGCGGAGGCCGCGTCGTCGAGCAGCGCGGGTTCGATCTCGGGGCCGGCCTGCGCTTCGAGCGCCGCGAACGCGCGCACGGCGTGCTCGCGCACGAGGCCCGTGAGCGCGCCGGACGCGTCGCGGTCGAAGCGGCCGCCTTCCGGATCCGGCGTCTCGCGCGTCACGCCCGCCGCGCGCAGCGCCGCGGAGTTCACCCAGTACGTGTGGAAGTCGTGGCGCCAGAGCAGCACGGGGCGCTCCCCCGTCACGGCGTCGAGCGAGGCGAGGTCGGGCGCTTCGCTCCAGGCGTCGGCGTTCCAGCCGCGGCCCGACAGCGGCGAGTCGCCCGGCACCGCGGCGAGTCCCGCGCGCACGCGCTCGAGCGCTTCCTCGCGCGAGGCCGCGCCGCTCAGGTCCGGCTGGCGGCGCGCGCGCGCCCACGGCACGAAGTGCAGGTGCGCGTCGCAGAGCCCCGGCGTGAGCGTCGCCCCCGCGGCGTTGATCACCGTGGCGTTCGGGTTCAGCAGGCGCAGTTCGTCGGACGCGCCGACGGCGGCGATGACGCCGTCCTCGACCAGCACGGCGTCGGCGCGGACTTCCGGCTCGGGCCACAGCCGGACGCGCGTGAAGAGCAGCGGTCGGGGCGCGCTCACGATTCGCGCGCTCCGATCGAATGACGCAGCACGCCGACGCCCTCGACCTCGACTTCGACCTGGTCGCCCGGCTCGAGCGGCGCGATGCCCGCGGGAGTGCCGGTGGCGATCACGTCGCCGGGCTCGAGCGTCATGTGGCGCGAGACGTGGCTCACGAGGAACGCGGGCCCGAAGTGCATCTGGCTCGAGCGCGCGCGCTGGCGCGTCTCGCCGTTCACGCGCAGTTCGAGCGCGAGATCGAGCGGCGACAGTCCGAGCGCGACGTACGGACCGAAGGGCGCGAACGTGTCGAAGCCCTTCGCGCGCGCCCACTGGCCGTCGGACTTCTGCCAGTTGCGCGCCGACATGTCGTCGAAGGCCGTGACGCCCGCGACGTAGTCCAGCGCTTCCTCGGGGCTCACGCCGGAGGCGCGGCGCCCGATCACGAGCGCGACCTCACCCTCGGGATCGAGGCGTTCGACTCCCGCGGGATACCGGACTGTACCGCCCGGATCGAGTACGGCGCTCGGCGGCTTGAGGAACATGAGCGGCTCGGCGGGAATCCCCGCACCCGGCGCATTGGTCAGGCTTTCGCGCGCATGCTCGATGTAGTTGAGGCCGATGCAGACGATCTTCGTGGGCTCGCACGGCGCGAGCAGCGTCGCGCGGTCGGCCGGGTCGCGTTCACCGGTCGGGACGCCGCCGAGCCACGGGGCGGCGCTCAGGCGCAGGAAGAACGCCCCCGAGACTTCTCCATAAGAAATCGCACCGCCGAGACGATAACGGGCGATGAGTGCGTGCGGTCCGGGTGGGATTCACGGGCGGCAGCATAGCCCACGAACCCTTCTCCCAAAAAAAATGGGAGGCACCCGTCCGTCGCGTGTTGCGACCACCGGGGGCACTCCTGGAGCGACGGCACGTCCACTTCGCTTCACAAGGGTGTCGGGGGCACAGGTGCACGGCGAAGACAGAACGCCTCTCGACCCGGAAGTTTCAGCCGTCCCCTCGGCGCAGGTCAAGAAAGAAGTCCCCAGGCCTGTCAACTTTCGGGCCGCGCCGCCACCCGGCCGGTCCAGGCCGGTTTGACGCTCCTTCCTCGCCCTTGTTAGCGTGCCGCCCTATGAAAAAAACCCCGAAAAGCTCCCAGACTCGTGACGCCGCCGCCCTGCTGAAGTCCCGCCTCGATCGCAAGACCGCCAAGCTCGGCGTGATCGGTCTGGGCTATGTGGGCCTGCCGCTGGCCGTCGAACTGGCCCTGGCCGGTTTCGAGGTCTTCGGCGTGGACATCGACGAAGCCCGCGTGAAGCAGCTCCAGAAGGGTGTCTCCTACATCCAGGACGTGCCGACCGCGGACGTGAAGCGCCTGGTCCGCGAAGGCCGCCTGCACGCCTCGACGGACTTCTCGGTGCTCAAGAAGTGCGACACCGTGAACATCTGCGTGCCCACCCCGCTCAGCAAGCAGCGCGACCCCGACGTGTCGTTCATCGTGGCCGCGACCGAGCAGGTGCAGAAGTACCTGCACAAGGGCATGCTCGTGATCCTCGAGAGCACCACGTACCCGGGCACCACCGACGAACTGGTGCTGCCGATGCTCCGCTCCACCGGGCTCGAAGTCGGCAAGGACTTCTTCCTCGCCTTCAGCCCCGAGCGCGTGGACCCGGGCAATCCCCAGTTCCAGACGCGCAACATCCCGAAGGTCGTCGGCGGCGTGACGCCCCCGTGCACCGAAGTCGCGGTCAAGCTCTACGAGCAGCGCCTCGACAAGGTGATCCCGGTCTCGTCCACGCAGGTCGCCGAGATGGTCAAGCTGCTCGAGAACACGTTCCGCTCGGTCAACATCGGGCTCGTGAACGAACTCGCGCTCATGTGCTCGCGCATGCACATCGACGTGTGGGAGGTCATCTCGGCGGCGGCGACCAAGCCGTTCGGCTTCATGCCGTTCTACCCCGGCCCGGGCCTGGGCGGACACTGCATCCCGATCGACCCGTTCTACCTGTCGTGGAAGGCGCGCGCGAGCGGCTTCGAGGCGCGCTTCATCGAGCTGGCCGGCCACGTGAACGGCCACATGCCGGACCACGTCGTCGAGCTGGTGAGCGAGGCGCTCAACCGCAACGGCAAGGCGATCCGCGGCTCGAAGGTCCTGGTGCTCGGCGTGGCGTACAAGGCCGACATCGACGACGTCCGCGAGAGCCCGTCGCTCGACATCATGGAGAAGCTCCGCGAGCGCGGCGCGAAGATCGAGTACTGCGATCCGCACGTGGCGAGCATCAAGTTCGCGGGCGCCAAGCTGAAGAGCGTGCCGTTCACCGCGGCGAGCATCAAGCGCTACGACTGCGCCGTGATCGCGACCGCGCACAAGGACTTCAAGTACTCCGACGTCCTGCGCTGGTCGAAGGCGGTCGTGGACACGCGCAACGCGCTCAAGGGCAAGAAGTCGAACAAGATCGTGCGCCTGTAGCGACGACGCACCTCTGCAGGCGAACGGCCCGCCACTCGAAGCGCGAGTGGCGGGCCGATTCGTTTCGGGGCGCGGCTCGGCGCGCGCCGTGTGCGGTCAGCGCGTCGCCTCGCGCCGGAGCGCCGGTGCGAGCGCGGCCGCGCCCACCCAGGCGAACCCCGCGACGAGCACCGCGAGGAACGGCAGCGCTCGCGTCTCGCCGTGCGCCGCGGCGAGGGCGAACGCCACGGTGAACAGCGCCGCGAGCGCGAGTTCGGAGCGCCCGGCGAAACGCGCGTCGCGTGGCGGGGCGCCCGCGCGTGCCGCGCTCCCCCGTCTTCGGCGTGCGCTCCCAGTCGCCGACCGGGCCCGCGAGTCCTTCGAGCACGGCGCGCGTGTTGTTGAGGCACAGCCCCGTGCACAGCACCATGGCCGCGGCGACGCGGCGCGCGACGGTCGCGGCGCCCGCGCGCTCCCCGGCCTGCGAGCGTGCGAGGAACGCCGCCACGGGCACGAGCCCGCGAGCAGCAGCGCGACCTGCAGCGCCCACACCGGCACGGGCCCGAGCACCGGCGGCGCGCCGAGCACGACCGGCAGCGCGAGCGACAACGCGAGCAGCAGCGGGTACGCGGCGTTCGCCGTCAGGTGCAGCGCGCCCTCCCACTTGTGGCGCGCGCTCAGCGGCGCCGCGAAGAGCGCGGGCAGGACCTTGCGCGCGGTCTGGATCGAACCCTTCGCCCAGCGGCGCTGCTGCGACAGGAACGCGCGCATGTCGGACGGCAGCTCGGCGGGCACGACGAGCGCGTCGTCGTACACGAAGCGCCAGCCCGCGAGCTGGGCGCGATACGACAGGTCGAGATCCTCGGTCAGCGTGTCGTGCGACCAGCCGCCCGCGGACTCGATGCACGCGCGCCGCCAGAGCCCGGCGGTGCCGTTGAAGTTGAGGAACAGCCCGCCGTGCGCGCGCGCGGCGTGCTCGAGCCGGAAGTGCGCGTCGAGCATCGCGGCCTGCGCTTCGGTGAGCGCCGAGGCGCCGCGGTTCAGGTGCCCCCAGCGCGCCTGCGCCATGCCGACCGCCGGGTCGGCGAAGTGCGGCACGAGCGCGCGCAGGAACTCCGGCGGCGGCACGAAGTCGGCGTCGAAGACCGCGACGAGCGAGCCGCGCGCGAAGGCCAGCCCATGCGCGAGCGCGCCCGCCTTGAAACCCTCGCGCCCACCGCGGCGCACGTGCGTCACGTCCACGCCGCGCGCGCGCAGGCGCGCGACCGTGGCGGCGGCGATCGTGACGGTCTCGTCGGACGAGTCGTCGAGCACCTGGATCTCGAGCCGGTCCGCGGGCCAGTCGAGCGCGGCCGCGGCCTCGATCAAGCGCTGCGACCACCTGCGGCTCGTCGTACACCGGCAGCTGCACCGTGACGCACGGCAGCGCGTGCTCGGGCGGCAGCGGCGGCCGCGCGACGGGCGTGTGGCGCCGCAGCTGCGTCCAGCGGTGCGCCGTGTAGAACACGAGCGCGCCCTGTGCGAGGGCGTAGATCGGGCCGGCGGCGCCCTGCAGGATTGCGAGCGCGGTGGTCGTGAGGGGGCCATGTCGGGCGACTCCTGGCAGCGCGCGCCCGCGCCGCAAACGAACGCGGCCGGCGGGTTTCCCCACCGGCCGCGGCGTTGGTGTCGCGAGCGAACTAGTTGACCACTTCGAAGTCGGCGTCCACGGCGCCGTCGCCGCCCTGCTTCTTCTTGGGCTCCGACGCTTCCGGACCCGCGCCGCCGTCACCGGGCTGCGCGCCCGGAGCAGGGCCGGCCTGGCTGTAGAGCTTGGTCGCCGCTTCGTGCCACGCCGCCTGCAGCGCTTCGGTGGCCGAGGTGATCGCGGCGGAGTCCTCGCCCTTGAGCGATTCCTGCACCGCGGTGATCTGCGTTTCGATCTTCGCCTTCAGGTCGGCGTCCAGCTTCTCGCCGTGCTCCTTGAGGTTCTTCTGCGTTTCGTAGACGAGCGAGTCGGCGCGGTTGCGCGCTTCGACCTGCTCCTTGCGCTTGCGGTCTTCGTCCGCGTGCGCCTCGGCGTCGCGCACCATGTCCTTGATCTCGTCTTCCTTGAGACCGCTGGACGACTCGATGCGGATGCTCTGTTCCTTGCTCGTCGCACGGTCCTTGGCGGACACGTGCAGGATGCCGTTCGCGTCGATGTCGAACGTGACTTCGATCTGCGGCACGCCACGCGGCGCCGGCGGAATGCCGTCGAGGTGGAACTTGCCGAGGCTCTTGTTGCCCGAGACCATCGGACGTTCGCCCTGCAGCACGTGGATCTCCACCGACGGCTGGCTGTCCGACGCGGTCGAGAACACTTGGCTCTTACGCGTGGGGATGGTGGTGTTGCGCGGGATCACCTTCGTCATGACGCCGCCCATCGTCTCGATGCCGAGCGACAGCGGAGTCACGTCGAGCAGCACGACGTCGCGCACGTCACCGGCCAGCACGGCGCCCTGGATGGCCGCGCCGATCGCGACGACCTCGTCCGGGTTCACGCCCTGGTGCGGCTCCTTGCCGAAGATCTCCTTGACCAGTTCCTTCACGCGCGGCATGCGCGTCGAGCCACCGACGAGCACGATCTCGTCGATCTGCGAAGGCTGGAGTCCCGCGTCCTTGAGCGCCTGAATGACGGGGCCGCGGCAGCGTTCGATGAGGTCGGCGACGATCTGCTCGAGCTTCGCGCGCGTGAGCGACACCACGAGGTGCTTCGGCACGCCGTCGACCGCCGTGACGAACGGCAGGTTCACTTCCGTCTGCATGGTGCCCGACAGCTCGCATTTGGCCTTCTCGGCGGCTTCCTTCAGCCGCTGGAGCGCCATCGGGTCCTTGCGCAGGTCGATGCCTTCCTGCGCGCGGAACTCGTCCGCGAGCCAGTCGATGATCTTCTGGTCGAAGTCGTCGCCGCCCAGGTGCGTGTCGCCGTTGGTCGAGCGCACTTCGAACACGCCGTCACCGATCTCGAGGATCGAGATGTCGAACGTACCGCCGCCGAGATCGAACACGGCGACCTTCTCGTCCTTCTTCTTGTCGAGACCGTAGGCGAGCGCGGCGGCCGTGGGCTCGTTGACGATGCGCTTCACGTCGAGGCCCGCGATGCGGCCGGCGTCCTTGGTGGCCTGGCGCTGCGAGTCGTTGAAGTAGGCCGGCACGGTGACGACGGCTTCGGTGACCGTCTCGCCGAGGTACTCCTCGGCGGTGGCCTTCATCTTCTGCAGGATCATCGCGGCGATCTCGGGCGGCGAGTACTCGCCGTCGCCCGCCTTCACGCGCGCGTCGTTGTTGGCGCCCTTCACGACCTGGTAGGGCACGAGCTTCATCTCGGACGTCACTTCTTCGTAGCGACGGCCCATGAAGCGCTTGATGGAGTAGAGCGTGTTCGTGGGGTTGGTCACGGCCTGACGGCGCGCCACCAGACCCACGAGGCGTTCGCCGTTCTTGGCGAAGGCCACGACGGAGGGCGTCGTGCGGAAGCCTTCCGCGTTGGCGATGACCTTGGGCTCTCCGCCCTCCATCACGGCCACGCACGAGTTCGTGGTGCCCAGATCGATACCGATGACCTTACCCATGACTCTCCTCGTTTTCTGTCGTCTCGCGCGGCGGCGCGGGGCGGACCTCGCCCCGCCCTCCGCGGCATCACCTGTGGTTCAGCGGGCGCGGCAGGTTACCCGACCTGCACCTCGATTTCACGCTCCCGGGCCTCGTCGGCCTTGGGAACGCGGATTTCCAGCACGCCGTCGCGGTACGTGGCCTTGATCTGGTCCGCCCGGACGGGCGTCCCGAGGGTGAAGCTGCGTTCGAACGAGCCGCTGGCGCGCTCGGTACGGTGCAGAGCGCCCTCCGTGGCGCTCTTCGCCACGCGGCGCTCGCCGCGCAGTGACAGCACGTCGTTCGTGAGCGTGACCTTGATCTGCTTGGGATCCGCGCCCGGAAGGTCGGCGGTCAGCACGAACGCCTCCGGCGTCTCCTCGATGTCCACCGGCGGCGCGATCGTGCCGAACGTGGAGGGCAGCGAACGCGTGGCCATGAAGCTGTCGAACAACCGGTCCATGTCGTGACGCGAGCAGGCGAGAGCGCGAGCGGAAGCGGGAGCCCAACGGATCAGCTGAGGCATCTCGAATCTCCTTCTGTTGGTGGCTTTGCGATCGGGGCGGGCCCGGATGGACGGGCCTCGCCGTGAGTGAAGTTGCTTCTCTCTACTGCACCGCGCATGCCACCGGCCGCGATGGCCCCGTGATCGCCTCAAGTGCTTGCGAACGCGTCGAGGCTCCTCGGCCGCGCGCCATTCGCTCGCCGCAGACGCTTCACCGCGTGACGGGCCGCCGTTTCGCATGGCGACGGCGGGCTGTCGCACATGGAAACGCGGCGGCCGTCCGGCCCGCCGGCTTCCGGGCGCCGCGCGGCTCTGGTAGCGTCCCCGCCCTCATGCGCATCGCGACCTTCCTCCCCCACGTGGGCGTCTTCGGTGGCGTCCGGCGGTTCCTCGAACTCGGCAACGAGTGGGTCGCGCGCGGCCACGAGGTGACGCTCTACCACCCCGAAGGCTCCGCCCCCGGCTGGCTCGCCTACCACGGCCGGGTCGCTCCGCTGACCGCCGCGGCCGGCGAGGAGTCCGACGTCGCGCTGTGCGCCGACCCGCACACCTACGGCTCGTTCCGCGGCCACCGCTCGGACAAGCACGTCTACTACTGCGTCATCGAGGGCGACGCGGGCCTGGAGCGCGCGTTCGCCGACCCGGCCGTGACGCTCGCCGCCAACTCGGGCGCGCTCCGGGCCAGGCTCGCCTCGCGTTCCGGGCGTGCGGTGCTCGACGGCGTCGGCGGCATCCGGACGGCCGTCTTCCGCCCGAATGCGGCCAAGCGCGCGGCCACTCCCCTGCGCGTGCTCGTGAACGGACGGCGCTCGCGCCCCAAGAAGGGCACGGACCTCGTGCTGCGCGCGCTCGCGGGACTCGTCGGCAAGGTGCCGCCCTTCGAGGTCGTGTTGTTCGACAGCGTGGACGTGCACAACCGGCAGGACCCGCGCGACGGCGCGCCGCTGCCTCCCAACGCGCGCTTCGTCATCGGGCCGACGCAGGACGAGCTGCTCGCGCTCTACCAGTCCTCGCACGTGTTCGTGGCGGCCGAGCGCAAGGCCGGCTGGTGCAACACCGCGCTCGAGGGGCTCGCGACCGGCTGCGCGGTCGTGTGCACGCGCAGCGGCACGCGCGACTTCGCCGTGCACGAAAAGAACGCGCTCGTCTCCTGGCGCCATCCGTTCTTCCTGCGCCGGGCGATCAAGCGCGTGCTCACGGACGACGCGCTGCGCGAGCGGCTGTCCGCCGCGGGCCCGGCGAGCGCCGAGCCGTGGGCCTGGCCGGTGCTGGCGGAAAAGCTGCTGCGCCAGTTCTAGACGCCAGCTGCCCTGCCCCCGGAAACACGAACCGCCGCCCGGCGGACCGGACGGCGGTGCATGAAGACTTCGGCGACGCGACGGATCAGCGCTTGGGCAGGTAGCCCGACTTCTCCATCGGCACGACCAGTTCGTCCTTCGTGTAGATGAACGCGTCGCGGTTGTAGTCCGAGAGCTCGTAGTCCTTCTCGAGCCAGATGGCGTCCTCGGGGCAGGCCTCCTCGCACATGCCGCAGAAGATGCAGCGCAGCATGTTGATCTCGTAGCGCTCGGCGTAGCGCTCGCCGTGGGACACCGGCTGGGCCGGGTCGTTCTCGGCGGCCTTCACGAAGATGGCGTCGGCCGGGCAGGCCACGGCGCACAGTTCGCAGCCGACGCACCGCTCGAGACCGTCCTCGTGGCGCGCAAGGATATGAAGACCGCGGAAGCGCGGGAACATCTCGAGCTTCTCGTCGGGGTACTGGACGGTGTAGGGCTTGCGAAACAGGTTCTCGAACGTGACGCCGAGACCCGTAGCCAGTTCCTTCAGCATCGATCTCACTCCATGGATGTACTGCTTCCGCGTGAATCGAACGGTCGGAACACTAGCCGGAGGCCCCGGAATCGCGCAAGCCGCCCGGCTGGGGACTTTGGGACCGCTCGGGACCCGCTCCCGGTCACCAGTACAGGCTGGCGCCCAGCAGGATCGCGCGGGCGCGTTCGTCGTAACCGGTCGCCGTCGTCACGTTGAGCAATCCGTGCTCGTAGCGCGCGTGCAGCTGCATGGCGCGTCCGCTGAACCGGCCGGTCCAGCGGAGCGCGGCGGTCACCGATGCGTTGCCGCGACGCACGAAGTCCGTGATGTCCCGCTCACCCGAGAACGGCATGAAGATGATCGCTTCGGGCGAAGCCGGGCGAGTCGGCGTGAGCAGCGACCCGTCGTACTCGACCTCGCTCGTCGCGCGCAGGACGTACGTGCCCACCACGCCGCCCTCGATCGCGAAGCGCCCCGCGCCAGGGGCCCAGGAGAGTCGCGCCGGCAGGCGCAGTTCGTTCGCTCGCATCACGTCGCGGTACTCGATACCCGGGCCCGATGCCCAGTCGAGCCGGCGGGCGGTGAGCGTACGGCGATAGAGCAGGCCCGTGCGGAACGCGAGCCGCGCGTCGGGCGCCGAACCGAGCGTGAAGCCGAGCCCGAGGCTCGGCCGCCAGAGCGCGGTCTCGTCGGACGGGTACCGGTCGCTCACGGTGACGAGACCGGCGCCGCCCTCGAGTTCGAAAGCCGGATTCAGTCGCGTGGCTCGAGCCGGCGAGGCGAGCACCACCAGAATCGCTGCGATGCCCAAGAGACGTTTCATTCGGCCATCCTCCTTCTCGCCCGAGCTCGGGCAGGTGGTCACCACGCCATCCGCAGGGCGACGCTCAGCCGTCGCGCGTGCCGGTCGAAGTCCTCCGGCGGGTCGGTCCAGAGACTCGTGAGACCGTGCTCGTAGCGCGCGGTCAGTGCGGCGTCACGTGAGAACAGCTTCGTGCGCCAGGTGATTCCGGCCGTGGCGGCCGAACCGAGCCGCTGCGAGTCGTACGTGATCTCGTACCACCTGGTGAGGTCTTCGAAGATCACCGCCGACGGACGCGCGGGACGCAACGCGGGGTAGGTGTTGTCTTCGTACTTCTCCTCGACCTTGAGGACGTACTCGGCCTGCAACCCGAGTTCGAGCGCGAGCACGGGAACGCCCGGGATCGCGTGCTCGAGCCGGAGCGGAAGCACGAGCCCCTGCATGCGCAGCTTGGAGCGAATCTCGTAAGGCTGCCCGCCGGAACTCGCGGTCGCGCGCACCTCTTCTCCCGAGTAGCGATAGCCGAACCCGGTACCGAGACGGAAACCCGAGGGCAGCGCTCCCTCGACGAACACACCAGCTCCGAGGGCGGGCCCCCACCGCGTGTCGAGGTTGGGCCGCGTGGTCTCCCAGTCGTAGCGGCTCACGCCGGCGTTCAGCTCGATGCCGTGGCGCAGCGCCAGCGCATGCGCGGGTGCGGCGAGCACCACGCACGCGAACAGGATTCCGAGGATGCGCTTCATGGTCACTTCCCTCCCCTGCGGAGGATCTCCGCGGGATTCACCCACATGGACCAGCTCCGTCGCGTGACGTTCGGCAGGCCGGAGTCGCGCGCCTGCGGGATCTCGGCGTAGTCCCAGCGGAACGCGGCGATCTTCCCGAGCGGCAGGCAGAAGCCGATGCCGCGCGTGTCGTCGAGGATCTCGCCCTCGAGGTCCTTCACGTGGCCGTGGCGCAGGTCCACGACGCCGAGCAGCGACAGCTCCTGCCCCGAGCGATCCACCTCGTAGCCCGGCCCGGTCACGATCGCCTCGTGATCGAACGACACCGTGAGCCGCACGAGCGGCCCCAACGCGGACAAGATCGGGAAATGCTCGAACGCCGCGTGCATCGCGGTCGGCTGCGCGAGCGACGCGGTCGCCGCGAAGCCGGTGCGGCGGATGCGAGACGGCGGCGTCGCCTCCTCTTCGTCGAGGAAGTCGAACTTCTCGTCGCCGGCGTTGAGCACCGAGTGGCCGAAGGCCACGTCTGCGTCCCACACGCCGTCACGCCCGTGGCGCAGGAACGCGCTCGGGCTCACGCGGGCGAGCACGCCCAAGTCGTGGTTCTTCGCGCGGGCCTTGCTGCCGAAGATCACCGACGAGAAGTCCACCGTGCAGTCCTTGAAGTTCTCCCCGAACGCCACGTCGCCGTAGCGCGCGAGCGAGCGCTCGCCGGTGCGCTTCGCGAACCGGTCGGCGAGCGTCGCCGCCGAGACGCCGACGCCCCACGACTGCACGCGCTCGAACACGCCGTCGCCGTAGTCGAGCCGCAGCCCGCCGACACCGCCCGGCTGCCCGCTCCACGACACGCCCACTCCGCCGAATCCCGCGGTCATGCGCTGTGAGCGCAGGAAGATGTCGGACGCGAGCCCGGGCACGAGCTGCGTGCGCGTCTCGTCCCAGCCCCAGCCCTGCGCGTAGCCGAGGGTCGCGGGATTGCCCCAGGCGCTCGTCACGCCCCACGGCACCGCCACGCCCGCGCCGCCCATGCCGGCGGTGCGGATGGACTGCTCGAACATCATCGAGACGGCCGTGCCCTGCGCGAATGCATTCTGGTACGTCGAAACGATCGCGAAGACGCACGCGATCGCGACAATGCCTCGAAGGCCCTTCATGACTTCAGTCCTTTCCGCGAGGTCGCGACGCCGTCAGCGGCACGCGCAGCAACTGCGCGGGCTTCGCCTCGGGCTTCGCCGCCAGTTTCTGGTCCGCCCCCACGCGGTCCCATCCCGTGTTCGCGAGGAACACGTAGTCGTTTCCCACCACCACGCCGTGCGTCGGCTCGCCGAGCCGCTCGGTGCCGCTCTCGACGACGCTCTGGCCCGTCACGCGCGTGCCCGCGGCGTCGAGCTCGAAGCGCATCACGCGCAGCGGGCGCACCCCGTTCTGCACCACGATCAATGCGCCCGGGATCGCCGTGAGCCCGTCGGTGCCCTGAAGCCCGATGCCGGGCGGGTACGCGAGCCAGCTCACCGCGCGCGTCTTCAGGTCCACGATCGCGATGCCGCGGCCGTAGTCGGCGACGTACAGCTTGCGGCCGTCGGGCGACAGCGCGGGCGCCTGCGGCCCGCCGAAGACGCCCGAAGGAACGATCGTCTCGAGCGCCGTCGCGCCCGGGCGCAGGCACAGCAGCGCGCCGGCCGGGCCGTCGGTGACGTACACGGTGCCGTCGGGCCCGACGCACAGGTCACCGAACAGGTGCGGCCCGCCGTCCGGCACGAGATCCACGTGACGCGTCACGCGGCCGTCGGCGAGCGCGAACGCCACGAGTCCCGTGCGGTGCGTGTCGGCCTCGGCCCAGCCCTCGCAGGTCGGCGTCGCGGCCTCGCTCACCCACAGCAGTTCCCGTCGCGCGTCCACCGCGGCGGCGTAGAGACCGCGGCTCGGGCCGTGCGGCGACTTCGCGAACACGCGCTCGGCGCCGCTGCTCGCGACTTCGTACACGACGCCGCGCACGATGCTCGTGCCGAAGAACCGCCCTCGCTTCGGGTCGTGCGCCACGTCCTCGATCAGCGCGTTCGTGTCCGCGAACGTGTGCGCGACCACGGCGTGCTCCACGGGGCGCGAGTTCTCGAGAATGCGCGTGACGAGCGAGACGAACGCCGAATCCCCGAGCAGGCCGGCGAAATCGGGATCGGTGAGCGCGTCGCGCGTGAGTCCGCTCTTCGCGTAGTCGGCGAGCCGGGCGAGCGCCTCGTCGCGCTCGCCGAGCCGGGCGGCGGAACGCGCGAGCGCGTACGACACGCCCGGCGCCTCGCCGAGCAGGTCGCGCACGCGCAGCAGGTGCACGCGCGCGCCGCTCCAGTCGCCCGATGCCCGGGCGGCCGTTGCCGCGCGCCATTCGGATTGCCAGCTTGAAGCCTCGGCGCCTCCGGCGCCGCCGGCGCCGCCCGCACTGCCCTGCGCGAAGCAGTTCAGCGCAAGAACGCACAGCCCACACCACACCGCGAACAGCAGTGCGGTCCCACGACGAGCGAAGTCCATACGGGGCCTTTCGAAAAAAGGACCGTGGACCGCCGGGGGAAGGCGGGACGGAAGTTCTACAGCCGAGGAAGCGTGATTCCGGTCTGCTTCTGGTACTTGCCGGAACGGTCACCATACGACGTCTCGCACGGCTCGTCCGACTCGAAGAACAGCACCTGCGCCAGCCCTTCGTTGGCGTAGATCTTCGCGGGCAGCGGCGTCGTGTTCGAGATCTCGAGCGTGACGTGTCCCTCCCACTCGGGCTCGAACGGCGTCACGTTCGTGATGATGCCGCAGCGCGCGTACGTGCTCTTGCCCACGCACACGCACAGCACGTTGCGCGGCACCTTGAAGTACTCGACCGTGCGCGCGAGCGCGAACGAGTTCGGGGGCACGATGCAGACGTCGCCGGTGTAGTCGACCATGTTGCGCGGATCGACGTGCTTGGGATCGAGTACGGTCGAGTTCACGTTCGTGAAGATCTTGAACTCGTTCGCCACGCGCACGTCGTAGCCGTACGACGACAGGCCGTACGAAATGACACCCGTGCGCACGAGCTTCTCCTCGAACGGCGTGATCATCGCGTGTTCCTGGCACATCCGGCGGATCCACTTGTCGGACTTGATGGACATGTCGGCCCTCAGGGTTGGAAACGCCCGAGCAGGCGCACGGCGTGCGCGAGTTCGGGCGGCAGCAGTGATTCGAGCGCGAGCTCGACCGCGGGGGTCGAACCCGGAAGCATGACGAGCAGCCGTCCCGCGGCGACGCCCGCGCTCGCGCGGCTGAGCCACGCGGCGGCGCCGATCTGCGCGACGGACTTCGCACGGAAGAGTTCGCCGAAACCCGGCAGCTCGCGCGTGAAGAGCGGCGCGAGCGCTTCGGGCGTGACGTCGCGCGGCGCGACGCCGGTACCGCCGGTGACGAGCACGACGTCCACGTCGGCGCGCTTGAGCAGCGCGCGCACGGCCTTGCGGATCGCGGGAATCTCGTCGCGCACCCACGCGCGCTGCAGCACTTCGTGCCCGGCGTGCTCGAGCATCTCGTGCGCGCGGGCGCCGCTGCCGTCGTCGTGCGCGCGGCGTGTGTCCGAGACCGTGACGATCGCGCACCCGATCGCGCGCGGCGCGCCGTGCGGACGGTGCTCGCCGCTACGGATGATTTTCAACTTCGGGCTGGAGCCGGCGCCTCCGGCGCCGCGCGGTTCGCGCGGGCCGCCGCCGCCGAGCCGCCCCCTTGCGTGCGGGCATCGCCGCCGGTGCCGGTCGTCGCGCGCTCACGCGGCCACCTCTTCCCGCACCGCCTGCTCGATCGGCGCCGGCGTGATGCCGAAGCGCGCGCACCACGGCGCGCTCTCGGCCAGCCGGTGCTCGGCCATCTCGTCCAACGACGGCTCCCACTCGCCCGCGTCCCGGCCGCGCCCCGCGTCGCGCGCAAGGCCGCGCAACTCGCCCAGCGTCCAGACGCGCGGCCCGGCCACTTCGTACCAGTCGCTCCACGGCGCGTCGCTCGCGAGCGCGCGCACGAGCGTCTCGACCGCGTCGCGCTCGGCGACGGGGTTGAGCTGCGTGCGGCCGCCCCGCGGCAGCGAAGGCTGCGTGCGGAGCTTGTTCCAGAGCGGCGTGTCCGGCCCCAGCAGCGGCGCGAACCGCAGCGTGAGCGTCGGCGCTCCCCCGCCGCGCACGTGCTCTTCCAGCCGCCAGAGCCGCTGCAGCGACGCGGCCTTCGCGTCCGGGTGCGCGCCGAGGCGGGACAGCATCAGCACGCGGAACGGCCGCGGCGCGATCGCGCGCACGAGTCCCGCGAAGTCGAACAGGAACGGTCCGTCGGAGATCGCGAGCGTGACCGGCGCGTCGCCCGAGGGCAGGCCCGCGGACGCCTCGCGCACGTCGTGCCCCTTCGCCGCGAGCGCGGCGAGCAGGCGCGACGCGGGCGCCGCCAGCGGTCCGGGCGTGACGATCACGCGTGGCCCTCCAGCGCCGCGCGGATCTGGCGGCGGTGCGACAGGTCGTGATCGCTCCACATGCGCACGTGATCGGCGAGCGTCAGCGGTCCGAACTTCGCGTGCAGCCAGGGGCGGCGCCACGCGTCGGCGCGCAGCGAGTCGAGCACGCGCATCGCGGCGGTGCGCTCGGCCGTCCACGCGGCGAGCGCCTCGGCGGCGGACGCCGCCGCGTACATCCCGGTCTCGAGCGCCGAAGGTGGCAGCGCCGGGAAGTCCTCGGCGAGCATGCGCACGAGCCGCGCGTGCATGAGGTCGCGGTCGCAGTCGCGCAGGTGGCAGAGCACGTCCGTGCCGCCCCACTTGCCGGCCGCGGGCCGCGCCGCGAACCGCGACTCTCCCGCCGTCGCGAGCTGCGCCGCCGCCCACGCGGGGCCGCCGCGCAGCACCTCGAGCCGCTGCTCCCACTCGAGCCATGTCATCGGCTGGGAGGCCAGCGGCAACAGGTGCGCGCTGGAGGTGCGCACGCCGAGGACGCCGCGCTTCAGGTACGCCTGCGACAGCTCCGCGTAGTGCTTCGCGCCGACGGCGATCGCGAGCGTGTGCGCTTCGGACACCGGACCAATCACGCGCGCGGGTGCGCCGAGCGCGAGCGAGCCCGGCGGGATCACCTGGCCTTCCTTCACCAGCGCGCCCGCTCCGATCAGCGAGCCCGTGCCGATGCGCGCGCCCGAGAGCACCACGGCGCCCATGCCGATCAGCACGTCGTCCTCGACCACGCAGCCGTGCACGATCGCGCGGTGCCCGACCGTCACGCGGTGGCCCACGATCGCGGGCAGACCATCGTCCACGTGCACGACCGAGTTGTCCTGGATGTTCGTGTCGTCGCCGATCTCGATGCGCTCGGAGTCACCACGCGCGACCGTGTTGAACCAGACGGACGAACGCGCGCCGAGCTTCACCTCGCCCACCACGATCGCGCCGGGCGCGACGAAGGCGGTCGGATGAATGTCGAGCGCGTTCGGGAAGTCGCGGTGACGATCGCTCATCGCTTGATCGCTCCGTCGCCGACGAACGGGTTCCAGTCGCGCTCGTGACCGATCGTCGTGAGCGGACCGTGGCCGGGCAGGCAGCGCACGTCGTCGCCGAAACAGAACAGCCGCTCGCGCACGCTGTGCACGAGGTCCTTCCAGGAACTGAGCGGCAGGTCGGTGCGGCCGACGGATTCGCGGAACAGCACGTCGCCCACCCAGATCGTGTCGCCGTGCTTGAACGACACATGCCCGGGCGCGTGGCCCGGCGTGTAGATCACCTCGAGCTCCTGCTCGCCCAGCTTCACGATCTCGCGATCGGAAAGCTCGTGCCCGATCTGGGGCACGTCCACCGGCGGGAAGCCGAACATCGAGCCCTGCTCCTTGACGGTCGCGAGCAGCGGGCGGTCGGCCGGATGCAGCGCGTACACGCCGCCGACGGCCTTCTGCACCGCGAGCATGCCGGCGACGTGGTCGTAGTGCGCGTGCGTGCCGAGCAGCCAGCGCACCGGCAGCTTCTCGCGCTGCACGAGTTCGATGACGGCCTCGGGCTCGAAGCCCACGTCGAGGATCGCCGTCTCGCGCGTGACCGGGCAGGTCAGCACGTACGTGTTGTTGCCGAGCGGGCCCAGCGACAGCGTGCGGTTCTCGATCGGCATGGTCAGATCACGTTCGCTTCGAGCGCGACGCGCCCGTCGCGGAAGCGCTCGAGCGCGAGGCCGGACAGGTCGAGGCTCGGCTTGCCGTCCACGATCCACTCGGCGAGCAGCTGCCCGACACCGGGCGCCTGCATGAAGCCGTGCCCGCTGAAGCCGTTCGCGAGCATCAGCCCCTTCACGCCCTGCACGGGACCGAGCACCGCGTTGTGATCGGGCGTGGTCTCGTAGAGGCCCGCCCAGCCGGTCTTGATCTCGGCGACCTCGAGGCCGGGCACGCGCTCCATGGCGGGGCCGACGACCTGCTCGAGGAAGTCCCAGTTCACGCTCGTGTCGAAGCCCGTCGGCTCGTCCTTGTCGGCGAGGCCGAGCAGCATGCCGCCGCTCTCGCGGTGCATGTACACGCCCGAGTTCATGTCCACGATCATGGGCAGCTTGTCGTGCACCCACGCGAGCGGCTGCGTGATGAAGCAGTGGCGGCGATACGGCAGCACGGGCAGGTCCACGCCCGCCCAGCGCGCGATCTCGGCCGCGTACGGTCCGGCGGCGTTGATCACGAGCGGCGAGTGGATGTCGCCCTGCGCGGTGCGCACGCCCACGATCGTGTCGCCTTCCATGAGCAGCCCGGTCGCGGGGCGCTCGAAGAGGAACTTCGCGCCCAGTTCGCGCGCCTTGGATTCGTAGCCCTGCGTGACCATGTGCGGATCGCCGAGGCCGTCGGTGGAGCAGAACGTGCCGCCGAGCACGCCGTCCATGTTCACCTCGGGCACGATCGCCGACGCGTCGGCGGGGCTCAGCGTCGTGACCGGCAGCCCGAGCCCGCGCTGCATGTCGGCCTGCGCCTGGAACGTCGCCCACTGCGCCGGATCGGAGAGCAGGAACAGGTAGCCGACGGGCCAGAACACGTCGCCGGTGCCCATCTCCTCGGGGAAGCGCAGGAAGTGCTCGACCGAGAGCTTGCTCAGCTGCACGTTCACCTTGGACGAGAACTGCTGGCGGATGCCGCCCGCCGCCTTGCTCGTGCTGCCGGTGCCCGCGAACTTCTCTTTTTCGAGCACCACCACGCCCTTCACGCCGCGCCTGCCGAGGTGATAGGCGATCGAAGCCCCGATGCAACCCGCCCCCACCACGACGACCGGAGCCGTCTCGCGTCCCGCGTTCACTTGAGCCTCCGATAAGTCTTCTGGAGCAGCAGCGCGTCGTCTTCCATGGCCGGCGATTCGCTCACGACCCATCCCGACACGTTCAGGTCCTTGAGCGCGCGGAGCAGTTCCTTCCATCGGAAGGCCGTCTCCACGAGCGGCTCGTGCCGCTTCTCGCCCTTGGGCCCGTACTGGATGCCGGAGATGTGCACGTGCAGCCGGTCCAGCGCCGCGCGCCCCAGCGTATGTTCGATCGCGGTCAGCGTGGCCGCGAAGTCCTCGTAATCGTTGTGCAGTCCCGCATCGCGCGCGTAGCGGTGAGAGAAGTCGATGCACGGATGCACTCCGGGCACCGCCGCGGCCCACGCGATCACTTCCTCGAGCGAGCCCGCCTGCGTGGGCTTGCCCGTGAGTTCCGTCCGCACGTCGATCCCGGCCTTGAGCTTCTTCAGGCCCTTCGTGACCGCGCGGAGTCCGTCGAGAATCTTGTCACCGGCTTCTTCGTGCGACTGCTTTCCGTAGAAGCCGGCGTGAAAGCAGAACGACTGCGCGCCGCAGCGCGTGCCGAGGCGGCCCGTTTCGACCAGTCGCGCGAGACTGCGCTCGATCACGTCCTCGGCCCCGCACAGGTTCACGTAGTAGGGCGCGTGGGCGGTGAGCGTGAGGTCGTGCTCGCGAGCGGCTTCGCGGATCGCGTCGGCGGACTCGTCCGACATCTTCACGCCGTTGACCCACGCCATCTCGAGATGGTCGAGGCCGAGTTCGCGGGCGCGGCGGATGCCGTGCACGGTGCCCGGACGCGCGCTGCTGCGCGGAATGCCCGAGGTGCCGAACCGGAGCATCTAGCCGTCCCGCCGCGTGGGATGCGCGGACGAAACCCGGGCGCAGTCTACCCGCGCCGCCGTGCCGAATCGAGGGCCGCCGGACCCTTGCGGGGCGCGGCTCAACGCTTGTAGCCGATCTTGCGGAGGAAGTCGCGACGGGCGCCCTTGGCGGCCTCGTCCTCGACGCCCTTGGGAGCGCTGCCGTCGATCACGCCGACGACGCCGCGCCCCTGCTCGACTTCGGCGACGAGCAGCTGCAGCGGGTTCGCCGTCGCGCAGAACACGTGGCAGACCTCCTGGCACTGCTTGATCGCGGGGAGCACGTTGATCGGGTACGCGCCGCGCAGCACGAGATGGAACACGTGGCCCGCGCCGACGGCGAGCGCGTTCTGGGTGGCGACCTCGATCAGCTCGGGATCGTTCCCTTCGGTGCGCACGAGGCAGGGCCCCGAGGCTTCGCAGAACGCGAGCCCGAACTTGGCGCCGGGCACCGTGGTGACGACGATCTCGGCGATGTCCTCGACGGTCTTGATGAAGTGCGACTGCCCGACGACGACATTGCAGTCGGCCGGAAACACGAGCGGCACGGCGGAGATGTTCATGGCACTCCTCCCTTTGCCCGCACGCTACGAGGGGCCGCGAAAAGCGTCAACGGCCCGGAGGCAGAACCCGCACCGCGCCGGAGGCGCGGCCGACGCCAGCTGAGCTGCACCGCGCCGGAGGCGCGGCGGCGGTGGCGTCACGCCTTCAGAATGCCTGGCCTGACCCAAAGGAAAAGGACGGCCCGTGCCGCCCGTCGAGGTCCGGCACGATCGGCCACGACACGTCGAAGCGCGCGACCGCGTTGAGCGACGAGTGCGGCAGGCTCAGCCGCAGGCCGAAGCCGGCGTCGTGATGCCAGCCCTCGTTGCCCGAGCCGGGGCCCCAGGCGCGCGCCGTGTCCCAGAACACCGCGCCGCCGAGGCTCACCAACTGCAGGACGCTGCGCCGCGCGACGCCGCGCCACTCGACGTTGCCGCGCCAGTACTGCGTGCCCGAGAGCTCGCGCACGGGGAACGCGCGCAGGCCGTTCAGTCCGCCGACCGTGAGCTGGAAGTCGCGCGCCATGCGCGTGCCCGCCACGCCTTCGATCGCGCCGAGCAGCGCCGAACGCGAACCGTGCGTCGTCACCCAGCGCGCGTCCACTTGTCCGTACGAACCCAGCGGCCCGTCGTGCACGCGGGTGTACGTGTCGAGGTCGAACAGGCCGAAGCCCGCGCGGCCCGCGTCCGTGCCCGCGTGCAGCATCAATCGCGCGAAGGCCTCGTCCTGCGTCGAACCGAACGCGTGAGGCGAGAAACCGACCATCACCGACCACGCGTGGCCGACGTCGAAGTCCTCGATGCGGTCGATCTGGTCCACGCCGCGACGCTCGATGAAGCGCGGCCGCCAGCGCTTCGCTTCGGCCGCGAAGCGGCGCAACCGCAGGTTCTCGTCGCCCCCCGCGAACGCGAGCGGAGCGCCCGGCTCGAGCCGCGACGGCCCGAGGTGACGATCGAGCGTGTGGAACGACAGCACGAACCGCTGGATGTATCCATCGCTCGTGCGCCGCCCGACGCCCCAGTAGAAGTCCGTGGTCTCCTGGCGGCGCGGCACGGTCGCGGCCTCGACGAGATCGTCGAACAGCACGGTCTCCGAAATGTTGCGCGTCCACTGACCGCCCCATGCGCGCGGCGCCGCATCGGCCCAGAACGGCAGCTCGAGCACCATGTCGCGCGCCTGTCCGCCCGCGCCGGTACCGGCGACGAACTTCCCGCGGAGCCGCGTGCCGAACACGCTGTGGTCCTCGATCGAGGCGAAGCTGGACGTGCCGACCGGATCGTGATGGCGCGACACGCTGAGCGACGTGCCGAGGCCGAGGAAGTTGCGCTCGGTGAACGCGAACGAGCCGAACTGCTGGCCGCCGCCGCTCTCGAGGCTGAACTCGGGGCTCGTCGTCCAGTGGTCGTGCGTGACGACGTGCAGGTCCACCGAATCGCCGGCGGGGATCGCGACGATCGTGTCCGGATCGAGGAACGCGAGCGCGCGGAGCCGGCGCTGCGACTCGTGACGCAGCGCGTCGCTCCAGCGTTCGCCGGGGCGCACGACGAGCGAGGCCTTCACGGTGCTCGGCCGCGTGTGCACGTGCAGGCGGTTCGCGAGCGAGTACGCCGGGCGAAGGCGGCCTTCGGGCAGCGGATCGAAGATGTCGCGGGACTCGACGGTGATGCGGCGGACGACGCGGCCTTCTGCAAGGGCCGGTGCCGGCGCCTCCGGCGCCGTGGAGTCGGCGGGCGCGTGCGTCACCGTGAGCGTGTCGGGCGCCTGTGCTCCCTGCGCGCGCGCGTCTCCGCCGAGCGGGACGACGAGGGCCACGGCTCCCAAGAGAGCCGCGGCCCAGAAGACGCCGTGCTTCATGCGCGCGTCATCGGCGCGAGGAACCGAGGCGTTCCTTCGCCAATCCCGCTTCGCTCGAACTCGGGAATCGCTTCACGAGGTCCTCGAAGCTCTTGCGCGACTCCGCCGCGCGGCCGAGACGTTCCTGGCAGAGCGCGAGCTTGTAGAGCGCGGCCGCGGCGCGATCGCCCTTCGGCCACTTCTCGCCCACACGCGCGTACTCGACCGCAGCGCTGTCGAACACCGCCTGCGCGAAGAAGCACTCGCCCACGCCGTACTGCGCGTTGTCGGCCAGCTCCGACGACGGGAACCGCGTGAGGAACTCGCGGTAGCTCGTCAGCGCCATGCCGTAACGTCCTTCGGTCAGGTCACGCGTCGCGAGATCGTACGCCTGCGCCGGATCGCCACCGGACGTCACCGCCGGAGGATTCACCGTCGTCGCGGGCGTGGAGCCGCTCGCCGGAGGAACGACCGCCGGCGCGGGACCGGCGTTGCCGGCGCCGCCGTTCGAACGTTCCGCGATCGTCGTGAACCGGTGCAGCACCTCGTCGAGCTTGCCCTGCAGCGCCGAGATCTGGTCGAAGAGTTCGCTCAGCGTGCTGCCCGAGGAGGCACGCGTGCTGAGGATGAGGTCGCGCTGGCTCTGCAGTTCGGTGCGCGTGTCCGCGATCACGCGGTACGCGATCGAGTCGCGCACCGTGAGCGTGTCCACCTGCACGCGCAGGCTGTCGAGCCCGCTGCGCAGCATCGTGAGCTGCGTGCTGTAGCAGCCGGTCGTCAGCGAGGCGAAAACGACGAGGAGCGCCGCGAGCACGAGGCTCGCGGCGCGTCCGGGCCGCGTCACGAGGACGCGACCGCTCACTTGAACTCCGCGCGGCGGTTCTTCGCCCACGCCGCTTCGTCGTGCCCGTCCACCGCGGGGAACTCCTTGCCCTTGGTGAGCGTCGCGATCTGGCCCGCCGTCACGCCGGCGTTGAGCAGGTAGTCACGCACGGCGTCCGCGCGCTTCTGGCCGAGGGCGAGGTTGTACTCGACCGTGCCGCGCTCGTCGCAGTGGCCTTCGATCGTCACGCGCAGGTTCGTGTTCGCGCGCAGGAGCTTCGCGTTCGCGTCGAGGTCGGCCTGGGCCGAGCCGTCGATCGAGTACGAGTCGAGCGCGAAGAAGATCGTCTTGAGGTCGGCGACGGTCGCCGTGCCCTGCGTACCGCCCGGCGTCGTCGGATTGGTGGTCGTGCCACCGGTGTTCCCCGAGTTCGGCGTGGTCGGCGTCGTCGTGGTGTTGCCCGCGGGCGGCGGCGTCGCGGGAACCGCGCCCTTCTTGGCGCAGCCGACCGCGAACATCGCGAGCACGGCGGTGACGAGGACGGTCGTACGGAGCAGCGTGGGGTGCATGCGTTCCTCCTTATCGAGCAGATGTGGCGCCCATTCGGGGCGACCACGCGGGTGACATGGCTTTGCGACCACCGATGTCCAGCTTGCGCGGTGCGGCGCCGTCGAGGTCGGTGACCCACAACGAACGCGTGCCGTCGCGATCGGACGAGAAGATCAGATGCCGGCCGTCGGGGGACCAGCGCGGGTTTTCGTTGCTCCCTCCCGCGACGACACGAGTCGTGTTCGACCCGTCGCTGCGGCAGGTCCAGATATCGAAACCGGCGTCGGTGCGGACGACGAACGCGATGCGATCGCCGCGGGGTGACCAGGCCGGAGAATCGGTGTAGCTGACGTCGTACGTGAGCCGCCGCACATTACCACCGTCGGCGTCCATGACGTGCACCTGCGGCACGCCGGAGCGATCGGACGTGAACGCAATCTCGCGGCCGGTCGGCGCCCAGCAGGGCGACGTGTCGATGCCGCGGTGGCTCGTGAGGCGCTGCGGAGCACCGCCGCGCGCGTCGAGCCGGTAGACCTCGGCGTTGCCGTCCATGCCGAGCGTGCAGACGATGCCCGAGCCGTCGGGCGCGTACATGCCGCCGGTGTTCAGCCCCTGCCGTCCGGACATCAGGAACGGCTTGCGCGTCTCCGGGGAGAGCACCCAGATCTGCGGTCCGCCGCCGCCGCGGTAGGACGTGAAGAGCAGCAGCGAGCCGTCGGGCGACCACGACGGCGACTGCGCGACCGAGCGGTCGGCCGTGAGCGGGCGCGGATCCCAGCCGTCGGAGTCCATCACCCAGAGTTCCTTGTTGCGGCCGTCCTGCACGATGAACGCGATGCGCGACGCCGCGATGCCGGGCTCGCCCGTGAACTGCAGCACGACGTCGTCCGCGAAACGGTGCACGACGTCGCGCCACTTGGACGCGGGGCCGGAATACTCCTTCGCGAGGATCACCTGCTTGCCCGGGTACTCGCGCACTTCTCCGGACAGCCGGATCGTGGAGCCGCGCAGCGTCCACTTGCCGCCCACCTCGGCGACGGGCGTCGCGGTCTGCGGCGCGGCGAGCCACGCGCGCGCGACGTCGAACGACGCCGAGTGCTGCAGGTCGGCGGCGAGCACTTCGTCCGCCTGCACCGAAGTCGTGCCGGCCTCGCGGTCGCCCGCGGGCGTGAGCGACGTGACGCGCAGCGGCATGCGGCTCGACGCGCCGGAGCGCGTCTCGAGGCGCACGTCGTCCGCGAGCGCGGTGCACGCGAAGGCGGTGACGGCGAACAGCGTGAGCAGTGTGGCGATCGGCGCGCGTCGGCGCATGCGGGTCCTCATGGTCCGGTGTATTCGAAGCCGAAGTGCACGCCGAGGTCGCTGCCGTTCCAGCCCATCGGCAGCGGCGGCAGGTGCCCCGTGACGAGCACGGCGCGCACCGCGGATTGGTCGAAGTACGTGTTGCCGCTCGAGGTCTCGACGCGCGGCGAGGTGAGCGAGCCGTCGCGACCGATGCGGAAGTACACCTCGACGCGCATGCCGCCGGGCACGCCCGACGGCGCGGTCCAGTTGCCCGCGATCATGCTGCGCACGCGCTGCAGGTAGTACGCGAACTCGAAGTTGCTCTCGTCCACCGCGACCTGGCCGCGCATGCCGCCGCCGACGTTCGCGTACGGCAGCACGACGTGCGACGTCTCGGTGGGCGGCTTGGGCGAAGGCTTGTCCGGCTCGGCCGGGCGCACGGGCGAAGGCTTCTCGGGCTCGGGCTGCTTCTTCTTCGCCTTCTCGATCTTCACGCCGTCTTCCTCGACCGGCGGCGGCGTCTCGGCCGGCGGAGTCGGCGCGGGCGCCGCGACGGGCGCCGGGATCGCGTCGAGCGACGGATCGACGAGCGACACTTCGACGATGTCCGGACCGGGCACGAGCACGGTCTGCCCCGAGCGCACGACGAGCAGCGCCGCGGTGAGCACCACGTGCACGGCCGCCGATCCGATCAGCGCCTGCTTCACTTCCGCTCCTTCGCGGGCGGCTCGGTCACGAGCCCGAGCTGCACCACGCCCGCGCGCCGCATGCGCGCGATGTACCCGACGATGGTGCCGTAGGGCACGGACTGGTCGGCCTTGAGGAACACCGCGCGCTTGGAGGCGCCGGCGGAGTTGAGCGCGTCCTCGAACTTCTCGGGGCTCACGGTGGTCTCGCCCACCGCGAGCGTGAGGTCGCCGCGGATGCTGACGATGAGCCCTTCGTGCACGTCGAGGCCCGAGGTCGAGACCTTCGGCAGGTCGATCTCGAGGCCGCCCTGCAGGAACGGCGCGGTGACCATGAAGATGATGAGCAGCACGAGCACCACGTCCACGAAGGGCGTGACGTTGATGTCGGCCATCGGCCGGCGGCCGCCGGGCGCGAGCATCATTTCAGGTGCGCTCCGATGCGGCGGTCGAGGAACTCACCCGCGAACTGCGTCGCGGCATTGCCCGTGTCGCGCAGGCGCTGCAGGCAGTGGTTGTACCCGATGACGGAGGGAATCGCCGCGGCGAGTCCCGCGATCGTGGCGATGAGCGCCTCGGCGATGCCGGGCGCCACGACGACGAGCGTCGCCGAACCCTGCGCGCCGATGTTCACGAACGAGATCATCACGCCCCACACCGTGCCGAGCAGCCCGATGAACGGCGCGACACTGCCCGTGGTGGCGAGGAACCCGACGTTCGTCTCGAGCTTGCTGAGCTCGTCGTTCGCGGCGCGATCCATGGCGTGCATCGAGAGCTCGTAGCGTGCGGCGGCGCCGGCCTGCTCGGGCGGCAGCGTCTCGAGCGTGCGCTGCCCGGCGAGCGCCGTGCGCGCGAGCACGCTCACGGGATGCTGCGCGGCGGTCAGCTTGAGGTCGGCCTCGGGAGGCAGCTGGCGGAACGCGGCGAGGAACGCGGCGTCCTGCTTGCTCACGGTGGCGTACAGCCGCAGGCGGTTCCAGATCACCGCCCACGAGTAGACCGACAGCGCGAGCAGGACGAGCAGCACGAGCTTCGAGAACGCGCTGGCGTGCTGGACGAGGGCGGGAATCGTGGCGCTTCCGCCGGCTCCCAGTTGCAGAAGAACATGGGCGATGAGCATCGGCTTCACCTTCCTTGTGAAGTCGGCAAGCCTCGTCTGCGAGGCAGCGTAGGTGTGCAGGGAGAGCGCCGGAACGCTAACACAGAGCCCTTCGGCCTCCCATGATTTTCCCGCGTTTCGGGCGCGTGCTTCATGAGTGTCCTACCGCGCTCGAGTGGTTTTGTTCCCGCTGATGCGAGTGGCCCCAGCGGCGGTCAAGTGCGTGACAAATGAACGAGGTCATGACGCGCATGCATTGCGGATGCGGTTACAGTCACTCACCACGAGATCGTTTCCAGCTGACTCTCACGACACCCTCGCAGCGTGTGAAAGGAACTCCCGTGTCCAGCGGTACCCTCCCCCGATGGATCGCCTCGACCGCCACGGCGCTGATGATCGGCGC
Organism: Candidatus Eiseniibacteriota bacterium; assembly: GCA_016710095.1. GTDB lineage: Bacteria > Eisenbacteria > RBG-16-71-46 > RBG-16-71-46 > RBG-16-71-46 > CAIXRL01. Next base: position 40,370 of record JADJLL010000023.1, on the reverse strand, counting down.
CGCGGTCGCCACGGCCGAAGCCGGCGACATGGCCGCGCCCGCTTTCACCGTGAAGACCGTGGAAGGCAAGACGCTCAAGCTGTCCGACCTGCGCAACAAGCCCGTCATCGTCGACTTCTGGGCGACCTGGTGCGGCCCGTGCCGCGCGAGCATGCCCGACCTCAACGACATGCAGGCGCGCTACGGCGCGAAGGGGCTCACGGTCATCGGCATGTCGGTGGACGAGACGGGTCCGGCGCCGGTGAAGCGGTTCGCCAATCAGCTCGGCGTGCGCTTCACGATCGCGATGGCGAACGACGACGTGCTCGACGCCTACGGCCCGATCCGCTCCATCCCGACGACGTTCTTCATCAACCGGAAGGGCGAGATCGTGCGGCGCGTGATCGGCCGCATCGACCCCGAGACCATGAACGCGTACGTCCAGGAGATCCTCGAGTGATCGCTTGAGTCCACGTTTCGACGCAGCACGCACGCAGGGCCCGCGGCAGCTCCCATCCGCGGGCCCTTCGTGCGTCCGGGCGGCGGCTTCGCGGAGCCGGTCGGGTCCGGCGGACCCAGCCCAGCGCAGCGCGCCCGGCGTGCCCCGGGCAGCGGCCGCGGCGCCCACGAAAAAGGCCCCGCCGTCTCCGGCGAGGCCTTCTCGTTAATGGTGCCCGGGGCGAGATTTGAACTCGCACGGGTTTCCCCACACGCCCCTCAAACGTGCGTGTCTACCAGTTCCACCACCCGGGCACTGACTTCCTTTTCGGTACCGAAGCTTACTTCGCGCCGTTCGACGGGGCGCCAGCGGCGCCGGTCGGAGCCGGAGCGCCGGTGGTCGCGGGAGCGCGACCCTGCGTCTGGCCCTGCGTCTGCGTCGCGGCGGCCTTGCGGGCCGCTTCCTGCATGAGGCTCTTGCTGCTGCCGCCCGGGCCACTCTTCGTGGTCAGGATGGCGAGGCCCAGCGAAGTCACGAAGAAGATGACGCCGAGGTAGATCGTCGCCTTCGTGATGAAGTCCGTCGCGCCGCGGCCGCCGAAGACGGTCTGCGTGGCGCCACCGAAGGCGCCGCCGGCGAGTCCACCGCCCTTGCCGGACTGGATCAGGATCACGCCGATCAGGGCGAGACACACCAGAAGGTGAAACGCGAGCACCACTCCGTACATGCCGACCTCGTGAAGCGGATGAAAAGGGCTGCACCGAGGTGGTGCAGCAAACGGGCGAGCAATCTAACAGTCCGGCGGCGGGCTCGTCAACGGCCCTTCCGGGAAAGCGGACCGGAGCGGGGCATCTCGCCCCGCTCCCGCCCTCGAAACACGCCTCAGGGCCTTGCTGCGGCCGCCGCGACGATCTTCCAGAACCCCGCGGCCTCGAGGGCCGCGCCACCCACCAGGCCGCCGTCGATGTCGTCCTCGGCGAACAGCGTCGCGGCATTGCCCGCGTTCACGCTGCCACCGTAGAGGACCTGCACCGCGGCGCCCACACCGGCGCCCACCACCTGGTCGAGCGTGGCGCGCACGACGCGGTGCGCGTCGCGAGCCTGCTCGGGGGTGGCGACCTTGCCGGTGCCGATGGCCCACACGGGTTCGTACGCGACCACGGTGGACTTCGCCGTGTCCGCATCGAGCCCCGCATAGGCGGCCGTGATCTGCCGCACGATCACTTCGGCGGTCTTGTCCGCCTCGCGCTCGGCCAGCAGCTCGCCCACGCACACGATCGGCGTGAGCCCGTCGCGCAGGGCGGCGCGCAGCTTCTTCGCCACCTGTTCGTCGGTCTCACCCATCACGTGACGGCGCTCGCTGTGCCCGAGGATCACGAAACGGCAGCCGCTGGCGACCAGCATGGTCCCCGCGACTTCGCCCGTGAACGCACCGTGCGTTTCCGCGTTCATGTTCTGCGCGCCGAGATGCACACCGCTGCCCTTGAGCGCTTCGGCCACGAGGCCGAGCGAAGTGAACGGCGGGCACATCGCGACTTCGCACTTCGTCGCCGCCGGGTCGGCGGCGCGCAGCGCGACGAACTCTCGCGCGAGCGCCGCGCCTTCGGCGGGCGTCTTGTGCATCTTCCAGTTGCCGGCCACGAGACGCGGCCGGCGAGGCCATGCAGCCGTCACGCCGCCCCCTCGTTCTCGAGCGCTTCCACGCCCGGCAGGACCTTGCCCTCGAGGAACTCGAGCGACGCGCCGCCGCCCGTGGACAGATGGCTGAACTTCTCGGCCATGCCGCTCTGCTGCACGGCCGCGACCGAGTCACCACCACCCACGACCGTGACCGCGCCCTTTTCCTTGAGCACCGAGATCGCCTTCGCCACGCCCATGGTGCCCGCGGCGAACGCTTCGACCTCGAAGATGCCCATCGGGCCGTTCCACACGACCGTCCCCGCATCGGCGAGCTTGGACGCGAAGAGCTTCACGCTCTCCGGTCCGATGTCCACGCCCATCTGGTCCGGCGTGAGCGCGTCCACCTTCACGGGCGCGCCCGGCGCCGTGCCGTCCGGCGCGGTGGACGCGATGCAGTCCACCGGCAGCACGAGCTCGACACCCTTGGCGGCCGCCTGCTCGAGCACGGCCTTCGCCATCTCGACGCGGTCGTCCTCGACGAGCGACTTGCCGGTCGCGAGGCCCTTCGCCTTGTTGAACGTGAACATCATGGCGCCGCCGATGAGCAGACGGTCCACCTTGCCGAGCAGCGCCGTGATCACGTCGATCTTGCCCGAGATCTTGGAGCCGCCGAGCACGGCGACGAACGGCCGCTTCGGCTGGTCGAGCGCCTTGCCGAGATAGTCGAGTTCCTTCTGCATCAGGAACCCGGCCACCGACGGGCGCAGGAAGTGCGTCACGCCTTCCGTGGACGCGTGCGCACGATGCGCCGTGCCGAACGCGTCGTTCACGTAGCAGTCGCCCAGCTTCGCGAGCGCTTCCGCGAAGGCGGGGACGTTCTTCTCTTCCTCGGGGTGGAAGCGGAGGTTCTCGAGCAGCAGCACCTCGCCGTCCTTCAGCGCGCGCGAGGCGGCTTCCGCCGCCTCACCCACGCAGTCGTCCGCCCACGCCACGTCCATCCGGAGCAGGCGCTCGAGACGCACCTTCACCGGCTTCATCGAATACTTCGGCTCGGGGCCGCCCTTGGGGCGTCCGAGGTGCGACGCCAGGACCACGCGCGCGCCCTTCTGGAGCAGGTAGCGGATGGTCGGGATCGCCGCGACGATACGGGTGTCGTCCGTCACCTCGCCGTTCGCCGTGGGGACGTTGAAGTCCACACGGACGAACACGCGCTTTCCGGCGCAGTCGAGGTGCTGAACGGTCTTCTTCGCGAAGCTCACGTCGGCCTCCCCTACGACATCTTGAGAAGGGCGTCGACCACTCGGTTCGAGAAGCCCCACTCGTTGTCGTACCACGACATCACCTTGACCATGTCGCCGTCCATGACCAGCGTGGAGAGCGAATCGAACACGCTGCTCGCCGGGTTGCCGATGACGTCGTTCGAGACGATCGGATCCTCGCAGTACTCGAGGTAGCCCTTGAGCGGACCGTTCGCGGCCGTCTTCATCGCCGCGTTGATCTCGTCCTTCGTCGTCTTCTTCTTCAGCTTCACGACGAGGTCGACGAGCGAGCCGTCCTGCACCGGGACGCGCACGGCGAGACCGTCGAGCTTGCCCTTGAGGCTCGGCAGCACTTCGGCGATCGCCTTCGCGGCGCCGGTCGACGTCGGGATCATGCTCATCGCGGCGGCACGCGCGCGACGCAGGTCCTTGTGCGGCAGGTCGAGGATGTTCTGGTCGTTCGTGTACGCGTGGATCGTGGTCATGAAGCCGCGCTCGATGCCGAACGAGTCCTCGAGCACCTTGGCGACCGGCGCGAGGCAGTTGGTCGTGCACGAGCCGATGCTGAACACCTTGTGCTTCTCACGATCGAACAGCTGGTCGTTCACGCCCATGACGAACGTGAGGTCCGCGCCCTTCGACGGAGCCGAGACGAGCACGCTCTTCGCGCCGGCCTCGAGGTGCACCGCGGCCTTGTCGCGATCGGAGAACTTGCCGGTCGCTTCGAGCACGACGTCGACGCCGAGCGCCTTCCACGGCAGCTTCGACGGATCCTTCTCGGCGGTCACGTTGATCGAGTCGCCGGCGATGACGAGCTTGCCGTCGACGGCCTTGCTCGACGCTTCGTGCCAGATGCGGTGCACGGTGTCGTACTTGAGCAGGTGCGCCAGGGTGTTGGCGTCCGTGAGGTCGTTCACGGCGACGAAATCGATGTTGGCCTTGCGCTGCTTGGCGGCGCGAACGACGAGGCGGCCGATGCGGCCGAAACCGTTGATTGCAACCTTGAGAGCCATCCGAGTCTCCTTCCCTGTTCAGCCGGCGCGTACGCGACGGCGTTTCCTACTTCGAACCCATCGGTGAGCGGGACGTTCCGGAAGCTCCGCCCGATGGACGGCGCTCCTCCCGCGTGAAGAAAATCGAGAATGTGGGTGACTGCGCGAGCGCTCGTGCGCGGGAGCGATCGAGCGAAGGGCGCAGGCTCCAGTCCGGCTTCGGCACGGACGAGCGCACGACGGCATCATCGGCAGCTTGCGAGCGGATCGTGTCCGGGGCCGGCAAGGTTCGCGGCGAGCGGGCGGGGCCGGCGTTGCGAGTCGCGCGATCGAAGCGGACGGATGCGCCAGATCCAGCACCTTCGGCTGCTCCGGTCCGCCTGCTCCACCCCATCACGCGCCCTCCCGAGACGTCCCGACGGAAACCGCGAAGTCAGGGAACGTCAAAGAGTTACAGAAACACTCGGAAGCAATATGCGACGTGTGGCGGGCGCGGTCAAGCGGGCGGCTCCCCCGGGGCGGCGACGCCCCGGGGAGCACGTCCTACTCGGTCGAGTAGCGCAGCCGGTAGAGCCCGAGTCCCTGATCGTCGACGAACAGGAACATCATGCGGCGGCGCACGCGGCCGCGGCTCTTGTCGGCGGGGTCGGCGTCGAGCGGCAACGGGATGTCGCCCTCGTACACCCAGACTTCGAACGGACGCATGTCGCCGCCGAGGCCCTTCATGCGCACGTCACCACCCAGCGCTCGGTCCTCGGTGACGACGATCTGCTCGAGCTGCTGCGTGAGCGTCTCGGAACCCGCGGGAATCACCTGGTGCGTGATCTCGCTCGGAGCGCCGTAGCGGATGTACACGCGGCCCATGTCGGTGTACATGCCCTTCTCGACACCGAGCTTGGTGAAGTTCTCGTTCGCGTACTTCACGCGCTCGCGGAACTCGATCAGCGATTCGTTGATCGCGGTCTCGGGCGTGGGATCGCGCTTCGCCCAGAACTCGCTCATCACGCGCTCCTGCTCGCCGGGCGGCGTGACGAGGAACGCTTCCTCGCCGTCCGCGTCGAGCAGGAAGTGCGCGTCGTCCATCACGTCGGCGGCGTTGCGCAGCCACGTGTCGGACTGCCAGCCGACGCTGAAGCGCGCGCGGCGCATGAGCGCGTTCGCGTCGCCCTCCTGCCACGCCTTCACCTCGAGGTCGTACGCGCCCGCGGGTTCGGACGACAGGTCGAAGCGCACCTCGGCGTCGAGCATGCGGCCGACGGCGCCGGTGCTCTCGGCCTGCGCGACACCCTCGCCACGCGCGTCGTAGACACGCGCGACCCAGTGCCACGCGCGCTCGTCACCGGGCTTGGAGCGCGCCACGAAGGCCGCGCGCAAGTCGGTCGCGTACAGACCGTAGAGCCGGTCGGGATTCGGCACGCACGTGCGACCGGCGCGCACGAAGGCGAGCCCTTCGCGGCCGTCCACCGTGGGCCAGAGGAACTGCGGATCCGAAAGGTCGCGGCCGGACGAGGCGCGCGGGATCTCGATCTCGCCACGGATCGCGACGGACTCGTGCGCGTCCTTGCTCGAACGGAAGAGCGCCGGCCGGTGCGAGACGGCGTCGGTGAGCTTCACCGTGATGCGGCACGGCCCCGGCGCCGCCGGGAAATGCAGGTAGACGACCTTGCCCTGGCTGCGGACCGTGTCCGAGGCCGAGAGCACGACCTCGGTCTGCGACTCGAGCGTCGAAGAGCCGAAGCGCCCCTTCACCGCCGCGCTCGCGACCAGACGGGCGACGCCGTCCGCGTCGCGCTCGAGCTGCATGAGGGTCGCGGGCGGAATGCGCACGGCCACGTCGAGCACGAGCCCGGAGCTGTCCGGACGGGTCGTGGCGTCGAGCGTGAAGCCCACCGTCCCGCCCACACGCCAGGGCGGCGGGCCTTCGGCGCGCATCTCTTCGGAACGTGCGACGGACACGAGCGCGCAGGCCGCGGCGAGCGAGAGCACGAGCGCCCGGAAAGACAGACGGCGCGTCCCGCGTGGGGACGCGCCGTCAGGCTGGTCTGGAAGTAATCGCGAAGCGTATCGGCCTCAGAACTGGAACTTGAGCGAGAAGCGGTGCGCCGCGCCCAGGTCACGCATGTCGGTGTAGGCGTAATCGAGATCCGCCATGCCGACCGCCGACACCGGGAAGTGGAATCCGGCGCCGCCCGCGATTCCTTCCGAGTCGTAGTTCATGTTGTAGCCGCCCCGGAGGAACAGGTAGTTGCGGAACGCGTACTCCGCGCCCACGTTCATGCGCTCCGAGTTGTCCGGCGGATGCGAGAACTCGAACGAACCGACGAGCCGCTGCTCCGGCGTCGACATCAGCGTCGCCGACGTGCCGACGCGGAAGATCGCGGGAATGCGCGCTTCGCGCTCGATGAACTTCACCTGCGACCCGATGGACTGAATCGCCATGCCGATCTTCATGCCGGCCGTACCGACGTCGTAGAGCGTACCGATGTCGAACGCGACCGTCTGCTGGCTGAGGTCCGCGAGGCCCTCGTGGATGAAGTTGCCCGTCACGCCCGCGCTGAACTTGTCCGTGAAGGACCGCGCGTACGTGAGGCCGACCGTCATCATGCCGGCGTCGAAGGTGCGCCCGTGCCGTACGGCTGGTACGCGGTCGTCTCTTCCATGGGCTGCATGGTGAGTGCGCGCGCGCTGATGCCGAAGGCGCCGGGGATCTTCTTCACGTGGAAGACGTAGCCGACCTGGTCGAACGACAGCTCAGCCGGCCAGTTGGCGTGGTTGAGCGAGATCTCGGACTTCTCGGCGTCGATGCGGGCGATACCGGCGGCGTTGTAGTACAGCGCCGTCGCGTCATCGGCGACCGCCACGAAGGCGCCGCCCATGGCCGCGGCACGCGCGCCCACGCCGATCTTCAGGAACTGCCCGTCGAACGTTCCGACCTTCTCGAAAATCTGGGCGGAGAAAGCCAGACCCGGGACCAGCATCCCGGCCAGACCCACCGCCACGATCCACTTCTTCACGATTACTCCTCCTTCACCGCCGCTAGCGGATGATGACGAACTTGCCGCGGTTCTTGACAGTGCCACCGACCTCGACCGTGAACAGGTAGATACCGCTCACCACGTCCTGTCCGTTGCGCGAGATCAGATTCCATCGTGCCTGACCGTCATTCGCGTTGTCCTGCTGACGGTTGTAACCCGGGTGAGTCGTGCCGCCGTCGTCGGTCATGGGGCCACGCACCGACTCGTTGACGCCGTCGGTGGAGTTGATCGTGGCGACTTCATCACCCGACACGGTGAAGATCTTGATCGTGTAGGAACCGCGCGGCAGCCCGAGGAAGTCGATGTGCGTTCCGGTCGGGTCCGACGCGTTCGGCGTCAGGTCCCACGACGACGGACGATCGTTGATCGCCCGGACGCCGCGATACGGATTCGGCACGACCCAGACGTGATCGGCGTTGCCGGTCGCGGCGGACGCGACCTGCGGGACGATGCCTTCGGCTTCCACCGCGGAACGGCGGCTGCTGAGGATGGAGATCTGGTCGCCCGAGCCGGTCGAGTCGAACGCCGTCACCGCGTAGAAGTACACGAAGCCGTTCTTCACTTCGCGATCCACGTAGCGATAGCGGCCGACCGGGTAGCGGTCGTGCGAGACGCGGCCGCCGCTGGTCTGGCCGAGCGGGAAGCCGTCGTCGTGGAGACAGTTCGGCCAGCCCTTGCAGAGCACGGCCGGGTCCGGCGTGATGACGTCGCCCGTCTGGCGGTTCCACAGGTCGCCACGGCTCAGCAGCACGCGGCGGATGGTGCCGTCACTCGGGATGAAGACGAACGGGCCGACGGTGTCGCCGGGCGTGCAGACCGCCGCGCTCTCGGGCGGGCACACGTGACCGTTGGTCTCGTACTGGTCGAACAACCGGTACTCGGCGAGCAGCGTCCAGTCGTCTTCGTTCGGACCGCCCGAACCCACAGGCCTCTGCCAGTTCGAGACCTTCCAGATGCGGTAGCCACGGAAGTCGAACTGACCGGTCTTCGGATCCGGCGTCGTCTCGGACAGGTTGTCCCAGGCGATCGTGACCTGGCCGTCGCCGGCCGGCACGAAGATGCGCTCGGGATTGTCGGAGTAGTTGTAGCTCACCGCCATGTTCGTGTTCGGGCTCGGCGGCGGAGCTTCGGCCAGCCACGTGCGGTGGAACAGGCCGCCACGGCTGGTGGAGAACGCGCCCGTGCAGTAGTCGCAGTCGAAGTCGAACCACTCGTACTGACGGTCCGTCACCAGACGCGGCGCGGGATCGCGGACTTCGCAACCGTTGGTGTAGAAGAACTGGCCCAGGGGCGCCTTGAGCGGCGTCTCGCGGCCGGGAGCGTCCGGCAGCGCCGGCCACGCCTTCGACTCGTACGCGCCTTCGAACGCCACCTGAGCGGCGATCGCGTTCTCGAGCGACGGATACTTGTCGATGAGCGACGCGGCGTCGTAGACGAAGCGGTACTTGAGGTCGGTGCCGTATCGGGTGATGACGCTGTCGCGAGCGAAGCGCGCGAAGTCCGTCATGTAGCTCGCGGCGAGCGTGCGCTTGCCGGGCTTGACGCCGAACGCGAGCGTCGCCGAGATCTTGGCGCCGTCGGCGACGTTGCGCCACGGTCCGATCACGGCCCACTCGGTGTAGTCACCCTTCTGGTCACCGGGAACCGACGTGACGAAGCCGGTCTCACGGTCGACGTTCTCGCCACTCGCCATCAGCTCGAAGCGCTGCTGGTCGATGGTCGGGTTGCCGCCCTGCTGGTACGGCGTGCCGCCGACGAACGAGCGGAACGAGTGCAGCTGGACGCGCATGGGACCGTTGACGCCCGTCGGATCGATCGTGTGATCGATCAGCATGATGGTGCCCACACCCGTCGTCTTGTCCTCGTCGCCGTCGTCGTCCGTGATGGACCAGCCCTGCACGCGGATCTTGTAGTGCGTGCACAGGCGAGGGTCACGGCGGCGTCGTTGACCTGCGGACGGTCGCTGGCCGGCTGCAGGCGAAGGTCGGTGGACTTGGTCTCGATGATGAAGTCGCCCTGCGGGTACTGCGGCAGGTTGAAGTCGTCCGAGAAGTAGTTCGACTTCTCGATCGGACCGCAGTCCATGTCCGTACGGAACGCGACCATGAGCGAGTCGATCGTGTGGCCCGAACGGTTGTAGAAGTCGTACTGGATGACGTTGAAGTCCGTGAAACCCGGAATCGAATAGGCCCAATCGCTCTTGCGGCATTCGAGCCCGAGCGGCACGTGTCGCTCGGCCGCGGCGGCCTGAATCGCCTGCTGCGTGTCGTCGCGCATCACGCACGTGTACATCTGCTGGCCGAGGGCGCCGAAATCCTCGTCGATGCGGCCGTCTCCGTCGTTGTCCCGCCCGTCGAGGAAGTCCTCGTCGTAGAGGCCGTCGCCGGTCGCCGGATCCGAGTCGCCGTCGTCGTTGATGAAGCGCGTGCCGTTCACGATGCCGTCATACGAGCGGTACATGCGGTCTTCCGCATCGAGCGTCGCGGGACGCCACTCCGTCGTGAGGCTCACGCGGCGCACGGCGAGCGGGTCATTCGCGAACGGATTCACGCCGCCGACACCGATGCCGAGCAGGTTCAGGTACTCGACCGCGGAAGCGCCCGGCCACTGGCCGGACGGATCGCTCGAGACATTCGTGAACGGGTTGCCGTCGAAGCCGTAGTTCGTGCACTTCATGAACACGTTGCCGACGGTCAGCACCGCGCCGGGGCCGAAGATGTCGGGAATAGCGGCGGGACGCGCGACGCGACCCGACTGAGCCGCGAGCGGCCCCACCCCGTACTCGGCCTGCAGCTGCAGGATGTCCTGCCACTCGGGATCGTTCTCCGGGAGCCGCGCGAACGCGGGTACGGTGAGCGCCGTCATGCACAGCACGGCGAACCCGATCCGGAGCAGACCAGCGGTCTTTCGATTCATGCCACCAAGCTCCTTCATTCCCGGTATCCCTAGAAGCTCAGGCTGATGCCCATGCGCACGTTCCGGCCTTCTTCGAAGACGCGCGGATCGTGCACCGGGACCCAGTCGAGAACGTTGTCACCGTTGATGTCCTGCAGGTAAGCACCACCCGCACGGCCAGTCTCGGTGTAGTAGATCAGGTAGTCGTTGCCGGCGGCGTTCACGTACGGATTCGGCGCCGAGCCCTGCTGAAGGCTCGAGATGTTCTTCGAATCGAGGACGTTGCGCGCGTCCACGAAGAGCATCACGTTCTGGCCCCAGATCCGGTAGAACTTGTCGCCGTCCAGCGTCAGGCGCGACTCGCTCGGCTGGCGGCGCGAGTTGTTGAGCACCGGGTCCGGACGGCGGTCGTTGCGGAACGTGGGCGTGAACGGGAAGCCCGAGCCGTACGACCACAGCATGCGGAGGCCCCACTTGCCCGGGTCGCGCACGGTGGCGTTGATGTTCACCGTGTTGCGCTGGTCCCAGTCGAGCGCCTGCTCGGAAATCGGCAGGTACAGGCGGCCGCCGTTGAAGAACTGCAGGGCCTGGCTGGGATCCGACGCGACGCCGGTCGCGATCGAGTACGTGTAGCTGATGTCGGCAGAGAACTTGTGGCTGAAGCTCTTCGAGATGCTCGTCTCGAACCCGCGCGCGGAGGCGTAGTCGCCGTTGAAGTACACGCTGATCAGGTTGCCGTTCTCGTCACGCTCCTGGCGGACCGTGATCAGGCCGTAGATGTCCTTGAAGAACACCGAGAACGTGCCCGAGATGTCCTTCGAGAACAGGTGCTGCACGCCGGCCTGGTAAGCGATGTTCGTTTCCGGCTCGAGGTCGGGGTTGCCGCGGATACCGACCGTGGAGCTGATGCCGCGGTTCTCGAAGATGAACGAACGCGCGGGCGTCTGGAACGTCCAGCCGTAGTGGAAGCTCAGCACGTCGCGATCCGAGACGGGATACGCGATGCCGAGACGCGGGCTGAACTGCTTCTTGTAGCGGTCACCCGAGCGCAGGTCGACGCTGGAGATCTGGTCGCCGGGCGTGAACAGGTCGAAGCGGATGCCGGCGTTGAGCACGAGACCTTCGAACTCCCAACGGTCCTGAAGGTAGGCGGCGCCTTCGGGGTTGTAGTTCACGTACTCGGAGCGCGTCGCGCCCGGCAGGCCGTTCGACTCCGCGTTCGGGGACGACAGGTTCAGGTTCTCGACGCGGTTGTACTTGCCTTCGATACCGGTCTTGACCGTGTGCTGCTTCCAGCGGCGCGTGGAGAGGTCACTCTTCACGTTGTACACGCTGGTACGGCGGTGCTGGAACGTCGGGAAGTCACCGTGCGTCGCGAAGTAGATGTTGTTCTCCGTGCCGACGACCGTGTTGCCCGTCCAGTAGAACGGGTTCTGGGTGTCGTACTCCCACGGTTCCTTGTTGCCGACCGAGACGAGAGTGTTGAAGTTCAGGCTCGAGAGTCGGGTCGTCCACACGCTCTTGTCCGAGAGCTGGTTCGTCCACACGGTCGTGAACTGCTGGTAGCGGTCGTCCGTGGTGGGCATGTGGTCCGGCATGTTCATCGCCACGTAGGTCGAGTCGAGCTTGAGCGGCGACCACGAGCCGTAGCGCGGATTGAGCCGGTCGACCTGGCCGAGGCTGTTGCGCAGCGTGTCGTACGTGAGCGCGACGTAGCCCTTGCGGCTCCACATGTGGTTGTACGGGGTGGACAGCGTACGGTTGTTGATCGTCTCGAACGTGAACTTGTTCCGCGGGTTCATGCGGTAGGCAAGCTTGAAGTTCGTGTTGATCTGGTTGTTCTGGCGATTGCCGAGCTGGATGAAGTCCATCAGCGTGCGGCGCGGGTGCGTCAGCGACGAACGCAGGTACGTGTCCTGCCAGGTGCCTTCGTAGGTCAGGAAGTACGTGAGGTTCTTGATCGGGGTCGGACCACCGACGCCGAACTGGAACCGGTCGTAGTTGTCGAAGGTCTTGGTCGGATCGCCGTAGCGGTCCGTGTCCCAGCGCACGTCGCCGCCGAAGCGGTCGGTGCCTTCCTTCGTGGTCACGGCGACGACGCCCGAGAGCGCATTGCCGTACTCGGCGTCGAACCCGCCCGAGATGACGTCCGTGCCGGCCACCGCGAGCCCGGCGATGTTCGCGCTGCCGCCGAACGCCGGGTCGGTGGCCTCGACGCCGTCGAACTGGAACTTCACCTCACCGCCACGGCCGCCGCGGAAGTGCAGCTGGCCGCCCTGCGCCACGATGCCGGCCTTGGTGGCGACGGCCTGGCTCAGGTTGTCGACGGGGATTTCCTTGAGCTTCTCCGCGGAGATCGACTGCTTCGCCATCGAAGACTTGGTGTCGATCTTCTTTTCCGCGCGCACTTCGACTTCCTGCATCGTGCTCACGGTGCGGCTCGCGCCGACTTCGAAGGGCACCATCGTGGTCTGGCCGGCGTTCACCTGCACGGTCTTGATCACAGGCTCGAAGCCGATGGCCATCAGCTTCACCTGCTGCGTTCCGACCGGCACACCGGGAATCACGTAGTTGCCGTTCTCGTCGGTCATCGTGCCCTGCTTGGTACCGAGCACGATCACGTTCGCGAACCCGAGTCCGCTTCCGCCCTTCTCGACGGCGCGTCCCGCGATCTTGCCGACGCCTGCGGCGCCGGGTCTGGCCGGAGCGGCGACGGGAGCCGCTGCCGCGGGCTTCGCGGGTGCGGTAGTCGTCGGCTTGGCCGGTGCAGTGGATGCCGGTCGAGGTGCCGCCGAGGCAGGCGGCTTCTGCTGGGCGAGCGCGGGGAGCGCCAGCGCCAGCGAGATCCCCGCGACGGTGACAGCCGCGATGAGACGTCTGGCGATCATACGCATGAGACAGGACCCTCTTGGGAATGCGGCCCGAATGGACTGGGGAAAATCCGGCACAACGTGCCAAGGCCCCCCCGTTGTGTCAACGCATTTTCCGGCTTCAACTCGTTCGAGAGCCTAGCGTTCCGCTCACGAATCGTGTTCGTGATCGACTCGGCGATCGTGTGGAGGGATGGAACGAGCAGTGGACCGGCGGTGAGTGGTGGGTCGCCGCAATAAAAAAACGGCGCAAGCATGGCACCTGAAGGGTACGAGATATCTTGGCGGTGCCAGCCGCCCGGTCGCCCCTACTATCGGGAAGCCCCGGTGAAAGGTCAATGCCTTTTTCACCGGGGCTTCACTTTCGTTCGTCATCGGGCGGCCGAGCCGCTGGTCGATCAGAAATCCCAGCGGAGCTGAGTCACCAACTGCTGCTGCGTACGACGATGCTGGAGCGGGTCACCGAAGTCGGCGTTCAGCCAGCCGAACGTGTATCCGAGATCGAGCCCCCACGTGGTCTTCGCCGGCTTCAGGCCGATGCCCGCCGAAACCGACTGTCCGACGAACTCGTTGCCCTGCGCGAAGTCGTCGGGATCACGCCAGTGCGCGCCCCAACCGAGGCGGCCTTTGACCAGCGGCGAGCAGACGTACTCGACAGCTGCGCGCACGTCGTACGCGATCGACTGCGGACCTTCGCCCGTGAACTCGTCGTTCGTCAGGTCGCGGCCCCAGTTCCACTCTCGACACCCGCGATGCCGCGATCGAACCGGTACGACGCTCCCGCGGCATAGCCCCAGGCGTAGCGGCGCGTCTCGTCCGAGCGAACCGAGTCGGGCAGCCAGAGCGTGTCGGTGCCCACGCGGTACCAGATGTCGCTGAGGAAGTGATTGAACGACGACCCGTCGCTCAGCTGGGGAGCCGTGATGATCATCTTGCTGGCGGACGTCCAGAGACGGCCCGTCAGCGCGACCTTGTCTCCCGTCCAACGAATGCGCGAGTCGAGCGCGCTGCCCTTCTCCTCACGCTCGAGCAGCCGGCCGCGGCCCGACAGCGGGACCGCACCGACGCCCGCGGAGAGCGAGAAGCGCCAATCCTGGGGAGCCTTGGTCATCCAGCCCTGGCCGTCGACGCCGTAGGTGACGCTCTTGCCGAAGCGACCCACCAGCGTCGCCTGGCCGACCTTCGTCGGGCGCACTTCGGTGATCTCACCGTCGTAGCGGCCGCCCGAGTTCGTGCCGGAGAGCTTTTCGTTCAGCGCGTCGGCCATGATCGCCAGCGTGTGCTGCTTGCCGAGCGGGTACGACAGGCCGGCGCCGACCGAGCGAGTGTTCACCTTGTACTCGTCCGGGGCGAAGATGTTCGGCGGCGTGAGCACCATGCCGTCCTGCGACAGGTACTCGCCCGTGGGGTTCTCCACGAACAGGCGGTACTCGTCCCGGAGGTGATTGCTCGCGAAGCGCATGCGCAGCGCGTAGCGCATCTTGTCCTTGAAGACGTACGGCATCGGGCCGTTGGCGATCGCCGTGACGTCCGGCTCGCTGACCGAGCGGCGAAGCTCGACGTCGTCCGAGAACGGGTTGTCCGTGCGGACCGACTTCAACGCGCCGTACACACCGAACGCGCGGCCCTTCGCATCGCGATGGAACGTCTCGAACGGCAGGCCGATCGTGCGCGCGGCGAAGTCCTCGCGCTGGCGCGAGGCGGAGAGATCGTGGGCCCCGGAGGCGGAACCGGTACGGGGCAGGAGCTTGAGCGTCGAGACGGAGTCGTCCCAAAACGCGCCGAGCGGGTTGGCGCCGAGATCCCAGAGCGAAAGCTCGTGATCGCGATCGGCGACGGCGACGCTCAGACCACCCATGCCGAGCAGGCGCGGGCTGTGAGCGAAATCGTCGGCGAGCCCGGACGCGCGAAGCACCGGGGTGTAGAACTGCGCGAAAGCGGGCGCGGCCAGAAGCGAGGCGGCCAGCGTCAGCATCGTCAGCGCATGCGGCAGAACCCTGCGCGAAGGGCTCATGGCACTCCTTTCAAACCAATTCTTGTATGGCCGGGACGTGGCCGTGTGGATGGCACGATCCACCCCTGCGGGCGGCACGTGTGCACGGTCAACGCTCAGTGCGGAGCTCGAAGGCCGGGATACTAGGGATGCGTGCGCGAAGGTGTCAACGCGGAACTCGCCCGGCGCGTTCGGGTTGGCCCTCCCTCCCGCGTCGCCGAGACGTACGGATCGCCCGCGAACCAGAAGCGCCACGCGTGCTCGAGCCCGTGCCGGATGCCGATGCGCGGCCCCCGGAGCACGCCCTCCCGCCGGGCGGCGGGCGGGCCGTCCCGAACGATCACCGGCCCGCGAACGAGGTCGCACCCGTCGTGATCGCGCGTGAGCGCGAGCGCCTGCGCGACACAGCCGGGGCCGCGCAGCAGCTGGCGAACGTCATCCTTGCCCCTGCGCGCGCGCAGGACGTCGAGCCCCTCCAGCGGCTCGAGGGCCCGCAGGAGTACCGGCCGCCGGCCGGCCCTCGGGTTCGCAGACGAAGTTCAGGCAGTGGTGCATGCCGTACGTGAAGTAGACGTAGGCGTGCCCCGGCTCGCCGAACATGACCGCGTTGCGCGGCGTGAGGCCGCGATACGCGTGGCTCGCGGGGTCGCCCGCGCCGCGGTAGGCCTCGACCTCGACGATCCGCCCCGCGACGCGCGCCCCACCCGCGTCGCACACCAGCACGCGGCCGAGCAGGTCGCTCGCGACCGTCACCGCGCCGCGCGCGTAGAACGCGCGCGGCAGCGGCCGATCCGTGCGGCGGCTCAGTGGCCGGTCGCCTCGCCCACGCCGAGGCGCTTGAGCGGGCCCATCATCATGGCCTGGATCTCGGCGAGGCGTTCCGCGGTGCGCGCTTCGAAGCGCACGACCACCACGGGCTGCGTGTTCGACGCGCGCACGAGGCCCCAGCCGTCGCCGAACTCGACGCGGGCGCCGTCGATGTCGATCACCTTGTACTTGCCCGCGAACTCCGCCTTGAGCGTCTCGGGAATCACGAACTTCTTGTCCTCGTCGCACGCGAGGCGCGTCTCGGGCGTCGAGCAGTACTGCGGGATGCTCTCGACGAGCTGGTCGAGCGTCCGGCCCGTCGACGCGACGTAGCGCAGCAGCCGTCCGGCGGCGAAGAGCGCGTCGTCGAATCCGAAGTAGCCCTCGCTGAAGAACATGTGGCCGCTCATTTCGCCCGCGATCGGCGCGCCCGTCTCCTGCAGCTTCGACTTGATGAGTGAGTGACCGGTCTTCCACATGGTGGGCTTGCCGCCGTGCGCGAGGATGTCCTCGATCAGCGCCTGCGAGCACTTCACGTCGAAGATGATCTCGGCGCCCGGCACGCGCGTGAACACGTCGCGCGCGAACAGCGCGAGCAGCTGGTCGCCCCACACGATGCGGCCCGTGCCCGTGATCGCGCCGATGCGGTCGGCGTCGCCGTCGAAACCGACGCCGAAGTCGGCGCCCGTCTCGGCGACCTTCTTCTGCAGGTCCACGAGCAGCGAGGGCACGGTCGGGTCCGGCAGGTGGTTCGGGAACGTGCCGTCGAGCTCGGAGTAGAGCGGAATGATCGTGTGACCCATGCGCTCGAAGACCTTCGGGACCACCGTTCCGGCGCAGCCGTTGCCGCAGTCCATCACGACCTTGAGGCCCTTGGGCGACTTGCAGCGCTCGACGAGCATGTCCTGGTAGTCGTCGAGGACGGGCTTGTCGGTCCAGCTGCCCGTGCCCTTCTCGAGGTCGCCCGACAGGATCATCTGCTTCATGGCCTGGATCTCGGCGCCGTACAGCGGCAGCTTCTTCTTGGCCATCTTGAAGCCGTTGAACTCGGGCGGATTGTGGCTGCCCGTGATCTGCATGCCGCCGTCGAGTCCGCGCGAGGCGACCGCGTAGTAGAGCGCCGGCGTCGGCACCGTGCCCACGCGCTCGACCGCGAGGCCCGCGGCGATCATGCCCTTCTCGGCGTATTCGGCGAGGCGCACGCTGCTCGGCCGCACGTCGCGGCCGATGGCGACGCGCGTGCCGCCCTCGCGCTTGATCACCGTCGCGAACGCGTGGCCGACGGCCTCCGCGGTCTCGTTCGTCAGTTCGGTCTCGTGCAGGCCGCGGATGTCGTACTCGCGGAAGATGTGTCCGGGAATCATGACTGGGGATCCTTCTGCTTCAGGTAGGCGTCGATGAACGTGTCGATGTCGCCGTCGAGGACGGCGTGCACGTCACCGATCTTCGTTTCGGTGCGATGGTCGTTGGCCATGGTGTACGGCTGCATGACGTACGAGCGGATCTGGCTGCCGAAGTCGATGTCCTTCTTGACGCCGGCGATCTTCGCGGTCTTTTCCTTCTCGAGCGCCTCGTAGTGCACGAACAGTCGCGACATGAGGATCTTCATGGCCGCGTCCTTGTTGCGGTGCTGGCTGCGCTCGCCCTGCGACTGCACGACGATGCCGGTCGGGATGTGCGTGAGGCGCACGGCCGACTCGGTCTTGTTGACGTGCTGGCCGCCCGCGCCGCCGGCGCGGAACGTGTCCACGCGGACGTCGCCGGGTCCGATGTTCACCGTGACCGTGTCGTCGATCATCGGCATCACCAACGCGCTCGCGAACGACGTGTGCCGGCGCTGGGCCGCGTCGTAGGGCGAGATGCGCACGAGGCGGTGCACGCCGGACTCGGCCTTGAGGTAGCCGTACGCGTACTCGCCGTCGATCTCGAGCGTCGCGTCCTTGATGCCCGCTTCGTCGCCTTCCTGCAGGTCGAGCAGCGTCACCTTGTAGCCCTTGCGCTCGCCCCAGCGCTGGTACATGCGCATGAGCATCTCGGCCCAGTCCTGCGATTCGGTGCCGCCGGCGCCGGGATGGATGTTCACGATGGCGCCGAGACGGTCGTGCTCGCCCGACAGCAGGCTGCGCGTCTCGAGGTCGGACACCTGGCGCTCGAGCTGCGTGAGCTCCTTCTCGAGTTCGACGAGCATGCTCTCGTCGCTCTCGCTCTCGGCCAGCTCGAGCAGGTCGGCGATGTTGTCACGCGCGGAGGCGCGGGAGCCGAAGTCGTCGAGCGTCTTCTTGGTCGTCTTCAGCTGCGCGACGACTTTCTGCGCTTCGTCCTGCCGGTCCCAGAAGCCGGGCTGCGCCATGCGCGACTCGAGGTCGGGCACGCGCTGCGCGCAGGCCTCGATGTCAAAGATACCTCCGCAGACTGTCGAGGCTGGCGGTGGTCTGTTCGAGGCGCTTGTGGAGTTCGGCTGTGGTCAGCATGAGCGGATCTCGCGGGTCGGAGTGACGAGCAGCGGAGCGCTGCGCACCTTAAGGAGAAACCGTCCGGGGCGCAAAAAGCAGCGCCGCGCCGGACCCGCCTGCGTCACTCGCCGTCTTCGCCCCCTCCGTCGAGGCGCGCGAGCCCCTTCTCGGCGTTGCGCGCGACGTCCGCGCCGAGCGCCGTGCGGCTCGACTTCCCGAGCGCGATCGCGACGGCGAACCACTCGCGGCGCTGCCCCTCGCCCACTTCGTCCTCGAGCATCGAGGCGAGGTTGAGCGCGGAGTTCGCGGCCGCGGCGCGGCCCGTCGCCGTACCACTCAGCCGGCCGAGGCTCAGGCACTTCTCGTACGCGTAGCGCGCCTCGAGCTGGCGCTCGAGCGCGAGCAGCACGTGCCCGATGTTGAGCGACGCGGTCGCCGCGAGTCCCGCGGACTCGGCGCCGTCCTGGTCGCGCAGCGTGCGCGCGGCGCGCTGGAACTGCGCGAGCGCTTCGGTCAGCCGTCCCGCCTGCCGGTCGAGATGCCCGGACAGCAGCAGCGCGTCGATCGCGACGCGCTCGCCGACTTCGGCGCCGCTCGCGAGTCCCTGGTCCGCGACCGATCCCAGCAGCGCACGCGCGCCCGGCTGGTCGCCGTCGTGCAGCTTCTGGAACGCCTGCGCGTAGAGCGCCGCCGCCGCGAGCCCGCGGCCCATGGCGGATTCGAGCCCGCCCGCGAAAGCGACCGCGTCCTCGGCGAGCGAGCGCGCCTCGGCCCAACGGCCCATCGAACACAGCACGCGGTGGAGGCTGCACGCGGCCTGCGCCGCGATCTCGCGCACCCACGGCTCCGCACCCGCACGGCCGCGCGCGTACGCATCGGCGAGCCGTTCCGCGGCCGCGGCGTGCTCGCCCATTTCGGCGAGCGTCTGCCCGAGCCGCATGCCGGCGAGCACCACGTAGCGCGACACCTCGGAGGCTTCGCACGCGGACGACCATTCGAGCGCCTGTTCGAGGCGGCGGCGCGCTTCGTCCGCGCGGCCCGCGACGACGGCCTGCTCCGCGAGCGCGAGCGCCGACTGCACCGCGACGAGCGAGCCGTCGGCCGTGCGGCTGGCGCGGCCGAGTTCGCACGCACGCGCGAACTGCCCGGAGGCTTCGACCTCGCCCGGAAGACCTTCGGTTTCGGCGAGCGAGGCGAGCGCCATCGCGGCCTTCGCGGCCGCCATGAGCCCGACCGGCGTGCCGCCCGGCTCGGCGATGCGCCCGACCTGCAACAGCGTCTCGCGTGCGCGGCCACGGTCGCCGAGGCGTTCGTAGAGATGCCCGAGGTTGAACGCGGCGATCGCGGCCGGGTCCCAGCCGCTGGGATGGCCCGCGCGCATGCCGAGCATCATCGCCCGGTTCCAGCTGCGCATCGCGCCGTCGTCGTCGCCGTTCGTGTTCTGGATGAGGCCGAGGTTGAACGCCGCCTGCGTGAGCATGCCGAGCAGCAGCGCCGAGTCGGTGTCCGAGCCGATGCGCAGCGACTCCTCGTAGCGCGAGCGCGCGCTCACGAGATCGCCCGCTTCCTGGTCGAGGATGCCGAGCCGCGAAAGCACGCCGGCGCGACGCTGGCGCCCGACGGGATCGCCGACACGGAAGCTGCGCTCGACCGCGCGCGTGAAGTGCGCGATCGCCTGCCCGCGCTCGCCGGCGGCGCGAAGGCGCTCGCCGAGGTGCAGCGACGCTTCCATCACGACGATGTCGCCGCTCTCGCCGCCCAGCCGTTCGCCGGCGGAAAGCGCCTCGCGCAGCAGCGTGACGCGGCGCGACGGCTCTTCCTCGGCGAGCGCCTGCGCGAGCAGTTCGGCCGCGCGCTGCGTGGCGTTCTGCGTGGCGGCCCACGTGCCCGCGGGCTGGCCGATCAGCGCGCGAAGCAGCTCGCGCAGGTATTCACGAACGCGCTGCCACATGGCCTACCCCGAGACGCGGACGCGCGCCGCCTGCAGTCGCTCGAGAGCGGCCGCGGCGGACGACGCGAGTTCGGCTTCCGTGCCCCGGTTGTCGAGCGTCACGTCCGCGACGCTTTCGAAATAGGCGTTCGGCTTCTGCGCGGCGAGGCGGCGCTGCGCCTCGGCCACGGTCCAGCCGCGGCCGGCGACGAGTCGCGCGACCTGCTGCTCCTCGGGCGCGACCACCGCGATCACCGCGTCGCACTCGCGCTCGAAACCCCAGTCGAGCATGAGCGCCGCGTCCACGAGCACGGCGCCGCGGTGTCCTTCCGCGGCCAGCTTCGCGATCTCGAGACGCACGCGCTTGAGGATGCGCGGGTGCACGAGCGAGTTCAGCCGCTCGAGCGCCGTGGGATTGGAGAACACTTTGGTCGCCACGAGACGGCGGTGCAGCGTGCCGTCCTCGAGGAAGACCGCCGGTCCGTACTCCGCGAGCAGCGCGGCGCGCACGTCCGGATCGTGGTCGGTGATGTCGTGCCCGAGTTCGTCCGCGTCCACGATCACGGCGCCCGACGCGGCGAGCGCGCGCGCGACCGTGCTCTTCCCGCTGCCCGCGCGGCCGACGAGGCCGACGATCAACAGGTCATCGTGGGGCTGCGCGCGGCGCGGCCGGGAGTCCGAGGGCATGCGAGGGGTCTTCCTAGTGGACGTCGAACCAGGTGGCGCCGGTACCGGCGGACACCGTGAGCGGGACGGACAGAGGGTAGCAGCCCTCCATCTCCCGGCGCACCATCTCCGTGACGGATGATGCCTCAGCGACGGGACATTCGAGCAGCAATTCGTCGTGGACCTGCAGAAGAAGCCGGGTCGAGGGCCGGGACCGGAGTGCGTTCTGCACGTTCAACATGGCCTGCTTCACGAGATCGGCGGCCGAGCCCTGGATCGGGGTGTTGATGGCCGCCCGCTCGGCGATGCTGCGTTCGAGCCCGCCCCCGTTGCGCAGGGCCGGCAGCCAGCGCCGCCGCCCGAGCAGGGTCTCGACGTAGCCGCGCTCGCGCGCCTCCTCGACCGTGCGGTCGAGGAACCGGCGGACGCCGGCGTAGACCGAGAAGTAGCTCTCGATGAACTCCTTCGCCTCTTTCAGCTCGATGCCCATCTGCTGCGCGAGGCTGCGGGCGCCCATGCCGTACATGACGCCGAAGTTGACCACCTTCGCGCGGCTGCGCAGCTCGCCCGGCACGTCGCCCTCGATCTTGAAGATGCGGCGCGCGGTGCTCGAATGAATGTCCTCGCCGCTCGCGAACGCCTCGATGAGCTGCGGGTCCTGCGACAGGTGCGCCATGACGCGCAGCTCGATCTGCGAGTAGTCGGCGCCGACGAGCACGCAACCGGGCGCCGCGACGAACGCCTTGCGGATCGCGCGGCCGAGCGGCGTGCGCATCGGGATGTTCTGCAGGTTCGGGTTCCAGCTCGACAGCCGGCCGGTCGCCGCGCCCGTCTGCTCGAACGTCGTGTGCACGCGGCCGTCGGCGGGATCGACCGCGAGCGGCAGCGCGTCGAGGTACGTCGAGCGCAGCTTGGTGAGCGCGCGCCACTCGAGCAGCAGGCGCGGGAACTCGTGCACGAGCGCGAGCTCGTCGAGCACTTCGGAATCCGTGGACCAGCCGGTCTTCGTCTTCTTCTTCGCGGGCAGGCCGAGTTTCTCGAACAGCACGCGGCCGAGCTGCTGGCCGCTCGCGAGGTTGATCGGCTCGCCGGCGATCTCGTGCAGCTTCGTCTCGAGCGCCGCGATCTCGCGCGAGGCGTCCTCGCTCATCGTCTTCAGCACCGCGACGTCGAGGGCGACGCCCGCGCGCTCCATGCGCACGAGCACGTCGATGAGCGGATGTTCGAGCGCCGAGTAGAGCTTCCACTGCTCGCGCGCCTCGAGCTGCTTCGTGAGCGCGGTCTCCAGCGGCCAGCACGCGGCGGCCATGCGCTCGCCCGCGGCCGCGGCATGCGCGACCGGCGTGGCGCCGGGACCGGTGCGCGAGCGTCCGCGCACCTGAACGGGCTTCGATGGACGCGAGCGACACGCCGAGCACGTCGGCCGCGAGTCGCTCGAGCGAATGATCGCGTTCGGGGTCGCACACGAACGACGCGAGGTGCAGGTCGAACGAGCCGCCCTCGAGCGGCATCTGGTGCGCGGCGAGCGTGTGCACCGCGGCCTTCAGGTCCGGCGCGACCTTCGGAACCGTGACGTCGGCGAGCACGGGCGCGAGCCACTCGCGCGCCTGCTCGATCGAGAAGTTCGGACCGCCCTCGTGCGCGAGCGGCAGGTACGCGGCGGTGCCGTCGCGCGAGGCGAGCGCGAGCCCGACGAGCGACGCATGCCGCGGCTCCTCGCCGAACACGACCGGCACGACCGCGAGTCCGTGCAGCGCGCGCGCGCACTTCGTGAATGCGCAGCGCGAGCGACTCGAGCGTCGGCCCGGCCTCGGCGGGCGCGTCGCCTTCCGCGGCGGGCGCCGCGAACAGGTCGCCCTGCGGCTCGGCGCGCAGCGCGGCCGGCAGCGGCGCGGTCGCGCGCGCGATGGTGGGCTCGGCCTTCGGTGCGGCGTCGGCGGAGAACAAATCACCACCGGTCGCAGCCGCCGCCGCCCCTCGTTCCGGCTGCTCCGCCGCCGTGCCCCGGCGCTCCGCCGGACGCGACGGCGCGCTCGCCCGCTTCCGACGCGCTCACGCCCATCTCGCGCGCCACGCTCTCGAGGCGGCGCACTTCCCAGCGCTTCGCGAACGCCATCAGGTCGTCGCGCCGCACGGGCGCCACGCCGAGCTGGTCGAGCGTCACGCCGAGCTCGAGCCGGTCGCGCACGGTCGCGAGTTCGCGCGACAGGAACGCCTTGTCGCGGTTCTCGGTCAGCTTCTTCTTGAGCGCGGGCTTCTTCACTTCTTCCAGCCGCGCGTACAGGTCCTCGAGCGAGTGGAACTGCGACAGCAGTTCGACCGCGGTCTTCTCGCCCACGCCCGGCACGCCGGGAATGTTGTCCGACGAATCGCCCATGAGCGCGAGCACGTCGCGGATGTGCTCCGGTCCGACGCCCCACTTCTCGCGGACGGCGGCCGGATCCATGCGCTTCATTTCGTCGCCCTTGCCCGCGGGCGCGAGCACGGTCACGCGGTCGTTGACGACCTGGAGCATGTCCTTGTCGCCCGTGACGAGCACGACTTCGTAGCCGGCCTCGGCGCCTTCGCGCGCGAGCGTGGCCATGACGTCGTCCGCCTCCATGCCCGGCTTCTCGATCACGGGCAACCCGAGGCAGCGCGCGAGCTCCTCGACCGGATCGAGCTGCGAGACGAGGTCCTCGGGCATCGGCGGACGGTGCGCCTTGTAGTCGGGATACATCTCGTGACGGAACGTCGGCCCGGGGCCGTCCCACGCGAACGCCCAGCGGTCGGGCGCGAGATCGCGCCGCAGCTTGAGCAGCACGTTGCCCATGCCGAAGATCGCCGACGTGTTCTCGCCGCGGCTGTTCTTGAGCGGGCGCGTGATGAACGCGTAGTACGAGCGGTAGACCAGTCCGAGCGCGTCGAGTACGACGAGGCGCGGCATGCCCTAGCGGCCGGACACGAGCACGAGCACCTGCCAGAGTCGCGGCAGGCGCAGGTACTTGCTGAAGTGGCCGGGGAACACCTGCGAGCGCACGACGCGGTAGCGCTTGCCGAACTCCCACGGATACCAGCCGGAGCGATGCGTCTCGAACGGCAGGCCGGGCACCTCCTGCGGGCGGAAGCCGAACGGCGTCGTGATGAGCACGGTCTTCGAGACCTTCACGAGCTGGTCGAGCACGGCCCAGGCTTCTTCCTTCTCGAGGTGCTCGATCACGTCGAGCCACAGCGCGAGGTCGTAGCGCGGCGTGTCCTTCGGGATCAGCGTCGAAAGCTGCCGCAGGTCGCCTTCGTAGAAGTGGTCGTAGACCGGATAGCGCGGCGGCGCGATGTCGATGGCGTCCACGCGCGTGGCCGGCGTGTACTCGCGCGCGAGCACGCCGTACTTGCCGTAGCCACAGCCCACGTCGAGCACGCTGGCCGGATTCGCGAAGGCCATGGCGTCCACGACGCGCGGGATCTGCCAGTGTTCCGAAGTGGGCATCGCCAGTCTTCTCCGTTGCGGTGTGCCCCGGCGCGGCGCCGGGGCGCGCGACCGTAGCCGCGCCCGGCGAAGAGTGTCAAAGCTCCTGCGGCTTGCGGTTGCGGTTCGCGTTCGCGCCCGCCCCGAGCGCCACGAGGATCGCGATCGTGATCGCGGCCGACGAGCCCGAGCCGCGGCCACCCTTGCGGTACGGCTTGCGCAGGTCCCGGTTCGGCGCCAGCACGAGCGCGTTGCCGCGGTAGTCGAGGAAGAACCGGAACCGCCGCAGCACTTCGCTGCCGAGCAGGTCCCCCATGACCGCGCCGGTGTCCTTCGCCTCGACCGCGAAGCCCGGGATGTCCGGCAGCGTGGTGCCGCCGATCTCGAGCGCGGCGAAACGCATGCGCTGGAGCCGAAGCGGATTCGGGCCGAGCCCCTTGCCCCTTCGTCCAGCCCATCGTCTTCACTCCGTCGGGCAGTCCGAGCCGGGCCGCCGTCGCGGCCCCGAGATTGAACGTGCCGTTCAGCCCCGTGTCCACGATGAACGGCACGTCGAACGTCGCGCGCGCGGTCCGCAGCCGGACGTTCACGGAGTGCAGCGTGCCGTTCCAGAGGAGCGGCAGGCTCGTGAAACCGGCGGGCAGCGCCGGCAGCGAATCGTGCACGACGAGCACGTTCCGCTCGAAGTCGAACTCGAGCGCGCGGTCGGCGAAGGCGCGGTAGCCCACGATGCCGTCGACCGGCTCCGGCTGCGACTCGACGACCGTCAGCGGAATGCCCTCGCCGCGCAGCGGGCCGATCT
The DNA here is from genome assembly GCA_016710095.1 of Candidatus Eiseniibacteriota bacterium. Taxonomy (GTDB): domain Bacteria; phylum Eisenbacteria; class RBG-16-71-46; order RBG-16-71-46; family RBG-16-71-46; genus CAIXRL01. Next base: position 15,185 of record JADJLL010000023.1, on the reverse strand, counting down.
CGAGTGTGTTCGAGCGGCGCGTGCGCCGCAGGGTCGTGCCACCCGATGCGGCGTTCATGGTCTCGCCGTCGGTCACGACGCCGCCCGCCTTCCGCACACCCGAGCGATAGAGCGTGAGGTCCGCCGCGCCGCTGTCGAACTCCAGCTTCAGTTCGGGCGAGCCGTTGATGCGCGCACGAATCGTCGGTTTGCGGTTGCGGCTCCAGCGCAGCGGCACTTCGACCGGGCCGTGACCGCCGTCCGTGCGCACGAGTCCGGCGCGGCAGGTGACGCGCGTCCGGCAGCGCACGGAGTCGCCGAGCAGCACGACGAACTCGACCGGCCGTCCCGGCGCGACGTCGAGCGTGAGCGAGTCCCGGTCCGACACGAACGTCACGCGCGCGGGGCCGGCGGCCGGCCCGGTTTCGAACTCGTCGAGCGCGATGGCGGGGTCGGCCACCCACTCGCCGCGACGGAGGATGCCGTTCTCGCGCACGTCGATCTGCCGCGCCGAGCTGCGAAGCACGGGAAGCGTGGTCGAGTCGGGCGCCGCCGCGAGGGCGGGCACGGACGAGAGTGCGAGCAGCAGGCCTGCGAGCGGAACGGCGAAACGGTGGGGCGCGGCCATGACGAAGTCCTCGGGGCGTTTGGGAGCGGGCGCGACCGTACCCACGCACTCGCGCGCAGGTCAACGTCCGCGTGAGGAAGGGCGTGTTTCACGCGATCGCCGCGGACGCACGAACGTCCGGAACGACGACGGAGGGCGGACGCCGTGGCGCCGCCCTCCGTACGTGTCCGCGTCGCCGCGCCGCGTCAGTGCGCCGGCGCGCCCTCTCCCGCCGTCACGTCCGGGTCGGGTTCGCCGCGTTCGGCCGCCGACTTCGGGGTCACGTTCGGCGCGAGCAGCGTGTAGACGACCGGCGTCACGAGACGCGCGAGCAGCGTCGAGCTGAGCAGGCCGCCGATGAGCACGTTCGCGATCGGCGAATAGAGACTCGAGCGCTGCAGCGCGAGCGGCAGCAGGCCGCCGATCGCCGTGAGCGTCGTGAGCAGGATGGGCAGGAAGCGGATCTTGCCCGCCTCCTCCACCGCCTCGCGCACGCCGAGCCCCTTCTCGCGGAGCTGGTTCGTGAAATCCACGAGCAGGATGCTGTTCTTGATCTCGATGCCGATGAGCGCGATGAAGCCGATCATCGCGGTGAACGACAGCGAGTAGCCGGACACGAACAGCGCGATCAGGCCGCCGACCACGCCGAGCGGGATCACCGACGCGACGATGAGCGTGCTGCGGAACGTGCCGAACTCGAGCACGAGGATCGCGAGGATGATGAACACCGTGAGGATGATCGCGGTGCCGAGCCCGCCGAAACTCTCCTCCCGGCTCTCGATCTCGCCCGCCGGAATGATCCGGTAGCCCGCGGGCAGCTCGAGTGCGTCGAGGCGAGCGAGCACCTGCTTGGTCACCTTGTCCGTGTTGAAGCCCGTGCTCACGTTCGCCGACACGGTCACCGACCGCGCTTTCGCGTAGTGCTGGATGATCGGCGTGCTCGACTCGAGCCGGATGTTCGCGACCTGGCGCAGCGGCACCGCCGCGCCCGTCACGGACGTCAGGTACAGGCGGTCGAGCGCCTCGAGCGACGGCGTGCCGTCGAAGCTCCGGCCGATGTGCGACGCGCGCGGATCGGACGGCAGGCGCACGCGGATCGCGTAGTCCTGCCCGTCGGCCTCGCGCACCGAGCCGGCCTCGAAGCCCGCGAGCGCCATGCGCACCGCGCGGTCGACCTCGACCGTCGGCACGCCGTAGAGCCCCGCCTTGCGCGAGTCCACGTCCACGCGCAGGTCGGTCGTGCGCAGCTGCACGGGGTTCACGACGTTCCAGGTGCCCGGCGTGCCCTCGATCGTGCGCTGCACCCGCGCGGCGACGGCGCGCAGCGTGTCGAGGTCCTCGCCCGTGACGCGCATCGCGACCGGCGCGTCGATCGGCGGGCCGTTCTCGAACGCCTTGAGCTCGATGCGCGCGTTCGCGTAGCCGTCGAAGATCCGCTGCAGCGAGTCGAACGCCGCCGGCGTGCGGCGCGAGTCGAACTCGCGGATCCGCACGAACAGCTCGGCGAAGTTCGCCCGCTCGTTCTCGGAGGCGACGTTGTAGTAGATCATCGGATTGCCGTGACCGACGTTCGTGACGACGTCCGTCACCTCGGGGCGCGCGCGCAGCACGCCTTCCACGAAGCGCGCGGCGCGGTCGGTCTCGGCGAGGCTCGAGCCCTGCGGCGTCGTGACGCGCACGAGGAACTGCGGCGTGTCGGCCTTCGGGAACAGGCTGAAGCCGATCACCGGCACGAGCGCGAAGCTGAGCGCGAACAGCGCGCCGGCCGCGAGCAGCGTGCGGCGCGGCGCCGCGATCGCACGGTGCAGCCACTTGCCGTACGTGAGATCGATGCCGCGGTTGAGCGCGCGAAGGATCGCGTTGCCCTCGGGATTCGCGTGGGCGACGAGCATGCGCGACGACAGGAACGGCACGATCGTCAGCGACACGGCGAGCGACGCGACGATCGTGTAGACGACGGCCGCGGGCAGGCTCGCGATGTACTTCCCGGCGTTGCCGGGCAGCAGGAAGATCGGGATGAACGCCGCGATGAGCGTGGCCGTGCAGCCGAGCACGGCGACCGAGATCTGCTTGGTCGCGGCGATCGCGGCCTTCTCGCGGGTCACGCCGGCGCGCAGGAAGCGCGCGATGTTCTCGACCACGACGATCGAGTCGTCCACGAGCAGGCCGAGCGCGATCACGAATCCGACGATGCTGAGCTGGTTGATGCTGAAGCCCGTGAGCTGCAGCAGCGCCACGCCGATCGCGAGCGACAGCGGGATCGAGATCATCACGACGAGCGAGGCGCGCGTCCCGAGCGGCAGCAGCGTGACGAGCACGAGCAGGATCGCGAGCGCGAAGTCCTCGCCGAGCCGCGCGAGCCGGTGGTTCACGTTCACGCTCTGGTCGAACGGGCGCTCGAGCTTCACGCCCGCGGGCAGCGTCTTCTCGTACTCGTCCAGTTCGCGCCAGATGCGGTCGCGCACGGCGTTGATGCGCTCGCCGGGGCGCATGTTCGCGGTCACGAAGGCCGCGCGCTGGCCGTTCCAGCGACCGATGTGGCGCAGGTCGGAGTGGTCCCACTGCACGCGCGCGACGTCGCCGAGCGTCACGATCGAGCGGCCGTCACCGGCGACGACGGTGTTGCGCACCTCCTCCACCGTCCGGTAGCTGCCGCTCGTCTTCACGCTGAAGCGGCGCGTGCCGGCGTCGGCGCTGCCGCCGGGGATGTTCGCGTTCTCGCTGCCGATCGCCTCCAGGACACGCGTCGCGGGAATGCGCAGCTGCGCGAGACGGCCGGGATCGAGCTCGACGCGCACTTCGCGCTCGGGGTACGCCCAGCGGTCCACCGTGCGCACGCCGGTCACCTTCTCGAGGCGCTCCTTGAGCCGGCGCGCTTCCGTCTCGAGCACGGCGTACGGCTGCGAGTCCGAGACGAGCGCGAGCTGCGTGATGTTCACGTTCGCGAGGTCCCACTTCTGCACTTCGAGACGGTAGAGATCGGCGGGCAGTTCGGGACGCAGCGCGTTCACCTCGCGCACGACCTCGTCGTACTTCTTGTCCGGGTCGGTGTTCGATTCGAACTCGACCGTGATCACCGCGACGCCGTCCTCGATGGACGTCTTGAGCGACTTGAGGTCGTCGAGCTCGTTGAAGTGCGTCTCGAGCTTGTCCACGACGAGCTGCTCGAGGTCCGCCGGCGTGGCGCCGGGATAGACCGCGACGACGCCGAACGTCGAGACGGGGAACGTCGGGTCCTCGGCGAGCGGGATGCTGCCGAGCGCCGTGACGCCGAGCGCCGCCGCCATCAGGAACAGCACGATGGTCAGCTGCGGGAACTTGACCGCGAGTTCGGGCACTCTCATTTCGCGCTCCGCTCCACGCGCGAGCCGTCGGACAGGTAGGCGGCCCCGCCGGTCACGACTTCGGTCACGCCGTCGAGCCCGCTCGCGATGGCCGCGCGGTCGCCGTCGAGGAACGCGACGCGCACGTCGCGGCGCACCGGGGCGCCGTCCGCGCCGATCGTCCACACGTGCGCGCGGTCGGAGTCGCCTTCGAGCAGCGCCTCGATCGGCACGAGCTTCACCGCCTGGCGCCGCGCGGGCGTGATCGTGACGTCCGCGACGAGCCCGGACGCGGCCGCGCCGTCGTCGTGCAGCCGCACGGGCGCGTCCAGCCGGATCTCGATCTCGTACGTGCCGACGCCCGGCGTGGCCGCGGCGCCGACCGTGGTGACGCGGCCCGCGAACGTGCGGCCGGGCCATGCGTCGAAGCGCACCTCGGCCGCATCCCCGGCGCCGAGCCGCACGACGTCGCGGTCGGGCACGCCGACGCGCACGACCTGGCCGCGCGAGGACGACGCGAAGAGCACGATCGGCGTGCCGGGCGCGACCGTCGCGCCGGGCTCCGCGAGCCGCCGCAGCACGACGCCGTCCGTCGGCGCGACGATGGACGCGTGGCGCGCGTTGAAGCGCGCCGAGGAGAAGTCGGCCGCCGCCGCGTCGCGGGCGCTCTGCGCGTTCTCGAGCATCTCGCGCGTCACCACGCTGTCGGCGTGGAGCGCACGGGCGCGCGCGAGATCGCGCTCCGCCTTGTCGAGCCCGACCTTCGCCTTGTCCACGAGCGCGCCGATCTCGGTGAGTTCGAGCGTCGCGAGCTTCGCTCCCGCGCGCACGACCTGCCCGTCCTCGGCGTCCACGCGGGCGACCACGCCGCCGATCTTGAACGCGAGCGGCACTTCTTCCTTGCCCGAAAGCAGTCCCGAGCCGAGCACGGGGCGAGCGAGCGCGGCCGAATCCACCGGCGCCGTCGTCACGCGCACCACGGCCGCCGCGGCCGCCGGTGCCTCGTGCTTGCCGCCGCAACCCGCGAGCGCGAACGCCAGCGCCGAGGCCGCCACCACTCCACCGATCGTCCGTCGCATCATCACAGGCCCCCTTCGCCGGGCGACCGGCCGGAGGGAAGCGCGGCGGCACGGTCGAGTTCCGCGCAACGCTCCCAGTAGTCGTAGGTCGAGAACACGTCGTTGAGCGCCGCGTTCGTGAAGTTCGTGCGTGCGTCGAGCAACTCGAGCAGCGACGCCGCGCCGATCGCGTGGCGCTTCGCCACGAGTTCCCACGTGCGGCGCGCGGCCGTCAGGCGTTCGTGCGCCGCGGGCAGCGCCTCGCGCGCGACGGCGGCCGCCTGCCACGCGGTGCGCGCGTCGAGCTCGACCTTCGCCGCCGCGTCGTCCGCGAGCGTCCGCGCGCGCTGCAGCCCCGCGACCGCCGCGTGGCGCTGCGCCTCGCGCTGGCCGCCGTTGAAGAGCGTCCACTGCAGCGCGAGCGAGGCGACGCGGTAGTCCTCGCCGCGCTCGAACCGGTACTCCTCACCCTGCACGCCCCAGTCCACCGCCGCGACGAGCGACGGCAGGTAGCCCGCGCTCGCGAGCGAGACCGCGCCGCTCGCGGCACGCACGCCGCCGCGCGCCTGCGCGAGTTCGTCGCGGTGCGCACGCGCGCTCGCGATCGCGTCGTCGAGCGGCACGCGCAGCTCGAGTCCGAGCGCGGCGTCGGCGAGCGGTTCGAGCGGCGCGTCCACGCCGCGGCCGAGGCGCACGTTGAGCAGCTGGCGGGCGGCGGCGGCGAGACGCGCGGCGTCGGCGCGGCGCTGCGCGACGTCGGAGCGGTCGGCGCGCGCACGCAGCACCTGGTCGGGCGTCGCCTTGCCGTTCGCGAGCAGGCTCTCCTGCACGCGCACGGCTTCATCCACGAGCGCGAGCGTCGAGTCGTAGAGCGCGGTCAGGCGCACGGCGCGCGCGTACTGGAGGTAGCCCGTGCGCACTTCGGCGGTGATGCGCCGCGCGGCCGCGCCGGTCGCGGCGCGCTGCGCGTCGCGAAGACCGGACTGGATGCGCCAGTTCGCGGCGAGCCGGGCGTCGACCAGCGGCATGGCCACGCGCACCGACGTCTCCTGCTTCGACGGCTGCACGAGCCTCAGGTCGGTCGGGAACGCGCCGCTGCCCGTGAGCTGGTTGAGCGCGGCGAAGGCGGGATTGATGAGCTTGCCGAAGTCCACGACGTTGCCCGAGCGGTCGGAAAGCCGCGCGTTCAGGGTCACGGACGGCAGGAACAGCGCGGTCGCCTCGCTCACCGCGGCCTGGGCCTGCTCGAGCTGCAGGCGCTCGGCGCGCAGGTCGCGGTTCGCGGCGAGCGCCTCGCGCACGAGCGCGTCGAGCGTTTCGGCCGCCGTCGCCCGGACCGGCGCCACGAGCGCCGAGGCCGCGAGCATCGCGGCGAGAAGCGCGTGCATCGGACGTGGGTGCTTCACGGAGTCTCTCCTTCCCGTCTCCGGGTGGGTCCGCGGCGCGCCCGGCGGGCCGCCGCTAGAACTGGTGCATTCGCTCCACTTACGATGACATGAGTGGAGCAAAGATTCCACTTGTATTTTCGGACCGTCCGGCCGAACCTGAAGGCAGGTCGAAGCACGCCTTGCCGCAACCCTCCGGAGAAGCCCGCCACGATGGCGACTCGCACCACGAAGAAGCGTTCCGCGAAGCCCGGCGCCCGCCGCGCGGATCCGGCCACCCGCCGGCCCGCGCAGCAGGACCGTGGCCAGAAGCGGATCGAGGAACTGCTCGACGCCGCCGAAGCGGTGATCGTCGAGTCGGGCGTGGACGGCATGACCACGAACGCGGTCGCCGAACGCGCGGGCGCCGGCATGGGCTCGCTCTACCACTTCTTCGCGAGCAAGGAAGCGATCCTCGGCGCGCTGGCCGAGCGCTACATGGGCGTCATGCGCTCGCTCACCGCCTACGAGGGACGGGCCGAGCTGCGCACGCTGCCGCTCGCCACGCTCGCGGACGCGATCGTGGATCCGCTCGCCGAGTTCTTCCGCCGCACGCCCGCGTACTCGCACGTCTTCCATGCGATCGACCGGCCCGGCGCGCGCGATCGCGCGTGCGGGGAACTCCACGAGGCGGCCTCCGCGCAGGTCGAGTCCATCATCGCCGCGCGTGCCCCCCACCTCGACCCGAAGCGCCGCCGCGTGCACGCGATGGCCGCGGTCGAGATGGTGCACGCGCTGCTCACGGCCGCCTTCGCCGGACCGGCGGCGCAGCGCGCGCCGCTCATCGCGGAGACCAAGCGGCTGCTGGCGCTGCACGCCGAGATGATCGAGAAGGGCGACGAGCCGCTCGAACGTCTGCGCTGACCTTCCGGCTCCGCGTCGGCGGCGCGCGAACGCGCTGCGATCAGGCCGTGCGCTTCGCGATCAGCAGCTGGTTGTGCCGCGGCGTGCGGCCGCCACCGTTGCGGATCAGCATCCGATCGAGCGCGAGCAGCAGCCCCGGCGCGCGGTTGAGGAACCGCCAGAAGCCGAGATCCGAGTTCAGCAGCACGTGCGTCGGCTCGAGCGGCTCGTACTCGAAGCGCACGCCGAGCGCGTCGAGCGTGCGGCGGTAACGCGCGAGCGAGCGCATCTTGTTGTGCTCCGCCAGGCCCGGCGAATCCTGGAACAGGTCGGTGAGCAGCAGGTACCCGCCCGGCTCCACGGCGCGCGCGAGACGCCCGAGCGCCGCGTCGAACTTCGCGTCGTCGGTGATGTGGTAGAGCACGTCGAACACGTTCACGATCTGGTACGTCGCCGTGAGGTCGGCTTCGCTCACGTCCGAGTGCACGAACGCCTGGTTCGGATAGCGCTCGCGCAGCCGCTCCACGCTCGGGCGCGCGATGTCGAGCCCGGTGTAGACCGCGCCGCGCTTCACGTAGTAGTCGGTCCAGAAGCCCGTGCCGCAACCCACGTCGAGCACGCGCTTCGCCCGGGGGTCCACGCCGACGCGGGCGAGCGCGGCGTCGAGGACCTCGGCGCGCAGCTGGTAGCACGCGACGTTGTACGCCGCGCTCATCGTGGTCTCTCCCGTTCCGCGCAGATCGAACTGCTCGGACAGGCGCTGCTCCCAGAACTCCTGCGGCCGGTAGGTCACGACGCGCTCCCGTACAGGTGGTGACGCGCGGCGTAGCGCGCGACGGCGTCGGGCACGAGGTAACGCACGCTGCGTCCGGCGCGGGCCCGATCGCGCACGGCGCTGGACGAGACTTCGAGTTCGGGATTGGCGAGGAACGTCACGCGCGCGCCCTTCACACCGCGCGGCGTCTTCGGCGCGCGCGTGCCCGGACGCAGCGCCACCGCGAGGCGCGCATGGCGCGCGATCTCGGTGGGTTCGCGCCACGTGCCGAAGGACGCGTACATGTCCGCGCCCATGAGCAGCCAGAGTTCGGTCCCCGGATGCGCCTCGGCGAGCGCGCGCAAGGTGTCCACCGTCCACGACGGCCCGCGGCGCTTCGCCTCGATCGTCGAGACGGCGAACGACGCGTTCCCGCGCACGGCGGCGCGCGTCATCGCGAGCCGGTGCGCGGCGCTCGTGCGGCGGCCGCCCGGCTTGTGCGGCGGCTGCCCGGCGGGCACGAACAGCACGCGGTCGAGACCGAGCTGCTCGCGTGCGCACTCGGCGAGCGCGAGATGTCCCACGTGCGGCGGGTCGAAGGTGCCGCCGAAGATGCCCAGCCGCTTCGGCGCGCCGGTCCGCCGCTTCACGGGTGTCACGGCGTGTACGGGTTGGCCTGCGAGTTCGAGGGCGCGCCCGGCACCGCGGCCGGAGCCTCGATCGGACGATGTCCGCGACGGCTGCGATCGCCTTCGGCCGGCCACTTCTGCATCTTCACGCGCAGCGCCGCGGCCTTGAGCCCCAGCGGCTGCCCCGCGAACTGCTCCTCGAGGCCGCGCAGCACCGCGAGCGCGCTGTCGCGCTTGCCGAGGCGCGCGTCCGCGACCGCGTTGCCGAGGATCGCGTCCCCGAGCACCGGCGTGTCGGCGTACTGCTCGATGATGTCGGCGAAGTAGCGCTTGGCCGGCAGGTAGAGCTTCTGCTTCACGTAGATGTCGCCGCTGCGCCAGAGCTTGCGCGCGAGACGCGTGCGGCACTCGGCCACGCGCAGCTCGGAGCGCTTCGCGTACGGATCGCCGGGCCAGTCGCGCAAGTGCGCTTCGTACTGCGTGAGCGCCTTGAGCGTGAACTCCTGGTCGTAGTCGCTCGGACGGGACTGGCCGAACAGCGCCTCTCCCAGCTGGAACGACGCCGCGCCGGCGCTGTCGCTCTCGGGGTAGTCGCGGGACATGCGCTCGAACTGCGTCTGCGCGTTCACCCAGTCCTTCTGCCCGATGTACGAGAGCCCGAGCAGGTACACGGCCTGGTCGATGTCGGCGTTGCCGGTGCCCGTCGTCGCGTAGTTGTTGAGCACGTCCACGGCGAGCGCGAACTCGCGGCGGTCGTAGAGGCCGCGCGCGACCGCGACGCGGTTGGTGTCGCTGTGGATGGACGGAACGACCGCGGCGCCGCAGCCGGCGAGGCCCAGCGCGAGCAGGCCGCACGCCAGAGTGAAACGAAGACGAGTGAACAAGCGAGGTTCCTTCGGGGAGCGAAGCGGAAACGTCACGGACGGTTCTGGAAGAAGAGCGCGACGAGGCCGGCGACGACGCCGACGACGACGACGGGCTCGACGACCTTGTCGAGATTGCGCTGCGGCACGGGGTCCTTGAGGTCGGGGTAGCGCGCTTCCTCGACCAGCGAAACCTGCGAGCGCGAGAAGCGGTCCACGAAGTTCTGGCCGAGGTCGCCCGTCCACAGCACGCGCGAGGACTGCGGTTCGCGCAGCGAGACGGCGCCCGTCACGAGCGACTGGCGCTCGATGCGGACGCGGCCCGGAAGCCAGCCGACGAGGCGCAGGTACGTGATCTTGGCGGAGCCGAGCGTGTACTCGAGCAGCGGATCGCCGGGATTGCCGAACAGCGCGGCGACGCTGTCGTCGGGCACCGGCGTGCGGCGCACGGTCACCTCGACGCCGCGGCGCGCGAGTTCCTTGAGGAACGCGTGCTCGAGCACGAAGTTGAGCGGGTGGTCCTGCGTCGGCGCGAGCACGGCGTGCGTGCCGCGATCGAGCGGCGCGGTCGCGAGCGCGCGCGACGCGGCGCTGTCCGCCACGAACTGCGTGAGCTGGAGGTTCGTGTACGGCACGCGCGGCCCACGGCTGCGCACGACCGGATCGAGATACGTGTTGGCCACGGCGAGGACCGAGTCCTCGGGCACACGAGGGCCGCTGGCGTAGCGGAACTTCTTGGCCTCGGCGGACGGCGCGAGACAGACGCCGATCAGCAACGCGAACAGCAGGCCACTCCGGCAAGCACGCATCCGCAGGTTCCTCATGTGTCAGCCCAGAATGTTGAGCGCGGGGTCGGCCGAGCGTTCCACGCGCGCGAACAGATCGTAGGCGGCGGCGCCCGTGATGCGCACGGTCACCAGCTGCCCGGGAATCAGGTTGTCCCCTTCCACCACCACACCACCATCGACTTCGAAGGCCGAACCCGTCGTGCGCGCGGCCCACTGGCCGCCGCGCCCGGGAGCGGGCCCGTCCACCATCACCGTCGTCACTTCACCGATCCGGCGCGAGAGACGCTCGCGCGACAGGTGCTGCTGCTTCGCGAGCAGGCGCGCCCTGCGGGAGCGGCGCTGGTTGATCGGGACGCGCGGCGTCATGTCGTACGACGGCGTCTCCGGCTCGCGCTCGTACCCGAACACGACGAGGTTGTCGAAGGGTTCTTCCTCGATGTAGCGCTCGAGCACCTCGTAGTGTTCGTCCGTTTCGCCGGGGAACCCTACGATGAAGTTGGTTCGGAATGCCACCCGGGGGATCCCCTGCTTGATCCGGGACACCAGCTCGCGGGTCTGCTTCTCGGTCATCGCCCGCCCCATCCGCCGCAGCATGTCCTGCGCGATGTGCTGGAGGGGCATGTCCACGTAGGGAACGACGCGCTTCGCGCGCGCCCAGGTCTCGATGAGCCGGTCCGACCAGAGCCGCGGATAGGTGTACTGCACGCGGATCCAGTGCAATCCCTCGACGGTGTCGAGGGCGTCCAGCAGGTCGGCCAGTCCGGGCTGGCCCGGCAGGTCGGTGCCGTAGCCGGTCGTGTCCTGACCGATCAGGTTCAGCTCGCGCACGCCGATCTTCGCGAGGCTCCGCGCCTCCTCGACGAGCGACTCGACCGAGCGGCTCTTCTGGTCGCCGCGCAGGCGCGGAATGATGCAGAACGTGCAGCGGTGATCGCAGCCCTCGGAGATCTTGAGGTACGCGATGTGGCGCGGCGTGCTGAGCGCGCGCGGCATGCCGTCCTCGACGGCGCCACCGGGATACTCGGTGTTCGAGACGCGCTCCTCGGAGCCCGACAACACGTGGCGCGCGGCGCCGACGACGTCCTTCCACTGTCCGGTGCCGAGCACGGCGTCCACGCCGGGGAACTCGTCGAGCAGCGACGCGCCCGAACGCTGCGCGAGGCAGCCGGTCACGATCAGCGCCTTGAGCTTCCCGGAACTCTTCAGTTCCGCGACGTTCGCGATCGCGTCCTTCGATTCGCGCACCGCGCTCTGCAGGAACGCGCACGTGTTCACCACGGCGACGTCGGCCTCGGCCGGATCGCCGACGGTCTGGAAGCCGTCCTGCACGAGGGCGCCGAGCATGTGCTCGGAGTCCACGGTGTTCTTCGGGCAGCCGAGCGTCACGAACGCGAGCTTGGGAGCTGCGGTACGGCGTGAACCTTTCACTGGAATCCCTTCTGCTGGAGCCAGTTCTGGTCCACCAGCACGTCACGCGCCTTGCTGCCGTTGAACGGTCCGACCACGCCGAGCTGCGCGAGCTGGTCCATGAGCCGGCCCGCGCGGGAGTAACCCACCTGGAGCCGGCGCTGCAGCAGCGAGGTCGAGCCCTGGTTGTGCATCACGACCAGGCACGCGGCCTGCGGCACGAGTTCGTCGGACATGAAGCCGTCCTCGGCCGCCTCTTCCTCGTCGCCCTCGGGAATGTTCACTTCGGTCGCCAGCGGCGGCGGCGCCGCCGTGCTCGCGGCCGCCTTCGCGCGCCAGAAGTCCACCACGCGCTGCGTCTCTTCTTCCGACACGAAGCAGCCGTGCACGCGATGCGCGTCGGCCTTGCCCATCGGCAGGAAGAGCATGTCGCCCATGCCGAGCAGGTTCTCGGCGCCGTTCATGTCGAGCACCGTGCGCGAGTCGGTCTTGCTCGCCACGCGGAACGCGATACGCGAGGGGAAGTTCGCCTTGATGACGCCGGTGATGACGTCCACGGACGGGCGCTGCGTCGCGAGCACGAGGTGGATGCCGACGGCGCGCGCCATCTGCGCGAGTCGGGCGATCGGCTCCTCGATCTCGGCCGGCGCGGTGAGCATGAGGTCGGCGAGCTCGTCCACGATCACGACGACGTAGCCGAGGCGCTCGGGAATCTTGTCGGAGCCTTCGGCCGGCGGGACCTTTCCTTCGGCGATGCGCTCGTTGTACGTGTTGATGTTTCGCGCGCCCACGCTCGCGAGGAGCTTGTAGCGCTTCTCCATCTCGCCCACCGCCCAGCGCAGCGCGCGCGACGCCTTCTTGGAGTCGGTCACCACGGGCAGCGTGAGGTGCGGGATGCCGTTGTACATCGACAGCTCGACCATCTTGGGATCGATCATGACGAGCTGGAGCGAGCTCGGATCGTGCTGGAAGAGCAGGCCGGTGATGATCGTGTTGAGGCAGACGCTCTTGCCCGCGCCGGTCGAACCGGCGATGAGCACGTGCGGCATCTTCGTCAGGTCGGACACGAACGACGTGCCGCCGACGTCCACACCGAGCGGCACCTTGAGCGCCGCGTTGCTGGATTCGTAAGCCTGCGAGGAGAGCACCTCGCGGAGATACACCGTCCGGCGGCGCGGGTTCGGGATTTCGACGCCGACGGTGCCCTTGCCGGGCAGCGGGGCGATGACGCGGATGCGGATCGCCCGGAGCGCCAGCGCGAGGTCGTCCTCGAGCGAGACGATCGAGTTCACCTTCACGCCCGCGGCCGGCTCGAACTCGAACATCGTGACGACCGGTCCCGGGTGGATCTCCGTGACGCGACCTTCGATGCCGAAGTCGGCGAGCTTGGTCGTGAGCAGCGTCGCCTGGTGCGTGAGGTCCGCGGCGGTGACGAGGTCCTCGGGCTGCTGCGGCAGCTCGAGCAGGCTGAGCGGCGGCAGCGGCTCCTCGGGCGCGGGTCCGGTCGGGCGCTCGAGCTCGAGCGAGCGCGGACGGCTCGTCGTGTTCTTCTTGATGACGGGGCGGAGGCGGCGGCGCCATCGCGACCGGACCGTCGTCGTCGTCTCCCTCGTCGGCGAGCGCGACCGCGGACTCGATCGGCGCGGCCTTGCCCTTCGCCTGCGCGCGCGGCGCGGCCTCGGCGGCCTCCGCCACCGCGGGCTGGGCCGCGACGGCGACCTTGGGCGTCTTCTTGGGAGCCTTCGCTTCCTTGGCCTTCTGCTTGGCGGCCAGGCGCTCGGCTTCGGCGCGCGACTCCTGCCACTGTCCCCACGCGCCCGCCACGCCGCCCGCGACGCCGCGCGCCGGGTTCAGCACGAGGCCGTGCGCGAGCTTGCCGATCCAGTGGAAGCCCATCTCGCTCGCGACGAGCGCGGTCACGAACAACACCGCGGTCGCGACCACCCACGAGCCGACCATGCCGAGCGACGACTGCAGCGCGAGCGTCGCGGCGAAGCCCCAGCCGCCGGCCCAGCGCATGCGGTCGAGGCCGCCCAGCCCGAAGAGCGTGCAGATCTCGAACACGAGCAGCGCGCCGAGCGCGCTGGTGACGAGCAGGGGCAGCGGCTTCTGGTCACGCAGGCGGTTCCAGCCCCAGAGCGCGGCGAGGAGCGGCACCCCGAACGCGGCGGCCTGGCCGAAGGACCAGACGAGCCCGTACGAGAGCAGCGCACCCGCGGGACCGCAGGCGTTGGCGGCCGACCACGGCGCCTCCCCGGGTTCGGGGGCGCGATAGGTCGCGATGCTGGCGGCCGAGAGCACCGAAAACGCGCCGAGGAGCACGACGAGAATCTGGCGCTGGCGTTTGGCGGAGATCGAAGAAGCCACGTGAGGCGGTGACCTTACTCCCGTGCAATCCTTGGGGTTGGAGTCGAACGGCGAGCGACTCCATCCGCGGTGGCCGAAGCCCGGTATCCAGCTTCACCACCCCGCCGCCTCCCTGGCGGCTGCGCGGGCATTGTGCACAAGTGCCCCCGGAAGGGCAACGAGCGATCCGCGCGCCCCTCGCCGGGCTTCAGGCCGGCCCGAGGAACCAGTCGAGCACCCGGGCGAACACCTTCTCGACCCCGGAGACGGTCGTGCCGTCGGTCGGCGGCCCCTCGGGACCGAAGAGCCCGTGGTCGGCGCCCTCGATCCGTTCGACCACCGCTTCCCTCCCGCGGGCGGCGAGTTCGGCCCGCACCCAGTCGAACGCGACGACGGGCACGGCGCGGTCCTCGGTGCCGTGCGCGAGGTACAGCCGGGCGCGCGTCGCGAGCAGGTCGCCGAGCGCGTCGCCCGAGCAGAACGTGAACCAGCGCCGGTACGGATGCCCGAGCCACATGCGCTCGGTGCTCAGCGAATCGGCCCGGATCTTCGCCCACTCGTCGTAGACCGACTGCCGGCGCGCGGCCGCGGCGCCGGGCGCGTCCCCCGGCTGCGGGGCGCCGGCGAACTCCGCGAGGTCGAAGAGCTGCGTGGCGCCACCGCACGAGAGCAGCGCGGCATGCGTCACGCCCGGGAAGGCCGCGGCGACGCGCGCGCCCACGGTGCCGCCCTCGGAGTGCCCGCACACGAGCACGCGCCGCGCGTCGACGCCCGGCAGCGCGAGCGCCGCGCGCAGCGCCGCGACGTTCGCCTCGCTCCAGCGCTCGAGCGTGTGCTCGCGGCGGAACGTCTCGCTCGAGCCCTCGGCCGAACCCGGGTGCGGCGGGTCGTCGAGGAACGCGACGCCCGGCTTCTCGACGATCATCACGCGCACGCGGCCGCGCGCCTGGCGGCGCATGAGGTTCTGGTGCCCGCCGCCGATGCGCTCGCCCACGCGCTTCCAGACCGACTGGCAGCCCGAGCCGTCGATCGTGAGCACGAGCGGCAACGACCGGTCGCGCACGCTGTCCGCCACGTTCGACACATAGAAGGTGATCGTGCGGTCGAACCGGTCGGTCGTCGTGTACCGCGTCCACGGGATGCCGAGCCGGGTGGTGTCGGCGA